>NZ_MQUS01000004.1 GCF_001953885.1 Streptomyces sp. IMTB 2501 | reverse complement strand
GTACTGCAGGGGGGACCCTGTGGGAGAGTAGGACACCGCCGAACTCCTTTTATAGCTCCGGCTCTTGGGCACTGCCCAGGGGCCGGAGCTTTTTTGCGTTGAGGTAGGGTCAGGGGGCATCGTTGGCTCGTTTTCGCACAGGAGGCCCCCGGGTGGAGGTCCAGGAGACGCGTGTCCAGACGGACCGGGTCCTCACCATCCCCAACATCCTCAGCATGGCACGGCTCGTCGGCGTCCCCCTCTTCCTGTGGCTGATCCTCAGGCCCGAGTTCGGGGGCCCCAAGAGCGACGGCTGGGCCCTCCTCGTGCTGGCCTTCAGCGGGATCAGCGACTATCTCGACGGCAAGCTCGCCCGGCGCTGGAATCAGATCAGCAGTCTCGGCCGGCTTCTCGACCCCGCAGCCGACCGGCTGTATGTACTTTCCACGCTGGTCGGTCTCACCTGGCGGGAGATCCTCCCGCTCTGGCTGACCGCCCTTCTGCTCGCGCGAGAGCTGATGCTCCTGGTGATGGTGGGCATCCTCCGCCGGCATGGGTATCCGCCGCCGCAGGTGAACTTCCTCGGGAAGGCCGCCACCTTCAACCTGATGTACGCCTTCCCGTTGCTGCTCCTTAGCGATGGACACGGTTGGATCGCGTCACTCGCTGCTGTTTTCGGATGGGCGTTCGCCGGGTGGGGTACAACGCTCTACTGGTGGGCAGGAGTGCTCTACGTGGTACAGGTCCGCCGTTTGGTCCGCGCGGACGCCATGGCCGATTGAGCTCGGCGATTGTCCCGGACGTAACGCCACGATGGCCCGCGGTGGAAAAGTGCGGGACAATCTGGACGGGTGAAGTCGGCTAGACCGTCGTCTCTTGGAGGAGGACGCTTCCGACATGAAGGCCGTCGTGATGGCCGGGGGCGAAGGCACTCGCCTGCGCCCCATGACCTCTAGCATGCCCAAGCCGCTCCTGCCCGTGGCCAACCGCCCGATCATGGAGCACGTGCTACGGCTGCTCAAAAGGCACGGGCTCACCGAGACCGTCGTCACCGTCCAGTTCCTGGCATCGCTCGTCAAGAACTACTTCGGCGACGGCGAGGAGCTCGGGATGGAGCTCACGTATGCCAATGAGGAGAAGCCACTCGGTACCGCCGGAAGCGTCAAGAACGCCGAAGAGGCGTTGAAGGACGATGCCTTCCTCGTCATCTCCGGTGATGCCCTGACCGACTTCGACCTCACGGAGCTGATCAATTTCCACAAGGAGAAGGGCGCGCTGGTCACGGTCTGTCTGACCCGGGTGCCCAATCCGCTGGAGTTCGGCATCACGATCGTCGACGAGGAAGGCAAGGTCGAGCGATTCCTGGAGAAGCCGACCTGGGGGCAGGTCTTCTCCGACACGGTCAACACGGGCATCTATGTCATGGAGCCCGAGGTATTCAACTACGTCGAACCCGATGTTCCGGTCGACTGGTCCGGTGATGTCTTCCCGCAGTTGATGAAGGACGGCAAGCCGATCTACGGCTATGTCGCCGAGGGCTACTGGGAGGACGTCGGCACCCACGAGAGCTATGTGAAGGCCCAGGCCGACGTGCTTGAGGGCAAGGTCGACGTCGACATCGACGGCTTCGAGATCTCCCCGGGCGTGTGGGTGGCGGAAGGCGCCGAAGTACATCCCGATGCCGTACTGCGCGGTCCGCTGTACATCGGCGACTACGCGAAGGTCGAGGCCGGGGCCGAGATTCGCGAACACACCGTCGTCGGCTCCAATGTCGTCGTCAAGAGCGGGGCCTTTCTGCACAAGGCCGTCGTGCACGACAACGTGTACGTCGGGCAGCACAGCAATCTGCGTGGCTGTGTCGTCGGCAAGAACACCGACATCATGCGGGCCGCGCGGATCGAGGATGGCGCGGTCATCGGTGACGAGTGCCTGATCGGCGAGGAATCGATCGTTCAGGGCAATGTCCGGGTCTATCCCTTCAAGACCATCGAGGCCGGTGCCTTCGTCAACACCTCCGTCATCTGGGAGTCCAGAGGGCAGGCCCATCTGTTCGGCGCCCGGGGTGTGTCCGGCATTCTGAACGTGGAGATCACGCCGGAACTGGCCGTGCGGCTGGCCGGCGCCTATGCGACGACCCTCAAGAAGGGCTCCACGGTCACCACGGCCCGCGATCACTCCCGAGGTGCCCGTGCGCTCAAGCGGGCCGTGATCTCGGCGCTGCAGGCCAGCGCCATCGACGTACGCGACCTGGAGAACGTGCCGCTGCCCGTGGCCCGGCAGCAGACCGCGCGCGGCAGTGCCGGCGGCATCATGATCCGGACCTCGCCGGGGGTGCCGGACTCGGTCGACATCATGTTCTTCGACGGCAACGGCGCCGATCTGTCGCAGGGCAGTCAGCGCAAGCTCGACCGGGTGTTCGCGCGCCAGGAGTACCGGCGGGCGTTTCCCGGTGAGATCGGGGACCTCTACTTCCCCGCGAGCGTGTTCGACTCGTACACCGGCTCGCTGCTGCGCAATGTCGACACGACCGGGATCGCGGATTCCGGACTGAAGGTCGTCGTCGACGCCTCGAACGGCAGTGCCGGGCTCGTGCTGCCCAGCCTGCTCGGCAAGCTCGGTGTGGACTCGCTGACCATCAACCCCGGTCTCGACGAGGCCCGGCCCACTGAGACGGCCGAGGTGCGGCGCAACGGTCTGGTCCGGCTGGGCGAGATAGTGGCGTCCTCGGGTGCCGCGTTCGGTGTCCGGTTCGACCCCGTGGGCGAGCGGCTGTCGCTCGTGGACGAGAAGGGCCGGATCATCGAGGACGACCGCGCGCTGCTGGTCATGCTGGACCTGGTGGCCGCTGAGCGGCGCAGCGGGCGGGTGGCGCTGCCGGTGACCACGACCCGGATCGCCGAACAGGTGGCGGCCTATCACGGAACCCAGGTCGAGTGGACGACCACCTCGCCCGACGACCTCACGCGCGTGGGCGGCGAGGAGGGCACGATCTTCGGCGGTGACGGAAAGGGCGGGTTCATCGTCCCCGAGTTCAGCAGCGTCTACGACGGCACGGCGGCCTTCGTACGGCTGATCGGGCTGGTGGCGCGCACGCAGCTCACGCTGAGCCAGATCGATGCGCGGATCCCGAGGGCGCACGTGCTGAAGCGGGACCTGGCGACGCCGTGGGCGGTCAAGGGTCTGGTCATGCGGCGGGTGGTCGAGGCGGCCGGTGATCGCTTTGTCGACACCACGGACGGGGTGCGGGTCGTGGAGACCGACGGCCGTTGGGTGATGGTGCTGCCCGACCCGGCCGAGGCTGTCACCCATCTGTGGGCCGAGGGGCCGGACGACGCCTCGGCGCAGGCGCTGCTCGACGAGTGGTCGGCCGTGGTGGACAGCGCCGGACGGTAGGCGGCGCACGCCTTCGGACGGAAAAATCCACGCACGCGCGCGTGCCGGACAAGTGTCCCCAAGGGGGCCTGTCCGGCACGCCGGTGGGGCCATTCGGAGGAACCGCTCGCGACATGCGACGATGTGCGGCATGCCGCAGCAACCCCCCGTTCGGAGCAGCGCCACTCAGGCGCACCGCCCGGACGCCTCCATGTCGTTGATCACCAACGTCATGGACCACAGCCTCGACGACGGGTACGCCGAGGCCGCCGCCCGGAGGAAGTCCCAGGGCGAGGGCGGGCTGCCCAAGACCCTCAGGGCGAAGCTGGGCCTCGCGGCCGGCCTTGTCCTCGCGGCGCTGGTCGTGACCGTGGGGGCGGCACAGACGCAGGCGGCGGCACCCGTGGTGGCCAAGGAGCGCCAGGAGCTGATCGACCGCGTCGACAGCGAGACCGCGGCCGCGGACAAGCTCGAGGGCACGGTCGACAAACTGCGTGACGATGTCAGCGCGCGTCAGCGTGCGGCGCTGAAGTCGAGCGGCGGCAGCGCGCAGGTGGACCTGGTGGGTGTGCTGTCGGGCGCCACCGCGGTCCACGGGCCCGGCGTCAAGCTCGTCGTGAACGATGCCAAAGAGGCCAGCACCGGCGGCGACGGCACCAATCCGCGGGAGACCTCGGGGTTCTCCGACACCGGCCGTGTGCGCGACCGCGACATGCAGCGCGTGATCAACGGGCTGTGGCAGTCCGGCGCGGAGGCCGTCTCCATCAACGGCCAGCGGCTGACCTCCCTGTCCGCGATCAGGGCCGCGGGGGACGCGATACTGGTCGACAACAGGCCGCTGGTGCCGCCGTACACGGTGCTGGCGGTGGGGGATGGGGAACGGATGAGCACCACGTTCCAGAACAGCGACGACGGGCTGTACCTGCACGCCCTGGAGCAGAACTTCGGCATCCGCGCCACTATCTCCACGGAGGGTGATCTGCGGTTGCCCGCTGCACCCAGTGTGATCGTACGAACAGCAACGCCGAGCACCGAGAAGACTGAGAAGGGCACATCGTGATCGCCGTACTGGGCCTCGTCGTGGGAGTGGTGGCTGGACTCTTGGTCCGGCCCGAGGTTCCGGCGGTCGTCGAGCCTTACCTGCCGATCGCCGTGGTCGCGGCGCTGGACGCCGTGTTCGGCGGTCTTCGGGCCATGCTCGACGGCATCTTCGACGACAAGGTCTTCGTGGTGTCGTTCCTGTCCAACGTGGTCGTCGCCGCGCTGATCGTGTTCCTCGGCGACAAGTTGGGCGTGGGTGCCCAGCTGTCCACGGGCGTCGTGGTGGTCCTGGGCATCCGGATCTTCTCCAACGCCGCGGCGATCCGCCGCCACGTGTTCCGGGCGTGACACCGATGAGCGAGGAGAACGAGCGGCCGGAGAACAGGCTGCGCAAGGAACTGCCCGAGGAGGTGCCCGCGCGGGCACCGGAGCCGGCGCCCGAGGAGAAGACGGAGGCGCCGCTGACCGGGCGGCAGCGGCTGGTCAAGGGACTGTGGCCGCCGCGCGTCACCCGGGCCCAACTCATCGTCGCCCTGCTGCTGTTCGGCCTCGGCTTCGGGCTCGCGGTGCAGGTGGCGTCGAACAGCAACAGCGACAGCGCGCTGCGCGGCGCGCGCCAGGAAGATCTTGTTCGCATCCTCGATGAACTGGATTCGCGCACTCAGCGTCTTGAGGACGAGAAGCAAGGACTCGAAAAGCAGCGCTCGGAGCTGCAGAGCAGCTCCGACCAGGCCGCGGAGGCCCGCAAGCAGACGGCCGAGAAGGGGAAGCAACTCGGCATTCTGGCGGGCACCGTGGCGGCGCAGGGTCCCGGCATCACGATGACCATCGAGGACACGAAGGGGACGGTCAAGGCGGACATGCTGCTCGACGCGATCCAGGAGCTGCGCGCGGCCGGTGCGGAGGCCATCCAGGTCAACGGGATCCGGGTGGCGGCGGGCACCTACTTCACGGATTCCGGCAAGAGCGTCGCCGTCGACGGGAACAAGATCAACGCCCCCTATCGTTTCCAGGTCATCGGTAAGCCGCAGGATCTGGAACCCGCGCTGAACATTCCGGGAGGCGTGGTGCAGACGCTGGAGAAGGAGCAGGCCACGGTGACGGTCGAGCAGTCGGACAAGATCATCGTGGACGCCTTGCGACAGGCGAAGCGGCCTGACTACGCTCGGTCGTCCTCCCAGTGAACCGGCGGTGCATGCGGGACGTCCGGCAGGGGCATGAGGTTGCGGGGGGTCGGCGCACCGAAGGGGTGGTGCGTGATGGAAACTGTCTGGTGGATACGGACGTTGTGAGAATGTCCGGCTCGGCCGGTGTAGGCAATCAGGGTTCGTCCTGCCCCACGGGCGGGTCTGTTTCGGTCAAGGGGAATCGCCCGTGAAGTTGTTTGCGAAGTTGTTCGGCAAGAGCGCGCGAGAGGGCAGCGACAACGCGACCGCTCGGCATCGCGCGCAGCCTGACGCGGAGAGCCAGCGCCCGCTGTTCCGGGACCAGGTCGCTGGTCCGGGCGGTGACATTTCCGGAGGTCAGGGCGGGGCGTCGGTTGACCCTGCCCAGTCCGGCGGCATAGGTTTCGGGCAGCCGTCGGCCTCAGGTGCGGGTGGAGGATTCGCCTCCGGTCCGTACGCGTCCAACGCCCCTGCGGGGCAACCGCAGCAGGAGGATCCGTCCATGTCGGTCCTGGTGTGTACGAGGTGCGGTAACCGCAACGCGGAAAACGCCCGCTTCTGCTCCAACTGCGGTGCGCCGCTGCGCCCGGGAGCGGTGCCGGAGCGCGCCGCGGAGACGACGTCCACGATCTCCATCTCGGGTCTCGAGGCCTATGACTCCGAGGTGACCGGGCAGACGCAGATGCCGATGCTGTCGCCGGAGGCGCAGGCCGCGGTGGACGCGTTGCCGCCGGGCTCGGCGCTGCTGGTGGTGCGCCGGGGACCGAACTCGGGCAGCCGCTTCCTGCTGGACAGCGACCTGACCACGGCCGGCCGTCATCCGCAGAGCGACATCTTCCTGGACGACGTCACGGTCTCGCGTCGGCATGTGGAGTTCCGGCGTTTGCCGGACGGCTCCTTCACCGTGGCCGACGTCGGCAGCCTGAACGGCACATACGTGAACCGCGAGCGGATCGACCAGGTCGCTCTGTCGAACGGCGACGAGGTGCAGATCGGCAAGTACCGGCTGGTGTTCTACGCGAGCCGGCAGGGCATCTGACCCACCCCCGGACCGGTGTCCGGGGGGACCCCAGGGAAGGTCCATGCTTCAAACACCGAGTGGCGGTGCCGGAAGCGGTACCGCCGCCAGGGACAGTGGGCTGATGAGCATCGGCACGGTGCTGAACGTGCTGCGCGACGAGTTCCCCGAAGTCACCATCTCCAAGATCCGTTTCCTGGAGTCCGAGGGGCTCATCGAGCCGCAGCGGACCCCTTCGGGGTACCGCAAGTTCAGCGCCAGGGATGTCGAGCGACTGGCTCATGTGCTGAGGATGCAGCGGGACCACTATCTGCCGCTCAAGGTGATCCGCGAGCATCTGGACGCCATGGAGAAGGGCGAGGCCGTCCAGCTGCCCGTCGTGGGGCGTCAGCGCGCCGGGGAGGACGCCGCGGCGCCGCTGCGGGCGCCCGCGGTGGCCCGGGTGGGCCGGGCCGAGCTGCTGGCGGCCGCGGAGATCGACGAGGGCGAGCTGAAGGAGTGGGAGTCGTACGGGCTGATCGCTCCTCTGGAGGACGGGGCGTACGACGCCGAGGCGGTCACCGTGGCCTCACTGGTGGCCGAACTGGGCCGGTTCGGGATCGAGCCACGCCACCTTCGGGTGATGAAGGCGGCCGCCGACCGCGAGGCGGGTCTCGTGGACCAGGTCGTGGCCCCACTGAAGCGCCATCGCAACCCGCAGACCAGGGCGCATGCCGAGGCTCGTACGAAGGAACTGGCGGGGCTGACGGTGAAGCTGCACGCGGCACTGGTCCAGACCGCTCTTGGGGTGCGGCTGCCGTGAAACGCCGGGGCCGGACGGCGGTCGGATCGGCCACCTGTTCCCGGCCCGACTACCCAAACGTCCCGGGCACGGCCTAGGGTTGCTGTGTGAACGAGCTCGATGTCGTAGGTGTCCGGGTCGAAATGCCCTCCAACCAACCGATCGTGCTCCTGCGCGAAGTGGGAGGCGACCGTTACCTCCCCATCTGGATCGGGCCGGGGGAGGCGACGGCGATCGCGTTCGCCCAGCAGGGCATGGCCCCGGCCAGGCCGCTGACCCACGACCTGTTCAAGGACGTGCTGGAGGCCGTCGGTCAGGAGCTGACCGAAGTACGCATCACCGATCTGCGCGAAGGTGTCTTCTACGCGGAGCTGGTGTTCGCCAGCGGCGTCGAGGTCAGCGCCCGGCCTTCCGATGCCATAGCGCTGGCCCTGCGCACCGGAACGCCGATCTATGGCAGTGACACGGTGCTGGACGACGCCGGCATCGCCATCCCGGACGAGCAGGAGGACGAGGTGGAGAAGTTCCGCGAGTTCCTCGACCAGATCTCGCCCGAGGACTTCGGCACGAGCAGCCAGTGAGAGAGATCGGCCGGTTCGCGCCGACATCCCGTGCCCGGGCAATTGCCACCGGCCATTGAGGGCGTCCTACGGCCCCCCGCGAACGCATTCGGCTAGCCTTTCCCCGCGGTGGGACACGGGAAACCACTCCTAGGGTGATTATCACTCGGCGTGCCGAGTGTGGCGATCGTTGACGCACCCCTGGTGACTGCCTACCGTCGTGAAGGCAGGTCAAGGACGGAGGTCGGCGTGAGAACCAGCGGCGACGGTACGGCTGGGGGTGCTCCCGTGCGCGGTCTCGGGGAGAGCGGTCCGTACCCGGTTCACAGCAGCGCGGTGGATCACGCTCCGCAACGGCCGACGGCGGTGCCGAACGGCGGAGGGGCGGCGTCCATGGCGTCGGAACAGATCGGCTATCGCGGGCCCACGGCCTGCGCGGCCGCCGGCATCACCTATCGACAGCTCGACTACTGGGCCCGTACCGGCCTCGTCGAGCCGAGCGTGCGGCCCGCGTACGGGTCGGGTACACAGCGTCTGTACAGCTTCCGGGACGTCGTCGTCCTGAAGATCGTCAAGCGCTTCCTGGACACGGGTGTGTCGCTCCAGAACATCCGCTCCGCCGTGCAGCACCTCAGAGAACGCGGTTTCCGCGACCTGGAGCGGATGACGCTGATGAGCGACGGCGCCACGGTCTACGAGTGCACCTCGCCGGACGAGGTCCACGCCCTGCTCCAGGGCGGTCAGGGCATCTTCGGGATCGCTGTCGGCGTGGTGTGGCGGGATGTGGAAACCGCGCTCTCCCAGCTGCACGGCGAGCGCATCGACACCGGCGAGACCCTCGTCGGGCACAACCCCGCCGACGAGCTGGCGCGGCGCCGCAACCGGGCGGTCTGACTCCGCTGCGGTGGTCCGACCCCCGTACGGCGATCCGGCAGCGGTACGGCGGTCCGACACCGGGCCTTTCGGGGCCGGGGCATTGTCAGTGCCGTGGTGCAGCATCGGAGATGTGAGAAACGCGCCCACGATCCTGCATCTCGACATGGATGCCTTCTACGCCTCGGTGGAGCAGGCATCCAAGCCGAGCCTGCGCGGGAAGGCGGTCGTGGTGGGCGGCCTCGGACCCCGCGGGGTGGTGGCCACCGCGTCGTACGAGGCACGGGTCTTCGGGGTCCACTCGGCGATGCCCATGGCCCAGGCGCGCCGGCTGGCACCGAATGCCGCGTATCTGGTGCCGCGCTTCACCCTGTACCGGGCGATCAGCGAGCAGGTGATGGCGCTGCTGCGGGAGCTGTCGCCGCTGGTGGAGCCGCTCAGCCTGGACGAGGCCTTCGTGGACCTGGAGGCCGGCGGGACGGCCTGGGACGAGCAGTCGGCGCGGTTGGCCGGGATCGAGCTGCGCGCGGACATCCGGGAGGTCACCGGGCTCACCGGCTCGGTGGGGCTCGCCGCCTCCAAGATGCTCGCCAAGATCGCCTCCGAGCAGGCCAAGCCGGACGGTCTGGTGGTCATCGAGCCGGGCTCCGAGCGGGCGCTGCTGGGGCCGATGCCGGTGCGGACCCTGCCCGGGGTCGGGCCGGCCACCGGGGACCATCTGCGCAGAGCCGGGATCACCACGGTCGCGGAGCTGGCCGAGGCGGGCGAGGACGAGCTGGTCCGGCTGCTCGGCAAGGCCCATGGGCACGCGCTGTACGCCATGGCCCTGGCCCAGGACGAGCGGCCCGTGGTGGCCGAGCGCGAGGCGAAGTCGGTGTCGGTCGAGGACACCTACGACGTGGACATCCATGACCGGCTGCGGATCGGACTGGAGGTGCAGCGGCTGGCCGACCGGTGCGTGGGGCGGCTGCGCGGGGCGGGGCTGTCCGGGCGGACCATCGTGCTGAAGGTGCGCCGGTACGACTTCTCGACGCTGACCCGCTCCGAGACGCTCAGAGGACCCACGGACGATCCGGCGGTGGTCCGGGAGGCGGCCGCGCGGCTGCTGGACTCCGTGGACACCACGGGCGGGGTACGGCTGCTGGGCGTGGGGGTGTCCGGGCTCGCCGACTACACGCAGGAGGACCTGTTCGCGCAGGCCGCGCCGGTGCCTGCGACGGAGGAGCCGGAGAAAGGCGCCGTCGAGGCCGTTGAGGAGCGGGCGGAGCCGGTCGAGCGGCACTGGCGGGCCGGGCAGGATGTGCGGCATGCCGAACACGGGCATGGGTGGGTGCAGGGGAGCGGGCTGGGGCGGGTGACGGTGCGGTTCGAGACCCCGCAGTCCCCTCCGGGACGGGTGCGGACGTTTCTTGTGGAGGATCCTGCGCTGGAGTCTGCCGATCCGTTGCCGTTGGTCGCGGATTCCGCCCACCCGCTCGTCCGTCTCGGTCAGTCAAGCAGCGACCGCCCCGGGGCTCCGCCCCGGATCCCGGAAGAGAGTCACGTTCAGGCCTCCTCCGACCCCGCCAGCTTGCCGAAGTCGTGGTCCGGGACCGATGGAGGTGGGGCCACGTCCAGGCCGTAGTGATGGTAGAGCTGGAGTTCCTGCTCGGGGGAGAGGTGGCGGCCCACGCCGAAGTCGGGGGCGTCCTTGATCAGGGCGCGGTCGAAGGGCACGTGGAGGGTGCCGTCCTTGAGCAGTTCGCTCGGTTCCAGGGGGACGAACGCGTCCCGGCTGAACAGGCCGGTTCGTATGGCCGCCCACTCTGGCACGCCGGTCGCGTCGTCGAGGTAGATCTCGTCGATGGTGCCGATCTTGGTGCCATGGCGGTCGAACGCCTTGCGGCCGATCAGGTTGCGTGGATCGATGTCGGTCAGCACGGCCCCTCTCCCTCCACTTGGTCGCAATTCATCCGTAACCACTACAAAAGAGCACATTCAAGGAGGCGGCCACTCGAGGGCTCGGGCGTTGACCTCGCTGGTAGGCTGACAGCGGCTGCTGACCCCGTGCGGGAGAGTCCTCCGAGCACCTCGGAGGCGCCGAAGGAGCAACTCCTCCCCGGAATCTCTCAGGCTCACGTACCGCACGGACGAGGTCACTCTGGAAAGCAGGGCGGGTGTCGATGGCTCCCGCCCTCACCGACGGTGAAAGCCGGGGGCATACCCGGTGAAGCTCTCAGGTTGAGATGACAGAGGGGGAGGCCGTCGGGGTACCCGCGCCGTGGTGCCCTTCGAAGGTCGCGTCAGACCAGGAGGCCTCCGCAATGACCGTCCATCGCATGCCGCTCTCGGAGCTCGAAGCGGGCATCCCCTTCGAGCAGCGCCACATCGGGCCCGACCAGGAGGCGCGGGCCAAGATGCTCGCGCAGGTCGGTTACGGCTCGCTGGACGAGCTGACCGCCGCGGCGGTCCCGGATGTGATCAAGAACGCCGACGCCCTCGACCTGCCGGACGCCCGCACCGAGGCCGAGGTGCTCGCCGAGCTGCGCTCGCTGGCCGAGCGCAACCAGGTCCTCGGCTCGATGATCGGGCTGGGGTACTACGGCACGTTCACGCCGCCCGTCATCCTGCGCAACGTCATGGAGAACCCGGCCTGGTACACGGCCTACACGCCGTACCAGCCGGAGATCTCCCAGGGGCGGCTGGAGGCCCTGCTGAACTTCCAGACCGTGGTCGCCGACCTCACCGGTCTGCCGACCTCGGGTGCCTCCCTGCTCGACGAGGGGACGGCCGCCGCCGAGGCGATGGCGCTGTCCCTGCGCATGGGCAAGAACAAGAAGGGCCTGTTCCTGGTCGACGCGGACGCGCTGCCGCAGACCGTCGCCGTCATCCAGACCCGTGCGGAGCCGACCGGTGTCGAGGTCGTCGTCGCCGACCTCAGCGAGGGCATCCCGGCCGACATAGCCGCGCGTGAGATCAACGGCGTGCTGATCCAGTACCCGGGCGCCTCCGGTGCCGTACGGGACATCAAGCAGGTCATCGACCAGGCGCACGAGCTGGGCGCCCTGGTCACCGTCGCCGCCGACCTGCTCGCGCTGGCCCTGCTGACCTCGCCGGGCGAGCTGGGCGCGGACATCGCCGTTGGTACGACCCAGCGCTTCGGTGTGCCGATGGGCTTCGGTGGTCCGCACGCGGGCTACATGGCGGTGCGCGAGAAGTTCGCACGCAGCCTGCCCGGCCGCCTCGTAGGCGTCTCCGTCGACGCCGACGGCAACAAGGCCTACCGGCTCGCGCTGCAGACCCGAGAGCAGCACATCCGCCGGGAGAAGGCCACCAGCAATATCTGCACCGCGCAGGTGCTGCTCGCCGTGATGGCCGGCATGTACGCCGTCTACCACGGGCCCGAGGGGCTCCAGACCATCGCGCGCCGCACCCACCGGTACGCCACGATCCTCGCGGCGGGGCTGAAGGCCGGCGGTGTGGAGATCGTCCACGGCGCCTTCTTCGACACCGTCACCGCGCGTGTGCCCGGCAGGGCCGCCGAGGTCGTCGCCGCAGCGCGGCAGAACGGGGTCAACCTCCACCTGGTCGACGCCGACCGCGTCTCCCTGGCCTGCGACGAGACCACCACACGCGCCCAGCTGGGCACCGTCTGGTCCGCCTTCGGCGTCGAGGGCGACATCGAGGCGCTGGACGCGACTGCCGAGGACACCCTCCCCGAGGCGCTGCTGCGCACCGACGCCTACCTCACCCACCCGGTCTTCCAGCAGCACCGCTCCGAGACCGCGATGCTGCGCTACCTGCGCAAGCTGGCCGACCGCGACTACGCGCTCGACCGCGGCATGATCCCGCTGGGCTCGTGCACCATGAAGCTCAACGCGACCACCGAGATGGAGCCGGTCACCTGGCCCGAGTTCGGCCAGCTGCACCCCTTCGCCCCGGCCGAGCAGGCGCAGGGCTACCTCACGCTCATCCGCGAGCTGGAGGAACGTCTCGCCGAGGTCACCGGCTACGACAAGGTCTCCCTGCAGCCGAACGCCGGTTCCCAGGGCGAGCTGGCCGGTCTGCTCGCGGTACGCGGGTACCACCGCGCCAACGGCGACGAGCAGCGTGTCGTCTGCCTGATCCCGTCCTCCGCGCACGGCACCAACGCGGCCAGCGCCGTGATGGCCGGCATGAAGGTCGTCGTCGTCAAGACCGCCGAGGACGGCGAGATCGACGTCGAGGACCTGCGTGCCAAGATCGAGCAGTACCGTGACCAGCTGGCGGTGCTGATGATCACCTACCCGTCGACGCATGGCGTCTTCGAGGAGCACGTCGCCGACATCTGCGCCCAGGTGCACGAGGCCGGCGGCCAGGTCTACGTCGACGGCGCCAACCTCAACGCGCTGGTCGGCCTCGCCAAGCCGGGCCACTTCGGAGGTGACGTCTCCCACCTGAACCTGCACAAGACCTTCTGCATCCCGCACGGCGGCGGCGGCCCCGGCGTCGGCCCGGTCGGGGTCCGTGCGCACCTGGCGCCGTACCTGCCGAACCACCCGATGCAGCCGGCCGCGGGTCCGGAGACCGGCGTCGGCCCGATCTCCGCCGCTCCCTGGGGCTCCGCGGGGATCCTGCCGATCTCCTGGGCGTACGTCCGGCTGATGGGCGGCGAGGGCCTCAAGCGGGCCACGCAGGTGGCCGTGCTCAGCGCCAACTACGTCGCCAAGCGGCTGGAGCCGCACTACCCGGTGCTCTACACCGGCCCCGGCGGCCTGGTCGCGCACGAGTGCATCATCGATCTGCGCCCGCTGACCAAGGCGACCGGTGTGAGCGTGGACGACGTGGCCAAGCGGCTGATCGACTACGGTTTCCACGCGCCGACCATGTCCTTCCCGGTGGCCGGCACGCTGATGATCGAGCCGACCGAGTCGGAGGACATCACCGAGCTGGACCGTTTCTGCGACGCGATGATCGCCATCCGTGCGGAGATCGAGAAGGTCGGCTCGGGTGACTGGCCGGCGGAGGACAACCCGCTGCGCAACGCCCCGCACACCGCCGCCGCGCTCGGCGGTGACTGGGCGCACGCCTACAGCCGCGAGGAGGCCGTCTTCCCGGCCGGAGTCTCGGCGGCCGACAAGTACTGGCCGCCGGTGCGCCGTATCGACCAGGCCTTCGGTGACCGCAACCTGGTGTGCTCCTGCCCGCCGCTGGACGCGTACGAGGACTGAGTCCGCGGTGACGTTCAGGGCCCCGTCCGGTTTCCGGGCGGGGCCCTCGCCGTGTCATGCCGTCGCCAGCGCCACCTCGGTGGACTTGATCAGGGCGACCACGGCGGAACCGGCGGAGAGCCCGAGGTCGGTGGCCGACTCCTTGGTGATGGCGGAGGTCACCGAGCCGCCGTCGATCGAGATCTTCACGGTGGCCATCGCGGCGCCGGCCGCGATGTCGGTGACGGTGCCCGGCAGCTGGTTGCGGATCGAGACGCGGTCGATCGGCGCGGTGGCGAGGGAGACCTCGGTGGACTTCACCAGGGCCCGTACCGGGGAGCCCTCGGCCAGGCCGAGGTCGCGGACGGATTCCAAGGTGATCGCCGCGGTCAGGTCCTGGCCCCCGTCGAGCCGGATCTTGACGGTGGCCATGGCCTCACCCGGCTGGATCGCCGTGACCGTGCCGGGGAGCTGGTTGCGGATGCTCAGGGTCATGGGCACCCACGGTAGGGCGCCCGTCCGCTCAGGCCGGGTATGCGTGCGTCTGCGTCGCTTTGACCGTCGCCCAGACGGCCGCGCCCGGGTGCAGATCGAGCTCGGCGGCGGCGACCGTGGTGAGGTCGGCGGCGAGGGGGAGCTCGCCGCCGAGGTCGGCGCGGATCTGATCGCCGTGCGTCTCCAGGCCGGTCACCTCGCACTGCCAGAGGTTACGGGCGCTGGCTCCGGTGGGCCGGTCCCGGAACAGGGTGACGGCGCTGGGCGGGAACGCCACGAAGACCGGGCCTGACAGGTCTTCCGTGGTGGTGATCCGGGGACCCGCGTCGAGTCGTACCGTGTGCCCCTCGGCCCGGCCCCGGTAGAGGTTGAGGCCGACCAGTTGGGCGATGTAATCGGTGCGCGGGTGGCGGGCGATGTCGGAGGGGGTGCCCTCCTGGACGACCTGGCCGTGCTCGACGACCACCAGGCGGTCCGCGAGCACCATGGCGTCCAGGGGGTCGTGGGTGACGAGGACGGCGACCGCCTCGAACCCGGCCAGGTGGCGGCGCAGTTGGGCGCGTACCGCCAGGCGGGTACGGGCGTCCAGGGCGGCCAGCGGCTCGTCCAGGAGCAGCAGCCGGGGGTGGGTGGCCAGGGCGCGGGCGAGGGCCACGCGCTGGGCCTGCCCGCCGGAGAGCCGGCGGGGCTTGGCGCCCGCGTGACCGGCGAGACCCATCCGGTCCAGCCACGCGGCGGCCTGGGCACGCGCCTCGGCCTTGGGCAGGCCCTGGCAGCGCGGCCCGAAGGCCACGTTGTCCAGCGCGGACAGATGCGGGAAGAGCAGATAGTCCTGGAAGACCACGCCGACCGGGCGGGACTCCGGGGGCGTGCGGTCCAGGGAGGCGCCGTCCAGCCTGAGATGGCCGTCGGTGAGCGGGGCCAGGCCGGCCAGGGCGCGCAGGGCGGTGGTTTTGCCGGCGCCGTTGGGGCCGAGGAGGGCCACGACGTCCCCCGGGGCGGCGGCCAGGGTCACATCCAGCCGGAAGGAGCCGCGGTCGACGACGAGATGGGCGTCGAGCCCCTCGTCGCCCGCTCTGCGCAGGTCGGCTTTGGGGGCGTCGATGTCGGTCATGGGTCTGTACGTTCGCACACGGCTCGCTCCGGCTGCCATGATCACGCTCCCGTCATCCAGCGGTCCCTGAGCGCGGCCAGCACCGCGATGGATACCACCAGCAGAACCAGGCTCAGCGAGATCGCCGCATCGGGGTCGTTCTGCAGGGCCAGGTAGACCGCGAGGGGCATGGTCTGGGTGCGGCCGGGGAAGTTGCCCGCGAAGGTGATCGTCGCGCCGAACTCGCCGAGCGCACGCGCCCAGGCCAGCACCGACCCCGCCGCGATGCCGGGCGCGATCAGCGGCAGGGTGACCCGGCGGAACGCGGTGAAGCGGGACGCGCCGAGCGTCGTGGCCGCCTCCTCGAAGCGCGGGTCGGCCGCGCGCAGCGTGCCCTCGACGCTGATGACCAGGAACGGCATCGCGACGAACGCCTCCGCGATCACGACCCCGGCGGTGGTGAACGGCAGCGTGACCCCGAACCAGGAGTCCAGCCACTGGCCGATCACCCCGTTGCGGCCGAGCGCCAGCAGCAGGGCCACACCACCGACCACCGGCGGCAGCACGAGAGGCAATGTCACCAGGGCCCGTACGAACCCCCGGCCGGGGAAGTCCGTACGGGCCAGCAGCCACGCCAGGGGCACGCCCAGGACGAGGCAGACGGCCGTTGCCACTGTGGCGCTGATCAGCGAGAGCTGGAGCGCCTGCCACACCTCGGTGCTGGAGAGCTGGTCCGGCAGGCTGCCCCAGGGCGCGCGGATGAGAAGCGCGACCAGGGGCAGCAGCAGGAACGCCAGCGCCAGCAGGCCCGGCAGCAACAGCGGCAACGGCACCCCGCGTCGGCCCCCCGTGCCGACGCGGCGGCGCCACGGCCGGCCCGTGCGGGGGCCGGCCGCGGCACCGGGCTCGTGAAGCGAGGTCACGGCTTGAGGAAGCCGGCCTGGCTCAGCACCTTCTGGCCCTCGGTGGATTGCACGAGGGCGATGAACGCCTTGGCGGCTTCGGCGTTCGGCGCGTTCTTCAGCAGGGTGATCGGGTAGTCGTTGACCGCCTTGGCCGACTCGGGGAACTCCACGCCCTCCACCTTGTCACCCGCGGCGTGCACATCGGTCTTGTAGACGACCGCGGCGTCGGCCTCCTTCAGCTCCACCTTGTTCAGGGCGCCCTTGACGTCCTGTTCGTAGGAGACCGGGGTGAGCTTGAGGTGGCCGGCGTCCAGGGCCTTCTGCGCGGCGGCACCGCACGGCACCGTCTTGTCGCACAGGACGACCTTCAGGCCGGACTTGGTGAGGTCCTTCAGCGAGGCCACCTTGTGCGGGTTGCCCGGCACGGTGGCGATCTCCAGCTGGTTGCGGACGAAGGTGGCCGGGGTCCCGACCGCGTCGTTCTTGGCCGTGACGATCTTCATCGTCTTCGGGCTGGCGGCGGCGAAGACGTCCGCCGGGGCACCACCGGTGATGCTGGCCGCGAGGGTGTCGCTGCCGCCGAAGTTGAAGTTGACGTGGGTGCCCGGGTGCTGCTTCTCGAACTCCTTGCCCAGGGTAGTGAAGCTCTCCTTCAGGGAGGCGGCGGCGAACACCGTGACCGAGCCGGACAGCTTCGCCGAGGCCGAGGACCCGGACGAGGCCGAGGTGTCCTTGGACTTGGCGGAGCCGGACGAGGAGGAGCAGGCGCTCAGTGCCATCAGGGCCGCGGCTCCCGCACCGGCCAGCTGCAGCATCCGCCGGGTCCGGCGCACGGAACGGGTCATCACGTTTCTACTCCTCGCGTTCTGTGGAACAACTGTCGCGCCCTGTCGTGGCCGGGGATCCGGCCGTGCGGCGATGATACTGCCGCATCTGCCAGCTGTAAGTCTCCTGTCGCATCGCATGAGCTGCGAACTTGTGATGCGGAGCTCGCATGTGCGTTTGCACGGTGCGCTCCCGCGGGTACGGTGCTGCGGGAGGTGGTCGCAGGTGATGCTCGCGGAACTCGACCTGACCGGCGATCTGGCCCGGCCCGCCCGGCTGACCGTGCCGGACCTGCTCCGCTGGCCGCAGCACCGGGTGGACGTCAGCTTCGAGTGCGCGACCAGCGGCATCCAGCGCCACCGGTTCGCCGGCCCCCGGCTGTACGACGTCCTCGTCGACGCGGGGCCCGGTTTCGACCCGGCGCGGCGCAAGGACCGGCTGCGTTTCCTGATCGCCGTCACCGGCACCGACGGCCACCACGCCGTGCTGTCCTGGGCCGAGATCGACCCGGACTTCGCGCACGCGCCGGTCCTGCTGGGCGTACGGATCGACGACACCCCGCTGGACGTGGCCGGGCCCCAGCTGGTGCTCCCGCAGGACCGGTGCGGGGCCCGGCACATCAGCGGGATCACGGCGATCCGGGTGGACGGCGGCTGTCGTTGTGGCGCGCCAGCTCCCGCCACACTCGGTCACGCGGCAGCGGCACCTCGGTGAACCGCACGCCCGTCGCGTCCCGAAGGGCGTTCGCCAGGGCCGGGGCGACCGGGTTGAAGGGGCTCTCGCTCATCGACTTCGCGCCCAGCGGGCCGATCGCGTCGGCCGTCTCCATGAAGTGCACCTCGGTGCGCGGCACATCGGCGTACTGCGGGAGCCGGTAGCGGCGGAAGGCGGCCGTGTCGACCGCGCCCCGCTCGTCCAGCAGCACCCGCTCGAAGAGCGTGGCGCCGAGCGCCTGGGCGACCCCGCCCTCCACCTGGCCCCTGCACTGCATCGGGTTCATCACCTTGCCCGCGTCGGCCGCGTGCACACTGCGCAGGATGCGGATCTCGCCGGTGCCGGGATCGACCGCCACCCGGAACCAGTGCGCGTTGAAGGCGACCGAGCGCGGGGTGCCGCCGAAGTGCCCGTCGGCGGCGAGCTCCAGGCCGACCGCGCGGGAGGCCGCGTACGCCTCCTTGAGCAGCAGGCGCCCACCGGGGTGCAGCACGGCCTCCTCGACGAGCCGGCAGTCGGCGCGCGCCACACCCAGGTGGGCGGCGGCGAAGTCCAGCAGCTGGTCGGCGAGGGCGCGCGCGGCGCGCAGGGTGGCCTTGCCGGCCACGACCGTGCCGGTGGAGGCGAAGGCGCCCGTGTCGTGTCGTACGACGTCCGTGTCGGACTGGCGGATGGCGATCCGGTCGACGGTGGTGGCGAGTTCGCCGGCCGCGATCTGCTTGTGCACGGTCGTGGTGCCGTTGCCGAACTCGGCGGTGCCGACGGCCAGATCGAAGGTGCCGTCGGGCAGCAGGGTGGCCTTGGCGTCGGCGATGTGGCCGCCGGGCGGCCCGGTCGCGATCATCGCCAGGGCCGCGCCCTCACCGAGCAGCCAGCCGCCGGGGGCGGGTTCACCGGGCTGGGACTGCGCTCTGCGCACGATCGACAGGCACTGGTCGAGGCCGTAGCTCGCGATGTGCAGGTCCTCCTCGTGACCGCCCGGGGTGAGCATCGGCTCGTCGGGGCCGATGATGTTGCGGGCCTTGAACTCCAGCGGGTCCAGGCCCAGTCGCCGGGCCAGCTCGTCCAGCGCGGACTCCACCGCGAACAGCACCTGGCCGAGGCCGTAGCCCCGGAAGGCGCCCGCCGGGACGGTGTGCGTGTACACCGAGTAGGCGTCGACCTGTTTGTGCGCGGCGCGGTAGACGGCCATGGACTCGCCGACGCTGTGGAACATCACGGCCGGGCCGTGATTGCCGTAGGCGCCGGTGTTCGCGACGACGCGCAGCTGGAGGGCGGTGAGGGTGCCGTCGCGGCGGGCGCCCGCCTTCACCCGGATCGTGAACGGGTGCCGGGTGGTCGCGCCGTAGAACTGCTCGGCGCGTGTGTACTCCAGCTTCACCGGCTTGCGCAGCTTCAGTACGGCGAGGGTCACGATGTCCTCGACCAGCATCTCCTGCTTGCCGCCGAACCCGCCGCCGACCCGGCCCGTGACCACGCGGACCTGCTCCTCGGGCAGGTCGTACAGCGCGCACAGGGCGCGACGGGTGAGGAACGGGGTCTGGGAGCTGGTACGGACGGTGAGCCGGCCGTCCTTGTCGATCCAGGCGAGCGCGCCGTGCGTCTCCAGGCTGGCGTGCTGGACCCGCTGGGTGCGGAAGGTCTCCTCGTAGACGACGTCCGCCTCGGCGAAGCCCGCTTCGACATCGCCGATCTCGCCGTGCGCCTCGCCGACGACGTTGTCCTGCGGGCGGGAGATCCGGGCCGTTCCCGCGTCCTTGTCGTGGACCACGGGAGCCCCCGGCCGCATGGCCTCCTCGGGGTCGAGTACGGCGGGCAGTTCCTCGTACGTCACCTCGATCCGCCGGCAGCCCTCCTCGGCGGCCGCCTCGCTGTCGGCGACGACGGCCGCCACGCGCTGGCCGGCGTAGCGGACCGTGTCGTCGAGGACGCGGGTGTCGTCCGGGTCCTCCTCGGGGTGTTCGTGGCGGGCGGTGGAGAAGTGCCGTTCCGGGGCGTCGTGGTGGGTGAACACGGCCTGGACGCCCGGGACGCGCAGGGCGGCGGAGGTGTCGATCGCGAGGACGCGGGCGTGGGCGTGCGGGGAGCGCAGCAGCTTCATGTGGAGCAGGCCGGGCACGTCGATGTCGAAGGTGTAGCGGGCGGTGCCGGTGACGACCTGGGGTCCGGCCGGGGCGGGCAGGCTGCGGCCCACGGACTCGCCGGGCGCGGGTTCCTCCACGTTCTTCACCCCGCGTACGGCGTCCTCGATGGCCCGGTATCCGGTGCAGCGGCACAGGTTGCCCTTGAACGCCCGCGGCAGGTCGGCCAGTTTGTCCTCGTCGAGGGCGGCCGTGGTCATCAGGAAGCCGGCGGTGCAGAAGCCGCACTGGAAGCCCTGGGCGTCGAGGAACTTCCGCTGGACGGGATGGAGTTCGCCGTCCGGGGCGGCCAGGCCCTCGACCGTGGTGACACGGTGGCCGTCGGCCCGGAAGGCCGGGTACAGGCAGCTGTGCACGGGCCTGCCGTCGACATGGACCGTGCAGGCGCCGCAGTCGCCCTGGTCGCAGCCCTTCTTCACGCCGAACCAGCCGCGTTCGCGCAGATAGGTGCGCAGGCACTGGCCGGGCCTCGGCTCCTCCTCGAAGGTCCGGCCGTTGACGTCCACCCTCATCGCCGCTCCTCCTCCGCCAGTTCCCGGTGGATCTCCTCCGCCAACCGGAGCGTCATGTGCCGCCGCCACTCGGGCAGTCCGTGGATGTCGTCGAACCACTCGCCGTGCGCGACCGCCCCGTCGATCGCCTCCCGCAGCGCCGCGGCCGTCGGGGCCAGCGGGAACCAGAGCCGCACCGGGCGGACCGTGGCGGCGGTGACGGTGAGCGCGACCGAGTGGTCGACCGGGTCGAGCGTGCCGATGACGAGGACGGCCGAGCGGCCCAGGCCGTACAGCGAGGTCTGCCGGAACGCCGTACGGCAGGCCAGGGCGCGGGCGGGGAGGGTGACCGAGCGCAGCAGCTCGCCCGCGGCGAGGTCCTTGCGGCCCGCTCCGATGACGAAGTCGGCGACCCGGACCCGGCGCCGGCTGCCGTCCTGGGCGATGAGCAGACACTCCCCGTCGAGAGCGGCCGTGAGGGAGATCATCGGACCGGCCGGCAGGCCGTTGCACAGGTTCCCGCCGACCGTGGCCATGTTCCAGATCTTGAACGAGGCGAGGAACGCCCGGCAGCACTGCTCGAAGAGGGGAGCCGCGGGAGCGACCAAGTCCCGTGCGTATCGCGAGAGTTCCGCGATGGTGCAGGTGGCGGCAAGCTCCAGCGAGCCGTCCGGGTGGCGGTGCACGGGTGTCCAGCCCATCCGGCTCAGGTCCACCAGGCGCCGCAGGTGCGGCTGGGGCTCGGAGAACAGGTACGTTCCGCCGCCGAGCCAGGCGTCCCCCGGCCGCCACGGCGCGGGCCGCCTGGCGTCTCGTATCTCGACCACCGTGTTCAGGTCCATGGCCGAAAGTGAACCAACGGGGAACCGGTCCGGACGACTGGTGCGGAGCACGGAAACTCCGACACCGCCGCAGCTCCCACTGGAGGATCCACCAAGAGGCATTCCGCTCCCGCAGGCTTGCATTTACGATGCTGTATCTCGCACTCGGCTTGCGAATGCGAGATGCCAGGCGGTCTGCTCGCCGCCCGGCGGCCGTACGAGGAGCCAGCACATGCACGTCGAACACCTCCTGGGGGACGCCTCCCTCGGCCTGCGCCTGCTGTGGGCGGAGGACGCCCTGATGAGGCGTGAAATCAGCGGAGTGACCGTCACGGACCTGGAGGACCCGGCCCGGTTCGTGCGGCCCGGCGAGGTGGTGCTCAGCGGACTGGTGTGGTGGTCGCCCGACGGCGGCTCCGGCAAGGCGGAGCGGTTCGTCTCGGCGCTCAAGGACGCGGGGGCGGCCGCGCTGCTCGCTGGCGAGGAGACCCACGGAAGTGTGCCGGACGACCTGGTCGAGGCATGCGTACGGCACCGGGTGCCGGTGGCCGGGGTGCCGGCCCACATCATGTTCCGGTCGATCACGGACACCGTGTATCTGCGGCAGTGGGGCGGGCTGAGCCGGCATCACGCGCTGCCGGAGAACACCCGCGTACGGCTGAGCCGGCTGCTCGCTCAGGAGGCCGGGCCGGACGCCGTACTCGCCGCGGCCTTCGCCCACCTCGGCGGGACCGCCGCGTACGTCTTCACCGCGTCCGGGCGGACGGTCGCGGCCACGGCGGGCGCGGCGGCCGTGCCGGCCCGGGAGGCGGTCGCACTCGTCGCGGACGGGTCCGGGGTGACCGCCTCCGTCGACACCGCCGGAGTGTCCGCGTACGAGCGCCGGCTGCTGTACCTGCCCGATCCCGACGGTGCCCCACCGAGCATGCTGCACGAGGTCGCCGCCGCGCTGGCGCGCTGTCAGGAGGCCGGTGCCCGGCGTCCGTCGGCCGGGTCGCGCGCGGCGGACGAACTCGGTGCGCTGCTGGCCGCTCCGGGCGAGCGGGAGGACGCGGCCGTGGAGGCGGCGCTGCGCCGGTGCGGGCTGCCGGAGACGGGCCCGTACCGGGCGATCGTCGCGGACGCGGCGATACGACCGCCGGAGGTGCCGCAGCCGGGGGTGGGTGAAGTGCTGCCCGCCGAGGGGGCGTTGGCCGAGGTGGCCGCGCATCTGGTGGAGGCGGGTGGCCCTGCCGAGGCGGAGTCGGCCGGTGGCACGGGCGAGGGTGAGGGCGAGGGGGCTTCCGCTGTGGCGGTCGCCGTGGGGCGGCTGCCGGACGGATGCGCCTTCGCGGTGCTCGCCGGTGGGGTGGCGGACGGCTGGGCGGACGAGGCGTGGCAGCTGGTCGCCGACTGCGCGCCCGGCGTCGTGCTGCACGGCGGCATGGGCGTGCCCGCGGCGGAACCCGAGGGCCTGGGAGGCGCGCTGGCGCAGGCCCGCTACGCCCTCACCTCGGCCCGCAGCACCGCGCCCGGCGCCTCCCGCCTGATCGACGCCGGTTCCCTCACCACCCTCGACTCCCTGCTCACGGGGGTGCCGGCCGATGTGCGCGCCGCCTACAGCCATAGGGTCCTCGGCCCGCTGCTGGAGAGCGACCGGCCCGGCATCGCCGCCCTGCTGAGCACCCTGGAGACCTTCCTGGCCTGCGACGGCTCCTGGGCGCGTACGGCCCAGGAGCTGCATCTGCACGTCAACACCGTGCACTACCGGATGGAACGCGTCGAGCGGCTCACCGGGCGTGACCTGTCCCGACTGCGGGACCGGCTCGATCTGTGGGCGGCGCTGATGTGCCGGTGAGGGTGCGTTGGTAAGGGGCCCCTGGTGGGGGGTGCCGGGAGCGGGCGCGGCGCTGTCGGGTCAGACGCGGTCGATGTGCACGTTGGTGGACTTCACGCGCGCGGTGGCCTCCATGCCGACCTCCAGGCCCAGTTCCTCGACCGCTTCCCGGGTCAGCAGCGACACCAGCCGGTGCGGGCCCGCCTGGATCTCCACCTGGGCGGCCACGTCACCGAGTTTGATCGCCGTGACGATGCCGGGGAACGCGTTGCGGACGGAGGTGTAAGGGGCGTCGTCCTCGCCACTGCCCGCCTTGGCCAGTTCGACGGAGAACGCGGCGAGGTCCCCGCCGTCGATGAGCCGCCGCCCGGACTCGTCGCGATGGGTCGCCACCCGGCCCGCGTCGGCCCAGCGGCGGGCGGTGTCCGGGCTCACGCCGAGCAGCCGTGCCGCCTGGCCGATCGTGTAGGACTGCATGCCGGTCACGATAGGGCCACCCCCTGGGAAGCGTGGATCTGGGGTTGGCCGTTGGGTATAACGCGATATAGCGTTACTCTGTGATGCCGGCTCCCTGCGGGGACGTTCTGAATCGGGGTGAGGGTATGGCGGTCGAGCTGCCCGCGGAGACGTCGT
The DNA here is from genome assembly GCF_001953885.1 of Streptomyces sp. IMTB 2501. Taxonomy (GTDB): domain Bacteria; phylum Actinomycetota; class Actinomycetes; order Streptomycetales; family Streptomycetaceae; genus Streptomyces. The sequence continues at coordinate 362,655 of NZ_MQUS01000004.1, read as the reverse complement.
CCGGGCTGCGCGCCTCGCACGCGGACCGGGACCAGGTGGTGGACGTACTGACGGGCGCCGCCGGAGACGGCCGGATCACGGCCGAGGAGCTGGACGAGCGGGTGGCGGCCGCGCTGTCCGCGCGCACGCTCGGAGAGCTGGCGGTGCTCACCGCCGATCTGCCGCAGGAGGCCGACGCGGCACCGGCCAAGGACGTCGTCCGGATCGAGCAGCAGTACGCCTCGGCCACGCGCGAGGGCCGCTGGGTCGTGCCGCGCCGGCTGGAGATCGTGTGCGCCTGGGGAAACGTGACCCTGGACCTCTCCGACGCCGTGATCACGCACGACACCCTCGACATCGACCTGGACATGTGCGGCGGCACCCTGCGCCTGCTCACTCGGCCCGGCGTGGTCGTCGATGCCGACTCGCTGGCGATCGGCCACAGCAAGACCAAGGTCCGCCCGGCCCGTGATCCCGAGGCGCCGGTCGTGCTCCGGGTGGCGATAGGCGGCCAACTGAGCATGGGCAAGGTGGAGGTACGACCGCCTCGGCGGTGGTTCGGAAAGTAGCGCCGAGCCGGTCGGGCTCGGCGCTGTCGGGCTCCGGACTCAGCCGGTGTGCACCCGCGGCCGGCGCACCCGGTCCGGCTCCGCCTCGCGCAGGACCTCTCGGGTCACCGGGGCGACCTCGCCCTGCCCGAAGAGGAAGAAGCGCAGGAAGTTGGCGAGCGGTGTGCCCTCGGTCCATTCGAAGTAGATGTGCGGCGTGCAGCCCGTCATGTCACGGGCGTGCAGCAGCAGTGCTGCCAGGGCGTTGGGGATGGAGGAGGACTCCAGGGTCAGGACCCGGTAGCGACCGTGCAGGACCTCGCCGCGCACGGTCAGTCCCGCCTCGAACTCGGAGGGGTCGGTGACCGTGACCTCGACGAAGACGAAGTCCTCCTGCTCCGGCATGTCGTTGTCGGCGCGGATCTGCTCGATCTTTTCGCGATACTCGGCCTTGTCGCGTTGACCCGGCTCGTTGGCGATAAACCGGATCTTGCGGCTGGCCATGTCCCGGATGAATCGTTCCGCCATCGGATCGAACGTCACGCTGGTCACGCGCAGCTCGAAGGCGCGGGCGAGCCGGGACAGCAGCGAGACCAGAATGATGCCGATGATGAAACAGGCACCGATCTTCACACCGTCCGGGCGCTCGATGACGTTGGCGACGGTGACATAGAGAAGGACCGCGGAGACGACCGCGAAGGCGATGGTCCAGCCGCGCTGAGCGGCCCTGCGCGCGGCGATGGTCACAGCGATCGCCGCGGAGGACATCAGCACCAGCACGCCGGTGGCGTATGCGCCGCCCTGTGCGTCGACGTTGGCGTCGAAGAGCCAGGTGACCAGGAAGGCGACCAGCGTGAAGACGATCACCATCGGGCGCACGGCGCGGGCCCAGTGCGGGGCCATGCCGTAGCGGGGCAGATAGCGCGGCATCAGGTTGAGCAGACCGGCCATGGCCGAAGCGCCGGCGAACCACAGGATCGCGATGGTGGAGAGGTCGTAAACCGTGCCGAAGGCGCCGCCGAGGTACTCGTGTGCGAGGAAGGCGAGCGCGCGGCCGTTGGCTTGCCCGCCGGACTTGAACTCGTTCGCCGGGATCAGCACCGTGGTGATGAAGCTGGTGGCGATCAGGAAAACGCTCATGATGAGCGCCGCGGCCGTCAGCAGCTTCTTGGTGTCGCGGATCCGGCCCTTGGGGTTCTCCTCGGTGTCGTCGGGGTCGCCCTGGACGTGGGGCATCACGGCGACACCCGTCTCGAAGCCGGACAGGCCCAGGGCCAGTTTCGGGAAGACCAGCAGGGACACGCCGATCATGGCGAAGACGTTGCCGTGCTGGGTGGTCAGGGCGCTGGTCCAGTCGGTGACGACGTGCCCGGCGGTGAGGACGTGCCACATGCCGACGACCACGACTACGACGTTCAGCGCGAGATAGACCACCACAAGGGCGACCGCGACGCCGATCGCCTCCAGGAAGCCCTTGAGGAACACCGCGCCGAGCAGGGCGACCAGCAGCAGCGTGATCAGCATCTGCTGACCGTGCAGTGCGCTCTGCAGGTGTGGGTTCTCGATGAGGTGGGTGGAGGCGTCTGCGGCCGACAGGGTGATGGTGATCAGGAAGTCCGTGGCGGCGAAGCCCAGCAGTGTCAGAACGAACAGCTTGCCCTTCCAGAAAGACAGCAGCCGCTCCAGCATCGCGATGGAGCCCTCGCCGTGAGGACTCTCCTCCGCCACGCGGCGGTACACCGGGAGAGCGCCCGCCAGGGTGACCACGACGAGAACGAGGGTGGCGACAGGTGAGAGCAGACCGGCCGCCAGGGCCGCGATGCCCGGCTGGTACCCCAGGGTCGAGAAGTAGTCGACGCCGGTCAGGCACATCACGCGCCACCAGCGCTGGCCCTTGTGCGGGGGCTCGGGTTCGGCGTGGGGCCCGGTGTGGCCGCCGTGCTTGCCCATGTCGGACAGCCCCTCCAGCATCCAGTTGCGCAAGCGACTGGGAGGAGGGTGTTCGGTCGTGGCCATCGGCGTGCTCCTGGGTGCGGCTCAGCTCTTTCCGGCCATCACGCGGACGGCGGCACCAGCGTATGCAGAGAGTGACGTCTGGGCCCACGGATCCGGGCGCAGGAGGCGTCAAACTTGCGTTAAGAATGGCCTGGAAGGCGCAGAGCCGCATCAAGAACGGGAGGCCGGAGAGGTTTGCCGGGAACACGGCCGTTCGGGTCAGTCATTGGGGTGTCGCCCCATGGACGGCCACCGAGCGTCATGGTGTCAGAGCCGTGAAAACACCACCTCACTCCATGCCGGAGGCCCGGAACACGCTCAGGGCCGTGTCGCTGTCGACGCGTCGGGCGAGGCGGTGCAGGGCCGTCGTGCCGCACAGCAGGATGCCGGCCGCCTCGGAGGCGCGTACGCCCTCGTCGAGCAGGTACCACAGGTTCGGATTGCGGATCAGGACCTCGGGGTCGATCTCGACCCGGTTGCCGAGGGCGTCGCGCAGGATCAGTCGCTGGGCGACGCCGTCCAGCGGGCGCACCGCGACCAGCAGATCGGTGCGGACACGGCGGGTGACCAGCAGTCGTCGCACGGCCAGCCAGCCCGTACCGGCCGACACCCGCACCGGGAACAGGACGAGCAGCAACAGCAGGGCGAGGACGCCCCAGACGGCGCCGCGCCACGAGGTGAGGGAGCCTGCCGCCCAGTCGACGGACAGCAGTAGTCCGAGCAGCACACCGGCGTAGCGGAGCGCCGTGCGTGCGTCCGCTCGCCAGTCGCGGTCGTACGCCACACCGACGGGGCCGGCCGGGTGCGAACCCATGGGCCGGGTCGGGGCGTCGTCGTGGCGCTTCATGGCTGAGACGTTAGACAGCCCTGGTCCCGCCGGAGCGTTCGTTGACGGCATCCTGACGGCCGGCGTACGCGTTTTGACGGGATCCGAGCGCGCGGGGGGAACCCGGTGACCGCAGCGCGCCCCGGGCCCTCATTGCACCCGGGGGCCCAGTGGCCTCGCGCCGCCGTCACAACCCCCGTATATCCATGCGCAGATGCCAGGTGTACCGCCGGTGCACGGACATCAGTTCTGACTCCAGCGGCGACGGGGGCACCGCGAGGACCGGGCAGACCGCGTGGGCCAGGCAGTGGCGGGAGACCCGGCCCGAGAAGGCGCGTTGCAGACCGCGTCGGCCCGCGCCCACGACGAGGACGTCGTCCTCCCGGTCCGCGGTCGCCACCAGCGCCGGGCCCGGGGCGCCCCGGACGACGACCGCGTGCATCGGCACCCCGGGGGCGTCCACGCCGAAGATCTCGTCGAGCACCGCGGCCAGCCGCTGTCTGGCCAGCCGCTGCCAGTCCTCGATCAGCAGACCGGCGGCGGGGGAGCGGCGTGCGGCGGGGTCACCGCCCGGTGGCTCCCAGGCCAGCACGGGCCACAGTTCCGCTCCCAGCCGACGGGCCAGCGCGGTGGCCCGACGCAGGGCCGTGACGCTGCCCAGGGAGCCACTCACACCGACCACGACCCGAGCGGCCGCCGAGGCGTCGTAACCGGACATCACTCCACCGTTCCTCGCGGGCGACGCCGGGTGTCTCGCGCGTGGACGTGCCCGCCCTGCAAGGCCCTTGGTTCCTCTCTTCCATCCCACTCCCGTCCCGGCGATTCGACCAGCCGGGCGGACCGTCGCCTTCCGGGCCCTCTTTCCGGGTCGCGCGCCCGGCACGGCTCCGCACCCGCCACCTCCTGCGCGACACCTTGACGCTCCCGACACCCGTTCCTGGAGTCGCCGTTCGGAACGTTCGGTATTTGAGTCGAATGTTTCGGTCGACTCCGAGCTGCAGTACGCGCTGTTCTCCGGCCTCAAGTCCACCGACCAGCTGTCCCGCAACCCGGTGGGGCTGCCGAGCCCCTGGGTGTTCGCCAACTACGGCGACATCCTCGGCTCGGGTTCCGTCTGGCGGCTGGTCGGCAACAGCACGCTGATCGCGGTCGGTACGACGGTGCTCGTCGTCGCGGTGTCCGCGCTCGCCGCCTTCTCCTTCGCGCGGTTCGCCTTCCGGGGCAGGGAAGTGCTGTTCACGCTGTTCACGATGGGGCTGATGTTCCCGTTCGCGGTGGCGGCGCTGCCGCTGTTCCTGCTGCTGCGGTCGCTGGGGCTGCTGGACAACCCGCTGGGCGTGATCCTTCCGCAGGCCGCGTTCGGGCTGCCGATGACGATCATCGTCCTGAGGGGCTTCTTCCGGCAGATCCCGGGCGAGCTGGAGGAGGCGGCCACGCTCGACGGCTGCGGACCGCTCGGGTTCTTCTGGCGGGTACTGCTGCCGATGGTCCGGCCGGCGCTCGGCACGGTCTCCGTGCTCGCCGTCGTCACGAGCTGGAACAACTTCTTCCTGCCGCTGCTGGTGTTCACGGACTCGACCTGGTGGACCATCCCGATCGGTGTGCAGCAGTTCCAGGGCCGGTACTCCGCCGACACCGCGCGCGTCTTCGCCTACCTCGTGCTCGCCATCGTCCCCGCCCTGGCCTTCTACTCGGTCGCCGAACGCCAGCTGGTCGGTGGTCTCACCGCGGGTGCCACCAAGGGCTGAGCCGCCGTACGAGGCGCTGCGCCGACATGTGGTCACCGAACGTGACCGACCCCGGACACACGTCGGGGCCGGTGCGCACCGGACGGGTGCGGCCGGCCCCTGGAGGTCGCTCGTGCTCCGCTCAGGCGGCGGTCATCACCTGGTCCGCACCGAGCGGGCGGTGCGGACCGATGATCCGGCCGTCGGGCAGCAGCTCACCGGTGTCCTCGAAGAGCAGGACGCCGTTGCACAGCAGACTCCACCCCTGCTCCGGGTGGTGCGCCACGAGACGGGCGGACTCCCGGTCGGCGGACTCGGCTGGTGGACACGGCGGCTGGTGCTGGCACATGGGTGGGATCTTTCGCTCTGTCGTGGTCATGGCCGTCCCCCGTGGTGATAAGTCGGTCGGAACCCAGTGTTGCCCTCTGGGCGTCATTCCGCAGGGATTTCGCAGCACCGCTTCTCACAGGTTCATGACGCGTCACCCGGGCGGACGGTTCAGTCCAAGTGCACTGTCCCTTTGGATGGTTCGCAGTGGCCGGATGGGGCTAGTCCATGCAGGCCACACGCCCTGACATGAACGTACCCCGCTCCCCTTGCGGGCAAGCGGGGTACGAGGTCGGCCGTCGCGCGGTGGTCAGGCGGGCGAGCCCAGCACCGGCGGCCCCAGCAGCGACACGGGAGTCGCGCGCTGGGTCAGCACCGGCAGCAACTCCGTCACCGGGAACGGGCGGTGTGTCGGTATGCCGGGCGGGGCCGGCGCCAGAGGGACGAGCAGATCGGTGTCGGCCGGATGCCCCTCGGCTCCGTCGGCGCCTGTGTCGCCGTGCAGCCACAGGGTCAGCATGTACAGACCGGGCACCGACAGCAGTCGGGCCTGGTACGGCTGTTGCAGCGTCTCGGCCTGCTGCAGGGCGCGCTCGGTGGAGGTGACGTAGGGGCCCTCGAAGAAGTGCGAGAAGGTCCAGCCGTCGGGCGTGAGCATGGTCTCGGCCGCGGCCACCGCACGCTCGCCGGACCGTATCAGGAAGCGCCAGCCGGCCAGCCGGGTCGCGGACAGGCCCTGCGGGGTGATCCGGTCCAGGACATGCACGGGCAACGGGAGTTCGGGTGTCGTCGGGCCCTGTGCGGCACGCAGGGAGGGGGTGCGGGCCTCACGGACCGCGGTGGGTGAGCCGAGGGCGGCGAGGACGGAACGCAGGGCGGGCGCGGGGGCAGGGGGCACGTGGAGCGGCATGTGGGTCGCCTCTCTCATTCGACAGGCGCGACGGCGCGAGGAGGGGTGGGGCGGACGACGCTGTCTGCTCACGCAAGGCCAAAAGGGTGAAGGCCCGATCGGTGAACATGGGTGCGGCTCGGCCTGCCGCCCGTCGCGAGGACGGCCTGAACACGGCAGGAACCAGGACCGAGGGCGTCAGCCTTCTACCTTGTGGGCGAAGTTTATACGACGTCCGTTCGGCCGTTGTTTCGTCTATCTCATTTCCGGGGGTGACGCAAGGCGGTAATACGCCGTCGATTTGCGGGACTTCTCCCGGTTCCCGGGCCGGTGTGCCACCGCTGACCTCGCCATACGCGCCGGTAACGGTCGGCCGAATGTCATCGGCGTTTTTCACGAGGAGTTCGGGGAACTCGAAGACGCGGACTGTTGCATGCCCCGTGAATGTGCCGCGGGGAACATTCCGACAGGGTAGCGGGCGCCGCGCTCGCACGGGACGTTATCGATCGCTTCCGCTGGGCATCATCCCCCCACTGACCGGGAGCCCGGCGGCCGGAACGCCGGCCCGCCCATCCGAGGAGGGACACTTCGATGGGGGAGAAGGTCGCGGCAGGGCAGTTCGACCTGTCCGATCGCCAGCGCTACCGCGAAAAGCTCCAGAAGTGCCTCGCGGGACTGGAGCGGCTGTTGCGCGAGAAGAGATTCGACCGTCCCAAGAACCTCATGGGAGTCGAGATCGAATTGAATCTCGCTGGACCCGACGGTATGCCGAAAATGTTGAACGGGCAGGTGCTGGAACGCATCGCGAGCCGCGATTTCCAAACAGAACTCGCCATGTTCAATCTGGAAGTCAACATCGCCCCACACCGATTGGGCGGCCGGGTATTCGACCGGCTCGCCGAGGAACTGCGCACCTCGCTCGCCTACGCCGATCGCAAGGCCGGCGAGGTGGACGCGGGCATCGTCATGATCGGCATCCTGCCCACGCTCGACCGCGACGACCTGGTCTCCGCCAACCTCTCCGAGGTCGACCGTTACACCATGCTCAACGACCAGATCGTGGCCGCACGCGGAGAGGACTTCCGGCTCGACATCGAGGGCGTGGAGCACCTCGTGTGCACGTCCAAGTCGATCGTCCCGGAGGCCGCGTGCACCTCCGTACAGCTGCACCTGCAGGTCACCCCGGCCCGGTTCGCGGACGTGTGGAACGCGGCGCAGGTGGCGACCGCCGCGCAGATCGCCGTCGGCGCCAACTCGCCGTTCCTGTTCGGCCGCGAGCTGTGGCGCGAGTCCCGGCCACCGCTGTTCCTGCAGTCCACCGACACCCGCCCGCCCGAACTGCAGGCGCAGGGTGTACGGCCGCGCACCTGGTTCGGCGAGCGGTGGATCAGCTCCGCGCAGGAGCTGTTCGAGGAGAACCTGCGCTACTTCCCGGCCCTGCTGCCGATCTGCGACGACGAGGAGCCGCTGGACGTGATCGCGGCCGGCGGCACGCCCAGGCTCGCCGAACTGGTGCTGCACAACGGCACGATCTACCGCTGGAACCGGCCGGTGTACGGCATCGCGGACGGCGTCCCGCACCTCAGGGTGGAGAACCGGGTGCTGCCGGCCGGGCCGACCATCACCGATGTGATCGCCAACGCGGCCTTCTACTACGGCCTGGTCCGCGCCCTCGCCGAGGAGTCCCGGCCGGTGTGGACCCGGCTGCCGTTCGCCGCGGCCGAGGCCAACTTCGACACCGCGTGCCGGTACGGCGTCGACGCGAGGTTCGTATGGCCCCGGCGAGGGCGCTACGGCGGCACGGGAGTGGTCGACGCGGTCACCCTGATCCGTGACGAGCTGCTGCCGCTGGCCGCGGCCGGGCTGGACGCGTGGGGTGTGGAGGCGGCCGACCGCGACCTGTACCTGGGCGTCATCGAGGAGCGCTGCCGCAGGCGGGTGAACGGGGCGTCCTGGCAGGCGGCCACGTTCCATCGAGCGCTGGAGCAGGGGCTGAACCGAGACGGTGCGCTCGCCGCCACGACGCGGAGGTATGCCGAGCTGATGCATGTGGGGGAGCCGGTGCACACGTGGCCGGTGGGGTTGCCGGAGCCGGTTCCTCTGGGATGACGGTCGCTCCGCCGTATTGCGCCGACCTGGGTTGAGCGTCGTACACAGGCGTACCGGTGCTGCTCGTGCGCGACGGCCCGGTACGCCGTCCTCACATGTGCTTCTGCGATCCTTGCGGGGCGAAGGTGGGCCAGGGGGCCCGTGAGCCGCAGGGAGGCAGGGGTGCAGGTGGAGGCTGACTCGGTGACCGCGTCCGGGGCGCGCGAGCGTGGCCCGCGGCGGATCCTGCGGGACGAGACACTGCTCGTGCTCGGGCTCTCGCTGGGCGCGAGCGGGGTCTCCGCGCTGATCAGCTTCATCGGCTCGGTCACCAAGCCCGGCGGTCTGAAGGACCAGGCGGCCACCCTCAACGCCTCGGCCGCGCCCGGCCGCCCCTGGCTCGACCTGGCCTGGCAGCTGTTCGGCATCGCCACCGCGTTGGTCCCCGTCGCCCTGGTCGCCCACCTCCTGCTGCGCGAGGGCGCGGGCCTGCGCACCCTCGGCTTCGACCGCACCCGCCCCCGGCCCGACCTGGCCCGGGGCGCCGGGATCGCGGCGGTGATCGGCAGCACCGGGATCGCCTTCTACCTGGCCGCCCGCGGCCTCGGCTTCAACCTCACGGTCGTCCCCGAGGCGCTGCCGGACGTGTGGTGGAAGTACCCGGTACTGATCCTGTCCGCCCTGCAGAACGCGGTCCTCGAAGAGGTCATCGTCGTCGGCTATCTGCTGCGCAGGCTGGGCCAGTTGGGCTGGAGCCCGGGGACCGCTCTGGTGGCCAGCGCGGTCCTGCGCGGTTCGTACCACCTCTACCAGGGTGTCGGCGGCTTCCTCGGCAACATGGTCATGGGCGTGGTGTTCGTGTACCTGTACCGGCGCTGGGGACGGGTCGGTCCCCTGGTCGTCGCGCACTCCCTGCTCGACATCGGCGCCTTCGTCGGCTACGCCCTCCTCGCGGGCAAGGTGGGCTGGCTGCCGACGGCCTGAGACTCTGAACGCCTGGTCAGGCGTGCAGCTCGCCCTCGATGACCGTGACCGCGCGGCCGGTGAGCAGGGTGCGGTCGCCGCGCAGACCGGTGCGGACCAGGCCGGTGCGGCGGGAGGCCTGCAGCCCGGTGAGGTCGTCGCGGCCGAGGCGCGCCGACCAGTGCGGGGCGAGCGCGGTGTGGGCGCTGCCGGTGACCGGGTCCTCGTCGATGCCGACGTTCGGGAAGAAGCAGCGGGAGACGAAGTCGTAGCCCCGGGACGGGTCCTCGGCACGGGCGGTGGCGATGACGCCGCGCGAGGAGTAGGCGCCGAGGGACCTGTGGTCCGGCGTGAGGCCGAGGACGGTCTTCTCGTCGGCGAGTTCCACGAGCAGGTCGCCGACGTTCGCGCCGGTGTCGAAGACGGCGACGGGCTCGGCACCCAGCGCCTCGGCGACCCCGGCCGGGATCTCGATCCGGGTCAGCGGGGCGGTCGGGAAGTCGAGGGTGATCGAGCCGTCCGCGGCGGGCGTGGCGCTGAGCACGCCGCTGCGGGTGGTGAACCGCACCGGGCCCTCGTGGGCGCCGGTGGTGTGCAGGACGTGGGCGGTGGCGAGTGTGGCGTGCCCGCACATCGCCACCTCGGCAACGGGCGTGAACCAGCGCAGCGCCCAGTCCGCCTCGCCTCCCTCGGGCAGCGGGTGGGCGAACGCCGTCTCGGCGTGGTTCACCTCCATGGCGACGTTCTGGAGCCAGTCGTCGTCCGGGAAGACGTCGTCCAGGAGCAGGACGCCGGCCGGGTTGCCGGTGAAGGGGCGGTCGGAGAAGGCGTCCACGATTCGAATGCGCATGACGCCGACGCTAACGGCTGCGACGGCCCTCGGCACAAGGCCAATTCACGAGTCCTGGCACGTTTCCCGGACGCCGGTGGCCCGCGCCCGCGCCCATGGCGCGAGCTGGGCGACGCCGAACGACACCTCCAGCACCAGGAACGGCCACAGCACCCCGGGCCCGCCGTGTGCCAGCGCGTACGCCTGCCACAGCGAGAACAGGGCGCGGGCGGTGCCGTCGAGCAGACCGTGCAGGGGCAGCGGTCGTACGACGCGCAGGACGGACCAGACCACCACGACCGAGCCCATCAGGTTGGCGTACAGGGTCTGCATGGGGGTGAGTGCGGGCATGGCGCCGAGACCGGCCGCGTCGCCGCCGGCCGACAGCAGGCGATGCAGCAGCGCGTACGTCCAGGGCGTGGCGAATCCGGCCGTGACGACCAGGTCGTACCAGCCGCTGGAGCGGACGAGGCGCAGATAGGCGGGGGAAGCAGGGGAAAGGACAGGGGAAGCAGGAGGCATCGGAGGCTCCTCGGGGCTCCTGGGAAGGGCTCGCTCGGGCGCCGCCCACGCTAGACAGCGGAGTACGCTCCAAGGTCAAGCCGACCGAGCCGGTGGGGACCAAGCGGCGGGGGAGTCATGCGCATCGGAGAACTGGCCGCGCGTACGGGGCTGTCGAAGGACACCCTGCGCTTCTACGAGAAGATCGGCCTGCTCGACGGCGGCCGGCTGCCCAACGGCTACCGTGACTTCCCGCCGGAGACCGTGGTCTGGCTGCGCTACGTCCGCACCGCACAGGCGCTCGGCTTCACCCTGGCGGAGATCGCCCGGCACGGTGAGGAGCTGCGGGACGCCCCGGACAGCGCCGAGGCCCTGTCCGTCCTGTTCGAGGACAAGATCCGGGTCATCGACGCGCGCATGGCCGAACTGACGGCGCTCCGCGCGGACCTGACCTCCCGCGTGGGCGCGGGCTGTCCGTTGCGGGCGGCGGAACAGGCGGTCTGAGGGGCACGCGCGAGCGCGTTGCCGCGCGGGGGTACGGACAACTGCCAGGGGCCTGCCGGGGAGGGGTCCCTCAGGCGGCCGTCGCCCGATGCCGTGCGGGGCGATGACGGCGATAGTAGGAGAGCGTGACGGCGGCGGTCAGCGGGCCCCAGAGGACCAGCGGCTGGTAGAGAAGGCCGACGACCAGATTGCCGGTGGGTGTCATGCCCTCGTGCGGATACGTCCACCACCACGGGACGTCGGCCCAGATCACGGTGAGAGCCGCCGCGCCGAGGGCGGCAGGGACGACGGCGGCCGGAGGACGCACCCTTCGCCCTCCGAGCAGCGGTATCCAGCGCGGGACGACCTCGCCCCACGGCCGCACCAGGCCGGTCGTCAGGAAAGCGGCCAGCTCGCAGAGCACGCTGAGCGTCAGCATCCACGCCTTGGCCCCGAACGTCTCGAAGGGCCCGAAGCCCGTCGCCGTGTAGCCGGCGGGGTATCCGAGCACCAGCGCGATGCGCCACAGCCCGCTCGGCAGCACCAGCAGCGTGGTCAGATGCGCGGCCCGGACGGTCCAACGCGGCGGCGCCAGTGTGGAGTTGGCGGGAGTGGAAGGCGAGTGAAGGCTCATGCGAACGATCCTCAGGCACATCTCGACGCTCTTCGTCGGCCTGCGCGGCGCACTCGTGTGAGCCGCCGGTACGAGGCCTGTGCGGCCTGCTCGGCCGGGCGGCGGGAGCGGGGTCCTCCTCCGGGACGAGGGGTCGTCCTTCGCGACGAAGAGTCCTCCCCTGGGACGAGATGTGCGACGGGCTCTCGGAAGGGTGTTGCCATGCGATCGGTCCCGATATATCGTTGAGGCATCGCGAACGATACGCGATGCAAACGTGACAGATCAGCGATGGAATGGAGTGATCGCGATGCGTACCCACGGATTCGAGCGTGGACATCGGCACGAGGGCCCCGGAATGCGGGGCATGGGTGGATTCGACGGGCGACGGGCCGCCTTCGGACCCTTCGGTCCGGGTGGTCCCGGATTCGGGCCCGGCGGACCCGGATTCGGACCCGGTCCCTGGGGGCCCAGGGGGCGCGGTGGCCCGCGGGGACGGGCGCGGCGCGGTGATGTGCGGGCCTCGATCCTGGCCCTGCTCAAGGACCGCCCCATGCACGGCTACGAAATGATCCAGGAGATCGCGGAACGCAGCGGCGGCGCGTGGAAGCCGAGCCCCGGCTCGGTGTATCCGACGCTCCAGCTGCTGGAGGACGAGGGTCTGATCGCCAGCGAGACCGAGGGCGGCAAGAAGCTGTTCGCCCTCACCGAGGACGGGCGCACCGCCGCCGACGAGGGGCCGGACGCACCCTGGGAGGAGGCCTCGCGCGGGGTCGACTGGGAGGCCCTCAGTGAGATCCGCCAGGCCGGCTTCGGTCTGATGGAGGCCTTCGGCCAGGTCTGGAAGACCGGCAGCAAGGAACAGCGCGAGAAGGCGCTGGCCGTCATCAACGAGGCCCGCAAGAAGCTGTACCTGATCCTCGCCGACGAGCACTGAGGATCGCAGGCGCGGTGAGGCGCCCCGCACGGTGATCCGGGCGGGGCGCCTTCGCGTGCCCGGGACCGCCGAAGGCGCCTTCGCGCGGCCGGGACCGCTGAGGGCGCCATCGCGTGCCCCGCCCGCCGGGGTGCCGTCGTATGCCCGGCCGGCCCGCCCGGGTTCAGACCACCAGGCCGGCCAGCTTGCGCAGTGACTCGTTCAGGGCGGCCGTCGCCGAGTCCTTCAGCTTGCCCGCCATCAGTGAGACGGCGGCGCCGGTGAACTCGCCGTCGATGCGCACGGACGTGGCGTCGCCGTCGGGGGTGAGGGTGTAGCGGGTGGCGACCGTCACCGCCATCGGACCCTTGCCGCGGATGGCCAACACCCGCGCCGGCTCCAGCTCCTCGACGGTCCAGTCGACCTCGGCCGGGAAGCCCATCAGCTTCATGTTCTCCTGGAACGTCCCGCCCACGGCCAGCGTCTCCGGGCCGCCCTTGGGGAAGCTGGTGTGGGTGGCGTTCCACTCCCCGTACGACGACCAGTCGGTGAGCTGGGCCCACACCTTCTCGGCCGGTGCCTGGATGCGTGCCTCCGCGCTGACTTCGGCCATACGACCACCCCTTCGGAATCGGGCGTAGCGGGCTACGGTGTCGCGGAACGTAGCCGCAGGGGCGTGAACATTCAATACTGATGAACCGTCAGGAATGTCGGTCGATGGGCGCGGGTCGGCCCACCCGCCGTATCGCCGCCGCGTCGAACAGATCCCACGCGCTCGGCAGGGCACTCTCGTCGCGGCAGTGCCAGGCCTCCCGGAACAGGTCCGCGAGCAGGGCGTCCTCTCCACGCCGGTGTGGGATGTGCGGGGGCGTGGGGTGGTTGCGTGCAGGGCGCATGGCAAGGCGACGCGCGCCCTCCTGGGCCGGAGCGGCCGAATCTCCTCCGTAAGGATGAGATGCAGATCGTCGATGTCCACTCTGTGTGGGACGCGAAGATGGTTCCAGTCGTGGATGACTCGGCCCGTTGAGGCTGATGGGGTAGGGGATGTGCAACCCCGTACTGCCCGCCGGGCCGCCCATGACGAGGCGGCCGCGCACCTGGATGACGATGCCGCGCTCGGCGCAGAGCTGGCGGCGGTGCTCGCCGGTGCCCGCCGCAGGGCCGTACGGGACGGGGACCGGCAGATCGACACCGCCCATCTGCTGCACTCCCTCCTGGAACACGACCCCGAGGTCCGCGCCGCCGTCGGCGGCCCGCCGCAGCTCGCCCGGCTCCTCGGCTACCTGGTGCAGCGCAGCATCGGCTACGGACTGCGCTGGCAGGGCAGCGTGGAGGACTCCGGCGCGCTCGCCGTCCTGCCCGCCACGGCCGTTCCCGGCGCACGGGAACCCATGGACACCGCCGGCTGGTCGCCCGCGGCGGCCGCCGCACTGTCCGGCGCCCGTGCACGTGTCCGCCTGCGCGGCGAGCCCCGCGTCACGGGCGTCGATCTCCTCGCAGCGCTCACCGCGGACCCGGGGTCCCGGGCCGTCGAGGTGCTCGAACGCGCCGGCATCCGCGACCTGAACACCCGGCTCGCGGCCGGCGCCGAGGAGTGCGCCGGCGACGGCGATCCGGTCCGCTGAGGGCGTCGCACGTCCAGCCCCTGAGACAGGTGTCATAGGGGATGACGCTCATGTCGCCGCCTGTCATCATGTGCCGGTGCACACGTCAGAGAGCAGTCAGGGCAGCTGTGGCAGGGGTGTCGGGCTCGGTCTCGCGCTCGCCTCGGCACTCGCCTTCGGCGGGTCCGGAGTGGCCGCGAAGCCGCTGATCGAGGCGGGCCTCGACCCGCTCCACGTGGTCTGGCTGCGGGTGGCCGGCGCCGCCGTGGTCATGCTGCCGCTCGCCGTGCGGCACCGGGCGCTGCCGCGCCGCCGCCCCGCGCTGCTCGCCGGGTTCGGACTGCTCGCCGTCGCCGGTGTCCAGGCCTGCTACTTCGCCGCGCTCTCCCGGATCCCGGTGGGCGTGGCCCTGCTCATCGAGTACCTGGCTCCCGCACTCGTGCTGGGCTGGGTGCGGTTCGTGCAGCGGCGGCCGGTGACGCGTGCCGCCGCGCTCGGTGTGGTCCTCGCGGCCGGCGGCCTCGCCTGTGTGGTGGAGGTCTGGTCGGGGCTGAGCTTCGACGCCCTCGGCCTGCTGCTCGCCCTCGGAGCCGCCTGCTGCCAGGTCGGCTATTTCGTCCTGGCCGACCACGGAGGTGACGCGGGCGACGAGGCACCGGACCCGCTCGGTGTCATCGCCTACGGTCTGCTCGTCGGCGCCCTCGTCCTGACGGTCGTCGCCCGCCCCTGGACCATGCGCTGGTCGGTGCTCACCGGCTCGGCGGACATGAACGGCACCGCCGTACCGGCCCTCGCCCTGCTGGGCTGGATCGTGCTGATCGCCACCGTCGCCGCGTACGTCACCGGGGTGCTCTCCGTGCGCCGGCTGTCTCCGCAGGTCGCGGGCGTCGTCGCCTGCCTGGAGGCGGTCATCGCGACCGTGCTGGCCTGGGTGCTGCTCGGCGAGCACCTGTCCCTGCCACAGATCGCGGGCGGCGCCGTCGTCCTGCTCGGCGCGTTCATCGCCCAGTCCTCGACCCCCGCCAAGGGTTCCGCCGAGCCGGTGGCCGCGGGCGGCGCGGAGCGGGAGTTGTCAGCGCGCGGTACGGCTGCCTAAGGTGCCGGTCATGCCGTCCACGCTCGTTCTTCCGCCCCCGGCCGCCTGAGGCGGGCCTCCGGGACACCCGCCCAGCGCCGCTTGTGCGCCGGGCCGGACGGTGCTGCCCGCAGATGAAGTCCGCGCGCCCCGCTGAAACGGGTCGCCCTCGAACTTCCGCACCGTCGTGTGCGCTTCTGCGGAGAAAATCCCTTGTCGAACACTGCTTCTGGCCTGCCCGTCGGGCGTGGCCTGCTCTATCTGATCATCACCGGTGCCGCATGGGGCACCGCCGGCGCCGCCGCCTCCCTGGTCTACCGGACCAGTGACATGGGCGCCTTCGGGCTGTCCTTCTGGCGCTGCGCGCTGGGACTCGTCCTGCTGCTCGCCGGACGAGGGCTGCGCCCCCGGGTCCGCCCGGCCACCATCGAACCCCTGGCCCGCAGGGCCGGCCGGGTCCTCGCCACCGGCCTCGGCCTCGCGGTGTTCCAGACCGCCTACTTCGCCGCCGTGGAGTCCACCGGACTGGCCATGGCCACCGTCGTCACCCTCGGCGCGGGCCCCGTGCTCATCGCGCTCGGTGCCCGGCTGCTGCTCGGCGAACGGCTGGGCGCAGGCGGGGCGTTGGCCGTCGCCGGGGCGCTCGCCGGGCTCGCGGTGCTGACCTTCGGCGGCTCGGCCGCGACCGTGCGCCCGGCCGGTGTGCTCCTGGCGCTCGCCTCGGCCGCGGGCTACGGCGCCATGACCCTGCTGACCCGCTGGTGGGGGAGGGGCGGCGGCGCCGACGCCTCCGACACCACCGCCGGGGCGTTCGCGGTGACCGCCTTGTGCCTGCTGCCGTTCGCGCTGCACGAAGGCCTGCTCCCGCACACCGCCCACCCGGCACGGCTGCTGTGGCTCGTGCTCTACATCGCCGCCGTGCCCACGGCCCTCGCGTACGCCCTGTACTTCGCCGGAGCGGCCGTCGTACGGTCCGCCACCGTCTCCGTGATCATGCTGCTGGAGCCGGTGACCGCGGCCGTGCTCGCCGTCGCCCTGCTCGGCGAGCGGCTGACGGCGACCACCGCGGCCGGCACCCTGCTCCTGCTCGGCGCGGTCGCGGGTCTCGCCGTGAGCGAGGCCCGCGGATCCGGCCGCAGGGAGTCGATCCCGGTGTGACCGGCCGGCCCAGGGACAGGCGCCTACCGGGCCTTCAGGTAGTCCGGCAGCTCGATGCCGGGTGCCAGGTCGGCGTTGGGGACCGGGGTGCCGTAGCCGCGCTGGACCGGGACGACGCCGGCCCAGTGCGGCAGGGCGAGGTCCTCCGGCTCGTCGTTCGCGCCGCCGGTGCGGAGCTTGGCCGAGACCTCGTCCAGGTCCAGGCGGATCACCATGGTGGCGGCCAGCTCCTTCTTGTTCGCGGGCCGGGAGTCGGCGGCGCGGCCCGGCACGACCTGGTCCACCAGCGCGTCCAGGGCCGCCCGCTTCTCGTCCGGGTCGGTGACCTGGCGCGCGATGCCGTGCACCACCACGGAGCGGTAGTTGAGGGAGTGGTGGAAGGCGGAACGGGCCAGCACCAGCCCGTCCAGGTGGGTGACCGTCAGGCACACCGGAAGGCCCGGGTCGGCCTCGCCGGTCATCCGCAGCGGACGCGAACCGGTGGACCCGTGCACATAGAGCCGCTCGCCGACCCGGCCGTACAGCGTCGGCAGCACCACGGGCGCGCCGTCGCGGACGAAGCCGAGGTGGCAGACGTACCCCTCGTCGAGTATCGAGTGCACCAGTTCCTTGTCGTACGACGCCCGGTCCGCGGAGCGCGTGGGCACGGTGCGGTCGGTCGGGGCATAGGCGGCGGCCTGGGTTTCCTCGGTCGTCCCCTGCATGGGTGGTTCCTCCGTGGCGAGCGATGGCGATCAGCAGCAGTGGCAATCCATTTTGCACTAGTGCATAATGTTCTTTGTGCTAGGAGAGTATCCCATCGAAGGGCGTGGCGCAGCGGAGATCGCGGCCAGCGTGGAGCGCGCGGTCGGTACCGGTGGGCTGGTGCCGGGCCAAACCCTGCCGCCCATGCGGGAGTTGGCGACCCGGCTGGGCGTGAATCCCAACACCGTCGCGGCCGCGTACCGCACCCTGCGCGAGCGCGGGGTGATCGAGACCGCCGGCCGTCGCGGCAGCCGGGTCCGGCACAAGCCGGCCACCACCGGGCGCGAGGAACTGCGCGTTGAGGTCCCGGCGGGCGGCCGTGACCTGGCCTCCGGCAATCCGGACCCGGCCCTCCTGCCCCGACTGGCCCCGGCCCTTGCCGCGGCGGCGAAGGAGGGCGACCGGCGGCCCGTCCGCTACGGCGACGACCCCGTCGACGCGGACCTCGCCCGCCTCGCCCGCGCCGAACTCGACGCCGACGGCGTCCCCGCGGGCCCGCTCACCGTGACGTCGGGCTCCCTCGACGCCATCGAGCGCGTCCTGTCCGCCCACCTCAGACCGGGCGACGCGGTCGCCGTCGAGGACCCCGGCTGGGGCAGCGTCCTCGACCTGGTCCCCGCGCTGGGGCTGCGCACACTCCCGGTGGGCCTGGACGACGACGGCCCGCGCGCCGACGACCTGCGCCGCGCCCTGGAGTCCGGCGCCCGCGCCTTCATCGTCACCGACCGCGCGCAGAACCCGACCGGCGCCTGTGTCACCGCCACACGCGCGCGTGCCCTGCGCGCGGTCCTGCGCGACCACCCGGGGACGCTGCTGATCGAGGACGACCACGGCCACGGCATCGTCGACCTCCCGCTGCACCCCCTCGCGGGCGGCACCCGCCACTGGGCCGTCGTCCGCTCCGCCTCCAAGGCCTACGGCCCCGACCTGCGCGTGGCCGTCGTGGCCGGCGACCCCGTCACCGTCGACCGGGTACGCGGCCGCCAGCGTCTGGGCCCCGGCTGGGTGAGCCTGCTGCTGCAGCGGGCCGTGGTCCGGCTGTGGACCCAGGGCGCGGTGGACCGGGTGGCGGTGGCCCGGGCGTACGCGGCCCGCAGGGACGCACTGGTCGACGCGCTGGCGGACCGCGGAGTCGCCGCCCACGGCCGCAGCGGCATGAACGTATGGGTGCCGGTCCCCGACGAGACCGGCGCGGTGGCCCGCCTCCTCCAAGCGGGCTGGGCGGTCGCCCCGGGCGCCCGCTACCGCCTGAACAGCCGGCAGGCGATCCGCATCACGATCTCGACGCTCACGGAGGAGGACATCACCCCCTTGGCGGAGGCGGTGTCAGCAGCGGTACGACCGTCTCCGGCCCGCGTCTACGGCTGACGGCGAGCCACGAAGGGGCGCGGGGCCGCACTCGCGAACGGCATTCCCCGCCCCCTCCCCGTCAGGCGCCCTTTCGCCGCACCTGAGTGAGCGCGGCCCCCGCCAGCACGATCAGCGCCCCCACCGGTGTGGTCCACCGCAACGACTCCCCGAGGATCGCGACGCCCGCTGCCGTGGCGATGACCGGGATGAAGTACGTGACCATCTGCGCGGTCGTCGGACCCACCTCGGCGACCAGCCCGTACTGGATCAGCACGGCCAACCCCGTACCCAGCGCCCCCAGCGCGGCGATCGCCAGCAGCGGAACGAGCGAGAAATGCGCGGGAAAGCTGGTGAACAACGGTGTCACAACGGCCAGTTGAAGCGTCGCCAGCAGCAACTGCGCCCCCGTCATCGACAGATGGGAGTTGCCCGTGCCCGCGAGCGTCCGCCGGACGTAGATCCAGCCCACCGGGTAGCTCAGCGAAGCCAGCAGGGCCATCGCCGTACCCGTGGCATCCAGCCCGTGGAACCCCTGCCAGGCTCCCAGCACGGTCAGCACACCCAAGAAGCCGAGACCGAGCCCGGCCACCCGGACCCTGGTCGGCCGGTCCTCGGACAGGGCGACCAGGGACAGCGCCATGCCCCACAGCGGCGACGTCGCGTTGCAGATCCCGGCCAGCGTGGACGGGATCGTCAGCTCGGAGTAGGCGAAGAGGGAGAACGGCAGGGCGTTGAGGAAGAACGCGGCGAGCGCCATACGGCCCCACAGCCGGGCCCCTCGCGGCAGCTTCTCCCGCTTGACCGCCATCGCCGCCGCCAGCACCGCCGTGCCGAACACCAGCCGCCCGAGGGTGACCTGGAAGGGCGCGTATCCTCCCGTTCCGACCTTGATCAGCAGGAAGCTGAAGCCCCAGATCAGGGACAGGACGCCGAAGCGGACCCGCCAGTCGAGGCGGACGCGGGGACGGTCGGGGGCGGGGGACTGGGTGCGGGGTGCGGTGACCGTGCTGCTCATGACCTCAACGATGCTGGAGACATTCTCGTAGCACAATCGAGATTTCTCGCCGAGTACCTCTTAGAATCTCTTATATGTTGAACCTGGAGCGCCTGCGCACCCTGGATGCCCTCGCCCGGCACGGCTCGGTCAGCGCGGCCGCGGACGCGCTGCACGTCACCACGTCCGCAGTCTCGCAGCAGCTGGGCAAGCTGGAGCGCGAGATCGGCCAGCAGCTCCTCGCCAAGAACGGCCGGGGGGTGCGGCTCACGGACGCCGGGCGGCTGCTGTCGGAGCACGCGGCACGCATCCTGTCCCAGGTCGAGCTCGCCGAGTCCGATCTGGAGGCGCACCGCGGTCAGGTCGTCGGCGAACTGCGGCTGTCGGCGTTTCCGACCGCCGCCCGCGGGCTCTTCCCGGCCGCGCTCGGCGCGCTGCGCGCCGAGCACCCCGCGCTTCGGGTGCGTTCCAGCGAGCTGGAGCCGGAGCAGGGCATCGCCGGTGTGGTCCGCGGCGACCTGGATCTCGCGGTGGTGCTGGACTGGTACAACAAGCCGATGCCCGTGCCCGACGGCCTGGTCAAGGCGCCCCTGCTGGACGATCCGGCCGAGGTCGCCATGCCGGTCGGGCACCGGCTCGCCGGCCGGGACGAGGTCGACCTCACCGAGTTCGCCGAGGACGAGTGGATCACCTGGGGCGAGGGCGAGTTCTGCCACGAGTGGCTGATGTTCACGCTGCGCTCCAAGGGCGTCGAGCCGATCGTCGGCCACCGCGCCGGTGAGACCCACACCCAACTCGGCCTGGTCGCCTCCGGGTTGGGTGTGTGCATCGCGCCACTGCTGGGCCGGCACCCGGTCCCGGACGGTGTGGTCCTCGTGCCGCTCACACAGCGGGTGCGCCGGCACGTCTACGTGATCTGGCGGGCCGACGCCGACCGCCGCCCCTCGATCCGCGCCGCGGTCGAGGCCCTGCGCGGCGCGGCGGGGAAGGTCGGCTGAGGGCCGCCGGACAGCCCCTGATGCCCGGCAGGCGACGTCCGCCCCGTCACGACGCCCGGCACGCCCTCTCGCCGCACCAGCCGGAAGCCCACGGACGCCCAGCCCCTCGGGTACGGCCTCCGGCCGGCACACCGAGAGTACGCACCGGACGCCGCTCCTTGACGGGCAGACGTTGCCTGCCGGGGCCCTAGGCTCCGCCCAGCTTCCGGAAGTCCCAGGAGACGATCCTCTCCGGGGTCAGCCGGACCCAGGCGTGCCGGCCGTCGTGCGGCATCTCGTCCAGGCCGAAGTTCTTGCGCGCGAACAGCGTCTCGGCCGTGTCGAGTTCGGCGCACAGCTCCCCGGTGCGCGGCGCCTCGCCCACGAACTCCACCCGGCCGAACAGCTCGGCCCCGAGCAACTGGTCGTACTCCTCGCCCGAGTCGATCACCACGGCCACCCGTGGATCGCGGCGCAACTGGGCCCAACGCCTGCTGCGCACCACCGAGTACAGCCACAACGAGGTGCCGTCCCAGGCGAACCACAGCGCGCTGACATGCGGAGCGCCGTCCGCCGAGACGGTCGCGACCCGGCAGGTGCGCTGACTGGTGAGGAACTCGTCCAGCTCGCCGGGCGTCATCATGATCTTCCGGCCCCGGCGCTGCTGAGTGACGGTCATGCGGCCCCCTCTTCTCCCACGTCGTGCCAGAGAACTATCGTGTCCTGGTGATCCTCTGACATCACGTCAGAAAAGAGAACGGGTCGTCTTGAAATGGCTCGCCCTCCAGGGGATCGTCGTTCATCGGGTCGTCTTCCGTCGGGTCGTCGTCAAGGGGGCGCCATGTCGTCGTACGAACAGCTCAGCGAACTCCTCGACCCGGTGAGCACCGTGCTGCTCACCGTGGAGTGCCAGCAGGGGGTCGTCGGCCCGGACAGCGCCCTGCCCGAACTCGCCCGCGAGGCCCGCTCCTCCGGTGCGCTGCGCAATGTGGCCCGGCTGGTCGCCGCCGCGCACGCGACCGGCGTCCAGGTCGTCCACGCGGTCGCCGAGCGCCGCCCGGACGGCCGGGGCGCGAGCCGCAACGCCCGGCTGTTCCGGGCCGCGGATCGGCTCCCCGTGCTGCAGCTGAGCGGCAGTACGGCGGTGCGCGTCGCGCCGCCGATCGAGGTCGCCGAGGAGGACTTCGTCGTACGCCGGCTGCACGGGCTGTCCCCGATCCATGGCACCGATGTCGACGCCCTGCTGCGCAACCTCGGCTGCCGCACACTGATCGTCACCGGTGTCTCCGCCAACGTGGCGATACCCAACGCGGTGTTCGACGCGGTCAACCTCGGCTATACGGCCGTCGTCCCGGCCGACGCCGTCGCGGGGGTGCCCGCCGACTACACCCCCGCGATGATCCGGCACACGCTCGCGCTGGTCGCCACGGTCGCGACCACCGACGAGGTGCTCGGCTGTCTCAAACGGCCGCGCAGGCGCGGCTGATGCGGCTCAGGCCAGCTTGATGTCCTCGCCGGAAACGGTGATCTTCTCGGCGGGCAGCGGCTGGGTCGCGGGCCCCTGCTTCACGCTGCCGTCAGCGACGGAGAAGTGGCTGTTGTGACACGGGCAGACGATCGCGCCGCCGGTCACGCTGCCCACCGCGCACCCCTGGTGCGTGCACTTGGCCGAGAACGCCTTGAACGTGCCCGCCGTCGGCTGGGTGACGACCACTCCGTGGTCCTTGAAGATCTTGCCGCCGCCCTCGGGGATGTCGGAGGTCTTGGCGAGCGCGGTGCCGCCGGCGGAACCGCCGCCGTTCTGCGCCGCTCCCGTGGAGCCGGTGCTGCCCGCGCCGGTGCCGCCCGTGCTTCCGGTGGAGCCGGCCGTACCGGAGGAACCGGACCCGGTGTTGACCTTGTCGGACGAGTTGTCGCTTGAGCCGCAGGCGGTCAGCGCGGCGGCGAGCCCCGCCGCTCCGGCCGCCGCCACGACGGTACGGCGGGCCGGTCCCGCAGCGTGCTGGGACGATGCGCTGGTCATGTGGGGTTCCCTTCCACGGAGCTTCTCCTGATCCGTCCAGGGGTACGGCGCCGGGCCGCGACCCGTTCAGACGGGCACCCAGATCCTGGCCGCCGGGGCATGAGGCGGCCGTAAGCCACAGCTGTCGGACTGCTGTCGGCCCATCCCGCCGGGCCGCCGGCCGTGCCCCAGTAACCTGGGGCGATGCTCAAGGAAGTCACCGCGACCCGCTACATCACGCCGCTGCGTGAGGGCGGCTCGCTGCCGGGGCTCGTCGAGGCCGACGACTTCGGGACCTACGTCATGAAGTTCACCGGCGCCGGACAGGGCCGCAAGACCCTGGTCGCCGAGGTGGTGTGCGGCGAACTCGCCCGCCGCCTCGGATTCCGGATGCCCCGGCTGGTCACCCTCCACCTGGACCCCGTCCTCGGACTCGGCGAGCCCGAGCAGCCGGTGCAGGACCTCCTGCGGTCCAGCGGCGGCACCAACCTCGGCATGGACTTCCTCTCCGGCGCCCTCGGCTACGATCCGCTCGCCTTCCCGGTGCGCTCCGAGGAGGCCGGCCGGATCGTCTGGTTCGACGCGCTGATCAACAATGTCGACCGCTCCTGGCGCAACCCCAACCTCCTGGTGCACCGCGGCGAGCTGTGGCTCATCGACCACGGCGCGACGATGATCTGGCACCACAACTGGCCCTCCGCCGAGGCCTCCGCGGCCCGCCCCTACGACGCCTCCGACCACGCCCTCGCCCGCTTCGCCCCGGACGTCACCGCCGCCGCGGCCGAGCTGGCACCGCGGGTCACCGAGGACCTGCTCACCGAGGTCACCGCCGAGATCCCGGACGCCTGGCTGACCGACGAGCCCGGCTTCGACACCCCGGACGACCTGCGCCGGGCCTATGCGCGGCCTCTGCTGGCCCGGGCGGCCGTCATCGCCGAGCGCATCACCGGCATCGAGGAGGGCAAGTGAGCGAGACCCACATCCACATGGCCGGACATGTGACCGAGCGCCACATCACCCGGGCGGGCCAGGGCGGCGACCGGGATGTGTTCGAGTACGCGCTGCTGCGGGTCGTACCGCGCATCGAGCGCGGCGAGTGCATCAACGCGGGCGTCGTCGTCTATTGCCGGGCCCAGGCCTACGTCGGCGCCCGCACCCATCTCGACGAGGCCCGGCTGCTCGCCCTCGATCCGGAGGCCGACGTGGCCGGGGTGCGGGCCGCGCTCGGTGCGATCGAGCGGCACTGCGCGGGCGGCGAGGAAGCCGGACAGGCGGCCCGGGACGACGCCGGACGGCGCTACCGCTGGGTGATCGCGCCCCGCTCCACCGTCGTCCAGCCCGGACCCGTGCACACCGGCCTGACCACCGATCCGGCGGCCGAAACGGAACGCCTGCTGGACCTCCTGGTGAGGTAATGGATCACACCCGCCCGGTGGGGCGTTGACACCGGGTGCCAGGGCTTCTAGCGTCTCGTGTGCTGAAGGTACTAAGCGGTCGCTCACCGCATCAGACGGGCTCTCTCAAGAGCCAGACAGGTTCTCTCAAGGGCGAGGAGAAGCAGCAATGTCCACCACTGAACAGCGGGTCGCGATCGTCACCGGCGCGGCGCGCGGCATCGGCGCCGCCACCGCCGTACGGCTGGCCGCCGAAGGCCGCGCGGTCGCCGTGATCGACTTGGACGAGGCCGCCTGCAAGGACACCGTCGAGAAGATCACCGCCGCCGGCGGCAAGGCGATCGCGGTCGGCGCCGACGTCTCCGACGAGGCCCAGGTCGAGGCCGCCGTCGCCCGGATCGCCGAGGAGCTGGGCGCCCCGACGATCCTGGTCAACAACGCGGGCGTGCTCCGTGACAACCTGCTGTTCAAGATGAGCGTCTCCGACTGGGACACCGTCATGAACGTCCATCTGCGCGGCTCGTTCCTGATGACCAAGGCCGTCCAGAAGCACATGGTCGACGCGGGCTTCGGCCGGATCGTCAACCTCTCCTCGTCCTCGGCGCTCGGCAACCGCGGCCAGGTCAACTACTCCGCCGCCAAGGCCGGCCTGCAGGGCTTCACCAAGACCCTCGCCATCGAGCTGGGCAAGTTCGGCATCACCGCCAACGCCGTCGCCCCGGGCTTCATCGCCACCGAGATGACCAAGGCCACCGCCGACCGCGTCAAGATGGACTTCGACGACTTCAAGAAGGCCGCCGCCACCCAGATCCCCGTGCAGCGCGTCGGCGAGCCCGAGGACATCGCCAACGCCATCGCCTTCTTCACCGGCGAGGCGGCCGGCTTCGTCTCCGGCCAGGTGCTGTACGTCGCCGGCGGACCGCTCAACTGAGGAACAGGTACATGACTTCCGCTGAACTCCCCGAGCTCTCGGGCAAGGCCGCCCTCGTCACGGGCGCCAGCCGCGGTATCGGCTACGGCATCGCCGAGGCGCTCGTCGCCCGTGGCGACCGCGTGTGCATCACCGGCCGCAACGAGGACGCCCTGAAGGAGGCCGTCGAGAAGCTCGGCTCGGACCGGGTCATCGGCGTCGCCGGCAAGGCGCACGACCTGGACCACCAGGCCGAGACCGTCGAGCGCACCATGCAGGCCTTCGGCCGCGTCGACTTCCTGATCAACAACGCGGGCACCAACCCGGTCTTCGGGCCGATCGCCGACCTCGATCTGAACGTCGCCCGCAAGGTCTTCGAGACGAACGTGATCTCCGCGCTCGGCTTCGCCCAGAAGACCTGGCACGCCTGGCAGAAGGACAACGGCGGCGCGATCGTCAACATCGCCTCGATCGCGGGCCTCGCGCCCTCGCCGTTCATCGGCGCCTACGGCGTCAGCAAGGCCGCGATGATCAACCTGACCCAGCAGCTGGCGCACGAGTTCGCGCCGAAGGTGCGGGTCAACGCGATCGCCCCGGCCGTCGTCAAGACCAAGTTCGCCCAGGCCCTGTACGAGAACCGGGAGGAGGAGGCGGCCGCCGCCTACCCGCTGGGCCGGCTCGGCGTGCCCTCCGACATCGGCGGGGCCGCGGCCTTCCTCACCTCCGGGCAGTCCGACTGGATCACCGGTCAGACGCTCGTCGTGGACGGCGGCGTCTTCCTGAACGCCGGCGTGGGAGCCTGAGCAACCTTCCGGGCGCCGATTTTCGGACGGATCGGCGCCCGGAACACCCCATTGGGTCCGCACAGCGGACTGACAACGTCGTCAAAGCGAAATCGATCAAGAAGTCCTGTTTCAGGGGGAGGTTCAGGCGCTCGAACGCTGCGGTATCGTCTGCCGACCCTTGGTATGGCAGATCGAGGAGCGTGCGCGTGTTCAACCGGAACCGATTCCTGCGGAGAGTCGCGGCGATCGCGTCCCTGTCCCTGGTGGCCACCGGCTGCGGTCTGCTGTCCAGCGGCGACGGCGGCGGCAAGGGACCGATCGTCGTGGGTACCACCAGCGCCCCCAGCACGCTCGACCCCGCCGGTGCCTGGGACGGCTCCTGGGAGCTGTACCGGAACATCTTCCAGACGCTGCTCGCCTACCCCAACGGCGCCACCACCCCCCAGCCCGACGCCGCCCAGAGCTGCTCCTTCACCGACTCCTCAAGCCGCACCTACCGCTGCTCACTCCGCCCGGGGCTGAAGTTCGCCGACGGCGACCCGCTGAACGCCCAGGCCGTCAAGTACTCCATCGACCGCATCCGCAAGATCGACGCCCCCGGCGGACCCGCAGGCCTGCTCGGCAGCCTGGACCGGGTGCAGGCGCTCGGCGACCGCGAGGTCGTCTTCCAGCTCAACCAGTCCGACGCCACCTTCCCGTTCGTGCTGGCCACCCCCGCCATGTCGATCGTCGACCCGAACGACTACCCGGCCGACTCCCTGCGCAAGGACGACCAGGTCTACGGCTCCGGACCGTACGAGCTGAAGTCCTACGACGAGGACAAGCAGGCCGTCCTCGTCGGCAACGGGAGCTACCAGGGCTTCGCCAAGCGGCAGAACGACGCGGTGACCATCCGCTACTTCCAGGACTCGGCCGGCATGGTCAAGGCGCTGCGCGACAAGCAGATCGACGTCACCTACCGCGGCCTCGCCGCCGACGACATCGTCGCCCTCCAGCAGCACGGCAACAGCAACCTGCAGCTCGTCGACGGCACCGGCACCGACATCAGCTACCTGGTGTTCAACCCCAAGGACCCCTGGGCCAAGCAGCCCGCCGTACGCAAGGCCGTCGCCCAGATCGTCGACCGGGGCGCCATCGCGCACAAGGTCTACAAGGACACCGTCGACCCGCTGTACTCGATGGTCCCCAAGGGCCTCACCGGACACACCACCGGCTTCTTCGACGACTACGGCGACCCGAGCGTGCCCAAGGCCCGCAAGATCCTCTCCGACGCGGGCATCCACCAGCCCGTCCCGCTCACCCTCTGGTACACCACCGACCGCTACGGCTCCGAGACGGCGCTGATGTTCCAGGAGCTGAAGCGGCAACTGGAGGCCTCCGGGCTGTTCACCGTCACGCTCGAAAGCCGCCCCTGGAAGACCTATGTGGTCGGCTACCAGAAGGGCGAGTACCCGGTGTTCGGCCGCGGCTGGTTCCCGGACTTCCCCGACGCGGACAACTTCATCGCCCCGTTCGTCGGCGACCACAACGCGCTCGGTACGCCCTACCCGTCCCCGGAGATCACCGACAAGCTGCTGCCGCACTCCCGCGCGGAGAGCGACCGCGCCCAGACGGTCAAGGACATGGAGCAGGCCCAGCAGATCCTCGTGAACGACGCGCGGCTGATCCCGCTGTGGCAGGGCCGGCAGTTCATCGCCGCCAGCGAGGACATCTCCGGCGGAGAGCAGGCCCTCGACCCGTCGACGATCATGACGATGTGGGCACTGCACCGCAAGACCAGCTGGTGAATCCGCCTCGGGCAGCGGTTGTCAGTGGTCGACTGTAGGTTCTGAATCCTGCAAGTGACCGCAGGCCGTAGTTGATTCACACTGTGAGGACGTTGACGTGACCGACATCGCCATGCTGCCCGAGTCCTGGCGCGGGGTTCTGGGCGACGAGCTGCAGCAGCCCTATTTCAAGGAGCTGACCGAGTTCGTCGAGGAGGAGCGGGCGAAGGGTCCCGTGTACCCGCCGCGCGAGGAGGTCTTCGCCGCGCTGGAGGCGACGCCGTACGACAAGGTCAAGGTCCTGGTCCTCGGCCAGGACCCGTACCACGGCGAGGGCCAGGGCCACGGCCTGTGCTTCTCGGTCCGCCCCGGCGTGAAGACCCCGCCCTCCCTGCGGAACATCTACAAGGAGATGAAGGAGGAGCTGGGCCTGCCCGTCCCGGACAACGGCTATCTGATGCCGTGGGCCGAGCAGGGCGTGCTGCTGCTGAACGCGGTGCTGACGGTCCGGGCCGGCGAGGCCAACTCGCACAAGGGCAAGGGCTGGGAGAAGTTCACCGACGCCGTGATCCGCGCGGTGGTCTCCCGACCGGATCCGGCGGTCTTCGTCCTCTGGGGCAACTACGCGCAGAAGAAGCTGCCGCTGATCGACGAGAAGCGGCACGCGGTGGTCAAGGGCGCGCACCCCTCCCCCCTCTCCGCGAAGAAGTTCTTCGGCTCCCACCCGTTCACCCAGATCAACGAGGCGATCGCCTCGCAGGGGCATGCCCCGATCGACTGGCGCGTCCCGGACTTGGGCTGAGGAGCGACAGGTGCGGTGGAGCGAGAGGCACGGCAGCCCCTGAGGGCGCGGGGAACTGCGCGACCAGCCACAACGGACCCGCAGCGGCCCACCGGCCGACACCGCGACGGCGCAGCCTGACCCGCAATCCCGACGCTGCCGATTACCGTCGGGAGCGGACAACCCGGCAAACCCCCGGAGGGAACCCGTGGCGGAGCAACAGGAGCAGGCGGCACCGGACGCCATGCTGACGCGGATCGGGCAGGTCGTGATGCTGCACCACGGCGGTGACCGCGAGGAGGCTCGCCGCCGCTTCCTCGACCTGTGGGTGGAGATCGGCGACGCCGGCAACCCGCTGCACCGCTGCACCCTGGCCCACTACCTGGCGGACACCCACGACGACCCGGAGGACGAACTCGCCTGGGATCTCCGGGCGTTGTCCGCGGCCGAGGAGCTGACCGACGGACCTGAGGGCCCCGGCGGCGACCCGCTGAGCATCCGGGGCTTCTTCCCCTCCCTGCACCTCAATCTGGCCGCGGACTACGTCAAACTGGGCCGCTCCGAGGCCGCCCGGAGCCACTTGCGCCGGGCCCGCCGGGCCGCCGGCGATCTGGCCGACGACGGCTATGGGGACGGGGTCAGGGCTGCGATCGGCCGACTGGAGCTGCGCCTGGGGGAGGCCGGCTAGGCGAGCGGCGCAGGCGCATATCGATCCGGCCCCGCGCCCTCGGGGGAGCTGCCCGGCCGGTGCCAGTCAGTGGCCGTACGTCTGGTCGCAGATCTGCGATTCGGGGCTGTCCTCCCGCCAGCCGCCGTACTGCCTGCCCAGGGCGCACACACCCGGGGCCTTCGGGGCCGGGTACGGCAGGGCCGGGGCGTCGGTGTGTGGCTGCCGGGGGATCTCGGGGTGGGTGCGCGGGTGTGGCCGTGGGGGAGCGGGTGGGGCGGCCGGTGGCCGGTGGGTGACCGGGGGTGCCTCGGTCGGGTGAAGTGGGGTGCTCGGTGCCGGGTGCTTCGGTTGCCGGGACGGGCCGGTCATCTCCAGGGCCTCCCGGGCCGGTGCCTGCACCACACGGGGCTCCGCGCTGCCGTCCGGCCGGGGCACCGTCGGCAGCGCGGGTGCCGGGCCAGGGGGCGGCGCGGGGGTCGCCGGGTGCTGTAGCGTCACACAGCCGGCGAGGGCCGAGACGGCCACGGTGACCAGGAGCGCTGCGGTGGTCGTCGTTCGATGCACCCGCGCAACTCTGCTGGGTCGGCCCCCGGCTTGGCAGCAGTGAGCCGACGGTGACGCCCCCGCACGGGTGATCTCGTGCCCCGTACGGGGCTTTTCGCTGTATCGAGGGTGACGTTCGGCCGCCGCTGCCGCTGTCGGTCCACGGGGCCGTCGTCGTTCACCGGGCCAGCATGCCGGCCAGCAACTCCCGCAGGCCCGCCCGCACTTCCGCCAGGCCCGGCGCCTCGGCGCTGAACGAACCCGCCGCGCACGAGAACATCAACCCGTCGGCCCAGGCGACCAGGGACAGCACATGCCGGGCCGGGTCGGGCGAGCCCACGGCGGTGAGCAGGGTGGCCAGCTGTTCCTTGAAGACGGCACCGGTCCGGTCGTAGAAGGCGCGCAGCTCGGGGCGGCGGGTGGCCTCCAGGGCGAGTTCGTAGCGGGCGATCAGCAGCTCGCGGCCCTCGGTCAGGGAGCGGTGCACGGCGAGGGCCAGCCCATCGGCCAGCGCGTCGGGGCCGGCGCTCGGATCCTGCAGCTCCGTCAGCTCCAGCACCCGTGCCTCACGTTCGGCATGCCGCCGTACCGCGAGTTCCAGCAGTGCCTGCCGGGTGCGGGCCACGTTCGAGGTCGAGCCGAGCGGCAGCCCGGCCGCCTCGTCCACGGCGCGGTGCGTCAGTCCGCGCATCCCGCGCTCGGCGAGCAGGGCCAGGGCGGCGTCGGCGACGAGATCGGCACGGGAGGCGCTGGGGCTGCGTACGGACATGAGCCGACCCTACCTGCGTCACTACGACCGTAGTGCGGGCACTACGGCTGTAGTAGAGTCGGGGACACTACAGCCGTAGTCCACGGGGATCCGGGAGGAGCCATGCCACAGCCGGCGCGCGCGATCGTCATCGGCGGCGGAATCGGAGGCCTGACCGCTGCGGCGGCCCTGCACGGCAGAGGCCGGGACGTGACCGTGCTGGAGCGGGCCCCCTCCCTGGAACCGGTCGGCGCCGCCATCTCCCTCGCCCCGAACGCCCTGCGCGCCCTGGACGTGCTCGGCATCGGTGACGAGATCCGCGACCTCGCCGCCTGGGAGGGGGACGGCGGGCTGCGCACTCCGGGCGGGCGCTGGCTCTCCCGCTCCAGCGCCGAGGCGGCCGCCGCCCGCTTCGGCGAGCCGCTCGTCCTCCTGCCCCGCGCCACCCTGGTCGACCGGCTCGCCGCCCTGCTCCCGCCCGGCACCGTCCGCACCGCGGCCGCCGCCACCCTCGCCGACCCCGGGGACAGCCGGCGGCCCGCCCGGGTGAGTGTCGGCGGGCAGGAGCTGGAGGCCCAACTGGTGGTCGGCGCGGACGGCATCAACTCCCGTGTCCGCAGGGCTCTTTTCCCGCTCCACCCCGGCCCGGTGTACGCGGGGTTCACCACCTGGCGGGTGCTGGTCCCGGTGCCCGGCGCGGAGTTCGCCTCGCACGAGACCTGGGGTCGGGGCCGGATCTGGGGCACGCACCCGCTCAAGGACGGCCGTGTCTACGCCTACGCGGCCGCCATGACCCCGGCGGGCGAGCGGGCGCCGGACGACGAGAAGGCCGAACTTCTGCGCCGGTTCGGCGACTGGCACGACCCTGTCCCGGCCGTTCTCGCCGCCGCCCGCCCCGAGGACGTCCTCCGGCACGACGTCCACCACATCGCCACGCCCCTGCCGGCCCACCACCTGGGCCGGGTCGCCCTGATCGGGGACGCCGCCCACGCGATGCCGCCGACCCTCGGCCAGGGCGGCAACCAGGCCATCGAGGACGCCATCGTGCTCGCACACCGCGACGACCTGGCCGCGTACACCGCCGCCCGCCTCCCGCGCACCACCGCGATCGCCCGCCGGGCCGTCAGGGTCGCCCGCCTGAACATGGCCGGCAACCCCGCCGCCGTCGCCGTACGCGACATCGCCGTCGCGGCCCTGTCGAAGGCCGGACCCGCGCTCTTCCTGCGCGGCTTCGACGGCATCGCCGACTGGCGGCCCCCGTATGCTGCCGGGGAGACAACTGCCGGAAGGCCGTAGGGGAGAGCACGTGAAGGTCGGCTGTATCGGACTCGGGGACATCGCGCAGAAGGCATACCTGCCGGTGCTGGGCGCTCAGCCGGGGATCGACCTGCATCTGCAGACCCGTACGCCCGCCACCCTCGACCGGGTCGCGGACACCCTGCACCTGCCCGCCGACCAGCGGCACACCACACTCGACTCCCTGCTCGCGGCGGGCCTCGACGCGGCCTTCGTGCACGCGCCGACCGCCGTCCACCCCGAGATCGTCACCCGGCTGCTCCAGGCGGGCGTCCCCACGTACGTGGACAAGCCGCTCGCCTACCAACTCGCCGACTCCGAACGGCTGGTGAGCCTCGCCGAGGAGCGCGGGGTCTCCCTCTTCGTCGGCTTCAACCGCCGGTACGCCCCCGGGTACGCGCAGTGCCTGGAGCATCCGCGCGAGCTGATCCTCATGCAGAAGAACCGGATCGGGCTGCCCGAGGATCCGCGCTCGATGATCCTGGACGACTTCATCCATGTCGTCGACACCCTGCGGTTCCTGGTGCCAGGACCGGTCGACGACGTCACCGTCCGCGCCCGTGTCGCGGACGGACTTCTGCACCACGTGGTGCTCCAGCTCGCCGGCGACGGATTCACCGCGCTCGGCGTGATGAACCGGCTCAGCGGGTCCACGGAGGAGATCCTGGAGGTCTCCGGGCAGGACACCAAGCGTCAGGTGCTCAACCTCGCCGACGTGATCGACCACAAGGGCCAGCCGACCGTGCGCCGCCGCGGCGACTGGGTGCCGGTGGCCCGGCAGCGCGGCATCGAGCAGGCGGTCCTCGCCTTCCTCGACGCCGTGCGCGCCGGGAAGGTGCTCAGTGCCCGGGACGCGCTGGCGACTCATGAACTGTGCGAGCGGGTGGTACGAGCGGTTCAGGACCGCTGCGCCGCAGCCTGAGTGTCCGCAGGCCCTCCGTGGCGCACAGCGCGGCCAGCACCAGCAGGGCGCCCTGCACCGGCCAGTCGCCGTAGCGGACGTACGGCGTGATGCCGTGCGCGAGCGGTACGTCGTACACGCGGGCGGTGCTCGCGTCGGTGCCGAGCCACGGCCCGAGCCGCTGCCCGCCCGGCCCGTACACGGCCGAGACACCGGTGAGCGTCGCGTGCACCATCGGGCGGCCGGTCTCGGCGGCTCGCAGCGCGGCCAGCGAGGCGTGCTGCTCCGGCGCCCAGCTGCCCTGGAAGGTGGACGTGGCGGACTGGCCGAGGAGGACATCGGCGCCGTCCTCCGCCAGATGCCGGCTCATGTCCGGGAACGCGGTCTCGAAGCAGATCAGCGGGCCGATCCGCAGCCCGTGCCCGACGTTCATCACCACCTGTTCGGTGCCCCGTCTGCGGTCCTCGCCCGCGGCCTTGCCGACCGAGGTGGCCCAGCCGAGCAGCGAGCGGGCGGGTATGTACTCGCCGAAGGGCACGAGCCGCATCTTGTCGTACCGGAAGCCGGTGAGGCCGTTCGGGCCGACCAGCACCGAGCTTTTGTAGATGCCGGGCCGGTCGGAGCGGCGGGCGTCCACGTTCACCAGCACATCGGCGCCGGTCGCGCGGGACAGCGCGGCGATCCTCCGGGTCAGACCGGGACGGTCGCCCAGGTCGAAGCCGACGCTGGACTCGCCCCACACGACCAGGTCGACGTGCTGCCCGACGAGCTGTCGGGTCAGCTGCTCCTCGCGATCGAACCGCCTCAGGCCGCCGTCCATGATCCCCGGCTGTACGACGGCGATCCGGACCCTCCCGTCCACCTCAGGGCGCGGCGCCCAGGCCCACGCGGCCGAGGTCGCGGCGGCCGTGGCGACCAGCGAGGCCACGGCCGGTATACGCGCCTCACGCACGGAGATCACTACGGCCGCCGCCACGTTCACGGCCACGATCAGGAAGCTGAGCAGCCACACCCCGCCGACCGAGGCAAGCCGCAGCGCCGGCGACACCTGCCACTGGCTGGCGCCCAGCATGCCCCACGGCCCGCCGAGCCCCTGCCAGGACCGCACCAGCTCCACCATCAGCCAGGCCGACGGCAGCACCAGCAGCGCGACCGCGCCCCGGCCCGGCGACGGCTGCTCGCCGAGGTAGCGGCGCACCAGCCAGCCCCAGGGCGCCCAGAGCGCGCCCAGCAGGGCGGCGATCAGGAAGATGAACACGTGCAGGCTGGGCAGCAGCCAGTGGTGCACGGCCAGCAGGAAGCCGAAGCCGCCGCTCCAGCCGTCGTACGCGGCCCGCCGGCCGGTCGGTGCCGAGCGGGCCAGCAGGATCCAGGGGACGAGGGCGACGTACGCGAACCACCACAGGGAGGGGGCGGGGAACGCGAGCACGGGCAGGGCACCGGCGAGGGCGGCGATCCCGGAGCGGCGCCAGGGGGAGGTGAGCCAGTGGTTGATCGTCCTCATGTGGACCCACCCTCCCTACCGAGCGCTGATTCCAGTGTGCGCGTTGGGAGCGATCTCCTCCAGGGTGCCTGGACCCTAGGGGGTGGCAGCTCCCTCGGCTGAAAGGCTGCGCCATTTTTCCTTCACGACCACCTCTCGCAGCCGCCAGCCCTCCCGTGTCCTCAGCAGCGCGAAGTCATAGCGGCCGCCGCACACCAGGTCCGGGGCCGTGGGGCCGTTGCCGGTCGCGAAGCGCATCGGGTTGAGGTAGTCGGCCCGTACCGATGCCGTGTCGCCGGTGTCGTGGTCCAGGATGCCGAAGCGGACCCGGCGGTTGACGATCAGGTGCTGGCGCATGGCGAACAGGGCGAGGCTCTCGGCGAGCCAATCGGCGATCTGCCCGGCATCGCCCTCCATGCCGCCGGCCGAACGGTAGTCGGCCCGTCCGTCCGCCGTGAACAGCCTTCGGTACGCCGTCCAGTCGCCGTCGTCCACCGCCACCGCGTACGCGGTGATCAGATCGTCCACGGCCAGCCGGTCCAGCACGGTCGCCAGCTCCGTACGCTGCGTCATCGGCACAGTGTTGGGCATGGCGGGCGCGGAGCCAAGAGGCGCGGAGGGATATTCGGTCGTGCGGGGATATTCGGTGGTGCGGGGCATGGCCGAGAGCCGACTCTGTCCCCATGAACGATCATTTCCGTGAGCCCCGATCCGCCGAGCCCGAACCGAAGTTCCGCATCCGGGCCCGGTACACGGACGCCACGGTCACCGTCTACCAGGCCTACCGCCCGGAGACAGGCCGCCCGGCGGCCCGCACCGGACGCTTTCCGTCCTCCTGGAAGCGGGACCGGATGACCTGGATCAAGCCGTCCTTCCTGTGGATGATGTACCGCTGCGGCTGGGGCACCAAGGAGGGTCAGGAGACCGTCCTCGCCGTCGAGATCGAGCGCGCCGGCTTCGAGTGGGCCCTGCGCCACGCCTGTCTGTCGCACCACGTCCCGGACCTGCACGGGGACCAGGCCTCCTGGAAGCGGCAGTTGAGGGAGGCTCCGGCGCGTGTCCAGTGGGATCCCGAGCGCGATCTGCACCACAACGCACTGCCGCACCGGTCGTTGCAGCTCGGCCTCGCCGGGGAGGCGGCGGCCCGGTACGCCGACGAGTGGATCGTGGGCATCGAG
The DNA here is from genome assembly GCF_001953885.1 of Streptomyces sp. IMTB 2501. GTDB lineage: Bacteria > Actinomycetota > Actinomycetes > Streptomycetales > Streptomycetaceae > Streptomyces. The sequence goes on along the minus strand of NZ_MQUS01000004.1, from coordinate 327,612 downwards.
GACGTGACCCCGCTGGCAACCGAGGTCCACGCGCTGGTGCGGTCCGGTGAACCGGAGCGCGCGAGCGGGCTGTTGCCCGTGGAGCGGCCTTATCCGATCGGAGACCAGGTGCTCGCGCATCTGCGGGCGTAGCCTCCGGACCCGGGGCGTCCGGTCTTCGTGCGGCCCGGCAGAGGTCAGGCCGCCTCGATCACCGCGCTGCGGATCGCCGCGGCCCACTCGACCACCAACAGCTCGTACTCCGCGCGTTCCTGGGCCGACAGGGTGCCGCCCGCACGCAGCCACAGCGCCCGGATCTGCTCGTTCACCTCGGCGGCAGACCGCACGGAACCAGAGGGCAGGGAATCGGGGGACATGTGGACAGCGTAGGGCCAAGCACTGACACTGCGCTACCGCCCGGCTACAGCTTAGGTATGGGGTTGGTCACCGCCGTCGGCGCCCGCGTGGGCAGTCGATCCAGGCCACCGGGCATATTCCGCCCGGGCGGAGTCCGCACAGTGCGCGGGAGTTGTCCGAAACAGCGGCGGTGGGCAGGAGCCGGGCGGCGAACTCGTCGTAGGTGTCGGGGAGTTCAGGGCTGTTGCCGTGCGCTCAGTTCGCCGGTTCCGCCGCGTGGGGGCTCAGGACGTCCGCCGAGACCAGGGCGATGATGACGATGCCGAGGGCCACGCGGTACCAGACGAACGGCATGAAGCTCTTGTGGGAGATCCACTTCATGAACCACGCGATGACCGCGTATCCCGAGGCGAACGCGATGGCCGTCGCGAACAGGGTCGGCCCCCAGGCCACATGGCCCTCGCTCACCGAGTCCTTCACCTCGAACGCGCCCGAGGCGAGCACCGCCGGGATGGCCAGCAGGAAGGAGTAGCGGGCCGCGGCCTCCCGCCTGTAGCCCATGAACAGGCCGCCGCTGATGGTCGCACCCGAGCGGGAGACGCCGGGGACGAGTGCGCAGGCCTGGCACAGCCCGTAGATCAGGCCGTCTCTGACGCCCAGGTTCTCCAGCGTCTTGCGCTGCTTGGGCGCGCGGTGCCGGCCGCCGGTCTCGTCGCGGGCCGCAAGGCGGTCGGCGACGCCGATGACCAGGCCGACGACGATGAGCATGGTGGCGGTGACCCGCAGATCGCGGAACGGCCCCTCGATCTGGTCCTTCAGCGTCACACCCAGCACCCCGATCGGGATCGAGCCGACGATCACCAGCCAGCCCGTCCGGGCGTCTTGGTCCCGTCGCACCGCCTTGTCGAAGAGCGAGCGGAACCAGGCCGAGAGGATCCGGCCGATGTCCCGGCGGAAGTAGATCAGCACCGCGGTCTCCGTGCCGATCTGCGTGATCGCCGTGAAGGCCGCTCCGGGGTCCTCCCAGCCCGAGAACGCCGCGGTCAGCCGCAGATGCGCGCTGGAGGAGACGGGCAGGAACTCCGTCAGCCCCTGGACGAGTCCGAGGACGAGGGATGCGAACCAAGACATGAAGGCAGGACGTCCAGTGCTGTCGGGTAAAGAGGTGTTCAAATGCCGAGGGCAGAGTAGCGGGCGGAGGTGACAGCGGGGAAACGGGGGCCGGGCCGGGTTCGGCGGTGTCCTTTGACTGGGTCCCCTCGGCGGAGCGTTAGGCGGCCGGGCCCTTGATCGTCCAGCCCGGGGCCTGCGGGTGGGCCGTGAGGTCCTCGTGCCGTACCTCGTCGCCGCAGGCCTGGCAGGTGACGACCGGGACCAGTTCGTGGCCGCAGCTGTGCTCGACGGCCATGGGCAGGCCGGCGCCCTTGCGGATGTGGCGGTCGCCCCATTCCTTCAGCGTCATCAGGACCGGCTCCAGTTCCAGGCCCGCCTGGGTGGCCCGGTACTCGAAGCGCTGAGGGCGCTCGCTGTAGACGCGCTTGGTGAGGATCCCGGCGTCCACGAGCCGGCGCAGCCGCGTGGCCAGGATGTCGCGCGGGGCGCCGATGTTGCGTACGAGCTGGTCGAAGCGGCCGTTGCCCAGGCACACCTCACGCAGGACGAGCAGGGAGTACTTCTCGCCGACCAGCGCGAGGGCGTCGGCGATCGAGCAGGGGCGCGGGTCTTGCGCGGACTTCCTTGCGGCCATGCAGGCCAGTCTAAAGGAGGGTTTGATTTTCCAACTCGACGAGTTATCGTGAGTTCGGATTTCCTACTCACTGGTAGCTGCCGTAGCCCGCTACGGACAGCCAGGCGGCCAAGGAGGCCCGCGCCATGCGCGACGCAGTGATCGTCGAAGCCGTACGCACCCCCGTCGGCAAGGGCAAGCCGAACGGCTCCCTCGCCCACGTCCACCCCGTGCAGCTGCTCGCTCACACCCTGCGCACCCTGGTCGAGCGCTCCGGCGTCGACCCCGTGCTGATCGACGACGTCATCGGCGGCACCGTCGACCAGGTGGGCGAGCAGGCCATGAACACCACCCGGTACGCCGTCCTCGCCGCCGGCTTCCCCGAGACGGTCCCGGCGACCACCGTGGACCGCCAGTGCGGCTCCTCCCAGCAGGCCGTGCACTTCGCCGCGCAGGGCGTGATCTCCGGCGCCTACGACCTCGTGATCGCCTGCGGTGTGGAGTCGATGAGCCGGGTGCCGATGTGGTCCAACGTGCCCGCCGGCAAGGACCCGTTCGGGCCCGGCGTCGCCGAGCGCTACCCCGAGGGCCTGGTCCCGCAGGGGATCAGTGCCGAGCTGATCGCCGCCAAGTGGTCCCTCACGCGTGCGCGGATGGACGAGTTCGCCGTCTCCTCGCACCACAAGGCCGCCGCGGCGTGGCAGGCCGGGCTCTTCGACGCCGAGGTCGCCCCGCTGGACGGCGTCGCCCGCGACGAGAGCGTCCGCCCCGACAGCACCCCGGAGATCCTCGCCGGTCTCAAGCCGGCCTACTACGACCCCGGCTTTGGCGAACGCTTCCCGCAGATCGAGTGGAACGTCACCGCGGGCAATGCGAGCCCCGTCAACGACGGCGCATCCGCCGTGCTGATCACCTCCAGCGAGACCGCGGCCCGCCTGGGCCTGCGTCCGCTCGCCCGGCTGCACAGCTTCGCCGTCACCGGCTCCGACCCGCTGCTGATGCTCACCGGCGTCATCCCGGCGACGGAGAAGGTGCTGCACAAGGCCGGTCTGAGCCTGGCCGACATCGACCTCTTCGAGGTCAACGAGGCCTTCGCCAGCGTGGTCCTCGCCTGGCAGCAGGAGACCGGCGCCGACCTCACCAGGGTCAACGTGCACGGTGGAGCCATCGCCCTCGGCCATCCGCTCGGCGCCAGCGGCACCCGGCTCACCACCACCCTGGTCCACGCGATGCGGAGTCGTGGCGCTCGCTTCGGCCTGCAGACCATGTGCGAGGCGGGTGGACTGGCCAACGCGATGATCCTCGAAGGCGTCTGATCCCTGTCGGTTGCTACCGGCCGCGCAGGTGGTGCCGCTTGCGCCAGGCCACCACCGAGCCCAGCAGCGCCGGTACGGCGATGCCGGCCATCGCGATCAGGAAGGCAGGGGACGTCGGCGCCGAGGCGCGGGCGCCGGCGACCGCGTAGGCCGCGGTGTTCGGCACCGACCCCACGGCCGTGGCCAGCAGGAACGGCCACCAGCGCATCCGGGACACGGCCGCGCAGTAGTTCGCCGCCCAGAACGGCACGCCGGGAAAGAGCCGGGCCGCCAGCATGGACCGGAACCCGTGCCGGCTCAGCTGCCCGTCGGCCGCCTTCAGCCAGCGGCCCCGCAGCAGCGGGCGCAGCGCGTCCTGCCCGAGCACCCGGCCGAGCCCGAACGCCACGCCCGCCCCGAGCACCGTGCCCGCCAGCGAGGCCGCGAGCCCCACCTGCGAGCCGAACAGCGCGCCCGCGGCCAGGTTGAGCAGGGGCCGCGGCACGAACGCCACCGTGCACAGCCCGTACGCCACCGCGAACACCACGGCCGCCGCGGCCCCGCCGAGCTGCGGCGGCCAGCCGTGGGTCAGCAGCCGCTGCGGCTCGAAGACCAGCACGCCCGCGGCGGCACCGGCCAGCAGGGCGAGCAGCAGCGAGAGCCGGGCGTAGGGGGACCGCACCGCGCGCGTGCAGCGGGCGGCGAACCCCGCGCCGGACAGGGGTGACGCGGGTACGGCGCACTCCGTGGCGGCGACCCGGGGAGAGGCCGTGACGGTGCCCCCAGAGCGGGTGGTGGCATCGAGCATCCGGTGACACTAACCCACGCACACCGGTGATCGCCGCCAAGGGTGTCACGTCACGCGGCGAGCGCGTGCCCGGGGTGCAGGACGACCTTGGTGTAGCCCTCGATCCGCTTGTCGAACTTCTCGTACGCCAGCGGTGCCTGGTCCAGCGGCAGCTCGTGGGAGACCACGAAACTGGGCTTGGCCCGCCCGGCGATGATCAGGTCGCGCAGCTGGCGGTTGTACCGCTTGACGTTGCACTGACCTGTGCCCATCTGCTGGCCCTTCTCGAACATCCGGCCGATGGAGACCAGCAGTTGGCCGTGCTTGGCGTGCTCGTCGGGACCGCCCGGGTCAGAGGGCACGTACAGACCCGGTACGCCCAGCATGCCCGTCGGCCGTACCGTCTCGACCAGTTCGTTGAGGACGATGGCGGGTTCCTCGTGGCTGGCGTCGTGCGCCTGGGCCTGGTAGCCGACCGCGTCGACGCCCTTGTCGGTGCCCTCACCTCCGGTCTGTTCCTTGATCTGCGCCGCGGGGTCGCCCTTGGTGAAGTCGATCGGGATGGCTCCGATCTCCGCGGCCTTGGCGAGCCGCTCGGGCACCCGGTCGACGGAGAAGACCTTCGCGGCACCGCGCAGCAGCGCGGAGTAGGCGGCCATCAGACCCACCGGGCCGGCGCCGTAGACGGCCACGCTCTCACCGGGGGACACCTGGGCGAGTTCGCACCCGTGGTAGCCCGTCGGGAAGATGTCGGCCAGCAGCACGAAGTCGGTCTCGAAGTCGGTCGCAGGCAGCTTCAAGCAGTTGAAGTCGGCGAACGGCACCCGCAGCAGCTCGGCCTGGCCGCCCGTGTACGGGCCCATCGCCACATAGCCGTAGGCCCCGCCGGCGAATCCGGGATTGACCGTCAGACAGAACCCGGTCTTTTCCGCGAGGCAGTTCTTGCAGAATCCGCAGGCCACGTTGAAAGGCATCACGACGCGGTCACCCTTGGCCAAGGAGGTCACGCCGCTGCCGACCTCCTCGACGATGCCGAGGTTCTCGTGTCCGAAGACGATGCCCGACTCGGCCGCGGTGCGGCCCTCGTACATGTGCAGGTCCGAGCCGCATATGGCGGTCGACGTGACGCGTACGAGCACGTCGTTGGGGTGCTGGATCCGAGGATCCTGGACATCCTTCACGACCACACTGAAAGGCTCTTCGTAGACAACGGCTTTCACCTGTGTCACCTCCGTGTCCAGCGTTGGACGACGGCGGCACGGAGGGGCCGCTGCGGAGGGGACGCACGCGAAGGCGCGGGCCCTCGGACTGTGCCGTGGCCCCATGCGCCCGCATCACCGCCGGTACTTCCAGGGAACGCCCGTACGGAAGGGGTTGCAAGCCCCGTCGGGCGGTGGTGGCGCGCCGTGGCGGGCACCCGGTTTGCGAACGTATATTCGACGTCATGGTTCGTCCCATGACCGTCCCCGGCGCGACCCCGCCGGACGTGCCGCGCAGTGCGCTCGCCGACACCGTGCTGGAACGGCTGACGGCCGTGTTCCCACCCGCCGCCGACCCCGGGCGGGCCGGTGCGATGCGGGCGTACATGAAGGACGTGGCGCCCTTCCTCGGCATTCCCACCCCGCAGCGCCGCGCCCTGTCCCGCACCGTCCTCGCGGGCACACCCCGCCCCGACGAGGCCGACTGCACCGCGATCGCGCTGCGCTGCTGGGCGCTGCCCGAGCGTGAGTACCACTACTTCGCGGTGGACCTTCTGCGCAGGCACGCGGCCCGCTGCTCCTCCGGCTTCCTGCCGGTGGCCCGGCACCTCGTGACGACCGTCCCCTGGTGGGACACCGTCGATCTGCTCGCCGCGCACGTGGTCGGCCGCCTGGTCGCCGCCGACCCCGGGCTCACCGCCGACATGGACTCCTGGATCGGCGACGGAAACCTGTGGGTGGCTCGCACGGCCCTGCTCCATCAGCTGCCGTACAAGGAACACACCGACCCCGAGCGGCTGTTCGCCTACTGCCTGCTCCAGTCCGGGCACCCCGACTTCTTCATCCGCAAGGCGATCGGCTGGGCGCTGCGCGAGTACGCGAAGACCGACCCCGAGGCCGTACGGGCCTTCCTGGCGCGGGAGCGGGGCCGGTTCGCCCCGCTGACCGTGCGGGAGGCGCTGAAGAACATCGGCGCCTGAATCCGGCCCCGGTCGCCTACCGCGGCCCAACTCGCGTACCGCGAAAAATCATTCGACGCCGGACATGCCCTGGGTGATGATCGACGGCATGTTCCGGTACGCCTTCCTCCTCGCAGCATCCGCCGTCGCGGATGCGCCGAAGGCTGCCGTCCCGCTCCTCGTGGCCGCCGTCGACGGCGCCCGAAGCTGACCCTCTCCGGAACGTCCGGCGGACCCCGCAGGGGGAGGGTCGGCCAGTCCTCGGGGTCCCGCGTTTCCTTCCACGGCTGAGAGGCTTCGAGGTACAGCCATGTCCAAAACGGCCTACGTGCGCACCAAGCCGCACCTGAACATCGGCACCATGGGTCACGTCGACCACGGCAAGACCACCCTGACCGCCGCCATCACCAAGGTCCTCGCCGAGCGCGGCACCGGCACCTTCGTGCCGTTCGACCGCATCGACCGGGCCCCGGAGGAGGCCGCCCGCGGCATCACCATCAACATCGCGCACGTCGAGTACGAGACCGACACCCGGCACTACGCCCACGTGGACATGCCGGGCCACGCCGACTACGTCAAGAACATGGTCACCGGAGCCGCGCAGCTGGATGGGGCGATCCTCGTCGTCTCCGCGCTCGACGGGATCATGCCGCAGACCGCCGAACACGTGCTGCTCGCCCGGCAGGTGGGCGTCGACCACATCGTCGTCGCGCTCAACAAGGCCGACGGCACGGACGACGAGGAACTCATCGACCTCGTCGAGCTGGAGGTCCGCGACCTGCTCACCGCCCAGGGCTACCCCGGCGACTCCGTACCGGTCGTACGGGTCTCGGGCCTCAGGGCGCTGGCGGGCGACCCGCGCTGGACGGCGTCCATCGAGGCACTGCTCGACGCGGTGGACACATATGTGCCGATGCCCGAGCGGTACCTGGACGCGCCGTTCCTGTTGCCCGTCGAGAACGTGCTCACCATCACCGGGCGGGGGACCGTCGTCACCGGGGCCGTCGAGCGTGGCACGGTTCGGGTCGGCGACCGGGTCGAGGTGCTCGGCGCGGGGGTCGCGACGGTCGTCACCGGCGTCGAGACCTTCGGCAAGCCGATGGAGGAGGCGCAGGCCGGGGACAACGTGGCGCTGCTGCTGCGGGGCGTACCGAGGGACGCGGTCCGCCGCGGGCATGTCGTGGCCGCGCCCGGCAGCGTGGTGCCGCGTCGGCGGTTCACCGCGCAGGTGTACGTGCTCTCCGCGCGGGAGGGTGGTCGTACGACACCGGTCGCGACCGGGTATCGGCCGCAGTTCTACATCCGTACGGCGGATGTGGTGGGGGACGTCGACCTCGGTTCGGTGGGTGTGGCCCGGCCCGGAGAGACCGTGGAGATGAGTGTCGAGCTGGGACGGGAGGTCCCGTTGGAGCCCGGTCTGGGGTTCGCCATCCGTGAGGGCGGGCGGACCGTGGGTGCGGGAACCGTGGTTTCCGTCGGTTCGTAGGGGCTGAGGTGCGTGGGGGTCTGCGGGCGCGTCGTGGCTGGTCGCGCCCACGCGGCGGAAGCCGCACAACGATGCAGCCCCACGCCCCTCCGGCAGGCCCCGGCATCCGGTGTTCGCCGAGCCCCGGTGACAATGGTGCCGTGAGCGAAGCCAGACCTGTCATCCGCACCACCGACCATGGGACCGCCAAGCTGATGCCCGATGTGGATCGGGAGCGAGCCTGGCTGCTCACGGTCGACGGGGCGCCGCAGTCGTATGTGGATCTGGACGAGCCGGCGTATCTGGAGTTCGAGTACGCGCGGCGGCTCGGGTATGTGCTGGATGTCGTGGCCGAGGCCGGGCGGGCGCTGGATGTGGTGCACCTCGGGGGAGGGGCGCTGACGCTGCCGCGCTATGTGGCGGCCACCCGGCCCGGCTCGCGGCAGGATGTCGTCGAGGCCGACGCCGGGCTGCTGGAGCTGGTGGTCGAGCATCTGCCGCTGCCGGCGGGCTCGGGTGTCGCGCTGCACGCCGCCGATGCCCGGGCCTGGCTGGAGGCCGCGCCGGACGACTCGGCCGACGTAGTGATCGCGGACGTGTTCGGCGGGTCCCGGGTGCCGGCGCATCTGACCACGCTCGCCTACGCCCGCGAGGCCGAGCGCGTACTGCGGCCCGGCGGGGTCTATCTGGCCAACCTCGCCGACGCGGCGCCGTTCGGCTTTCTGCGCTCCCAACTGGCCACGCTCGCCGAGTACTTCGCGGAGCTGGTGCTGATCGCCGAGCCGGGTGTGCTGCGCGGCCGGCGGTTCGGGAACGCGGTGCTCGTCGCCTCGCACCGGTCTCTCGACACCGCCGCGCTGGCCCGTCGCGCCGCGGCGGACGCGTTTCCGGCGCGGGTCGAACACGGGGCGGCAGTACGGAAGTTCATCGCCGGCGCGCGACCCGTGGAGGACGCCGACGCCGTGCCGTCACCCGAGCCCCCCGACGGGGCGTTCGGCATCGGCTGACGCGGTCCCGGAGGCGGCGACCGGCTGGGTGCGGCGGGGCAGGGTGCGGACGTCCGGGACCAGGAGCACCAGCGCGGTGACCAGCACGACCAGGCCGGCGCAGCCCCACAGCGCGGCCGCCCGGCCGAAAGTCGCCTCGGCGGGCCCGGCCAGTGCCGTGGCCAGGGGAGTGAGCGCGACCGAGCCGAACCAGTCGTACGCCGAGACCCGGGAGAGCTTCTCCTCGGGGATCTCCTGGTACAGCGCGGTCATCCAGGACACGCCGAACACCTCCACCGTCGTACCGGCCGCGAACATCACCCCGTACAGCACGCCCGCCGGCATCGGCACGGCCAGGGCGACGGAGGGCAGGGCCGCCGGGAAGACGCAGAGCGTGCCGGCGAGGAGCAGGCGGCGGGGTTTCCAGCGGGTCATGAGCAGGGCGCCGGTCACCGTGCCCGCGCCGAACGCGGCCAGTGCCAGGCCCCACGGTCCCGCGCCGCCCAGGCTGTCGCGGGCGACGAGCGGGCCGTAGACCGCTTCGGCCGCGCCGACCACCGCGTTGGTGATCGAGAACTGTACGACGATGCCCCACAGCCAGGGACGGCCGATGAACTCCCGCCAGCCGTCGCGGAGATCGGCCGGCATGCCCTCGCCGGGTGCGCGCGGCGGAATGTGGCTGACGTCGAGGAAGGAACGCAGAGCGCCGGCGAGGGCGAATGCGGCCGCGTCGAGTGCGAGGACCCAGCCCGGGCCGACGGCGGCGATCAGGGCGCCGCCGAGTGCCGCGCCGCCCAGGGCCGCTCCCTGCACGGCCATGCGGAAGACGGCGAACGCCCGCCCCGCCTGCTCGCCCTCCACGGAGGACATCAGCATGCCCTCGGCCGCCGGGCCGAAGAACGCCTGACCGGTCCCGCCCAGCGCCGAGAGCAGCATCATCTGCCACAGCCGGGGCTCGCCGGCCAGCACGAGCACGGCGAAGGTGCCCTGCGAGAGGCAGTTGAGGGCGTTGGCGGCGACCATCACGCGGTCCCGGGGCAGCCGGTCCGCGAGGGCGCCGCCGATGAGCAGGAACACCACTAGCGGCAGGGTGCGCGCGGCGGCGACGAGTCCCACGTCCCCGCCGTCGCCGCCCGCGTCCAGCACCGCGAACGCGGCCGCCACGAGGGAGCCGTTCGCACCCAGGCTGGTCACGACGCCCGCGGTGGTCAGCAGGGAGTAGTTGCGGCCCGCCCAGGTGGGTCTGCGCGGGCCGTGCGGGACGGACGCTGGGTTCACCGGGCGACTATCGCTCGCGCGCGCCGCCCGGGCAAAGGGTTTCTCCGGCGAACGCCCGCCTTGCCGACCGGCCGTACCGGGCGTTTCTCCGACCGGCCCGCGGGCTCACTGGTTCGTGGGGTCCCCGTGCAGCCGGACCGTGCTGAGGATCTTCATGACGGTCGCCTTGGGCACCTCGCCCTTCACGCCCTTGGCCCCGTAGAAGTTGAACGACACATAGTCGTGGACCGAGTTCTGGAAGCCGAAGGTGAGCGCCTGGCCGTCGCTGACGCACTTGCCCTTCTGGGGCGTGTGGGCCGACTGGGCCCACCCGTAGCTGCCCTGGATGCCCGAATTGGTCTTGAAGGGGGTGGCCTTCTTGTCGAAGGTGATGCTCTTCTTGTCGGGCTGGGTGTAGCCGCCGTAGACCCACCAGGCCGGCGTGTTGATCGCGATCTCGTCCGTGCTCTTGGCGCCGCTCGCGCCCTTGGAACCCACGACGGCCAGGGGCGTGTCTTCGGTGCGGCCGTCCTTGTCGTCGTCGGAGGTGCACCACTTCGGCTGGTCCTCGGCGGTGCCCGACTGGATGATGTTGTCGGCCTTCCCGGTCTTCGTCTTCGGGAGGTCGAAGCCGATGTCGAGGCCCGGGGACTGGATCTGCCAGTCCGCAGGCACGTCGTACGCGACGCCCCACCGGGGATTCACCACGACCTTCCAGCCGGGGACGGTCGGCTTCTCCGACTGGGTGCCGCGCGGATCGTCGGTCACCGACGAGGTGGGCGTGGGCTGGGTGGCGGGCGACTGGCTCGCGTGCTGCCCGCCCTTGCCGCCGTCGGCCTGGTCGTTCTTGTCGCCCTTCTTGCCGAGGACGAGATAGCCGGTCACTCCGGCGGCGACCACGACCGCGGCGGCCGCGACGATCGCGATCAGCTTGGTGCGGCCGCCGCCCTGCGGGGCCTGTGGGACGGGCACGGTGGGCTGCTGCTGCTGCCCCCACTGCGGCTGCTGGCCGTACTGCCCGGCCTGCGGATACTGCTGGTACCCGGGCTGCTGGTACGGGTTCTGCTGCTGGTTGCCCGGCTGCTGGTAACCCGACTGTTGGTAACCCGGCTGCTGATACGGATTGTGCTGCGGGTTGCCCTGCGGGTTGCCCTGCGGGTTGCCCTGCGGGTTGTTCTGCGGGTTTGGCGCGCCCCCTGGCGGCTGCTGATCTGGCCACATGGCCTGTAACCCTAGTGCTGTCAGGGACACGATTCGGTCACCGGCCCTCGTCAGGGTGGTAGCGAAGCGGGATGAGCGGCGGCTCGTGGCCGAGATGCCGGCCGAGAGGGTGGGGCGCCAGGGGCTGGTCAGCAACGCTACCCGCCGGTAACATCTGGCTCATGACAGTTGAAAGCGCCTCGATGGGCGAGATGCTGGCCGCCGCGGTTCCGATGGTGCGTACGTTGAACCTGGAGTTCGTCGAGGTCACCCCGGAGCGTGCCGTGCTGCGGCTGCCGGACCAGCCGGACTACCACAACCACATCGGCGGCCCCCACGCCGGCGCCATGTTCACTCTGGCCGAGTCCGCCAGCGGGGCCATCGTGCTCACGGCCTTCGGCGATCAGCTTTCGCGTGCGGTGCCGCTCGCGGTGCGGGCCGAGATCGATTACAAGAAGCTGGCCATGGGGCCGGTCACGGCCACGGCGACGCTGGGCCGCCCGGCGGCCGAGGTCATTGCCGAGCTTGACGCGGGCGGGCGGCCGGAGTTTCCGGTCGGCATCTCCATACAGCGCGAAGACGGGGCCGTCACCGGCGAGATGACGGTCGTATGGACCTTGCGACTGAACGGCTGAGTCGCAGTCGGAGATGCCGTAGAGCCTGTGGGCTCGGCTCGATGTCTGTCTTTGTGGCCCCGACCTGGTGTTCTGCCTCGGTCGGGGCCGCATTGCGTGGGGCGGGGGTGCCCGGTCGGTCCCGGGGGTTCGCGTGAGTTCCCGGCAGGTGCGCACCAGGTGTGCGCCGAGAGTGGCGCCGGTGTGACTGCACGTGGTCCGTGCGCACCACGCCGTGCGGACAGGTGTGCGGCTCGGCCAGACCGAGGTCGCCCCGGCGCGGACCGGACATGTCCGCGTTCGGGCCCGTGCGGAGCATCATGCCGACCATCCGGTCCGGGGTGGCCGGACGTGTGGCCCGCGGTGGCGCGGCGCGGGTGAGGCGCCCCTCGGTGTCGCCTGCGCTACGACGCGGCCTCGACCGCATCGGCGCCGAATGCGGACTCCTCCCGCGCCGGATCGGCGCGCCAGGCGTCGGCGAGCTCGGCCAGGGGGATGCCGAGCACCTCGCTGAGCTGAACGACGGTGCCGAACGCGGGTGTGGGCAGTCGGCCGGTCTCGATCTTGCGGAGGGTCTCCGGCGAGATGCCCGCCGCCAGGGCCACCTCGACGAGGCGGCGTCCGCCCCGGGCGCTGCGCAGGACGCCCCCGAGGCGTCGACCTGCGGCGATCTGTTCGGGGGCGAGGGGGAGGCGGACCATGCAACTACGTTATGGCCAGGCCTTGTTGATGGCAACCACTCCACCGTCTGGTATAAAAATACCTCCGCATGCCACAGGAATCGAGGACCGCAAGTGATCGAGCTCAAGTCTCCTGACCAGATCGAACGTATGCGTGTCACCGGCCGGTTCCTCGGTGAGCTGCTCGCCGAGCTGGGCGAACTCGCCGATGTGGGAGTCGATCTGATGGACCTGGAGCACCACGCCCGCCGCCGGATCAAGGAGCGCGGCGCGGAATCCTGCTACTGGGACTACTCGCCCTCGTTCGGCCGCGGTCCCTTCCGCAACGTGGTGTGCCTCTCGGTCAATGACGCCGTGCTGCACGGACTGCCGCACACCTACAAGCTGCGCGACGGGGATCTGCTGAGCATGGACATCGCCGTCGGTATCGACGGCTGGGTCGCGGACTCGGCCTACTCCCTCATCGTCGGCACGCCGGCCGAGGAGGACCTGCGGCTGATTGAGGCGACCGAGGTCGCCCTGGAGGCCGCGATCAAGGAGGCCCGGCCAGACAACAGACTGGGCGACATCTCCGCGGCCATCGGCGCCGTCGCCAAGGAGTACGGATACCCGGTCAACCTCCAGTTCGGCGGGCACGGCCTCGGCCGCACCATGCACGAGGACCCGCACATCCCCAACGACGGCCGCTCGGGCCGCGGTTTCAAGCTGCGCCCCGGCCTGACGATCGCGATCGAACCCTGGCTCGCCGCCGGCACGAGCGAGATCGTGTACGACCCCGACGGCTGGACGATCCGCTCGGCCGACGGCTCGCGCACCGCCCACTCCGAGCACACGGTCGCCATCACCGAGGAAGGTCCGCTCGTGCTCACCCGGCGCCCGCAGCGTGAAGCGGGCCTGAAGGGCAAGCAGCAGTCGTCGGCAACCGGCAACTGACGAGACCGGGGCGGGTCAACAGCGGCATCAGCCAGGCCCGACACGGCCACCCCGCCCCGCGCCCGCACAGTTCGATCACCGCTGGACGCTTGATGGCTGCTACTTTCGTCTGCGGCCCCGGACCGTGGACGGCGCAGTGACGAGCGAGGCGACCGTCGTCCGGACGCCGCGTCCCAACAGTCAGGTCCGGCAGGGCAACGGGTGAGGGGCCCGGCCGAGGTTCCTCTTGTATGCCCGCCCGAGGCTCCTTTCCTATGTCCGTGCGTCGCCTCAGGCGGCCCGGCGCCCGTCCCGGCCGTCGGCTTCGCCGTCCTCCAGGCCCGCCACGAACTCCTTGAGCCAGCCGGTGAATTCGGGTCCGAGGTCCGGGCGCGCGCAGGCCAGGGCGACCACCGTACGCAGATAGTCGGCCTTGTCCCCGGTGTCGTACCGCAGCCCGTCGAAGACGACCCCGCGCACGGTGCCGCCCGCCGCGAGGTCCTGTAGCGCGTCGGTCAGCTGGATCTCGCCGCCGCGGCCCGGCGGGGTGCGCTCCAGGATGTCGAAGACGGCCGGGTCGAGGACATAGCGGCCGATGACCGCGTACCGGCTCGGCGCGGTCCCGGGCGCGGGCTTCTCCACCAGTCCGGTGACCCGTACGACACCCTCCTCGTCCGTCGGCTCCACCGCCGCGCAGCCGTAGAGGTGGATCTGCTCCGGGGCCACCTCCATCAGCGCCACCACGCTGCCCGCGCAGGCGTCGCGAACCTCCAGCATGCGGCTCAGCAAGGTCTCGCGCGCATCGATGAGATCGTCGCCGAGGAGGACCGCGAAGGGCTGGTTCCCGACGTGGTGGCGGGCGCACAGCACGGCGTGGCCGAGGCCCAGCGGGTCGCCCTGGCGGATGTGGTGGATGTCGGCGAGCCGCGCAGGATCGCGCACCGCGTCCAGCCGCACGGTGTCGCCCTTGGCCGCCAACGCCTGCTCCAGTTCGAAGGCGTTGTCGAAGTGGTCCTCGATGGCGCGCTTGTGCCGGCCGGTGACCATCAGGATGTCGTCCAGACCGGCCGCGGCCGCCTCCTCGACCACGTACTGGATGGCCGGCTTGTCGACGACCGGCAGCATCTCCTTCGGGGTGGCCTTGGTTGCGGGCAGGAACCGGGTGCCGAGTCCGGCGGCGGGTACGACCGCCTTGCGGACCGTGGAGCGGGCGGCGGGGGTGGCCGAGGAGTGGGGGGCGATCATGCGGCCCATGCTGGAGGGCGCGGATGAGAGCACGCCCGGAGAAGCATGGGAACCGGCTGTGAAGTGATACCGCAGGTAACTGTCGTGCAATTCGCCGACTTTGAAGTCGGGTCAAACGAACTTCTTGTTTCCTGTGAGCCGCGTGTGCGAAGGTGAGCCTTCCCGCGGGAGGGCAAAGGCAGGCGTTGAGCGCCCCGGCCGGCCCTTTAGGTATGTACCAGCTCCAGGTATGCACCAAATCAGCACTGCTTTCCGACAGGACGGCATTTCACGTGCGGTCCTGCGGCTGGAAAGGAAATGGTTCCGTGCAGTCCCCATACCCCCCACGCCCGCCATATCCGCCCGTGCCCGGTTCGCCCGGGGAGTCCGACCGCAATCTCGTCGCCGGGCTCGGCGGTCCCCGCCACGCCCGCCATCACGCCGTCGCCCTGCTGCTGGCCCGCCACTGGCGGGCCGCCCGCGATCACGCCATCGTCTGCCTGGCCTCCGCCGGTCCCACCGCCCACCTCGTGGCCACCGCCGCCTTCCACGAGGTTCTCGGCCGCCTGGAGGGCGGGGCGATCGGCGGCGCCCTGCGTCCCCAACTGCTCGTCGCCGTCCGCGACACCGTCCGCGCCTGGGCGGCGGACGACGCGGCCTGTGCGGCGCTGCCGGAATTGCGCAGACCCGCCGGTGGTCGCGGACTGAGTGCGACAAATCCTGGAACGCCGGAAAGGCGCCAACTCGCCGAACGCGCTTTCCGTGCCCTTCCCGGCGCCTCGCAATGCCTTCTGTGGCACACCGAGGTCGAAGCCGAGCCCATAAACATACCCGCCGGTCTGCTGGGTATCGCCCCGGCCACCGCGTCGGCGGCCCTGGAGCAGGCGCGTGAGCAATTCCGGGCGGGTTGCGTACGTGCGCACCGGGAACTCGCGCCGTCCAGCGAATGCCGTTTCTACAACCGGCTCCTGGACGTCCCCATGCGCCGTGGCGGTGCCCTGCTGCCGGATGTGCGGCAGCATCTGACGGTCTGTGCGTACTGCCGGCACGCCGCCGAGACCTTCGCGCTGTTCGACGACGGCCTGGGCCTCCTGCTCGCCGAGACCGTGCTCGGCTGGGGAGCCCGCCGCTATCTCGACTCACGGCCCGGCCGCGGCACCGCCGAGGAGTTGGCGAACTCGTCGGCGCCCCGCGCGGCAGCGCCCGGCCCGGCGGCTTCGGCGCCCGCCGGCAGACACCGCACCGCGCCCGGCGGCCGCCGCCGCACCGCTCTGGCTGTCGGCGTCGGACTGACCTCGCTCGTGCTGCTCGCCACCGTCCTCGTGGTCAGAAGCTGGTCCGATGACAACGGTGTCCCCGTACCCGGCGCCACCTGGGGCGCCCCCGCCGGCCGCACCACCCGGCCGGGCGGCACCGATGCCCGGCCCGCCTCCCCCGCCTCCTCCGCCGCCTCGGCCGGCGATCCCGTCGAGGTCGCCCACGGCATCCTGCGGGGTCTCGGCTCCGGCCGCTGTCTGGACGTACGCGGGGACGCCGTGGAGTCCGGCGCGGGTGTCGGGCTCGCGCCGTGCTCGTCCGCCGCCACGCAGCAGTGGTCGTACCAGGATGACGGACTGCTGCGCAGCGCCGCCGATCCGGCCCTGTGCCTTGCCTCCGACCCCGGTGCGAGGACCGTCGTGCTGGCCGGATGTGTGGTCCATGCCGGGGAGGTGACGTACGACTTCACCGTGCGGGGCGAGATCCTGCTCCGCGGGCAGGAAGGCCTCGCGCTCGCTGCCTGCTCCAGCTCCGGCTGCGGCTCGGGTGGTACGTCCGTCCGGGTCGGGCTGGCGCCACGCGACGGCTCGCCGGAGCAGCGCTGGGTGCTGGAGGCGGGGGCGGACGGGGTTCGGCGGCCTGATGCGGCGCGGGGTGGGCCTGGCGAGCCGGATGAGCCGGGCGGTCCGGGTGCTCCCGGCGCATCGGCTGTTTCGGGCGCCCGCGGTGCTGACGGTGCTGACGGTGCTTCGGGCGGGGCCGGGGTGCCGAGGGACCGGCAGCCGGGGGATCCGAAGGGGGATGCCCAGGGCGCGCCTTACGGAGGCGCGTCGGGCGGGAACCCGGAGGACGCGGGCGGCGGGTCGGGGGAGCCGGGTGAATCGGGTGCGGCGAACGAGACCCGGATCGCTCCGGTCAGCGCCGAACGCGACCGGCGGCGAGCCGCTCCCGTGTCGCCGGCCGAGGCGGTGCACGCGGCCCACGACGTCGTGTCGTCGGCCGCCGACGCGGTCGCCGCCGTACCGGCGACCGCGGGGGCACTGCTGCGCTGACCTGCCGCCTCGCGCCGTCTCCCGAACGCCTGATCGCGTTCGAGTCACAGCGCTAAAGTCATGTGAAATTTACAGACGTCGAGTGACTGCCCCAGCGCGTTGCGGCAGGGTGAGTGCACGGTGAAGCGGTCGGACGCTTTGACGGGCTTGTGGTGGTGTGGCGTGTGGACCCCGGTGGTCCCGCGCCCGCACCCACGAGCGGAATAACAGCGTTTCCCGGTTCTTGTCGGGAATTCGGCCCACTGGCCGAATCGATCTCACCAGCCAAGAAAAGGGCGTGACGTTATTGACCCGTGAGTAACCCGGGGCTAGGTTCCGGTGCCCTCACATCAGAGCGTTCCGCCGCACACCCCCCACCGTGCAGTCTCGCTGATCGTGCCGGAGCCATCATGACCTCCCCTGCGCGCGCCCTCGACCTCGTCCTTTGCCTCACCCCCTGCGGAGAACCCGACGCCGGTCTCACCGCCGCAGCGTGCGCCGCCGGCGCGCTCGGCGTCCTCGACCTCGGTACCGGCGACCGAATATCACGAGAGGAGCTGGCGCGGCTGAGACGGGCCGCCCCGGGCCCCTTCGGCATACGGGTGACCGGGCGCTGCGCCCTGACCCCGGCCGACGTCGGCGACGCCCTCGACACAGTGGTCCACACCCCGGACGCCACCTGGAATCCGGCTGAACTCCCCTCGTCATGCCGGGTGTTGACGGAGATCACCGACCTCGGTCAGGCCCACGCAGCCGTACACGCCGGTGCGCACGGGCTGATCGCCCGGGGCGCCGAGAGCGGCGGCCGGGTCGGCGAGCTGAGCACCTTCGTCCTGCTGCAACAGCTGCTGTCCGATGAGGAGCTGGGCTCGGTCCCGGTCTGGGCGTGCGGTGGCATCGGGCCGCGCACGGCGGCGGCCGCCGTGGCCGGCGGTGCCGCCGGGGTCGTCCTGGACAGCCAGCTGGCGCTGCTCCCCGAATCGGCCCTGCCGGAGACGGTCCGCTCGGTGCTGCGCCCCCTGGACGGCTCGGAGACCGTGGTGCTGGGCGGCCACCGGGTACTGCGACGCCGGGGCCCGGACGCCCCACAGCCACCCGCCGACGCCCCCGAGGCGGTCGCGCCCCTGCTGGGCGCCGGGGATGTGCGCGGCCAATTGCTGCCGGTGGGCCAGGACGGGTTCCTGGCCGCCCGATTCGCCGAACGGTACGGGGATGTACGGCGGGTGGTGCGGGCGGTGTCGGGGGCGATCCGGGAAGTGACCGACACGGGCTCGGCGCCGGCGGAGACGCATGACGTGACCGACGGCAGCCCCTGGCCCGCGGCAACACGTGAAGTGACGGACGGCGACCGGGTACCGGCAGCGAAGCACGGCGTGCCCGGCGTCGGCCCCGCGTCCGCCCTGCGCCCCGGGTCGCCCATGAGCAGGGCGCTCGGAACTCGGCTCCCGGTCGCGCAAGGGCCCATGACCCGGGTGAGCGATCACGCCGGATTCGCCGCTGCCGTCGCCGAGGACGGGGCGCTGCCGTTCCTCGCGCTGGCCCTCGCCGATGGCGCGCGGACCCGGTCGATGCTCACCGAGGCGCGGGCCGTGCTGGACGGGCGGCCCTGGGGCGTCGGGGTGCTCGGCTTCGCGCCCGAGGACATCAGGAACGCCCAGCTGGACGCCGTACGGGAGCTGCGGCCCACGCACGCGATCGTCGCGGGCGGACGGCCCGCCCAGGCCCAGACGCTGGAGCGCGCCGGGATCCGCACGTTCCTGCATGTGCCCTCGCCGGGGCTGCTGCGGCAGTTCCTGGACGCCGGTGTGCGCAGGTTCGTGTTCGAGGGGTCCGAGTGCGGCGGCCACGTGGGACCGCGAGCCTCCTTCCCGCTGTGGGAGGCCCAACTCGCCGTGCTGGAGGACTTCCTGACCGACGCCGGCACCGACGACGCGCAGGCCCGGCAACTG
Source organism: Streptomyces sp. IMTB 2501 (assembly GCF_001953885.1). Classification (GTDB taxonomy): domain Bacteria; phylum Actinomycetota; class Actinomycetes; order Streptomycetales; family Streptomycetaceae; genus Streptomyces. The sequence goes on along the minus strand of NZ_MQUS01000004.1, from coordinate 308,735 downwards.
GAGGTGTTCCTCGCCGGAGGCATCCACGACGAGCGGTCCGCGGCGATGGTCGCGGCCCTGGCCGCACCGCTCACCGCACGGGGCGCCGCCGTCGGCCTCCTCATGGGCACCGCCTACCTGTTCACCGAGGAGGCCGTGGCCCACGGCGCCATCCGGCCGCTCTTCCAGCGGCAGGTCCTCGCCGCCACCACGACCGCCCTGCTGGAGACCGCCCCCGGCCACGCCACCCGCTGCGTGCCGAGCCCCTTCACCGGCGACTACCGCGCCCGGGAGGCCGCGCTAAGGGCGCAGGGCCTGCCCGACCGGGACATCTGGGAGGGCCTGGAACGGCTCAACGTGGGACGGCTGCGCATCGCCAGCAAGGGCGTAGAGCGCGATGACGACGGTGCGCTGACGGACGTCGGCGAGGAACGGCAGCTCTCCGACGGGATGTTCATGGCCGGCGAGGTCGCCGTCCTGCGCTCGGCCACCACCACCCTCGCGGACCTGCACCACTCGGTGACCGACGGCGCGGCCGACTTCCTGAACCGGCCGGCCGCCCGACCGAGCCCGCCCTCCGCCGCCGAACCGGCACCGCCCGCGCCGCTCGACATCGCGATCGTCGGGATGGCCTGCATGTTCCCGCAGGCCCCCGACCTCGCCGCCTTCTGGGCCGGCATCGTCGCCGGACGCGACGCCGTCACCGAGGTACCGCCCGAGCGTTGGGACCCGGCCGTGCACCACACCGCCGGCAGCACCGCGTCCAAGTGGGGCGGCTTCCTGCCCCGCATCCCCTTCGACCCGCTGAGCTACGGCATCCCGCCCGCCTCCCTCGGCAGCATCGAGCCGGTCCAGCTGCTGTCCCTGGAGGCGGCCCACCGCGCGCTGGAGGACGCCGGATACGGCGAGCGGGGGCGGGAGTTCGACCGCGCGCGGACCTCCGTCGTCTTCGGCGCCGAGGCGGGCAGCGACCTGTCCAACGCCGTCACGCTGCGCGCCGTCCTGCCCGCGTACTACGGCAAGGTCCCCGACGGCATCGACGAGCAGCTGCCCCGGCTGACCGAGGACTCCTTCCCCGGCATGCTCGCCAACGTCATCTCCGGCCGGATCGCCAACCGGCTCGACCTCGGCGGCGCCAACTTCACCGTGGACGCCGCCTGCGCGTCCTCCCTCGCCGCCCTCGACGTGGCCTGCAAGGAACTCGTCTCCGGCACCAGCGACCTCGTGCTGTGCGGCGGCGCCGACCTGCACAACGGCATCAACGACTTCGTCCTGTTCTCCTCCGTCCACGCGCTCTCCCCGACCGGCCGCTCCCGCGCCTTCGACGCCTCCGCCGACGGCATCGCCCTCGGCGAGGGGGTGGCCTGCGTGGTCCTCAAACGGCTCGTGGACGCCGAGCGGGACGGCGACCGGATCTACGGCGTGGTCAAGGGCCTCGGCTCCGCGAGCGACGGCCGCTCCCTCGGCCTGACCGCACCCCGCCCCGAAGGCCAGCGGGCAGCCCTGGAGCGCGCGTACCGCAACGCCGGAGTCTCGCCCGCGGACGTCGGCCTCGTCGAGGCGCACGGCACCGGGACCGTCGTCGGCGACCGCACCGAACTCGCCGTACTCGCCGAGGTGTTCAGCGAGGCGGGCGCGGGTACGGGCGGCTGTGCGCTCGGCTCGGTCAAGTCGCAGATCGGGCACACCAAGTGCGCGGCCGGACTCGCCGGCCTGATCAAGACCGCCCTCGCCCTGTACACCGGGGTCACCCCGCCCACCCTGCACCTGGAGCGGCCCAACCCGGCCTGGGCGGAGGACGACAGCCCCTTCGCCTTCCACACCCGCGCCCGGCCCTGGACCGCACCGGCCGCCGAACGCCTCGCCGGAGTCAGCGCGTTCGGCTTCGGCGGCACCAACTTCCACGCGGTACTGGCCGCTCACCCCGACGCCGTGCCGCCCCGGCACACCGTGGACGCCTGGCCCGCCGAACTGTTCCTCTTCCGCGGCCGGGACACGGCGGCGGCCCGTCGGCAGGCCGAGGAACTCCTCCGGGCCGCCGAGGCCGACGGCCGCCCCTGGCGCCTGCGCGACCTCGCCCTCGCGGCGGCCCACCGCGCCGACACCTCGCACGAACCGGTATGGGCCGCGGTCGTCTCCCGCGACCCCGAGGAACTCACCGGGCAGCTACGGCGGCTCCTCGCCGGGGAGCGCGATCCGGCCGCCGGGATCCATGTCGCCGACCCCGTCGACGGTTTGACCGCCTTCCTCTTCCCCGGTCAGGGCAGTCAGCGCCCCGGCATGCTCGCCGACCTCCTGGTCCACCTCCCCGAACTGCGGCAGTACCTGGACCTCGGCCGCGGGCACGCCGACGCCGTCCATCCGCCGGCCGCCTTCGACGACACCGCCCGCGAGCGCCGCCGGGCCGCCCTCACCGACACCCGGGTCGCCCAGCCCGCCCTAGGCATCACGGGCCTCGCCGCACACGCCTTCCTCACCTCGGCCGGGGTCCGCCCCGACCAGGCCGCCGGGCACAGCTACGGCGAGCTGGCCGCCCTCGCAGCGGCCGGTGCCCTCGACCCCGAGACACTGCTGGAGCTGAGCGCCGAGCGGGCGGGAGCGATCCTGGCGGCGGCGGGCGACGACCCGGGCACCATGGCCGCCGTCGGCGCCTCCGCCGAGACCGTCGTACGCACCCTGCACACGGCCGGGGCACCCGGCTCGGTCGTCGCCGCCAACCTCAACTCGCCGGACCAGACGGTGATCTCAGGACCGACGCAGGACGTGGAGACGGCCGTACGGCTGCTGCGGGCCGCGGGCCTCGGGGCCCGGCACATCCCCGTGGCCTGCGCCTTCCACAGCCCGCTCGTCGCAACGGCGGGGGAGCGGTTCGCCAAGGTGCTCGCGGACAAGACGGTACGGGCGCCCGAGTTCCCGGTCTGGGCCAACCGCACCGCCGCGCCCTATCCGCCCGACCCCGACGAGGTGCGCGCCGAACTCGCCGCCCAGATCGGCGCCCCGGTCGCCTTCGCCGCCCAGATCGAGGCGATGTACGAGGCCGGTGCGCGCGTCTTCGTCGAGGCGGGCCCCGGCACGGTTCTCACCCGGCTGGTCGGACGGATCCTCGGCGACCGGCCGCACCGCACGGTCGCCTGCGAACCGGACGCCGGCAGCGGCCTGTACGGCTGGCTCGACGCCCTCGCCCAGCTCGCCGTCGCCGGACAGCCGGTGCGCACCACCTGGCTTCTGCGGGGCCGGGACGCCGTCGACGCGCTGCGCACCCCGGCGCCCGTGCGGCCCGGCTGGACGGTCGACGGACAGCTCGTCCGCACCGCCGACGGAGCACTCCTGCCCGGTGCCCTCGCACCGGCCCGACGAGTCAGGGAGACGACCGTGACCACCGACCAGCCGTACGGCGCCCCGGCCGACCGGGATGCGCTCATCTCCGAATTCCTGCGCACCAGCCGGGAGATGATCGCCGCCCAGCGCGACGTCCTGCTCACCTACTTCGGCGCCACCGCACCACCGGCACCGGTCGCGCCCGTACCGGCGGCTCCGGCACGGATTCCCGGACTCCATACGTCCGCACCGGAGTTGCCCGCACCGGGCGGCCCGGACAGCCCGGGCGGCGAGGAGCCGGTGGACGACGTGGAGCGGGTCGTCCTGCAGATCATCAGCGAGCGCACCGGCTATCCCGTCGACATGATCGAGCCCGATCTCGACCTGGAGGCGGACCTCAGCATCGACTCGATCAAGCGCGCCGAGATCGCGGGCGAACTCGCCAAGCGCCTCGGTATCGCGGACGGCGCCCGCGTCCTGGCCGACGCGGAACTGGAAGAGCTGGCCAAGGCACGTACGGCGGCTGCGGTGACGGGGTGGCTCCTGGCGCGGGTCGGCGCGGACACCGGTGAGGGGGGCGGGCAGGCTGAGCGGCCGGCCGAGGCTCCGCAGATCGGCGGCTGGGGAGTGCGGGGCGAGGTGTCGTCTCCCGGCGGGGGCGGGCGGGCTGAGGCGCCGTCCACCGGTGACGCGGGTGGGCGGCGGCCGGGGGAGGAGCGGCCCGAGCCGTCGCACACCCCGGCACTCGGCGTGGCTCCCCAGCGGTTCGAGCGGCGGCCCGTGCCCCTGCCGGACCCGGCCCCCGGCCAGGGCCCTGTGCTGTCCGGTCGGCGCTTCGCCGTCCTGGGAGACGTGGCGGGCGCGGCGGCCGAGGTCGCGGCGCGGCTCACGGCGCACGGGGCCGACACCGTGATCCTCGACCGGAGTCACCTCCTCACCGGGGCCGACGGCCCGGTCGACGGTGTCGTGTACCTCGGCGCGCTGCCCGGCCCGGACCTCCCGGTGCTGCCGGACGCCTTCCCCGTGCTCCGGGCGGCGCTCGCCCACGAGCCCCGCTCGCTGGTCGCCGTCCGGGCCGCCGACCCGGCGGGCGCCCTGCGCGCGGCCGGCCTGGACGGGCTGTTCCGCAGCGTCGGCCGCGAGTACCCGGGACTGCTCGCACGGGTCGTCGCCGTGGCGGACACCAGCCCGGCCGCCGTCGCCGACGCCGTACTCGCCGAGCTGCGCGCACCCGAAGCGGCCCCCGTGGTCCTGCGGACGGCGGCCGGGACCCGGCAGGGGTTCGAGCTGGTGCCCGCGCCGCTCGGCCCGCTCGCCGCCACCGGTGCCGGACCCGCCGGACCCGGTGCCGCCGAAGCGGCCGCGCTCGGCCTCGACCGGGACTCCGTCGTGCTGCTCGTCGGCGGAGCCCGGGGCATCACCGCGAGGTTCGCGGCCACGCTGGCCGGCGCCTGCCGGTGCCGTGTCGAGCTGCTGGGCCGCACCCCCGCGCCCGGCGCCCGCGAGGACCCGCGCACCGCCGCCGCCCACACCCCAGTCGAGCTGCGCGCGGCACTGGCCGCCGGGCCCGGCGCCCGCGAGGACCCGCGCACCGCCGCCGCCCACACCCCAGTCGAGCTGCGCGCGGCACTGGCCGCCGGGCCCGGCGCGCCCCGGCCCGCCGAGATCAACCGGGCCGCCGAACTGATCCTCGCCCAGCGGGAGATCACCACGACGCTCGCCGAGCTCGGCGCGCTCGGCAGCGAGGCCCGCTACCGCGCGGTGGACTTCCGGGAGCGGGACGCCGTCCTGCAGGCGGTCAAGGAGATCCACGCCGAACACGGCCGCCTCGACGGAGTCGTCTTCGCCGCCGGCGTGATCGAGGACCGGCTGATCGCCGACAAGACCCCCGAGTCCTTCCATCGGGTCTACGGCACGAAGACGGCCGGGGCCGCGGCGCTGTTCGCCGCGCTGGACGACCTGCCCGGCACGCCCGCGTTCACCGTGCTGTTCGGCAGCATCGCCGCCGTCCTCGGCAACCGCGGCCAGGCCGACTACGCCGCCGCCAACGACGCCCTCGAAGCGCTCGGCACCGACTGGGCCGCCCGCGCGGGCGCTCGCGCGCTGACCGTCCACTGGGGACCCTGGGCGCCGTCCGGCACGCACAGCGGCATGGTCGGCGCGGAACTCGGCCGCGAGTACGCCCGGCGCGGCGTCGAGCTGATCGACCCGGACGAGGGCACCGCTGCCCTGCTCCGGGAACTCGCCTGGGGCGAGCCGTCGGCCCGGGCCGTCGTCTACACCGCTTCGGGCTGGTGACATGACGATCCGTCAGACTCCCGCCGCCATTGTCGGGATGGCGGTGCTGCTACCCGGCGCCCCCGGCCTCGACGCGTACTGGCGCAATCTGCGTGACGGCGTCGACGCGATCCGCGACGTCCCCGCGGACCGCTGGGACGCCGACTACTACCGGCCCGGCTCGGCCGCCGGGCCCGCCGTCGCCGACCAGGTGTACTGCCGGCGCGGCGGCTTCGTGGACGGCCTGGCCCAGGTGGACGTCACCCGGTACGGCATCATGCCCGCCTCGGTGCCCGGCACCGAGCCCGACCAGCTGATCGCCCTCGACGTGGCCGCCGCCGCGCTCGCCGACGCGGGCGGCGCGGAACGGCTGCCGGCCCGGGACCGGATCGGCGTGGCCCTGGGGCGCGGCGGCTATCTCACCCCGGGCCTGGTCCGCCTCGACCAGCGGGTGCGCACGGCCGGACAACTGACCCGCACTCTGGGTGAGTTGTTGCCCGACCTCGCCGACGACCAACTCGCCGGCATCCGCGCCGCGTTCATCGAACGGCTCGGCCCCGACAGCCCGGAGTCGGCGATCGGCCTGGTCCCCAACCTCGCCGCCTCCCGCATCGCCAACCGGCTCGACCTGCGCGGCCCCGCCTACACCGTGGACGCGGCCTGTGCCTCCTCGCTGGTCGCCGTGGACCAGGCGGTCACCGAACTCACCACCGGCCGCTGCGACTTGATGCTGGCCGGGGGAGTGCACCACTGCCACGACATCACCCTCTGGAGCGTCTTCGCCCAGCTGCGCGCCCTGTCCCCGACCGAGCGCGTCCGCCCCTTCCACCGTGACGCCGACGGCATCCTCATCGGCGAGGGCACGGGTGTCGTCGTACTGAAGCGGCTCGCGGACGCCGAACGCGACGGCGACCGTGTGTACGCGGTGATCCGGGGCACGGGCATCGCCAGCGACGGCCGTACGGCGGGCCTGGCCGCCCCCGACCCCGGCGGGCAGACCAGAGCCGTGCGGCAGGCCTGGCGGGCCGCCGGACTCGACCCCGCCGCACCGGACTCCCTCGGCCTGCTGGAGGCCCACGGCACCGCGACTCCCGCCGGTGACGCCGCCGAACTCGCCACCCTGGCCGAGGTGTTCGGCCCCGCCGGTGGCAGTGAACTCCGTCCGGTCCTCGGCTCGGTGAAGTCGATGATCGGCCACACCATGCCGGCGGCCGGGGTCGCGGGCCTGGTCAAGGCCGCCCTCGCCCTCCACCACGGCACCCTCCTGCCCACCCTCCACTGCGAGGACCCGCATCCCGCCCTGGCCGCCACCCGCTTCCGCACCCTGGCGCGCTCCCGGCCCTGGGAGACCGACGCCGTGCAGCCGGTCCGCCGCGCCGCCGTGAACGCCTTCGGGTTCGGCGGGATCAACGCCCATGTGGTGCTGGAGGAGGCACCGGGGACCCGTGCGAATCGCCGTACGCACTCCGGGCCCGCGTCCGTGCCGACGCCCGTGCCCGCGCGCGCCCCCACTCCCGCTCCCGTGCAGGTCACCGAGCCCGAGCGGATCCTGCTCCTCGCTGCCGACAGCGTGGCCGGCCTTGCCGCCCTCCTCGACACCGACGACTCGGCCGTGGCGGCCGCAGGGCTCGACCCCGCCCGGCCGCACTGCGACGCCGGTCCCGTCCGGCTCGGGATCGTCGCCCCGACCGCCAAGCGGCTCGCCCTGGCGCGCCGCGCGGCAGCCAAGGAGCGCGCCTGGCAGGGGCGCAGCGATGTGTGGTTCCGGCCGGGCCCGCTGCTCGGCCGGGCCGGCGGCGGGCCGGCGTTCGTCTTCCCCGGACTGGAAGGCGACTTCACCCCGCGCACGGACGACATCGCCGCCCACTTCGGCCTGCCCCCGCTGTCCGGCACGCACGTCCGGGTCGGCGACGTGGGCAGGCACGGCTTCGGGGTCGTCGGCGTGGGCCGCCTGCTGGACCGGGCGCTGCGCCGCATGGGCGTCGTACCGGACGCGGTCGCCGGGCACAGCGTCGGCGAGTGGACGGCCATGGCGGCGGCGGGACTGTACGCGCCGGACCAAGTGGACGCGTTCATGGCCGAGTTCGACCCGGACACGGTCACCGTCCCCGGTCTCGCCTTCGCCGCTCTCGGCACCTCCGCCGCACAGGTCCGCGCCGCGCTCGCCGAGTCCTGGGCGGACTTCGGGATCGTGCTCTCCCACGACAACGCGCCCCGTCAGTCCATGGTCTGCGGACCCGGCGCGGCGGTCGAGGAGTTCGTACGGTCCCTGCGCGCACAGGGGGTGATCTGCCAGGTGCTGCCCTTCCAGTCCGGCTTCCACACGCCGATGCTGGAGCCGTACCTCGCACCCATCAAGCAGGCCGCCGAACGCTTCCGGCTGCACCCGCCGAGCGTGCCGGTGTGGTCCGGTACCACCGCGGCGCCCTTCCCGCAGGCCGAGTCGGCGGTACGCGAGCTGTTCCTACGGCACCTGCTGGAACCGGTCCGCTTCCGCGAGCTGACCGAGGCCCTGTACGACGCCGGTCACCGGGTCTTCGTCCAGGTGGGCCCAGGCCGGCTCACCTCCCTGATCGACGACACCCTCGGCGATCGCGACCACCTGACGGTCGCAGCCAACGTGCCCGAGCGCAGCGGCATGTCCCAACTGCGCCGCGTGGCAACGGCGTTGTGGACGGCCGGAGCGCCGACGGTCCCGGCACTGCCATCCCGCGCCCCGGCGCCCGCACAGTCCCGCCGCCGCCCACCCACACCCATCCGACTCGACCTCGGCGGCGCCCTCGTCTCCCTGAACGGCCCACTGCTCGACACGCTCCGCGCGGAACTGCGCCAGGGAGCGGTCGCCGCGCCTGCCGAGACCCCGCACCACCCAGCCGGTCCCGGCCTCGGCGGACCGGCCGGACCGGGCCTGAGCGAACTGGACGGCCTCGCCGCCCGTTCCCCGATCGCCGCCGAATTGACCGCCCTGCTGCAGGACACCGCCGACACGGCTGCCCGGCTGATCACCGCAGGCCGCCGCCGCACCCCACTGGCCGCCGCTCCGACCCGCATCGGGCACACCAGCGCCGCAACGACCCGATCCGGGCCCACCCACACCGCACCCACCCCCCTCGGACCGACCCGGACGACCACCACGGTCCACGTCTCCCCCCACACCATGCCCCACCTCCTGGACCACTGCTTCTTCCCGCAACGCCCCGGCTGGCCGGATCTAGAGGACCGCTGGCCGGTGGTGCCGGCCACCACGATCGTGCGGCATCTGATGGACGCGGCGGAGGCGGCGGCCCCCGGGCTGCGGGCGGTCGCCGTGCACGAGGCCCGCTTCGACCGCTGGCTCACCGCAACACCCCCCGTCGACGTGCCGGTCACCGTCACCCCGGACCCCGTCCGTCAGGACCGCGTCACCGTCGCCTTCGGGCCCACGGCCCGCGCCACGGTCGAACTCGCCCCGCACCACCCCGAACCGCCCCCGCCCGGCCCGGTCCCCGACGCGCCCGAACGCCGCCCCGAGCACACCGCCGCCCAGATCTACCGGGAGCGCTGGATGTTCCACGGCCCCGGATTCCAGGGCCTCACCGACCTCACCGCGCTCGGCGAGCGGCACATCCGGGGTGTGATCACCGCCCCCGCCGCGCCGGGCGCCCTGCTGGACAACGTGGGCCAGCTCCTCGGCTACTGGATCATGGCGACCCGTACCGAACGGACTGTCGTCTTCCCCGTGCGGATGCGGCACATACGGTTCCACGGGCCCCACCCGGCCCCCGGCACCGAGGTGGGATGCGTCCTGCGGATCACCTCCCTCACCGACACCGTCCTCGAAGCCGACGCGGAACTCACCGTCGACGGCCGGGTATGGGCCGTGATCGGCGGCTGGCAGGACCGCCGCTTCGACAACGACCCGACCACCCGGCCCGTCGAACGCTTCCCCGAGCGCCACACCCTGTCCGAGACCGGACCCGGTGTCTGGGCGGTGGTGCACGAGCGCTGGCCGGACCTCGCCTCCCGCGAGCTGATCATGCGCAACACGCTCGGCGGTGCCGAGCGGGCCGAGTACGCCGCACGCCCGCCACGCGGCCGGCGGCAGTGGCTGCTCGGGCGGATCGCGGTCAAGGACGCCGTACGGCACTGGCTGTGGCAGCACGGCGAAGGCCCCGTCTTCCCGGCCGAACTCCGCGTCCACAATGACGAGTTGGGCCGCCCCTGCATCACCGGCACGCACGGCCGCGCCCTGCCCCCGCTGGACGTCTCGCTCGCCCACCGCGCCGAGGCGGCCGTGGCGATCGTCCGGCCGCACACCCCGCAGCCCGGCCCCGGCATCGACATCGAAGAGGTCACCGAGCGTGACCCGGCCACCCTCACCACCGCACTCGGCCCGGCCGAACTGCGCCTGCTGCACACCCGGTCGACGGACGGCACCGGCACGGAAGCCGAGTGGTTCACCCGGTTCTGGGCCGCCAAGGAGGCGGTCGCCAAGGCCGAGGGCGTCGGATTCGGCGGCCGGCCACGGGACTTCGCGGTACTGGAGACCACCCCGGACGGCAGCCGGCTATTGGTCTCCGGCCGCCTGGAACGCGTCTACACCGTGCACTGCGCCCCGGTGACCAATCCGCCCGCCCTGCCGGACCGCACCTACGTCGTGGCGTGGACGACCGGCCCCGGAACCGAAGACGAACAAGCCGAAGACGGACCGGCCGAAGGCGGACCAACCGACGACGGACAAGTCAGCGGCGGACCGGCCGACGACAGACGAGCCGACGATCCGCACCCCCACGAAGCAGCCGAGGAGTCCCCCCGATGAACCCCACCCAGCCGGCCCCGGCGCAGCCCACCGCCGACGCCGTGCTCGCCGATGTCACTGGCATGCTCCGCACGGTGCTGGCGGAGTACGGTGACGACGATGTGCTGATCGGCATGTCCACCACCTTCAACCGCGACCTGGAACTGGAGAGCATCGATCTCGTCACCCTGGCCGGGCTGCTGGAGGAGCGGTACGGGCAGCGGGTCAACCTCGCCGAGTTCCTCGCCGGCATGGAGTTCGACGAGATCATCGACCTGACGGTCGGCCGGCTCGTGGAGTACGTGGTGTGGAGCCTGAAGACCACGCAGGCGGGCTGAGCCGTGGCGATGGTCGACGCCGGCGGCATCCGGCTGCACGTCCAGCGCACGGGTCCGGCCGACGGCCGCGTCCCGCACGCCACGGTCGTCCTGGTGCACGGGCTGCTCACCGACAGCCTGGCCAGCTACTACTTCACCGTCGCGCCCGCCTTCGCCGCGGCCGGACTCGACGTCGTCATGTACGACCTGCGCGGGCACGGCCGCAGCGAGCGCCCGCCGGACGGCTACACCCTCGACCGGAACATCGACGACCTGGAGGCGCTGCTCGACCGGCTGGCGGTCACCGGGCCCGTCCACCTCGTCGGCAACTCCTACGGCGGCACCATCGCCTTCGGGTTCGCCGCCCGCCACCCGGAGCGGACGGCCACGCTGACGCTGATCGAGTCCGAACCCGCGACCGCCGCCTGGGCCGTGAAGCTCGGCCGCATCCTCGACCGGGTCATGACCCAACTCGCCCACAACGAGCCCGACGCCCTCGCCTGGATCATCGCGCACCGGGGCCACAACACCGCCCGGCTGGCCAAGGGCGCGGCCCGGCTCGCTCGCGAGACCACCCTCGGCCGGGACATCCCCGCCAGCCGGGTGCTGACCGAGGACGCGATCAGGGCCGTACGCTGCCCGGTCCTCGGCGTGTACGGCGGTGAGTCGGACCTCGCCGAACTCGTTCCAATGAAGCGGGAGTTGCTGACGGACTACCGGGCGGTCGTGCTGCCCGGGCACGAGCACTCGGTGCTGGTGGAGGCGCCGGCCGCCGTCGGCGGGCACATCCTGGACCTGATCCGCGCCGGGGCGGGGGTCGGATGAACGCCTTCCTCTTCGTCGTGCCGCCGCTGACGGGGCACGTCAACCCGGCCGTCGGCGTCGCCGCCCGGCTGGCCGCGCGCGGACACCGGGTGGCCTGGGTGTGCGCGGACCCGGCGCTGGTGCGCCGGCTCGCGGGCGCGGACGCCGAGGTGTTCGGCTGCGCGGGTCCGGTGCCGGGCGCCGAGGGCGTCGTACGACCGCCGGACCTGCGGGGCGCGGAGGCGCTGAGGTTTCTCTGGGAGTGGTACCTGCTGCCGCTGGCCGACGCCATGGCACCGGGCGTCCGCGCGGCGGCCGAGGCGTTCCGCCCGGACGTGGTCGTGGCCGACCAGCAGGCCTTCGCCGGCGCCCTGGTGGCCGAACGCCTCGGCGTGCCGTGGGCCACCTCGGCCACCACCTCGGCGGAGTTCAGCGGCGCCTACGACGGGCTGCCGAAGGTCGCCGCCTGGCTGAGCGGGCGTCTGGCCGAGCTGCGCGCCCGCATCGGCGACCCGTCCGGCACCGCCGACCCCCGGTACTCACCACATCTGCTGCTGGTGTTCAGCACACCCGAACTCATCGGCCCCCAGGCGCCGTTGGCACCGCACATCCACTACGTCGGCCCCTCCCTCGCTGACCGCCCGGCAGGCCCCGGCTTCCCCTGGGAGCGACTGGACCAGGGCCGGGCGAAGGTCCTGGTGACCCTGGGCACGGCGAACGCCGACGCGGGCGGGCGGTTCCTCGCCGAGTGCCGCACCGCGCTGCGCGAGCGAGCCGACCGGGTGCAGGCGGTGATCGCCGACCCGGGGGGCCTCCTCGTGGCGCCGCCCGACGACAAGGACGTCCTCGTCCTCCCGTCGGTGCCCCAACTCCCGCTGCTGGAACGGGCGGACGCCGTCATCTGCCACGCCGGGCACAACACCGTGTGCGAGGCCCTGTGGCACGGTGTCCCGCTCGTCGTCGCGCCCATCCGCGACGATCAGCCCGTGGTGGCCGGACAGGTCGTGGACGCGGGCGCCGGTATCCGGGTCCGCTTCGGCCGGGCCCGGGCGGCCCAGCTGGGCGCGGCTCTCGACACCGCCCTCACCGACCCCGCCCACCGGGCCGCCGCCGCCCGGATCCGCGCCGCGTTCCGCGCGGCGGGCGGCGCCAGGGCCGCCGCGGCCCACCTCGAACACCTCGCAGACCTCGCAGCGGAGAGCCGATGAGCGACCACAGTGGCAAGAGCGAGAAGACCGACAAGGGCGACAAGGCGGCGCGCATCGCCGCCCTGCGCCCCGCCTACCAGGACGACCTGGCCGCCGGCACGGACCGCTTCCTCGCCGCCCCCCGCCCCGACTGCCCCTGGTGCGGCTCGGCCCGTATCGCCGCCCGCCTGCGCACCACCGACCTGCTCCAGCACAAGCCCGGCCGCTTCACCCTCGACCACTGCGCCGACTGCGGCCACACCTTCCAGAACCCCCGACTGACCGAAGAGGGACTGGAGTTCTACTACCGGGACTTCTACGACGGCCTCGGCGAACAACGCATGAGCGGCACCTTCGGCGGCCGCGGTGCCATGTACCGCGGCCGCGCCGAGGCGATGCTGCCGCACGACCCCGCCCCGAAGACCTGGCTGGACGTGGGCACCGGTCACGGCCACTTCTGCGCGACCGCCCGCACCGTCCTGCCCGGCACCTCCTTCGACGGCCTCGACTTCACCGACGGCGTCGAACTCGCCGCCCGCGAGGGCCGCGTGGACCACGCCTACCGCGGTGCCTTCCCGGCCCTCGCCCCCGAACTCGCCGCCCGCTACGACGTGGTGAGCATGTTCCACTACCTGGAGCACAGCACCGACCCGGACCGCGAACTGCGCGCCGCCCACGAGGCCGTACGCCCCGGCGGTCATCTCCTCATCGAGGTGCCGGACCCGGAGAGCCGTTACGCCCGGCTGCTCGGCCGCTGGTGGCTGCCCTGGCTCCAGCCGCAGCACCTGCACTTCATGCCGGTCGCCAATCTCCGGCGGCGGCTGACCGAGCTGGGCTTCACGGTGGTCGCCGAGCAGCATGCCGAGGCACACGACCCGGTCGACCTGCTCGCCGCCGTCTGGCTGGCCCTCGACCACGCCGCCCCGCGCGAGGACGCCCCCTGGCTGCCCGAACCGCCCGGCGCCCTGCGCCGCGCCGCCCGCACCACCCTCCTCCTCGCGGGAGTGCCCGCGCTGATCACGGCGACGCTCCTCGACCGTCTCGCGATCCGCCCCCTGTCCCACCGCCTCGGCCTGTCCAACGCCTACCGCCTGCTGGCCCGTCGGGAATGACCGGGGCGCAGAGCCAGTGCCGAGGGCGCTCCGGCGCCTTGACTCGCACGCGTCCTCCAGCTCTCGACTTCGATCGAGAGGGGGGACCCCGGACGCCGCGCGCTGGTCCGACCGGGGATGTGACACAGGCGCTCACAGCACCTTCGCGCGGATCAGCGCCGACAGCACCAGGGTGCCCGGCAGCAGGGGCACCCAGTCGGTCAGTACCCGGTAGCCGATCACGGTCGCGGTGGCCACCGGCAGGGCGGAGCCGAAGGTGACCAGCGTCCACACCAGTGCCGCGTCGACCGCGAGCCCGCCCGGCGCGGGCACCGCCCCGACGGCCGTGCCCGCCGCGAGATAGGCGAGCACCACATGCGCCCAGGGCAGCGCCAGCCCGAGTGCGGCACCGATACAGGCGAGGGTGGTCCCCTGCAGCAGTGGCATCGCGACCGCCCCGCCCCACAGCGCGGCCACCCGGGCGGGCCGCGAGTGCACCTCCCGCGCATCGGCGAGGGCGGAGCGCAGCAGCCCGGTCACCGGCCGCCGCAACGGTCGTACGACCGTCAGCAGCGTGCCCGCGACCGCGAGGGCACCGCCGGCGATCGCGGCGAGCGGCACCAGCAGGCGCCCGTCCGGGACCAGCTCGCCGAGGCGCCGCCAGGCCGGCGACGTCGCGAGGAGGATCACCAGCACGACCGTCTTGGCGGAGGACTTCGCCAGCGAGTACAGCCCGATCGACGCGGTCGCACGCTCCAGCGGCACCCCGCGCGCCCGCAGAAAGCGCACGGTGACGGCATGGGCGCCGAACCCGGCGGGGAGCGCGTGGTTGGCGGCACCGGCGGCGAACTGCGAGGCCAGCAGCAGCCCCGGCGGCACCCGGTCGGGCAGGGCGCCCTGCCGTACGCAGGAGGCCGCCACCCAGTTCAGGCAGGTGAAACCGCCCCCGGCCAGCAGCCACCAGGGATCCGCGGCGACGAGCCGCCGGACCCCCTCGTACACCACGGGCCGGTTGCTCATCGCCCAGCCGCCGGCCAGCAGCAGCGGAGCCAGGCACAGGGCCAGCCGTACGGACCGGCCCGCCATGAAGGACGCGGGCCGGGGCGAAACCGTTCCCCGGGTGAGCGGGGAGGCCGGAGACAGGGGGAGCGAGGAGAGTGAGGACGGGGACGGTGAGGACACGGGGACGTCGTCCTTCCGCAGCGGGCCCCGCGGCGGGGACCTGGGGGAGGCGGGTCGGGCGAAACCGCGAGGAGCCTTCCCCTCCCGCGTGACACCGGGATGTCCGAAAACCGAAGGGCCGAGGGCGGGACGGTGCCGCTGGGCGGACGCGCGCAATCCGCCGTTCACCGCCGACCAGGTAGCCTTCCCTTGGGACGCCCTTTACATGCGGCGCCCGCACGCAAGGACAGCGACAGGGGAGGATCCGGCGGTGCACGTCCAGGAATGGCTCGACTCGGTGCCGGCGGTCGCCGTCTACGCCGCGGTGGCCCTGGTGATCGGTCTGGAGAGCCTGGGCGTCCCGCTCCCGGGAGAGATCGTCCTGGTCTCCGCGGCGCTGATGTCCTCCCAGCACTCGGACATCAACCCGATCGTCCTCGGCGCGTGCGCGACCGCCGGCGCCGTGGTCGGCGACTCCATCGGCTACGCCATCGGCCGCAAGGGCGGCCGCCCCCTGCTCGCCTGGCTGGGCAGGAAGTTCCCGAGACACTTCAGCGAGGGCCATGTGGCCACCGCCGAGCGGTCCTTCGAGAAGTGGGGCATGTGGGCCGTCTTCTTCGGCCGCTTCATCGCCCTCCTGCGCATCTTCGCCGGCCCGCTCGCGGGCGTCCTGCACATGCCGTACTGGAAGTTCCTGATCGCCAACGTCCTCGGCGGCATCTGCTGGGCGGGCGGCACCACCGCCGTCATCTACTACGTGGGCGTCGTGGCCGAGGGCTGGCTGAAGAAGTTCTCCTATGTGGGCCTCGCGGCCGCGGTCCTGATCGGCCTGGCCTCCATGCTCCTCGTCAAGCGCAAGGCGAAGAAGGCCCAGCAGCAGAACGACCGGGAAGCAGAGCCTGTCAGCGCCGGTGAGTGAGATCCCCTAGGGGCGGTGAACGTCCTTGTGCGCCTTGGCCAACTCCGCGTACATGGTGCCGTTGAGGGTGACCCCCTGCCGCTCCTCCTCGGAGAGGGGCCGCTTCACCTTGGCCGGTACCCCAGCCACCAACGATCCAGGCGGCACCGTCATCCCCTGGGGCACCAGAGCCTGCGCGGCGACCAGCGAACCGGCCCCGATCACAGCACCGTTCAGCACGGTCGCCCCCATCCCGATGAGGCAGTCGTCTTCCACGGTCGCCCCGTGCACCACCGCGTTGTGACCGATGGAAACCCGCTCCCCGACCGAGACCGGAAACCCGGGGTCGGCATGAAGCGTCACGTTGTCCTGCACATTCGCACTCGCCCCCACGGTGATCGTCTCGACATCACCCCGCACGACAGCCCCGTACCAGACGCTGGCCCCGGCATGCAGCGTGACGTCCCCGATCACTGACGCGGTAGGCGCCACGAACGCCTCCGGATCGACCCGCGGCTCCTTCCCCCCGATACCCACGATCAGCGCCTGCTGCGTCATCACCGTCTCCTCGCATCCGTAAGTACCCCGCACGGTACGACAGGGCGTGGGGCAAAGATCACAGCGGCCCACCCTCTCGCCGAAGACAACCGCTGAGTAACGTGACCCCGTGCCGAAGCGCAAGAACACGTTCTCATCCTGGCGTCACCACGCAGCGCAGCGCGCGGTGCACGCGGTCTGGTCCTGGGCACAGCGCACGGGCTCCGTCACCGCCGACCACCCCGGCCGCTTCCACTTCGGCTCGATCGGCGAAGCCACCCGCCTCGCCTTCCCGCTCGGCACGGTCTTCGGCGAGCCCTGGATCCACCTCGGCTCCCACTGCATCATCGCCGAGCAGGTCACGCTGACCGCCGGCCTGATGCCGGACCTGGACCTCGGCCCGGACCCGATCCTGCGCATCGGGGACGGAGTGGTCCTCGGCCGCGGCAGCCATGTCATCGCGGACACGACGGTCACCATCGGCAGCGACTGCTACTTCGGCCCGTACGTCTACGTCACCTCCACCAACCACTCCTACGACGACCCGCACCAGCCGATCGGCAGGCAGTGGCCGCGCATGGAGCCCGTGGAGATAGGTCCCGGCTGCTGGATCGGCACCGGCGCGGTGATCCTTCCGGGCGCGCGGATCGGCCGGAACGTGGTCGTCGCGGCCGGTGCGGTGGTGCGCGGCACGGTGCCCGACCACGCCGTGGTGGCCGGTGCGCCCGCCCGGGTCGTGCGGCGCTGGACGTCCGAGGAGGGCTGGCGGCCGCCGCTGCGGACCCCGGCCCCGGTGCCGATCCCGGACGGGACGACCCCTGAGCAACTGCGCGCGCTGGCGGAACTGGACGAGGACGGAGTGGCCCGCCTCGCGGAACTCGAATCCGAGAGCTGACGCGGCCGGAACGCGAAGCCGGAACGTGAAGCCCGAAGGTGAAGCCGCCGCCCGAAACCGCCGAGTGACTCCGCCGGAACCGGAGGCCTGACGCCGGCTCAGCGTGACCTCGAAGCCGCAGGCCGGCTCACCCGGTCGCCAACAGCAGCGTGCCGACCAGTGCGAGCCCGGCACCCGCTGCCTGTACCGCGCGCAACCGTTCGCTGAGGAAGCCGCGCGCCGCCAGCGCGGTCACCACCGGATACAGCGAGGCGAGAACGGCCGCGACGGTGACCGGGCCGTGCTGGGCGGCGATCGCGTAGGTGCCGTTGGCGGCCACGTCCGCGAGCCCGACGAAGGCCAGCGCGGGCAGCGAGGCCCAGGGGAAGCCGCTCTCCGGGACGGCCCGGCCGCCCCGCCGGACGGAGACGGCGAGTGCGGCCCCGCCGACCGCGACGTTCGTCAGGCGCTGGACGAACAGGGCGAGGAACAGGCCGGTGACACTGGTCGAGGCCTCGGTGATCAGGGCGAACACCGTGCCGAAGCCCAGTGCCGCGACCAGCGTGAGCAGGATCGTCCGGCGCTGTACGGGCGCGCCGCGCAGTTGCGGACCGCCCGCGAGGACGACACCGGTGACGGCGACCGCGATCCCCGTGACCTGGAGCACCCCGGGCCGCTCGCCGAGGACCAGGCCCACACCGACCGGCACGGCCACGCTCAGCGTGGCGAGTGGTGAGACGACCCCCATGGGGCCGAGCGCGAGGGCCTTGTAGAAGGAGAGCAGGGCGACCGGCCCCGCCAGTCCCGCGGCGAACGCGAACCACAGGCGGGGCCCGGCCTCGCTCCACGCGCCGGTCGCGACGACGATCGCGCCCAGCACCGTCGCCGCGACGGCCTGCGAGACGACCACGACCGTCAGCGCGGGCGTACGCCGGGTCAGCAGCCCGCCGCCGAAGTCGGCCAGCCCCCACAGAAGGCTGGTGGTCAGGGCGAAGAATGCGGTCACGGCCGGCCTCGCAGTACAGTTTGATGAACGGTCGGGTATACCTCACCGTAGTTCAGTCCAATGAACTCCGTCATCCCATATATTGAACGCTCATCGATGGACGTGATGTGTCGGACCTCGACCTGCTGACCCAGTCCCTGGCCCGCAATGTCAAGCACTGGCGCACGGTGCGCGGCTTCACCCTGGACGTGCTCGCGGCCCGGGCCGGGGTCAGCCGCGGCATGCTCATCCAGATCGAGCAGGCCCGGACGAACCCCAGCATCGGCACCGTCGTCAAGATCGGCGACGCGCTCGGCATCAGCATCACCACCCTGCTCGACTACGAGCAGGCCCCCACCGTCCGCGTGGTCCCCGCCGAGCGGGCCGTAAGGCTGTGGCACACCGACGCCGGCAGCTACAACCGTCTGCTGGCGGGCACGGAGGCGCCCGGTCCGCTGGAGATGTGGGACTGGCGGCTGATGCCCGGCGAGCAGAGCCCCTCCGAGCCGCACCCGGTGGGCACGGTGGAACTCGTCCACGTCACCGCCGGCGAACTGACCCTCACCGTCGACGGCGTGAAGCACCTCGTGCCGACCGGCGCCAGTGCCACGTTCGAGGCGAGCACCTCGCACACCTACGGCAACGAGGGCGACGTACCGATGGAGATGGTGATGGCCGTCTCGGTGCCGCCGGTGCGCTGAACCGGCCCGTGGCGGGCTGTTAGCGTGCGGCCATGCGCGCACCCATCGGAGACTTCGACACCGCCACCCCGGTCCCGGACTGCCTGGAGGAGCTGACCGCCCCGGTCGCCGACGCCGTACGACACTGGCAGGGTGCGACCCCCGTCGACCGCATCCTCTACGTCGAGACCGATCCGCAGTGGGCGGACACCGCCGTCTTCGTGGAGCACTACGGCCGCGATCTGCTGGAGCAGTCGGCGAACTGTGTGGTGGTCGCGGGCAAGCGAGGCGGCGAGACCACCCTCGCCGCGTGTCTGGTGCTCTCCACCACCCGGGCCGACGTCAACGGCCTCGTACGCCGCCAACTCGGCGCGCGCAAGGCCTCGTTCGCCTCGACGGAGACGGCGACCGGCGAGACCGGCATGGAGTACGGCGGGATCACCCCGGTCGGACTCCCCGCCGGCTGGCCGCTGCTGATCGACTCGGCCCTGGTCGATCTGCCCTACGTCCTCGTCGGCAGCGGACGCCGCCGCGGCAAGCTCCTGGTCCCCGGCAAGGCCCTCGCGGAACTGCCGGGCGCCGTGGTGCTGGAGGGCCTCGGGGGCGCCTGAGGTCAGGCCGTCAGATGGTGGGCCAGCGCCAGATGCGGGTCCCGTTCGCCCGGCACCGGTGCCGGATCGGCGTGCACCAGGGCCGCCGTCAGCTTCGGTACGGCGTGCAGCAGGGCGTGTTCGGCCTCGACGGCGACCGCGTGCGCCTGCCGTAGCGTCGCCTCGCCGTCCACCACCACCGCGAGTTCGGCCCGCAGCCGGTGCCCGATCCACCGCAGCCGCAGCTCACCCACCTCGCGCACGCCAGGCACCGCCCGCACCGCCCGCTCGGCCCGGTCCACCAGTGCCGGGTCGACGGCGTCCAGCATCCGCCGGAACACCTCCCGCGCCGCGTCCCGCAGCACCAGCACGATCGCCACCGTGATCGCCAACCCGACGACCGGGTCGGCCGGCCGCCACCCGAGGGCCGACCCGCCCGCGCCCACCAGCACCGCCAGCGAGGTGAATCCGTCGGTCCGGGCGTGCAGTCCGTCGGCGACGAGCGCGGCCGAGCCGATCTCCCTGCCCACCCGGATCCGGTACCGGGCCACCCACTCGTTGCCGACGAACCCGGCCAGCGCGGCCGCCGCGACCGCCGGCAACTGCGCGACCGGGCGCGGATCGAGCAGCCGCCCCACGGCCGCCCACGCCGCGAAGGCCGCCGAGGCGGCGATGGTCAGCACGATCACCAGCCCCGCGAGATCCTCGGCGCGCCCGTAGCCGTAGGTGAACCGGCGGGTCGCCGCCCGCCGCCCCAGCACGAAGGCGATACCGAGAGGTACGGCGGTCAGGGCGTCGGCGGCGTTGTGCACGGAGTCCCCGAGCAGCGCCACCGACCCGGAGACGGCCACCACGGCCGCCTGCGCCAGCGCGGTCACCCCGAGCACGCCCAGCGACACCCACAGCGCCCGCATCCCCCGCGCCGAGGCCTCCATCGCCGGGTCCAGCTTGTCGGCGCTGTCGTGGGAGTGCGGGGAGAGGAGATGCGCGATCCGGTGCCGGAGACCCGGGGTGTGGGCGTGGCTGTGGCCCGCGTGGCCGTGGTCGCGGCCGTGGTGGTGCGGATGCGCGTGCGGGTGCGGCGGGTGCGCGTGCTCGCCGTGCTCCGGACCGCCGTGCACGTGCTCGTGCGCAGGGCCGGTGTGCTGTCGGCGCGCGTGTTCGGCGTGACCCTGCCCGTCGTGCTCGTTCATGTGGGTCCCCCTTCCGGTGTGCGGGAGTGGACGCGGGGCGCCCACGGAGCCATTATGTGCGTATGAGCGCACGCATGCACCTGTCACCTGCGCACCATGCGCATCCGCGCACCCCGGGCGAGGAGCGGTTCGCGCTCGCGGCCGAGCTGATGGCCCTGCTCGGCGACCGCACCCGGCTCACCCTGATGCACGCCCTGACGGCCGGCGAGACCGATGTCACGACGCTCACCGAGGAGTGCGGCGCGGCCCGTCCCGCCGTCAGCCAGCATCTGGCGCGGCTGCGCCTCGCGGGCCTGGTGAAGACCCGCAAGGAGGGCCGCCGGGTGATCTACTCGCTCCCGCACGGCCATCTGCGCCGGCTGGTGGAGGAGGCCCTGAAGACGGCGGACCACCACCTCGCCGAACGGCACACCGGAGATCAGTAGGCGGCTGCGGTGCCGAGGTACTGCTCGGCGAAGGCCGCCCCCGCGGCCGGCGAGGTGAACAGCCGGCGCAGCCGGGCCAGTGTCGTACCGGCGCGGAACGGGTCACCCGACGCGACACCGTGATAGATGTCCGACAGCCACTGCGAGAACTCCTGGTAGTCCCACACCCGCCGCAGACTCGCCGCCGAGTAACCCTCCAGGCCGCCGCCGTCGCCCTGCGTCACATACGCGGTGAGCGCGTCGCCGAGCAGGAAGGCGTCGTGCAGCGCGAGGTTCATGCCCTTCGCGGCGATGGGCGCGACCAGATGCCCGGCGTCCCCGGCCAGGAACAGCCGCCCGTGGGTGAGCGGTTCGACGACGTAGTGGTGCATGTCCAGGACGCGTTTCTCGATCAGCCGGCCCTCGGTGAGCGGGGGCGCTCCGGCCGCGGCGAGCCGCTCGCGCAACTCGGTCCAGACCCTGTCGTACGACCAGTTGTCCGGGTCGTCACCGGGCGGGCACTGGAGGTAGAACCGGGTCACCTCGGGACTGCGGGGCATCTGCCCGGCGAAACCGTGCGGATGGACGCCGAACAGGACGCAGTCCGTCGACGGCGGCACCTCCGCGAGCAGCGCCAGCCAGCCGATGCCGTCGTCCTGCCGCGCGATCACCCTCCGCTCCGCGGGTATCGCGTCCCGCGTCACCCCGCGCGCCCCGTCGCAGCCCGCCACGAAGTCGCAGCGCAGCAGCCGCCGTTCACCCGTCTTCGGGCAGCGGTACGACACCGCCGGCCGGTCCGAGTCCAGATCGTGCAGCGTGACCTCGCGCACGCCGAAGCGGATGTCGCCGCCGCGTACGTCGGCGTACTCCCGCACCAGGTCCGCCACCAGCAACGGCTGCGGGTAGACATAGTGATGGGTGCCGGTCAGCTCGGCGTACGGGAAGCGGTACCGTTCGCCGCCGAAGCGGAACTCGCAGGCGCTGTGCAGCTCGGCGCGCTCGCGCAGCCGTTCGGCCAGTCCGCGCCGCCCGAGTTCGCGCACCGCCCATTCCTCGATGACACCGGCCCGCGGCCGCGTCTCGACGAACTGCCTGCTCTCGGTCTCCAGGACCACACAGTCGACGGAGGCGGCCCGCAGGATGTTGCCGACGGTGAGCCCGGCGGGCCCGGCGCCCACGACGACGACCGTACGGCGTTCCTCCGGCGCGGAGCCGGGGCGGGGGGAGGGGGAGGGGGAGGTCACTGGGGAGATCACCCCCGCATTATGACGGTGTCCCGTCAGCCTGGATCGGCCGACGGGACACCGGGGGAAGAGCGGGGTCAGTGCGCCGGGGCGTCGGTGACCACGACCTCCTCGATGCTGCGCTCGATCGCCTCGGGCTGGGAGGCGGTCGCCTTGGCCCAGAAGTAGATGACGAGCGAGAACGCGGTGACGACCGCCATGTCCCACCACAGCGGCAGATCACCGTTGCCGCCGAAGGTGCTCAGGTAGGAGATCACACCGATGCCCACCAGGTAGGGCACCAGCCACTGCGCGGCCTTGAAGTCCAGCCGGGGAGCGTCGGGCAGGCCCTTGCGGATCGCGTAGGCGGCGTACGAGCCGAGCAGCACGTAGCCGATCAGGATCGCGCAGCCGAGGCGCCACAGGGTGTCCCAGCCGGACCAGAAGATGATCAGGTTGGCGACCACGAACGACAGCGGCGAGATGATGTTGCCGGCAGGCAGCTTGTACGGACGGTCGTGGTTCGGCAGGCGGTCCTTGAAGACGCCGTAGGCCAGCGGAGCGCCCGCGTACATCAGCACGCTCGCCGAGGTGATGAAGCCGACCAGGGTCTGCCAGCTCGGGAACGGCGCGAAGCAGATCACGCCGGTCACGAACGACATCGCCAGGCCGAACCACGGCACACCACGCGAGTCGGTCTTGGCGAAGAGCTTCGGGGCGTAGCCGTTCTTGGCCAGACCGTAGGAGATACGGGAGGTGGCGGTGGTGTAGATCAGACCGGTGCCGCCGGGGGAGATGATCGCGTCGGCGTAGAGGACCCAGGCCAGCCAGCCCAGGCCGACCAGCGAGGCGAGACCCGCCCAGGGGCCGCTGATGCCGGCGTACGCCAGGTTCGCCCAGCCCTTCGCGAAGGAGGCGTGCGGCAGGGCGGCGATGAACACGACCTGGAGCAGCACGTAGATCGTGGCGCCGATCGCGACCGAACCGAGCGTCGCACGCGGCAGGTCACGCTTCGGGTTGCGGCTCTCGCCGGCCAGCTGGATCGCCTGCTCGAAGCCGAGCAGCGCGAAGATGATGCCGCTGGAGCTGATCGCGGTGAGGACGCCCTTGGCGCCGAACGGCGCGAAGCCCTCGGAGGTGAAGTTGGCCGGGTGGAAGTTGCCGATGGCGATGATGAAGATCGCGGCGAGCGGGACGGCGATCTTCCACCAGGTGGCGGCGCTGTTGGTGTGTGCCAGGACACGGACGCCGAGGAAGTTGACCGCGACGAATACCGCCATGAGCAGGACCGCGACGACGATGCCGCTGGTCGTGAGCGTGCCGTTGGCGTTCTGCAGCCCGTCGGCGAAATGCCAGTGCTTGGCATAGCCGATCATGGCCTCGACCTCGATCGGGGCCACCGTCGCGGCCTGGAGCCAGGAGAACCAGCCGAAGGACATACCGGCCAGGCCGCCGAAGGCGTAGTGCGGGTAGCGGGCGGTACCGCCGGCCACGGGGAACATGCCGCCGAGCTCGGCGTGCACGAGCGCGAGCAGCACGATGGCCACCGCGCCGATCACCCACGAGATGATCGCCGCGGGGCCCGCCGCCACGACCGCTTTCTCGGCACCGAAGAGCCAGCCGGACCCGATGATCGAGCCGACAGAGGCCCACATCAGACCGATGAGTCCGACGTCTCGGCGCAGACCACCACCGGTGTCGCTTGTGGCTACCGGTGCAGCCTGGTCGACATTCGCCATGTCAAGTGGCCTCTCAGATCGTAAACGCAGGTTTAACGGGGATGGAGCTGCCACAGGCTAGGGATGCATTCCGAGCGAGCAAAAGAGTGTTAACCAAATTTTGACCTTCGATCTTAGGTGTCTTGGGCGCACGTTCGGTCACCGACTTGTCACAGCTCAGACGCCCAGTCGGAATGTCAATATTCAGCGGCGAATTGTAAGTAGAAGGAGAGATTCGCTGGGATTCACTACCCCAGCAGGGGAAATTCGATAGCCGGGCAGCGGTCCATGACCATGTCCAGACCGGCTGACCGGGTCCGCTCGTAGGCGGACTCGTCCACCACGCCGAGCTGGAACCACACCGCCC
This sequence comes from Streptomyces sp. IMTB 2501, assembly GCF_001953885.1. Lineage (GTDB taxonomy): Bacteria > Actinomycetota > Actinomycetes > Streptomycetales > Streptomycetaceae > Streptomyces. The sequence goes on along the minus strand of NZ_MQUS01000004.1, from coordinate 284,355 downwards.
TGGCGCCCTTCGCCACCGCCTCGTCGGCCACCGCGCCGGCCAGCTCGCTGTTCACGAAGACGTCGACCACGTCGACGTCGAAGGGGATGTCCGCCAGGGAGGCATAGCCCCGTTCGCCGTGGACCGTCTCGGCCCTGGGATGCACCGGCACGATCCGCTTGCCGTACCGCTGGAGCACCAGCGCCACCCGGTAGGCGATCCGGTTCTGGTTGGTGGACAGGCCCACCACCGCCCAGGTGTCGCCCAGCTCGTTCAGGATCCTGCGGATCGTCGCATCGTCGCCGTACACGGCCGTCTCCTCGGGCTGCGGTGAACTGTTTCCCCCGCCAACAGCACCCCGGCGGGTCCGGATTCCCGGCCCCGTGACCCCGCCACCATGTCCGGAATCGGCGCAAGGTGCCTGCGTACGGCCGTCCGCCCGCCTACGCTCAGCCCGTGCTGCGCATCCTCGACGCCCGAACCGGTCAGCCCGTCCCCGCCGCCCCCGCCCGCCGTGGCCTGACCCGCATCGAGGCCCGTGCCTCCGGCCTCGACCCCACGGCACTGCGGGTGCTGCTCACCGCCGACCTGCTCGTCCGCGCCCTGGAACTGGGCGGCACCCCGGTCTGGACGATCCTGACCGCGCCCCACCGCCACGCCGAGCTGCGCGCCGCCGCGACGACCCTGTCCATCCGCCCCTTCGAGGACGGCCACGACCTGGCGTCGGGACTGGGCGAGGCCCAGGCGATCCACGTGACGGCCGAGGGCACGGACGTCCCCGGCGGTGGGCCGGTGGTGCGGGTTGCTCCGGTGGAGTGGACGGGGGAGCTGTCGGAGGGCCGGGGGGCGGGGTGGTCTTCGGCGGGGGACGTGGACACGTCGCCGGGTGCGGCCGGATCGCCGGGCGGCACCGCGGAGCCCGGCGTTCCGGGTCAGGCGGAGCCCGCGTCCGAGTCCGCTCCTGGGCGCGCGTCGGAGTCTGCTCCTGGGCGTACGTCCGAGCCCGCGTTCCGGCCCGTGCCCGGCCGTACGTCCGAGCCTGCCGCTCACCCCGCCCTCCCGGCCCTGCTCGCCGATCCCGCCGCTCTCCGGCTCGCCCTGCTCGCCGTCCCGCGCGGTGCGCCCGTCCGGCTGGACGCCGCGGCGCTGGAGGAGGCCGCCGGATGGCTCGCGGGCCGGCGGCGGGACGTGGCCGGGTGGGCGCGGCAGCCCTCGCGGCCGGTGCCCGACGAGGTGCGGGCGCGGTTGCGCTCCGCGTGGGAGGACGACCTCGACCTCCCCGCGGTGCTGGAGGTGCTGCGGGCCGTGGCGAGCGCCCCCGGCCTGTCCGACGGAGCCCGCTTCGAGACGTACGTCTACGCCGACCGCCTGCTGGCCCTCGACCTCGCCCGCGACCTCGGGAGCCTCGCGTGATCGCGCGGGCGGGCACCGGCCCGCTGCGCCGGCTCGTGGTGCTGCGGCACGCCAAGTCCGCCTGGCCCGAGGGTGTCGAGGACCACGAGAGGCCACTCGCCACGCGCGGCCGGCGCGACGCCCCGGCCGCCGGACGCGCCCTCGCCGAGGCCGACTGCCTGCCCGACCTGGTCCTGTGCTCCACGGCCGTACGCGCCCGCCGCACCTGGGAGCTGGCCTCCGCCGAGTGGGGCACGCCACCGCCGGTGCGCTACGACGAGCGGCTGTACGCGGCCGACGTACCGGATCTGCTGGAGGTGGTGCGCGAGGCGCCGCCCGAGGTGGAGACGCTGCTGGTGGTCGGGCACAACCCCGGGCTGGAGGAGCTGGTCCTGGAGCTGGCGCGGGAGGGTCTCGACGACACGCTGGACCGGGTGCGGACGAAGTTCCCCACGTCCGCGATCGCCGTCCTGTCCTGGCACGGCACCGGCTGGCCGGCCCTCGCCCCCGGCACGGCCCTTCTGACGTCGCTGACCGTGCCGCGCGGGAGCAAGGAGTGACACCGCGCGCGTACCGCGCCCCGCGTCACCGCATAGGGTGATCGGATGCAGGACGAGTACCGCACAGTCGCCCACGCGGGCGTGCACGAGATCGAGATCAACCGCTCCCGCTTTCTGTGCGCCCTCGCCCCGGCCGCCACCGAGCAGGAGGCGCAGGACTTCATCGCCTCCGTGCGCAAGGAGCACGCCGACGCCACCCACAACTGCTGGGCGTACGTCATCGGTGCCGACGCCTCCGTGCAGAAGGCCAGCGACGACGGCGAACCGGGCGGCACCGCCGGCGTCCCCATGCTCCAGATGCTGCTGCGCCGTGAGATGCGCTACGTCGTCGCGGTCGTCACCCGTTACTACGGAGGCGTCAAGCTCGGCGCCGGCGGACTCATCCGCGCCTACGGCGGCGCCGTCGGCGAGGCCCTCGACACGCTCGGCACGCTCACCCGGCGCCGCTTCCGGCTCGCCACGGTGACCGTCGACCACCAGCGCGCGGGCAAGGTCCAGAACGACCTGCACGCCACCGGACGCGAGGTGCGGGACGTCCGCTACGGCGCCGAGGCCGTCACCATCGAGATCGGCCTGCCCGACGCCGACGTGGACGCCTTCCGTGCCTGGCTCGCGGACGCGACGGCGGGCACGGCGGGATTCGAACTGGGCGGAGAAGCCTACGGAGATGCATGACATACGTCCTTAATCGGGCATAAGGGGAGCTGAAGTAGCCGGTCATGACGGGCTGATACGGGAGTAACCGCCCGTGCTGTCAGACCCGGCCGTTAGTCTCGGGGATCATGAGACTCCTGCACACGTCCGACTGGCATCTCGGCCGGGCCTTCCACCGGGTGAACATGCTCGGGGCCCAGGCCGAGTTCATCGGTCACCTCGTTACCACCGTGCGCGAGCGCGAGGTGGACGCGGTGGTCGTGTCGGGTGATGTGTACGACCGCGCGGTGCCCCCGCTCGCCGCGGTCGAGCTGTTCGACGAAGCGCTGCACCGCCTCGCCGGCCTCGGCGTGCCCACGGTGATGATCTCCGGCAACCACGACTCGGCCCGCCGCCTCGGCGTCGGCGCCGGACTCATCGACCGCGCCGGCATCCACCTGCGCACCGAGCCGTCCGCCGCCGCCACCCCGGTCGTCCTCGGCGACGCCCACGGCGACGTCGCCTTCTACGGTCTGCCGTACCTCGAACCCGCCCTGGTGAAGGACGAGTTCGCGGTCGACAAGGCCGGTCATGAAGCGGTGCTCGGCGCCGCCATGGACCGCGTCCGCGCCGACCTCGCCACGCGTGCTCCCGGCACCCGCTCGGTCGTCCTCGCCCACGCCTTCGTCACCGGCGGCCAGGCCAGCGACAGCGAGCGGGACATCACCGTCGGCGGGGTCGCCGCCGTGCCCGCCGGGGTCTTCGACGGGGTCGACTATGTGGCGCTCGGCCATCTGCACGGCTGCCAGACCCTCACCGAGCGCGTGCGCTACTCCGGCTCCCCGCTCGCCTACTCCTTCTCCGAGACCGACCACCGCAAGAGCACATGGCTGGTCGACCTCGATGCCGACGGCTCCGTCTCGGCCGAGCGCGTCGACTGCCCGGTGCCCCGCCCGCTGGCCCGCATCAAGGGCACGCTGGACGGCCTCCTCGCCGATCCCGGCCTCGCCCGGCACGAGGAGGCCTGGGTCGAGGCCACCCTCACCGACGCGGTCCGCCCCGCCGACCCCATGGCCCGGCTCACCGAGCGCTTCCCGCACACCCTCAGCCTGGTCTTCGCCCCCGAGCGCGCCCCGGACGACCCCTCGGTGTCGTACGCCCGGCGCCTCGCCGGCCGCAGCGACCAGCAGATCGCCCAGGACTTCGTCGCCCATGTGCGCGGCCTCGGGCCCGACGAGCGCGAGACGGCCGTCCTGCGCGAGGCCTTCGACGCCGCGCGCGCCGACGCCGTCGTACGGGAGGTGGCCCGATGAGGCTGCACCGGCTCGACATCACAGCCTTCGGGCCCTTCGGCGGCTCCCGCGGCGTCGACTTCGACGCCCTGTCCGCCGCAGGGCTCTTCCTGCTGCACGGCCCCACCGGCGCCGGCAAGACCTCCGTCCTGGACGCCGTCTGCTACGCCCTGTACGGCTCCGTCCCCGGCGCCCGGCAGAGCGGCCAGGGCATGCACCTGCGCAGCGACCACGCCGAGCCGCGCACCCGCACCGAGGTCCGCCTCGACCTCACCGTCGCCGGACGCCGGCTGGAGATCATCCGGCAGCCACCGTGGGAGCGGCCCAAACTGCGCGGCACGGGCACGACCGTCGACAAGGCCCAGACCTGGCTGCGCGAGTACGACGCCACGGCCGGAGCCTGGAAGGACCTCAGCCGCTCCCACCAGGAGATCGGTGAGGAGATCACCCAGCTGCTCGGCATGAGCCGCGAGCAGTTCTGCCAGGTCGTGCTGCTGCCACAGGGCGACTTCGCCCGCTTCCTGCGCGCCGACGCCGAGGCCCGCGGCAAGCTGCTGGGCCGCCTCTTCGACACCCAGCGGTTCGCCGACGTCGAGAAGCGCCTCGCCGAGCGCCGCAGGGCCACCGAGGCCCGTGTACGGGAAGGCGACGCGGCGCTGCTCGCCGACGCCCACCGCATGCAGCAGGAAGCCGGCGACGCCATGGAGCTGCCCGAGCTGGCGCCCGGCGAACCCGGCCTGGCCGACGCCGTCCTCGACGCCGCGGCCCTCGCCCGCGCCACCGCCCGCGAGCGCCTCACTGTCGCGCACTGCCGCCTCGCCGCCGCCGAGTCCGCGCACACCGAGACCCGGCACGCCCTGGACGACGTACGCGAACTCGCCCGGCTGCAGAGCCGGTTCACCGAGGCCCGGCAGCGCGCCGAGCGGCTCCAGGAGCGGGCCGGCGCCCACCACGAGGCGCAGCGGCGCATGGAGCGGTCCCGCAAGGCGGAGGCGGTCGCGCCCGCGCTTGAGCTGCGCGAGGCCGCCGAGGAGGAGCACCACAGGGCGGCCCGCGCCGAGGCACACGCGCGTGGCATGCTGCCCGACTCCTACGCCGACGCGGGCGCGGCCGGACTCGCCTCCGCCGCCCGCCGGGCCGCGGAAGAGCTGGGCGGCCTGGACGCGGCCCGCCGCGCCGAGCGGCGGCTCGCCGGTCTGGCCGAGGAGCGGTCCGGGCTCGACCGCCAGGAGCGCGCCGACGAGGAGGTGCTGCGCGAGGCCGACACCTGGCTCGACGCGTGGGACGCCACGCGCGCGGCCCTGCAGTCCCGCGTCGACTCCGCCCAGGAGGCCGCCACCCGCGCCGAGCAGCTTGCCGTCCAGCGCGACCCGATGCGCAGGCGGCTCACCGCGGCCCGCACCCGGGACACGCTGGCCGCCGACCTGGAGGACGCACAGCGCCGGGCGCTCGCCTCCGAGCAGCAGGCGCTCGGTTCCCGCGCCCACTGGCTAGACCTCAAGGAACAGCGCCTGAACGGCATCGCCGCGGAGCTGGCCGCCCACCTCACCGACGGCGAGCCCTGCGCCGTCTGCGGAGCCACCGAACACCCCGCACCGGCCCGCAAGGTCGCCGGACACATCGACCGTGAGGCGGAGGGAAAGGCCCACAAGGCCTCCCAGCAGGCCGACCGGCAGCACACCGAGGACGAGCGGCGGCTCGGCGTCGTCCGCGAGGCCCTGGCCGCCGCCACGGCCGAGGCCGGTGACACTGCCACCGCGCAACTCGAAGAGAGCGCCGCCGAGTTGGAGCAGGAGTACGCCCGCGCCCGTCGTGCCGCCTCCGCCCTGCACGCCGCCCACGAAGAGCTGCGGGGCGCCGAGCGTGAGCGCGAGCAGCGTCTCGCCGACCGCCAGCAGGCCGCCGTGCGGGCCGCGTCCCGGGTCACCCGGCGCGAGACCCTGGAGCATGAACAGGGCCAGTTGGAGGAGGAGTTGCGCAAGGCACGCGGCAGCTCCGGCAGCGTGGCCGCGCGGGCCGCGCAGCTGGAGCGGCAGGTGGCGCTGCTCACCGAAGCCGCCGACGCCGCGCGCACCGCCGAGGACACCGCGCAGCGCCTGAAGGACGCCGACGCCCGTCTCGCCGACGCCGCCTACCGTGCCGGTTTCGACACCCCGCAGGCCGCGGCCGCCGCTCTCCTGGACGCCACCGCCCACCGTGAGCTGCAGCACCGCCTGGACGCCTGGCAGACGGAGGAGGCCGCCGTACGCGCGGTGCTCGCGGAGGCCGGCACCGCGGCTGCCGCCCAGCTACCGGCCGCCGACCCGGCCACGGCCGAGCACGCGGCGACGAGGGCCGAACTCCGGCTGCGCGAGGCGGCGTCCGCGTGGGACGCGGCCGCCCGCTGCTGTGCCGAGCTGGACCGCCTCTCCGCGCGCGCCACCGAGGCCGTACGCCGCCTCGCCCCGCTCCGCGAGGAGTACGACCGGGTCGCCCGCCTCGCCGCCCTCACCGCGGGCACCTCCGCCGACAACGAACGCAGGATGCGCCTGGAGTCGTATGTGCTCGCGGCCCGGCTGGAACAGGTCGCCGCCGCCGCGACCGCCCGGCTGCAGCGCATGTCGGCGGGCCGCTACACGCTCGTCCACTCCGACGACCGCACCGGACGCGGCCGCAGCGGCCTCGGGCTGCACGTGGTCGACGCCTGGACCGGACGGGAACGCGACACCGCCACCCTGTCCGGCGGCGAGACCTTCTTCGCCTCCCTCGCGCTCGCCCTCGGCCTCGCGGACGTCGTCACCGACGAGGCCGGCGGCGTCCGCCTCGACACGCTCTTCATCGACGAGGGCTTCGGCAGCCTCGACGACCAGACCCTCGACGAGGTCCTCGACGTCCTCGACTCGCTGCGCGAACGCGACCGCAGCGTCGGCATCGTCAGCCACGTCCCCGACCTGCGCCGCCGCATCCATGCCCAGCTGGAGGTCGTCAAGGGCAGAGCGGGCTCGACGCTCCGGCAGCGGGGGGTCTGACCGGTTCAGCGGCCCAGCGGGCGCCGGGGCAGGGGAGAGGAGTACACGACACTGGTGGTCACTGAGCCCAGTGCGCCGATCCTCCCGGAGATCTCCTCCAGATGCGCCATGGACCGCGCGGCGACCTTGATGACGAAACAGTCGTCGCCCGTCACATGGTGCGCTTCCAGGATCTCGGGCGTCGCGGCCACCAGGTCGTGGAACGGCTTGTAGTTGCCGTTCGGATACCGCAGCCGTACGAACGCCAGGATCGGCAGCCCGAGCCGCTCGGGGTCGACGACCGCCGCGTACCCCTGGATCACGCCCGCCTCCTCAAGCCGCCGGACCCGCTCGGTGACGGCGCTCGGCGACATGGAGACGGCGCGCGCCAGCTCGGCGTAGCTGGCCCGGCCCTCCCGCTGGAGGACCTCGAGAATGCGCCAGTCGGTGGCGTCCGGGGAATACACGGTCATCCCGGATGGATAGCAGGGAATTCCCGGCTCGGGCAAGGCCGCGCCGTGGATTGTCACTTCAGGGACTCGGCTTCGGGCCGTAGATTTCCAGTCATGATCACCAAGACCGCCCAGACCTCTGTGAACCCCGTCCTGCGGGTCGCTCCCGCCGCTCCCGCCGAGGCCGCGGCCTACTTCCGGGCGAGCCTGGCCTTCCACGCCGACGTCTCCGACGTGGCCGCCGCGCTCGCGGCCGGCGGCGACCCCGGCTTCGCCGTCGTCGACACACGCTCGACCGAGTCCTGGGACCAGGGCCACATCCCGGGCGCCGTCCACCTGCCCACCGCGCTCATCCCCGAGCAGGCCGGGCAGCTCCTGGACAAGTCCGTGCCGGTGGTGACGTACTGCTGGGGCCCCGGCTGCAACGGCGCCACCCGTGCCGCGCTCGCCCTCGCCGAACTCGGCTACCAGGTCAAGGAGATGCTCGGCGGCTTCGAGTACTGGGCCCGCGAGGGCTTCGCCTACGACACCTGGCAGGGTCCCGGCCGTCGCGAAGCCGACCCGCTGACCGCGCCCGTCGAAGGCGAGTGCGGCTGCTGACGAACGCCGTGTAGGTTCTCTGCCCATGGCTCGATACGCGGATCCAGGCGCGCTGGAGTGGGTGGAATCGGGCGGTGGCCCGCTGATAGCCGTCCCGGAGACGGTGCTGCCGTTCTGGGCGGGCGCCGACAGCGAGGAACTCGACACCGACTACGACCGGGCGTGCGAGGTCGACGGGTATGTCGGCCTGCTGCCCGTCGGCGACAGCGCGGCCCTGGTGTTCGGTGACGACCCCGCCTCCACCTCGTTCCTGCCGGACCACGCCACCTTCGTACGGTGGTCCGCCGCGAGCTCCGAGGCGGAACTGCTCGCCACCGTCCCCGCCGCCCTCGACGCGGCGGTGTGGGGGAGCGAGGTGCGCTGGCGGGTGCCCGGCCCGGTGCTGCTGTTCGACTCGGCCTGGCCCGGCCAGGCCGCCGACCGCACCGAACACCTCCGGGTGCCGCTGGAGGCGGGCACGTACGCGGTGCGGGCCGCCTATGTGCAGCCGGGGCCGGAGACCTGGGTCGGGCTGGTACGGCTCACCCGGCTCGCGCACTGACCCGGCGCGTGTCCTGACGTCACACGGTCTGCCGCAACCCGTCGAAGGCGATCTCCAGATGCCGGGGGCCGCGCAGCACCGCGTTCTGCCGGTACGGCGGCGGATCCGCCACCAGGCGGGGATGCTCCAGCCGCCGGGCCAGCTCGGACAGCGCGATCTGGGCCTCCAGCCGGGCCAGCGGGGCGCCGAAGCAGCTGTGGATGCCGCTGCCGAAACCCAGGTGCTGGATGTCCTCGCGATCCGGGTCGAAGCGCTCGGGATCCTGGAAACGCTCGGGGTCGCGGTTGCCCGCGGCCAGCATCAGCCAGATGCGCGAGCCCTTGGGGATGGTCACCCCGCGCACCTCGATGTCGGCGATACACGTGCGCTGCGGCACGATCTGCACCGGCGGCTCGTAGCGCAGCAGCTCCTCCACGATCCGCACCGACAGGCCCGGATCGTTGCGCAGCCGCTCCAGGACCTCCGGATGGCGCAGCAGCGTGAGCATGCCGTTGGTGATGAGGTTGACGGTCGTCTCATGGCCCGCGATGAGGAGCAGGACCGCAGTGCTGAGTACTTCCATCGTCGTCATGGCGCCGTCCGGACCGCGGCTGTTCACCAGGTCGGAGAGCATGTCGTCGCGAGGTTCCTTGGCGCGCTGTTCCACCAGCCCGTTCAAGTACATGCCGAGCTGCAACCGTGCCTCCTGCGCGGTCCGCTGGGATTCGGCGCTCGTACGAGTGTCGGGGTCCAGACCGGCGACGATCGGGTCGACCCAGGCACGGAAGCGGGGCTCGTCCTCGCGCGGAACGCCGAGCAGTCGGCAGATCACGGTCACCGGGAAGGGGTACGCGAACTGGTCGACCAGGTCGATCTGCCGCGCGTCCCCGAAGCCGTCGATCAGCCCGGTGACGATCTCGCCCAGCTCGCTCCGCATGTTCTCGATCCGGCGTGGCCTGTGCGGTGGCCCGAAGGAGCTGTTGGCGATCCTCCGCAGCCGGTCGTGCTCCGGCGGGTCGAGTCGGATGAAGCTCGGAGGCAGCCCCGTCGCTTCCGGCCCGGCCGGCTCGTCGTCCCCGGGCGCGGCCAGATTGGCGGCGTCGGAGCTGATCCGCGGATCGTGCAGCAGCGCCTCGATGTCCCAGTACGAGCTGAGGACGTACGGACCGCCCTCCTCCTCGTGCAGGACCGGGTTCTTGCGCAGCTCCTCGTACAGCGGGTACGGGTTGGCGCGGTTGGCGAAGTCGGTGATCTGCTGGAACAGCGGGGCTCGCGTCATGACAGGTCCTCGGAGCGTCGGGGCCGTGCGGCGATCAGTGCCGCGCCGGGTGGAAGACCAGCTGCTGGTCGGCCGGTGAGTAACCGGTGAGGGTCACGGTCGGGCCGTGGGTCGGCAGGGACGGGTCGGGGAAATCCGCCGCCATCGGCTGCCGGCCCTCGGGACGCCGGTCCATCGTCGGGAACTCCACCGGGAACGGAGCGCCCCGTTCGATCTGCCGCGCGTAGAACTCCAGCCACCGGGTGTTGTCGAAGCTCACGGCGGCGATGACGCGTCCCTGGTAGCCGTACACGCCGATGAACCGGCGTTCGGCCAGCGAACCCTGCGTGATCATGAGCTGGTCACCCATGGGCGGCACCCCGACCGACTTGATGTTCACACCGAACATCGACGACCAGAAGGCGGGCATCCACAGATGCGGGCGCCGGTCGGCGCCGTGGCAGATCATGTTGTGGGCGGCCGTCTCCGCCTGGGCCACGGCGTTGCCCCAGTGCTCCAGCGAGAGGAACTGATAGCCGAACAGCGCGTGCGGGGAGCGTGCGACATCGCCCGCGACGAACACGTCGTCGGTGACGATGCCCCGGAAGTCGAAGGCACGGCAGCCCGCGTCACAGGCGATGCCCCGGGGCCCCGCGCCCAGCCCCGACCCGGTCAGCCAGTCGGTGTTGCGCACCGAGCCCAGCGAGACCACGACCACGTCCGCCTCGACGACACTCTCGTCGGACAGATGGACCGCACGCACCCTGCCGACCGAGTCGCCCTCCAGCGAGGTCACCGTGACATGGGTGCGCAGGTCCACGCCGTTCTCGGTCTGCAGATCGGCGGCGACCGCGCCGATCACGCCGCCGAGCGCCCCCACCAGAGGCGCACCCGCGCGCTCCGCCACGGTCACGGGGGTGCCCATCTCCCGGCACGCCGAGGCGACCTCCGAACCGGCGAACCCGGCGCCGATCACGAACACCCGGTGCGGCCCCGCCTTCAACCGCTGGTACAGACCGGCCGCGTCGTCCCGCGTGCGCAGCAGGCAGACGCCGTCCAGCCGGGCCTCGTCCGCCTTCGGCCAGGGCCGGGCGCGCACCCCGGTCGCGATGAGCAGCCGGTCGTACTCGACCTCGTCCCCGTCGGCCAGCTTGACCCGTTTGGCCGGCAGATCCAGACCGGTCGCCGCGACGCCGAGCCGCCACTTGGCGTCGATCTCCCGGCGGTGCGGCAGCTCGGTCCGGTGCGGGGACGCCATGCCCAGCAGGACCGACTTGGACAGCGGCGGCCGGTCGTACGGCTCGTACGGCTCGTCACCGATCAGGGTCAGCTCACCGGCGAAACCCTCCGCACGCAGGGTCTCGGCGGCCCGCAGACCCGCCAGCGAGGCGCCGACGATCACGATCCGGCCCTCGCGCCTGAGCCAGTCGAGATAGTCAGCGGGCATCGCGCGCCTCCTGGGCGGAGTCGGCGCCCCGCCCACCCGTGCCGTCCAGCCCGTCCGCCGTGATCGCCTGCACCGGGCAGGCCGCGACGGCTCGGGCCAGCCGCTCGCGCTGTTCCTCGGGCGCGTGCGGGTTGTAGACCAGTGACTCCTCGCCGTGCATGGCGAAGACATCGGGAGCGAGGAACGCGCACTGGGCGTACCCCTGACATTTGTTGAGATCGACGACGAGCCGCATCGACGCTCCGCCCTTCCGGTGGCAGGTCCGGCGCGCACCGGTCTTTCGCACGGCACTCCCGGACGGCGGTCATGTCCCGTTTGCCAGCATGAGTGCGACGGAGCAACATCGCCCGTCGGGAAACCCCCCATTCGGGCCGCGGTGCGGCTGGGCCACCGGGGCGCCGCGCTGCCGGGCCGCAGGCCGCCCGGTGCACGGGCGCCACGGCGATGCGTCCGTCACGGGTTCGCAGCGGTGCGGGACCGGGCGCGGCCGCTCGCCAGGATGATGTAGACGCTCAGCACCAGCGACCAGGCGGGGAAGACCAGCTCCGCCCAGGGCACGTTGGACGCGGCGAAGAGCAGCGTGAGGGCGGTCAGCAGACCCAGGACCGACAGCCAGCGGGGCTGGATGCCCAGGCGGTGGCCGATCACCGACATGGAGCAGGCGAAGACGGCCGCCATCCGCGTGGCGTACTCCGTCATCAGCGTGTACGCGAGATGCCGGCCGAAGTCCCAGGAGGACGGCGCGGGCGTCGTAGCGGCGGGATGGCTGACCACGAGGACGGCACCGGCGGCCGCGGCGGCGCCGAACACGGTGGCGGTGAAGACGAGCCCGCTGCCGAGGAAGACGGTGGCCAGGAACTTGTCCTCGCCGGTACCGATGTGCGCCCGGACCGCGCCGATGAACCACAGGAAGAAGATCCCGGCGAACGGCACGAGCGCGAGGGCGGCACGCACCGCGCTGCGGCGCCCGGAATCGGTGAACCCCCAAGCGGTGACCGACTCCGCCCCCTCGGGAATGCCCAGCCGCACCAGGACGATCGCCGCCGCCAGCAACAGCGCGAACACGACTCCCGCCAGCCCGGCGGCCCGCGGAGTCTCCAGCACCCGTTGCGCCTGCTGCTGCATGCCGCTCCGCCTCCTCCACCTCGCCTCCGGCACCAGCTAGCCGCCGCCGGGCCGGTTACGCCACCGGGGGACGGCCGGACGGCCGAGCGCCCGGCGGCACGGCCACAGGGCGAGGCGAGTCGCCAGGCTCCGGACCCACCCGGACGGCCTTCGCCGAGGACGGCGAAGTCCGGTCGCTCCGCGATCGGCCCGGGACGGTGAGGGCTTTTGCGGCGTGGACCAGGGAGATCGCCGACGCGGGGCAGAAGCGTCGGCCTGCACCGTACGACAGGTGAGCCAACCGTTGCCCGGGCTCGTCCCGGGAGGACCCCACACGATGATCGTCCAGGGCCTGCGGTTCACTGCAGGCCTACGTCACTGCTCGCATGCCTGTGCGTGGAAGACGTCCGTGGGCCGGACCGCGCCCCCTGATTCGCTCGCGCGGCGCTCCGCACGCCCCTAGGCTGATCCGCCATGCCCTCCCCTGTGCGCCCTGCCCCGGAAGACCTGCGTCGTGACCCGCAGCCGCTGCGCGGTCGTACCGCCCTCGTGACCGGCGCGAGTCGGCGTGCCGGGATCGGACATGCCGTGGCGAGGCGGCTGGCCGCGTACGGGGCGAGCGTGTATCTGCATCATCATGTGGCGCACGACCGGGCCATGCCGTGGGGCGCCGACAGCATCGAGGCGGTCGTCGGTTCCGTGCGTGAGGTGGTGGGGGATCCGGGGGCGCGGGTCGTCGCGGGCCCCGGGGATCTGGCCGACCCGGCCGAACCGGCACGGCTGATCGACACCGTCGTCGGCGAGTTCGGCCGACTGGACATTCTCGTCGCCAATCACGCCCTCAGCGGTTCGGACGGCACCCTGGACGAGATCGACGCCGCGATGCTCGACGCGCACTGGGCGGTCGACACCCGCTCGGTCCTGCTGCTCGTGCAGGCCTACGCCCGTGCGCGCGCCGCACTGCCTGATGGCGTCCCCGGCGGGCGCGTGGTGCTGATGACGTCGGGGCAGGACATCGCAGGCGGTATGCCGGGCGAGATCGCCTACGCCCTCCAGAAGGGCGCCCTCGCCTCGATCACCCGATCCCTGGCCGACACGCTCGCCGAGCGCGGCATCACGGTGAACGCGGTCAACCCGGGCCCGGTGGACACCGGTTACGCGACCGGTGAGGTCCACGCCGCCGTGGCCGCGCGGTTCCCCGGCGGACGCTGGGGCCTCCCCGACGATCCGGCCCGCCTCGTCGCCTGGCTGGTGACGGACGAGGCCGGGTGGATCACCGGGGAGGTCATCAACTCGGAAGGCGGCTTCCGGCGTTGAGGCCTGGGACCCTCTGGGGACCCAGGGAGGACCTCTGAGACCCCCGGGGCGCCTGAGAACTTCTGGGATCTTCGGGCGCCAGGGACCCCTGGCCGTCAGAGCTGGGACAGTTCGTCCACCAGGTCGTCCAGGCCCAGCGAGCCCTGGGACAGGGCCGCCATGTGCCAGGCCTTCAGATCGAAGGCGTCACCGTGCCGCGCGCGGGCGTTCTCCCGGCCCAGCAGCCACGCCCGCTCGCCGAGCTTGTAGCCGATCGCCTGGCCCGGAATCGTCAGGTACCGGGTCAGCTCGCTCTCCACGAAGTCCGCCGGCCGGCTGCTGTGCGAGCCGAAGAACTCCTGCGCCAGCTCCGGAGTCCACCGCTCACCGGGGTGGAACGGCGAGTCGGCGGGAATCTCCAGCTCCAGATGCATGCCGATGTCCACGATCACCCGCGCCGCCCGCATCATCTGCGCGTCCAGATAGCCGAGCCGCTCATCGGGACTGGTGAGGTAGCCCAGCTCGTCCATCAGCCGCTCCGCGTACAGCGCCCAGCCCTCGGCGTTGGCGCTGACCCCGCCGATCGTCGCCTGGTAGCGGGAGAGGTTCTCGGCCACGTGCGCCCACTGCGCGAGCTGCAGATGATGCCCGGGCACACCCTCGTGGTACCAGGTCGAGACGAGGTCGTACACCGGGAACCGCGTCTGGCCCATCGTCGGCAGCCAGGTGCGGCCCGGGCGGGAGAAGTCCTCCGACGGTGCCGTGTAGTAGGGAGCCGCGGCACCGCCGGGCGGCGCGATGCGCGATTCCACCTTCCGCACCCGCTCGGCGAGTTCGAAGTGCGTGCCGTCCAGGTCCTCGATGGCCTTGTCCATCAGGCCCTGCAGCCACTCCCGGACCTCTTCCACGCCCTCGATGTGCCGGCCGTGCTCGTCGAGGTGCGCGAGCGCCACCCAGGGGGTCTCGGCGCCGGGCAGGATCTTGTCCGCCTCCTGCTTCATCTCGCCGAGGATCCGGTGGAACTCCGCCCAGCCGTACGCGTACGCCTCGTCCAGGTCCAGATCGGTGCCGTTGAAGTAGCGGGCCCAGCGCGCATACCGCTCGCGGCCCACCGTGTTCGGGGCGCCCTCGATCGCCGGCGCGTACACGTCCCGCAGCCAGTCCCGCAGCTCCACCAGCGCGCCGGTCGCCGCGCGGGCCGCCTCGTCCAGCTCCGTGCGCAGCGCCTCGGGACCCGCGGCGGCGAAGTCCTCGTACCAGCCGCGGCCCTGGCCGTCCGTGTCCGTCCACTCGGTGAGCTGCTGGATGTACGTCGCCGTCGGCCGCGGCGCCGCGAACAGCTTGCGGTCCAGGCCCAGTTGCAGCGATTCACGGTAGCCCGCGAGCGCGCCCGGCACCGCGCGCAGCCGCTCGGCGATCGCCGCCCAGTCCTCGTCCGTCTGCGCCGGGGTGACCGTGAAGATGTCCCGCACCGAGTGGCCCGGCGTGCTCATGTTGCCGACCGCGCGCAGGTGCTCGTCCGCCTCGTGCACGGCGAGTTCGGCGGTCAGCCGCTCCCGCAGCAGCCGCCCGCAGCGCCGCTCCACGTCACTGTCCGCACCGGGCTGCCGCTCCGCCGCGTCCAGCTTCGTGAGGGTGGCCCGGGCCAGCTCCGCGAGGGCCGCCTGGCCCGCGGGCGAGTAGTCGGGCAGCCGGCTCGAACTCTCCTTCACACCGAGGTAGGTTCCGGTGACCGGGTCGAGGGCGATGAGGTCGTCCACGTACGCGTCGGCGACCTGACGGGGCAGCGGGCTCTTCGTCTCAGACATGTCGCCATCCTCGTACGACAACGATCTCCGCGTCACCCACGTTTGGGGGATTCAGCTCTGGGCGTGGCCGGGAGGCAACAGCGGGCCGCACTCCCACTGCTGGAAGATCAACCGGGTCTCCACCCGTGCCACCTCGCGCCGCGCGGTGAACTCGTCGAGCACCAGACGCTGCAGATCGGCCATGTCCGCGACGGCCACATGCACCAGATAGTCGTCCGGCCCGGTCAGATGGAACACCGTCCGTGCTTCCGGCAGCGCCCGGATCCGCTCGACGAAGGGGCCGACCAGCTCCCGCCGGTGCGGCCTGACCTGCACCAGCAGCAGTGCCTGCAGCCCGCGCCCCAGCTTGGCCGGATCCAGCCGCAGCTCATGGCCGAGGATCACGCCCGAGCGGCGCAGCCGGGTCACCCGGTCCAGACACGTCGACGGCGCCACACCCACCTGTTCGGCGAGGTCGCGGTAGGTGATCCGGGCGTCGTTCTGCAGCAGCCGCAGCAGATGAAGATCAACCGGATCCAGTACGACAGATTCGGCCATGACTCGAACGTAGCACGGTGTTCGATCCCAGAGAACCGCTCACTGTTCACCCTTCCGCCCATGGACACAGCGACCACCGGTGCCTACGACGGCGTACGCACCGCATCGAGAGCCCTGGCCACCGAGGCCGTGCATGCCGGCCGCGACGATCTCGCCCGCCAGGGCCTGCACGCCCCGCCGATCGACCTGTCCACCACCTACCCCTCCTACGACAGCCGCGCCGAGGCCGCCCGTATCGACGCCTTCGCCACCGACGGCGCCGACCCGGTGGGACCGCCCGTCTACGGCCGTCTCGGCAACCCGACCGTCGCCCGCTTCGAGACCGCCCTCGCCCGGCTGGAGGGCACCGAGTCCGCGGTCGCCTTCGCCAGCGGCATGGCGGCGCTCAGCGCCGTCCTGCTGGCTCGCTCCTCCCTGGGCCTGCGCCATGTGGTCGCGGTACGGCCCCTGTACGGCTGCAGCGACCATCTGCTCACCGCCGGGCTGCTCGGCACCGAGGTCACCTGGACCGACCCGGCCGGCATCGCCGACGCGGTGCGCCCGGACACCGGCCTGGTGATGGTCGAGTCCCCGGCCAACCCGACCCTCGCCGAGCTGGACCTGCGGGCCATCGCGCACGCCTGCGGCGCGGTACCGCTGCTCGCCGACAACACCTTCGCCACACCCGTACTGCAACGCCCGGCCGAGCACGGCGCCCGTATGGTGCTGCACAGCGCCACCAAGTACCTCGGCGGGCACGGCGATGTGCTCGCCGGAGTGGTCGCCTGCGACGAGGAGTTCGCCGGCCGGCTCCGCCAGATACGGTTCGCCACCGGCGGTGTGCTGCATCCGCTGGCCGGCTATCTGCTGCTGCGCGGGCTGTCCACCCTGCCGGTGCGGGTGCGGGCGGCCTCCGCGAACGCCGCCGAACTGGCCCGCCGGCTCGCCGCCGACCCGCGAGTGGCCCGCGTCCACTACCCACGGCTCGGCGGCGCGATGATCGCCTTCGAGGTGGACGGCGACCCCCACGAGGTCATCTCCCGGGTCCGGCTCGTCACCCCTGCGGTCAGCCTGGGCAGCGTCGACACGCTCATCCAGCACCCCGCCTCCATCAGCCACCGCATCGTCGACGCCGACGACCGGCGCGGGGCCGGGGTGAGCGACCGGCTCCTGCGGTTGTCGGTGGGGCTGGAGGACGTCGACGATCTCTGGGCCGACCTGGATCAGGCGTTGGGGGAACGGACCCGGGAGCCGCTACCGCTTCAGGAAGCGGCACGCTGAGCGGTACCGGTCGACGGTGGGCTGCGCAGAGAGGGGCACCGCCGCGGACGCCGACGTCGTGGCCGAGAGCCGTCGCGGCGGATTCGTCCGGGCTGGTGCACCGCGTGCGGCTCGGCCGAGGGCACCGGGCCGTCGTCCCCGCGTGAGCGCTGTCAGTCGCGGCGGGCCGGGTCGCCGAGCCGGCGCCCGGTGTCCTGCCGCAGCCGGGAAGCGGCCGGTACGACGTCCAGGCGGGCCGTGATCACCAGCGTGCCCTCCTCGATCTGGTAGTCCAGCGGCAGCCCGAGACCGCGCATCGCGGCGACCATGCCGGTGTTGGAGGCCTGCGTGACGGCGTACACGCTCTCGCAGCCGGCTTCCACGGCCATCGCCACGAGCCGACCGAGCAGCTCGCCGCCGATGCCGCGCTGCTGCCACTCGTCCTCGATCAGCAGCGCGACCTCGGTCTCGTCGCCGTCCCACAGCAGATGCCCGAGGCCGACTATGCGGCCGGAGGCGGTCTGCGCGGCCAGGGTGCGGCCGAAACGGGGGCTGAGCAGGTGGTTCAGATAGCGGCCCGCGTCGCTGACCGGGCCGTGGTAGCGCAGGTCGAGGGTGCGCGGCGAGCACCGCTCGTGCATCGCCTTCGCCGCGGCCACGTCTGTGGTGTCGACCCGGCGGACCGTGATGTCGTTGCCCTCGGGCAGCGTCAGCACGTCCTTGCCGCGCGGGATGCGCGGACCGAGCCGGTTGTCCAGCTCCACCAGGGCACGGGCCCTGGCGAACTCGGTCGGTGTGAACGGCAGATACGGCCGCTCCACGGTGAGCACGCCGCCCTCCGGCGCCCGCAGCCGCATCACGGTGTCCTCCAGCACGCCCTCGACCGGCACCGGCTGCGGCCCGCGGTCCCCGCCGACCGGTGTCCCGGGCAGTGAGCGGATCGTGCACCGGCCCAGCAACTGGCGCAGTGCCAGCGGCAGTTCGGCGGCGTCCAGCGCGGTGCGCGCGGCCAGGCCGAGCACCCGGGTGGGGGCGTCGACCAGGTCGTGGGCATCGGCCCGCTCGATCCAGGTGGACGCGCCGCCGGCCAGCGAGACCACTCGGCTGATCTCGCCCGCCGCCAGCGCGCCGGGCGCCCGCAGCAGGAACTCGTCCACGGTGCCGTCGGCCAGCGGGTGTGTCTGGAGGCTCAGGATGTCGACGTGCCGCTCGGCCAGCGCCGTGCACAGCGCCGCCAGCGAACCCGGCTCGTCCTTGACCGTCGTCCGCATCCGCCACAGGGCACCGGCGGCCGCCGTGTCGTCCGCCGGCTCGCCCGGCCGCTCGCAGGGCCCGGCCGACCGCGTCTCGGCGGACGGCCGGGCGCCGGTATCTTCGGTCGGCGGTGCGTGTCCGTGGCGCCGTGCCCACCATGTGTGGAAGCCTGCCGTCGCGGCCAGCACGAGGGCCGAGATGACCAGCAGAGCGGGGCCGTCGGGGCCGTGCCCGATCAGATTCGCCACTCCGTCGGCGACCGCCACGGCGGTGAACAGGGCAGCGAGTTCCACGAGATCGCGCCGCCAATGGTGGACGGGCCGGCCGTGCTTCGCCCGGGTCACATCAGACATGTCTGCACTCATGCACCCACTGTGAAGGAAGGGTGTTGCGTGATCACGAACTGTTTGTGACCGATGGGTAAAGCATGCTCCGTCCTTTTTGTGTTGAATTTTACGATCGGGCGGGCTCGCACCGTGCGGCCCCAGATCGTGGCGTTGTCGTCCTCCGCCGACTTCGGCGCGGAGGGACGGGAAAGGGTCATGGCCTGCAGTGATCGCGTCATACGAAAACCGTAGCCGCGACCACTGACAATCGGCCTGACCTGCGAAAAGGGCTGCTGGGTCCAGGGGTTGCCTACTGGCCGACCCGGCCCGGCCGGAGCGTCTGCGTGAACAGCACCGTGCCGTCGTACTCGCGCAGCCGGACCGTCAGTTCGCCGCTGTCGCCGTCGATGTCCACCTCGCCGAAGAACTGGTAGCCCTCGGCCGGTGACACGTTCGCGGTGGTGGGTGCCTTGACGTACACCCGGTCCGGGCCGAACGTGCCGTCCAGGGCGTTGGCCGGGAAGGCGCCGGCGTTGAGCGGGCCCGAGACGAACTCCCAGAACGGCTCGAAGTCCTTGAACGCGGCTCGCGAGGGGTCGTAGTGCTGGGCGGAGGTGTGGTGCACGTCGGCCGTCAGCCACACCGTGCCGGTGATCCGCCGGTGCTTGATGAAGCGCAGCAACTCGGCGATCTGCAGCTCGCGGCCGAGCGGGGCGCCCGGGTCGCCCTGCGCCACCGCCTCGAAGTTCGGCTTGCCCTCCACCGGGTCGGGCACGACCAGCCCGAGCGGCATGTCGTTGGCGATCACCTTCCACACCGCACGGGACTTCGCCAGCTCGCGCTTGAGCCACTCCAGCTGCTCACGGCCGAGGATGCCCACCGGGTCCGTGGTCTGGTTGTCCGGCGAGTTCGCGTTGCGGTAGGTGCGCATGTCGAGCACGAACACGTCGAGCAGCGGACCGTGGCTGATGACGCGGTAGATGCGGCCGTCCGGGCGTCCGCTGATCGTGGAGATCGGGAAGTACTCGGAGAAGGCCTGCCGGGAGCGCAGCGCCAGGTCGTCGAGCCTGGTGCCGGCCGGGTACGGGGTGCCGGTGCCGATGACCTCGCCCGGGTACCAGTTGTTGCGCACCTCGTGGTCGTCCCACTGGATGATGTTCGGCACCTGGGCGTTGAACCGGCGCAGTGCCGAGTCCAGCAGGTTGTAGCGGAAGTTGCCCCGGTAGTCGTCCAGGGTGACCGCGACGTGCGACTTCTCCTCGGTCGTGACGTTCCGGTAGACGCCGCCGTCGGGCAGGCTCGCGGTTGCCGCGATCGGGCCGTCGGCGTAGATGTTGTCGCCGCTGCACAGGAAGAAGTCCGGGTCGACCTTCGCCATGGCGTCGAAGATGCGGTAGCCGCCGATGGACTCGTTGATGCCCCAACCCTGTCCGGCCAGGTCGCCCGACCACACGAACCGCACGTCCTGGCGCCGCTTGACGGGCGCCGTGCGGAAGGTGCCGGTCACCGGCTCGCCGGTGCGGCGCGGGTCGTCCGGGTCGGCGAGCAGCACGCGGTAATGGATCTGCTCGCCGGAGGGCAGGCCGTGCAGCCGCGTGGTGCCGGTGAAGTCCGTGCCGGCGCCCAGCAAGGGACCGTGCCATCTGCGCGGATTGCGGAACGACTCGGTGGCCGCGGTCTCCACGATCATCCGCGCCGGCCGGTCCGAACGCACCCACACCAGGCCGGAGTCGGTGGTCACGTCACCCGCCTGCACACCCCAGCCGGCCTGAGGGCGCCCGGAGCGGGCGAACGCCGGGGCGGCGCCGAGACCGACGGGCAGGGCGAGGGCCGCCGACGCGGCGAGGGAGCCGCGCAGCACGCTGCGGCGGCCGGGGAACGAACGGTCTGACATGGCTGCGCCTCCAGGGAAAGGATCCGGCCGGTGTGCCGGAACAACACCTACTGGGACGCTGCGGCGCGTGCGGAAACCCGGAGTGAACAACGGTCCTTGGGGCGCCGCGCGGGCTGCCGCGCCCTGTCTTGGCACGGTCCGTCGGCCGGCCTCTCCCGCAGAGGGACCGGCCGCCGGGTCCGGCCCCTCAGCGAGCCGGGTCCCGGTGGCGGGCCGGCGTGTCACGTCCGCCGGCCGGTTCAGCGGCTGCTGCCGTCCAGGATGACCCGGGCGACCAGCGCGGGGTCGTCGTTCATCGGGCAGTGTCCGCAGCCGGGCAGCCGCACCAGCCGGGCGTGCGGGATGAGCTGCTTGGCGCGTACGCCCTGCCGGCGTACGAGGAGCCGGTCCTGCGCGCCCCAGGCCACTGTGACCGGCAGGCCCGGCAGATCGTCGGTGAACCGGACGGCGCTGCCCGCCCGCAGCGTCGCGTCGAACCCGGTGGCGCCCGCCAGCGCGAGCGTCTCGGCGACCACGGCTTCCGGGGCACGCCGCGCGGGGCGTGCGTAGATGGTGCTCGTCAGCGCGGTACGGCCGGCCGCGGTGCGCGACAGCCGCTCCACCAGCGGCAGCGGGAGCCGCTGGGCGATGCCCCGCATCGCGAGCAGCACCGCGAAGGCGTACCGGCGTTCGGCGTCCGTCCAGAACCCGGCAGGGGAGAGGGCCGTGACGGACCGCACGCGCTTCTCCCGGCCCAGCTCCAGGGCCAGCAGGCCGCCCAGCGAGTTGCCCGCGATGTGCGGGCGGTCCAGCTCCAGCGCCTCGAACAGGGCGCCGAGTACGGAGTCGGTGGTCGGAAGGTCGTAGGCGAGGCCGTCAGGCAGGCCCGGGGACGCGCCGAAGCCCGGCAGGTCGACGGCGATGACGTCGCGCTCGGTGGCGAGGATGTCCACGACCGGGTCCCAGGCCTGCCGGTGATGGCCGATCCCGTGCAGCAGGACGAGCGGTTCCCCGTGTCCCACGCGCGCGTAGGACACGGTCACGTCCCCCGGGCCGTGCGGAGTGGGGACCTTGAAGGAGACGGTGGCGGACATGGGGTGCTCCTCGTCTGGGTGCTGACCGACGCTGTAGACAGCTTGTCAGCAATTGCTACCTGCCGGTAGCCCCCGATGGGCCTACACGCGTTCTCCCGCGCCGGTCAACCCGCGCGGCGCACCTCGATGTTGAAGTCCGCGGTCCCGAACCGCCGCATCATGGTGAGCCACAGCGGCAGATACATCTCCACCGTCCGGGCCGCTTGGATGCCGCCCAGGTCCAGCACCCGCTCCGCCGGCCATCCGAACTCCCCGAGCATGGCCGTCACCTGTTCCTTGGCTCCCGCGTCCTCACCGCACACGAACAGGTGGTGCGCGCCCGGCACCCGCCCCGGATCCACCATCACCCGACAGTTGACCGTGTTCAGCGTCTTCACCACGCGCGCGTGCGGGAAGGCCCGCTGGATCTGCTCGCCCACGCTGTCCGACTCCACCGGATCCAGCCGCGGTTCCCCGTCCTCGAAGGCCAGCGGATTGCACACGTCCACCAGGATCTTGCCGTCCAGGTTCTCCGCGCCGGCCGCCCGCAGGGCGTCGAGCGCCACCCGGCCGCTCACCGCGTTGACGACCACCTCGGCCGCCGCGGCAGCCTCCGCGAACGTGCCCGCGCGGGCCCGCTCCGCCGCGGCCGTGGCCCACTCCAGCGCCACCGGGTTGTCCTTGGTGCGGGACCCGAGGGTCACCTCGTGCCCCAGCTCCACCAGCCTGCCGCCCAGAGTGCGGCCCACCTCGCCCGTGCCCAGCACCGCATACCGCATCGGCCACCTCCAGGTCACCGGCCGCCGACCCCCGGCGGCCCGCGGTCATTGTGATCCGGACCCGCGCCGCACGGGCCGATTCCGGCTGGACACATCCGTCGCGTGTCGGATGGGATGGAGCGGTGACCGCCGACACCGCGACCGACGTCTTCGAAGAGCACCGGCCCCTGCTCACGGGCGTCGCCTACCGCATGCTCGGCCGGCTGCCCGATGCCGAGGACGTGGTCCAGGACGCCTGGCTGCGCTGGTCCCGCGCGGACCGCGCGGCGGTCCGCGAACCGCGCGCCTACCTGGTGCGCATCACCACCCGCCTGGCCATCGACCGGCTGCGCCAGGTGCAGGCGCGCGGCGAGACGTACGTCGGGCCATGGCTGCCGGAGCCCTACCTCACAGAGTTCGGCGACACCGCCCCGGACGCGGCGGACCGCGCCGAGCTCTCCGACAGCGTCTCCTTCGCGGTACTGGTCGTCCTGGAGTCGCTGTCGCCGCTGGAACGGGCCGTGTTCGTACTCCGGGAGGCGTTCGGCTACCCGTACGCCGAGATCGCCGCCCTCCTCGACCGCGGCGAGGCGGCCGTACGGCAACTCGCCGGGCGGGCGCGGCGGCACGTCGACGAACGGCGGCCACGCTACGACGTCGACCCGGCCCGGCGACGCGAGCTGACCGATCGTTTCCTCACCGCCGCGGCAGAGGGCGACCTGGACGGACTCGTGTCCCTGCTCGCGCCGGACGTCCGCCTGGTCAGCGACAGCGGCGGCAAGGCCAAGGCGGCGCTGCGGATCGTGCACACCGCCGACAAGGTCGCCCGCTTCCTGGTCGGCGTCGCACGGCTGTCCCCGCCGGACCTGTCCGTCCGCCTGCTGGAGACCAACGGTGGCCCGGCCGTGCTGCTCCTGTCCGGCGGCATCCCCGACAGCCTGCTCCAGGTGGACGTCGCGGACGGCCGCGTCACGACCGTGTACGTCGTCCGCAACCCGGACAAGCTGCGGCACCTCGCCGAGGGCTGACCCCCGAGCGCCCCGCGAGCCCCTGTCCTGCGACGGGGGCTTTGCCGCGATGTCACACACACCGTCGCGTACGAACGCCTCATGAACGCTCCGCGGCAGGTCACCTTCGCGCTGCGCAAGGGGCCGAGGATTGGTCTTGACCAAGGGTGACGGCCGCCCTATGGTCGCAGAGAAGTGCAACAACCTTTAATAAACAAGGGCGCTAAAAACCGCCGGACCACGGCTCTTGCGGAGGACAGGGTGGGGACCACGCAGCTGGAATCGGTGCCGGAACCGAAGTACTGGCATCTCAAGACCGTGCTCACCGAAGCACTCGACTCCGAGTTCTCGGTCGGCGAGATCCTGCCCAACGAACGCGATCTCGCCGCCCGCTTCGGCGTGGCCCGCGCCACGCTCCGCCAGGCCCTCGAACAGCTGGAGCTGGAAGGCCGGCTGCAACGCCGCCGCGGCGTCGGTACGACCGTCGCGCCGCCGCGCGTGGGCGTGGCCGTCGGCACCGAACAGCATGCCTGGCCGGGCGCCGCCTCCGACGCCTGGCAGCCCGTCGACTGCGAGCAGGCAGCGCCGCCCGCAGCCGTCGCCTCCGCCCTGGAGACCGGCGCGGACGAGCCCGTCCACACCGTGCGCCGCATCCGGATGTCCCACGGTCAGCCCGTCGCCACCGAACTGCTCTACATCCCGGCCGCCTCGGTGCCCGACCTGACCGCGATCGACGCCCCGTCCGGCCCGGCACGCGCGCGTGCGGTGCTGCGCGAACTCCAGCGCCTGACGCTGGAGGGCCAGGACCGTGCCGTCGAGCTGGGCTCCGCCCGCGCGGACGACGCCAAGGAACTCGACCGGCTCCCCGGCTCACCCGTCCTGGTCGTCACCACCCGCTTCTTCGCCGCGGGCCGCACCGCCGCGCTGTCCGTCGCGACGTACCGCGCCGACACCTGCCGGCTGACCTTCGGCGACTCACCGGACGTGGAGATACACCACGACCCGGAGCGCCAGGCTTCCTGATCACCTTCGCGCCCCGGAACTCGACCGGGGCGCGCGCACTCCCACATCTCCGGGTATCACCGGAACGCCGGGCGGGGACAAACCCCTAGGGGCCCGGGGCTGCGTCGGACATGCGGGTCCGCCGTGCGGGCGCGACCAGCCACGACGGCGCCGCAGCGGCGCGAGACCCACGCCCGTCACGGCGTAACGCTCAGCGCCGCGCCGCCGTGCCGTCCACGGCGAACAACTGCTCCTCGACATGGTCCAGGGCCAAGCGCAGCGCCCCCGTAGCCACGGCCGCCTCACCCAACAGCGACAACGCCACCCGAGGCGGCCGCAGGCAGTAGCGGGCCAGTTCGCGCCGCAGCGGTTCCAGGACGCCGTCCAGGCCGGCCGCCCAGCCGCCGACCACGACCAGCTCCGGATCGAGCGCCAGCACCAGCGCGGCCACGTCGTGCACGAGCCGCTGGATGAACCGCTCGACGGCCGCCCGCGCCCGCTGGTCGCCCTCCCGGGCCAGCGCGAACACCTCGGCGACCGCCTGCTCGTCCAGCGGGTGCAGCGGCTCGTCGGTGGTGGACAGCAGCGTCTCCGGAGTCTCCTCCCGGCCCAGCAGATGCAGCGCGCCGATCTCCCCGGCGGCGCCGCCGAAACCGCGGTGCAGCCGCCCGCCGATCAGTGAACCCGCACCCGGACTCAGCCCGGCCAGCACGAACACCACGTCGTCCGTCTCTGCCGCCGCGCCCTTCCAGTGCTCGGCGACGGCCGCCGCGTTGGCGTCGTTCTCCACCAGCACCGGGCACTTGAAGGAGCGGCTGAGCCGCTCGCCCAGCTTCAGACCCGTCCACTGCGGCAGCGCCGTACTCAGCCGCACCGTGCCGTCGGCCTCCACGATCCCCGGCGTGCCCACGCCCACGGCCCGCAGCGAGCTGCGGGCGACCCCGGCGCGCCGCAGCAGCTCGGCGACCGTGCCGCGCAGCCGGTCGAGCCGCTCGTCCGCCGCGGCCGTCTCGGCCACTTCCTTGGCCTGCGTGCCCAGCACCCGCCCGTCCAGGTCGGACAGCAGCGCGGCGACCCGGTGCGGCCCGATCTCCAGGCCCAGCAGATGCCCCGCCTCGGCCCGGAACCGGAACCGGCGCGCGGGCCGCCCCTGACGGCGTGCACTGCCCTCGTCGGCCGCCGTCTCCACGACGAGCCCGCCCTCGATGAGCCCTTCGACGACCCCCTCCACGGTCGGCCGGGAGAGTCCCGTGACCCGGGTGATCTCGGTGAGCGTCGCGCAGTCCGTGGCACGCAGCGCGTGCAGCACCACCGCGGAATTGATCCTTCGCAGCAGCGAGGGATCGCCGCCGGTCAGCTGCGCCACCCGTCCGTCCTTCCAGCTCGCGGGCGTGTTGGCCGGATCGTACTCGGCCACGCGTACCCCGGCGAGTGCCGGGTTCCGCACAAGGCGGCCGCCGGTGGGGCTCAGCCCGGTGCCACGAACCCCGACTCGTAGGCCGCGATCACCGCCTGGGTGCGGTCGCGCGCGCCGAGCTTGGCCAGTACGGCGCTCACATGCGACTTGACCGTCTCCGTGCCCACGACCAGCCGGGCGGCGATCTCCGCGTTCGACAGCCCCCGCGCCATGAGCCGCAGCACCTCCGCCTCACGCTCCGTCAGCCGGGCCCGCTCCAGCACGGCACGCGCCGGCCGGTCGCCGTCGCCGTACCGGGCCGCCAGGCGGCGTACCGAGGCCGGGAACAGCAGCGACTCGCCCTCCGCGACCAGTCGTACCGCGTGCACGATCTCGGCCGGCCGGGCCCGCTTCAGCAGAAACCCGTCGGCACCCGCGCGCAGCGCCTCGTACACGAACTCGTCGTCCTCGAAGGTCGTCACCACGAGGATCTTCGGCGGCTCGGGCACCGTGCGCAGCACCACGCGGGTGGCCTCGATGCCGTCCAGCAGGGGCATACGCACATCCATGGCGACCACGTCCGGCCGCAGTTGCCGCACCAGCGGGACGACCGCGGCTCCGTCGGCAGCCTCGCCCACCACCTCGATGTCGGGCTGTGCCTCCAGCACGGCCCGCAGACCCACGCGGACCAGGGGTTCGTCGTCGACCAGGAGTACAGTGAGCGGCATCCCGCCAGCCTAGATCAGCCGCGCGGACCCACCCGCCCCGATCAGCCGAGTGGCAGCTCCGCCCGCACCTGCCAGTCGCCCTCTTCCGGGCCGGTGAGCGCGCTGCCGCCCAGCAGGGCGGCCCGCTCGCGTATGCCGCGCAGACCGCTGCCCCGCGCGGGGCCGGGTATCGGGCGCGGCAGGGGATTGCGGACCTCCAGGGCGAGGGCGCCGTCGCCGACCGTGACCCGGACGCGCACCGGGACGGCCCCGGCGTGCCGCAGCACGTTGGTCAGCGCCTCCTGAAGGATCCGGTACCCCTCCCGGGACACCGGCCCGGGCACGGCCGCGACCGGACCCGTCACCTCGGCGTCGACCTTCGCTCCGGAGGCCCGCGCCGAGTCCAGCAGCCGGCCCGCGTCGGCGAGCGTGGGCCGGGCGCTCACCGGCCGCTCGCTCTCGCGCAGAATGCCCAGCACCCGCTCCAGGTCCTCCAGGGCCACCCGGCCAGTCTCCTCGATGGCGTCCAGTGCGCGCTCGGTGAACTCCGGGTCGCCCGCCGCCCGCGCGGCACCGGCCTGCACCACCGCCACCGTCAGGGCGTGCCCGATCGAGTCGTGCAACTCCCGCGCGATACGCGTGCGTTCCAGCAGCTGCTCGGTGCGCTCCTCCAGCGCCGCCAGCCGCTCGGCCGCCGACGGCCCCAGCAGGCGGCGCGCGCAGACCGTGATCAGCGTGCCGAGGCCCACGACCACGCCGTACAGGACGAGCAGCGGGAGCGGCGTCAGCAGTGCCCAGGCGCGGTGCGGCGGCAGTTGGCCCAGCACGGGAAGGCCGGACGGCGCCCGCCCCCAGGCGGCCCGCGCCAGCTCGAACGCGACGACGAGCAGCCACACCGTGACGAACATGCTGATCCAGCCGAGGACCCAGCGCAGTTCCAGCCACACCACCGTGCGCGTCCGGTCCCGCCAGGTCGTCGACGGCGCCTCGGAGATGCCCGGCTCCTGCTCACCCGGCGTCAGCAACAGCCGCGCCTGCACCCCCTCGCCCCTGCGCACGGCGGGCACGAGGCCCAGCAGGACGAGCATCACGCCCGGGACCCAGGGCTTCGACATGTCGATGAACATCCACATGCTCTGGATCAGCATGGGCACCCACTGGTGCAGCAGGCGCGTGTACGTCGTCCCGCGCAGCAGCGGGCGCAGGAAGCGGACCATGCGGATATCGTCGCAGCCGGCACGGACGACGGGCCTCCCCCGCACGGGGGAGACGCTCTCCACCGGCGGGGGAGGCCCCGACGTCCCCGCACGGCGAGGCTGGTGCCATGACCAGCATCGACGTACGCGACCTGACCAAGGAGTACGGCGGACTGCGGGCCGTGGACCAGCTCACCTTCAGCGTGCGCCCCGGCCGCGTCACCGGATTCCTCGGCCCCAACGGCGCCGGCAAGTCCACCACCATGCGCCTCGTCCTCGGCCTCGACCGGCCCACCTCCGGCACCGCCACCATCGGCGGCCGGGCCTATGCCGGGATCGGCGAACCCCTGCGCACGGTGGGCGCGTTGCTCGACGCGCGGGCCGCGCACGGCTCCCGCACCGCCCGCGACCATCTGCGCGCCCTCGCCGCGAGCAACCGCATCCCGGACCGCCGGGTCGACACCGTCCTGGAGGAGACCGGGCTGGCCGCGGTGGCACGGCGCCGGGTGCGGACGTATTCCCTCGGCATGCGCCAGCGGCTCGGCATCGCCGCCGCCCTGCTCGGCGACCCCGAGGTGATCCTGCTCGACGAGCCCGCCAACGGCCTCGACCCCGAGGGCATCGTCTGGATCCGCACCCTGCTCCGCCGCCTCGCCGCACAGGGCCGTACGGTCCTGGTCTCCAGCCATCTGATGGGCGAGACCGCCGTCTTCGCCGACCACCTCGTGATCCTCGGCCGGGGCCGGCTGCTCGCCGACACACCCGTCCAGGAGTTCATCCACGCGCGCGTACGGCCCCACGTCCGGATCCGCACCACCGACCCCGCCGCGCT
Source organism: Streptomyces sp. IMTB 2501 (assembly GCF_001953885.1). Lineage (GTDB taxonomy): Bacteria > Actinomycetota > Actinomycetes > Streptomycetales > Streptomycetaceae > Streptomyces. The sequence continues at coordinate 255,827 of NZ_MQUS01000004.1, read as the reverse complement.
GGACGACCTCCTCGCCCGCCACGGTCTCGACGCCTCCCAGGACGCCGACGGCGCCCGGACCGTGCGCCACGCGCACGTGGACGACCTCGGCCGGATCATGGCCGAGGCGGGCGTACCCGTCCTGGAACTCGCCGCGCGGGAAGCCACCTTGGAGGAGGCCTACCTCGATCTGACCACGGCCGAGGCCGAGTTCACCGCACTGACCCAGGAGGCCTGACCATGCCGTTCGCACCCGTGCTGCACGCCGAATGGATCAAGATCCGCACCCTGCCGTCGCTCCTCGGCGGCCTGGCCGGGATCCTCCTCGCCACCACCGGATTCTCGGCCCTCGCGGCCGCCGGCGCCGACGGTTCGGACCCGCTGTACTCCGCGTTCTTCGGCGTGAGCCTCGGCCAGATCGCCGCGATCGCCTTCGGTGCGACGGCCGTCTCGGCGGAGTTCCGGGGCGGCGCGCTGCGGCTGACGCTGTCGGCGGTGCCCGACCGCCGGCGGTGGTTCGCCGCCAAGGCCACCGCGATCGCCCTGCCCGCGCTGGCCGTCGGCCTCCTCACCGGGCTGGTCACCCTGCTGGTCGGCAAGGCGGTCCTGGGCGCCGACGGACCGACGTGGGGCGAGGGTCTGCGCGGTGCCGTCGGCTGCGGCCTCCAGCTGACTCTGATGGCTCTGTTCGCCGCCGGACTCGCGGCCGTGCTGCGCAGCGGCGCCGCCACCCTGTCCGTCCTGATCCCGTTCGTGCTGATCGTGTCCTTCGTCGTCGGAGACCTGTCCGGCAGCGTCGCCGACTACTTCCCCGACCGGGCCGGTCAAGTCGCCCTGCACAGCACCTGGGACGGCGCCCTCGGCCCATGGAGCGGGCTCGCGGTGACCGCGCTGTGGACGGCGACCGCGCTGCTCGCGGGCGCCTGGCGCATCGACCGCGGGGACGCCTGACAGCCCGCCAATTGTCAGTGCGGCCCGCTTTACTGGATCGCATGGACATCGCGAAGTGCCTGACCGCCATCGAGTCGCTGTGCGCACGGGAGTTCCCCGCGGCATACAGCAGAACGGAACACGGCGAGAGCGGGCCCGGATTCCACATAGCCGCCTTAGAGACGAGCGGCGACTTCTGGGAGGACGACGGGACCGGGCGGGAGGAGACGGCTGCCCAGTTCGAGGCCGACCGGGACGCACTGGCCGAGCGGATGGCGGAGCGGTGGGGGCCCGCGCAGTACATCAGCCTGTACAGCGTCCTGGAGCGGACGACGCTCGGCGAGGACATACCGCAGCCGTGGGCCGGCCTCGGCGGGCATGTCCCGGACGTCAAGCTCTGGCAGCTGCCCGCGAGCGGCGGCTGGCTCGCCCTCGGGGTGTCCCAGTGGGCCGATCACGCGCCGTTCCAGCTGTTGGCAGTGGTCACCGCCGTGGACCCGCCGTGACCCGATTCCGGGCTTACGCAGCGTCGCGCAGCCGGGCGAACTCCTCCGCCATGGTCGCCGCCGTCCAGTGCGCGTTCAGCCCGCTCGGATTGGGCAGCACCCACACCCGGGTGTTCCCGAACGTCCGCTCCTGCGACCCCACTTGGGCCGCCCGGTCACCGAAGGCTGCCCGGTACGCGGTCACCCCGACCACGGCCAGCCACCTCGGCCGCAGCCGTGCCACCTTCCCGGCCAGCAACCGCCCGCCCTCGACGTACTCCTCGGCGCTCAGCTCGTCGGCCCGCGCCGTCGCCCGCGCCACGACGTTCGTGATGCCCAGTCCGTACGACAGCAGTTCCCGCTGCTCGGCCGGCTGCATCAGCCTCGGCGTGAAGCCGGACAGATGCAGCACCGGCCAGAAGCGGTTGCCGGGGCGGGCGAAGTGATGGCCGGTCGCGGCCGTCATCAGCCCCGGGTTGATGCCGCAGAACAGCACCTGGAGACCGTCCGCGACGACGTCCGGTACGAGACGGTCGCGAGCGGCCTCCAGCTCCGCCTTCGTGAAGCGCGGCGAGCGGGGTGCGCGGGTCAGAGGATCGCTCCTGGCGTGTAGCCGGCCGCCTCCGGGTGCTGCTTGACGATCTCCTCGATCCGGCCGACGACCACACCGACCTGGGCCGCCGCCGCGCCGGTGAAGGACAGCTTGTCGGCCATCAGGGCCGCCAGCCGCTCCCGGTCGAGCGGGAGGCGCTCGTCGGCGGCCAGCTTGTCGAGCAGATCGTTGCGCTCGGCGCCCTGTTCGCGCATCGCGAGCGCGGTGGCGACGGCGTTCTCCTTGATCGCCTCGTGCGCGACCTCGCGGCCCACCCCGGCCCGCACCGCGCCCATGAGCACCTTGGTGGTGGCCAGGAACGGCAGGTAGCGGTCCAGCTCGCGGGCGATGACCGCCGGGAAGGCGCCGAACTCGTCGAGGACCGTCAGGAAGGTCTCCAGCAGACCGTCCAGGGCGAAGAAGGCGTCGGGGAGGGCCACCCGGCGCACCACCGAGCAGGACACGTCGCCCTCGTTCCACTGGTCGCCCGCCAGCTCGCCGGTCATCGAGGCGTAGCCGCGCAGGATGACCATGAGGCCGTTGACGCGCTCGCAGGAGCGGGTGTTCATCTTGTGCGGCATCGCGGAGGAGCCGACCTGGCCCGGCTTGAAGCCCTCGGTGACCAGCTCGTGCCCGGCCATCAGCCGGATCGTCTTGGCCAGCGAGGACGGCGCCGCCGCCAGCTGCACCAGCGTGGTGACGACCTCGTAGTCCAGCGAGCGAGGGTAGACCTGGCCGACCGAGGTGAACGCCTGTGAGAAGCCCAGGTGCCCGGCGATCCGGTCCTCCAGCCCGGCGAGCTTGGCCGCGTCACCGCCGAGCAGGTCCAGCATGTCCTGCGCGGTGCCGACCGGGCCCTTGATGCCGCGCAGCGGGTAGCGGCCGAGCAGCTCTTCGACCCGGCCGTGGGCGACGAGCAGCTCGTCTGCGGCGGTCGCGAACCGCTTGCCGAGGGTGGTGGCCTGCGCGGCCACGTTGTGCGAGCGGCCGGCCATGACCAGCTCGGCGTACTCGCCGGCCAGCTTGCCGAGGCGCGCCAGCACGGCGACCGTACGGTCGCGCACCAGCTCCAGCGAGAGCCGGATCTGCAGCTGCTCGACGTTCTCCGTGAGGTCGCGGGAGGTCATGCCCTTGTGCACGTGCTCGTGCCCGGCGAGGTCGTTGAACTCCTCGATCCGGGCCTTCACATCGTGCCGGGTGACCTTCTCGCGCTCGGCGATGGAGGCCAGGTCGACGGTGTCGAGGACACGCTCGTAGTCGGCGATCGCCGCGTCCGGCACCTCGATGCCGAGGTCCTTCTGGGCGCGCAGCACGGCGAGCCAGAGCTGCCGCTCCAGCTTCACCTTCTGCTCGGGGGACCAGAGCGTGGCGAGCTCGGCGGAGGCGTAGCGTCCGGCGAGGACGTTCGGGATACGGGGCTTGGCGGGCGCAGAAGTCACGTGACCAGATTCTACTGGCGATTTGTGCAGGCCAGCCCCCCGCCCCCGCTCGGCGGAAGCTACGAGACCCGCGTCACCCGTCGGTGTCGGCCAGCTCCGCCAGCACGTCCGCGTGACACAGCTCCGGCGCGCACCAGCAGGCCAGGGTCCTGCCGCGCAGCTCCGCGACCAGCTCCAGCAGCTCCGGCCGCTCCAGCAGATGGGCCCGGTACACCGCCATGACCTCGGCGCGGGTGCCGTCCCGCTTCTTCTTCGGGGTGTCGTAGGCGAACGGGTTGTACAGCGGATGCCGGGACAGATCCCAGCCGCCCATCGTCCACCGCCGCCCGACATAGACCACGTCCTCGGGGGCGTGCTCCAGCCGGGGGCCGAACTCGTGGATCCGGCCCCGTACGTTGATCACCCGCGTGGTCATGGCAGCAGACGCTACGCCTGACCCTCGTACGGCAGCAGCTCCGGGCGCTTCGCCGGGCGGCCGTCGCCGGAGGAGCGGCCGGTCAGGCGCCGCCCGATCCACGGCAGCAGGTGCTGCCGGGCGAACCGTGCGTCCGCGACCCGGCGCGCCCCCCAGCCCGGCGGGGGCGTGGCCGGCATCGGCACCCGCCACTCGGCGTCCTCCGGCTCGTGCCCGAGCGTCTGCCACACCGCCTCGGCGACCCGGCGGTGCCCCTCCGCCGTCAGATGCAGCCGGTCCACGTCCCACAGCCGGGGGTCGCCGAGCGACGGCGCCCCGTACAGGTCGACGACGAGCGCGCCGTGCCGCGCCGCCAGCTCCTCGACGCAGGCGAACAGCTCCTCCATGCGCGGGCGGAACCGCTCCAGCACCGGGCCCTGGCGGCCGGGGCTGCGCATCAGTACGAGCTGTTTGCAGGACGGGGCCAGCCGCTCCACGGCCTCGGTCAGCAGGCCCTTCACCCGGCCCATGTCGCACTTGGGCCGCAGGGTGTCGTTGAGCCCGCCGACCAGCGTGATCACGTCGGCTTTCATGGCCGCCGCCACGCCCACCTGCTCGTCGACGATCTGCCCGATCAGCTTCCCGCGCACGGCCAGGTTGGCGTACCGGAAGCCCGGCGTCCGGGCAGCCATCCGTGCGGCGAGCAGGTCGGCCCAGCCCCGGTAGGAGCCGTCGGGGAGCAGGTCCGACATGCCCTCGGTGAAGGAGTCACCGACCGCGACCAGGCTGCTGTACGGGGGAGGTGTGGGATTCGTCTGCATGGCGTGAGCGATGGTATCCCGGCTCCATACCCGCCGGTCGGTCGCCCCGGGACCGACCGGCGTCAGCCCGGAGCCGGCTGCCCGAACAGCTCCCGCAGTACGTCCTCCATGGTCACCAGACCGGCCAGCCGGCCGTCGTCGCCGAGCACCGCGGCGAGATGCGTACGGCTGCCCCGCATCGCGGTGAGCACGTCGTCCAGCGGGGTCCGCTCCCGTACCCGCGCGATGGGCCGCATGTCACGCAGCCGGAACGGCATGTCCCGCGGCGAGGCGTCCAGCGCGTCCTTGATGTGCAGATAGCCCACGATCCGACGGCCCACGTCGACCACCGGGAACCGGGAGAAGCCCGACTCCGCCGACAGCCGCTCCACCTGCTCCGGGGTGACGCCCACATGCGCGTACACCACCCGCTCCAGCGGCACCACGACGTCACGCACCGGCCGGCTGCCCAGCTCCAGCGCGTCGTGCAGCCGCTCCCGGGCACGGTCGTCGATCAGGCCCGCCTCGCCGGCGTCCCTGACGATCTCGGCCAGCTCAAGATCCGTGAACGTCGCCGCGACCTCGCCCTTCGCCTCCACCCTGAGCAGCTTCAGCAGCCCGTTCGCGAAGGCGTTGATCGTGAAGATCACCGGGCGCAGCGCCCGGGACAGCGCCACCAGCGGCGGGCCGAGCAGCAGTGCGCTGCGCACCGGTTCCGCGAGCGCGATGTTCTTCGGGACCATCTCGCCCAGCAGCATGTGCAGATAGGTCGCGAGGGCCAGCGCGATCACGAAGGACACGACGTGCCCCGCGCTCTCGGGCACGCCGATGGTGTGGAACACCGGCTCCAGCAGATGCGCGATCGCCGGCTCGGCGACCACACCCAGGACCAGCGTGCACAGGGTGATGCCGAGCTGGGCGGCGGCCAGTAGCGCCGAGACATGCTCCAGGCCCCACAGGACGGCCTTCGCCCGCCGGTCGCCCTCCTGGGCCAGCGGCTCGATCTGCGAGCGGCGCACGGAGATCAGCGCGAACTCGGCGCCGACGAAGAAGGCGTTGACGACCAGCGTCGCCAGGCCGATCAGCAGCTGTACGGCGGTCATCGCGCCCCCTCCGTGGTCTCGTCGGCCCGCTCGTCGTCCAGCGGCGCGTGCAGCAGCACCCGCGCCGCCCGGCGGCCCGTGGCGTCCACCACGTCCAGCCGCCAGCCGGCGACCTCGACCGTGTCGCCGGTCCGCGGTATCCGGCCCAGCAGGGTCGCGACCAGGCCGGCCAGGGTCTCGTACGGCCCCTCGGGCACGCGTAGACCCACGCGTGCGAGCTGGTCGGTGCGGGCGGCGCCGTCGGCCGAGAACAGGGCCCGGCCGTCCTGGTCCGCGCCGGCCGGGGCGAGGTCCGGCGTCTCGTGCGGGTCGTGCTCGTCCCGCACCTCGCCGACGACCTCCTCGACGATGTCCTCCAGGGTCGCCACGCCGGCCGTGCCGCCGTACTCGTCGATGATGACGGCCATGGTGCGCCTGCCCCCGAGCCGGTCCAGCAGCCGGTCGACGGTCAGCGACTCGGGGACCAGCAGCGGCTCGCGCATCACCTGCGCCACACGGCGGTGCCGGCGCTGCTCGGCCGGCACTGCCAGCACGTCCTTGATGTGGGCGACGCCGACGACCGAGTCCAGGCTGCCCCGGTAGACCGGGAACCGGGACAGACCGGTGGCCCGGGTCGCGTTGGCCACGTCCTCGCAGCTCGCCTGGGTGTCGAGGGCGACGACCTGGACGCGTGGGGTCATCACGTTCTCCGCGGTCAGGTCGGCCAGGTTCAGCGTCCGTACGAACAGCTCGGCGGTGTCCGCCTCCAGGGCGCCCTCCTTGGCGGAGTGCCGGGCGAGCGCCGCCAGCTCCTGCGGACCGCGCGCCGAGGCCAGTTCCTCGGCGGGTTCGATGCCGAACCGGAGCACGACATGGTTGGCCGTGTTGTTCAGGTGCGTGATGAAGGGCCGGAAGGCCGCGCTGAACCAGCGCTGCGGGTTGCCGACCCGCTTGGCCACGGCCAGCGGCGAGGAGATGGCCCAGTTCTTCGGCACCAGCTCACCGACGACCATCAGGAACACCGTCGACAGGGCCGTACCGAGCACCAGGGCGACCGAACTCGCCATGCCGCCCGACAGGCCCATCGCCCGGAACGGCCCGGCGAGCAGCTTGGCGATGGACGGCTCGGAGAGCATGCCGACGACCAGGTTGGTGACCGTGATGCCGAGCTGGGCGCCGGAGAGCTGGAAGGTCAGGTTCCGTGCGGCCTTGAGGGCGCCGGGGGCGCCGCGCTCGCCGCGCTCGGCGGCGCGCTCCAGCTCGCCGCGCTCGACCGTGGTCAGCGAGAACTCCGCCGCCACGAAGGCACCGCAGGCCAGCGACAGCAGGATCGCCACCAGGAGGAGGAGCACTTCGGTCATCGGGTCACCCCCGTCCCATGATCGGACAGGGCAGGACGGGACGCGCGGTGGCGCGGACTGGGAGGCTCGCCCATGGGCGGACGCTCACAACCTTTCATAGCGGGCCGAGTGCTCCCTCAATGGTAAAGGATGAGCAAAGAGGGCTTGGTGTCTCACTCCTTGAGGGGCTTCACCCAGCGCCGCCAGTGCTCCTCCGGGCCGTATCCGGCCGCGCCCCAGGCTTGCTGCGCCCGCTCGTTGCGAACCAGCACCATCGCGTCCGCGCGCCGCCCGCCGAGCCGTACGAACCGCTCCTCGGCGGCCGCCAGCAGCGCCGAGCCGATGCCCTGCCGGCGCCGTTCCGGATGCACCGCGAGCCGGTACAGATGGCAGCGCCAGCCGTCGAAGCCCGCGATCACGGTGCCGACCAGCTCGCCGTCCCTCTCGGCGAGGATCAGCGCCTCGGGATCGCGGTCCACCAGCCGGTCCACCCCGGCCCGGTCGTCGCTGATGCTGGTGCCCTCGGCGGCCGTCTTCCAAAAGGCGAGAACACGGTCCAGGTCGTCGTGCGCTGCCGGACGTATACACAGGTCAGTCATGTGATCACCGGATCACGGGGTGCGTCCCTCGTGCGGGGATTTCCATCATGCGGACTCCTTGCGTCTGCCGTGGGTGACTTGAGCCCGGACCGGACCTGCGCCTCCGTCCCGGAGGGAGGGAGGCCCCGTCACTCGTGGGCGATCGCCGCCAGCACGTTCATCCGTGACGCCCGCAGTGCAGGCAGCAGGGCCGCCACCACGCCGACCACGGCCGAGCCGAGTACGACGGCGACGATCGTGGTCCAGGGGATCGCCAGCGCCGTCAGTCCGCGCAGGGCCAGTACCCGCTGCATGCACACGCCCCACACAAGCCCCAGCCCCAGCCCGAGGACCGCGCCGAACACCGCGATCACCACCGACTCCAGCCGGATCATCCGGCGCAACTGCCGCCGCCCCAGCCCGATCGCGCGCAGCAGCCCGATCTCGCGGGTCCGCTCCACCACCGACAGCGCGAGGGTGTTGACCACTCCGAGCACGGCGATGACGATCGCCAGCGCGAGCAGCGCGTACACCAGGTACAGCAGGACGGCGATCTGGTCGTGGACCAGCTGCTTGTAGTCGCTCTGGTTGCGCACCTGGACCTGGGGGTACGGCTTGAGCGCCCGTTCCAGCCGGAGGCGCAGGTCCTTCGGCGCGGTGCCGCCGGCCGCGTTGACGTAGAGCACGGAGTCCTGTGCGTCCGGCAGATACCTGTCCAGGGTCGCCAGGCCGAAGTAGAGGCCGCCCTGGGTGCCGAACCCGTCCGCCGTTTCCTGGTCGGTGAGTGCGCCGACGGTCAGCTCGGTGTGCCGCCCGCCCGGGAACTCGACCGGGAGGACGCTGCCGACGCGCACGCCGTGGCTCCTCGCGAAACCGGCGTCCATGGCGAGGTGACCGTCCGCCAGCGCGGCCGCCGAACCGCCCCGTGCGTACGTGATGTGCACGACGTCGTCGAGCCGCGGACCGTACGCGGCGGCGGCCGTCTGGACCCGGTCGCCGTCCGGCAGTCGTACGGCGACCTGGGTGAGCCGCTGTGGTACGACGAGCCCCACGCCGCGCGTCGCCGCCACGGTGTCCCGCACCTTCTTGGTGAACGGGACGAAGTTGGTGTTCTGGACGATGAAGTCGGCGCCGAGTTTCTTGTCGATCTGCTGGTCGAACGAAGCGGACATGGAGGCGCTCGCCACCGACATGCCGCCCACCAGGGCCAGGCCCACCATCAGCGCGGCGGCCGTGGCGCCCGTACGGCGCGGATTGCGCAGGGCGTTGCGCTGGCTCATCCGGCCGACCGGGCCGAACAGGGCGGGAAAGGCCGCACCCAGCACCCGGATCACCGGCCGCACCAGCAGAGGTCCGGCGATGACGGTCGCGATCAGTGTCAGGGCCACGCCGAGCCCGAGCAGCGAGGCCGCCTGCGCGGTCTTCGTGGCCGCGGCGCACCCGGCCAGCGCGGCCGCGCCGATCGCCCCGACCACCCCGCCGACGACGGCCCGCGCCTTCAACGGCTTGCCCACACCGGCGACTTCGGCGTCCACCAGCGCCGCCATGGGCGACACCGCCGCAGCGCGCCGGGCGGGCAGATAGGCGGCCACGAAGGTGACGCCGACACCGACGACGTACGCCGCGACGGGCGTGCCCCAGCCGATGACCATCTCTGTGGCCTTCAGGTTCATCCCGAACGCGGTCATCAGCCGGATCAGCGCGAGCGCCAGCCCGATCCCGGCGGCGAGACCGAGCGTCGAACCGACCAGCCCGAGCAGCAGCGCCTCCGTGAGCACCGAGCGCCGCACCTGCCGCCGGTCCGCGCCGAGTGCCCGCAGCAGGCCCAGTTCCCGGGTGCGCTGGGCGATCAGCATGGAGAAGGTGTTGACGATGAGGAACACGCCCACCAGGAGCGCGACACCGGCGAAGCCCAGCATCACGTACTTGATGACGTCCAGGAACGTCCCGAGGCTGGCCGCCGCCGACTTGGCCTGCTCGTTCGCGGTCTTCAGATCGTAGGTGCCGGTGCCGACCGCCGCGCCGATCCGGTGCTTGAGCTCCGCGTCGGACACTCCCTTGGCCGCGTCCGCCGTGACGCTGGTCGCCAGCGCGGCCGACCCCAGCAGCTCGCGGCCCGCCACCGCCGGGTCCAGGAAGACCAGGGCCGCGCCGGGGTTGGTGGTGGTGAACGTGGCGATGCCGACGACCCGCACCCGGAAACTGCCCGGCTGCGCCTGCACGGTCAGCGTGTCGCCGATCCGTACGTGCTTCTTGTCTGCCGTGTCGGCGTCCAGCAGCGCCTCGCCCGCACCGCGCGGCGCATGGCCGGAGGTGAGCTTCACCGGGCTGCGATCGGTCGGATGCCAGGCCATGGCTATGGTCGGGGCGCCGGTGGTCGGGCCGACGGACCTGTTGCGGCTGTCGACCACGACGGCGTTCTGCACCGACACCTCGGCGCGGGCCGCCGCGACCCCGCCGACCTTCGCCACCCGGTCCCGCAGCGCGGCGGGCAGGGTCTGCACCGCACCGCTCACCCGGGCCGACCGCAGATCCTGCTGCTTCGGCTGGACCGTCACATCGGCGGCCGTGGAGGCGAACAGCCGGTCGAACGTGCGGGTGACCGTGTCGGAGAAGATCAGGCTGCCCGCGACGAACGCCACGGACAGGATCACGGCCAGCGCGGACAGCGCGAGCCGCCCCTTGTGCGCGAGGAAACTCCTCAGGGTCGCCTTGAGCACCGGGTCAGTCCTCCAGGGCGGTGCCGTCGTCGCCGAGCCGGTCCCGGACGACATCGAACTGCTTCATGCGGTCCAGTACGGCCTCCGCCGTCGGCCGTTCCATCCCGTCCACGATCCGCCCGTCGCCCAGGAAGAGCACCAGGTCGGAATGGGCGGCCGCGCCGGGGTCGTGGGTGACCATGACGACCGTCTGCCCGAGATCGTCCACCGCGCCGCGCAGGAAGCCCAGCACCTCCAGACCGGCCCGCGAGTCGAGGTTGCCGGTCGGCTCGTCGGCGAAGATCAGCTCCGGCCGGGAGGCCAGCGCCCGCGCGCACGCGACGCGCTGCTGCTGACCGCCGGAGAGCTGGGCGGGCCGGTGCGTCAGCCGGTCGCGCAGGCCGAGCGTGTCGATGACCTGCCGCAGCCACCGCTCGTCGGGCTTGCGACCCGCGATGTCCATGGGCAGGGTGATGTTCTCGGCGGCCGTCAGCGTCGGGATGAGGTTGAACGACTGGAACATGAACCCGACCCGGTCGCGCCTCAGCCGGGTCAGCTCCCGTTCCCTCAGCCCGGTGATCTCGGTGCCGCCCAGCCACACCTGGCCGGCCGACACCGTGTCGAGCCCGGCCAGACAGTGCATGAGCGTGGACTTCCCGGACCCCGATGGCCCCATCACGGCGGTGAAACGGCCGCGCGCGATGTCGACGTCCACCGAGTCCAGGGCGATGACGGCCGTCTCGCCGGAGCCGTACGCCTTGGTGAGGCCGCGGGCGCGGGCCGCGACGGCGCCTTCGGGTGCGTGCAGTGCAGCAGGTGTGGACAAGACCGCCTCCCGATCGCCTGAACCGCCCGTCCCGGGCGAGCGTAAGGGACGCACCGACCCGGCGCAGCCCTTCCGTGCGCCCTGGCTGTGCAGACCGTGCGCCCGTGCCTTGTCATCCGTGCGCCCTTGCCTTTGCTAGCAAGCCGGCGCTAGCGTCGAGGCATGGCGAAGACCCAGCTGAACGTGCGCGTGGACGAGGGCACCGCCCGCGCGGCCCGTGAACGCGCCCTGGCCCGTGGCATCAGCGTCAACCGCTATATCGAAGAGCTGGTCAGACAGGACACCGGGGAGGCCGGCCGTACGTTCGTCGAGGCCGCCGCCGACTTCATGAAGCAGTACGAGTCCGTGTTCGCCGAGGAGTTCACCGAGACCCGCGGCACCCGCACCGGGGACGGCCGCTGATCCCTTGAACGAGCTCAGCATCGACCTCGCCTGGCTCCTCATGCTCGCCGAACAGAAGACGCCCGGGGACCCGCAGGTCACCGACTGGGGCGCGCTGGTGGCCGCCGTCGCCCGGCACCGCGCGGAGATATTCGGCGTGCCCGTCTACGACGACCCGTACGCCCGCGCCGCCGCCCTGCTCCAGCTGCTGATCCATGTGCCGGCGCTGGAGCGGTCCAACGCGCTGTTCGCCTCCGCGGTCGCCTATGCCTACCTGGTCGCCAGCGGTGCGAAGGTGGCCACCTCGCCCGAGCAGGTGCGCGACCTCGCCCGGCTGGTGAAGGAGGGTGCGGCCGACGTGGACGACATCGCGCGCGAGCTGCGCCGCTGGAGCCTTTGATCAGCGCGCGGCCGGTTCGTCCGGCCGCCAGGCGACCCCGAGCGTGCAGTACGAGGACGGCAGCGTGGGCCCGTTCTCAGGCAACAGCACCGGTCGCTGGGGGCCGAGGGTGAACCCGGCCGCGCGCAGCGCCGCCACCGGCTGCCGGGCCAGATGGCAGCCGCCGGTCAGCGTGGGCCACACCGTCCGGTCCAGGGTGCGCTGGGTCAGCGTCATCAGCCGGCCGCCGCCCAGCCCGTGCTCGAAGTACCGCACCTGGCCGCCCGGCTTGAGCACGCGCCGCACCTCGCCGAGCGCCCGTGGCACGTCCCGCACACTGCACAGCACCAGGGACAGCACCGCCGCGTCGAACGCCTCGCTCTTGACCGGCAGTGCCTCGGCGGCGCCCGGTACCACGTCGACCGGCACCTGGGCGCGCAGCGCCGACTCCAGCGCCAACTGCCTGAGCAACGGCTCCGGTTCGATCGCGACGACCTCCGCGACGGTTCCCGGATAGTGCGAGAAGTTCAGCCCGTTGCCCGCACCGATCTCGATCACCCGCCCCGACAGCCCGGCGAGCAGCCGCTCCCGCAGCCCGGCCACACCCAGCCGGGTCTCGGCGCGGACGCTGACGCGGGCGTAGCAGCGTGCGAAGACCGGATGGTGGACAGGACTCCCCGTCACCTTGCCGGAGGCGGAGGACAGCAATCGCATGACAACCTCCCGGAGCAGGACGGCTCTGGGAAGAGTGTCCCCCGTACGGCGCCGCCGCACCCTCGGCACACGCCATGGGCCGCAGCGCTCCGCGTCGAACCGCCGCACTGCGCCGTCGGTCGTCCGCGGCGCCGTCGTGGCCGGTCGCTCCGCCGAGTTCTCGGCTTCGCTCGAACCCGGGGGACTCCCATCGCGGCGTCAGCCGCGCATCAGGCACAGACCCCGTGCCCCGTCAGGATGCCTCCCGCGTCCGGAACGCCGCTGCGTCCCATGTACCGTCCAGTCGGGGTGCGAGCCAGCCGCGCGCCGCCGTGCGGAAGCCGGCCGGTGACAGACCGCCCGCCCCGGAGGGAATCGCCCCGAGCAGAGGCGCCTGCGCCACCTCCGGCAGATCCGCGACGTTGCAGCGGGTGGCCAGGTCCGGGGAGCCGGGCCAGCTGCCGATGACCACGCCTGCCAACTCCAGCTCCCGGCGCCGTAGTTCGCGAGCCGTCAGCTCCGTGGTGTTCAGGGTGCCGAGCCCGGCCGAGGCCACGACCAGCAGCGGCGCGCCCAGCAGCTCCGCCGTGTCGGCCAGCGTGCCGCCGGCCGCGTCGAAGCGGACGAGCAGCCCGCCCGCCCCCTCCACCAGCACCAGATCGTGCTCGGCGGCCAGCTTGGCCGCCCGCTCGGCCACCTCGTGCGGATGAACCGGGGCCATGCCCGCCCGCCGGGCCGCCGTGCCCGGCGCCAACGGCTCCGGATAGCGGGCGACTTCGGCAGTCGTGACCGCACCCGCGAGCCGCGCGACCTCGTCGGCGTCCCCGCGTTCGTCCGGCCGTACCCCCGTCTGGGCGGCCTTCAGCACGGCCACCGAGCGTCCGGCCGCGAGCGCGGCGGCGGCGACGGCGGCGGTGGTGACGGTCTTGCCGACCTCCGTGCCCGTCCCCGTGATCACCAGAACCGGCATGTCATCCCTCCCGCGCCGCGGCGCACACCGCGCGTGCGATCCGTGCCACGTCCTCGTCCGAGGTGATGTACGGCGGCATCGTGTAGACCAGATCGCGGAACGGGCGCAGCCAGACGCCCTCCCGCACGGCGGCCGCGGTGGCCGCGGCCATGTCCACCTCGTGGTCGAGCTGGACGACGCCGATCGCCCCGAGGACCCGGACGTCCCGTACCCCGGGCAGCTCACGGGCCGGCGACAGCCCCTCCCACAGGCCGGTCTCGATGCGTTTGACCTCCGCCTGCCAGTCCTGCCCCAGGAGTAGGTCGAGCGAGGCGCAGGCGACCGCGGCCGCCAGCGGGTTGCCCATGAACGTCGGGCCGTGCGCGAGCACCGGCACCTCGCCCCGCGAGATGCCCTCGGCGACCCGCGCGGTGCACAGCGTGGCCGCCAGCGTCAGATAGCCGCCGGTCAGCGCCTTGCCCACGCACATCACATCCGGGGTGACACCCGCGTGATCCGCCGCGAACAGCGCGCCGGTGCGGCCGAAGCCGGTGGCGATCTCGTCGAACACCAGCAGCACGTCGTGCGCGTCGCACGCCTCGCGCAGCACCCGCAGATACGCGGGGGAGTGGAAGCGCATCCCGCCCGCGCCCTGTACGACCGGTTCCACGATCACCGCGGCCAGCTCGTCCGCGTGCCGCCCGATCAGCTCCCGCAGCTGGTCGGCGTACGACTCCTCGTACTCCGTGGGCGGCGCGTCGGCGAACACCTGGCGCGGCAGTACACCGGACCACAGCCCGTGCATCCCGCCTTCCGGGTCGCACACCGACATCGGCTGCCAGGTGTCGCCGTGGTAGCCGCCCCGCCAGGTCAGCAGCCGCTGCTTGCCGGACCGGCCGAGCGAGCGCCAGTACTGCAGGCACATCTTCACCGCGACCTCGACCGACACCGATCCGGAGTCGGCCAGGAACACATGCTCAAGTCCCTCTGGTGACATGTCGACAAGGCGCTTCGCGAGCCGTACGGCGGGCTCGTGCGTGAGCCCGCCGAACATCACATGGCTCATCCGTCCGAGCTGTTCGTGCGCCGCCTCGTTGAGGACCGGGTGGTTGTAGCCGTGGATCGCCGACCACCAGGACGACATGCCGTCCACGACCTCGTCCTCGGATCCGTCGGCCAGCCGCAGTTTCAGACGCACCCCGCCGGCCGACTCCACGACCAGCGGTTCGGTACGTCCGGGCATCGGGCCGTACGGGTGCCAGACATGCCGTCGGTCCAGCTCCAGCAGCTCGGGCACGCCCAGGCGGGGCAGGTCAGGCATTGGGCGCGAGGTCCGTTCCGGCGCCCCGGCGGCGGACGGCGACGAGATCGGTGCGCGCCTCCTGAGCGGCCGGCGCGGCCGTCGTACCGCACACGTCCGCCCCCTCGTGGGAGCCACAGCCGGATCCAGACCCGCACCCGGCGCTGGCGTGCGAGCCACAGCCGCCCGCGGCCTCGACCCGGTGCTCCGGCAGGGTCACCTCGCCGGCGCCCTCCACCTCGAACCCGGCGTCGGCGATCATCTCCAGGTCCGCCTTGCCGGCCTGGCCCTCGCTGGTCAGGTAGTCGCCGAGGAAGATCGAGTTGGCGAGGTGCAGCGCGAGCGGCTGCATCGCGCGCAGATGGACCTCACGGCCGCCCGCGATGCGGACCTCCGCGTCCGGGCAGACGAACCGGACCATCGCGAGGATCCGCAGACAGCGCTGCGGGGTGAGGTTCCACTCCTTGGCGAGCGGAGTGCCCTCGAACGGGATGAGGAAGTTCACCGGCACCGAGTCCGGGTCCAGTTCCCGCAGCGAGAAGACCACGTCGACCAGGTCCTCGTCGCTCTCGCCCATGCCCGCGATCAGGCCGGAGCAGGCGGACAGGCCGGCCGCGTGCGCCTTGTTCACCGTGTCCACCCGGTCGGCGTAGGTGTGGGTGGTGGTGATGTCCCCGTAGGTGGACTCCGAGGTGTTGAGGTTGTGGTTGTAGGCGTCCGCGCCCGCCTTGCGCAGCCGCTCGGCCTGGCCGTCGGAGAGCAGACCGAGGCACGCGCACACCTCGACGTGCTCGTTCTGCTCCTTGATCGTCTTGATGGTCTCCGAGACCCGGTCCACGTCCCGGTCCGTCGGGCCGCGTCCGCTCGCCACCAGGCAGACCCGCTTGGCGCCGCCCGCGAGACCGGCGGCGGCCGCCTGGGAGGCCTCGTCGGGCTTCAGCCAGGTGTACTTCAGGATCTCGGCCTTCGAGCCGAGCCGCTGGGAACAGTAGGAGCAGTCCTCCGGGCACAGGCCCGACTTGAGGTTGACGAGATAGTTGAGTTTCACCCGTCGCCCGAACCAGTGCCGACGCACCTTTCCGGCCGCGGCCACCACATCGAGCACATCGTCGTCGGAGGTGGCCAGCACGGCGAGCGCTTCCTCGCGGGTCGGCAGCTCACGCCGAAGCCCCTTGTCCACCAGCGTCTTCAGCAGGTCCATGAGGCCTGATCCTGTCCTACGAGGCCGCTCCGGGCCAAGGAGAGTTTGCACAACGGAGACGGTTCACCGTGTGGGTATTGCCACACCCTGGGCGGCCGACCGTACCGCTAGGGTCTGTCCGCTACCTACAAAAGCCCCGGAGGACCCATGGCGTTCGGCTGGATCGACGAGCAGGCCGAGGCGCGCCGCCGCGCCGGACTCGTACGCACCCTGCGCCCCCGCCCCGCCGACTCGCCCCTGCTGGACATGGCGAGCAATGACTACCTCGGCCTCGCCCACCACCCCGAGGTCACCGAGGGGGCCGCCCGGGCCGCCCGGCTCTGGGGCGGCGGCTCCACCGGCTCCCGGCTGGTCACCGGCACCACCGAGCTGCACACCGAGCTGGAGCGCGAACTGGCCGCCTTCTGCGGCTTCGAGGCCGCGCTGGTCTTCTCCTCCGGGTACGCCGCCAACCTGGCCGCGGTCACCGCGCTGGCCCCGCACGGCTCGCTGATCGTCTCCGACGCCGGCAACCACGCCTCCCTCATCGACGGCTGCCGGCTCGCCCGCGGCGAGAGGCAGGTCGTCGGGCACGCCGACCCGGAGGCGGTGCGCAAGGCCCTGGCCACCCATCAGGGGCCGGCGATCGCCGTCTCCGACACCGTGTTCTCGGTCGACGGCGACCGGGCCCCGCTGGAGGCGCTGGCCGAGGCGTGCCGGGAGTACGGCGCGGGACTGGTCGTCGACGACGCGCACGGGCTCGGGGTGCTGGGCGACGGCGGCCGGGGCGCGCCGTACGCGGCGGGGCTGGCGGGCGCCGCGGACGTGGTGGTCACGGCCACCCTGTCCAAGTCGCTGGGCAGCCAGGGCGGAGTGGTGCTCGGCCCGGCGCGGGTGATCGGCCATCTGGTCAACGCGGCCCGGACCTTCATCTTCGACACGGGCCTGGCGCCTGCGGCGGCCGGCGCCGCGCTCGCGGCACTGCGGCTGCTCGTGCGCGAACCGGAGCGCGCGGCGCGCGCCCGTGCGGTGGCCACGGAACTGCACACCCGGCTGACCGCCGCGGGTCTGGAAGCGGTGCGTCCGGACGCCGCGGTGGTCTCCGTGCGCGCTCCGTCCCCGGAGCAGGCGGTGCGCTGGGCGGCCGACTGCCGTGCCGCGGGGCTGGCCGTGGGCTGCTTCCGTCCTCCTTCCGTGCCCGACGGCATCTCACGGCTGCGGCTGACCGCCCGGGCGGACCTGTCCGGGGCGGAGATCGAACGCGCTGTACGGGTGATCGGCGAAACGCGACCATGAGTCGGCGTGACACGGCCGTGCTTCACCTATGAGTGATTACCTGTGATCGATTTTGATCAGAGTGCGGTCAGGAACCCGGCCCAGCTCCGGGCCGAGAAGAGCACCGCGGGTCCGGCGGGGCTCTTGGAGTCGCGCACGGCGAGCAGTCCGGCCCAGGGGCCGGAGCGCGGCCGGGCCGTCTCGACGCAGTTGTTGGCTCCCGTGCTGTAGCTGCTGCGCAGCCATCGCACGTCGTGCAGATCGGTACTGGCAGGGACGTTCCGAGGCAGTGCTGACATGGTGCCTCCTTACGCGCCGTCACCTATCCCGGCGATGTAATCCAACGATTCCTTGGGTGAAAGGGCGTGCATCCGAAGGGTGTCGAAGGCCTCTGAGTAGGCCATGAGGTCTTCTTTCCGCTCCAGGTAGAGGCTACTCGTCAACTGGTCGAGAACAACCACGTCTAGATCAGAAGTGCTCGGAAATGAGAAGATTACGAAAGGTCCGGTGAGGCCGACATGCGCACCGGCGCCGAACGGCAGGATCTGGAGCCGGACTTGGGGCAGCCGGGCCGCGTCCATCAGCCGTTCCAGCTGCCGGGCCATCACCTCGGGGCCGCCGATCTCGCGCCGCAGCACCGCCTCGTCCAGCACCGCGCTCAGCCTGAGCGGCCGTTCGGTGCGCAGCACGTCCTGCCGGGCCAGCCGAACCTCCACCAGCGTGTCCAGGCGTTCGTCGTCCAGGTCCGTCACGGCCGCCCGGGTCACCGCGCGGGCGTACTCGGGCGTCTGGAGCAGTCCGGGTACGACCGTGGTCTCCAGGGTCCGCATCGCGCTGGCCTGCGACTCCAGGCTGATGAAATCGCGGTAGGTGGGCGGCAGCACCCCGCGGTAGGCGTGCCACCAGCGGTGCCGGTCGCCCGCTTCCTCGGAGCCCGCCAGCATCAGCAGCAGCTCGCGCAGCTGCCCGTCCCGCACCTCGTACGCGTCCAGGAGTAACCGCACGTCGGCCGGTTTCGCGCCGCTGGCACCCGTCTCGATACGGCTAACCTTCGACTGGTGCCAGCCGACCAGCCGGGCCGCCTCACCGCTCGTGAGCCCCGCACCGGTACGCAGCATGCGCAATTCGGCGCCCAGTTTGCGGCGCCGCACCGCCGGCCCGTTCTGCATGGGCTCCTCCTTACTCCTTCCGGGCCGCCCAAATACGGTCTCGCGTCGTAGAGTTCACCGCTTCGGGCGACAGATATATGCATATCTTGGTGGATCGCTCCCCGTGACCGGCCCGGTGATGGCAGGCTGACGAGCAAGCACCAGTCCGGGACCGTACTCGAACCTTCCGCTCCGTGTCGGACTGCGGTCCCGTGGGAAAGGGACGACGTCGCCATGGCAGACCATCTGGAAGCATCCGTCACTCTGCCGAGCGATCCAGCCTCGGTCTCCGCCGCCCGTTCCTACGTCGTGGGCACGCTCGCGGAGTGGGGCCTGCCGTCGGACACCGACGTGGCCGACACGGTGCGGCTCATCGTCTCCGAACTCGCCACGAACGCCGTACAGCACACCCTCGGACAGTCACCCACCTTCACGGTCGACATCGCGCTGGACCGTGACGAACATCTGCGCATCGGCGTCACGGACAGTCACCCGCGCTTCCCGAAGAGACTGCCCGCCGCCGTCCAGCAGGACAACGGCCGCGGCATGGTCATCATCCGCTGTCTCACCGCCGAGTGCGGCGGCAAACTCCGTGTCCGCCCCACCCGCGAGGGCGGCAAGACGGTTTCGATCGAACTCCCGTGGACGGCTCCGGTGGAACCGGTGCCGTAGCCGTCGTGGCACTCCAGGAGCGCTATCGCCCGGCTCGGCCGAAGGCCCCCCGCAGCAGCGTCCGGAAGGCGTCCGCGGCCGGAGTCGTCTCGTCCGCGCGGTGGGCCACCGAGATGGTCCGGCGCAGACGGCCCGCCTCCAGAGGGCGTACTCCGACCGGTGTGGCCGCGGTACGGGCCACCATCTCCGGTACGACGGCCACCCCGAGGCCGGCGCTGACGAGCGCGCACACCACGGCGTAGCCGGGGGTCGGCACCAGTAGCGCAGGCGTGGCGCCCGCCTCCGCGAGCAGGCCCTCGACCTCGCGGCGGGCCGGATGGTGCGGTGCCATGCTGATCAGCGGCTGCCCGGCCAGCTCCGCCAGCGGCAGCCGGGACGAGGCACTGCTCAGAGCGTGTCCCGGCGCGGTCACCAGCACCAGCTCCTCCACCAGGACCGGCTCCAGACGCACCGACGACGGCACGGGCACGGGCTCGGCCGGGTGGTAGGTGTGGGTCAGCGCCAGGTCCACCTCGCCGGCCGCCACCGCCGTGACCCCGGCCGGCGGGTCGTAGTCCGCGACGGACAGCGTGACATCGGGATGCGCCCGGCGGAACGCGCTCAGTGCCGGCGGCAGCAGATGGACCCCGGCGGTCGGGAAGGTGCCGAGCCGCAGCGCCCCACCGGTGAGCCCGGTCAGCCGCGCCAGCTCGTGCCGGGCCCGCTCCAGCTCGTCCAGCACGATCCGGGCCCGCGCCACCAGCACTTCGCCCGCCTCGGTCAGCCGGGCCCCGCGGTGATGGCGGACCAGCAGAGACGTGCCCGCCTCCCGCTCCAGCTTGGCCAGCTGCTGGGAGAGGGCGGGCGGGGTGTAGCCGAGCCGGTCGGCGGCGCGCGTGATCGAGCCGGCCTCCGCCACGGCCACCAGCGCGGCCAGCCGGGTGGGGTCGTACATGCCGCCAGCCTAAAGCATCCCTTTAGGTCCACGCAGAAAATCCGAAATACCTGCTGAAGGCTCTGCCAGGGCACGCTGGCGGCATGGATGTACAGCTCATCGCCTTCACCGGGATCGCCGCCGGACTGGTCGCCATGCCGGGCGCCGACTTCGCCGTGGTCGTACGCAACGCGCTGGTCTCACGCCGGGCCGGCGCGGTCTGCGGACTCGGCATCGCCGGGGGACTCCTGGTCCACACCACCCTGGCGGTGGCCGGTGTCGCGGCCGTGCTGGTGGCCGTGCCCGCGCTGTTCCGGGCGTTGCAGCTGCTGGGCGGCGCCTATGTGCTGCAGCTCGGGGTGCGCACCCTGTGGTCGCTGCGCGGGTCCGCCGAGGCGCCCGAGGAGACGGCGGCCAAGGCGGCGCACCCGCTGCGCCAGGGCTTTGTCACCAACGTCCTCAATCCGAAGGCGTCGCTGACCTTCCTCAGCCTGCTCCCGCAGTTCGTGCCCGCCGGGGGCCATGCGCTGCCCCGGACGCTGCTGCTCGCGCTGATCGTGTGCGTGCTGGCACTGGTGTGGTTCCAGGTGGTCGTGCTGCTGGTCGACCGGCTGGGCAGGTGGCTGCGCCGGCCCCGGGCCGCCCGTGGGCTTCAGGCGGTCACCGGGGTGGCGCTGACGGTGCTGGGAGCGGCCCTGCTGCTGGAGCCGCTCCTGAGCTGACGCAGGGTCAGTTGATCCGGCCGTACCAGACGCTCGACGTCCAGATCTTCTGGAGCCGTACCACGTCCCCCGTCCTGGGCGCGTGCCAGATCTTCCCGTGGCCGGCGTAGATGCCGACGTGGTAGACGTTGGAGCCCGAGTGGAAGAACACCAGGTCACCGGCCCTACGGCTGCCGGCCGAGATGTGGTGTGACTTGTTGTACTGCGCGGCGGCGGTGCGCGGCAGGCTCTTGCCCGCCTTCTTGAACGAGTAGAGCGTCAGCCCCGAGCAGTCGAACCTGTGCGGCCCGGTGGCTCCCCATTGGTACGGCGCCCCCTTCTGCGAGGCCGCGACCTGCAGTGCTTTCGACGCGAGGGTCGCGGCCGAGGCCTCGGGGGCGAGACCGGGAACCGTGATCGAGCCGCCGACGGCGGCGAGGGTGAGTGCCGAGGCCGTACTGGCCCGGGCCATGAGCGACGGGACACGATTGAGCGCAGTCATGCGCAACCCTTCGTCAGCCGCCTGTGAAGGATGACCTGTCGGATTCGGGCTGGCGAAGTTGCCCGGCCGCGTTGCCGCGGCTTCACCCCTAGGGCTGCTCGGAATCTCCGCCCGTCTGCGACGACCAGACGAACTTCCGTTCCGGCGACCCGTCTTGCTTGGGTCCTCCACTCCTGCCGATCCACTCCTGTCGACCGGTCGTCCGGGCGGCGGCAGGACTCGGCGTCCGCCCGGACCGCCCCGCCGCGGTGGCGGGGGCTTGTCGTCAGACAGGGATCTTCACCTACAGCTGTCGGAAAATCCCAACGGAATCGGGGATTTGTGGCGTTACTCACCACTCGCCCGTTCGGGTGGACAGTGTGGTGTTCGAGGCGTCGTCAGCTCCTGGTCGTAGCCCCGGACCTGGGGCGGAGTACCGCGTTCCATGCCGGAGGCCCGCGCGGTGCGCAAGTCGGGAGATCCGATGAACGACCTGGATATACCCCGGTCGGCGGTACGCCGTTCGGGCCGTTTCACCTCTGTTGCGAGCGGCGCCCGTCGACATGCGGATCATGTCCGGCCTCTCGGGTGTCCGGATCAGCGGTCACCGTCGGGCGGGAGCGCGACGCGCGCGGTACGACGTTCACCGTCCAGGACCCGCAAAGCCCGTGCCAGCGTGTCCCGGTACAGCTCCGTCTCGCCCCGCTGGTGCATCAACGCGAGGGCGTCACGCAGCTCTGCGGCCTTGCGCACCAGGGCCTGGGCCGCGCGCAGCCCGCGATAGGTGTCTCCGCCGTGCGCGGGATTGATACGGCCCAGCAGGTCGGCCGCCTCCAGGTAACGGTCGATCAGATCGCCCTCGGCACGCGTCAGTGCGGGCAGCGGCGGCAGGTCCGGCAGCATCGGCGGCTCACTTGGGGTCCGGTGCGCCGGGCATGCTCCGCCGGCTGGGCACGATGCCGTCCACCAGGCCGTAGGCCATCGCGGCGGGGGCGTCCAGGACCAGGTCCCGCTCCAGATCCTGGTGCACCTCCTCCGCCGTGCGCCCTGTGTGCCGTACGAGCATCTCCTCCGTCAGTGCGCGCACCCGGGCCAACTCCTCGGCCTCGATGAACAGGTCGCTGGGCTGGCCCTCCACCGGCTCGGGCAGGCGCGGTTGCTCGATCACCATGCGTGCGCCGGGCAGGGTGAACCGCTTGCCCGGTGTGCCGGCCGCGAGCAGCAGCGCGGCGTGGGACGCGGCCTGGCCCAGGCAGTACGTCGACACATCGCAACTGATGTAGCGCATCGTGTCGTAGACGGCCGTCAGCGCGCTGAACGTACCGCCCGGGGAGTTGATGTACAGCGTGATGTCCCGCTCCGGGGTCGCGTGTTCGAGGTACATGAACTGGGCCATCACGTCGTTCGCGGCCGTGTCGTCGAGCGCGGTGCCTAGGAAGACGATCCGGTCCTCGAAGAGCTTTCCGTAGGGATCGAGCGTGCGCTCGCCGCCGCTGGTGCGCTCGGTGAACTCAGGCAGGACATGACGGGCGAAAGCATGGGACATGGGCACACCCCTCCTCATCGCACGGCCTCCGATGGGCTCGGCTTCTGTAAAAAATGTACAGGACGTACGTGACGTTAGAATGGGGTCATGGTCTATGAGATTCCGGTGACGCAAGCCAGGGCTGAGCTCGCCGACCTGATCAACCGGGTGGTGTACGGCGGCGAGCGCGTCGTCGTCACACGGCACGGCAAGCCGCTGGTCGCGCTGGTCTCGGCCGCTGATCTGGAGCGGCTGGACGCCCTCGGCGAGCCGGCCGGGGAGCAGGTCGTCAGCTCGGTCTCAGGGGTCCGCGAGATCGGTTCCGCCCCGCGCGAACAGCAGCGGTTCGGGATCGCCGCGGAGCATCGCGGCCCCGCCGTGTCCTGACCCGCACGGGTATCGGCGCCCCCATCGCGCGGTCATCCGTGGATCAAGGTCTGGTTAACGTCGTTGAAACTCCGGCGAACTAACCTGCCGCTCCACGCCATCAGGGGTTTTTCTGCCCGGATTGAGGATGATTCGGGGATTTGTCTGTGTGTTACACCTATCCCCGTCGTGATGGCAGCGGCAACCGGACCCCGCACGGTCCGGAGCAAGGACTGTGAGGTGGGACGTGCAACTGACCCCGCATGAGCAAGAGAGGCTGCTCATCCATGTGGCGGCCGACGTCGCCGAGAAGCGCCGGGCCCGCGGGCTGAAGCTCAACCACCCGGAAGCGGTCGCCCTCATCACGTCGCACATCCTCGAAGGAGCCCGTGACGGCCGTACCGTCGCCGAGCTGATGTCGTCCGGCCGTAAGCTCCTCACCAGGGACGACGTCATGGCCGGGATCCCGGAGATGATCCACGACGTCCAGGTCGAGGCCACCTTCCCGGACGGCACCAAGCTCGTCACCGTCCATGATCCGATCATCTGAGGCGGCTGCGATGATTCCCGGAGAGATCCTGTTCGCGGACGATCCCGTCCAAGTCAACGCAGGCCGTGAGATCACCCGGCTGACCGTGCTCAACGCCGCCGACCGGCCGGTCCAGGTCGGCTCCCACTATCACTTCGCCGAGGCCAACCCCGGCCTGGCGTTCGACCGCGCCGCGGCCCGCGGCAAGCGGCTGAACGTCGCCGCCGGTACCGCGGTCCGCTTCGAGCCCGGCATCCCCGTCGAGGTCGAGCTCGTACCCCTCGCCGGCGCCCGGGTCGTGCCGGGTCTGCGCGGGGAGACCGGAGGTGCCCTCGATGCCTGAGATCGCCCGCGGCGCCTACGCCGACCTCTTCGGACCCACCACCGGCGACCGCATCCGGCTCGCCGACACCGACCTGCTGATCGAGATCGAGGAGGACCGCTCCGGCGGCCCCGGCGCCTCCGGGGACGAGGCGGTCTTCGGCGGCGGCAAGGTCATCCGCGAGTCGATGGGCCAGTCCCGCGCCACCCGCGCCGACGGCACCCCCGACACCGTGATCACCGGCGCCGTCGTCGTGGACCACTGGGGTGTCGTCAAGGCCGACGTCGGCATCCGCGACGGCCGGATCGCCGCGATCGGCAAGGCCGGCAACCCGGACACCATGGACGGCGTCCACCCCGACCTGGTCATCGGCCCCGAGACCGAGATCATCGCGGGCAACGGGCGGATCCTCACCGCCGGCGCCATCGACGCGCACGTCCACTTCATCTGCCCGCAGATCGCCGACGAGGCGCTGGCCTCCGGCATCACCACCCTGGTCGGCGGCGGCACCGGCCCCGCCGAGGGCTCCAAGGCCACCACGGTCACACCCGGCCCCTGGCACCTCGCCCGGATGTTCGAGGCGATGGAGGCCTACCCGGTCAACGTCGGTTTCCTCGGCAAGGGCAACACCGTCTCCCACGAGGCGATGCTCTCCCAGATCCGCGGCGGCGCGGCCGGCCTGAAGCTGCACGAGGACTGGGGCTCCACCCCGGCCGTCATCGACGCGGCCCTGACCGTCGCCGACCGCACCGGCATCCAGATCGCCATCCACACGGACACCCTCAACGAGGCGGGCTTCGTCGGCGACACCCTCGCCGCGATCGCGGGCCGGGGTATCCACTCGTACCACACCGAAGGCGCCGGCGGCGGGCATGCGCCGGACATCATGACCGTGGTCTCGCAGCCCAACGTGCTGCCCAGCTCCACCAATCCGACCCGGCCGTACACCGTCAACACCGCCGAGGAACACCTCGACATGCTGATGGTGTGCCACCACCTCAACCCCGCCGTCCCCGAGGACCTGGCGTTCGCCGAGTCCCGGATCCGTCCGTCGACCATAGGAGCGGAGGACATCCTCCACGACCTGGGCGCGATCTCGATCATCTCCTCCGACTCCCAGGCGATGGGACGGGTGGGTGAGGTGATCCTGCGGACCTGGCAGACCGCCCATGTCATGAAGCGGCGGCGCGGCGCGCTGCCGGGCGACGGGCGCGCCGACAACCGGCGGGTACGGCGGTACGTCGCCAAGTACACGATCAACCCCGCGCTCGCCCAGGGCCTCGCCGCCGAGATCGGCTCCGTCGAGACCGGCAAGCTCGCCGACCTCGTGCTGTGGGAGCCGGCGTTCTTCGGCGTCAAGCCGCTCCTCGTGCTCAAGGGCGGCCAGATCGCCTACGCGCAGATGGGCGACGCCAACGCCTCCATCCCCACCCCGCAGCCGATCCTGCCCCGTCCGATGTACGGCGCGATCGGCCGCGCTCCCGCCGCCAACTCGGTCAACTTCGCAGCCCCGTTGGCGATCGAGGACGGGTTGCCGGAGCGGCTGGGGCTCGGCAAGCGGTTCGTGCCGATCGAGTCCACTCGCGCGGTGACCAAGGCCGACATGCGCGAGAACGACGCCCGGCCCGACGTCCGGATCGACCCCGACAGCTTCGCCGTGCACATCGACGGCGAACTGGTCGAGGCCGCACCGGCCGTCGAACTGCCCATGGCCCAGCGCTACTTCCTCTTCTGAGGGTGTCGTGATGGCACGGGCAGCACTTCTCGTCCTGGCCGACGGCCGCTTCCCCGCCGGAGGGCATGCGCACTCCGGCGGGGCGGAGGCCGCCGTCAAGGCTGGGCGCATCACCTCAGCCGCGAGCCTGGAGGACTTCTGCCGGGGCCGGCTGCAGACCGTCGGGCTGGTCGCGGGAGCGGTGGCGGCGGCCGCCGTACTCGGCGTGGATCCGGGGGAGCTGGACGCGGCGGCGGACGCCCGTACGCCGTCGCCCGCCCTGCGAGCCGCTGCGCGCCGCCTCGGCCGACAGCTGCTGCGGGCGGCCAGGGCCGCCTGGCCCTGCGACGAACTCGACGTGCTGGCCAAGCAGTTCCCGAAGGGCGCGCATCAGCCGGTGATCCTCGGTCTCGCCGCCCAGGCGGCCGGACTGGGGCCGGACGACGCGGCGTACTGCGCGGCGTACGAGAGCGTGAGCGGGCCGGCGACGGCCACGGTACGACTGCTGAGCCTCGACCCGTTCGACGCCACCGGTGTGCTGGCGCGGCTGGCGCCGGAGCTGGACCGTGTCGCGGATACGGCGGTGGAAGCGGCGCGGAGGGTGCTCGACGAGGGTGTCGATGCGCTGCCGGCCGCGTCGGGGCCCTTGCTGGAGGTCGGTGCGGAGTGGCATGCGGCCTGGCCAGTGCGGCTGTTCGCGTCGTAGAGGTCGCCCCTGCCGCCCCTACCCGTCCCATCCCCCAGGGGCTCCGCCCCTTCGACCCCGCCAGGGGGCTTTGCCTCCTGGACCCCCATCGGCCTGAACGGCCCCGTCCTCGTGCTCCCCCAGGGGGACCCCCGGACGGGCTGAGAGGACGAGCCTCGCCACATAGGAGCCGTACATGCACCTCGACCACACCCACCCCGGCCCCGCCGCCGTCAGCGCCGACGCGCGCCGCCCCGACGGAACCCGCCGCGCCCTGCGCATCGGGCTCGGCGGGCCTGTCGGGTCCGGGAAGACCGCGACCGTAGCCGCGCTCTGCCGGGCCCTGCGCGACGAACTGTCGCTCGCGGTCGTCACCAACGACATCTACACCCGTGAGGACGCCGAGTTCCTGCTCCAGGAGGCCGTGCTGCCGCCCGAGCGGATCACCGCCGTGGAGACGGGCGCCTGTCCGCACACCGCGATCCGCGACGACATCTCCGCCAACCTCGAAGCCGTGGAGGACCTGGAGGACGCGGTCGGCCCGCTGGATCTGATCCTCGTCGAGTCCGGCGGCGACAACCTCACCGCGACCTTCTCCAAGGGGCTCGTGGACGCGCAGATCTTCGTGATCGACGTGGCCGGCGGCGACGACATCCCGCGCAAGGGCGGGCCCGGCGTCACCACGGCCGACCTGCTCGTCGTCAACAAGACCGACCTCGCGCCGTACGTCGGCTCCGACCTCGCCCGGATGGCCGCCGACGCCAAGGCCCAGCGGGCCGAACTCCCCGTGGTCTTCCAGTCGTTGCGCGGCGGCACCGGTGTCGCCGACGTGGCCTCCTGGGTGCGCGGGCGGCTCGCCGCGTGGACGGCGTGAGCGCCACCGGGGTCCGGGCGGACGCCCGGATCGTCGCCCGTGCCGATGGGCACGGCGGCACCGTGCTGCCCGTGCTGGACGGCGACGGCCCGCTGGCCCTGCGCCGCACCCGCTCCGACGGCCGCGAGGCGAAGGTCATGCTGGTCGGCGCGATGAGCGGCCCGCTCGGCGGCGACCGCTTCTCGCTCACCGCGAGCGCGGCGGAGGGCGCCCGGCTGCACATCGGCTCGGCCGCCGCCACCCTCGCCCTGCCGGGCCAGGCCAAGGGAGAGGCCCGCTACGACGTACGGCTCGACGTGGCCGACGGTGCCGAACTGCACTGGCTGCCCGAGCAGTTGATCTCGGCCCGCGGCAGCGACCTGTACGTCACCACGCGGGCCGAACTCGCCGCCGGAGCCCGGCTCGTGCTGCGCGAGGAGCAGGTGCTCGGGCGGGCGGGCGAGGACCCCGGTCGGCTCACCAGCCGGCTGACCGTACGGGTCGCCGGCCGGGCGGTGCTGGACCAGGAACTGTCCTGCGGCCCGGGCGCACCAGGCGGCTGGGACGGCCCGGCGGTCCTGGCCGGTCACCGCGCGGTGGGCCAACTCGTCGTCGTCCGCCCGGAGTTCGCGGAACAGCCGGTCCAGGCTGAGGCCCTGGGGGAGTGCGCCGCCCTGATACCACTGGCCGGCCCAGCCGCCCTGGTCAGCGCGGTGGCCCCCGACGCACTGCGACTACGGCGGCTCCTGGACGAGGCGCTGGCCATGCTCCGCTGAGGCGAGCCGCCCGCGCCCTGTCGCGGCCCCACTTGACCTCTGGCTCGACAGGACATGATCGTCCGGTTATCGGATTGGTAAAGATGGGTGGCTACCCCTGTTCTCAGGTGGCTCACAGTCGCGAGGATCCTCGCTGACCACTCGCAGCGATCCTGATGTAGGGGGAAGCCCACTTGAGGGACAACAGACCGAAGAGCCGCCTGCTGGCGCTCGGTTCGGCCGGAGCGCTCGTCACCGCCACCCTGATCGCCGGCGCCGTCTCGGCACCCGCGGCCAGCGCCGCCGCCGCCCGGCCCGGCCCGGACCGGGAGGCCAAGGGCGCCGCGATCGCCGCCGCCCGCGCCGCCAAGGCCGGCATCGACTGGCAGGACTGCCCCGCCGACTGGGGGCTGGAGAAGCCCATCCAGTGCGGCTGGGTCAGCGTGCCCGTCGACTACGCCCACCCGTACGGCAAGCAGATCAAGCTCGCCGTCGACCGCATCGGCAACACGGGCACCCCGCAGGAGCGCCAGGGCGCGCTCGTCTACAACCCGGGCGGCCCCGGCGGCTCGGGCCTGAAGTTCCCGCGCCGGGTCACCACCAAGAACCCCGTGTGGGCCAATGTCGCCAAGGCCTACGACTTCGTCGGCTTCGACCCGCGCGGCGTCGGCCACTCCGCGCCCATCTCCTGCGAGGACCCGCAGGAGTTCGTCAAGGCGCCGAAGATGGACCCGGTGCCGGACACCGAGGCGGACAAGACCGCTCAGCGCAAGCTGGCCCGTCAGTACGCGGACGGCTGCCTGGAGCGCACCGGCCACGCGATGCTCCAGCAGATGACCACGCCGAACACCGCCCGTGACCTGGACGTCATCCGCGCGGCCCTGGGCGAGAAGAAGCTCAACTACCTGGGCGTCTCCTACGGCACCTACCTCGGTGCCGTCTACGGCACCCTGTTCCCGGGCCATCTGCGGCGCATGATCGTCGACAGCGTGGTCAACCCCGCCCGCGAGAACATCTGGTACCAGGCCAACCTGAACCAGGACATCGCCTTCGAGGGCCGCTGGAAGGACTGGGAGGACTGGGTCGCCGCGAACGACGCCGCCTTCCACCTCGGCACCACCCGCGCCGCAGTCCAGGCCAAGTGGCTCGAACTGCGCGCCACCGCCAAGAAGAGCCCGATCGGCGGGGTCGTCGGCCCGGCCGAGCTGATCTCCTTCTTCCAGAGCGCTCCGTACTACGACTCGTCGTGGGTGCCGGTCGCCACGGTGTTCAGCAAGTACTTCGCCGGTGACACCAAGGCGCTCGTCGACGCCGCCGGCCCCAACCTGTCGAACACGGCCGGCAACATCAGCGCCGAGAACGGCAACGCCGTCTACACGGCCGTCGAGTGCACCGACGCCAAGTGGCCCACCAGCTGGCAGAGGTGGAACCGGGACAACACCCGGCTCAACCGGGACTACCCGTTCATGACCTGGGCGAACGCCTGGATGAACCTGCCCTGCGCCACCTGGCCCGTCAAGCAGCGGACCCCGGTCGAGGTGGGGACCGGCAAGGGCCTGCCGCAGGTACTGATCGTGCAGTCCACCCGGGACGCCGCCACCCCGTACGAGGGCGCCGTCGAACTGCACAAGCGTTTCGAGGGCTCCCGTCTGATCACCGAGAAGGACGCGGGCTCCCATGGGGTGACCGGCCTGGTCAACCCCTGCATCAACCAGCGCGTCGACGCCTATCTGATCGACGGCAAGCTGGACGGTGCGGACGTGACCTGCGGCCCGCACGCCACGCCCAAGCCGTAATCACTCCCGTACGGTGACGAGGGGCGGCCGGACTCTCCGGCCGCCCCTCGCTCATGCCGCGTACCAGGCGTCCTCGGCCGCGTAGTCGAACAGGTCCGGATACACCTGGGCGAGGTACGGGAAGCACTCCCGCCAGTCCCGCCCGGCGGCCAGGACATCGGTCAGCCACGCGACGGTCTCCGGCAGGCTCTCGGCGTACGACACCACCGGCCGGTAGCCCAACTCCCGCTCCGCGGCGGACATGTCGGCGACGATCGGCAGCGGTGTCGACCACGGAGTCCGGCCGACGGAGCCCTCGGGCGGTCCGTCGAGGAGAGTCGTCTCCGTCTGCACACCCATCACCGCGTCGATCGCCGCGCCGATCTCGGCGACCGTCGGCGCCTCCCCGTCACAGGCGTTGAGCACCCGGGTACCGGGGCGGGCCGCCGCCGACCGGACCAGCTCGGCGATGTTCCGGGCGCTCGCCGGATGGAACCGGCTCTCGCCCCGGAACGACAGCGCTCGCCCGCGCCTGCCGTCCAGATTCCGCTTCACGAAGTACAGCTCCCGGGGGAGCGGGCTGTACGGCCCGTGCACCGCGCCCGGCCGCAGCACCGTGACCGGCAACGTGCCGGCGGCCGCGAGGAGTCCACGCTCCAGAGCCACCTTCCGGGTGCTGTACGACGTCGCGCCCGGAGGAACGGTCGGATGCGTCTCGGGGATCGGCACCGGGTAGGTGGGAAAGCCGCCCGGTTCGCGCAGTGTGTCGAAGTTCCGGCCCGAGCCGTCGTCGTACACGGACACGCTGGAGATCACCACCGCCGAGCCGATCCGGCCCGCCAGGGACGTCAACTGCCGGGCGTGTACGGCGTCGTAGGCGACCATGTCGACCAGCAGGTCGCAGTCGTCGCCGACCAGCGCTGACAGGGCCGCGTCGTCGGAGCGGTCCAGCCGGACCGTCCGTACCGCGTCGTCCCACGCCTCGTCCCGGCCGCCGCCCCGCGAGGCGGCCGTCACCTCCCAGCCGTCCCGCGCCAGCGCCTCCACGGTCGGCCGGCCGATCTGTCCGCCGGCCCCGATCACCACAGCCCTCTTCATACGGCGAGCCTAGGGGAGCGGACCGTCGGGACCACGCACCTTCTGCCGTCGGCAGAGGCGGTCAGCCGAGCGGCGCCCGCGGGAACCTGCGTTCCTTCGCACCCTTCTCGGCGGCCTGCCGCTCCTTGACGACGGCCGCGTACTCGTCGACGTACTCCTGCTCGGACAGCGTCAGGATCGCGTACATGATCTCGTCGGTGACGGCCCGCAGGATCGCCTTCTCGTGCTCCAAGCCCGCATAGCGGGAGAAGTCGAGGGCCTTGCCGAAGCGGATGGTGACGGGGTGGATGTTCGGAACGACCTTCCCGGGCGGCTGTGCCTCGAAGGTGCCGATCATCGCGCACGGTACGACGGGCACCCCGGCCCTCAGTGCCATCACGGCGACGCCGACCTTGCCCTTGTAGAGCCGGCCGTCGTGCGAACGGGTGCCCTCGGGATAGATGCCGAGCAACTCGTCCCTGCTCAGTACCTTGAGGCCCTCGCGGATCGCGGCCTGCCCGGCCTCCTTGCCCGAGCGGTCCACCGGGATCTGCCCGGCGCTACGGAAGAAGAACGCGGTGAGCCGGCCCCTGAGCCCCGGGCCGGTGAAGTACTCGGCCTTCGCGAGGAACGTGATCCGGCGCTTGAGCATCGCCGGCATCAGGAAATGATCGGAGAACGACAGATGGTTCCCGGCGACGATCGCGGGCCCGGAGGCCGGCACGTTCTCCAGCCCCTCGATCCGGGGCCGGAAGACCAGTCTCAGCAGGGGGCCCATCAGTACGTACTTGAGCAGGTAATAGAACAAGGGGTCGCTCCTCACTCTGGCGGATCAGCTCAACCGCCGCGTTCTCGCACGTCACCCCGCTTCTCATGGGGTGTCAGTGTATGTGCGCGTGTAGTCACCTGGAACCAGGTTCGGGCGTATCAGTGCTGACCCAATGCTGACCTTACTGATGGGTAATCAGGTTCACGAGTGCTGTGATTCTGACATCTACGGGGGTGACCGCTGGGTCAGCCTGCTGCTACCCGCCAGTAGGCATCAACCTGATCACGGAGCTTGGCGTGATCACAGGCAAGGCTGGCGAACAGGAGCCCCTTGAACCACAAGAGCGTCCGCCAGTAGGTCGTGGACGCGACTGCGAGGCGGCGCGACGGGCTGGGCCGGGGGCATGGGCCTGGCCGGTGCTGTGGTCTTGGGGGCCTGGGTGGGCGTGGCGCTGGTCTTCGTCGGGCTGGGGACGGTCGAGGCGCTCGCGTTTGTGGACTTGCCGGCGCCGGTGGCTTCTCCGATGGCACTGAGGAACCAGATGCCCATGATCTTGCCGATGCCGCGCTTCCTTCGGTGCCGCGTGAATGTATCCGTTGTGGGACTGACGTGAAGGAGAGGTGGGGGATATGTGACACGAACGAGGCGTGATGCGCAGGGCGAGCCGGTGTCCGGGGTCACCTCGATCTGCACCGTCGACTCGCCCTTCGGCAGCGCGCACCACCACGGCACGTTGATCGAACGGCCCGTCAACACCCACTGGGCTCATGGCGATCCGGTACGCCGTGCAGGCAGACACCCGGGAAGAGTGCGTCGAGGGTTTGGAGCAGCTCGCGAAGCTCGACCTGGTGCCCCGGCATGCTGCCCGCCGAACTCGGCGGCGGCCGATGGATGGCCCGAGCAGCATCCTGGTCGGCGAGGAGTACGACACGCAGTGGCACCGCTGGCGCAAGGCGTTCGAGGAAGCGCAGGCAACCATCACCGCGCACGCGGGGGCGTCCGGCGAGAACCGGAACGTGCTGGAGCAGGCCGTGAAGAAGGCGGCGCGGCACGCTTCGGAGGATCCGAGCGAGTAGCCGGATGCCTCGGACTGCCGCCATGCGTGGTCCTCTGCGCCGCGCGGGGCGTGTGGCATGGCGGGGACCGACGAGCCCCGGCAGGTGGGTGTATCCCGGCCGGGGCCTCGTTTGTGTTCGGTGTTACAGGGGGCGGATGTTCTCCGTCTGCGGGCCCTTCTGGCCTTGCGTAATGTCGAACTCGACCTTTTTGACCCTCGTGGAGCTCGCGGAAGCCCTGGGCGGCGATGTTCGAGTAGTGGACGAAGACGTCCGGGCCGCCCCCTGGGCCGAGGCCCAGGGGGGTTCGTGGTCAGCGACGGTAGTACGGCAGCGACGAGCCGGACGCGGTCGCGAGTACCGCTTCCGTGCCGAGGCTGTTGCCGCTGTCCTGGTACATGGACAGTTGGCCGTCGGACCAGCGCACGAGGTAGTCGTTGGGCCGGTTGTCGGTGCTGGTGGAGTTGCCCGCCGTGGTGAGCGTGGCGTGGGTCCACAGCGTGCTCGGGGCGCGCAGTCGCACCTCTCCGTGGAAGCCGTACTGGTTGATGTCCGGGTACAGGGTCAGTTCGCCGTCGGACCAGCGGACCACGAGGTCCGACTCGTTGGTCCCGGTGAGGTCGGCGGACGTGAACGATGTGGCGTGCGTCCAGGTGGAGTTGGCAGGGTTGAGTCGGACCTCGGCGTGGAGGCCGGTGGAGTTGATGTTCTTGTAGAGAGTGGTCTCGCCGTCGGACCAGCGCACGATCAGGTCGTCGGGCCAGTGGTCGTCGGTGGTGTAGCGGCCCGCGGTCATGGCGACCTCGTGCTGCCACAACGTGCCCGGCTTGACGAGTGTGATCTGGCTGTGCAGGCCGCGCGCGTCGACGTCGGGGAAGAGGGTGAGGCTGCCGTCGCTCCAGCGCACCAGCAGGTCGTAGGTGTCGGCGCCCGTGAAGTCGCCGGCCGTGATGGAGACGGCCTTCGTCCAGGTGGTGTTGGCCGCGACGAGCTGTATTTCCTTGTCGAACCGTCCGTTGCCACCACCCCGGTACAGCGTCAGCTCGCCGTCCGACCAGCGCACGATCAGGTCGCTCTTGTCCGGATCGGGCGAAGGCGAGGGCGTGAAGGAGCCTGAGGTGACGAGGGTGGCATGGGTGAGTGTGGAGGCGCCGGGCAGCACGTTGGGACGTGCGGGGGCGGTGCCGGCGACCGCCGCCTTGTACAGGTTCTGGACGTCGGAGCCGTAGGAGGAGCTGTAGGAGACGTCGGCGGTCGGTCCGCCGGTGTCCCAGCCGCCGATGCTGCCGACCACGTCGCCGGTGCCGGTGGTCGGGTCGAAGTTCTCCAGGAACGGGCTGCCGCTGGTGCCGGATGCGAAGCCGTTGCAGGCGATCTGGAGGTACGAGCCGGGGGTGCCGTCGGTCGGGGTGTACTGCGTGGTGTTGTTGTTGCAGGTCAGGGGCTGCGTGGCGGTGCCAGGGTAGCCGACCAGCCGAATGCTGGGGAAGGCGTAGCCGCGGCCGGTGGCCAGGTTGTTGCCGCCCACCACGTCCTGCACCTGCTTGCCGTCGCTGCGCGCGCCGACCTGGGCGAACGCCACGTCCCACGAGGCGCCCTGGACGTGTCCGCTGTCGTAGTAGCGGGGATCGACCCAGACCCGGCTGCGGCCTTCGGAGTCGGTGGCGACGGGGAAGATGCCGTACGGCTGGGGATTGGCCGCGGTCCACTCGGGGACGAACGCGAGCGAGCCGCCGCCTGCCCGCCCGTCCATGCAGTGCCCGGCGGTGAGCACGATGTTGTGGTGCGGGCTGTTGATGACGCTCGCGGTGCAGAAGTAGGAGCCGCTGCTGGTCTGCATGTACATCCGGCCGACCATCGGCAGCCCGCCGAAGTAGGAGCTGACGGGACCTGTCCCGCCCGTGCTCGTGGGGGACGGGCTGGGCGAGGCGGTGGGGCTCGCCGAGTCCGACGCGCTGGGGGAGGTGCTCGGAGAGGCGGACGAGGTGTCTGTCGGCGCGGCGGTCGGGGTGTCCGTAGCGGTGGCGGAGGGAACCGGGGTCGAGGTGTCGGTGGGTATGTCCGTCGGGCCGGCGGTGCCGGTCGGCGTGGCGTCCATCGGGACCTCGCGCAGGTCCTGGGCGTGCAGGCGACCGGTCCCGGGCGGCTTGACGAGGCCCTGGAGTGTGGGGTGCGCGGCCTTGCCCGCGGTCCGCGGTCTGGCGTCCGGAAGCGGCTTTGCTTCTGCCATGCGCTGCGCGGTCCAGAACCGCTTGGCCGCCAGGGCTGTCCAGTGCGGCGCGGCGGCTGGGAGAGGCGGGGCTGTGTCCGGTATCGCGGACGTGTACGCCGGAGGGGCGTTCGTGGCGCCTGCCGTATCGACCGAGACGACGAGGGTTCCGGCCAGCGCGGTGATCGCACCGACGGCGGCCACGAGGAGGGCACCGCGCCGACTCGCGCGGTGCCCGGCAGTTCTGCTCACTTTGGGCTGATTTCCCCCCACTTGGCGTGACCCTCCGTCACGCAGGAGATAGGACTAGCAGAGAGTACGGCACTGTTGCTCGGTGATCGAACCATGAGGCGAATTTCCTCGGGGATGAGCCGGGTGGCCGGTGCCGGCTCCCGGACGCACAGCGGGATCGGGGTGAGCCGCCGCGCGCGACGGACTGCTGGTGGAGGCCGAGGAGTGCGGCGATCACCGGTGGATTCCAGGCCTTGCGAACTTCTCGGAAGCCGTGGGCGCGCCGCGCGCATGGTCCGCCGCCCCGCCAACGCGGGCCGTTCGGCGT
Organism: Streptomyces sp. IMTB 2501; assembly: GCF_001953885.1. Taxonomy (GTDB): domain Bacteria; phylum Actinomycetota; class Actinomycetes; order Streptomycetales; family Streptomycetaceae; genus Streptomyces. The sequence continues at coordinate 220,418 of NZ_MQUS01000004.1, read as the reverse complement.
GCCGTTCGCAGGGGGAGCGGAGAGTCAAGCGGGTTGGTCTCGCCTCTGTCCTTTCCGGTCGTGCGGCACGTGGGACGGCGCTGCGGTGCCGGGGCCGGCACACGGTGCGCGTCGACGGTTGTGTCGCGGCTCGACGTGTCGTAACTCGGCTGCCAGCAGCCAGAACCAGACGGCGAAGGTGACCAGGTGGATGCCCTGGGCGATGCCCTGTCCTTCCGGGTGACCGAAGCAGGGGCTGGTGGAGGAGACGGTCGCGGCGGTCATGTGGCTGTCATGGGCGGGAGGCTGACCTGGTGGCCGAGGCGGTTGAGCTGGCTGACCAGGCCGGCGGGTAGCGCGGGTCTTGCCGTTGTGTTCGCCGTTGTGTTCGAGGAGGCGTCGGTAGCGGGCGGCGAGGCAGAGGTGGGTGTCCTTTGACGTCGTTGTATTTGGTTTGATCGCTATTGTTCGGGTGTGACGTTCGTGGAGCGTCTGGTCCCTGACAGGTTGTGGGAGTTGTTCGAGCGGGTCGTGCCAGCGGCGCCGGTACGACCGCAACGAGGCGGCCGGCGGCGGTATCGCGACCGGAACGTACTGGCCGCGATCTTGTTCGTGGCGGCCTCTGGCTGTACGTGGAGAGGGACGCCGGAGGCATTCGGTCCATCGTGGTCAACGGTGTACCGAGGCTTCGCTGAATGGAGCCAGGCTCGGGTATGGGCCAAGCTTCATCGCCTGGTCCTTGACGAGCTCGGCTCGCAAGGCGATCCGGACTGGTCGCGGTGCGCGATCGACTCCGTGAACACGCGGGCCCTGAAAGGGGGGATCTGACGGGCCCGAATCCTGTGGATCCCCACGAGAGTCTGGGACTTGAGCCGCTGGTGCGGGGCATACCGCCGGTCCGCTCCCGCCGCGGCCCCCGACGGCGCCGTTCCGCCAAGCTCCATGCCGACAAGGGGTACGACTACGACCATCTGCGTCAATGGCTCAGCAGTCGCCGCGTCGTGCCTCGGACAGCCCGCAAGGAGTCGGCTCCTCGGCCCGGCTCGGCCGACACCGCTGGACCGTCGAGCGGACGGTGAGCCGGCTCGGTGGCATCCGCCGACTCCACCGCCGCTACGAACGTAGGGGCAACCACTTCTTGGCCTTCGCAGGCATCGCAGCAACCCTCATCTGCTACGGCCGTCTGACCAGGGAGCGCACTGCTCGCCGGCATCGCCCCTCATGATCGCAGTGGTCGTCACCGTCGGGCTGGCGTTCGTCGGCTATGTCGTCACTTACCTCAACGGCTTGCGCCTGTCGCAGCGTCAAGAACATCTCGCTCGCGTGAATCGCCAGCTCAGCGACCTCTACGGGCCCCTGTTCGCCCTCACGGAAGCCAACAGCCGCACCTTCGGCGCGTTCGTGGAACGTCATGCTCGCCCTGGCGGAACGTCGCCGTTCGATCACGAGACCCCGCCCACTGCAGAAGAGTTCACCGAGTGGCGGCCGTGGGTGACTACCGTCTTTCTTCCGAACATCCAGGCCATGCGCGACCTGGTCATCAAACACGCGGACTTGTTGAGCGAATCAGAGATGCCGCCGCTTCTGCTCCAACTGTGCGCGCATGTGTCGGGCTACGAGATCACAGCCGCCCGGTGGGCACAGGGAAACCACGACCAGCACCTCTCGGTGGTGTCGTTCCCCAGCGAGGAGCTCGCCGCCTATGCGCGTCAGGGATTCGCCACGCTGAAGAAGGAACAGGCCCGCCTGCTGGGGCAACGGCAGGGGAGCTGACCAATTACAACGACGTCTAAAGCGGCATGTCACGCCACGACTGCCGGTCCGGAACCGCCAGATCACGCCCTCGAACTGTGGCCGCAGCCGCTCGGGGTAGGGGCCGAACCTGCCTTTCGGCAGGAACGGATCGATCAACTCCCACTCGTCATCGGTAAGTTCCGCACGCGCCACGCTGGCGTTCTGCCAGCTCAGACCAATGATCCGGAAACTTACACCCGTTACCTGGCAGGCCGGGTCCACACTGGCCTGGTGCAGGAGTGGATTTCGCAGCATTGGGGCTATCTGGTTGCAGCGGTTGGCGCCCTGGCCCTGCTCGACCAGGGATTCGCCGCCGTCAGCAAACATGTAAGCCGCCTGCGCGCCCTCTGGGCGTTCGGCGCGCGCCGCATCTGGCGGCGCGCGGTAGCCGAGACAGGCAGGTCTGAATCGGAGGCGACGCCCAGTGCCACCGACACCGATGCGGCGGGCACCGCTGAGAGCGAGGCTGCACAGGCGTCGACCCCGCGTACCCCGCCCATTGTGCTCACTCCGAGTCGAATCGAATCGCTCAACGGCGCTGCGTGGCCGGTCGCTTGGCCACGGCAACTGACGGATCCGAGAGGACCGTTGGTGACGACGTCGGAAACCTCAGGCCGAACCTCGGATCCACGAACCCTGACCGGGCACAGGAAACGGATCAACGCCGTCGCTTGGTCGCCCGACTCAGCCCGCATCGCATCAGCAAGCAGTGACCGAACGGTGCGGATCTGGAACAGTACGGACACGACCGCGGACCTGGTGCTCTCGGGACACGGCAAGGATGTCAAGGCGGTCGCCTGGTCCCCCGACGCCGCACAGCTGGTTTCCGCGAGCAGCGACCGGACTGCTCGAATCTGGGACGCACACACCGGGGCACTGGTCGGCATCCTGGAAGCGCACAGCAAATGGGTGCTGACGGCGACGTGGTCTCCGAACGGCCAGTACATCGCAACCACCGGCCTCGACCGAGATCTCCGCATATGGGACGCCGAGCGACTCGTCGGCGTGTACTCGTTCTACGCGAAGAGGCTGAATCTGGAAAACGGGCTCTCGTGTACGGCCGGCCTGGTCGCCGGACAGCCGCTTCCTCGCCGTCGGCAGCTACAACGGGACCGTGCGAATCTGGGACATGGAACGTGCCGCCCTCGTGCACACCCTGCTGACGCCACGAAACGTGCTAAGCGTGCTCCGCGTCGCCTGGTCGCCGAACGGTCAATACGTCGCGGCCGCAGGGGATTCGGTTGCCTGGGTATGGGAGTGTCCCGACTGGAACTAGCTCAACTACTGGAAAGGCCAATTGCTTCTTGCAGCCAACCGGGCGCCCGATTGCAACACTCTCGCAGTGGGGAACACGGACGGAACGCTCCACCTGTGGTCGAGTGAGAACAGGTTCGGCCTGTGACGCCTTGCCGACCGCAGCATTGGGGGCAGCCGTGCTCATTCGTGCATGCACTTCTTTTTGAAGGTGCCCATGCCGTGTGCGAGAGTCTTGACGGCCAAGAGGAGCTACTCCGGGGTCCAACGCTGATCACGTCGTCCAGGCCGTCCCAGCGTGTGCCTGTGGTCATCTGCAACCGCAACCGGCCATGCTCATGCCGGGGTCGCCACCCCCTCGGTACGGTGATTGTCCGACAGTAGTGCGAATGACTGGCTCATGAGCCACGGACCCGCGAGCCGTGGCCGGTCCTCGCTCCCACCTCCGTACGATGACGCCCATGCACAGCGCCGGACCCCGCACCTCGTGCCCGCCCCAGCGGCGGCGGCACGGGCTGCTGGTGCTGGCGCTGCTGGTGGGGCTGCTGGGGATGCATGCGCTCGGGCCCGTCGGGGGTGTGGGACATGCGGAGTACGGGGGGCCGGGACGGCACATGGTCGCGGCCGGCACCGTCGTCGCCGTCGCGCAGGACGACTGTGCGGACGCTGACGGGCACTGCGGTGGGGGCCGGCTGCATCACGCCGATCCCGCCTGTGCGTCGGGTGCGGTGAACGGCGGCCCGGAGCTGCCCGCGCTGGTCCCTGATCACACGGTCGTTGCCGCGCCGGACGGTTGTCCGGGCTCCCGTGCGGCCACCGGACCGGGAGGCGCCCGCGCCCCGCCCTCCCTGGCCGAACTTCAGCTCCTGCGGATCTAGAGGGCCCCGCCAGCCGCACTCGCCCGCCTCTACACGGCGGAGCCCGCGGTCGTGCTCACGCCTGTCCTGAATCCCCCGAGAACCACAGGAGTTCCAGCATGACCATCCGTACTCTCACACGCCGTGCCGCCCTGGCCGCGGTCGCCGCGACCTCCGCCCTCGTCCTCGCCGCCTGTGGTGGCAGCGGTGGCAGCGGTGGCGCTCACGCCGCGCACGGCGCCTCCGCCTCCCCGGGCGCGCCCGGCGCGACGGCCAGCACCGCCCACAACGCCCAGGACGTCGCCTTCGCACAGGCCATGATCCCGCATCACCAGCAGGCCCTGGAGATGGCGCGGCTCGCCGCCGACCGGGCCTCCTCGGCGCAGGTGAAGGACCTCGCCACCCGCATCGAGAAGGCGCAGGCCCCCGAGATCCGCACCATGACCGGCTGGCTCAGGTCCTGGGGCGAGAAGGTGCCCATGGCCGGCATGGGCCACTCGGGCCACTCCGGTATGTCCGGGATGATGAGCGACGCCGACATGGCCGCGCTGAAGAAGGCCGAGGGCAAGGACTTCGACAAGAAGTTCCTGTCCATGATGGTCGAGCACCACCAGGGCGCCGTGGAGATGGCCGGCACGGAGAAGGCCAAGGGCGCTTACGGGCCCGCCAAGGCCCTGGCGGGCGCCATCGTCACCACGCAGAACGCCGAGATCAAGGAGATGAAGAAGCTCCTCGGTCCGAGCGGCACAAGCAGCTCGGGCGGCATGAACGGCATGAATGGCATGAACGGCATGGGCTGACGTACGGCGGGCGGGGGCCCTGTCCTCGGCACCGGCCCCCGCCTCCCCTCATCCGTCACAGCCCATCCGTCACAGCCGCACGATGACCAGCCCCGTGTCGATGTCCTCGCCGCGGCGCTCGATCAGGCCGTCGGTGTAGAGGACGAGGGTGGCGGCGCCCTCGGCGTAGTCCGTGCAGGCCTCGGGCCTGGGGACCGGGTCGGGGCGGGCGTCCAGCGGCGGGTCGGTGGCCTGGTCGAGGAACTCCACGCGGCCGTCCGGCTGGACGAGCGCGGGCGGCGGATGGCCGGCGCTGCTGTAGGTGATCGTGTGGTGGTCGAAGTCGATGAACGTCGTGACGGCGGTGGCCGATTCGGCGCCGTCCACGACGTGCGCGTACCGCCCGGGATGTTCAGCGCCTCGCCCGGCCCCGCGCGACCCGGGAGGCGGCGCTCAGCGCGCTGCGCAGCTTGCCCATCACCCCGGCGGCCTCCAGGCCGTGCCCGACCACGTCACCCACGGCCACGGCCATGCGGTGGCCGCCCTCCAGGTCGACGATGTCGTACCAGTCCCCGCACACGTTCAGCGCGCCGACCGCGGGCCGGTAGCGCACGGCCGCGTGATGGCGGCCGACCTCCCGGCGGGCGGGCAGCATCGCCTCCTGCAGGGCGAGGGCCACCTCGCGCTCGCGGGCGTGCGCCTGGCGCAGCCGTTCGTTGAGCTCCTGCAGCTCACGGGCGCGCGTGTACAGCTCGGCTTCGAGGACGCGGGCCCGGCCGCCGACGGGGCCGCCGCGGACCCGGATCAGCTCGGTGACCTCCTCGACCCGGTGCACCAGCAGCACCACCTTCCCGTCCGCGTCGGACACCGGCGCGTTGACCGGGCTCCAGTAGCGCTCCTCCCACTAGCCGGGCCGCTCGGGGTTCTCGACGTCGTACCGCTGCAGGGCCATGGCGTCGCGCTCGCCGGTGGCCGCGACCTGGGTCAGCGAGGCGGCCAGGTTGCGCATGCCGGATGCGCCGGGGGCGGCCGGGTTGTCCGGGAAGACATCGAAGAGCTAGCGCCCGGCCAACCGCGGAACTCCTCGTCGGCGTCCGCGTAGACCAGGTCGGGCGTCAGCAGGGCCACCATGCCGGGCAGCGCCTGGAACACTCTCGCGTGGTCGATGGCCGTGTCGTTCATGGCTACCGCCCACCCGCCGGAATAACGCCGTTTTCCCATGTCATGCGAGGTATATCCGTGTCGAGCGGGTCAGGCCGGCGGCTCCGTCAGCGACTGCTCCGCCCAGATGACCTTCCCCTCGGGTGCGAAGCGGGTTCCCCACCGCTGGGTGAACTGGGAGACCAGCAGCAGTCCGCGGCCGCCCTCGTCCAGGGCGCGCGGATGACGCAGATGCGGCGCGGTGGCGCCGCCGTCGGTCACCTCGCAGATCAGGGTCCGTTCCCTGATCAGCCGAAGCCGGATGGGACCCTCCGCATGCCGGATGGCGTTGGTGACCAGCTCGCTCACGACCAGTTCGGTGGTGAACGCCAGCTCCTCCAGATCCCACTCGGACAGCTGCCGGGTGGCCTCCTTGCGGGCGTCGGCGACCACGGCCGGGTCGGCTGACAGGTCCCAGTCGGCGACCTGCCCGGCGCCGAGCAGCCTGGTCCGGGCCATCAGCAGGGCCACGTCGTCGTGCGGCCGGGCCGGGACCAGGGCCTCGATCACGGACCGGCAGCACCGGTCGAGCGAGGAGCTGCGCCGCTCCAGCGCGCGGCGCAGCCGCTCGCGGTCCGCGTCGGTGCCCCCGACGGCCCCGTCGCCCGCGTGCGCCAGCAGCCCGTCGGTGTGCAGGGCCAGCGTGCTGCCCTCGGCCAGGGCCAGCTCGACCGCCTCGTAGGGCGGACCGCCCGCCCCCAGCGGCGGCCCCTGCGGGAGGTCGACGAAGGCGGCGGTGCCGTCGGGCCGGACGACGGCGGGCGCGGGATGGCCCGCGGCGGCCATGGTGCACCGCCCGTCGACCGGGTCGTAGACGACGTACACACACCCGGAGCCCAGTGCCTGGGTGTCGGCGTCCTCCGGGAGCTCCGGCACGCCCTCCTCGTCGGCCGTCCGCGCCACCAGGTCGTCGAGGTGCGCGAGGATCTCCTCGGGCGGCAGATCGAGCGCCGCGAGAGTGCGTACGGCGGTGCGCAGCCGCCCCATGGCCGCGGCGGCGTCGATGCCGTGCCCCGGCACCTCGCCCACGACGAGGGCGACGCGCGACCCGGACAGCGGGATGAGGTCGTACCAGTCGCCGCCGAGGCCGGTCAGCTCGTCGGCCGGCCGATAGCAGGCGGCCGCCTCCACCGCGCCCTGCTCGGGCAGCCGGTGCGGCAGCAGGCTGCGCTGCAGGACCAGGGCCGCGTCCCGCTCGCGGGTGTAGCGGCGGGCGTTGTCCACGCAGACGGCCGCCCGGGACACCAGGTCCTCGGCGAGGCTCAGGTCGTCCTCGTCGAACGGGTCCTGCCGGCGGCGCCGGAAGAAGGTGGTGACGCCCATCGTGACGCCCCGCGCCCGGATGGGCACGATCATCACGCTGTGCAGTCCCAGGTCCAGGAAGGCCGTCGCCCGGCCCGCCGGGATGTCCGTGGCCCACTCCCTGGCCAGCGGGTCGAGCTGTTCCCTGCGCCAGGACCGGCCCGTGGTCAGGCAGCGGATCAGTGGCGACCCGGCGAGGTAGGTGGCCACCTCGCCGATCTCCACGGCGGCCTCCGGGACCCCGGGGTTCACCGACTGGTGCCCGGCCCGGCGCAGCGGCACCTCGTCCGTGTCGCTCGGCGGCTCGGGCTCGGCGCCGCGCAGCACCGAATCCAGCAGGTCCACACCGACGAAGTCGGCGAAGCCCTGCACGGCCACGTCGGCCAGTTCCTGCGCGGTCCGCCAGATGTCCAGGGTGCGCCCGATCTGCTCGCCGGCCCGGTCGAGCAGGGCCAGCCGCTGCCGGGCGCGGTGCCGCTCGGTGACGTCGACGACGGTGTAGTACACGCCCATCGGGTGACCCAGGTCGTCATCGAGGCGGGTGAACGACATCATGTGCGCGGTCTCGCGGTGCGGCGCGGACCGCACCTGGCCCACATGCTCGTACCCGACCACCGGCCGGCCGGACTCCAGCACCCGCCGCATCTGCGTCTCGATGTCCGCGGAGTCGATGCCCGGCTGAATCTCTGCCAGCCGCCGCCCCAGCCGCTCCCGCGGAGAGCCGCCGCCGTAACGTTCCAGCGCCGCGTTCGACCAGACGCACCGCAGATCGCAGTCCACGATCGCTATGCCGACGGGGGAGTCGGTCACCATCTGCTCCAGCACCGCACGGCTCATGTCCCAGCCGCGTGCCCCGGAGACCTCGGAGAGCAGAACCAGCCACTGCGGCGCCCCGCCGGAATCCACCGCCGAAGTGATCCGCACCATCAGCCGGACCGGCCGCCCGTCCCTGTGCCGGGCGGTCAGCAGCCCCGCCCAGCCGCCTTCCCTGCGGCACCGCTCGGCCAGCTCGGGCGCCCGCTCGGCGTCCTCGGCGGACAGCAGACCGACCGCCCGGGTGCCCACCACCTGGGCGGCCGGGTACGCCAGCAGCCGCTCGGCGTTGGGTGTCCAGCCCGTCACCACGCCCCGGGCGTCGAGCAGCAGGGGCGCGGCGTCGGCCACGTCGAACCGCTGCCGGGCAACGTCCTGCTCCTCGTGAGTGCCCACGGTCGACCTCTCTGTAGCTGAGAGTGGTCTACCCCCTCTTGGCTCAATCGTCACTCTTCGGCCATCGGGTGGAGGAGTACGGACGAGTGGGGAGCGGCGCGCGGCCGCCCCCCACCCCCGTCACGAACCCAGCACCTTCTCCAGCGCCGCCAGCGCGGAACGCAGTTCCTCCGCCGTGATCGTCAGCGGGGGCGCCAGCCGGATCGTGGACCCGTGGGTGTCCTTCACCAGGATCCCCTCCCGCATCAGCCGCTCGCTGATCTCACGGCCGCTGCCGATCGCCGGGTCGATGTCGACGCCCGCCCACAGCCCGCGCGCCCGGAAGCCGACCACACCCTGGCCGGCCAGCGCGGCCAGCCCGTCCCGCAGAACCGTGCCCAGCTCGGCCGCCCGCCGCTGGAACTCACCGGTCTCCAGCAGCTCGACCACGGCCGTGCCGACCGCCGCCGCGAGCGGGTTGCCGCCGAAGGTCGAGCCGTGCTCACCCGGGTGCAGCACCCCCAGCACGTCACGCCGGGCCACCACCGCCGACACCGGCACGATCCCGCCGCCGAGCGCCTTGCCGAGCAGCAGCACGTCCGGCACGACATCCTCGTGCTCGACGGCGAGGGTACGGCCGGTGCGGCCGAGGCCCGACTGGATCTCGTCGGCGATGAACAGACAGCCCTTGCGGCGGGTCAGCTCGCGCACCCCGGCGAGATAGCCGTCCTTCGGGATGATCACGCCGGCCTCGCCCTGGACCGGCTCGATCAGGACGGCCGCCGTCGTCTCGTCGACGGCCTCCTCCAGCGCGGCCAGGTCGTCGTACGGCACGCTCTTGAAGCCGGGCGTGAAGGGGCCGAAACCCGACCGGGCCGTCTCGTCCGTGGAGAAGCTGACGATCGTCGTCGTACGGCCGTGGAAGTTCTCCGCCGCGACCACGATCGTCGCCCGGTCGGCGGGGACGCCCTTCACGTCGTACGCCCACTTGCGGGCCACCTTGATGCCGCTCTCCACCGCCTCGGCGCCGGTGTTCATCGGCAGCACCATGTCCAGGCCGGTCAGCTCCGCGAGCCGCTCGGCGAACTCCGCGAGGCGGTCGTTGTGGAAGGCCCGGGAGGTCAGCGTGAGCTGGTCGAGCTGGCGGTGCGCGGCCTCGATCAGCGCCGGGTGCCGATGGCCGAAGTTCAGCGCCGAGTAGCCGGCCAGCATGTCGAGGTAGCGGCGGCCCTCGACGTCCTCCACCCAGGTGCCCTCGGCGCGCGCGACGACCACGGGCAGCGGGTGGTAGTTGTGTGCGAGGACCGGCTCCTCCGCACGGATCAGGTCGGCGGACGTACGCGTGCGCGCGGGTGCGGTCATCAGCGGATCTCCTGGGTGCAGCACTTGATGCCACCGCCGGCCTTGTGGAACTCGGACAGGTCGACGGGGACGGGGACGTAACCGTGGCCGGCGAGGTTCCCGGCCAGCGCCTCGGCCTGCGGCGCGATGAAGACGTTGTGGCCGTCGGACACGGAGTTCAGGCCGAAGGCCAGCGCGTCCTCGCGGGTGGCGAGCACCGCGTCGGGGTACAGGCGGCGCAGCACCTCGCGGCTGCCCGCCGAGAACGCCTCCGGGTAGTAGCAGAGGTTGTCGTCGTCGAGGACGAACAGCGCCGTGTCCAGGTGGTAGAAGTACGGATCCACCAGGGTCAGGCCGATCACCGGATGGCCGAGGAACTCCTGGGCCTCCCGGTGCGCCTCCCGGGTCGTGCGGAACCCGGTGCCGGCCAGCACATACCGGCCGGTCCACACCAGGTCGCCCTCGCCCTCGGTCACCGACTCGGGGCGGTACACGTCGTAGCCGGCCGCCTTGAACCAGGTGTCGTAGTGCACCGACTCCGGGCGCCGCTCCGGCGCGTGGAACAGCGAGCCGAAGACCCGGCCGCCCACCACGAAGGCGGCGTTCGCGGCGAACACCATGTCCGGCAGGCCGGCCACCGGCTCGACCGAGTCGACGGTGTGCCCATGGGCGCGGTAGGCGCGGATCAGCGTCTGCCACTGCTCCTGGGCGAGGTCCACGTCGACGGGTTTGTCGGGGTGCATCCAGGGGTTGATCGCGTACTGAACGGCGAAGTGTCTGGGTTCACAGACGAGGAAGCGCCGAGGGCGCAGCACACGGCTTTCGGACACAGAGGGTTTCCTCCGGTTTCCTGTGTGTCACTGAGGGGGTGCCACAACGGTAGAAACGGAGATCGGCAACCGACAAGTGCGAAAAGCTGCGCGCTTACGCAGCATTACTGCGTTCTGAGTGCCATCCACGCACGAGTGCTGCGCATGTTGCGCGTCATTCCGGGGCCGGCTGTGTGGCGCCCGCCTCCGGGCTGTCCGGGAGGAGATGGGACAGCACCATCACGCTGATCGTCTTCCGGATGAACGGCTCGGTGCGGATCCGCTCCAGCACTTCCTCGAAGTGCTCCACGTCCCGTGCCCGGACATGCAGCAGCGCGTCCGCGCCGCCGGTGACCGTCATGGCCGCCGTGATCTCCGGATGGTTCTGGACGACCTCCGCGAGCCGCCGGGGCGGGGCCGCGCCCTCGCAGTACACCTCGACGTACGCCTCCGTGCGCCAGCCCAGTGCCGACGGCTGCACCGTGGCAGTGAACCCGGTGATCACCCCGGTCTCGCGCAGCCGGTCCACGCGCCGTTTGACCGCGGTGGACGACAGTCCGATCGTCGCGCCGATCTCGGCGAAGCTGGTCCTGGCGTTCGCCATCAGGGCGGTGATGATCTTCCGGTCCAGATCGTCGAAGGAGGCGGTCCTGCTGTTCATGCGGGCACTGTAATCAGCCAAGCCCGCCGAGAGGGACCCGGGACGGTGACCCAGGCCTGTCCGGCGGATCCTGCCGCAGACGCGGGGGCCGGCACGCCCGTCTGCGGCGTTGTCGTCGGTTGCCGATTCCCCCACGCTCGGCTTCTCCCCCACTCTCGACTTCGCTCGAGCGGGAGGGACCCCCACCGCGGGGGACCCCCATCGCGTCGACGCCCTCCTCCACCTTGCAGCCGGACGCATCAGCCCCCGCTCACCTGCACTGATGAGGTGCTGTCGACTTCCTGCGGCCTGATCCGCCGGACAGGCCCTAGGACTGGGTGACGACCATGGCGAGGGTCAGCAGGCCCAGGACGACCCAGCCGAACCACAGCCAGCCGTTGCTGCCGATCGCGACCGTGTAGGCGGTCACGACGACGAGTCCGCCGACCGTGAGAGCCCCCATCGCCTTGGTGGAACCGTTCGTTGAACCGGGCATCGCGACACCCTCCTCATGGTCCGTCCTCGACCATGGTGCCCCGGATTCCGCCCGGAGGGGACGGCTCCGCACAGCTCTTGTGTACGGCCGGCCCTCGCGTGCGTTCAGCCCTCGCGCGCGTTCAGCGAGGCCAGATAGGCGTTGTACGCCTCCAGTTCCTTGTCGCCGTCCCGGTCGGCGGCGCGGTCCTTGCGCTTGGCCTGCCGCTGCTCGGAGCCGTACCACTGGAACAGCAGCGCGATCAGCACCAGCACGGACGGGATCTCGCTGAACGCCCAGGCGATCCCGCCCGCCGCGTTCTGGTCGGACAGCGCGTCGATGCCGAGCGAGGCCGGCGGGTTCTTGAATGTGCCCACCATCGGCGTCGACGCCATCATCAGCGCGATACCGAAGAACGCGTGGAACGGCATCCCCGCGAACAGCTCCAGCATCCGCATCAGATACCCCGGCCGGTGCGGCCCCGGGTCGATGCCGATGATCGGCCAGAAGAACACCACGCCGACCGCGAGGAAGTGCACCATCATCGCGATGTGCCCGGCCCTGGAGCCCATCAGGAGGTCGAAGAGCGGGGTGAAGTACAGCGCGTACAGGCTCGCGATGAACAGCGGGATCGTGAACGCCGGGTGGGTGATGATCCGCATGTACCGGCTGTGCAGCAGCGCCAGCAGCAGCTCGCGCGGGCCCTTGCGGCCCCGGCCGGCGGTCGGCAGCGCCCGCAGCGCGAGCGTGACCGGCGCACCGAGCAGGATCAGGATCGGCGACAGCATGCTGATGATCATGTGCTGCACCATGTGCACACTGAACATGACCATGCCGTAGTCGTTCAGCTTGGTGCACATCACCAGGGCGATGGTCAGCACACCGACGACGTACGACACCGTACGGGACACGGGCCACGCGTCCCCGCGCCGCCGCAGCCGGACGACACCCCAGCCGTACAGCCCGAGTCCGAGCAGGCAGGCGATGAGGAAGAACGGGTCAGTGGACCACTGAAGCCCCCGTCCCAGCGTGAACGGCGGCAGATCCATCATCATGCCGTGCCCGCTGTGATCCATCCGGCGGCTCCTGATTCGTGGGGGTTGTGCAAGTTGTCCGCCCCAAGACTAGAACCGCCCCCGGCCACGAACGTGACCGGGGGCGGGTTGTTCTCGGGTGAACCACAGGAGTCCCGGGTGAACTACAGGACGCACTCCGCCTCGTCGTACCGCTCCACCGGCACGGTCTTCAGGGTCTCGACGGCCTCCGCCAGTGACACCATCACGATGTCGGTCCCCCGCAGAGCCGTCATCTTCCCGAACTCGCCACGGTGCACGGCCTCCACCGCATGCCAGCCGAACCGCGTGGCGAGCACCCGGTCGTAGGCCGTCGGCGTGCCGCCCCGCTGCACATGGCCCAGGATCACCGGCCGCGCCTCCTTGCCCAGCCGCTGCTCCAGCTCGATGGACAGCTGCCGGGCGATCCCGGCGAAGCGCTCGTGGCCGTAGATGTCCCTGCCGCCCTCGTCGAAGTCCATGGAGCCGGCCTTCGGCTTGGCACCCTCCGCCGCGACGACGATCGCGAACCGCTTGCCGGCCTCGAACCGCTCGCCGACCCTCGTCGCCAACTCCTCGATGTCGAAGGGCCGTTCGGGGACGACGATGGCGTGGGCGCCGGCCGCCATGCCGGAGTGCAGCGCGATCCAGCCGGTGTGCCGGCCCATGACCTCCACGATCAGCACGCGCTGGTGCGACTCGGCGGTGGTCTTCAGCCGGTCCAGTGCCTCCGTCGCCACGGTGACGGCCGTGTCGAAGCCGAAGGTGACGTCCGTGACAGCGATGTCGTTGTCGATGGTCTTGGGCACGCCCACGATCGGCAGCCCGCCGGCCGACAGCAGCTGGGCCGCCTTCAGCGTGCCCTCACCGCCGATCGGGATGATCGCGTCCAGGCCGAGTTCGGCGACATGGCCCTTGGCCCGCTCGACACCGTCCCGCAGATGCTCCGGGCGGACCCGGGAGGAACCGAGGATGGTGCCGCCGCGCGCCAGGATGCCGCCCACGGCGTCCAGGTCGAGTTTGAGGTAGTCGCACTCCAGGAGGCCCTTCCAGCCGTCCCGGAAACCGATGACCTCGTCGCCGTGGTCGGCGACGGCACGGTGCACGACGGACCGGATGACGGCGTTCAGGCCGGGGCAGTCGCCGCCGGACGTGAGGACACCAATGCGCATAGCCCGAAATACCTTCTCAACGTGGGCCGGGTAACCGGACCACGTTGTCCGGCGGATTCCCGGCCACCCTACCGGCGTGAGGGGGTCGCTCCGTAGCGGGCGTCCGCCTGCTGGACGCGCCCGCACATGTGAGCGGACGGTCCGTCAGGCGGGCCCGCCACGAGGCTGCGGGAGCGCGCTGGAAAATCGGTCCAGCGGGGCTTACGCGGGCTGCTGAGCAGCGGCGATACGCTCGTCGCGCAGTGCTTCGTACCAGCGGTCGTCGACCGGCGGCAGCGCGTTGACGTCGAGCGCCAGCTTCAGCAGCAGGTCGGCGATCTGCGGGTTGCGGGCGAGGACCGGCCCGTGCATGTACGTGCCGAACACGGTGCCGTTGTACGCGCCCTCCGTGCCGTCCCCGGTGCCGTTGCCCTTGCCGATCTTCACCCGGGCGAGCGGGCGGGCGGTCGGGCCGAGGTGGGTGACGCCCTGGTGGTTCTCGAAGCCGGTCAGCTGGGGCAGTGCGAGCTGCGGGTCGATGTCGGCGAGGACGTCGCCGACACACCGCTCGCCCTCGCCGCGCACCGAGACCACGTCGAGCAGGCCGAGACCCGGCTCGCGCTGGCCGAGGTCGTTGATGAACTCGTGGCCGAGGATCTGGTAGCCGGCGCAGACGGAGAACACGATCGCGCCGTTCTGCACGGCTCGGGACAGATGTCCGTCACGGCGCAGCCGCTCGGCCGCGAGCCGCTGCGGCCGGTCCTCGCCGCCGCCGATCAGATAGATGTCGCCGGAGGTCGGGATCGGCTGGTCGCTGCGCACGTCGAGCCGGGCCACGTCCAGGCCGCGCTGCCGGGCCCGCCGCTCCACGACGAGGGCGTTGCCCTGGTCACCGTAGGTGCTCAGCAGGTCCGGGTAGATCCACACCAGCCGCAGTTGGTTGTCGCTCATGAGGTGATCGCCCTTCGAAGATCAGTTGCCGACGCGGCGGCGCAGGTCCTGGAACGCGGTGTAGTTCGCGATGACCTCGATCCGGCCGGGCGGGCACATCTGCACGGCCTGGTCGAGGTCCTCGCAGACCTGGAAGTGCTGGTTCGCGACCTCCAGACGGACGGCGAGGTCCAGCTTGCGGTCGCCGATCACGAAGATCGGGTGGCCGGTCAGCCGGGTGTAGTCGACGTCCCACAGCCAGGAGGTGTCGGTGCCGTCGGCACCGCGTGCGTTCACGGACAGGATCACCGGGGCGGGCGGCGGGTCGATCAGGGAGAAGGTCTCCAGCCAGCCGGCCGGGTTCTTGGCCAGCAGCAGCCGCAGATCCCGGTTCTGGAACTGCACGACGTCGTACCGGCCGGCCACGGCCTGCACCTGGTACATCCGCTCCAGGGCGACCTGCGGCGGCACCCCGAAGACGGCGGCGACGGCCGCGGACGAGGCGGCGTTCGCCTTGTTGGCGCGGCCCGGCAGCTGCAGATGGATCGGCCAGGCGGAGCCGTGCGGGTCGAGCACGTGGTCCCCGGACAGCGCCCAGCTCGGCTGGGGCCGCCGGAAGCCGCACTCGCCGCAGAACCAGTCCTCGCCGGGGCGCTGCATCACGCCACCGCAGGACGGGCAGGACCAGGCGTCGTCCTTCCACATCTGCCCGGCCGCGACCCAGATCACGTTCGGCGAGGAGGAAGCGGCCCACACCACCAGCGGGTCGTCGCAGTTGGCGACGACGACGGCCTTGGAGCCGGCCAGGCCCTCGCGCCAGTTCTCGGCGAGCATCCGGGTCTCGGCGGCGCGGTCCAGCTGGTCCCGGGAGAGGTTCAGGAGCGCGATGCACTTGGGAGCCGTGTCCCGTGCCACACCCGCCAGGTACTTCTCGTCGACCTCGATGACACCGAACTTGGCGTCCGAGCCACCCGCGAGCGCGGAGGTGATACCGGCGGGCATGTTCGCGCCGAGCGCGTTCGACACGACCGGGCCCGCCGCGCGCAGCGCCTCCGCGATCAGCCGGGTGGTCGTGGTCTTGCCGTTGGTCGCGGACACCAGGATGACGTCCAGGTGCTGCGCGAGCCGGGCGAGCAGGTCGGGGTCGAGTTTCAGCGCGACCCGGCCACCGATCACCGACCCGCTGCCGCGCCCCGCGGCGCGAGATGCCGCAGCGACCGCCTTGCCGGCGGTCACGGCCAGCTTGGCCCGCGGCGTGAGCGGGTCCGAGTTGCCTGCCATCAGTTCTCGATCCTCCTTGCGTACGCGCCGCGCCTGGGGCCATCCGGCAACGTGGTGTGGGCCTCAGCCTATCGAGATCCATTCGCACACCCGAATCCCGGCCCACGCCATGCGCGGCGAGCATGAGCTGAACGAACCGTACCCTTGCCGCTATGCGACACGGCACGATCCCGGGCGCCCGCGGGCGCGTCCGGCCACTTTCCCTGCTCGGCGACAGCGCTCTGCGCGAGCCCTGCCGCGAGGTCACCGGCTTCGGCCCCGAAGTGGCCGCCCTCGTGGAGGACTTGTTCGCGACGATGTACGCCGCGCAGGGGGTGGGGCTGGCGGCGAATCAGGTCGGGGTGCCGCTGCGCGTTTTCGTCTATGACTGTCCGGATGACGACGATGTGCGCCATCTCGGACATGTGGTGAACCCCCGCCTGGTCGAGACGGACGGCGTGGTGATCCGCGGCCCGGAGGGCTGCCTGTCCCTGCCCGGGCTGGAGGCGGGGACGGAGCGCTACGACCATGCGGTGATCGAGGGCCACACGATGACGGGCGAACCGGTCACCGTCCACGGCACGGGTTTCTTCGCCCGGTGCCTGCAGCACGAGTACGACCACTTGGAGGGCCGTGTGTACGCGGACCACCTCACAGGGTGGCGCAAGCGGCGGCTGGCGAGGCAGATCGAGCGAGCTTCATGGCACCGGTGAGGGGGTTTGCCCCTCAGAACCCCGGACCTCCCATTCTGTCCCCGGCGGCCGCGAGACGACCCCACAACAGATCGGCGAGAGACCGCACCAACTCGGCCCGGGAACAAGGCCGTTCCCCCAGCCACCAGTCACCCGCGGCATGCATCATCCCGACGATCCCATGCCCCCACACCCGCGCGAGCTGCTGACTCTCCGGCCCGAGATCCACCCGCTCCTCGATGACCTGAGCCAGCTCCTCGCCCATGCGCCGAAGCAGCGGCGCCGAGTGCTTGCCGACGTCGAAGCCCTGGTCGCCCCCCTGACTCCCCTCCGCCGGATGCATCAGGAACCGGTACACCTGGGGCCGTGCCTCGATAGCGGCGAGGTACGTGTCCAAAGTGGACTCGACCCGCTCCCGCCGGTCCGCAGGAGCGTCGAGCGCCGCCCGCAGTGAATCGAGCAGCGCGTCCGTGTGCCGCTTGGCAAGCGCGGCGTAGAGCCCGCCCTTGTCGCCGAAGTGGCGGTACAGAATCGGCTTCGTGATCCCCGCCTCAGCCGCGATCGCGTTCATCGACGCCTGTGGGCCGTCGCGCAGCACCACCCGGTCGGCGGCTTCCAGCAGCTCGCGCCTTCGGCGGTCGGCGGACCGCTGCTGCTCGGTCCGCTGTGTGGTGTCCATGTGCTCTCCCCACCCGTGCTGATTCGGTGACGCCTGCGCAAACTAACACTGACTGCCCCCCTGACATCGAACGGGATACCGAGGCGTCATCGGCGGTTGACTTTTTCTACCGGTCAGTAACAAACTTGGGTTACCGCTAGTAACACCGTACCGCCGCCGCTGGAGGGGACATGGCCGAGTTCACCATGGAGCTGAACGACGAACAGAGGGAAGTCCGGGACTGGCTCCATGGCTTCGCCGCCGATGTGATCCGCCCGGCGGCCGCCGAGTGGGACGAGCGCGAGGAGACCCCCTGGCCGGTCATCCAGGAAGCCGCGAAGGTCGGCATCTACTCCCTCGACTTCTACGCGCAGCAGTACTTCGACCCCACCGGCCTCGGTATCCCGACGGCCATGGAGGAGCTGTTCTGGGGGGACGCGGGCATCGCCCTGTCCATCGTGGGCACCGGCCTGGCCGCCGTCGGTGTTCTCGCCAACGGCACCGAGGAACAGATCGGCACCTGGATACCGCAGATGTACGGCGACCAGAACGACGTCAAGGTCGCCGCGTTCTGCTCCTCCGAGCCCGACGCCGGCTCCGACGTCGCCTCCATGCGTACCCGTGCCGTGTACGACGAGGCCAAGGACGAGTGGGTGATCAACGGCACGAAGACCTGGGCGACCAACGGCGGCATTGCCAACGTCCATGTCGTTGTCGCCAGCGTCGACCCGGAGCTCGGTTCCAAGGGCCACGCGTCCTTCATCGTCCCGCCGGGTACGGAGGGCCTCGCCCAGGGCCAGAAGTTCAAGAAGCACGGGATTCGTGCCTCGCACACCGCCGAGGTCATCCTCGACAACGTCCGAGTCCCCGGCTCCTGCCTCCTCGGGGGCAAGGAGAAGCTGGACGAGCGGCTGGCCCGTTCCCGCGAGAAGGCGAAGGCCTCCGGCGGCGAGCGGGTCAAGAACGCGGCGATGGCAACGTTCGAGGCGAGCCGGCCCGCCGTGGGCGCGATGGCCGTCGGTACCGCTCGGGCCGCCTATGAGGTTGCCCTCGACTACGCCAGGACCCGGGAGCAGTTCGGGCGGCCGATCATCGACAACCAGGGTGTGGCTTTCCAGCTCGCGGACATGAAGACCCAGATCGACGCGGCCCGGCTGCTCGTTTGGCGTGCGTCGTGGATGGCCGTCAACGGCAAGCCGTTCACCGCCGCCGAGGGGTCGATGTCCAAGCTCTTCGCCAGCGAGACCGCGAAGAAGGTGACCGCGCAGGCCATTCAGGTCCTGGGTGGGAACGGGTACACCCGTGAGTACCCGGTCGAGCGGATGCACCGGGACAGCGCGATCTACACGATCTTCGAAGGTACGAGTGAGATTCAGCGGCTTGTCATCGCGCGGACCTTGGCTGGGATGCCGATTCGGTAGCGACGTCGGGGTCGCTGCGCGATCCGGTCACACCGCCGAGTGTGGCTGGTCGCGCAGTTCCCCGCGCCCCTTGGCAGGGACACTCACCTGTGTCTCAAAGGTGTGAGTTGCTCGATGTCGTACTTGGCTCGTAGCGCCTCGATCGCCTCCTGGTCCGGGGGGCCGCCGTTGCCCAGGATCTCCAGTAGCTCCTCGAAGTAGCGTTCGTGATCCGGTGGCGGGCTGGCCTGGAAGAACATCTTCGCCGGTGTGTCCGTAGGGTTCGTGAACGCGTGCGGGCAGCCCGGGGGTACGACGATCAGCGTGCCCGGAGTCGCCCGTACCACCCTGCTGCCCGAACTCGACTCCCATCTCTGCCAGTTGTCGGGGGTGCGGACGAGCGGCTCGAAGGCGAGTACGTCCAGTTCGCCCTCCAGGACGTAGAACAACTCCTCGCTGCGGGTGTGCACATGGGCGCCCACGTCGAAGCCCGGCGGGACCTCCACCTCGAAGGTGGAGGCCATCCGCGAATGCGTGCCGGTGACCTTGAACGTCACGCGCTGAGCCGGTGTCTCGACGACGCGGCCTTGGCCCGGCGGTACGTACAGTCCCTCGGTCCATGTCATGCGTCGCTCACCAGGTCACCGGCAGAGCTTCGGGGCCCCGGATCAGCGCGCCCTTCTTGAAGGGCACCTTCTCCGGCGGTACGGCCAGCCGCAGGCCCGGCACCCGGTCCAGCAGGGCGTCCACCATGAGTTCCTCCTCCAGCCGGGCCAGCATGTTGCCGGGGCAGAAATGCGGGCCGAAACCGAAGGACACATGGGGGTTCGGGCTGCGGGAGAAGTCGATGGTCTCCGGGTCGGGGAAGACCTCCGGGTCGCGGTTGGCGGCCAGGTAGGAGTTGTACACCGCGTCGCCCGCGCGGATCCGCACACCCCGGATCTCCACGTCCTCCATGGCGATCCGGGACAGGCCGACCGCGCTGCGGTGCGGGATCCAGCGCAGCAGCTCGTCGATCGCCCTGGGGCGGATCGCCGGCTCCACGCACAGCCGGTCCACCAGGTCGGGGCGGGTCAGCAGCAGATAGAACATCTGCCCGCTGTTGTTGGTGACCGCCTCGCCGCCGATCTGGAGGAGACCGGCCAGTCCGACGGCCTCCTCCAGGGTGACCTCGCCCCGGCCCACCGCGGCGCCGAGCAGTGAGGTGACGTCCTCGGCCGTGCTGTTCTCGCGCAGCCCGATCAGGTCCGAGAAGTAGGCGGCCATCTCCCGTTTGGCCTTCTCGCTGACCTCCTTGCCGTTCGAGGAGGACAGGATGAGCTGGGTCCAGGTGTGCATGGTGTGCCGGTCGGCGGCCGGGACGCCCATCATTTCGCAGATCACCGCGATCGGGAACGGGCTGAGGATCGTGGCCGTGAGATCGGCGGGCGGGCCGTCCTGGAGGAGTTCGTCGACCAGTTCGTCCAGCATGGCGCGCGCTTTGTCGCGCACCCGTTCCACGCCCTTCGCGGTGAACGCGGCCGCCACCGAGCGGCGCAGCCGGGTGTGGTCGGGCGGGTCGAGGAAGCCGACCGCGCCCGGGTCGGGGATGAAGTGCGGGGCCAGCCGGGTGACCGGCTTCTTCATGACCTCCTCGCGGCTGAATCGGGGGTCGTTGGTCACCATCCGGACGTCGTCCATCCGGGTCACCAGCCAGGCCCAGCCTTCGCCGTTGGGCAGCTGGATGCGGGTGACCGGTCCTTCGCGCATCAGCTCTCTCAGCACCGGGTCGAAGTCCGTCCCGGTCAGATCGAGCGCCGGCCAGTGCCGGATCGGGGGCAGGGTCTCGGTGAGCGTCTCGTCGGTCATGCCGTACTCATGCCGTTTCTCGGTCAGAGCTGCGCCAGCGGCCCAGCGCCATTTCCGCGGTGATGCCGGGTCCGAACCCGGCGAGGAGCCCGCGCGCCCGGTGCTCGGCGCCGCCCTCGTCGAACATCCGGCGCAGCGCGTCCAGCACGACGCCGGAGGCGATGTTGCCGTACTCGGTGAGGGTGGACCGGCTGAACCGGAAGGCGTGCGGGTCGACCTGGAGGAACTTGCTCAGGTCGTCGAGGATGCGGGGCCCGCCGGCGTGGACGATGTAGAAGTCCAGGTCGGACGCGTCCCAGCCGTGCGTGCCCGCGAGGTCCTGCAGGGCCGGGGCCAGCGGTTCCATGGTGGCCGGCACCCGCTTGTCGAGCAGGAAGTGGAAGCCCGTCGCCCGGACGTCGTACATGATCCACTCCTCGGTCTTCGGGATCAGGTACGAGCCGTTGCGTTCCAGCTCGACGCCGGTGCCGCCCCTGCCGCGGACCACGGCCGCGGCTATGCCGTCACCGAACAGGCCGTTGGAGAGCAGCGAGCCGACACCGAGGTCGGTGGGCTGGTAGCACAGCGAGCAGAACTCGCAGGCCACGATCAGTGCGTTGGTGTCGGGGTAGGCGGTGCAGAAGTCGTGTGCGCGGTTGATCGCCGCGCCGCCGGCCGCACAGCCCAGCTGGGCTATGGGGAACTGTCGGGTCGTGGGATCGAAGTCCATCTCGTTGATCAGCCACGCCGTGAGCGAGGGCATCATGAAGCCCGTGCACGAGACGTAGATGATCATGTCGATGTCGGTGGTGAGGAGTTCCGCGTCGTCGAGCGCCCGCTGTATCACCGCGGGGACGCGTGCCTTGGCCTCGGCCTCGTAGAGCTTGTTGCGCTCCTCGAAGCCGGGGTGCTTGAGGGTCTCCTCGATGGGCTGCACGATGTGCCGGGTCTTGACGCCCGTGTTCTCGATCAGCCGCAGCGCGAGCGGCAGTTGCGGGTGATCCGCGTGACGGGAGCGCGCCAACTCCAGCGTCTCCTCCATCGTGATCACGTGCTCCGGAACCGACACCGAGGGTCTGCACAAAGTCGCCATGAACCGTGCCTGCTTTCAGCCTTCCGGAAGGCCTTTGCCCGCCGGTCAGAGGTCGTTCACCCGTGAGAGGTGGTTCACCCACGATCACTCGGACCGGCGACGATCTCTCGCCGAACTACTCCAGACCGGGGACACCGTGTCAGGCTCGGACGAGAAGCCGCACGTCCGCGCGAGGGAGAGAAACATGACGGCAACGGCCGGGGACCTGCTGCAGACGACCATCGGGGCGCTCGCCCCGGACCCGACGGCCAACCCCGTCGTCCCGCTCGTGGAACGCGGCGAGGCACCCATTCGGACCCTGGCGAGGCTCGCCCTGGAACAGCGGTGGGTGATCCCGGCCGACCGCCGCTCCTTCGCGCACCTGGCCCAGCGCGCCGACCCCGCCGCCGCGGCCTTCTTCACCACCCTCGCGACCGGCGAGGAACTGGCCGCGGCGCACCTGGAGGCCTTCGCCCGGGCCTGCGGCGTGACGGAGCACCGCTCCCGCGCCTACGTCCCCCTGGCGGGCTGCCAGGCCTACCCCGCCTACGTCTCCTGGCTGGCCCTCAACGCCGCCCCGGCGGACGCCGTCCTGGCCCTCACGGCGAACTTCTCCGCCTGGGGCGGCTACTGTGCCCGCATCGCCGAAGGCCTGCGCACCCACTACGGCTTCACGGACGAGTCCTGCGCTTTCTTCGACTTCTTCGCCGGGCCGTCCCCCGACCTGGACGAACAGGCGACGGCAGCGGTACAGGCGGGCCTGGATACGGGCACCTTGGACACGAACAGCGCACACACGTACGGAACCCTGCTCCAGAAGTACGAGAGCATGTTCTGGGCAGCGCTGAGCTGACTGAGCCGAATGACCTACGGCGCCCCACTGCTGTGCGCAATGCAAGCCACGTCGATACGATCCGCGAGTTTGGCCAGCTCGATGGTCAATGCCGCAACCGTATCCTCGTCCAGCCTCTGCTCCCCGCCCTCGACAAGTCGCAGCCACCGAGCCCCCACGGTCCGCAGCAACTTACTCACATCGGCCGCGGCCACCTGCAAGGTCCCACGGTCGTCCACGATCAGAGGCAGAGTCACTTCGCCGTTCACAGACCGGATGCTAGCCGCGCAGCGCTCACGCACCCTGCCAAACGGTGGTGATGTTGCAGAACTCGCGGATTCCGTGCCCGGACAGCTCACGCCCGTACCCGGACCGTTTGACGCCGCCGAACGGGAAGGCCGGGTGGGAGGCGGTCATCCCGTTGACGTACACGGATCCGGCCTCCAGATCGCGCGTGAACCGCGCCACCTCGCCGTCGTCCCGCGTCCACACATTGGAACTCAGTCCGAACGGCGAGTCGTTGGCGATGAGCAGCGCCTCGTCCAGGTCGCCGGCCCGGTACAGCGTGGCCACCGGCCCGAACGCCTCTTCCCGGTGGATGCGCATCTCCCGGGTGATCCCGGCGAGCACGGTCGGCGGGTAGTACCAGCCCGGCCCGTCCGGCCGCTCGCCGCCGCACAGCACCTCGGCGCCGCTGCGCTTCGCGTCGTCGACCAGTTCCTCCAGGTCGGCACGCCCCCGCTCGGTGGAGAGCGGCCCGACCTCGGTGTCCTCCTCCAGCGGGTCGCCGATCCTGAGTGCCCGCATCCCGGTGACGAACTTGTCGACGAAGGTGTCGTAGACGTCCTGGTGCACGATGAACCGCTTCGCGGCGATGCAGGACTGCCCGTTGTTCTGCACGCGCGCGGTGACCGCCACCTGGGCCGCCCGGTCCAGGTCGGCGGACGGCATGACGACATACGGGTCGCTGCCGCCCAGCTCCAGCACCGTCTTCTTGATCATCTCCCCGGCGGTGGAGGCGACCGCCCGGCCCGCGGGCTCGCTGCCCGTCAGCGTCGCCGCCTTCACCCGCTCGTCGCGCAGGATCTCGTCCACCGCGCCCGCACCGATCAGCAGCGTCTGGAAACAGCCCTCCGTGAAGCCGGCCCGGTGGAACAGGTCCTCCAGGTACAGGGCCGTCTGCGGGACGTTGGAGGAGTGTTTGAGCAGGCCCACGTTGCCGGCCATCAGCGCGGGCGCGGCGAACCGGACGACCTGCCACAGCGGGAAGTTCCACGGCATGACCGCGAGCACCGGCCCGAGCGGCCGGTAGCGCACCCGGACCCGGGACGCCCCGGAGTCCGTCACGTCCGACTCGGCGGGCTCCTCGTCCGCCAGCAGCGACTCGGCGCGCTCCGCGTACCAGCGCATCGCCTTCGCGCACTTCGCGGCCTCCGCACGTGCCTGCTTGACCGGTTTGCCCATCTCCAGGGTCATGGTCCGGGCGATCTCCGGGTGGTCCTCGTCCAGCAGTTCGGCGGCCTTGTTCATCAGGCGGGCCCGCTCGGCGAACGGAGTGGTCCGGTACGTGCGGAACGTGGCCTCGGCGAGCTGGAGCCGGCGTTCCAGCTCCTCCTCGCCCATGGGCTCGTACGTCTTGAGCGTCTCGCCGTTCGCCGGGTTCACCGTCGCGATGGGCATGGCTGACCTCCCTGGGAGCGGGCTTGACTCGACCTTCGCGCGCGGGCGTGCCGTCCGCAACGCGTGGCGTCCGGTTCAGCCCGAGTGCTCGGCCAGGCGGTCGAGAAACGTGGTCTGGGCCGTGATGATCAGCTCCCGGGCCCGGTCCAGGCCGAGCCACTCCACCCGGTCCAGCTCCGGGAACTCCTGCTCCCTGCCGGACCTCGGCGGCCACTCCATGGTGAAGGTGCCGGGTGTGAAGGCGCTCAGGTCCGGGTCCGCCTCAACGGCCCAGGCCGTGACGATCTTGCCGTTCTTCTGCACGACCTCGCCCAGCGGTACGGCCGTCCCGTCGGGCGGCGCCAGCCCCAGCTCCTCGCGGAACTCGCGCCGGGCGGCCTCCCAGGCAGGCTCGTCGGGCTCGTACTCGCCCTTGGGGACCGTCCACGCGCCGGCGTCCTTCTTCGCCCACAGCGGGCCACCCATATGGCCGAGCAATACCTCCAGGCCGTCATCGGTGTGCCGGAACACCAGTAGTCCCGCGCTGCGCTTCGTCGTACGCACCGTCACGGTGTGACCTCCGGGTGTGCCGCCAGCAGGGCCTCCACGGTATCGGTCTCCTCGGGGCGTTTGTCCTCGCGGTAGCGGACCACGCGGGCGAAGCGGAGTGTGACGCCGGCGGGGTAGCGGGAGGAGCGCTGGAGGCCGTCGTAGGCGATCTCCACGACGAGTTCGGGGCGGACCCGGACCACCCAGCCGTTGTCCTCGACGGCCAGTTCCTGGAGCCTCTCGGTCTGCCAGGCGAGCATCGCGTCGGTCATGCCCTTGAAGGTCTTGCCGAGCATGGCGAAGGTGCCGTCCGGGTTGCGGGCGCCGAGGTGGAGGTTGGAGAGCTTGCCGGTGCGGCGGCCGTGGCCCCATTCGGCGGCCAGCACGACCAGGTCGAGGGTGTGGACGGGCTTGACCTTCAGCCAGGAGGCGCCGCGCCGGCCCGCGCTGTAGGGCGCGTCCAGCGCCTTGACCACCACGCCCTCGTGACCGCGGGCCAGGGTCTCGCCGAGGAACCGTTCCGCCGCCGCGATGTCCCCGGGGCCGGAGGCGACCGTGCGGCGCACCCGCATCGGCTCGGGCACCAGCCGGGCCAGCCGCGCGTGCCGCTCGGCGAAGGGCAGATCCAGCAGTTCGGTGCCGTCGACCGACAGGGTGTCGAAGAACACGGGGGAGACCGGGACCTGATCGGCCGCCTTCGCCACGTCCGCCCGGGAGCCGACCCGGCCCGCCGTCTCCTGGAAGGACCGGGGCCGCCCGGCCGCGTCGAAGGAGATCACCTCGCCGTCCAGGATGAACCGCTCGCCCCGCAACTCCCTTGCGGCTGCGGTCACTTCGGGCAGCCGGTCGGTGATGTCGTCCAGGGTGCGGGTGTGCACCCGGACCGTGTCGCCGTCCCGGTGGACCTGCACCCGGATGCCGTCCAGCTTCTCCTCCACCGCGCACGCGCCCAGCTTCTCCACCGCCTCGGCGACCGAGGACGCGGTGTGCGCGAGCATGGGCAGCACGGGCCGGCCGACCGTGAGCCGGAAGCGGTCCAGCGCCCCGGGGCCCTCGGCGAGCAGGGCCTGGGCGACCGTCTGCAGCGACCCGGCGAGCATCACCGCCCGGCGTACGGCGGCCGGGTCCGCGCCTGTCGCCAGGGCGAGGCCCTCCACTGCGACCGCGTCCAGCGCGCCCTGCCGTACCTCGCCGGTGAGCAGACCGCGCAGGAAACGCTGTTCGTCCTCGGTGGCCGCGCCCATCAGCTCGCCGACGAGCCGGGCCCGCTCCGCCTGCGAACCCGGCCCGGACACCTTGCCCAGCTCGCTGAGCAGCGCGTCGACCTCCCGGACCGTGCGGGTGGGCTCGGCGGCCGGCGGCACCGGGCGGCTCAGCACCTTCGAGCCGACGCCGAGCCGGCCCTGCGGCAGCCGGCCGGCCAGATACGGGATGACGACCGGCACGTCGTCCGCGTCCGCCTCCCGGAACAGCTCCGCGAGCAGCGCCGTCTTGCGGGACCGGGCCGCCGTCGCGGCGACCTCCCGGGACACCTGGGCGAGCCGGGCCAGCAACATGCAGCCATGGTGGCACCGGAGCCGGGCGACTACACCCGCACGGTCGCGTCGAGATCGGCCATCAGCAGCTCCCCGTTGATCGCCGCGCCGGCCCGGTAGCCGCGGCTGGCCGCGTTGATCACCTGCTCGGCGAATCCGCTCGCGTTGCCCGCCGCCCACAGCCCGGGCACGCTCGTCAGGCCCCGTTCGTCGATCACCGGGTAGCTGCCGAACGGCGTCTCGCGCAGCTCGGCGCCCAGCTTCACGAGCAGATCGTTCTGTGGAACGGCGCGCGGGGCGACGTAGAGCACATCGCGGTCGTGGACCGTGCCTCCCCCGGCGAGCCGGACCCCGGTGAGCCGGTCGTCCGTGATGACGAGCTCCGCGACCTCGCCGGGGACGACCTGGATCCGGGCGGCGGCCAGCCGGCGCAGGTCGTCGTCCGTCAGCTCCGACTCGCCGACCTCGTGCAGGAAGAGCCGCACGTCCTTCGTCCACTGGGTCACCATCAGCGCCTGGTGCACGCTCAGCGGCGAGGTCGCGAGCACCCCGGTCGGCAGGTCGCGGACCTCCCAGCCGTGGCAGTACGGGCAGTGCACCACGTCCCGGCCGAACCGCTCGGCCAGCCCCGGGACCCCGGGCAGCTCGTCCTTCAGGCCCGTGGCGATCACCAGCTGCCTGGCCCGCACCGTCCTGCCGCCGGCGAGCGTCGCCGTGAAGCCCTCGGCGTCCTCGCCCGCGTCCACCACCCGGTCCCGGACCAGTTCCACCCCGTACCGGGCGATCTCCTCGCGGCCGACCGCCAGGAACTCGGCCGGCGACATGCCGTCCCGGGACAGATAGCCCTGCATGTGCGCGGACGGCGTGTTGCGCGGCTCGCCCGCGTCGACCACCAGCGTGCGGCGCCGGGCCCGGCCGAGGACCAGCGCGGCGGACAGCCCGGCGGCCCCGCCTCCGACGACGACTGCTTCGTACCTGTTGTTCTCGGTCATGACGCGACGGTCGCCCGGTCCCCGCGCGATTGACAAACAGATTTGCCGATCCTGCAATAGGGGTCATGAGCACGGACGACGTACTGGCGGAAGTCGGCGCCCGGCTGCGGCGCACCCGCAAGGAGCGGGAGGTGACCCTGGCCGCGCTGTCCGAGGCGACCGGGATCTCCGTGAGCACCCTCTCCCGGCTGGAGTCGGGCCTGCGCAAGCCCAGCCTCGAACTGCTGCTGCCGATCGCCCAGGCCCATCAGGTGCCGCTGGACGAACTGGTCGGCGCGCCGCCGGTGGGCGACCCACGGGTGCGGTCCAAGCCGATCGTGCGGGGCGGGCGCACCCACTGGCCGCTGACCCGCCAGCCCGGCGGCCTCCAGGCCTTCAAGGTGCTGGAGCCACAGCGGAAGCAGGAGCCGGAGCCGCGCACCCACGAGGGGTACGAGTGGCTGTACGTGCTGTCGGGACGGTTGCGGCTGGTCCTCGGTGAGCACGACGTGGTGCTGTCGGCGGGGGAGGCGGCCGAGTTCGACACACGCGTGCCGCACTGGTTCGGGTCGACGGGCGAGGGACCGGTGGAGTTCCTCAGTCTGTTCGGGCCGCAGGGGGAGCGGATGCACGTGCGGGCGCGGCCGACGTCCCGGAAGTGACCGACGCGACGCGCGCCGAGGTGGGGCCGACTGTTCCCTGATCGGCAAGCGACCGCTTAGTATGCGGTCGGACCCGGTCAGACGAAGCAGTCCCGTGGAGGCCCCGCATGCAGGCATGGCAAGTGCACGAGAACGGCGAGCCCAGCGAGGTGATGCGCCTGGCGGAGGTGGAGCGGCCCACGCCCGGGGAGGGCCAGGTGCTGCTCCGCGTGCGTGCCGCGAACGTCAACTTCCCGGACGCGCTGCTGTGCCGCGGCCAGTACCAGGTGCGCCCGCCGCTGCCGTTCACGCCCGGCGTGGAGATCTGCGGCGAGACCGAGGACGGCCGCCGGGTGATCGCCAACCCGGCGCTGCCGTACGGCGGTTTCGCCGAGTACGCGCTCGCCGACGCCCGCGCCCTGCTGCCCGCGCCTGAGGCGCTGGACGACGCCGAGGTCGCCGCGCTGCACATCGGTTACCAGACCGGCTGGTTCGGTCTGCACCGCCGGGCCCACCTGGAGGCGGGGGAGACCCTGCTCGTGCACGCCGCCGCCGGAGGTGTCGGCAGCGCGGCCGTGCAGCTCGGCAAGGCGGCCGGCGCCACCGTGATCGGTGTCGTCGGCGGCGCGGACAAGGCCGCCGTGGCCCGCGAGCTGGGCTGTGACGTGGTGGTCGACCGCCGCAGCGAGGACGTGATCGCGGCCGTGAAGGAGGCCACCGGCGGCCGGGGTGCCGACGTGATCTACGACCCCGTCGGCGGCGAGGCCTACGCCCAGTCCGCCAAGCTCGTCGCCTTCGAGGGCCGGATCGTCGTCGTCGGCTTCGCCAGCGGCGGCATCCCCAGCCCGGCCCTCAACCACGCCCTGGTGAAGAACTACTCGATCCTCGGCCTGCACTGGGGCCTGTACGCCACCAAGAACCCGAAGCTCATCCTGCGCTGCCACGAGGAACTGACCGAACTGGCCGCCCGGGGCGCGATCAAGCCGCTGGTGAGCGAGCGGGTGCCGCTCGGCGAGGCCCATCTGGCCGTGCAGAAGGTGGCGGACGGCCGGTCCACCGGCCGGATCGCCGTGGTGATGGAGGGAGCAGCATGACCGACGCCGACGAACTGGTCCGCCGCACACGGGAGTTGCTCGCCGGGCATCCTCCGGCGAGCACGGACCGCCTGGACTTCCTGCGGGCCCGCTTCGACGCCGGCCTCGCCTGGGTGCACTACCCGGAGGGCCTCGGCGGACTGGGTGCCCCGCGCTCCCTGCAGGGCGTCGTGGACGCCGAACTGGAGGCCGCGGGCGCCCCCGACAACGACCCCCGGCGCATCGGCATCGGCCTCGGCATGGCCGCGCCGACGATCCTCAAGTACGGCACCGAGGAGCAGAAGCGGCGCTTTCTGCGGCCGCTGTGGACGGGGGAGGAGGTCTGGTGCCAGCTGTTCAGCGAGCCCGGCGCCGGCTCCGATCTGGCCGCGCTCGGCACCCGGGCCGTACGGCAGGGCGAGGACTGGTTCGTCAACGGGCAGAAGGTGTGGACCTCCAGCGCCCACCTCGCCCGCTGGGCCATCCTCATCGCCCGCACCGACCCGGACGTGCCCAAGCACGCGGGCATCACCTACTTCGTCTGCGACATGACCGACCCCGGCGTCGAGGTCCGGCCGCTGCGCCAGATCACCGGCGAGGCCGAGTTCAACGAGGTCTTCCTCACCGACGTCCGCATCCCCGACACCCGCCGCCTCGGCGAGGTCGGCGACGGCTGGCGGGTCGCCCAGACCACCCTCAACAACGAGCGCGTGGCCATCGGCGGCATGCGGCTGCCCCGCGAGGGCGGCATGATCGGCCCGGTTGCCCAGACCTGGCGGGAGCGCCCCGAACTGCGCACCCACGAACTGCACCAGCGGCTGCTGAAGCTGTGGGTCGAGGCCGAGGTCTCCCGCCTCACCGCGGAGCGCCTGCGCCAGCAGCTCACCGTCGGCCAGCCCGGCCCCGAGGGTGCCGGTATGAAGCTCGCCTTCGCCCGCCTCAATCAGGAGATCAGCGGCCTGGAGGTCGAACTCCGCGGCGAGGAGGGCCTGTTGTACGACGACTGGACCATGCGCCGCCCCGAGCTGGTCGACTTCACAGGGCGTGACGCCGGCTACCGCTATCTGCGCTCCAAGGGCAACAGCATCGAGGGCGGGACCAGCGAGGTCCTGCTGAACATCGTCGCCGAGCGGGTCCTCGGCCTGCCCGCCGAGCCGCGCACCGACAAGGACGTCGCCTGGAAGGACCTGGCCCGATGAGCGATCTTCTCTACTCCGAGGAGGAAGAGGCGCTGCGCGCCGCCGTCCGTGACCTGCTCACGGACCACTGCGCGCCGGCGGACGTCATCGCCCGCGGCGAGTCCGACGCCCCGCACGACCTCGCCCTGTGGAAGTCCCTCGCCGAGGGCATGGGCCTCGCCGGGCTCCTGGTCCCCGAGGAGCAGGGCGGCCAGGGCGCGTCCGCGCGTGAAGTAGCCGTCGTACTGGAGGAGTTGGGCCGCGCTGTCGCTCCCGTGCCCTACCTCACCAGCGCGGTCGTGGCCACCGAGGCCCTGCTGGCCTGCGATGACGAGGAGCTGCTGGGCCGGCTGGCCTCGGGGCGCGCCATCGGCGCCCTCGCCGTCGGCCTGCACACGGCTCCGGGCGCCGCCGTCAAGACCGTACGACTCGAAAACGGCACGCTGCACGGGGAGCTGACCGGCATCGCCGACGCGGCCGTGGCCGACGTCCTGCTCGTCCCGGCCGACGACGGCGGCCTGTACGCCGTGACCGCGGACGCCGTGACGGTCACCCCGCAGGTCTCCCTGGACCTGACCCGGCCGCTGGCGACGGTACGGCTGGTGGACGCCCCCGGCCGCCGCATCGGCGCCGCGGAGCCCGCCGTACGACGTGCCCTGCGTGCCGCCGCCGGACTGCTCGCCTCCGAGCAACTCGGTGTCGCGGACTGGGCGTTGACCGAGACCGTCCGCTATCTGAAGGAGCGCAAGCAGTTCAACCGGCCGGTCGGCGGCTTCCAGGCACTCAAGCATCGGCTCGCCCAGCTGTGGCTGGAGGTGGTCAACCTCCGGGCGGCCGCGCGGGCAGCCGCGGACGCGCTGGCCTCCGGCGAGGACGCGGAGATCTCGGTCGCCGTCGCGCAGGCGTATGCGGCGCCCGTCGCCGTCCACGCCACGGAAGAGGCGGTGCAGTTGCACGGCGGCATCGGTATGACCTGGGAGCATCCGGTCCACCTGTATCTGAAGCGGGCCAAGGCCGACTCGATCGCCTACGGCACGGCGGGAGCGCACCGGGAAGCGCTGGCCGAACTGGTCGACCTCCAGGCACCCTGATCCCGGCCAGGTGAAGCCCGCCCCACCAGGGGCGGGCTTCCTCACGGGGCTGCTCCGCCGAGGTGAACAACGCGCCAACTCCCCGCGAGGCAGGGCCCCTTGGTTGGTGAGGCCACGCATACTCTCCCCGGTCCCATCCGGCACCTCCAGGGAGGCAGAGCATGGCCCTCACCACCCGTCGCAGAGCCCTCACCACCCTTGGCGCCGCGCTCGCCGGCGCGGTCGTCCTGCCCGGGTCGCAGGCCTGGGCGGGCAGCCCCGACCGGAGTCGGCGTCCGCTGTGGAACGCGCACGCCCACAACGACTACGAGCACCCCCGGCCCCTGTTCGACGCGCTCGACCACCGTTTCGGCAGCGTCGAGGCCGACATCTTCCTCGTCGGCGACCAGCTCCTCATCGGTCACGACAGCTCCGAGCTGGATCCGACCCGCACCCTCGAATCCCTCTACCTCGATCCGCTGGCCGCGATCGTGAAGAACAACCACGGCTCGGTGTACCGGGGTTGGCGCCGACCGCTGCAGCTCCTCATCGACATCAAGACCGAGGGCTCCTCGACGTACGCTGAACTCGACCGCCATCTGCGCCGCTGTCCGCACCTGTTCACCCGGTACGACCACGGCCGTATCCACCGCGGACCCGTCACCGCCGTCATCTCCGGCGACCGCGCCGCCCGTGTCCCCATGGAGGCGCAGGACGAGCGGCTCGCCTTCTACGACGGCCGGCTCACCGACCTCGGCAGCACCGCGCCCGCCTCCTTCATCTCGCTGATCAGTGACAACTGGACGCAGGTCTTCACCTGGTCGGGTGACGGCACGTTCCCCGACGCTGAACGGCGGAAGCTGTACGGCATCACCGCCGCCGCGCACGCGCGGGGGCAGCAAGTGCGGTTCTGGGCCACGCCGGACGTCGCGGGCCCGGCCCGCGACGCCCTGTGGACGGAACTGCTCGCCGCCGGTGTCGACTACCTCAACACCGATGACCTGGCAGGCCTGGAGGCCTTCCTCGACTCTCATCCCACCGCGTAACACCACACGTTCGGGGGACACGTCAGCCGCCCGGACGAACCCTCCGCTACGCCACACTTACGGCCGAACGCCGCACAAGGGGCGTGGCGGAGGAGGTTCCCGATGGCCATTTCCATCTCGGCGGTGCTGTTGCTGCTGATCCTGGCCGTGATCTTCATGCGCAACGGCGCGCTGAAGATCTCCCATGCGCTGGTCTGCGTGCTGCTAGGCTTCTATCTCGCCGGCACGAGCATGGCACCCACCATCCACAGCGGACTCACCACGACCGCCGACCTGGTGAGCAGCTTGCACCCCTGAGATCAGCCGGCGGAGAACACGCCGATGCCGTTCGCCACGGGACGCTCGGCGCCGCTGCTCGGATGGTTGCGGACCGTGACGGTGCTCGCGCCCGCTTCGCGGGTGACCAGCTCGGACGAGCCGCCCCCGTCGAGGTTGAACGCGTCGGACGCGCCCAGCGAGCGCATGGTGCCGGCCTCCTCGGCGACCGTCATACCGGTCCGGTAGTCGGCGGCGCCGTCCAGGGCCAGGATCAGCAGTTGCCGTCCGTCGTCCTTGAAGCCCACGACCGTCCGCACCGCCGAGGTGACGTTGTCGAGGCCGGAGCGCGCCTCCCCGCCCTCCAGGACCGGGAAGCCGCCGATCGCGAACGCGTACGGCACCGCGGACGAGGCGGCCACCAGACGGTGCGTCACGGTCACCGCGTCACCGACCGAGAGCTTGCGCAGCCGCTGTGCGCCCTCCTCGCGGCCCACGAGGACCGTGGTGTCCGCCGGGATCGTGCCGCTGCCCGGGGTGTCGGCGGCGGAGACCACCCGACCGCCCCGCACCTTCACCTCGTACGTGTCCGTGCTGCACGGCGCCGATCGCCGGGTGTCGGTGCCGCACACGGAGCGCGTCCGGGAGGCGCTGCCCCACCGGTAGGTGAAGGCGCCGACGGAGTTCACCGGGAGCGCGTACTGGTTGAGGCCCTTCAGTGTCACGGTGCCCTCCGGTGTGTCGACGTTGCCGACGAGGGACAGCCGGTCCAGCCGGGCCCGCCGGTCGGTGCCCACCCCGAAGACGTCCTCGGTGGTCGTGCCCGGCGGCAGCGGGGGCCCGAACCGCTGGCCGTTCGGCACCGCCGCCTTGAGTACCTGCCTGTCCGCGATCGCCGGTCCGACGCTCGCGCCGGTGGCTTCCACGCCCGGGTGCTGCGTCTCGGTGATGTTGAAGAAGTCACCGTTGACGCCCGCGACCGCCCCGGCGGAGTCCGCCATCGCCGAGACGGTGGCCCGGACCGCCACCGCGCCCGGATGGAGCAGATCGACCCGGACGTGCGGATTGGCCAGGTCGACCGTGAGCAGATGGGCGTGGGTCGGGCCCGCGCTCGCGTCGACGTCGAACTGCCGGTAGGTGACGCCCGGCGCGATCCGCTTGCCGTCCGGAACCGCGTCGGCCGGTGCCGCCCCCGCGAGGGCCGCACCGGCCAGCATCCCGAACGCCGTGACAACTGTGAGAACCGCTCTGCCCGCTGCCGAACGCCTGTGACGTCTGGTCACCGTGCCCCCTGATGTCTCGTCAACTGTCCCTGTCCTGCGGGTGTCAAGGGCAGTGGACCAGAGCGCGGCGACCGCCGGGCCGACTAGACGTCGACTACGCGAGAACGGGTGAGAAAACGCACTCCCTCGGGTGCTTCCAGTGAGAATCCGCTCCCCCGTCCGGGGACGACGTCGACGATCAGCCGGGTGTGGCTCCACGCCGCGTACTGACTCCGGGACATCCAGAAGGTGACGGGCTCGGCCACACCGTCCACGGTCAGCTCCGCCAGCAGCACGTCCGAGCCGCCGGTGCGGAACTCGCCGTCCGGGTAGCACATGGGCGCGCTGCCGTCGCAGCAGCCGCCCGACTGGTGGAACATCAGCGGACCGTGCTCGGCACGCAGCCGCCGCACCAGGTCGGCGGCCTGCGGGGTGAGTTCGACGCGCGGGGTTTCCTCAACCATGGGTCACCGTCCAGAAGAGCCGGGGCACGGGCGTGGACCCGGTCCAGTCTCACGGATCGTCACAGGCCCGTCCAGAAGGCGTCGTTGGCTGCGGCGGACGGGTTCAGCGATGGCCGAGCACGTTCACGACCCGCCCGTCGGGGTCCCGCACGAAGAACCGCCGTACGCCCCACTCCTCGTCCGTCAGCGGGTGCACGATCTGCGCGCCACGCTTGACCATCGTCGCGTAGGCCGCGTCGACGTCCTCGACCTCGATGCTCAGGTCCGGGGCGACGGGCGCGGTGCGGTCCTCGGTCATCACGCTGAGCTGTACGGCCGGGTTCCCGGGGGAGGCCAGCGTCACGATCCAGCCGTGGTTCATGACCTCCTCCAGCCCCAGTTCTCCGTAGAACTCCGCGCTCTGCTGCGGCGCAGCCGAGTGGATGTTGGGCACGACACGGCGGACAGGCATCTCGCGGCTCCACGGACGGTGGGCTGTTGTGGACGGTGGCCACAGTAGTGGGCCATGAGCTTGAGAGGATGCGGGCATGTGCGCCTTCTTCGGCCGGCCCGAGCCGCGCCTCGTGGTCACCGGCGACTATCCGCTGTGGGACGAGGCACTGGCGGTCGTCAACCAGGACCTGGCGGCGACCCTTCCCGACCAGCGCCCCCTGCGCCTGATCGCCCACCCGGAGTCCGCGGACCTGGACGAGCAGGTCTTCGTTGCCCTCTCCAACGGTGAGGCGCACGGCAACTCCCTGATACCGGCGGAGTCCGCCGCCGAAACCCTGATGGCCGTCGCCGACGCCGCCCAGGAGACGGTGACGGAGCGGCTGTGGCGGGTGTGGCCGCTCTGCACGGTCCATGACCTCGGCATGCACCCGCGCGACGTCGACGGACGGCCGTCCTGGTGGTGCGCGGGCGGCTCCCGCCGGGGCGACCTGGCCCATATCCGCGCGGCGGTAGGCGAACTGGACACGATCCACCGCCCCCGCCGTCCCAACCGCAAGCGCCCCAAGGACCGCAAGCTCCGCTGACCTGCCCGGCGTTCGGCGTCCTCAGGAAGTGGCGCGGACCCGGCGCATCAGCAGCGCGTACGCCGCCGAGGACACCAGCAGGCCCGCCGGCAGGGCCAGGTCGACACCGTGCACCCGGTGTCCGGCGCCGAGCGCACCATGGGCGTCGACCTGTCCGGTTGCCGCGACCTGGACGCCGTACGGACCGCGCTCGCCACGGCGGTACGGGAGCTGCGGCCGGGCGCCTGGCTGCGCGGCTGGGGCCTGGACCCCAACGCCTTCGGCACCGCCCCGGTCGGCAACGCCGCCCTCGGCCCGGTCCTCGACGGCATACCCGCCCTCATCGACCTCTTCGACGCGCACTCGGCGCCGGCCAGTGAGCGCGCGCTGGAACTCGCCGGCATCGACGGTCCGCGCCGGTTCGAGCAGGGTTCCGAGATCGTCTGCGACGCCGTCGGCCGGCCCACCGGGCTGCTGCTGGAGGACGCCGCCTGCGAACTCGTCGAGGCCGTCGCCCCCCGGCCCACCGAGGCCGAGGTGCGCGCCCGGACCGCCGAGGACGCCCTGCCCCTGCCGCTGCCCCTGCGGATCGCGCCCTGGTGCCGGCCGGAGACGGACGACGAGGCCGTCGCCGAGCTGATCCGAATCCAGGGCACCGGCGGTGCGCTGTGGCGGGTGGCGGGCGTGAAGCTGTTCATGGACGGCACCATCGACAACGGCACCGTCAATGCCGACCGGGTGGCGGGGGAGGAGGACCGGGCGAGCCGGCTCGCCGTCGGTCACCGGGCCGACCTCACGGTCCTGTCGGAAGACCCGCTCACCGTGCCCGACACGGACCCGGCGGAACCACCCGTGCTGCTCACGGTCGTAGGGGGCCCGATCACATAGCGGGAGGCAGGGGTATAGGCGCCCTCCAGGGGCGCGACGCTGTATCGATATGCGCCGCGTGGTCGCGATCAGCCACGACGGCGCCGCAGACCATCGATGGCACAGCGCGGCACTCTCAACGGCGTTCGCGCCGTCCCCGCCACGTTTCGATCAGCAGCGGCAGCATCGACACGACGACCACCACGGCCACCAGCGGCAGCAGATAGTCGTCGAGGTGCGGAACGGACGTCCCCAGGCTGTACCCCGCGAGGACGAGCGTCTGCGACCACAGCACTCCGCCCACGGTCTGCCACAGCGTGAACGTCCGCACGGGCACCCCGAGCGCGCCGGCCACCGGGTGCAGCACCGTCCGCAGCAGCGGCACGAACCGGCCGATGACCAGCGCCTTCCCGTAGCCGTACCGTGCGAGCAGTTCCTCGGCTCGCGCGGCCGCCGTCTTCACCCGCTGGCTGGAGGTGCGGGCCAGCAGGGCCTGTCCGCCGCGCCGGCCGATCAGATACCCGGCCTGTCCGCCGGCCACCGCCCCGACGGCCGCGCACAGCAGCACCTGCCACAGCGCGAGCCGGGGCGGCTGGTGAGCGGTGCCGGCGCACAGGACACCGGCGGGGAACAGCAGCGTGTCACCAGGGAGGAAGAAGCCGACCACCAGCAGACCCGACTCGGCGAAGATCACCACCAGGACGCCGAGCGCGCCGAAGGCGGCCAGCACCGAGGCGCTGTTCATCGGGTTGACGGCTATCACCTGGCCGAGCCTCCTCGCAGGGGTACTCGCTCACCAGCATCACCCGCGCATCCCGAAACCGCCCGCGTCATGACCGGCCCGTTCCGGTGATCGGCCGCGACAGCGAGCGGGGCCGGGTGCTGCCTCAGGCGGACCGGAGCAGTTCGCGCAGCACGGTGGTGTCGATGACGTGGGCTCGGGACGGGAAGACCTTGTCGACGAGCACCCGCTGCGTCTCGGGGGCGGGGTCGGCGACGCCGTCGGACAGGACGAGGACGCGGTAGTCGCGATCGGCGGCGTCGATGAGGGCGGACAGGACGACGCCGCCGGTGCTGACTCCGGCGAGCACCGGGGTGCCGATGCCGCGGACGCTCAGCTGCCCGCGAAGCCGAGGATGCCGGGCAGGTCGATCCGGTCGGCGACCTGACGCGGGCCGCTGTCACGGCGGTCGAGCGGGGGATCCTCGGACAGTCCGCGCACGGCCATCGTCATCGCGATCGCCATGACCGGGAATTCGATCAGAAGCCCGGCGCCAGCCCGCGGTGCCCACCAGCAGCCCGCCGATTGGCGGTCCGACGGCGGCGTTGGCCATGCCCGCGATCACGACTCCCCCCGAGCACCCCGCCGGCGGATCCTGCGGACCGGCCCAGTCGGCACGGCGCCGGATCAGCACCATCGCACAGGGGAAGGCGGCCGAGGGGCCGACACCGACCATGACCCGGGCGACGGTCAGCATCGCCAGATTCTGGCCGAGGCCGCCGACCAGCACGGCGGTGCTGCCCAGCGAGGTTGAGGCTGGAGCCCACGTAGAGCGGGGTCGTGAACGTCCACGAAGGGCTGGTGGGCGAGATCGCCGGCCGGGACCGGATATCGCGCCGGCGCCCGGATCGGCTGCGGCGAGCCGCTCCAGCGGTTCGATGGCCTTCTCCACGTCCTTGCGCTCGTCCGGGGCGATGACGATGACCTGGTCGATGGCGCGCGCCAGTGAGGAGGCGCGACCGGTGAGCAGCCTGTGGACCAGATCGGTCGCGGACGGATCGGGACTCATCAGCTTCCGGCGGCCGTCCTGCGGGTCCGGCTCGCTGTGGATCAGGCCGGCGCGGCCTTGAGTACCGCCAGGCTCTGCGTGATGGACCAGCGTGGCGAGCCGCGCCGTGGTGACCGGGCCCCACGCAGCTCGCTGGCACGCCGGTCGCATGCTGCCCCGACTCCGCGCGCAGGGGAGTGCGCAGCCGTTTCATCGCGACGTGGGGGCGCTGCGCGGTCGCAGTGGACTGCTGCGGCCAGGGGTTCGTGTTCATCACCGCAGTACAACTCGACAAGCAACTTCGCCGAGTTGCTTGTCGAGTTTGCCGGAGGTGGCGCTCAGCGATGAGCCCTGAGGAATTCGATGAGCGCCGTGTTCACCTCGTCCGGGCGCTCCTGCTGGGTCCAGTGTCCGCAGCCCGCCAGTGCGAGGGGCTCGCGCCACAGGTTGGGCATGAGCTCGGGGAGTTTCGCGATGAGCTCGGGCGTACCCGGGAAGGCGGGGACGACATCGCGGTCGCCGTAGATGTAGAGGGCGGGCCGGGTCACGCGGGCGCCGTGCCACGGAGCGGTCAGTTCCCAGTTGCGGTCGAGGTTGCGGTACCAGTTGAGAGCACCGGTGAAGCCCTTGGAGAAACTCTCGGTGAGCGCGTCGAGGTCGTCCTCGGTGAACCACGCCGGCAGTACCTCGGGGTCCTGCATGTCCGCGAGCCAGCCGCGGTCGGGGTCGACGAGTGGCTGTTGGCCGTCGCTGGCGTGCGGTGCGTCGCCGGAGCCCCAGTAGAAGAACTTCCGCAGAGCGGTGCGCGTGTCCTGCGCGAACTCGGCGTCGGCGACACCGGGCCGGTTGAAGTAGTTCCAGTAGAAGCGGCCGCCGAACATCTTGTCCATGGCGGCCAGCGGGGGCTGTGTCCCCCGGAACGGCGGCGGCACGCTCAGGCCGGCCACCGCGCGCACCAGGTCCGGCCGCAGCAGCGCGGTGTGCCAGGCCACCGGTGCGCCCCAGTCGTGCCCGACGACGTACGCCTTCTCCTCACCCAGGGCCTGGACCAGCCCGACGACGTCACCGACGAGGTGGAGGACGGAGTACGCGCCGACGTCCTCGGGATGGTCGCTGCGTCCGTATCCACGCTGGTCGGGGGCGACCACGTGGAAGCCCGCCTCGGCCAGCGGGCCGAACTGGTGGTGCCAGGAGTGCCATGACTCGGGGAAGCCGTGCAGAAGCACCACCAGAGGGCCGTCGCCCTGCTCGGCGATGTGCAGCCGAATGCCGTTCACGTCAATCATTCGATGCTCAACCATGCATCCGAGCGTACGTGAAGTGATCTTCGGCGCGGCGCTTTGAACTCCCGCTCCGCGGCGGCGTGTACCTGCTGCTGACGGTGGTCACCGCCAGAAAGGGGAGCGAGGTCAGGACGGGGCGGGGATGTAGGCCAGGCCGTGGGTGCCGGACGCGCCGAGTGCGGGGTGGCCGAGCCGGGTCAGGTGCTGCGGCGTCTCCAGGTCGAGGAGGTCGACGGTGGCCGACGCGTAGCAGGCGACATAGGCGATCCGGCCGTCGGGCGACGAGGCGATGGTCAGCGGGCAGAGCCCCACCTCGAAGTCGGCGATCCGCCGGCGGGTGCCGGCGGAGAACACCGTGAGGCGACCCGGTGTCATGCGGCTCGTTCGGGACACGGGGTCGTGCTCCGTGCGGACTTCGCCCGCGAGCAGCTTGCCCGTCGACGTCAGGTGCACCGGCATGACGGCGGACTCGACGGGCAGGGTGTCGACCACGGACACCGTCCGGAGGTCGACGACCTTGATGCCAGGGGGCATTGCCTCCTCGGGGGAGACGGAGCCCTGGTACGGCGTGGCGACGTAGGCGTACGTGCCGTCGGCGGAGACCGCGATCCCCTCACAGCCGGGCACCTCGACCTTCGCCGTGAGGATCCCCCGCTTGAGATCGAGGACGGACACGAACGGCGCCTCCTTGTTGGCGACGCAGCCCGTCGTACCGGCCGCATCGACGGCGACCCAGTGCGAGCCGGGCGCGTCCGTGTCGATCCTGCCCACAGGACGGCGGGTCTCCGTGTCGATGACGACGACACCGCCGGACCGGTCGGCCCCGCTCTCCACACTGACGTACAGACAACCGCCCGCCGCGTCCAACGCGATCCCGTGCGGCGCGTGTTCCGGGGCGAGGTCGACCACCTCGACGACGCGGCGCGTGTCGGGGTCGATGACGGTCAGCTCGGTCCGCCGGCCGCTGTTCGCGCGATAGAAGCCCGAGTGATACGTCATCGTGCACCACAGCAGTCGCTGAACCGGGTCGAAACACAGCTCGTGCGGCTCGGCGTGGGTGTGCACCGAGCCCAGGTGCCGGTCGGAGGCGGCGTCGAAGAACGAGACCGAGGGGCCGCTCTGGCTGACCACGGCCAGCACATCACCTTCCCGGCCGGCGCGCGGGGAACTCTCCATGGCGAATTCCTTCTCAGGAGTGGATGGATGTCCGGCGTCTCGCGCGGACATCCCCACTCTCCGCGCGCACCGGTGCCGCAACAATGCAAGAATCGGCACCCAGTTCTTGCCTCAGACGCAAAAATGCACTTCAGGAGCAATCCGTCATGGACCTCAACCTACTGCGCGTCCTGGATGCCCTGCTCCAGGAGAACAGCGTGACCCGGGCCGCCGAGCGCCTCGGCACCTCACCCGCGGCGGTCAGCCGTACCCTGGCCCGCCTCCGCCGCGTCGTGGGCGACCCACTGCTGGTCCGGGCGGGGCAGGGCATGGTCCCCACGCCCAGGGCCCAGGAACTCCGCGAAGAAGTGGGTGCGTTGCTGCGCGGCTGCGACAACGTCCTCAGGCCCGGAGCCGGCTTCGAGCCCGTACATCTCCAGCGCACCTTCACCGTGCAGGCCACCGACCTGCTCCTGGCGGGCATCGCCGGGACCCTGACCGATCGGATCAGGGCAGAGGCCCCGCGGGTGGACGTGGTCTTCCTGCCCGAAGCACTGGAAGGCGGCCCGGCCCTGAGACAGGGCGAGGTGGACGTCGAACTGGGCGTACTCGGACACCTGGACCCGGAGATCCGCACCCGGCACCTCACCCAGAAGACCCTGGTGGGGGTCGCCCGCAGCGGTCACCCCCTCTTCGAGAAGCGGATCGACGCCCGCCGCTTCGCCGCCGCCGACCACATCGGCATCTCCCGGCACGGCAAACGCCTCGGCTCCATCGACCACGTCCTCGCGGAGCGGGGACTGAGACGCCGTATCGCCGTCGTCGTACCGAGCCACACGAGTGCCATGATCCTCGCCCGGGACACCGACCTCGTCGCGCTCGCCCTGGCTGACTGGCTCCCCGACACCACCGCCGCGCTGGGACTGCGTACCTTCCCCATCCCTCTCGACCTGGCCCCGCTCGACTTCGGCATGGCCTGGCACCCGCGCAACTCGGCGGATCCTGGCCACCGTTGGTTCCGAGACCGCTTGGCGGCCACGTTCCTGG
Source organism: Streptomyces sp. IMTB 2501 (assembly GCF_001953885.1). Classification (GTDB taxonomy): domain Bacteria; phylum Actinomycetota; class Actinomycetes; order Streptomycetales; family Streptomycetaceae; genus Streptomyces. The sequence continues at coordinate 179,107 of NZ_MQUS01000004.1, read as the reverse complement.
CCCCGCCCGGGGTTCAGAACATTCGAGGCTGACCGTTGGAGGCGCCGAGACCGCCGTCGACAGGGATGTGGGCGCCGTTGACGAAACGGGCGTCGGAGCTGGCCAGGAAGGCGATGACATCGGCGACCTCGGCGGGTTCGGCCGGGCGCCGCATGGGGATGCGCCGCTGGAACGCGGCGAGCATCTCCTCGTTCTCGACGACGGGTGCGGCCACCTCGGTGCGGGTGAGACTCGGGTGTACGGCGTTGACCCGCACGCCCTCGTGGCCGTGGTCGAGGGCCATGGCGTTGGTCAGGTTGACCAGTGCCCCCTTGGCGGCGTTGTAGGCGGCGAGGCCCCAGTCCCCGCCGAGTCCGGACACGGAGCCGACGTTGACGATGCAGCCGCCGTCGCGCCGCAGATGAGGCAGCGCGGCCCGGGACGCGAAGAAGACACCGTCGACATCGACCGCGAAGATCTGGCGCCAGGCGGGGGTGCCGATGTGCTCGACGGTTCCGGGTACGGCGATGGCGGCGTTGTTGACCAGCACGTCCAGCCGGCCGTATTCCTGCGCCACTTTGTCGATCACCGCGGTGATCGCCGACTCGTCGGAGACGTCCGCGACACGCGTGACGATGGTCGAACCGGCCGGGGCCTCGGCGGCAGCCGCCTTGAGCCGCTCCTCGGTCCGCCCGACGGCGATCACCGTGGCGCCTTCGCGCCCGAGACGGTACGCGGTGGCGGCGCCGATGCCGGACCCGCCACCGGTGACGATCACGACCTTGCCGGTGAACCGCTTCTCGTCCACTGCCACTCCCCATCGCACGCCGAACCATCAGTCACCGGCGTCAGGTAAACCCGACAGCGGGAGACGGCGCAAGAGTGCCTTCTGCCAGTTGTGCCCTACATCGTCGTGGGCCCGGTCCGGGTTCTCGTGCGATTACGGTGTGGCCTCTTCTGAAGGACATTCACCGAACGGCGAAGGGGCAACGAGTTCGTTGACCACTTCCTGGAAGCACACGTCAGCGATTCGGTCGAGCGTGCGGTGTCGCGCTGGACGGGACCGGCAAGGCCTGTGTCGCCGACTGGAACGACGGACAGCTCGTCGCGGTCGACCCGCAGAGCGGTGAGCGGTGAGAAGAAGACGATCGCCAGCGGTCCGGTGTGGCCGACGGCACCAAACGCGTCGTGACCAGCCTCCGCCGGGGGCGAACACCGCCCGCGTCGCGCTGGACGGTGGCAACGGCCATGTCTGTGTCAGCAACCAGGAGGGCCGGCTGGGGCGGCTCTCCCAACGCGCCGCCCAGGCCCTGGGAAGCATCGGGAAAGTCGTGGCGTAAGCGGCCCGTGCCTGACGGGTCGTCCGGAAGCCCTGCCCCGGACGACCCGGCATCGCACCACTGCGCCCTCCACCAGGAGACCGTCTGGCACCCGGACTCAGGTCCGTGCCGGTGGCAAGGGCGGCAGCTGTTTCTCGTGGAGCCAGGCGTGCAGCACCGGCTCGACGGCCGCCGGCGCGTACCGGCCGGCATGCGCGATGAAGGCGGCGGTGTCGGCGCTGCTGCCGCGGTGCGCGTGGTGCCAGCCGCGCAGCAGGGCGAAGAAGCGGTCGTCGCCCAGTGTCAGCCGCAAGGCGTGGAGCGTACACGCGCCCCTGTTGTAGACGCGGTCGTCGAAGATGTGGTCCGGCCCGGGGTCGGCGATCCGCAGGCGCTGCGGGCTCTTCGCCAGCGTGTGCCAGGCCGCCCGGGCGATGGAGTCGGCGGAGTCCTCGCCGATGTGCTCCGACCACAGCCATTCGCCATAGGTGGCGAAGCCCTCGTTCAGCCAGATGTCGCGCCAGTCCCGCAGACTCACACTGTTGCCGTACCACTGATGGACGAGTTCGTGGGCGACGAGCGTCTCCCACGTCCGGGCGCCGTCGACGTGGTTGCGTCCGAAGACGGACGCGGTCTGGTTCTCCACGGGCTGGTCCAGCTCGGCATCCACGACGACCGCGCCGTAGGTCTCGAAGGGATACGGCCCGAACCAGCCGGTGAACACCTCCAGCATGGCGGGCTGGCGGGCCAGGTCGTACCGGGCCCGGCGGGACAGATGGATGGGGTAGGCGTTGCGGCCGGTGACCCGGCGGCCGGAAGAGGTGTCCCGGGCTTCCCAGGTCTCATGGGTGAAGCGGCCGGTGTACAACGCGGCGAGATAGGGAGCCATGGGACCGGGGTGGTGGTACGTCCAGCACTCCGTGGACCCCCTGCGACTGCGCTCCACGAGAGCGCCGTTGGCGAGCGCGTGGTGGCCCCTGGGTACGGTCACCCGGAAGGTGAACTCGGCCTTGTCGTCCGGACGGTCGTTGCACGGGAACCACGACGAGGCACCGAGCGGCTGGGCGGCCACCAGTGTCCCCTCGTTCGCGTCGCCGGTACGGTCCCAGCCGATCTGACCGAACGGCGTGTGCACCGGTCCGGGCCGCCCGCCGTAGCCGATCTCCATCGTGAAGGGCGTGCCCGCCGCGATGGGGCGCCGCACGGGCAGGACCAGCTTGTTCCGCTTCCGGCCGGGACCGACGACGGCCCCGTCGACCCGGGCGTCGTGCACGGTCAGCCCTGTGAGATCCAGCTCGACCTGCCGTAGCGGCCGGTCCGCCACCGCCTGGATGTGCGCCCGGCCGTCGAGCGCGCCGGCGGCCGGGTCGTACGCCAGGTGTAGGTCGTAGGAGAGCGTGCGGTGGCCGTACGTTCCGTGGCCCGGAAAGTAGCGTGCGGCCTGCCTTACCCCCTCGTCGTCGGCCGCCGCCGCCAACGGCACCAGCGCGGCGCCGCGGATCAGGGTCCGCCGGCTGCACCAGGTCATGCCGCCTCACCGTCGGCGAGCGGCGCGGCGGCGCCGGTCGCGGAGACACCGGCGATGGGGTTGCCGGCCCAGCGGGTGCCGTCGGGGACCGTCTCACCCCGCATCACGAGGGACGACGCGGCGATCGACGCGCCGGTTCCGATGGTGGTGCCGGGCAGGGCGATGCTGTGCGGGCCCAGGGAGGCGCCGGCCGCCAGGTGCACGGTGTCCATCCGCATGATCCGGTCGTGGAAGAGGTGGGTCTGCAGCACGCATCCGCGGTTGACGCTGACCCCGTCGTCCAGGCGGATCAGATCGGTCTCCGGCAGCCAGTAGGACTCGCACCACACCCCGCGTCCGATGCGTGCGCCGAGGCTGCGCAGCCACCAGTTCAGTGCGGGCGTTCCCAGGTGCGCTCCCGCCCCCCACGGCACGGCCAGCACCTCCACGAACGTGTCGAACAGCTCGTTGCGCCACACGAACGACGACCACAGCGGACGCTCGCCCGGCTGGAATCGGCCCACGAGCAGCCATTTGGCACCGGTCGTGGTCAGACAGGCCACCAGGGACGCGGCCAGCAGCAGCGGAGCGCCGACGAGCGCGACCAGCGGCAGTCCGCCGAGGTCCAGGGCGTCCTGCTCGGCGAGCAGCACACCCTCGGCCAGCAGCGTGCCGATGACCACCGGCAGCAGACGGCACAACTCCACGGCCGCGCGGGCCGCCACCAGCCGCCGGGGCGGGGCGAACGTCCGGGCCGGATCGGCGGCCCCGGCCACCCGGGGCAACGGCATCGCCGGCCGCCCGATCCACGACATCCCGGGCTCGCTCCGCGCCGGCGCGTCGGAGAGGACTCCCACCAGGGCGTGGTCGTCGACGTCGCGGCCGGGGCCGACGATCCCCGAGTTGCCGACGAACGCCCGCGAGCCGATCCGCACCGGCCCCAACCGCATCCATCCGCCGCGCAGTTCGAACGGCGCGACGAGCGTGTCGTCGGCGAGGAACGCCCCGTCGTCCACCTGGAGCAGGGACGGCAGGGGCAGCACGGTCGAGATCTCGGTGCCACGGCCGACGCGCGCGCCGAGCAGCCGCAGCCAGTACGGCGTGGCCAGGCTCGCGTACAGGGGGAACAGGCTTCCCCGGGCGCCGTCGAGGATGCGAGTGACCAGCCACGCGCGCCAGGCCACCCCGCCGTCCGCGCGGTGCAGACCCGGTGTGATCGAGCGGTTCAGCAGGCGCACGGTGAGCGCGCTGATCAGCATCCCGCACACCGTGGTCGTCAACGCGAACACCGGTGCGGCGGCGAGCAGTTGTACGGCCGCCCCGGACAGCGTCGCGGTGTGGCGCACCAGCAGCCAGGTGGCGAACAGCGCGGGCGCCGCCGCCACCAGGGACAGCAGCGGCAGCACGGTGAGGGACAGCGCGTAGGCCAGGTGCCAGCGGCGCCGGCGGTCCTGCGGAGGCGCGGGCCACCCGGCACCGGCGATGCGTTCGGCGGGCTCGGCCGGCCGGGCCGGTGAGCCGGTCCACACATGACCGTCCGGGACCCGGGCGTCCAGGCAGCTGCCCGCGGTCAGCTCCGCACCGCGCCCCACGACCGCCCCCGGCAGCAGCGTGCTGCGGTGGCCCACCCGCGCGCCCGCGCCGATGGAGATCCGGCCGATGTGCAGCGTGTCACCGTCGAGCCACCAGCCCGCGATGTCCGCCTCGGGCTCGATGCTGCATCCGTCGCCCAGCTCGGCCTGGCCCGTCACCGGGGGCATGGTGTGCAACCGCACGTCCCGCCCGGTTCTGCAGCCCAGGAGCCGGGCGTACCGCGCGGCCCACGGGGTGCCGAGCAGCGACGGGACACCGAACGCCGCCACCGCCCGTTCCGCGCTCCACAGCCGCAGATGGACCGCTCCGCCACGCGGATGGGCGCCCGGAGTGATAGAGCCGGCCAGCGCGCGGGCCAGGCCCGCCCCGATCAGGCAGCGTATCGGTGCGCTGAACAGCACCGCCCAGCCCACGAGGACCAGCCACCACGACGTGTGCGGGGCCCAGCTGTGCGGCGCCACCCAGCCGAGCACGTCGTCCGCGGCCGCCAGGCCGACCAGGCCGCGCAGCCCGGTGATCGCGTAGCCGGCCATGGAGACGAAGAACTGCACGACAGCGGTCCGCCGGGGTACCGGCCGGGCGGGCCGTACGGCCTCCGCGGTGCCGGCGAGGGAGTCGAGGTGGGCGGCCATGCGCTGCAGCACCGAGTGCCGGTAGAGGTCGGCGACGGACAGTCCCGGATACTCCTCGCGCAGCACCGACGCCATACGGGCCGCGGTCAGGCTGGTGCCGCCGAGCGCCACGAAGTCGCTGTCCGGGCCGGGCCGCAGGCCGAGCAGTTGCTCCCACACGTCCGCCAGCCGCGCGGACGTTCCGTGCAGCTGGTGCGCCGTGCCACCACCGGCACCCTCGCCGTCGGCGAGTGGCACCGGCCACGGCAGGGCTTTCCGGTCGACCTTCCCCGAGGCACGCGTGGGCAGGTCGGCCACCTCGGCCAGCAGCGGCACCAGCGGTGCGGGCAGCCGCTCGCTCAGCAGTGCCCTGGCCTTGTCGGCCTCGAATCCGGCCTGTCCGTCGCAGCCCGGCTCCGGGACGACGTAGCCCACCAGCAGCTGTGCTCCGGCCGCCGTCGACTGCACGGCTGCGGCCGCCCCACGCACTCCGGGCAGGGCGAGCAGGGCCGCGTCGATCTCGCCGAGTTCGATGCGCCGTCCGCCGACCTTGACCTGGTCGTCGACGCGGCCGAGGAACACCAGTCCCTCGGCGTCGGCGCGCACCAGATCGCCCGAGCGGTAGGCGCGCGGTGAGTCGAGGGCGGGGCAGGGCCGGAAGCGCTCCGCGTCCTTGACGGGGTCGAGGTAGCGCGCGGTTCCGGCGCCGGCGATGACCAGCTCGCCCTGCTCCCCGTACGCCACCGGTTCCCCGGCCTCGTCGACCACTGCCAGCTCCCAGCCGGTCAGCGGCAGTCCGATACGGACGGGACGCCGGGGCTCCAGCCGGGCGGCACAGGCCACGACGGTGGTCTCCGTGGGGCCGTAGGTGTTCCACATCTCCCGCTCGGGATTCGCGAACCGTTCGACGAGGCCGGGAGGGCAGGCCTCGCCGCCGAGGATGAGCAGCCGGACCCGGCGCAACGCCGCTTCGGGCCACATGGCCAGCAGGGTCGGGACGGTGGAGACGACGGTGATGTCACGCTCGTCGAGCCAGCCGCCGAGCTCGTGACCGGCCCGCACCAGGGAGCGTTCGGCCGGCACCAGGCAGGCGCCCGAGCGCCAGGCCAGCCACATCTCCTCGCAGGAGGCGTCGAAGGCGACGGACAGTCCTGCCAGGACGCGGTCGCCGGGGCCCAGCGGCCGGCCGGGCAGGAACAGGTCCGCCTCGGCGTCGACGAAGGCGGCCGCGGAGCGATGGGTGACGGCCACGCCCTTCGGCGCGCCGGTCGAACCGGACGTGAAGATGATCCACGCGTCGTCGCCGGGAGCGGGCGCACCGCGGTCCACCGCGGCTCCGCACGGTGGCGAAAGGTCCACCGGCTGCGGATACGGCCCCAGTACGCGGCACACGCCCGCCTCGCGGAAGACGGTGGCGGCACGCTCCTCGGGGTCGTCGGCGTCGACCGGCACATAGGCCGCTCCGCAGCGCAGGATCGCGAGGATCGACAGATACAGCTCCGCGGTACCCGACGGAACCCGGACTCCCACCCGGTCGCCGGGGCCGATCCCCAGTACGGCGAGCTGTTGTGCGCGACGGCCGGCCTCGGCGCACAGCTCACGGTAGGTCAGCACCTCGGTACCCGTGTCCAGGGCGGGCGCGTCCGGGTGTATGGCGGCGGTGGACTGAAGGACGTCGATGAGGGTGCGCGGCGACGCAGCTGCCCCGGAGCGGAACAGCGCCCGGTCGCCGGGTGGTTCGTGGGGAGAGTGAGGCGCATCGAGTGCGGGCGAAGACAATGTCGTGCCTCTGGTGTTCGGCCCCGACGGGCTTGGTTGTTTTACACCGTGTCAGATGCCGTTGCGGCACAAGACGGTTCACCAACCCATTGCAATTTGTTCACAACCTACTCATGGGCTGAAATTGATGAACTGCAAACCAGGATGAGGGGTATTGGTTTGAGTGGGTGTGCGTGGCTCGATACCCCGGAAAGAAAGCGGTGTGAGAACGGTTCGGATTCTCTGGCGGTATTCTTGCCGAAGTCATGTAACCGGTTTCGCACACCCGTCCTTCCGCAGGTCAGCGCATCCGTCTCCGCGCGTTCAGGGGACTACGGCAGTTCCGGCGCGGACAGTGGATTGCCAGCGCAGCACTTTACTGAGCTTGAACTCGGGACGCTACCGATGTTGAAAGCGCGGCGTCGCTGTGGGCTGACGACTCAACTGCGGGCCTGCCTGTCATGACCAGTTGGGGGATGGAGGCGGCGGCCGAGAGGTTCGTGTGCGGCGACGACAACGCGGTCATCGTTCGCGAGCTGCGGGTGAGCATCCGGTCGGTGCGACGGTGACGCAAAGCCTGGCCGGAAGGCGGTCTGAACGCGGTGTCATCGAAGGGACAGGCCTCGCTGCCGCTGCTGAGCGACGAGGTGGCCGCGGTCCCGGAACCCGAGCCGGACAGGGCCCGGTGCCCACGGCGTGGCTCGCACCGCCTCCGGACAGTCCCAGCCGAGCCCCCCACTTGGCGGCCGAAGGCGCCTGACGGGCAAAGGCCCAGTTCAGGCGCCTTTACTCGTACCTCTAGAAGAAGCCGAGCCTCTTCGGCGAGTACGACACCAGCAAGTTCTTGGTCTGCTGGTAGTGCTCCAGCATCATCTTGTGTGTCTCGCGGCCGATCCCGGACTGCTTGTAACCGCCGAACGCCGCGTGTGCCGGGTAGGCGTGGTAGCAGTTGGTCCACACGCGGCCCGCCTGGATGGCGCGGCCCGCGCGGTAGGCCGTGTTGGCGTCCCGGGTCCAGACGCCCGCGCCGAGTCCGTACAGGGTGTCGTTGGCGATCTTGATGGCGTCGTCGAAGTCGTCGAAGGAGGCCACCGAGACGACCGGACCGAAGATCTCCTCCTGGAAGATCCGCATACGGTTGTCGCCCTCGAAGATCGTCGGCTGGACGTAGTAACCGCCCTTCAGCTCGCCGTCGTACTCGACGCGTTCACCGCCCGTGAGTACCTTCGCGCCCTCCTGACGGCCGATGTCCAGATAGGAGAGGATCTTCTCCAGCTGGTCGTTGGAGGCCTGGGCGCCGATCATCGTGTCGGTGTCGAGCGGGTGCCCCGGCTTGATCTGCCGGGTGCGTTCGACCGCCGCCTGGAGGAAGTCCGCGTAGTGGCCGCGCTGGATCAGCGCCCGGGACGGACAGGTGCAGACCTCACCCTGGTTGAGCGCGAACATGGTGAAGCCCTCTAGCGCCTTGTCCCGGAACTCGTCGTCGCGCGCCCACACGTCGTCGAAGAAGATGTTCGGCGACTTGCCGCCGAGCTCCAGGGTGACGGGCTTGATGTTCTCCGAGGCGTACTGCATGATCAGCCGCCCGGTCGTGGTCTCCCCGGTGAACGCCACCTTCGCCACGCGCGGGCTCGACGCCAGCGGCTTGCCCGCCTCCACACCGAAGCCGTTGACGATGTTCAGCACGCCCGGCGGCAGCAGGTCCGCGATGAGACTCACCCAGTAGTGGATGGAGGCCGGGGTCTGTTCGGCGGGCTTGAGGACGACCGCGTTGCCTGCGGCTAGCGCCGGCGCGAGCTTCCACGCCGCCATCAGGATCGGGAAGTTCCACGGGATGATCTGCGCGACGACCCCGAGCGGCTCGTGGAAGTGGTACGCCACCGTGTCGTCGTCGATCTCGGAGAGCGCCCCCTCCTGCGCCCGGATCACCCCCGCGAAGTACCGGAAGTGGTCGATCGCCAGCGGGATGTCGGCCGCCAGCGTCTCCCGGACCGGCTTGCCGTTCTCCCAGCTCTCGGCCACCGCCAGCGGCTCCAGGTGGGCCGCCATGCGGTCGGCGATCTTCAGCAGGATGTCGCCGCGCTCCGCCGCCGACGTACGGCCCCACGCGGGCGCGGCCTCGTGCGCCGCGTCCAGCGCCCGCTCGACGTCCTCCGCCGTGCCGCGCGCGATCTCCGTGAACGGCTGCCCGTTGACCGGCGACGGATTCTCGAAGTACTGCCCGCGCACCGGCGGCACGTACGCGCCGCCGATGAAGTGGTCGTAGCGCGCCTGGTAGGAGACGATCGCGCCTTCGGTGCCCGGCGCCGCGTAACGAGTCATGCTGGTCTGCCTCCCGGTGCAGCGCTGCCCGCCGTTGGGCAGCGGTCGGCGCGAGGCTAGGCGGGCGGACGTTGCAAGTACGTTGCGCCGCGGGTCCGTCCCCGTACCCGGCCGGCCGGTGCCGTCAGTTCGGCCTCCAGCGCGGCGAGCCGGGCCCGCACCGGCGCGCTGGGCCGCACCGCGGCGAGCGCCCGCCACACCTCCAGGTCGTCCTCGCCCCAGGGCGCGTGCGCCCAGTCCGCCAGCAGGTCCGGGTCACGGTGCGCGACGAGTGCCGTCCGCAGCCCGTCGGCGACCAGTTCCCGCAGCCGTACGACCGCCGGCGCCTGCGAACCGGGCAGCAGCGGACCGGTGTACGCCTCCGCCGCCGCCGTGACCGCCCCCGCCCGCAGCCGTCGCTGCACCACGGTGACGTCCGACTCGACCGCCGCGGTGAGCCGATACGGCCGCGAGGCGAGCAGTCCTGGTCCCAACACCCGGCGCAGCCGGGCCAGTTCGGCACGCAGGGTCACCGGGGTCACCGACTCGTCCGCGTACAGCGCGCACAGCAGCTCGTCTCCGGTCAGTCCCTCGGGATGCCGGGCGAGCAGGACGAGGATCTCGCTGTGCCGGCGGCTCAGCCGGACCCGGCCGCCGCCCAGGACCAGCTCGGCCTCGTCCCGGCCCAGCGCACCGAGCAGCGGCGTGTCCGGGGCGGTCCGAGGCGGCGCGAGCAATGCGAGCTGCGCCTCCGCGGCCCGCGCCACCGCCTGCACGAAACCGAGGCTGTGCGGATGCGCCAGCCCGTCCCCTCCGGTGATGTCCACGGCACCCAGGACCCGGCCGGTGCGCGGATCGTGCACCGGTGCCGCCGCGCAGGTCCATGGCTGGACCCGCCGAATGAAGTGCTCCGCGGCGAACACCTGCACCGGCCGGTCCACGGCGACCGCGGTGCCCGGCGCGTTGGTGCCGACCGCGCTCTCCGACCAGCGCGCCCCCGGCACGAAGTTCATCCCGTCCGCCCGGCGCCGGGTCGCCCGGTGTCCTTCGACCCAGAGCAGCCTGCCATGCGCGTCGCACACCGCCAGCAGATGCTCACCATCGGCGGCGAACGTGCCCATCAACTCCCGGAACAGCGGCATCACCCTGGCCAGCGGGTGCTCCGCCCGGTAGGCGCCGAGGTCGCTGTCGGTCAGCTCGACGCTGGCGGTGCCGTCCGGCCCGACACCGGCTCGTGCGCTGCGCTGCCACGACTCCGCCACCACCGACCGCACCGGGCGCGGCACCGTACCCACCCTGGTGAACGTCTCGTGCGCCCGGCGCAGCACACGGACCCGCTCGGCGGGGTCGGCCCCCGGCTCCAGGGCCACCCACGGATCGGTCAACTCGGCCTCCCCGGACGGTGAAACGGCGATGTCGGTGCTGCGCCCCATCGTCTTCCGGCTAGGCGAAGTTGACCAGTCTCATGTACCGCACCCAGTCCCAATTCGGACCTGGATCGGTGTGGTCGGTGCCGGGCACCTGGTAGTGGCCGATGATGTGCTCCCTGTCCTTCGGGATGTCGTACTTGGTGCAGATCGCCGCCGTGAGCTTCGCCGACTGCTCGTAGAGGGCGTTGGTGAAATAGGCGGGCTGGTCCACCCAACCCTCGTGTTCGATACCGATGCTGCGGGTGTTGTAGTCCCAGTTGCCCGCGTGCCACGCGACGTCGGCCTCGTGCACGCACTGGGCGACGTGCCCGTCCGCCGAGCGGACCAGATAGTGCACGGACACTTGCTTCTGCGGGTTGGCGAAAATCGCCAGTGCGTTGGTGTACGTCTCCTGCGTGACGTGGATGATCACGCGATCGATTTCGTAGCTGTCGGGGCGCTCGGACGCCGTGTAGTTGGAGGTGCTCGCCGGCTGCCACTCGGCGGGCGGGTAGTCGACGCTCGCGGACTGCGCATCGGCTCGTGGATCGGGAAGCAGCGCATGGGGAACGGCGGCGAGCGCCGCCCCCTTCAACAGCCAGCGCCTGCTCAGACGCGGCAGCGCCGGGCTCGCCGCTTGTGCCGTCTCTCTTGGCTGTGCCGGACCGGCCGGGTCCATGTCCATCGGCGGGTGCCTTTCGGGGTGTGGGGGTGAGGCGGTGTCAGGGGACGTGGGGGCTCAGGAGTCGTGACCGGTTTCGGGAGTCGTGGGGGCGTCAGGAGTTGCGAGGGTGCCGGTCGTCGTGAGGGTGTGGTGGCGTGTGGGTGACGTGACTCGGAGGCAGGAGGTGCCCCACTGGGACGGCTGCCGGGAGCCGCCCGTGGGGACGCCTACCGGGAGCCGCCTGCCGCGACGCCCACGGGGACCTGGCCGGCCTCAGCCGCGCAGCGCTCGCGCGGTCTCCCGCAGCCGCGCATGCACTCCGCGGTACGTCTCGCGGGCCGGCAGCCACTCCTTGCGGAGCTTGGCCACGCACGTGTAGTTCGTGTCGCACACGTTGGCCAACGGTGACTCGACCGCCTGGGTTGCGAATTGGTACGCGTCCGGCGCACTGAACCCGTAGTCCCGCACCAGCCACTGCACCAGGTCGAGCTGCGATATCCGGAACGCGTCCTCCAGGGGACGGGCCGAACCCGTCGAGATGATGTGGGTGTCCGACTCCAGCCGGGGCCACGGCGTGGCGATGTCCTTGAGGAGGTCCACGACCACCACGGTGTTCATCGCGCACTCCACGGCCACGCCGCAGGTCTCGCCCTCACCCTGCCGGGCGTGTCCGTCGCCGAGGCTGAGCAGGGCCCCCTCGACATTGACCCCCAGGTAGCAGGTGACCCCGGCCCGCATCTCGGGCGTGTCCATGTTCCCGCCGTGCGCGTCCGGGACCAGGGCTGAGCGCACCTCCAGGTTGGCGGGGGCCACGCCGACCGTGCCATGCATGGGGTCCAGGGGCAGCTCCACCTCGATGTCACTGTCCTGCGCCTGGAACAGAGCGGTGTGGCGCGCACGGTCCAGCTGCCAGATCCAGACACGCTCCGGCAGCGGGGGCTGCAGCGTGGCCGTGGTGTGTGTGGAGGTGAGTGCGCCGAAGAGCGGGACCGTCGTCGACGCCGCCCAGTCCCGGGCCGGTTCGATCGACACGAAGTGCACAGCCACGGTGTCGCCGGGCTCGGCGCCCTCGATATGGAAGGGGCCGGTCTGCGGATTGAGGAACGGGAACTCGCAGACCTCGGAGACGAGGTCCTTCTCGGAGCGCACCCGCCCGGCGAAGCAGTCCTCCGTGAACAGGTCGAGAACCGTGCCGGGCGCGATCCGCGCCATGGGCGGCGCGCCGCCGAACGTCCAGGCGTATGCGTCGGGTTCCGGGCGCACGGTGAGGATCCGGGAGTCGGTCATCGTCGAGGTGGTCCCTTCTGACGGGCGGTCGTGGGACGGAAGCCCGCGGCTGCGGCCGCTCCGGGCCGACGGGCTTGCGGAGGGGTGGCTCAGCCGCGCGGCGCCGGCGGGTGGGAGGGCAGCCAGTGGGCGGGGCGTGGCCAGGTCAGCGCGGCACCGTCCCGTCCTGTCGGTCGCCCGTCGGGTCGTACGTGTCGAGGTGCACCCGCGCGGTCTCGGCTATGCGCTCGGGGTGACGCCGTATCAGCAGGAGCAGCACCACTAGACCTGCCGCCATCCAGACGCCGACGATCGGGCCGGCGTAGGACACCGGAGGCGTCAGCACGGTGACGAAGTCGAATGCGGGAATGCCGGCCGCCGTCAGCAGGGCCGGGACGAACGCCGCCGTGCCGAGCACCGGGAACAGCAGATGCCGAAGCGGCTTGACGGGGGTCCGGCCCGCCCGCAGGAAGTAGCCGGCACAGGCGAGGTTCACGACGATGTAGACGCCGACGACGACCGTGACGATCACCGTGGCGAGCAGCAGGAACGCCGTCACCGGGTCGTAGCCGAAACCGAGCCCCAGCACCGCCCCGACCGCCACGAGGGTCTGCAACGCGATACCGGCGACCGGGGAGCGGTGCCGGGGGTGGAGCGTGGCCAGCAGGCGGGGCAGGACCCGGATGCGGGCCAGGGCGAAGGCCGTACGGGTGGAGACGTTGGCGCACGCGTTGGCGTTGGCGACCGTGGAGTTGATCACCGCCAGGAAGACCAGCACCCAGAGGAGACCGAAGGAGGCCCGGGCGACACCGTCCCAGGAGGCCGCGCCCGAGGCGCCGAACTTCGCGAACCGGTCCGGGCCGAAGTAGACGGTCATCGCATAGGTCGTGAGCACGTAGAACAGTCCGATGCCCAGGGCCGCTCCGAGAACCGCGCGGCGCATCGTCCGCCGGGGGTCGCGTGTCTCCTCGGCGAGCGGCGCCGCCGCCTCGAAGCCGGCGAAGGCCAGCACCGTGTACACGGACCCGGCGAACACGCCGCTGATCCCGGCGTGCCCGTCGGCGGTGTGCGAAGTACCGAACACCGACAGGGTGTTGGCGTCGCCCGCCTTGCCGATGAGCAGCACGGCGAACACCAGGAAGACGGCGATCTCGAAGACGCCGAGGACGGTGCCGAAGCGGGCCGAGGCGCGGACACCCAGATAACCGGCGACGGCGATCACACCCGCGCCCGCCAGGGACCACGGCCACCACAGATCCGCCGGATACGAGGACCACTCCTCGTGCAGCGTGCCCGCCGCCGTGAAGCCCAGCTGCAGGAGCAGCAGCGGTGGGACCAGCATCTCCACGAAGACGTAGCCCCAGCCGACGAGAAAGCCGATGGCAGGGTGCAGGCCGCGCGCCGCATACGTGGCCACCGAGCCCGCCGCAGGCAGCTCCCGGGCCAGCTCGGCCACGCAGGACGCGGTGAACAGACAGGCCACCAGGGCGATCAGCACCGCCAGCGGCAGGCTGCCGCCCGCGAAGGCGGCACCGGCTGGGATCGACGCGGCCACCGCGGCGGCCGGCGCCATCGCCGTGACACTCTGGAACAGCACTTCGCGCAACCCGACGGCGTCGCGCCGCAGCGCCCCGGTCGTCTCCTCGTCCATGTCCGTCCCCCGATGCCTGTCAGCCCGCTGCCACCTGTTGTGTATGAAGTACCGTCATCCGTTCAGCACCGGTCGGTCTTGACGATCCGTCTGCTGGTGCCTCGCGTGAATCACGGTACGGCGCAGGTGGGTTGCGCAGAAGAGCCCGCACCGGTTCCGTGGAGAAGCCCTCCCTTGTGGAAAACCAGGCCACCCGTTCGGGTGAACAATGGCCGTCACCGGGCCGGTTGTCCCCAGCCCGGCGCAGGGGCAGCAGCCCCTCCCGCCGGTCGTATGCAGCGCTCAGCCGCAGGTCCTGGCACGGGGGGATCTCAGGATCGTTCCGCCACCACGGCCGGATCGTCCAGCACGCCCCGGACGACCGAGTGCGCCGCGCCCAGCAGGGGGCCTTCCGGGCCCAGCCGGGAAACCTTCACCGGGCAGGGCGGGCCCGCCGTGCGGCTCGTCAGCTCCGTCTCCAGGGACGGCAGCAGCCAGGGAGAAAGGCCGGCCAGGGCGCCGCCGAGAACCACCGTCTCGGGGTCGAGGAGATTCACCGCCCCGGTCAGAGCGATGCCCAGCGCCGTACCGGCGTCCCGCAGGGCCGCACGTACGCTCTCGTCGCCCTGTTCGGCACGCCCCGCGAGCAGACCCACCAGGTCCTCGCGCGGCTCCAGCCCGGCCGCACGCAGCACCGCCTCCTCACCCGCGTACTGCTCCAGGCAGCCCCGGCCGCCGCACGGACACTGCGGCCCGTCCGGCCGCACGGGTACGTGGCCCAGCTCGCCCGCGAAGCCGCGGGTGCCGCGCAGCAGTCCGCCGTCCACGACGACCGCCGCGCCGATGCCGATCTCGGCCGACACATGCAGGAAGTCGCGCGGGATGCCGTCACCGAGCCACAACTCCGCGAGCGCACCGAAGTTGGCCTCGTTGTCCACGGTCAGCGGCCAGTCACCCGGCAGCAGGGCGCCGAGGTCGGTGTCGTGCCAGTCGAGGTTCGGGGCGCGGACGACGGTACGGCCGTCCCGGGCCACGAGTCCGGGCACGGCGACCGCGAGCCCCGCGGGCCACAGTGCCTCCCGCTCCGCCTCCGCGACGACCCGACGCACCAGGTCGATCAGGTCCTCGACCACCGGTCCGGGCGCCCGGCCCCGGTTCGCCGTGTGCCGCACGGCTCGCGCGCGGATCTCGCCGCGCAGGTCGACGGCGCACACCGCGAGATGGTCGACGCCTATCTCGGCCCCGATTCCGGACGGACCGCGGCCGCTCACCGCGAGCGCCGACCCGGGCCGGCCCACCCGGCCCGGCCGCTCGGGACCGAGTTCCTCCAGCAGCCCCCACCGGATCAGCTCGTCCACCAGCGTCGACACCGCCGCCCTGGTCAGCCCGATGCGCGAGGAGACCGCGGCCCGCGACAGCGAACCCTCGGCACTGACGGCGTGCAGCACGCGGGCCAGGTTGCGCCGGCGCATGCCCTGCTGGGTGTCCGGCAGGGCGCGGCCGGCGCCCGGCGGGCGGGCCTCGTGCAGCGGTGCGGTCATGCCTGAAGCCGATCCTCGGTGTCTTCCGCCCGGCGTCATGCGCGCGGTGTGGTGTCCGTCCTCCGCTCCAGCAGCGGGGCCGCGTCGGAGAGTACCCCGGTGATCCGCTCCAGCGTCTCCTGGTCCCGCTCCACGGCCTCCAGCACCGGGCCCGCGGCCGTGTGCCAGCGGCGGGCCACCGCGGCCGGGTCCTCGCCGGTCAGCAGGCCGGCGGCCTGTGCCGCGGCCCCGAGGGCGACCAGTTCCCTGGCCTCCGGGACCTGAACCGGCCGCCCCGACAGCCGCCGTACCGTCTGCTGCCAGGCCGTCCCCCGCGCCCCGCCGCCGATCAGCATCAGCGGGGTGCTGCGGTCCGCGTCCTCGTCCAGGACCAGATCGAGCGCGCCGAGCAGCGAGTGCACGGCGCCGTCGTACGCGGCCTGCAGCAGTTGCCCGGGGGTCGTGTCATGGCGCAGGCCGTGCAGCAGGCCCGAGGCGTTCGGCAGGTTCGGCGTGCGCTCGCCGTCCAGGTACGGCAGCAGGGTCACCGAGCCGCCCGGCTGCACCGCCTCGCGGTCCAGGCCGAGCAGCGCCGCGACGCGGTCCACGGCGAGTGTGCAGTTCAGGGTGCAGGCCAGCGGCAG
Organism: Streptomyces sp. IMTB 2501; assembly: GCF_001953885.1. Lineage (GTDB taxonomy): Bacteria > Actinomycetota > Actinomycetes > Streptomycetales > Streptomycetaceae > Streptomyces. The sequence continues at coordinate 162,906 of NZ_MQUS01000004.1, read as the reverse complement.
CCAGTCCCCGTGGGCGTCGGCGAACCCCGCCACCGTGCCGGTCGGATCGGCCGGGCGGTTCCTGGAGACGGCGTACACCGTGCCGGACGTGCCGAGGCTGAGCACCGGGGTGCCGGGCCGCAGGCCGAGGCCCAGGGCCGCCGCCGCGTTGTCGCCGGTGCCGGGCGCGACCAGCGTTCCCTTGGAGAACGGCAGGTCATGGCTGTCGCGCACGGTGCCGGCCACCTCTCCCGGCCGCACCACCCGGGGCAGCAGCGCCGGGTCGAGACCGACGTGCGCGAGGGTCTCCGCGTCGTACGTCTCCGTCCTGGACGCCCACCAGCCGGTGCCGGACGCGTCGCCGCGGTCGGTCGTGCCCTGCCCGGTCAGGTGCTCGGTGAGGTAGTCGTGCGGAAGCCGTACCGCCTTCGTCGCTCTGACCGACTGCGGCTCGTGCTCGGCCAGCCACGCCCACTTCGTGACCGTGAACGACACGCCGGGCACACTGCCGGTGCGCTCCGCCCAGGCCTTCGGCCCGCCCAGTTCCTCCACCAGCCGACGGGCCTGTGGTGCCGAGCGGACGTCGTTCCACAGCAGCGCCGGACGCACCGGCTCACCCCGCTCGTCCAGCGTGACCAGGCCGTGCTGCTGGCCGCCGATCGACACGGCCGCCGCCTCGTGCGCCGCCTCGCCGCACTGGTGCAAGGCCTCGCACAGAGCGTCCCACCACTGACGCGGATCGCTCTCGCGGCCGGCACCGGAGGACACGGTGTGCGGGGCCTGGCCGCTCGCCACCACCTCGCCGGTGGCCGTGTCGACGACCAGTGCCTTCGTGGACTGGGTGGATGTGTCCACGCCGACGACGAGCGGACCCTCGGCTGCTGACATCGAGCTCTCCCTTTTCCGCGACGTTCCGCGACTCTGCGGGGACAAAGACATCTTGTCTCTTCCCAGAGGTGCGAGCGCATACTAATTTGTAAACGGCCATGACGAAATAGTCGTACGCAGCAAGGAGCCGTGGCATGAGCTACCAGCCCACCCCCGAGGACAGGTTCACCTTCGGCCTGTGGACCGTCGGCTGGCAGGGGAGGGACCCGTTCGGCGACGCCACCCGCCGCGCCCTCGACCCGGTCGAGACGGTGCAGCGCCTGGCCGGGCTCGGCGCCTATGGGGTGACCTTCCACGACGACGACCTGATCCCCTTCGGATCCTCGGACACCGAGCGCGAGTCGCACATCAAGCGGTTCCGCCAGGCCCTGGACGCGACCGGCATGACCGTCCCGATGGCCACCACGAACCTCTTCACACACCCCGTCTTCAAGGACGGCGCGTTCACCGCCAACGACCGCGACGTGCGCCGCTACGCGCTGCGCAAGACGATCCGCAACATCGACCTGGCGGTCGAGCTGGGCGCGAAGACGTACGTCGCCTGGGGCGGCCGCGAGGGCGCCGAGTCCGGTGCCGCCAAGGACGTACGCGCCGCCCTGGACCGGATGAAGGAGGCCTTCGACCTCCTCGGCGAGTACGTCACCTCCCAGGGCTACGACCTCCGCTTCGCCATCGAGCCCAAGCCGAACGAGCCGCGCGGCGACATCCTCCTGCCCACCGTCGGCCACGCGCTGGCCTTCATCGAGCGCCTGGAACGCCCCGAGCTCTACGGCGTCAATCCGGAGGTGGGGCACGAGCAGATGGCCGGCCTGAACTTCCCGCACGGCATCGCGCAGGCCCTGTGGGCGGGCAAGCTGTTCCACATCGACCTCAACGGCCAGTCCGGCATCAAGTACGACCAGGACCTGCGCTTCGGCGCCGGCGACCTGCGGGCGGCATTCTGGCTGGTCGACCTGCTGGAGAGCGCAGGCTACGACGGGCCGCGCCACTTCGACTTCAAGCCGCCGCGGACCGAGGACCTCGACGGCGTGTGGGCGTCGGCGGCCGGCTGCATGCGCAACTACCTCATCCTGAAGGAGCGTTCGGCCGCCTTCCGTGCCGACCCGGAGGTCCAGGAGGCGCTGCGCGCCTCACGGCTGGACCAGCTGGCCCAGCCGACCGCGGCCGACGGCCTGCAGGCCCTGCTCGCCGACCGTGCCGCCTTCGAGGACTTCGACGTGGCGGCTGCGGCCGCGCGCGGCATGGCGTTCGAGCGTCTCGACCAGCTCGCGATGGACCACCTGCTGGGGGCGCGGGGCTGAACGCGGGGCGGGCCGGCAGGGCTGCCGCGCGCGGCCCTCCCGGCCCTCTCTCGGTGTCAGAGGTCCTCCGCGGCTCCCGGATCGGTGGTGAGCCGTGCGGCGGCCAGTGCCGTCGCCGGATCACGGTCCGGTCCGCCCGCGGGAACCCAGGAGCCGGCCTCGTCGCGATACGGCCACCAGCGGCCGTCCTGGCCGAGGCGCAGCTGGACCCCTTCGCCGGGGTCGGTCCACCGGTTGCCGCTTCTGTGGAGCGGCGGCCGCTCGTCCGCCTCCCAGGCCGCTTCGAGTGCCGCACGCGCGCGTGCGAGCGCCAGGCCCTCCACCTGCCACTCCTCGTCGAGCAGGGCCAGCGCTGCCGCACCCCCGGCACGCCAGGCGCGGACCGCCGTCGCCAACCCGGCGCGGCCGCGGCCCGATTCCTGGGCGAGCCGCTCAGCTGTGGCGTCGGAGGGTGTCCCGCACGCGAGTCGTACGGCGTCCTTGGCGGCCGTACGACCAGTGCCGTCCCAGAGGTCTGAGCGGAGGGCCGCCGGAGCCGAGCGGAGGGTCTCCGCAAGGAGCCGGTACGCCTCCACGGCGGTGCGGCCCGCAAGGTGTTCCAGTGCCGCGGGATCGATCCCGGGTGCCGGAGCCGTCACGGTGGTGAGGGGTGATGGCGTGCCGGGTGCCTGCGGGAGTCCGGGCAGCTCGGGCAGCGGAGGCAGGATGTCCCCGGCTGCCCACGCCCCGGCCGCGTCCACGCCCGCGGTTTCGGACGCGGAGGCTGTCGTGCGGGGCGCTGTACTGCGCAGATGCAGGTCCGCCAGGAACACGTCCTTCTCGCGCCCGCGCAACAGCAGAAGCAGAAACGGATCCTCATCCAGGAGCCGCGCCACCTGGTGACACAGTGCGGCGGTGTGCCCGCAGTGGTCCCAGGTCCCGCAGTCGCACTCGGGCTCCAGATCGCCCAGGCCCGGCAGCAGCTCGACACCGCCGACCGCGGCGTCCTCGATCAGATGCGGCGGCAGCTCCCCGTCGAGAAGCGCGGCCAGGTGTCCGGCCTGCTCCACGGTGACGTCCAGCAACCGTCCCCACTCCTCCTCGGACAGCTGCGGCACGAGGACGTCGGCCCGGTGGGCCGCGCCCCCAGGGTCACGTACGACGGCCGTGACCCGGCCCGGCCGTACGGTCACCGCTCCCACACCTCCCGCGCGGGCGAGCCGGCGGCCCGCCTTGACCGCGGCGCCGTCCAAGGCGGCGTCCTCCAGGGCCCGCAGCCATGCGCGGCCCCACCAGCTCTGCGCGAACACACGCCCGCGCGCGGGTGGCGGTGCGGTGAACGTGCGCTCCGCGGCGCCGCCGTGCTCGTCGTCGTGGCTGCTCATCGTGTCTCCCCGCGCAGTTCCACCAGCGCCGCCAGTTCCGCGTCCGTCAGCTCCGTCACAGCGGTCTCGCCGGTGCCGAGCACCGCGTCCGCCAACTTCCGCTTGCGCCCGAGCAGGTCCGCGATCCGGTCCTCCAGGGTCCCTTCGGCGATCAGCCGGTGCACCTGCACCGGACGCGTCTGCCCGATGCGGTACGCGCGGTCGGTGGCCTGGGCCTCGACCGCCGGATTCCACCAGCGGTCGTAGTGCACGACATGCTCGGCCCGGGTGAGGTTCAGGCCCGTCCCTGCGGCCCTCAAGGACAGCAGGAACACCGGCACATCGCCGTCCTGGAAGCGCCGGACCAGTTCCTCGCGCGCGGTGACCGGGGTCCCGCCGTGCAGCAGCAGTGAGGGCACCCCACGGGCCGCCAGATGCCGTTCGAGCAGGCGGGCCATGCGCACGTACTGGGTGAAGACGAGCACGCCCGAACCCTCGGCGAGGATCGTGCCGAGGAGTTCGTCGAGCAGCTCCAGCTTCCCCGAGCGCCCGGCGAGCCGCGGCTCGTCCTCCTTGAGGAACTGCGCCGGGTGATTGCAGATCTGCTTCAGCCCGGTCAGCAACTGCACGATCAGGCCCCGGCGGGCCATGGCATCGGCTGTCGCGATCCGGTCCAGCGTCTCGCGCACCAGCGCCTCGTACAGTCCCGCCTGTTCGGATGTGAGGGCCACCGGGTGATCGCTCTCGGTCTTCGGCGGCAGCTCGGGGGCGATGCCGGGGTCCGACTTGCGCCGCCGCAGCAGGAACGGCCGCACGAGCCTCGCGAGCCGCTGCGCCGCGACGGCGTCGAGACCGCCCTCGACCGGTTGCGCGTAACGCGCGCGGAAGGTGCCGAGGCGGCCCAGCAGGCCGGGAGTCGTCCAGTCCAGGATGGCCCACAGTTCGGTGAGGTTGTTCTCCACCGGGGTGCCGGTGAGCGCCACGCGCGCGCGTGCCCCGATGGAACGCAGCGCCCGCGCGGTCGCCGAGTAGGGATTCTTCACGTGCTGCGCCTCATCGGCCACGACCATGCCCCAGGGCTGTGCGGCGAGCCGCTCGGCATCCAGGCGCATCGTGCCGTACGTCGTCAGGACGAACTCCCCTTCCCCGACGGACCCGAGAGCGCGCCCGGCCCCGTGGAACCTGCGCACCGGTACACCCGGAGCGAATCGCTCGATCTCGCGCTGCCAGTTGCCGAGCAGGGAGGCCGGGCAGACGACGAGCGTGGGACCGGCGGACGAGGCGTCCGCCTGCCGGTGCAGATGCAGTGCGATCAGCGTGACCGTCTTGCCAAGGCCCATGTCGTCGGCCAGACAGCCGCCCAGGCCCAGGGAGGTCGTGCGGGCCAGCCAGTCGAGGCCCTGGAGCTGGTACGCGCGCAGGGTGGCGGCCAGGCCGGGCGGCTGCCCGACGGTGTGTGCCGTCCCGGTGTCCGTGAGGTGCGTCCGGAGCCGCTCCAGCCACCCCGACGACCGTACGTCGACCTGATGCCCGTCGACCTCCGCCGAGCCCGTCAGGGCGGCGGCCAGTGCCTCGACGGGGGCGAGGGTCTGGGCCTGACGGGTCCGGGCACGGTGTGCCTGCCGTGGGTCGACGAGAACCCATTCGTCGCGCAGCCGCACCAGAGGACGCTTCGCTTCTGCGAGCCGGTCCAGCTCCTCCCGGGACAACTCCCGTCCGCCCAGCGCGAACCACCAACTGAAGCCGACCGTGGTGTCCGACGAGAGCATCGACGCGGGCGCCGTGTCATCCCGCGGGGCGGTCGTGCCGTCGTCCGGCGAGCCGACGGTCGCGTGCGCCGTGAGGTCACGCGACAGCTCCTTCGGCCAGTGCACGTCGACTCCCGCCGTGGCCAGAGCCTGCTTGCCCCTGCCCAGCAGTTCGGCGATCTCGTCGTCGGCGAGGTCCACGCAGTCGGGTACGGCGGCGGAGAGCAGCGGTGTCAACGGCGGCCAGGCGTGGGCAGCGCGGCGCAGCGCCAGCAACGTGTCGGCACGCGCGCGTGGACCGGCCGTTTCGTGAACGGCTCCCTCACCGGCCCACAGGGCGGCGGCGTCGAGGATGTCCGCCGCTCCGCTCACGCCCTGCACTTGCAGTACCGCCCGGAACCGGACCGAAGCGTCGTCCCCCTCTGCGACGTCGTCCAACCCGTCGGCCTCCACGCGCAGCGACAGCCGCACACCGGCGTCATGGCCGGCGGCGATGTCGTCCGCCCACGCCCGCAGGGCGGGCAAGTGCTGCGGTTCGTGCGCCGCGTACGCGGGGCCACCGGTCGCGGACGGGGCCGCGGGGGAGCGGGGGAGCACGTCGGCGACCGCGTCCAGGAAAGCGCGCAGCAGCCGTTCCGGGTCCGGCAGCCGGGGTGGCCCTTCGGCCGCGAGCGGTACCGCGTGGGCCTCCGGTGGCATGGCGGCGGCGAGTTCGCGGATCAGTTCCGCGTCCCGCACGGACAGCGGAGCCACCCGCCAGACGTCGTGATCGCCGGGGGAGAGCCCCGGCAGCAACAGGCCACGCGCCAGGAAGTGCAGGGCCAGTTGGCTGGCGGCACCCCAGAAGACTGACGAGCGGTGCCCCTGTGGCAGTGCACGCGCGCGTGCGAGCAAGGGCAGAGCGCGGTCCACGGGCATGAGGAGCGCGGGCGTACGGACCGGCTCGACGCCGCCGTCCGCCGTGGGCATCACGATGTCCCATTGCGCCGGCGATCCGTCGGCGACAGCGGGAGGGACCTCACCGTCCAGCCGCCAGAACACGATCCGGCCCGTGCGAGCGGGGTCGGAGGGCAGGAACGTCGTGCAGCAGCGGGCCAGTTCGGAGAGTTCGGAGGATGGTGCCGTCGGGATGGTCTGCACAGCTCTGCCCGCACTCCTCAAATTTGACTACCTGGTTGGAGTCGCCGAGGGTACAGCACGGCGCGGGCGACCCGGGCATACTGACGTCGTGATCCAGGCCACTTCACAATCTGTTCGATGGTGAAGGGTCTCACCGACCAGGAACCCACTAGGGGTGGGCTTCGGGGGCGTATCAGGGTCGCGTTTCGGAACTGCGCGGACCTGGGAGCCGTTTTCACAGCAGAGAGCGGCAGTGGCCGTGAAGGAGGCGACGCTCATGTCGAACAACGCGAAGATCGCCGTCGGGGGTGTGGCGGTCGGGCTGATTCTGTTGATCTGGCTGCCTTGGTGGGTGGCGTTCCTGATCGTGGTCGGAGTTCCGGTCGCCGCGTATCTGGCGCTGGACCCCTCACAGCGGCGCAGGCTCCGTAGGGTCACCCGCAAGGAACTCGGCCGCTGAGGCAGGACGGACGTCCCTGAGAGGCCCGCACAGGCGGCTGCGGGGCCGGACCGGTCCGAGGGCTGGTCCGACCCTCGCGGGGGCGGCGCGCGGCCTCGGGGTGCGCTTGGACCTTGAGCCTGGGTTATGGCTCTGCAGGACCCCCCCGGCGTGGGGCGCCTGGCCGTGGAGGGTGCCTCGGGGTGCACGCCGTTCCTTGGGCGCGCACACCGCACCCGCGTAGAGGCGTGGGGCCTCACATGGGGCGTACGGCCATCTTGTCGAGTGCGTCCAGCAGGCCCGGCAGCTCGGGGCCCCTGCCCACCGGGAGGACCTCGCCCGGCTCGTCGTCGAGCAGGACGAAGGCTATGTCGTCGGTGCGAGCCACGATCGACCAGCCAGGACCGTCTGCGCGCAGCGTACGAGCGTCCCCGGGGGCGAACGACGAGCGCACCCGGCCGAGAGGCGGCGGTGAGTCGACGTAGGCGCGCGCCTCCGCGAGCACCCGCCTGACTCCCCGGTGACCGCTCTGCGGCACGCCCTGCCGGTCCTCCGGCGAGGACTCCTCGTCCTGCTCGTGCCTGTCCGGGTTGTCCTGCGCTTCGGGCTTCTCCTGCCCGTCCGGTGTCGGCTGCCCGCCCGGCGCGTCCTGTCCGCGCGGCACGGAGAATTTCTCGTCGTCGATCTGCCCGCGCCACGCCGCCCACTGCAGCGCGATCTCGTCGGCGCCCAGGCGGCGCTGGGCCGGCCCCCAGGTGCTGGTGTCCGGCGGGCTCAGCGCGGGCCGGTCCACCACGTCGGGAGCGGGATCGTGCGGGGCGGGGATGCCGGGAGCCGCGACGGCGACGGCCAGCGGCCAGCCCGGCAGGGCGGCCACGACCGCGCGCTCGTCCGGCGACAGCTCGTACTCCATGCCGCAGTCCCAGGACGCGATCGCCACGGCGACCAGCGAGACGTCGTCGATGACGACTGTCCAGCGGGCGCCGTCGCCGTCCTGTCCCAGCACCAGGCCGTACCCGTCGGCGAGGGGTGCGAGTCCCAGTGCCGCGCATGCCTCCGGATAGTCGTCGCCCAGAACGCTCGGAAACTGTGCCGGCGTCAGCAGCACCGCCGTCAGTACGTACAGCGCATCGTCCGCGGCGGCGACGGCCTCTTCGTCGGTCCTGGCCATCCCAGCCTCCCAGTGGTTCGTCCAACGGCGCGCACCCTAGTGCGAGCGGAAGCCGCTTGTCACGACTCCTCACACCACGCGGACCTGCAGGTTTCCACCTGGACGGGGGCGAAACGACCACAGTTGGCGCCGTCTTCCTCACCCCGTGGGCAGCCCGAGGAGATCGTGGGCCACCGCTGCGGGCGACTCGGAGCGCTCCCGGGCCAGCGCGACGACGGCACGGCAGGCGAGTTCGCTCACCCCGAACGACAGCGCCTCCGGAGACACCCAGGCCGCGGCTTCCTCCATCCGTTCCTGATCGTCGTCCGCGCGGGCCACGATGTAGGCGGCCGCCGCTTCGAACAAGTTGTGTGCACGCCTCTCCCGCGCACCCGCCGGCTGCGCGGGCGTAGCGGTGCGGAGCCTGGCGGCGTACTTGCGTATCTGACCGAACACGCGGACCACCCTCCCTCTGAACGGGGCCATGTCCATCGCCCATCTGCTGTCATTCAACGTAGAGTTGGAATTTCTGCGGCAGAAGGGGGAGGGCGCGGTGAAGCGCTTCGAGCGGCTCGGGCGGATCCGCCGGCTGGACCCGGTGGCGGACGCGCTGGAGATCTACCGGCTCAGTGCGGCCTTCGAGTTTCCATGGGACTACACCCGCGCACTCGAACTGGCCCTGTACCGCACCTACGCCGTGCCCAGCATCGGGCGGCTGCTCGCGCGGACGGCAGAGCTGACCGAGCGCACACAGAAGCGGTATGACGACACCGCGCTGCTCCTCGACACCATCGTCGAGCACGGCTTCGCCGCCGAGGAGGGCCGTACCGCGATCCGTCGCATCAACCAGATGCACCGCAGCTACGACATCAGCGATGACGACATGCGGTATGTGCTGAGCACCTTCGTCGTGGTGCCCCGGCGCTGGATCGACACCTACGGCTGGCGACGGCTGTCCCGGCACGAGGTCGTCGCCGCGACCGAGTACTACCGCACCCTGGGCCGCCACATGGGCATCCCCGACATCCCCGAGACGTACGACGAGTTCGAGACACTCCTCGACGCCTACGAGCGGGAACACTTCCGCTGGGACGAGCAGTCCCGGACGGTCTCCGACGCCACCCTCGACCTGATGGTGTCCTGGTATCCGCGCCCACTGGCCCCGCTGCTGCGCACTGCGACGCTCGCCCTGTTCGACGAGCACCTGCTGCGCGCGTTCCGATACACCCGGCCCGGCACGGCCACCACGGCGTTCGTGCGCCGCGCCGTACGCACGCGTGGCCGGCTCGTCCGGCTGTTGCCGCCGCGCAGCTCCCCGCACTTCGCACGCCAGAACTGGGAGATCAAGGGCTACCCGGACGGCTACCGGGTAGCCGACCTCGGCACCCGCCCGGTTCCCGGGCTGCGCGGCTGCCCGGTGCGGCACGGGGACGCCTCAGCGGCCGACACCGTCGAGTGACGCCAGGGTGTCACGCAGCCAGGCCAGTTCGGCCCGGCTCGTGGCACGCGCGATGAGGAGCACACCGCGCCGGAACGGGTCGTCCACCTCCTCGGCAGGCAGTGGCCGGTCGCCGTCGTAGAAGAAACTCGCCGGCTCCTCCAGGAAGGCCAGCCGGCGTCGCAGTACGACCGCCTGGGTGGCAGGGTCGTCCAGGTGCCGTAGGAACGCGAGCAGTGTGAACCAGTGGTTCTCGTCGGTGATCTCGCGCTGCGCGGGTTCGGCGAGCCGGCGCTTCAGCTCGGCGCCGCCCTCCTCGGTCAGCCTCAGCACATGGCGCGGGGCCGCCACCGCGCCGGGCTCGGTGGCCCGGACCAGCAGGCCCGCCTTCTCCAGCCGCTTGATCGCCGGATACAGCGTACTTTCGGCGACGGGCCGCACATGGCCGGTGAGGGCCGCGATGTGCCGGCGCAGGACGTATCCGTGCAGCGGGGCGTCGTAGAGGAAACCGAGGATGGCGAGTTCGAGCACGGCCGCATTCTTGCGCAGGGCGTTGTACCTCGCTATCTCGATACACCGTCGCAGTTATACCTCGGTGTCGATGTATAATGATCAAGCGTCGGAGGACACCAGGGAGGGGCACTGTGAAGCAGGCCGTGTTCGACAACGAGGGAAGCCGGATCCGCTGGACCGAGGTGCCGGGCGCGGAGCCCGCGCGGGTGTATCTGCATGGACTCGGCTCGATGTCCGCCGTCTACCACGCCCACATCGCCGCCCGCCCCCAACTCGCGGGTCGGCGCAGCCTCTTCGTGGATCTGCCGGGACACGGCATCAGCGACCGGCCCGGCACGTTCGGATACACGCTGGAGGAGCACGCCGACGCCGTGGCGGCCGCGCTGGACGAATCCGGAGTCCGCGGCGCCGAGTTGATCGCGCACAGCATGGGTGGCGCCGTGGCCATCGTGCTCGCCCACCGCCGGCCCGACCTCGCTTCCCGGCTCGTCCTCACGGAGGCCAACCTCGACGCCTTCCCGCCGCTCACGGCCGCCAGCAGCGGAATCGCCGCATACGAAGAAGACGATTTCGTGGAAAAGCAGCACACGCGCGTGCTCGAAGCCGTCGGCCCGCTCTGGGCAGCCACCATGCGCCTGGCCGACCCCCGCGCCCTGCACCGCAGCGCCGTCGGGCTGTGCCGGGGCTCTGCTCCCGTGATGCGCACGATCCTCGAAGAGTTGCCCGTCGAGCGCGTCTATCTGCAGGGCGAAATCAGCGGTGAACTGAAGGGCCGGGAGAGCCTGGAAGCCGCCGGGGTGCGCGTGGTGACGGTGCCCGGTGCCGGGCACAACGTCATGTTCGACAACCCCGACGCCTTCGTGGAGGCCGTGGCCGGAGCGGACTGACCCGCCCGGCCTTCAGCGCCACGAGGTTCAGTTCGCGCACACGGCGAGCGCGAGAAAGCGGCTGTCCTCGTCGACGTACGATGTCATGCTCCACCCCGAACGGGCCAGCACCGGGGCGAGGTTGGCCTCGGCACGCAGATCGTCGGGCGTGATCTGCCGGCCCTGACGCGCCGCCAGGGCCGCACGCCCGATGGGATGGAACAGCGCGAGCGTGCCACCGGGACGCACCACACGGGCCAGCTCCCTCAGATTCGCCTCCGGACGCGGCAGATGGGCGATCAGGCCGGCCGCGAACACGGCGTCCAGGGACCTCGACGCGAGCGGCAGCGCGGCGACGTCCGCGCGGAGCAGCCGGCCGTCCCGGCCCCGGCCCGCCCGCACGGCGGCCTCGAGCATCGCCGGGGTCAGATCGGCGCCCAGCACCACCCCGGACGGGCCCACGGCAGCCCGCAGCGGCGGCAGGGCGCGCCCCGTACCGCACCCCGCGTCCAGCACCCGGTCGCCCGGCCGCAGTTCGAGATCGGCGACAGCTGCCGCATAGGCGGGACCGTCGTCCGGGAACCGGCTGTCCCAGTCGACGGCACGGGCGGTGAAGAACTCCTGCACATGTGTGTGGTCATCGCTCATGCTCGGCATGATTCCTCACTGTCACGGGGGATATGTAGGCGCACACGTTCGAGCCGGACCCGATCGTTCCGTCGCATCCGCCTGTCATATTCCAACAGCTTTCGAAATGCGCCCCCTTCGTGCGCCCGTGCCCCCCTAGCGTCCTTTGGCCATGGGACACCTGGACCACGCCGCCTTCGGCTGGCTGACCCCCGTGCTGTCGTACGTCATGGCCTGCATAGGCGCCGCGCTCGGACTGCGCTGCACCGTCCGCGCGCTCGCCACCACCGGCCGCTCGCGCCGCAACTGGCTCGTCACCGCGGCCTCCGCGATCGGGACGGGCATCTGGACCATGCACTTCGTGGCCATGCTCGGCTTCCGCGTCAGCGGCACCGACATCCGCTACAACGTGCCGCTGACCATCCTCAGTCTCCTCGTCGCCATGGTGGTCGTCTGCGCCGGCGTCTTCGCGGTCGGCTACAGCCGGGACCGCAACCGGGCGCTCCTCCTCGGCGGCCTCACCACCGGCCTCGGCGTCGCCAGCATGCACTACCTGGGCATGGCGGCGGTCCGGCTGCACGGCGACATCCGCTACGACCCCGTCCTCGTCGGAGTGTCGGTGCTGATCGCCGTCGTCGCGGCGACCGCCGCTCTGTGGGCCGGCCTCAACATCAGGTCGCCCCGCGCGGTCACCGTCGCCTCCCTCGTCATGGGAGCGGCCGTCAGCAGCATGCACTACACCGGGATGTTCGCGGTGAGCGTGCGGGTGGACCCCTCCGGCCACACCCTTCCCGGGGCCACGGCGATGCAGTTCATCTTCCCCCTCGCCGTCGGCCTCGGGTCCTATCTCTTCATCACCTCGGCCTTCGTCGCCCTTTCACCCACGGCCGACGAGCGAGAGGCCTCGGCCTCCGCTCAGCGGCCCGTCGAGAGCATCGCCCGCTAGCGGGAGCCCGGCCCGAGCGCCCCGACCCACGTCCCGAGCGAGGAGGCCATGCGCCCACCCCGTACCACCCTGAAAGCCGGCACCCCGGCGCGCCCGCCGCGCGGCCGCCGCGCACACGCCGGACCGCCCGCCGCCGAGGGCACCGGCCGCCCGCCCGGCACACCACCGGCCAAGGCACGCGCGCGTGCGGACCGCCGGCACCTGCGCCCCCGCACGGTGCGCGCCAAGGTGGTCAGCCTGCTGATGGTCCCGGTCGTCTCGCTGCTCGCCCTGTGGGCGTACGCCACCGTCACCACCGCCCAGGACGTCGCCCGGCTGCGGCAGTCCCAGCAGATCGACGCCGAACTGCGCACCCCGGTGGCCACCGCCGTCGCCGCCCTCCAGGCCGAGCGCACCGCGGCCGTGCGCTTCGCGACCGCGCCGGGCGCGGGCGACGGCAGCGACGTCCAGAGCCTGGCCGATCGCACCGACCGGGCCGTGGCCAAGCTGCGGATCGGCCGCGACAACACCGTCGCCGACACCGAGGAACTGCCCGCCGGCGTCTCCGGACGCCTCGACGCCTTCGTCACCGGCGCCGAGCACCTGCGCGCACTGCGGACGGCCGTACTCGACCACAAGGCCGGCTGGGACACGGTCTACGCGCAGTACACCAGGACCATCGGCGCGGCCTTCGCTGTGGACGGCGCCCTCACCGGCATCCAGCAGGCCGACGTCGGCTCCGACGCGCGCGTGCTGCTCGAATTCAGCCGGGCCGCCGAGGCACTGGCCCAGGAGGACACCGTCCTCGGCGGCGCGCGGGCCGCCGGACAGCTGCAGAGCGAGCGGCTACGGCTGTTCGGCGCCGCCGTCGCCGCACGCCGTACCCTCACCGAGGCCGCCGTCGCCGATCTGCCCGCCGCCCAGCGAGCCGCCTGGCAGAACCTGACCGAAAGCGATTCCTACACCGCGCTCGCTGCCGCCGAGGACAAGATCCTCGCCGCCCGGCCGGGTACCAAGCCGACCGACGCGGCACCGCAGGCCGCCTGGGACGCTGCCCACGCGCGCGTGCAGGGCGCCATGCGGGACATCGCGACGGACACGGGCCGAGCCGTCGCCGGCCGTGCCGACCCGGTCACACGTGGCCTGGTCAGCCCCGCGGGTGCCGCGGTCCTCCTCGGCCTGGCCGCGGTCGCCGCGTCGCTCGTCATCTCCGTCCGTATCGGACGCGCACTCGTGGTCGAACTCGTGAGCCTGCGCAACGACGCCCTGGAGATCGCCCGCCGCAAACTCCCCGAAGCGATGCGCAGACTGCGCGCGGGTGAGGAGATCGACATCCAGGCGGAGGCGCCCGCCGAACCACCCGCCGAGGACGAGACGGGTCAGGTCGCGGAAGCCCTGACCACGGTCCATCGCGCCGCCCTGCGCGCCGCCGTGGAACGTGCCGAACTGGCCAGCGGTATCTCCGGCGTCTTCGTCAACCTGGCCCGCCGCAGCCAGGTACTGGTCCACCGTCAGCTCAGCCTCCTGGACAGCATGGAGCGTCGCTCGGACGACCCCGACGAGCTGAGCGACCTGTTCCGCCTGGATCACCTCACCACACGCATGCGGCGGCACGCCGAGAGCCTGATCATCCTCTCCGGCGCAGCACCCGGGCGGGCCTGGCGCGTGCCGGTGTCCCTGACGAACGTCGTACGGGCCGCCGTCTCCGAAGTCGAGGACTACGCGCGCGTGGAGGTTCGCCAGCTCCCCGAGGCCCACGTCATCGGCGCCGCCGTCGCCGACCTCACCCACCTTCTCGCCGAACTCCTTGAGAACGCCGCCCAGTTCTCACCGCCCCACACACGTGTGCGCGTCACCGGCGAACCCGTCGGCAACGGCTACGCCCTGGAGATCGAGGACCGGGGACTCGGCATGGGCGCCGAGACTCTCGCGGAGGCCAATCGCCGCATCGAACAGTCCGAGGCCCTCGACCTGTTCGACAGCGACCGGCTCGGACTCTTCGTGGTCAGCCGCCTCGCCTCCCGGCACGACGTCAAGGTGCATCTGCGGACCTCCCCATACGGAGGCACCACCGCCGTCGTCCTGGTGCCCACCGCCCTGTTGCACAGCGGCGCGGCGGAACGCGCCTCCCACCAAGGCGAGCAGGCCCGCCACGAGCTGGAACGCGAGTACGCGCGTGTGCCCGACACGAGCCCGCACCAAGAGGCCGTCGCCCCCCGCTCGGACCGGCCCGCCCTCGCGGCGACCGCTCCCGGCCCGCACGGCGCCGTGGAGGAGCCGGCCCGGCACGCGACCGTCGACGAAACCCCGCCCCCCGGAGTCACCGCCCTGAGACTGCACCGACCGCCCCAGGACCCGGAGACCGCCGACGATCTCCCGCGCCGTGTGCGTCAGGCGAGCCTCGCTCCCCAGCTCCGGCAACAGCGTTCCGAAGCGCCGGTGCCGGAGACCGCACGGCACAGCGACGAACAGCGCACCCCCGAAGTGGTACGGGACCGCATGACGGCCTACCGCGACGGCTGGGCGCGCGGTGGCGGCAGACAACCCGGCCGCGGCAGCGCCCCGCGACCCGAAACGGGCAGAGACAGCAGCGAAGGAGACCCGGCATGATCCAGGACCCGAACACGAGGACCGGCCAGCGTTCCGGCGAACTGGACTGGTTGCTCGACGACCTGGTGATGCGTGTGCACGAGGTGCGGCACGCCGTCGTGCTCTCCAACGACGGGCTGGCCGTCGGCGCCTCCACCGGTCTCGCCCGGGAGGACGCCGAACACCTCGCCGCCGTCGCCTCCGGCTTCAACAGCCTCGCCAAGGGCGCGGGACGGCACTTCGGAGCGGGTGGCGTGCGGCAGACCATGGTCGAGATGGACGACGCGTTCCTCTTCGTGGCCGCCGCCGGCGACGGCTCCTGCCTCGCCGTCCTCACCGCGGTCACCGCCGACATCGGACTGGTCGCCTACGAGATGGCACGCCTGGTCAAGCGGGTCGGCGAGCACCTCTACACAGCACCGCGTGTCACCGCGCAGCCGCCTGCGGCCGGATGACCGCGAAAGGGCGGCACCGATGACCGAGAACCGCGGCGGCTCGTGGGAGCCGGGCAGCCAGTGGTACGACGGCGAGGCCGGACCACTGGTCCGCCCCTACGCGATGACGGGCGGACGCACCCAGCCGGGACCCACCGGGGTGCGCTTCGACCTGATCGCCCTCGTCACCCTCGACCCCACGGCACCGGCGCTCGACGACGGCACCGCGCTCGGCCCCGAACACCGGACCCTGATCGAGCTGTGCCGTACCGAGACACAGTCCGTCGCCGAACTCGCGGCGGACGCGGACCTCCCCGTCGGCGTGGTCAGGGTGCTGCTCGGCGACCTCCTGGAGCTGGGCTGCGTGGTCATCAGCCGTCCGGTGCCCCCGGCACAGTTGCCCGACGAACGGATTCTGCGCGAGGTCATCGAAGGATTGCGAGCGCTGTAGATGACAGTTCAGAACCCGCCGCGCACCGCGCTGTGTGCGGTTCCCCGCGCCGATCCGTACACGTCGCATCCTGGTCTGTGGGCGTCGTCTGCCGACCCGTGCGCGTGGGATACCGATCCGTGCGCGTTGCGCCTCCGACCGGGCGCGAGTCGGTCACATCAGGTGCGTTTCGGTCCAACCGCCCCCAGACGCGGCCCCGTTGTCATGATGCTGCCTTCATCCCCGCACCAGGCGGACGCCGACCGCAGCCGGCCCTCCCGAGAGAAGTGATCATGGTCACCGAGCACTCCGAAGCCGCCGACGACACCACCGCCCTGGCGCTGAAGATACTGGTCGCCGGCGGATTCGGCGTCGGCAAGACGACCCTGGTCGGGGCCGTCAGCGAGATTCGGCCGCTGCGTACCGAGGAACTCCTCAGCGAGGCGGGACAACTCGTGGACGACACCGACGGCGTGGACCAGAAGGTCACCACCACCGTCGCCATGGACTTCGGGCGCATCACCATCCGCTCCGGCCTGTCCCTGTACCTCTTCGGCACCCCGGGGCAGGACCGCTTCTGGTTCCTGTGGGACGAGTTGTCCCAAGGCGCCCTCGGCGCCGTCGTCCTCGCCGACACGCGGCGCCTGGAGGACTGCTTCCCCGCGGTCGACTACTTCGAGCACCGGCGCATCCCGTTCGTGGTGGCCGTCAACTGCTTCGCGGGAGCCCGTGCCCACGGCGCCCACGACGTCTCCCGCGCCCTCGACCTCGACCGTGGCACACCCGTGGTGCTGTGCGACGCGCGGGACCGGGACTCCGGCAAGGAAGTCCTGATCCGGCTCGTCGAGTACGCCGGACGGATGCACACCGCCCGGCTCCTGGACTCGGTCGGCTGAGCCCGCCGCCTCAGTCCGCCAGATCCTTCACGGCCACCACCTGGTCGACCGTGACGCGGACCAGCAGCTCGCCCGGAACGCCGTTGCGGGCGCCGTACTCCTCGGCGCGGTCCTCGCCCATGTACCGGGCGGCGATCCGGGTGGCCCAGTGGCGCACCTCGTCCAGGTCCTCCGACAGCCGTGCGCGGCCGTTCACCACCACGAAGTGGAACGGTGGCCGATCGTCGTCCACACACAGGGCGATGCGTCCGTCACGGGCGAGATTGCGCCCCTTTACGGTGTCCTTACCGGTGTTGAAGACCAGTTCGGCCCCGTCCAGCAGAAACCAGATCGGGGCCACATGCGGGCTCCCATCGGCGCGAACGGTGGACAGCTTGCCGGTTCGGGTGCCGTTCGAGACGAACGCCCGCCATTCGTCGTCGGTCATCTTCTGTGCCATGCGCCCATCTTGCTTGCCCGGACGCCGGTCGTGGGGAAGGCTGGCGCAGAGTTCCTCCAGCCAGGGGGAGATCCCACGGGGAGACGGAGATGGGGCAGAACCAGGGACTCGGATGGCTCCTGGACGATCTGACCGAGCGTGTGGACCATGTGCGGCACGCGCTGGTCCTGTCGAACGACGGACTGGTCACGGGGGCGAGTACGGGCCTGCGCCGAGAGGACGCCGAGCATCTGGCCGCCGTGGCGTCCGGACTGCACAGCCTGGCCAAGGGGTCGGGACGCCACTTCGGCGCGGGCGGAGTACGCCAGACCATGATCGAGTACGACGACGCCGTACTGTTCGTGACCGCTGCCGGCACCGGCAGCTGCCTGTGTGTGCTCAGCGGCGCGGAGGCCGACATCGGTCAGATCGCCTACGAGATGACTCTGCTCGTCAATCGCGTCGGCGAGCACCTCGGCGTGGACGCCAGGCAACCCGAGCGAACCCCCATCAAAGACGCCTGACCTGCGGATTCTCCTTCCGTCGCGGAGTTATCCACAGGTCAACCATGGCTTGCGCCGGATTGGCTACGGTGTGTCCACGGCGAACGCACAGGGCGTGAGCCAAGGACTCCACGGGGGAGTACGACCATGTCCGCAAGCACTGTCAGCCCATCGCGGCCCGTGACCTGCACCCCGAGCCTTGCGGCTCGAGAACTGGAGCTGAAACGAGGCGAGTTCGACCTCGCCGTTCATCTCGGCCACATCCGGACCCTGCCAGACGAGGGCGGGGGAGGAGGCCGGAGGGTGGAACGCGCGGAGATCGACCGCCTGCGTGCGCAGGCGGGGCACCCGGAAGCCCTGCGCGATCGTGTGCGGGTGGTGGGCACGACGGAGGGCGCAAGGCTCATGGAGATCCCGGCCGCCCGGTTCACCCGCCTCGCCCGACTGGGCCTGCTCGTGCCGGCGAAGTGGTACCTGAACCGCTATCGGGCCGTGGTCTGGCTCTATCTGGCCGAAGACCTGCGCGCGTTCGCCTCGGACGCCGGGAACGCGCATCTGCTCAAGGGGCGTACACCTGAGAACCTGCGCGGCCAGTTGGAGGCCGGGGTGGACCTGCGCGCCCGCAACTGGCGAGGGCGCCACCTCGGGTTTCTGCTGCGTCAGGTCGACGAGCCGTGGGCCCGGGCTGGAGCCGTGGCCGCCTTCCTCTCGCCCGTCGAGGTCGCCGACGTCGTCAGGGACCCGTACGAGCGGGCCCATGTGAACCGGTTCCGGCCCACGCCGCCGGGTCAGGGCACTCCGGGATCGCCTGCCGCGTACCTCGCGGAGCGGATCACGACGGCGCAGGACGCGGACGAGATCGCGTGGCTGCGCAGCGAACTGGCCCAGGTGATTGAGGAGGCCCGCGCCCTCTCACGGGCCCCACGCCCGGCCGCCCGCCGTCCCGCACCGACCCCGCGAGCGACCGCACGGCCCATCCCGCCGATGGCCCGAACGGTCACGCGCATCACGGAGCCGACGGCACGGGCATCCTCGGCGCCCGACGAAGAGCCGGTCGCGGCACGCGCCCCCGAGCCGCTGCCGGGACCGTCTGAGCCGACGACCGGGCCGCCGGCGGGGGCGTCCGGGCCGAACGGAGGACGGCTGCCGGGGTCGTTCGAGCCGGCGGACGAGCCCATGACCCGAGCGTTCGAGTGGCATGGCACGCCGGTCGTGCCGCAGTCCGCGGCGTCCCCGGCCCGCCGGGGGCGCCGTCGGGCCGACGCGCCCTCGCCGCGAACCGACCGCGGCCTGCGGGCTTGGCTACGGCGGAGAAGCGCTCGGCCCGCCCGGGTGTGAACCAACCCGGCCGAGGCCCCGGCAGCCGGCTCGCTACAGGGACCTGAACAGGCCCTCCTGGACGACCGAGACGAGCAGACGCCCCTGCAGGTCGTAGATGCGCCCGCGAGCCAGACCGCGCCCGCCCGTGGCGATGGGCGACTCCTGGTCGTACAGGAACCACTCGTCCGCGCGGAACGGCCGGTGGAACCACATCGCGTGGTCCAGCGAGGCCAGATCGAAGTTCCGCGGACCCCACAGGGGTTCGACCGGGATACGGACCGCGTCCAGGAGCGTCATGTCGCTGGCGTAGGTCAGCGCACACGTGTGGACCAGCGGGTCGTCACCGAGCGGTCCGACCGCGCGCATCCACACCGCGCTGCGCGGCTCGGCGCCCTGTATCTCCTCGCTGTTCCAGCGCAGCCGGTCGACATAGCGGATGTCGAAGGGCTGGCGGCGCGCCATCCGCTCCAACTGCTCAGGCAGCGCGCCCAGGTGCTTGCGGATCTCCTCGGAGACCGTCGGCAGCGACTCCGGGTGCGGCACCTCGCGGGCCGGCGGCAGCTGGTGCTCGAACGGTCCTTCCTCAGGCTTGTGAAAGGAGGCGGTCAGGTTGAAGATCGTGCGACCCTGCTGCACGGCCGTGACCCGGCGCGTGGTGAACGACCGGCCGTCGCGGACCCGCTCCACCTGGTACACGATCGGCACCCCGGGGCGGCCCGGGCGTAGGAAGTACGCGTGCAGCGAGTGCACCGGGCGGTCGCCGTCCGTGGTGCGGCCGGCGGCGACCAGCGCCTGGCCCGCCACCTGGCCGCCGAAGACCCGCTGCAGGGACTCCTGCGGGCTTCGGCCACGGAAGATGTCGACCTCGATCTGCTCGAGGTCCAGCAGGTCGACCAGTCTCTCGGCCGGGTTCGTCATCGGTGGGATTCTCCTTGGCTCACAACTGGTCGCGAACGGCTCACAACTGGCCGACCTCGGTGACTCGGACGACCGCACGGCCCTCGGCGTCCGAGGCCGCGAGGTCGATCTCCGCGCTGATGCCCCAGTCGTGGTCGCCGTTCGGGTCGTCGAAGATCTGGCGGACCCGCCAGAGGCCGTTCTCCGGCTCCTCCTTGATGACCAGCAGCTTGGGGCCGCGGGCGTCGGGACCGGTGCCGAGATCCTCGTACTCGTCCCAGTACCTGTCCATCGCCTCGCCCCAGGCGTCGGCGTCCCAGCCGGACTCGGCGTCCAGCTCGCCCAGCTCCTCGACCTGGTCGAGGGCGGCCAGCTCCACGCGGCGGAACAGGGCGTTGCGGACCAGGACCCGGAAGGCGCGCGCGTTCGTGGTGATCGGCTTCACCTCGTCGGCCTTCTCCTGGGCCTCCTCGGCGGTCATCTCCTCCGGGTTCGCGAGCTGCTCCCACTCGTCCAGCAGGCTGGAGTCCACCTGGCGCACCATCTCGCCGAGCCACTCGATCAGATCCTGCAGGTCCTCGGACTTGAGGTCGTCCGGGATGTTGTGGTCGAGGGTCTTGTAGGCGCTGGCGAGGTAGCGCAGCACGATGCCCTCGGTGCGGGCCAGCTCGTAGAAGGACACCAACTCGGTAAAGGACAGTGCCCGTTCGTACATGTCCCGGATCACGGACTTAGGCGACAACGGGTGGTCGCCGACCCACGGGTGGCTCTTGCGGTAGGTGTTGTACGCGTGGAAGAGCAGCTCTTCCAGTGGCTTCGGGTACGTGATGTCCTGAAGGCGCTCCATGCGCTCCTCGTACTCGACACCGTCCGCCTTCATCGCGGCCACGGCCTCGCCGCGCGCCTTGTTCTGCTGGGCGACGAGGATCTGCCGCGGATCGTCCAGGGTGGACTCGACCACGGACACCATGTCGAGGGCGTAGGACGGCGACTCGGGGTCGAGGAGTTCGAACGCGGCGAGCGCGAACGTGGACAGCGGCTGGTTGAGCGCGAAGTCCTGCTGCAGGTCGACCGTGAGCCGGACGATCCGGCCCTCGGCGTCGGGCTTGTCGAGCTTCTCCACGATCCCGCCGTCGAGCAGCGAGCGGTAGATCGCGATCGCCCGGCGGATGTGACGGAGCTGCTGCCTGCGCGGCTCGTGGTTGTCCTCCAGGAGGTGACGCATCGCCTCGAACGCGTTGCCCGGGCGGGCGATCACCGACAGCAGCATCGTGTGCGTCACCCGGAAACGCGAGGTCAGCGGCTCCGGCTCCGACTCGATCAGCTTCTGGAAGGTGTTGTCCGTCCAGCCGACAAAGCCCTCCGGCGCCTTCTTGCGCACCACCTTGCGCCGCTTCTTCGGGTCGTCGCCTGCCTTGGCGAGCGCCTTCTCGTTCTCGATGATGTGCTCCGGCGCCTGTGCCACGACCAGTCCCGCCGTGTCGAAGCCGGCCCGGCCGGCCCGGCCGGCGATCTGATGGAACTCCCGGGCCCGCAGCGTGCGCACCCGGCTGCCGTCGTACTTCGTGAGGGCGGTGAACAGCACTGTGCGGATCGGCACGTTGACGCCCACGCCGAGCGTGTCCGTGCCGCAGATGACCTTCAGCAGTCCGGCCTGGGCGAGTTTCTCCACCAGCCGCCGGTACTTGGGCAGCATGCCGGCATGGTGGACGCCGATGCCATGCCGGACGTAACGGGAGAGGTTGCGGCCGAACTTGGTGGTGAAGCGGAAGTTGCCGATCAGCTCGGCGATCTGGTCCTTCTCCTCGCGCGAGCACATGTTGATGCTCATCAGCGCCTGCGCCCGCTCCACGGCCTGCGCCTGTGTGAAGTGCACGATGTACACCGGCGCCTGCTTGCTCTGCAGCAGGTCGGTGAGTGTCTCGGTGAGCGGGGTGAGCTGGTACTCGTAGGAGAGCGGCACCGGGCGGGTCGCCGAGCGGACCACCGACGTGGGGCGGCCGGTACGGCGCGTGAGGTCCTTCTCGAAGAACGACACATCGCCCAAAGTGGCCGACATCAGGATGAACTGCGCCTGGGGGAGTTCCAGCAACGGGATCTGCCACGCCCAGCCGCGATCGCCCTCCGCGTAGAAGTGGAACTCGTCCATGACGACCTGGCCGATGTCCGCGTCCTTGCCGTCGCGCAGCGCGATCGACGCGAGCACCTCGGCGGTGCAGCAGATCACAGGAGCGTCGGCGTTCACGGAGGCGTCGCCCGTGAGCATGCCGACGTTCTCGGTACCGAAGATCTTGCAAAGCTCGAAGAACTTCTCCGACACCAGCGCCTTGATCGGAGCCGTGTAGAAGGTGACCTCGTCCCGGGCCAGCGCGGCGAAGTGCGCGCCCGCGGCGATCATGCTCTTGCCGGAGCCGGTGGGGGTCGAGACGATCACGTTCGCCCCGGAGACCACCTCGATCAGCGCCTCCTCCTGGTGCGGGTAGAGGGTGAGGCCGCGCTCCTGCGTCCACGACTCGAAGGCTTCGTACAGGGCGTCGGGGTCGGCGGTCGGCGGCAGCTGATCGATGAGGGTCACGCACCCATCTTGCCTGCCCCGGTCCCCAAGAGGGGAATCGGCTGTGAGCGCGAAGATCACGGCAGCTACGCTGTGTCGCCGACGGAGCGTCAGCGCACCAGGTCAACTGGACAGCGGCACACGAGGAATGGGGCGGGAAGCGGCCATGATGGGACCAGCACACTCACTGTCGGGGGCCGCGGCCTGGCTCGGGGTCGGAGCCGCCGCCGCGGCGGCGGGGCATCCGATGCCCTGGCCGGTTCTCCTCGTGGGGGCTCTGATCTGTGCCGGTGCCGCGCTCGCCCCGGACCTCGACCACAAGGCGGCGACCATCTCGCGCTCCTTCGGCCCGATCTCTCACTGGACCTGCGAGATCGTGGACAAGCTGTCGTACGCCGTCTACAAGGCGACCCGGATGAAGGGCGACCCGCGCCGCAACGGCGGCCACCGCACACTGACGCACACCTGGCTGTGGGCGGTCCTGCTCGGCGCCGGCTGCTCGGCAGCGGCGATCGCGGGCGGCCGGTGGGCGGTACTGGCGATTCTCTTCGTGCACATGGTGCTGGCGATCGAGGGTCTGCTGTGGCGGGCGGCCCGGGGTTCCAGCGCCGATGTCCTGGTCTGGCTGCTGGCAGCGACCAGCGCGTGGATCCTCGCGGGGATCCTGGACAAGCCCGGCAATGGCTCCGACTGGCTGTTCACCGCGCCGGGCCAGCAGTACCTGTGGCTGGGACTGCCGGTCGTGCTGGGCGCGCTGGTGCACGACATCGGGGACGCGCTGACCGTGTCGGGCTGTCCGATCCTGTGGCCCATCCCGCTGGGCCGCAAGCGGTGGTACCCGGTGGGGCCGCCGAAGGCGATGCGCTTCCGGGCCGGGAGCTGGGTGGAGCTGAAGGTGCTGATGCCCGTGTTCATGCTGCTCGGCGGAGTGGGCTGTGC
This sequence comes from Streptomyces sp. IMTB 2501, assembly GCF_001953885.1. Lineage (GTDB taxonomy): Bacteria > Actinomycetota > Actinomycetes > Streptomycetales > Streptomycetaceae > Streptomyces. The sequence continues at coordinate 139,590 of NZ_MQUS01000004.1, read as the reverse complement.
GGCGGCCCTCAACGTGATCTGAGGCGCCCCTCACTTCCGGGGCGTTTCCTTCCGCGTAGCCCGGTGCCTGACCCGAGGCACGGATCGGGAGCAGGTGGATCAGGTCGCCTCGCCGGACTCCGCCCCGCCGTACCGGCGCTCGAAGCGGGCGACGCGGCCCTCGGTGTCGACGGTCCGGGCCTTGCCCGTGTAGAAGGGGTGGCTCTCCGAGGAGATCTCCACGTCGACCACCGGGTAGGTCCGGCCGTCGTCCCACTCGATGGTCTGCTCGCTCTGCGCGGTCGAGCGGGTCAGGAACGCGTAGCCGGCGGCGCGGTCACGGAAGACCACGGGGTGGTAGTCGGGGTGCTTGTCCTGCTGCATGGCGGCTCCTCGTGCGGGGCGGTCGGGCAGGGGGCGCGCGGCTCAGCCGGACAGCGATTCCTCGTCGACGATGTGCATCGCGGCCTCCTCGGCGGAGGCGGCGGCGCCGTCGATGCCGACATCGGTGGCGACGAGGGCGGCCTCTTCGTCCTCGTGCGCTCCCTCGTCCGGAGCCACCAGCCGGCCGGAGCGCAGGTTGCCGACCTCGTTGTCGAGGAGTTCCCCGTCGGTTCCGGCACAGTCACCGAGGTCGTCGCCGTCGGGCGTGGGCAGGTCCGGCTGCTCCTCGGCGAGCCGCTGGTCGAGAGTCTCGCCCGCCTGGCGCTCGGCCGCCGTCACACCGGTGTGCTCCACCGCCCAGGGGCGCTCAGGAGGGGACCAGCCGCGGTCGAGCGGGTCCTCGACGCCGTCGAAGTCCAGTGTGTCCTCGACGTCGAGCACCCCCGAGTCCTCCCGGATCTCCGAGGAATCGGGCTGGTAGACGTCGTCCCCCCAGCTGTCGGCGCGGTCCACGAGTACCTCCAGGTGGTGAGGACGGCCATGTGCCACCACAGCGGGCGGCGGGCCGCCGGCACGCGCGACACGGGGGCCACACGCCGTGAACCGGGTGGTTCCGAGGCGTGCCCCGAGCCGGTGCCGTTCTCCAGCCTTCCACCCCTGCTCGGCACCGCGCAACGTCACGGACGTGGCTCCGTGCCCGCACACGCGCACCGGCGCCCGGCACGCGCCCCAGCCCGCCCGTTTGCCGCGGCCCGGCCGCCGCATTCCCCGGCGATCGTGGCCACGACCGCCGGCATCCGGCACTCGGCGTCAAACACCTGGCACCCTGGCGCTCGCGCACAGGGCGGAGTCTCACCCGTGCCAGGATCGCCAGAGCGCCGCGTAGGGGCCGTCCGCCGTGACCAGGTCGTCGTGGCTGCCCAGCTCGCTGATGCGGCCGTTCTCCACGACGGCGATCACGTCGGCGTCATGGGCGGTGTGCAGGCGGTGGGCGATGGCGACTACGGTGCGGCCGTCCAGGACCCGGGCCAGGGAGCGTTCCAGATGCCGGGCCGCGCGTGGGTCCAGCAGCGAGGTGGCCTCGTCCAGGACCAGCGTGTGCGGATCGGCCAGCACCAGCCGGGCCAGCGCGATCTGCTGGGCCTGCGCCGGGGTCAGCGCGAGCCCGCCGGAGCCGACCTCGGTGTCCAGGCCGTCGTCCAGTGCCCGCGCCCAGCCGTCCGCGTCGACCGCGCCCAGCGCCGCCCACAGCTCGGCGTCCGTGGCACCGGTACGGGCCAGCAGGAGGTTGTCCCGAAGGGAGCCGACGAAGACGTGGTGTTCCTGGTTGACGAGGGCGACGTGGGAGCGGACCCGTTCCGCGGGCATCCGGGACAGCTCCGCGCCGCCCAGGGTGATCCTGCCGTCGCGGGGTGCGTAGATCCCGGCCAGCAGCCTGCCCAGGGTGGACTTGCCCGCGCCCGAGGGGCCGACCAGGGCCAGCCGGGTGCCCGGGGCGACCTCCAGCGACACCTTGCGCAGCACGTCGACGCCCTCGCGGTAGCCGAAGTGCACCCGGTCGGCGTGCACGTCACGCCCGTCCGGCGCCAGCGAGACGTCCCCGGCGTCCGGCTCGATGTCCCGCACACCGACCAGCCGGGCCAGCGACACCTGGGCGACCTGCACCTCGTCGTACCAGCGCAGGATCAGGTTCACCGGGTCGACGAGCATCTGCGCGAGGAGGGCACCCGTGGTCAGTTGCCCCACCCCGATCCAGCCGTGCAGGACGAACGCCCCGCCGACCATGAGGACCGAGCCGAGCACGATGATGTGGACGGCGTTGATCACCGGGAAGAGCACGGACCGCAGCCAGAGCGTGTACCGCTCCCAGGCTGTCCACTCCTTGATCCGCCGCTCCGACAGGGCGACGCGGCGGGCGCCGAGCCGGTGCGCCTCGACGGTGTGGCCCGCGTCCACCGTCTCGGCGAGCGCGGCGGCGACGGCCGCGTATCCGGCGGCCTCGGAGCGGTATCCGGAGGGCGCCCGCTTGAAGTACCAGCGGCAGCCGATCACGAGCACCGGCACGGCGAGCAGCACGGCGGCCGCGAGCGGCGGAGCCGTCACGACGAGCCCGCCGAGCAGCAGCAGGGCCCACACGACACCGATAGCCAGCTGCGGCACGGCCTCGCGCATCGCGTTGGCCAGACGGTCGATGTCGGTGGTGATGCGGGAGAGCAGATCACCGGTGCCGGCCCGTTCCAGCACGCCCGGCGGCAGCCCGACCGACCGGACGAGGAAGTCCTCGCGCAGGTCGGCCAGCATCCGCTCGCCGAGCATCGCGCCCCGCAGCCGCACCTGGTGTACGAAGACGGCCTGCACGGACAGCGCGAGCACGAACAGCCCGGCGGTCAGGCCCAGATGAAGCTCCCGCGACCCGTCCGACACCCGCTCGACCAGGCCGCCGAGCAGGTAGGGACCCACCATGGAAGCGATCACGGCCACCGTGTTCACGCCGATGAGCAGCAGGAACGCCCGGCGGTGCCGGCGGAACAGCTCGGCGACGTAGCCGCGCACGGTCGCCGCCGCGCCGACAGGCAGGGTGGTGGCGGCCGTCGGGGCCGCCGGGTCGTACGCCGGCGGCGCAACGCCGATCATGCGCTCTCCTCGCTCTCTTTCCGTTCCTGGCCCGCGCCCACGAGGGCGCCCTCGTCGGCCGTGTCCACCAGGGCGCCCGCGTCGCCCGCGGCCAGCTCGGCGTCCGGCTCTCGCGTGACCACGGCCCGGTATCGCGGCTCGCCGTCGATCAGCTCGCGGTGCGGACCGACCGCTACGACCTCGCCCTCGTGGACCAGGACGACGCGGTCCGCGCGGTCGAGCAGCAGCGGTGAGGAGGTGAACACCACCGTCGTGCGTCCCGAGCGCAGTCGGCGCAGCCCGTCCGCGATCCGTGCCTCGGTGTGCGAGTCGACCGCGGACGTCGGTTCGTCCAGCACCAGCACCTGGGGGTCGGTGATCAGTGACCGGGCCAGCGCCAGCCGCTGGCGCTGGCCTCCGGACAGGGACCGCCCGCGCTCGCTGATACGGGCGTCCATGGGGTCCGCGGCGTCCAGCGAGCCCTGGACGAGTGCGTCCAGAACGTCGTCGCACTGCGCCGCGGCCAGCGCGTCCGAGGCTCGCACGCTTCCGGAGGCGGGCACGTCGAGCAGCTCACGCAGCGTGCCGGACAGCAGTACCGGGTCCTTGTCCTGGACAAGGACGGCGGTACGGGCGCTGTCCAGCGGGAGTTCGTCCAGGGCGACGCCGCCGAGCAGCGCCGAGCGGCCCTGCTCGGTCGCGTGGCCGCCCAGCCGCTCCGCGAGCCTGCCCGCCGCGTCCGGATCGCCGCAGACCACAGCGGTGAGACGGCCCGCTGGAGCCAGCAGATCGGTGCCGGGGTCGTACAGGTCGCCGCACGGCACCTGCGTCTCGCGGATGCCCTCGGTGGCCGTTGACCGCTCCAGCGACAGCACCCGTGCCGCCCGTTTGGCCGACGGCCGCGAGAAGGAGTACGCCATGGCGATCTCCTCGAAGTGCCGCAGCGGGTAGTTCAGAACCATGACCGCGCTGTAGACGGTGACGAGTTCACCGACGGTGATCCGGCCCTGGCGGGCCAGGTGGATGCCGTGCCAGACGACTGCGATGAGCAGCAGTCCGGGCAGCAGCACCTGGAGGGCGGAGATCAGCGACCACATCCGGGCGCTGCGCACCGCGGCGTGCCGGACCTCCTGCGAGGCACGGCGGTAGCGGTCGAGGAACAGCTCCTCGCCGCCGATGCCGCGCAGCACGCGCAGCCCGGCGACCGTGTCCGAGGCCAGCTCGGTGGCCCGGCCCGCCTTCTCGCGCTGCACGTCGGCGCGGCGGGTCGCCCGGGGCAGCAGCGGCAGCACCGCGAGCGCCACCACCGGCAGTCCGACGGCGACGACCACGCCCAGGGCGGGCTGGTAGACGACGAGGGCGACACAGACCACCACGACCGACAGCGCGGCCGCGGTGAACCGGGACACGGCCTCGACGAACCAGCCGATCTTCTCGACGTCGCCGGTGGAGACCGCCACCACTTCGCCGGCGGCGACCCGCCGGGTCAGGGCGGAGCCGAGCCGGGCGGCCTTGCGCGCCAGCAGTTGCTGGACTCGGGCGGCGGCCGTGATCCAGTTGGTGACGGCGGTCCGGTGCAGGAAGGTGTCGCCGACGGCGATGCCCGTGCCGCACAGCAGCATCAGACCACCCGTCAGGGCGAGCCGGGTGCCGGAGCGGTCGACGACCGCCTGGACAGCGAGGCCGACACAGAAGGGCAAGGCCGAGACGGCGACGAAGTGCAGCAGGCCCCAGGCGAGCGACTTCAGCTGTCCGCCCAGCTGATTCCGCCAGAGCCACCACAGGAATCGGGGGCCCGAACGTGCGTCCGGGACGCCCGGATCGGAGTACGGAAGGTCTTGAATCTGCATGAGTTCTCAGTGGCTCGTGTCAGGAGGGAAGGGAGGAATAGGGAGGCAGGGGGAAGCGAGGGGAGGGGAGGCGGCGAGAAGCGGTGACGAGCTGTGAAAGGTTGGCGTCGCTGAGTGGTGAATTTCAAACGGTTTTCCTGACCGAGCGGTGAAATCCACCGGCTTCCGGCCACGGGCCACGGGGTCCGGCATCGCCGGGAGAGGAGTCCTGTCCGGCTCTCGGCGGTCGGGTGGACGGCCGGTCCATCGTGCGCATGAGGCCGTCACCCGAATGTCCAGAAGATCGCACTATCAACCGGTACGTAAGCCACGATGGTCATGTGCTCATGGACAACGTGCGGCGAATGACGGTCGCGGCGACGGCCTTTGGGGCACTTGTGGCGACTCTGTCCGCGTGTGGGACCGACGCGTCCGGTCCGGTTCGCGCCGGCGGGGCGGTGGGCCCCCACGGACAGGTCACGCGGAGTCCCGTGGTGTCGACCGCTCCCGTGGCCGACCCGACCCGCGTCCCGGACGTCGGCGACCGGCTGTACCGGCAGATCTCCCGGGACACCGGCCAGGTCCTCGTGGTGTACGGCGACGGCGAGAACTCGCCCGACTCCACGGCCGTGCTGTACATGCGGGAGGGGCCGGAGTGGCGACCGATGGCCACGTGGCCGGCGCACAACGGCCGCAACGGCTGGACCGGGCGCCATCGCGAGGGTGACGAGCGCAGTCCCATCGGTGTGTTCGGCCTCTCCGACGCGGGCGGTGTGCTCGACGACCCAGGCACCAGGCTGCCGTACCTCCAGGACGCGAACTCCTTCGCGCCCCCGAACCGGGCCGAGGCGCATCAGCATGACTTCGACTACGTCATCGCCATCGACTACAACCGCCGCCCGGGCCACCCGCCGGACGACGGCGCTCGCCCCGAGGGTGACGCGAAGGGCGGTGGCATCTGGCTGCACCTCGACCACGGCGACGGCACGTCCGCGTGCGTCAGCGTGCCCATGGACGCCATGCAGTTCCTGCTGCGCACGCTCGATCCGGCCCGGCGCCCGGTGATGGTGATGGGCGACAGGCAGGAACTGCGCGCCTGACGCACCGGCCCTCCGGCCGCCTCGGGCGGTCTTTCCAAGGCCGCCCCGACACCGACGCGCCCCGCGTGCATCTCGGGGCCGACAAGCCCCTGGGGCCGATCAGGCCCGATCGCGTCGTTCTCCTCGACGCGTCATTGCGGGCCGCCCCCGACTCCCCGTAGAACACCGGCCATGAGTAGACAGATAGTCATGTCCATGCTGGCCGGTGTGGCCCTCCTGGTGAGCGCGATCCTCGGTACCGGAGCCGTCGTCGCCCAAGCGGTCGACGTTCCGCCCGAGTTCGGTACCGACTGGCACGACCCGGTCACCGCGGCACCGCCCGCCGACCGGCCGCACACCAGGTCGTGCCAGGTCACCCTGGCCGACGCCCAGTTCCGCGACTTCACGCCCTACCGCGGCGCCTACACCCCGCCCCAGGACTGCGGCGACCACTGGAGCAAGGTCGTCCTGCGGCTCGACGGCAAGGTGAAGGGCCGTCAGTACGACCGCCTCGGCTATCTGCACGTCGGCGGGGTCGAGATCCTGCGTACCTCCACACCCGAACCCTCGCCCGACGGCATCGCATGGCACGTCGAGAAGGACGTCACCCGCTACAGCGACACCTTCCGCAGCCCGCAGGACGTCGAGATGCTGATCGGCAACGTGGTGGACGGCACGTACACCGGTGTCATCGATGTGCACGCCAGCCTGACCTTCTATGCGGGCCGCCCCGCCGAGCGGACCCCCGACCGTGTCCTCACGCTCGCGGACTCGCCCGGCGGCACAACCCTCACCGCCCCGCGCAACAGCGAGCGGATCGTCGCCGAGGTCTATGCGACCGGTTCGGGCGGCGGCTGCGAGGAGTTCTGGTATCTCACCGTGGCCGACCCGGCGTCGTACTCCTGCAAGGCCGATCACGGTCCCTACCGTGAGGTGCAGATCAAGGTCGACGGTCAACTCGCCGGTATCGCGGCGCCGTTCCCGAACGTCTGGACCGGCGGCTGGTCCAACCCCTTCCTCTGGTACGTCCTTCCGGCGCCGGGCGCCTTCGACGTGCGGCCCATCGAGTACGACCTCACGCCCTTCGCGGGCCTGCTCGACGACGGCCGTCCGCACCACGTCGACGTGTCCGTCGTCGGCGTCCCCGCGGGCCAGTCGGGCTGGAGCGCGCCGGTGAACGTCCTGGTCTGGCAGGACGCGCACCGCACCCAGGTCACCGGTGCGCTCACTGCGGACCGGGCGACGGACATCGCCAATTCCTCCACCTACACGCCCGGTTCGGAGAACCGTGTGAACACCGAGGCGGGACACCGGCTCACCGTGTCCGGCTACCTCGACACCTCGCACGGCCGTGTGACCACCACCGTCACCCGGAGGCTCGCCAACACCTCCGTGCACCGCTGGACCGAGGGTGAGAACACGGACGGACTGGACGCGGCGTGGTCCGACGACCAGACGGTCACCGTCGGCGGACAGGGCCCCGCGCGGACGACGCACACGCACCGGACGTACACCATGAACGGCGCCACGACCATCGGCACGGACAACCGGCTGCGCACCGTGCTGACCATCGGCGACCGTGCGTCGGTCGTGGACCTGCGGGACGGCCGGCGCACCACCTGGTCACAGCTCGACGACACCTACAGCGGCGACGCGGCGTACACGATGAACGTCCCGCGCGACCAGCGGCACGCGGTCGGCACGTCGAGCGAGCGCTACCGGCTGTACGGCTCCGACGGCTGCTACGACCATGTACTGACCACGGTTCAGGGGGTGTTGACGGAGGATCGCTACCGCTGTTGAGCGCGGCGATGTGGAGTGCGCCACGGGCGGTGTGATTTACCTGGCTGTGACACGGGTGTCTCCGTGGGGATCTACAACGGCTGCAGAGTGATCGATACGGAAGCCGCTTTCCGTATCGCAGAAGTACCGCTCGGCTTCTGCGTGCCGACGTCCCCCTAGGAGTGCCCGTGCCGCAGTCCGTACCGTCCCTGCCGCGACGCGTCGCACGCATACTGCGTACCTCCCTCTTCGCGCAGGTCGCCTGCGCGCTCGTGCTCGGCATCGTCGTCGGGAAGCTGTGGCCCGAGTCGGCCACGGCCTTCCAGCCGCTCGGCGACGGTTTCGTGCGCCTGATCAAGGCGGTCATCTCGCCGCTGGTGTTCTGTGTGGTCGTCGTGGGCATCGCCAAGGCCGGTGATCTGAAGGCCTTCGGGCGGATCGGGCTCAAGGCCCTGATCTGGTTCGAGGCGGCGTCCACGGTTGCCCTGCTCCTCGGCCTGGTCGCCGCCAATGTGGCCGGTCCCGGCACCGGGATGCACGTGGACCCCGCGAAGCTCGACGCCTCGGCGGTCGACCGGCAGACCCAGGGCGGCGCACTGCCGTCCACGACCGCGTTCATCCTGAACGCCTTGCCGGACAGTGTCGTCGGAGCCTTCGCGGACAACGCCCTGCTGCAGGTCCTCGTCCTGGCCTGTCTGGTCGGCGCGGCACTGCTCCACCTCGGCCACACCAAGGTCCCCAGCGTCCTGCCGGCGATCGAGCAGGCGCAGGAGGTCGTCTTCGCCGTCGTCGGCTTCGTCATGCGGCTCGCGCCGCTCGCCGTGTTCGGCGCGATGGTCCACCTCGTCGGCCAGTACGGCCTCGGGGTCATGAAGACCTACGGCAAGCTCATCGTCCTGTGCTACGCCGTCGCCGCGGCCTTCCTCGTGCTGCTGGGGGTCGCGCTGTGGCTGGTCAGCGGGCTGAGCCTGTGGAAGTTCGTCCGCTACACCCGTGCGGAACTGCTGCTGGCCCTCGGTACGGCATCCAGTGAGAGCGTCATGCCGCGCGTGATGCAGAAGCTGCGGCAGGCCGGCTGCCGGGACGACGCCGTGGGCCTGGTGCTGCCCACCGGCTATTCCTTCAACCTCGACGGTGCCTCGATCTACCTCTCCATCGGCACCCTGTTCATTGCGCAGGCGGTGGGCGTCGAACTCGATCCGGGCCGGCAGATCACGGTCGTCCTCGTGCTCATGCTGACCAGTAAGGGCATGGCGGGCGTGCCCGGTTCGGCCTTCCTCGCGATGTCCGCGACCGCGACCTCGCTGGGCGTCATCCCCGCCGGAGCGGTCGCCCTGCTCCTCGGCGTCGACCGGATCATGGACTCCATGCGGGTCACCACCAACCTGCTCGGCAACTGCGTCGCCGTCTTCGCAGTCTCCCGCTGGGAGGGCGCGCTGGACACCGCGCGGGCCAAGAGGGTGCTGGACGGGGAGATCGCCCCCGTGTCCGACGAGGGCCGGGAAGGGCAATCCGCCGAGAGGATGCGGCCGACCGTCAAGGAGCCCGCGCCGGAGGCGGGCTGACCGGATGCCGGCGCGCGGCTCAGCAGCGCGTGTCCCGGTCCCCCTCGATCAGGGTGTCCAGCAGCACGCCGAGTACCTGACGCTCCTTCTCCGTCAGGGGCGCGAGGATCTCCTCGGCCGCGGAGCGGCGTGCGCCCCCCAGCTCGCGCAGGGTCGTGCGCCCCTCGTCCGTCAGCTCGATCCGGGTCACCCGCCGGTTCGCCGGATCCGGCATCCGCCGTACCTTCCCGCTCGCCTCCAGCCCGTCGACCAGCGTCGTCACCGCCCGCGGCACCACCTCCAGGCGCTCGGCGAGATCGGCCATGCGCGGGGGCGAGGCGCAGTGCGCGAGGGTGCGCAGCAGCCGGGACTGGGCCGGGGTGATGCCGAGGTCGTTCTGTTCCAGATGGCGCCTCTGGATGCGGTGCACCCGGCGGGTCAGCCTCAGCAACTGCTCGGCGAGCATTCCGTCGGGATCGGGCGTGGTCATGCGGGAACAATATCAGGATGCCGTTCATTGTGAGTATAGGTAACAATGAGCTATGATCCGTTCGTCATCGTCGGCCGACCTCCGGCCGGCGCCCGTTCACCTCCGTAGGAGCCCATGCATCCCGACCGTGAAACGTCCTGGACCCCGCCTGCCGACGCCAAGGAACAGCCCCGGCAGGTGCGGCGCATCCTGAAACTCTTCCGTCCCTACCGCGGGCGGCTCGCGATCGTCGGCCTGCTGGTCGGCGCCGCCTCGCTGGTCTCGGTGGCCACGCCGTTCCTGCTCAAGGAGACCCTGGACGTCGCGATCCCCCAGGGCCGCACCGGCCTGCTCAGCCTGCTCGCGCTCGGCATGATCCTCAGCGCGGTTCTCTCCAGCGTCTTCGGCGTGCTCCAGACGCTGATCTCGACCACCGTCGGCCAGCGCGTCATGCACGACCTGCGCACCGCCGTCTACGGCCGCCTGCAGCGCATGTCACTCGCCTTCTTCACGCGCACGCGCACCGGCGAGGTCCAGTCGCGGATCGCCAACGACATCGGCGGCATGCAGGCCACCGTCACCTCCACCGCCACCTCCCTGGTATCCAACGCCACCAGTGTCGTCGCCACGATCGTCGCGATGGTCGCCCTCGACTGGCGGCTCACGATCGTCTCGATCCTCCTGCTGCCGGTGTTCGTATGGATAAGCCGCCGCGTCGGCAACGAACGCAAGAAGATCACCACGCAGCGGCAGAAGCAGATGGCCGCGATGGCGGCCACCGTCACCGAGTCGCTGTCGGTCAGCGGCATCCTGCTCGGCCGCACCATGGGCCGCTCCGACTCACTGACCGCCTCCTTCGCGGACGAGTCCGAGCGCCTGGTCGACCTGGAAGTGAAGTCGAACATGGCCGGGCGCTGGCGCATGGCCGTGATCACGATCGTCATGGCCGCGATGCCCGCCATCATCTACTGGACGGCCGGTCTCGCCCTCCAGTTCGGCGGCCCCAAGGTCTCGCTAGGCACCATCGTCGCCTTCGTCTCGCTCCAGCAGGGACTGTTCCGCCCAGCCGTGAGCCTGCTCGCGACCGGTGTCCAGATCCAGACGTCCCTCGCGCTCTTCCAGCGAATCTTCGAGTATCTGGACCTGCCGATCGACATCACCGAGCGCGAGCGGCCCGTCCATCTCGACCAGGTCAAGGGCGAAGTCCGCTTCGAGGACGTCGAGTTCCGCTACGACAACGACGACAGAACCCGTCCCGTCCTGGACGGCATCGACGTCACCGTCCCCGCGGGCGGCAGTCTCGCCGTCGTCGGGCCGACCGGAGCCGGCAAGTCCACGCTCGGCTATCTGGTGCCCCGGCTCTACGACGTCACCGGCGGCCGTGTCACGGTGGACGGCGTCGATGTCCGGGACCTCGACTTCGACACCCTTGCCCGCGCGGTCGGTGTCGTCTCGCAGGAGACGTATCTCTTCCACGCCTCGGTCGCCGACAACCTCCGCTTCGCCAAGCCGGACGCCACCGACGAGGAACTGCAGGCCGCGGCCAGGGCGGCGCAGATACACGATCACATAGCCGCGCTGCCCGACGGCTACGACACGGTCGTCGGTGAACGCGGCCACCGCTTCTCCGGCGGTGAGAAGCAGCGCCTCGCGATAGCCCGCACGATCCTGCGCGATCCGCCGGTCCTCATCCTCGACGAGGCGACCAGCGCGCTCGACACCCGCACGGAGGCCGCCGTCCAGGAGGCGATCGACGCCCTGTCGGCCGACCGGACGACGATCACCATCGCCCATCGTCTGTCCACGATCCGCGGCGCCGACCAGATCGTGGTCCTCGACTCCGGGCGGGTCGCCGAACGCGGCAGCCATGAGGAACTGCTGGAACGGGACGGGCGGTATGCCGCTCTGGTGCGCCGGGACGCACAGCTGGAACCGACGAGCTGACGCTGCGGAAGCCGAACGGGGCAGATATCAGGTTTAGAGCGGTATGCCGTCGCAGCCGGCGTCGCCGTGGCGGTGCCGCTGCTGATGCCGGACAGGAGCCCCAAGGAGCCACCGCCCGCCGCGCTGGTCGTCCCGGAGCGCTGGCGCGCGAGTCAGGTGTACGACGCGATCGACGAGGCCCTCGTGCTGCCCCCGCGCAGCACGCGTGAGTCCGGCGCACAGCACAACGCGATGAACGTCTACCAGGCCCTCACCATCGCCGGCACCGTCCAGGCTGAGGCCGACGCCGAGGCCGCGACGCGGGCGACATGGGCAAGGTCGCCCAGGTTGTCATCAACGGGCTGGAGTGCGGAATGTCGCTGCAGATGGGCTCGGCGATCAACTACGCGCCAGCGCATGGGCCTGCCGCCCACGCCGATCGACAACCCCGGTGAAGGGTAAGCCGGGAGACAGCCGCTGCACCGCCGAGTGTGCGACGCATCCGCGCAGCGTGGTGGACTTCAACGCCGTGCGCCAGGGCGCGGTGCGGGCGCAGGAACCGTCCGAGAGCCCGGCCGGGCCCGCGCTCGCGGTCCGCTGAGGCCGTGGGACGTCACGCGGCAGCCGGCTGATCCTCGGCCAGCAACCGTGTGATGTCCCGGACCGCCGCCCGGCCGGCCCGGTTGGCGCCGATGGTGCTGGCCGAGGGGCCGTAGCCGACGAGGTGGACACGCGGGTCGGACACCGCCCGGGTGCCCTCGACCCGGATCCCGCCGCCCGGCTCGCGCAGCCGCAGCGGACGTAGATGGTCCAGCGCGGGCCGGAACCCGGTCGCCCAGAGGATGACGTCGGCGGTGACGTGTCGTCCGTCGTCCCACGCCACGCCGTCCGGGGTGATCCGGTCGAACATCGGCTGCCGGTCCAGGACCCCGTCCGCGAGACCCTGCCGGACGGCCTCGTTGAGGGGCAGCCCGGTGACCGAGACCACGCTGCGCGGCGGCAGCCCCTGACGGACCCGTTCCTCCACCAGCGCGACCGCCGCGCGGCCTGCCTCCTGGTCGAACGGACCCTCGCGGAACACCGGAGGCCGCCGGGTGACCCAGGTGGTCGCGGCCGCGTACGGGGCCAGCTCCAGCAGATGCTGGGTGCCCGAGGCGCCGCCGCCCACGACCACCACCCGCTGCCCGGCGAACTCCTCGGGCCCGGCGTACTGCGCGGTGTGCAACTGCCGCCCGCGGAAGGTCTCCTGACCGGGATGGCGTGGCCAGAACGGCCGGTCCCAGGTGCCGGTCGCGTTGATGAGGGCCCGGGTCGACCAGGTGCCGTCCGACGTCTCCACGAGCAACCGCCCGCCGTCCCCCTCCCGTACGGCTCGCACGTCGACCGGCCGCCGTACCCGCAGGTCGAAGGTGCGCTCGTACCGGTCGAAGTACTCGCCGATCACCTCCGCCGAGGGCCGCCCGGGATCGGCGTCCGTCAGTTCCATGCCGGGCAGCGCGTGCATCCCGTGCACCTTGCCGTATGTCAGTGAGGGCCACCGGAACTGCCAGGCACCGCCCGGCGCGGGGGAGTGGTCGAGGACCACGAAGTCGCGGTCGGGCGCGAATCCGCTGCGCCGCAGGTGATGGGCGCTGGACAGCCCCGCTTGACCAGCGCCGATGACGACAACCTCGACCTCGCCCGATTCGTTCACGCTTCTACCAACCGGAAGCCGGGCGGGGATCTTCCCGGGCGGGGTCCGCGGGGCACACGCCCTCCCCGGACCGGCACCCGCCCACCGGTTCAGGATCGATCTCCAGCCGGTCGGGGGAACTGTCGTGTATCCGGTCCGCGGGCGCCCAGGACTGAGCCGAGGAGTCCCGGGAGATCGTGTGCAGACGGATCCCGAAACGGACCGTACGGTCCTCGCGCTCGGCCGGCTTGTGGATCCAGTCGATCTTCCCCTTTACCCTGGTCCGACGGTTCGCCCCAGGTCAGATACACGTCCGCGGGCGGGCGGCAGCGCGGTCAGCCCGCCCTCGCCCCGGTGCTGGGCGCCGTCGAAGCCGTACGGCTGCCCGCGCCACAGCAACAGCCGCCCCCGCGTCACCCGCTGATGCGGGCCGCCATCTGCAGTCGGACGGTCGCCTCGAAAGCCTCCTGCCTCAGCGCTTGGCCGGAGTCGTCGACGGCGGCAGGTCGCCGTTGAACCGCGTGTCCACGAAGCCGCCGAAGTCCACCTTGTTCGGGATGAGCTTCAACTCGGTGAAGGCGTCGGCGATCTGCTGCTCGGAGGCGACGAGCGGCTTGTCGACGGCGACCGCGACGCGGGTGGCGTTGGTCCGCTTCACCGAGGCCAGCGCCACGTCGTACGGCAGCCCGGTGTCCTTGGCCCATACCTTCGCCCACTCCTGCTGATGGCTGTAGACCCAGACCTGCGCCCGTCGCAGCCGGGTCAGATAGTCCTTGACGACGGCGGACTTCTTCGGGTCCTTGAGCGCGGCGGGCGCGGCCACCTGGAAGGTCAGCCCGTTGGTGATGCCCTCGCCCGTGGTCAGCACGCGGCCCTGCTTGGCCTGCAGGATCTGGGAGGTGTACGGGTCCCAGACCGCCCACGCGTCGACCTTGCCGGAGGTGAACGCGGCGAGGGCGTCGGCCGGCTGGAGGTACTTGACGTGTACGTCGGACAGGCTCAGCCCGGCCGCCTTGAGCGAGGCGATCAGCTGGTAGTGCGCCGACGAACCCTGCGCCACGGCGATGGACCTGCCCTTGAGCCGGCCCGGCCCGGTCAGCTTGGAGTCGTTCGGCACGAGGATCGCGTCGCCCTTTGAGGTGCCGTGCCAGGCGGCCACGACGGAGATCTTCGAGCCTGCGCCGGCGGCGAAGACGGGCGGGGTGTTGCCCACGCCGCCGATGTCGACGGCCCCGGCGTTGACGGCCTCCAGCAGCGGCGGGCCGGAGGTGAAGGTCGACCACTTGATCTTGTAGTTCAGGTTCTTCAGCTCGCCGGCGGCACGCAGGATGGCCGCCGAACCGCCCTTCTGGTCACCGACGTTCAGTGTGACGGAGCCCTTGCCGTCGGTTTCGGTGCCCGTACCGGCGGACGAGTTTCCGCCGCACGCGGTGAGCAGGAGGGCGAAGGGGAGGAGCAGCGCGGCGGGGACGAGTCGTCGGCGCATGGGGGTTCCGTTCGTGTGCAGGGGTGTGCAGGAGTTTGATGGGGTTCAGGCGGCTGCGCCGGCGGTGTCGACTCCGAGCCGTTCCAGCAGACCGGCACGCAGGGCGGCGAAGCGCGGGTCGGCGATCTCGCGCGGCCGGTCGAGGTCGATGGACTGCTCGTGGGCGATCCGGCCGCCGTCCATCACCAGGACGCGGTCGGCGAGCAGCACGGCCTCCTCCACGTCGTGCGTGACCAGCAGCACGGCGCAGCCCCGGCGCTGCCACAACTCACTGACCAGCCGCTGGGCCTTGATCCGGGTGAGCGCGTCGAGGGCGCCGAACGGCTCGTCGAGGAGCAGCAGATCGGGCTCGCGCACCAGGGCGCGGGCGAGCGAGGCGCGCTGGGCCTCGCCGCCGGAGAGGGTCTTCGGCCAGGCGCCGGTCCGGTGGCCGAGGCCCACCTCGTCCAACGCCCGGTCGGCGACGGCGCGTTCTGGCTTGCCGGGCAGTCCGAGCAGGACGTTGCGCCACACCTTCTTCCAGGGCATCAGCCGGGGAGCCTGGAAGGCGACGGCCCGGCGGCGCGGTACGAGTGCGGTGCCCTGGATGTCGCGGACCAGCCCGGCGAGGATGCGCAGCAGCGTCGACTTGCCGCAGCCGCTGTGGCCGAGCAGTGCGACGAACTCGCCGGGAGCGATGTCGAGTCGGAGGTCGTCGATGACGGCGCGGTCGTCGAAGGAGCGGGTCAGCCCCTCGACGTGGACCGCGTGCGCGGTCACCGGCCGGTGAACGTCGGTCGCCATTGCAGCAGCAGCCTTTCGAGGGAGCGGACGATGAAGTCGGCGAGCAGGCCGAGGAAGGCGTAGACGATCAGGCAGACCACGATCACGTCGGTCCGCAGGAAGTCCCGCGCCTGCACCATCAGAAAGCCGATACCGGCGTCGGCGTTGACCTGCTCGGCGAAGACCAGCGCGAGCCAGGCGATGCCGAGCGAGTAGCGCAGCCCGGTGAGCGCGCCGGGCAGTGCGCCCGGCAGCACGACGTGCCGCACCAGACCCCACCGGGAGAGCCCCAACGACTCACCGGCCTCGATGAGTTGGGCATCCACGCCGCGGATCCCGGCGTACACGTTGAGATAGAGGGGGAAGGTCACGCCGAGCGTGATGATGGCGATCTTCGGGGCCTCGCCGATGCCGAACCAGATGATGAACAGTGGGATGAGACCGACGAACGGCACCGTCCGCAGCATCTGCACCGGCGCGTCGACCAGGTCCTCACCGCTCCGGAACAGGCCCGAGACCAGGGCGAGTCCGGTGCCGATCACGGTCCCGAACAGCAGGCCGAACGCGACGCGCCGGAGCGAGGTGCCCATGGCCGACGGCAGCGAACCGTCACTCACCAGGTCCCAGCCGACCTGGGCGATCCGGCCCGGCGAGGCCAGCACGTCGGCCGTCAACACGCCTGTGGCACTGAGGGCTTGCCAGAGGGCGAGCAGCAGGATCGGGCCCGCGGTACGGCGCAGCCAGCGCGGGATGCGGAGCCGGCGGGAGGAGGCGGGGACGACGGGCTGGAGGTCGAGGGGGCGCCCCGTTCCGGCATCCTTGGAGATGGATATACCGGAAATATCAGGTTCTGGAGAGCTGGGTGGGGCATGGCTGATGCTCATGAACGCTCCACACGGAAGTGGGAAGAGAGCGGGGCGGGGAGTCGGCTCGGTGGCCGGCACGTCATGCCCGCCTCAACGGCAGGTCACGGACGCGGCGGTAGCGGAGCCGGGAAGAAGCGGGAAACGGAGAAGGCCGTGAAGGGCGTCAGCGGCCGCGGCGACACGCGGCGGAAGCCACCCGCAGCAGGTCGATATGACCGCGCGTGGTGAGCAGGGCTGAACGCAACATGCGCCAGAACGTAGCCAGCCCGCTGCTCCATGGTCAACGGTGTCTCGATCTGTGGACCTCGCGTATCAGGAAACGGTTGTGCCGCAGAGTGTGAAACCCGGCGTATGGGCCAGGATGGGCGCATGCCAGATGCCTTCACCACCCGAACGCTGCACGTCGCCACCGGCTCCCGGGAACGCGTCGTCGACCTCACCGCCGACTGCGAGGACTTCCTGCGGGAGGCGGCGGCCGGCCGCGACGGTCTGCTCAACCTCTTCGTCCCGCACGCCACCGCCGGAATCGCCGTGATCGAGACGGGCGCCGGCAGCGACGACGACCTCCTCGCCGCCCTGCACACCCTGCTCCCGGCCGACGACCGCTGGCAGCACCGGCACGGCAGCCCCGGTCACGGCCGCGACCACGTCCTCCCGGCCATCGTCCCACCCCACGCGACCCTCCCGGTCATCGCCGGCCGTCTGGAGCTGGGCACCTGGCAGTCGGTCTGCCTCGTCGACACGAATGTCGACAACCCCAACCGTCAGGTGCGGCTGAGCTTCCTGGCGTGACTGCCTTCCGAGGAGCAACTTTGGCGGTCGCCCGACGGCCGAGAAAGGTGAACGCCGTCCTACGCGTGACGGAATCAGTGAGTTCGGGGTGCCTCGTCCCTGTGTATGTGTCACGTGGTGTTGATGTGATCTCGATATCTCGCATGTGGAGTGCGTGGCGATTTTTGAGCCGGTAGGAAAGAGCGCCTGGCCTGAGGTTCTGCGTGCGCGGGTGCTGAGCGTTCAGGACCCGCCCTCAGCCCTGGTACGGGCCTGGGGGCGGATGGGCGTGGAAGGTGAGCCCGGTGATTCGGCCTGATTGGATGACGGGGCCGTGTTGAACGCCGCCTTTGATGTCGTTGTGTACGGTCCCAGCATGCGTCGCCGGGGTGGCGGTGAGCCGCTGCAACGAGGCGAGCAGGATGCGCAGTTCGCCGCTGGGGATGGATCCGGCTTCGACGAGCTGTCGTAGGTGGACCTGGCACTGCGGGGCGTAGGAGGAGCTCGCAGAATCCGGCGCCACACTCGCCGCGGCGAACGGCTGAGTCCGCTTAGTCGGCCTGGCGTGCCAGGGGCTCGGCGACGGCCTCGCGCCGACCTGAGGGCGCACCGGATACTGGCCGAGCTGCTGGCCGAGGTTCTGATCGCCGTCAGCTGCTCCAAGAACTTCGACCTCCACGGCGACCGCACCGGGTGTGTCATGGTCGTGGGATCGTCGGGGAGGGCGCTGAGGCACGACGAGACGGCACTCCAGAACGCCGTGCGCACCCTGTACTCGATGCCGCCCCGGCTCGGCGCCGTCGTTGCCACCGTCCTGGAGGACGAGCGGCTGTGGGCCGCGTGGCTGGGGGAACTCGATGGCATGCGCCATCGGATCTCGGCCAACCGCGCGGACCTCGTCGCCCGTCTCCGTGCGCTCGGCCACGGGGAGCAGGCGACGTCGCTCGTGCGGCACAAGGGCATGTTCTCGATGCTGCCGTTCACGCCGGACCAGATGCGCCGGCTGCGTGGGCAGTTCGGCATCTACGGCACGACATCGAGGCGCATCCATCGCGGGTGTCTCCGCGCACCGGATCCGATACCTGACGCAAGGCATCGCCGCCGTCCTTGAGACGCCTGGTATGCCTCCGAGGGTGTCGGGCGGCAGGGGAGGGGCGGGCGTCGAACCGGGTGGTGAAGGCGATGCCGGCCGCGTACTCGGTGGGCAGGCACTGACCCTTGGTAGTGGGCGCCGCCGGTCGCACCGACCGGGCGACTTCACATCCTGTCGCCTCGACTCTGCTGTGTGTGGGTCGCAGGCCGGTCTCTCATCCGTGAGAGGGAGGCCTTCCGCGCGTCCGGGACTGCTGCAGCCGGGCCGCGAGCTCTCCCGGCAGGACGTCCCGGTTTGCCGGAGTGAGCTGGACGACCTCGATGTCGGCGCGCCGCTTGAGGGCGTCGGTGAACGGATCGCGGTGCGTGTGGACCGTGGCGACGACGTCGACCTCTGCGACGAACAGCGCGTCGACCGCGTGACGGAACGCCGTGCACGTCAGTTCCATCCGCCCCAGCTCGTCGATGAGCACCAGCCGCCCTGTCGCCTCCTCGGTTGCCGCCGGCCGAAGAGACGGCAGCGCCAGTCGTTCCATGACGCCCGGGTCGACGCCGTATTTCCCTACCCGTGGCGGACCGGGCAGGTCGACATGGGCGAGCACTTCCCGCCGGCCTGCAAGGGTCTCCAGGGCGAAACCGACGCGGGCGCCGGACTGCCGGATCTCCTCCGTGGTGAAGCCGGTGGCCGCGTGGGTGGGCAGCAGCGCGGCGAGCCGCCGCAGGGCGGTCGTCTTGCCCGCGCCAGGGCGGCCCTCTAGCAGGATCCTTGTCGGCACACTGCCATCTTCCCCCGCTTCCGGAGACGGCCCGGGTGGGCTCGGCCGAGCGGGGGTTTTGGGGTGCAGACCGGTGCCGGTGCCACCGTTGCGGGTATGGCGGCGCGCATGAGCGGAATTGAACTCAGCAGCACCGCGTTCGACGACAAAACGGTGATCCCCCGTCGGTACAGCGGGGAGGGCGAGAACATCTCACCGCCCCTGACCTGGTCGGGGGTGCCCGACGAGGCCACGGAGCTGGTGCTCCTGTGCGAGGACCCGGACGCGCCGGGCACGACCTTCCTGCACTGGCTGGTGACCGGCATCGATCCGGGGACCACCGGGGCGGCGGAGGGCCAGAAGCCCCAGGGGGGCCTGCCGTGGCCCAACGGCTTCGGCCGCGTTGGCTGGGGAGGGCCGATGCCTCCACCGGGGCACGGGCCGCACCGCTACTTCTTCCGCCTGTACGCCCTGTCCGAGCCGCTGCCGCTGCACGACCACCCGGGCGCCGAGGATGTGCACCGTGCCCTGAAGGGCAGGGAGCTGGCCTCCGGCACCCTGGTCGGGACCTATCAGCGCTGAGCGCGTCACCGCTGGTCGTAGCCATGGGCGCCGTACAGCCGGACGAACCGGGCCGCGGTGACCGTCCTGCGGTGCACCAGCTTGTGGGCCCACCGCTCGCACAGCTCGACATGCTCCTGCCCGCCGTGTCCGATCGGCTGGACGAGCCGGCCACCGGTGCGGAGCTGGTCCACGAGCGGCTCAGGCACCCGCGGGAAGGCCGCGCAGACGATGACGGCGTCGTACGGGGCACGGGTCGGCAGCCCGAGGATCCCGTCGCCGAGTACGACTCGGCATGGCCGACACCCTGCCCGGCCGGCCGCAGGCGGGCCTCGTCGACCAGGTCGGGCCGGCGCTCGACGCTGACGACGTACGCGCCCGAGCGGGCCGGCAGCGCGGTCTGCCAGCCGTATCCGGTCCCGACCTCCAGGACCTGTTCGTCTCCGGTGAGGCCGAGAGCGGAGACCATCATGGCGATCAGCGAGGGCTGGGTGGTCACCTGCCCGTGGGGGAGCGGAGCGGGCGTGTCCCGGTAGGCGGATGCCACCTCGTCCGCGGGGACGAATTCCGCCCGGGGGATGCTCCGTACCGCCTCCAGGAGACGGGCGTCGGTCACGCCCACGGCGGTGGCTGCGCGGACCAGGTCTTCGGGGGCCCTTCATGGGCCATTGTGCCGATCGGCCGTGGGGGTGGCGCCGGCGGCCCCGGTCGTGGTGCGTTCCGGAAGCCGCGCGGCGTGATCGTGCTCGCCGCCCGACGTCTCCTCGTTGCTCACATGCATAGCGCCGTTCTCGCAGTACTCGTCGGGTGCCGGAGGGAGTACCGCAGCGGGTTGGCCACCGCTGGCACGCCTGCCGCCCAGGTCTTGGGGGGTGATCGAAACGTCCG
The DNA here is from genome assembly GCF_001953885.1 of Streptomyces sp. IMTB 2501. Taxonomy (GTDB): domain Bacteria; phylum Actinomycetota; class Actinomycetes; order Streptomycetales; family Streptomycetaceae; genus Streptomyces. Next base: position 119,135 of record NZ_MQUS01000004.1, on the reverse strand, counting down.
TCTCCACCACGCCACTCATCCGCCGCGCTTCCGCTCCGGCCCAGTGTCGGCATGTCCCGCGCGCGGCGCGATTCGGGGCGGTCGGGCGCACGGGGCGACCCGTGATCCGGGAGGCGTAGCGCGTCGGCGTCAGGACGGGGTCCCCGGGTCGGTGTACCGCAGCAGGGCGCCCACGCCCTCGTACAGCCTCAGCTCGCTCTCCGGCACGACGACCAGCTCGGCACCGGTGCCGACGAGGGCCCGGACGAGAGCCTCGTCGGCGCGTTCCTCGCGCGGGGCCCGCACGCCGAAGGACATCAGCTCCGCCTCGGTCAGGGCGAGCTGAGTGGGCTGGGAGCCCGCCCAGAGCCGCAGCGAAGACACGGGCGGTCGGTTCAGCAGCAGCGCCGCGACCTGGCCGCGCTGGAGAGCGGCGACCGTGGCGGCCAGCCCGTCCGTCATGGGCCCGTCCAGAGCACGCCGGCCGATGAAGATGTCCACGAGTTCCCGGTCGTGCGCGGCCATGCGGCTGCGGAAGACGCCGTCGAGCTGCGGCTCCAACAGGGCGCGTCCGGTGTCGGTGGGGGTCCGGCCGCCCACGCGTACGACCTTGTCCCGCAGGGTGTGCGGCAGGCGGCGGATCAGTACGTTGCACGCCCACTCGTCCCCGCCCACCACGACGGCGTCGGCATGGGCGCGCCGCGCCCGTTCGTCCAGCCGGTGACCGAGCCGGACGCAGGCGCGGTGCCAGGTCGCCACTTCGACCCTGCGGTGCAGCCGCTCACCCGGGGTGACGGTGGACGCGGGCCAGGTGCCGGTCTCCGCCTCCAGAGTTACCCAGCCGTGGGTCTCGGCGGTCGGAAGGCCGCCGTAGAGGACGACTACGGCCATGTAGGGGATCTCCGGAAGGTGCTGGGTGACCAGGGGCATCGCGTCAGGCAGGGTGCTGTAGCGCGCGGAGTCGTGCTCGGGCGGCCTGGGCAACTCCCCGTCCAGGACGAGCGTGCCGTGGGCGGCGAAGATGGCCTGACCGTGCGCCCCCGGCACCTCTGTGTCGGCGCCGACCACCTCCTCCAGTACGTTCAGCAGTGCCCGCTCCGAGCCCTGACGGGACAGACTCTCGCGCAGCCGCCGCCAGCGCAGCGCGATCGCCCGCTCGGGATGCTCGACGTTTCGGGAGGTGTCCAGGTACACGGAGGCGAACGGGCCCGGCTCCGCGTAGAGGGGTTCAAGGAACGACAACCTCATCGCCACTCCTCGTCGGTGGTCTCCCCTCCCTTGATGATGCGCGCCCCCGGGGCGATGGAGCTCGACGAGCGCACAGCGGTGCGGAACGCGGGGCGGTCAGGCGCCGGCCGGCAGCAGTCGGCCTATCGTGAGCATGGTGGCGGCGACCAGGCCGTCCGGCACCGCCAAGCCGCGGGCCGGGACAGCAGGCCGCTGAGCAGCCGCGCTCCGTAGCCGGATGAAGGAGCGGTCTGCGTGGGGGCACCGGATTGTGGCGGGGGCCGCCTTGCCCCAGGTCAATACCGGATTCCGGGCCGTATGCGACAGACCGAGCAGCGCGTCCGTGAGCTGCGGATCCAGCACGGGCCCACCATCGCGCGCTGGACCGCGAGTACAGCGGGGTGATCCGGCGGCCGTCGGCTCCCGAACGACCTCGGTTGAGACTGCCCCGGGACCGCGGCCTCCCATCGTTGCCATGGATCACTCGTTGGAGCTCCGGCAGGTCTATCGATAGCGTCGGGGTTGCCTTGACGGAGGTTGGCGGACACGAGTGTCGACAACCTCCGTGCGAGGGAGCGTCGGAGGTCTTCGGGCAGTCGCGGAAGGTTTCCACCGGCCACCTTGGCCTTGCTCCCGCCTCGGTTTGGATCTGCTTCTTGACCCTGTCGTCGGTGATGTTGGGAACGGGACGGTCGGGCTGCCACGTTGTGGTGGAGGCCGGTCACCTTGGTGAGCCGCCTCCCGCCCCGCCACGCGCGTCGCACGGGGCCGCGCCGAGGGGTGCTGCCGCACCTCCGCCGGGCGCGCCACTCGGAGCCACGCCGGTCGGCACGCCGCTGGGCGGGGCCCGCCCGCACCTCCTGTGCCGCCGCCGGGTGCGGTTGAGGGCGCTGCTCCGCCGGTGGGCGCGCGAGAGGGTGCCGCGCCGCCGGGGGCCGTCCGCGCCGCTGCTCCCGCTGCCGCCCGCGGAAGTTCCCGCAGACGTCCCCGTGGACGTCTGCGGGCTCGTGGCCTTCGCGACGAACGCCGCACGGCCAGTCGGTGCCGTCGCCGTCCCCGTCGTACCCCTGCCGCCGGCTGCCGAGGCCCCTGCGGCGGCGAGTCTGCTGCCGAGGAGCCCGCGCTCGCGCCGCTGCCGCACGCCGTGCCCGTCGGTGCGAGTGCCGTCATGGGCGCGGCCGGACCTCACGTCGCGCACCTGCTCGTCGCGCGCCCTCCGCTTTGTCTTTCAGTGGGCTTGGCAGTCGACGAGCCTTGGCCAGGTGCCGGCCGTGCAGGAGTTGTGAGCAGGGTGAGAGATCGGGCCGCTGCGGGCAGCCGATGACCCCGGGCGTACCGGCCTCGACAGCCGGTGTACGGCCGTAACGGTTGTGAAGCGCTTGGGGAAGGACCGGACCGAGCCCTCCCGGGTGGCCAACGGCAATGCCATGATGGGGAGTTATGGCTGAGGGGGATGGTGTGGCCTACCGGGAGATCCGTGTGCGCCTGGACGGGACCGCGAGCGAGCGGGACGTCGCGGCGCTGAAGAAGTGGCTGGAGCGCGAGCCGCCACTTGAGACGCGGGTGCACGAGGGCCTCTTACAGATCCATGAGCGGCCCCGCACGGACGAGGGCGGTGCCCCGATGGGCGTGGGCATGGACATCGTCCTCGCCCTGGTCGGCGCGGGTGCAAAGACGATCTTCGACGAGGTGTTGTCCCAGGTCAAGCAGGCGGTGGAGGCCTGGAGAAACAATCGCCGTGAGGTGGAGGACGGCGATCCGCCGACCAGCAGCGTCGGACCGGTGCACCCCGACGCGAGGTAGTCCCGTGGAGCCCTTCGACCCGCGCGGGCAGGTGAACCGGGCGCTGCTCGTCGGCGTGTCCGACTACGACAACACTGAGCCGCCGCACGGGGTGCCCGGCAACCTGCCGGCCGTCCGGCACAACCTGACCGAGCTGAAGCGCGCGCTGCTGCGGGGCGGTGTGCTGAGCGAGGCGGAGATCGTCGTCTCCGACTCGCCCACGCAGGACGAGTTCGTCGACGCGCTGCACGCCGCCGTGGATGAGGCCAGAGGGCTGCTGCTGGTCTACTTTGCCGGGCACGGCGCCATCCCCAGTGCGGCGGACGAACTGTTCCTGCAACTGCGCAACGCGCGTGTCATCGCGGGCGATCACGCCGTGTTCCGTAGCTCGGAGATGTTCACCGACGTGCTCGGCGTGCTGGGCAGCGCCAAGGCGCATCACGTGGTGGTGGTCCTCGACTGCTGCTTCGCGGGCAACGCGGCCCGGCTGTGGGAGGCCGAGGCCGGTCGACGGCGCGCTCTGCTGCTGATGAGCGTGCAGGCCAACCACCGCGTCGACGCGGGCGACGACGCCTCGCCGACGCCTTTCACCGGTGAGCTGGTCCGACTGCTCGACGAGAGACGGGAGTGGGGATTCCAGGACCTTGCCGAGGCAGTGCGCGCCAGGATGAAGGAGGTGGGCCACCGGACGCTGCGCGACGCGAAGTGGGAGCCGCAGAGCAGGGCGGAACCGGAGGCGGACGTACTGCTGGCGGTGGCCACAGGTCCGAAGAGGGGGCCGGACCCGAAAGAGGAGCCCAAGTCCAGGTCCTCTCACCTGCCTTGGTGGCGCAGACTCCTCAACGCCATCCGCAACGCCGGCGCCGCCGTCCTCGCCACCCTGGCCGTCTGGGCGCGCGCCGCCTGGACCTGGTTCCTCGGCCGCGGTGTCCTCGGGCGCATCATCGCCATCGCCGCCGCACTCGGCCTGCTCGTCGGCCTCGTCATCGGCGGTGTCACCGTCTTCGGCGCAGCCCGCGTCTCCTGCGCCCCGCCCCTGGAAGTGCGCGTCCTGACCGACCCGGACCTGGAGACGACCGTACGCACGGCCGCGAACGCCTATCTGACGGCGCAGGAGAACACGACCGGTGAGGGCTGCCGTCGTACCGGCATCACCGTCTACAGCGCCCGTGCCGCCGACGCGGTCAACGCGTTGCGCGAGCAGACCGACGCGTGGCAGCAGCCGCGTGACGAGGACACCAACCCACAGCGGGACGTGGGTCCACAGCCGGATGTCTGGATCCCGGCCTCCGCCACGGACGTCGCCCGGGTCACCGCCGAACAGGACACGCGCGCGTACGCCCAACTGTTCCCGGACAACGGCCCCTTCGCGTACTCACCGCTCGTGCTCGCCGTGCCGCAGAAACTCGCTGCCGGTACGACGGACACCGACCGGGTCGGCAGCCCGCTGGTCCGTTTCATGGACGACCTGCGCTACAAGGACAAGGCCGCCGAAGTGCGCCGCGCCGACCCGGAGTTCACTGATTCCGCGCTGCTGGCGACGGTCGGCCTGTACGGTACCGGGACGACCGACGCGGCAGCGGCTGAGCAACGGGTCGCCCAGGCCGGACCGCCCTCGTCCAGCGCCGCCGACTTGTTGTGCACCCTCCCCAACGACAACGCGGTGGACAACCGCACCGCCGCCCTCGCCCCCGAATTCCTGATGAAGAGCGGCGTGGGCTGCGACCGTACGACGCGGGTGCCGCGTGTCGCCGAGTACCCCGACGACGTACCCGGCCTGACCCCCACCTTTGTAGGGGTCCGCTGGCAGGAGGCAGACCGCGACACGCAGGCCCGCGACGCGGCTGTCGCCGGCTTCCGCGCGTGGCTGACCGGCAGGCAGGGCCTCGCCGCGTTCGCCGACGCCGGCTTCCGCTCGACCGGGGCGGGCCACGCCCTGCTCGACACCAAGCACGTCGGCAGCGGGATCGTGAGCCTCCCCGGTCCGCTGCCCGAGAAGACCGGGCAGCAGGCGATGGACACGGTGCTGACGGAGTACCGCGGTGCCAACGGACCCGGCCGGGTGCTGTTCCTGCTGGACAGTTCGGGTTCGATGGGTGCGTGGTGGGACGGCCCGAGCGGCGGCCCCGGCCTCGTGAAGCAGTCGCTCGTCGGACTCGGCGACCAGGACGAGTACGGAGTGTGGGCGGTGGCCGGCACCGACGGCGCGGCCGACCACACCGTCCTGCTGCCCTTCGGCCGCCATCGTCGTACGGACGCCGAGCACACCATCGACAGCAGGGCCGGCGTGCAGGACGCCGAGGCCGACCCGCACGCGGCGCTGCTGGCCGCGCTCGACGACATGGCGCATCGCGGCATCGACGACGACCATCCCCAGCTGATCGTCTACATCACCGACGACGAGGACAACAACCGCCTCACGGGCTCCAATCTCGACGACGTACTGAAGAAGGCACGCGCGGTGAACGTGCCGGTCGCCATGGTGTCCCTCGCGGGCGGCGGCTGCGCCGCGGGCAAGGCCGACGCGCGGGTCTCCCAGGCGAGCGGCGGGCGGTGTCTGGACGCCGGCGGCGACCTCGGGGCCGGCCTCAAGGACGAAGTGGCGCACACCGGGACGGGTGAGGGCTGACGGGACGGGTGAGGGCTGATGAGAAACGCAGGTGCGTCGATGGTTCGCCGTCTGACCGTCCTCCTCGCGTTGCTGCTGCCGGCCGCCTGCACGAGCGGAGGCGGGAACGGGACGACCACGACGCCCGCCGACACACCCGGTGAGATCGTGGTCGCCAGCGGGCGGGACGTCACCGGCAAGAACGGCATCCGCCAGCAGCTCATCGACGCCTGGAACCGGCAGCAGGAGAAGGAGGGCAGCAACTACCGGGCCCGCCTGGTGGAGCTGCCCGGCTCCAGCGACGAACAGCGCAGCCAGCTCCTGGGCGCCCTGCAGTCGGGCAGTGCCCGCTATGACGTCGTCAACCTCGACGTGACCTGGGTACCGGAGTTCGCCGAGGCACATCTCGTGCGCGCGCTGCCCGACTCGGCGATCGACACCGGTGATGTCATCAAGTCCGTGGCGGACACGGCACGTTGGGACGGCAAGGTGTACGCGGTGCCGTTCAACAGCGACGTCGGACTGCTCTACTACCGCCGCGACTACCTCAGCGAGGCCGGAGTCCAGCAGACCGACCTGAGCGGCGGGCTCACCTGGGACCGGTTGCGGGAGCTGATCGACAGCATCGAGGGCCATCCGCCGAAGGGCTACGAGAAAGGCTGGACGACGCAGCTGGCCGGGTACGAGGGCCGCACGGTCAACGGCATCGAGGCGTTCGCGTCGGCCATTCCCGACTTCGCACTCACGAACTCCTCCGGCCGCTACACCGCCACCGTCGACCAGCTGACCGCCGGGGTGGCCGAACTGCGTCGCCGCACCGAGCCGGCGTACACCCTCGACAACGCCGTCCACTCCGACGAGACGACCTCACTCAGCGACTTCGCCGCTGGCAGGACGGCCTTTCTGCGTCACTGGCCGTATGCCTACCGCACGCTCTACCAGACCTTCGACACCGGGCAGCTGGGCGTGGCTCCGTTGCCCGGGCGTGCCGTGCTCGGTGGCCAGAACCTGGCGGTGACGCAGGCGTCGGAGCGGCCCGGCAAGGCGTCCGAACTGATCAGTTTTCTCACCGGCAAAGAGAGCGAACGCTGCTTGCTGGACGCCGGTTTCGCCGCCACCCGGCAGAGTGCGTACGTCGACGACGGCGTGGCCTGCGCGTCCGCGAGGCCCTCGGGCACCGGACCGAAGACCACGCCCTCGGCCTCGCCGACCGGCGAGCAGACCGACCGCATGCCCCGCGACACCGCCGGCCGCCCCGCCTATACCGGCGCCATCCTCCTCCCGGCCCTCCAGCACGCCGTCCAACGCCCCCGCACCCCGCTGTACGGCGCCTTCACCCAGACCTTCGACGCCCAACTGGGTCCTCTCTTCGGCTCCAGTCCGCCGAGCGATGCGGAACTGGCGAAAAGTCTGGACCGGGCGTTGCGGAGGGCACTGCCGAACTGAGAGACACGCGCGTGTGCCGGCGCCGGTGTTGAGCGCTGCTCCACGTGTGCGCGTGCGCCTCACCGCCACTCAGCCCCCTGCCGGCCCACCTCCGCGTGCCCCCGCACCAGCGGCCGCCGGCCGCCCGAGCGCGTGTACCGATTGGGGCCGATGCCGCGGACCGAGAGGGGTGGTGACGCCGCGCAGCGTGATCAGCGGGGCGTTGCCCGTGGCCACGAGGCAGAATCCGAGGCCGACGAGAGGGGTGACGACCGCGGCGAAACCGGTCAGGGTCTCCTCGCAGGCCTCGCAGGCCTCGCAGGCCTCGCAGGCCTCGCAGGCCTCGCAGGCCTCGCGGGTCTCGCAGGCCTCGCGGGTCTCGCAGGCCTCGCGGGCCTCGCGGGTCTCGCGGGCCTCGCGGGCCTCGCGGGTCTCGCCGGCCGCCGGCACCTGCATCCGCGGCCCGACCCGGCAGCCCTGCCGCAGGACGGGCTCGGCGGACCGGGCGATCGCCTCCGGGACGTCGGCGTACCGCAACCAGCGGTCGCCGTGCCGCACGGCATTGGCCTGTGCCACGGCCGAGGCGCCGCTGATGTAGATCTCGGGCCGGCCGCCACCGTGGAAGCCGAGGCCCAACCGGGCGTCCCTGCCCCGGCAATGGGCGCCCTCGTAGTCCAACGGCGTGTCCGGGGTGCGCCAGAACCGGAGGGCGACGTCCAGGAACTCCGCGACGCGGGCGTAGCGCTCGTCGTGCGGGCCGAGTTGGGCGAAGCGCCGGAACCCGTCGATGACGACGGTGCTTGGGAGACCGAGAACGGGCGTTGGCGGCGGCGCTTGTGGGGACGGCGATTGTGGTGACCAAGCGCTACGACTCCTGAACGGGTGCGCGAAACGGACGGAGCGCCGCCGTCCCCTGTTCGAACTCTCCGCCGCGGGCGTGGAGTTGTCCCTCGCGTCGGCGCCACGGCGACCGTCGCTCCTCGGCTGCCCCGTCGCTCATGTGGATGAGGTGTGGAGATCGCCCGAGCCGACAGATGAAAACGGATGAAAGTCCTGAGGGCCGCGTGACGTGGGGCTCTGGGTGCGGCTTTACTGGGCGTTACCCATGGACCATCGCCGGGATCAGGCGTGGCGGGGATCAGGGTAACGGGAGGACTGTCGATGGCTTACGCCAAGGGGTACGACGTGTCCGACTTCCAGTCGGGCACACCGGGGGACGCGGGCTTCGTCTTCATCAAGGCCACCGAGGGAGCGCACACCGAACAGAGCAGCTACAGGCAGAAGTTGGCCGACGCTCGACGCCGCAAACTGGTGGTCGGGCACTACCACTTCCTGCACGCGGAGAACGCGGTCGCGGACGAGGTGGACCACTTCTGCAGGGTCGTCGGCCATGTGCCGCAGGGCGAGTTGCTGGCGCTGGACTTCGAGCCGTACGGCCAGAACGTGAGCGACGAGCACGCCACCCAGGTGAAGAACCAGTGGCTGGCTGCGGTGAAGCGGCACTATCCGGACAACCGGGTCGGCCTCTACATCGACCGTGACTTCTGGTTCCGGACCGATGACAACGCGGGTGACTTCCTCTGGATAGCGGACTACGTCACACCGGGCGCGCCCAGGATCCGGTCCCCGTGGAAGTTCCACCAGTACACCGACCGGCCGATGGACGTCGATGTGTACCACGGCACGATGCAGGAGCTGAGGGAGTGGGCGGGCGCCGCGGCGGCGCAGCCGACCCCCACGCCACGGCCGCACCCTCAGCCCACACCGCACCCTCAGCCCACGCCGCATCCGGGGCCCCAACAGCCCTGGAAGGGACTGCAGTTGGTTTCGCGCGCCGAATGGGGCGCCCGCCCCTGGCGGGAGCCGAACGGGTCGATCCCGTACCACGAGCCGCGCAAGGGTGTGAAGATCCACTACCTGGGCACGCCCTACACATTCGGCCCGCATTCCACCTGCGCGGCCTATGTGCGCCGCATCCAGGCCGGGCACATGGACTTCGACAAGTGGTCCGACATCGGCTACAGCTTCGTGGTCTGCGAGCACGGCGTGGTCTTCGAAGGCCGCGGGCTGCAGCGGCGCAACAGCGCCAACGGGAACGTGCCGCTCAACGAGGCGCACTACGCGGTCTGCGCACTGGTCGGCGCCTCCGGGTCCACCAGGCCAACCTGGGACCAGCTCAACGGCCTTCGGGACGCGATCGAGTACTGCCAGAAGCACGGACCGGCCGGTCCGGAGATCAAGGGCCATCGGGACGGGTACGCCACCGACTGCCCCGGGCCGGTGCTCTACGCGTGGGTTCGTGAGGGGGCACCGCGGCCGTCGGGTTCGGGCACCAGCCCCACGCCGAAGCCCCAGCCACAGCCTCAGCCCAATCAGCCGACACGCCGTCAAGTCACCCTCGGTGGGCTGCAGTACGGATTCGGCGCCAACGGAATGCACGTCACCGCAGTCGGCCGGGCGCTGGTCGCCGCCGGATTCGGCAAGCACTACCACGACGGCCCCGGCCCGGAGTGGACGGACGCGGACACCCTCAACTACGCCGACTACCAACGCAGTAAGGGCTTCTCCGGCGCTGACGCCGACGGCGTACCCGGCGAGCGGTCACTGCGCTCCCTGCTGCGCGGGGCGATCCCGCTCGCCACCGTCGCGCACACCAAGGTGGTCGACTCGGCACGGCAGGACCCGGGCGCGCCGCAGGGCGGAACCAGTAACCCGGACCATGTCCTCACGGTCGAACTCGCCCTGGCCGACGAGGGGTTGCTCGATCGCAGGTGGGTCGACGGCTCCTTCGGCACCAAGACCGTCACCGCCTACTCGGAGCTCCAGAAGCGCTACGGCTACACCGGGATGATGGCCGACGGCATCCCCGGCAAGGACTCGCTGACCAGGCTCGGCCATGCGCACGGCTTCGCCGTCGAGTGACCTTCTGCCACGAACGACTGAGGATCCGTCATGTATCAGATAGCCCTGTCCCTTTGGCGTACCTTCGTGCCCTACCTGGTGGCCTTCGTCGTGCTGCAGGCCGCACGGCTGGGTATCCATCTGGACAACGCCACCGTGAACTCCGCTCTCACCACCGGCTTCGGCACGGTCTACTACGCGGTCTTCCGTGTGCTGGAGCACCGCTACGGCGCCCGCTGGGGCTGGTTCCTGGGAGCGGCCAGACCTCCGGCCTATGCGCCCAAGGGAGCTCCCGCCACCGGCAGCCACGCGATCGACTACACCAAGCTGCCCGAGGGCGGCTGAGCTGACATCTTCTCAAGTGGCTTTGATCTCCACAGAGTTGTGAAGGCGGTTGGGGTGAAGCGTGCAGATCTCCGTCTCCGGTCGGGAATGACCAGTACTGACCGGATGCGGTCCTTGACTGGCGCGTAACCGTACCGTGAGACTCATCCTGCGTTCAGGCACCAGGGACTTCATGTGCAACCAGCGCAACACCCCGCGGTACGGGTGCCGCGGGGGATGCGACGGGGGAATCAGGTAACGGCCGCACCGGGCCTCTCCGGTGCTCGTATGTCGTGACTCAGTACGCGTTCGGCCGCGGCGACAGCGCATTCGCGCCGTCGGCCGGCTTGCGTGCGTCTTCCTCCTTCTTCGTGTCCCCGGGTGCGACAAGGGAATGGAGGGGGAATTGACGACGACACCGACCTATCCCGGGGTCTACATCGAGGAGCTGCCCAGCAGCGTCCGCACGATCGGCACCGTGACCACTTCGGTCACCGCCTTCGTCGGCCGCACCCGGCGGGGACCGGTCGACCGGCCAGTGACCATCACCAGCTTCGCCGACTACGAGCGGCAGTTCGGTGGCCTGGACCCGCAGAGCCCGGTCAGCTACGCCGTGCAGCAGTTCTTCGTCAACGGCGGCACTGTCGCCGTCATCGTCCGCGCGGTGGCGGCCGGCACGGGCAAGTCGGCCACGGTGACACTGCATTCGACCGAGAGCAGCACCGAGACCCCGGTCCTGGAGGTCACCGCCGAGCAGCCCGGTGCCTGGGGCGCGAGCCTGCGGATCTCCGTGGACTACGACACCACCGCTCCCGAGAGCACCTTCAACCTCCGGGTCTTCGACGTCACCGGCGGCGTCAGCGAGTTCTTCTCCGGGCTGTCGGTCAAGGCCGGCGACCCCAACTTCGCCGAGACGGCGGTCAACGGTGGCTCCGACGCCATCAGGGTGAAGGTCCTCGCCGAGCAGCGCCCGGATCCGGTGGGCACCGTGTCCAAGCCCTTCGCGGCCACCCTGCCCGACCTCACGCAGCAGATCGAGGTCAAGATCGGGACGGTCCAGCGCACCTTCCGTGTCTACGACGCCGGGCAGGACGGCAACGCCCCGGTCACCGTCACCGACCTCGCCCTGCTGCTGGAGCGCAAGCTGCGCGCGCTGCCCGACGCACCGGGCCGGCGGGTATTCGCCGGGACGACCGTCACCGCCTTCGGCAACCGCCTGCAGATCGTGGCCGGTTCCAACGATCCGGCCGACACTGTGCGCTTCGTCGGCGAGGCCGCCAACAACCTCGGCCTGGAGGCAGGCGTCAACCCGCCGGTCTTCGCGCTCGCAGGCGGCGAGGACGGGGGAGCACCCGGCCCGACCGACCTGATCGGCAGCGAGCCGGAGAAGAGCGGCATCCAGGCGCTGCGTGATGTGCAGGACGTCAACCTGCTGGTTCTGCCCGAGATTTCGGCCTATCCGAACATCGAGGACCAGCTCACCGTGCTCTCGGCGGCGCAGGCGCTGGCCGAGGAGAAGCGGCTCTTCGTCATCGCCGACGCCCCGCAGACCTGGTCGAGCGTGGACGCGGCGCGGGCCGGTCTGTCCGCGTTCGACCCGGTGCGCAGTAACCATTCGGCGCTGTACTTCCCGCAGCTGGAGCTCATCGATCCGCTCACCGGCCGGCTGCGCTCCTTCCCGCCGTCCGGCACCATCGCCGGGGTCTACGCCCGGACCGACGCCGCCCGCGGGGTGTGGAAGGCGCCGGCCGGGACGGAGACCCCGCTCTCCGGGGTGCGGGCGCTGGGCGTCAAGCTCACCGACAAGGAGAACGGGCTGCTCAACCCGCTCGGGCTGAACTGCGCGCGGAGCTTCCCGGTGGTCGGCCCGGTGGTGTGGGGCGCCCGGACGCTGGCGGGAGCGGACGCGCTGCAGTCCGAGTGGAAGTACATCCCGGTGCGGCGGCTGGCGCTGTTCATCGAGGAGAGCCTCTACCGCGGGCTGCGGTGGGTGGTCTTCGAGCCGAACGACGAGCGGCTGTGGTCGCAGATCCGGCTCAATGTCGAGGCCTTCCTGCAGAAGCTCTTCCAGCAGGGGGCGTTCCAGGGGACGACTCCGCGCACGTCGTACTTCGTCAAGTGCGACAGCTCGACCACCACGCAGGCCGACATCGACCGTGGGGTGGTCAACGTGCTGGTCGGCTTCGCTCCCGTGAAGCCCGCGGAGTTCGTGGTCGTCCAGATCGAGCAGATGGCCGGGCAGTTCGAAGCCTAGGTTCAGGGGTTAGGAAGCAGCTTTCATGGCCGAGTTCACCATCAACCCGCAACGATTCGACCCCTACAAGAACTTCAAGTTCCTGGTGGTCTGGGACGGCCGGGTGGTCGCGGGCATCAGCAAGATCAGCCCGTTGAAGCGGACCACCGAGGTGGTCAAGCACCGCAACGGCGGCGACCCCAGCTCGCCGCGGAAGTCCCCGGGCCGCACCGAGTTCGAGGCGATCACCCTGGAGCGCGGGGTCACCCACGACCCGGAGTTCGACCGCTGGGCCAACAAGGTCTGGCAGGTCGGAGCCGGTCCGGGCTCCGAGGTCTCGCTTGCCGACTTCCGCAAGGACCTGGTCATCCAGGTGCTCAACGAGGCCGGTCAGGTGGCCGTCGCGCACAAGGTGTTCCGGGCCTGGCCGAGCGAGTACCAGGTGCTCGGCGAGATGGACGCCAACGCCAACGCGGTCGCCATCCAGAGCCTCAAGCTGGAGTGCGAGGGCTGGGACCGGGACTGGTCGGTCCCGGAACCGCAGGAGCCGTCGTACACCAATCCCGCGTAGCCGACAGTGAGTTCGGAAGGTTCGGTCGGTGCGGCCGCCCTGCTCGCCGTCTGGGAGGCGGGGCTGGCCGCGGGGTACGCCAAGCGCGCTCTGCTGCTGCACTCCGCCGCCCGGCCGTCGGCGGGCAGCGAGGAACTGCTGTCCGTCCCGGTCGGGCGCCGTGACGCCGATCTGTTCGCGCTACGGCGTGAACTCTTCGGGGAGCGGCTGGAGGTGCGCGTGACGTGCCGTCGGTGCGGCGGGGAGATGGAGTTCGCGCTCGGGGTGCAGGACGTGATCGGCGCCGGGGCCGCCGAGGTCGCGGACGGACCGCTGGCCGTCGAGGCCGACGGCTGGACGGTGCGGTTCCGGCTGCCGACGGCCGGGGACCTGGCCGCGGTCGAGGCGTCGCCCTCTGCGGCGCCCGGTGCCGAGCTGGTCGCCCGCTGCGTGCTGCACGCCGAACGTTCCGGAGCCGAGGTGGCGGCCGACGCACTGCCCGAGCATGTGCGGCAGCGCGTCGCCCAGGCCGCGGCCGAGGCCGACCCGGGGGCCGACGTCCGGCTCAACCTGGCCTGTCCGGACTGCGGTCACGCGGCCACCGCCGAACTGGACATCGGCTCGTACTTGTGGGCCGAACTGGACGCCTGGGCGCGGGGCACCCTGCAGGACGTCCATCTGCTCGCCGGCCACTACGGATGGAGCGAGTCCGAGATCCTGGCGCTCAGCCCGCTGCGGCGCCGCTACTACCTGGAGCTGTGTGCGGATGCCTGACCACTTCGACCGCCTGGTGGGGCGGGCCGTTCCCGCGGCCGCGCCTGTCGGCGGCACGGACGGCGCGGCGGACGCCGGTGTGGTGCGGGTGCGCCCGCGCCTGCCGGGTCCGTTCGAGCGGATGGACGCCTTCGGGGCGCGGATCGAGCCGTTCGGACAGGACTTCGAGGAGCGGGTGTCGGCGGAATCCACACGGCGGACCGAGCCATCCGGCCTGCACCACAGGCCGGTTGAGACTGCTCCGCGTCGCGACGTGATGCCGGTTCAGGCGGGCCTCCAGCGAAGGCCGTTGGCGCTGCTTGAGCAGACCGCGCCGCAGCGCGGGGTGTTGATGCCCGCCGCCGTTCCGCAGCCCGCCACCGAACCCGCCGCACGGCCGGCCGGGCGTACCTCCGGGGAGGGCGAGCGCGACGACACGACGCGGCGACCGCGGGCCGTCGGGCAGCAGGCCACCAAGTTGACGGTGCGCCGTGAGCCCTCCGAGGCCCGCCGGGAGGCCGCCGCACGCCCCGCCGTCGTCCCCGCCCAGACCGCGCGACCCGTGGCACGTCCGGCCGGGCCCGCCGGCGGACGCCAGTCCGCCCGCGACAACGCGCGGCAGCGCCCGCAGGAGCGCACCGTGCACATCAGCATCGGCCGCCTGGAAGTACGCGCCGCGGGCCGACGCAACGACGCCGACGCACGCCCGCGCGAGCGGGCACCGCAGTCCGGTCGGCAGTCGCCCGTCCTGAGCCTGGAGAAGTACCTGTCCCGAGGGGAGGCCCAGCGATGAGCAACACGCTCGCCGTGGCCACGGTCACCGAGGCGCTGCGCCAGCAGATCGCGCAGTCACTGGCGCCCGACATCCCGTTCGCCGTCGACGTCGCCGCGCGCAAGCCGCCCACGGACCCGCCGGCCGAACCGACGATCACCGTCTTCCTTTATCAAGTGACGCCCAACGCCTCGCTGCGCAACATGGACGCGCCCACCCGTGCGGCCGACGGCACCGTGCTCACCCGGCCCTCGACCGCTCTCGACCTGCACTACCTGATCAGCTTCTACGGCGACGAGGCCGAGCTGGTCCCGCAGCGCCTGCTGGGCTGCGTGGTGCGCACCCTGCACGAGAACCCGGTGCTGTCCAAGGCGATGATCGAGGCCGCCGCCGAGCAGCCCTACCTCCAGGGCACCGACCTGGCCGACGCCCCGCAGCGGGTGCGCTTCACGCCCACCGCGCTGGACATCGACGACACGTCCAAGCTCTGGGGGATGCTCTACCAGAACAACACCCCGTACGCGCTCTCCCTCATCTACCAGGGCATCGCCGTGATGATCGACGGTCGTTCGACGCCGGTCGAGCCCAAGCCCGTGAAGACCCGCACCGTGCACGCCGTGCCGGAAGCCGGCTGAGCGGGAGCGGAGTCACGACCATGGGAGGGGGGAAGGTGAAGGTGCCGGGTGGCGGCGATCTGCACCACAAGGCGCTGTCCGTCGCGGTGGAGGCGGTGCTGGCCAGTCTGGACGCGCATGCGTCCGGGCGTGCCGACGACGGCGCGTCCGGCGCCACCGCCCGGTCCGAGCCGGCCACCTGCCCGGAGCCGGAGCCCGGCAGCGCCCTGGACACCCTCTGCTCCTGTTTCGGCCTGAGCCCCTTCGAGCGCGACGTCCTCGTCCTGGCCGCCGCCGCCGAGCTGGACTCCACCACCGCGAGCCGCTGCGCCGCGGCCTGCGGTGACCCGGCGCGGCCGTACCCGACCTTCTCGCTCGCCCTGGCCTGCCTGGACGACGCGCACTGGAGCGCGCTCGCCCCGGTCGGCCCGCTGCGCCGCTGGCGGTTGCTCGAACTCGACGACCGCGAAGGGACGGTGGCGCTCACCGCCTCGCGCATCCGGGTCGACGAGCGGATCCTGCACTTCCTGGTCGGCGTCGACTATCTGGACGTCCGCCTGCACGGGCTGCTCAACCGGATCGCCCCGCAGGCGGAGGCCCTGCCGGCCGCCCACGAGCGCACCGTGCGTGAGGTGTCCGAAAGCTGGGCCGCGGCCGAGCTGGACGCACTGCCGCATGTCGAGCTGGTCGGGGCCGACCGGCAGACACGCTGGGAGATCGCCGCCGCCGCGGCCCGCGAGTCCGGGCTCACCCTGTACACGGTTTCCGCCGAGGACCTGCCGACCGATCCGGGCGAGCGCGACCGACTCGCCCGACTGTGGCAGCGGGAGGCGGTGCTGCTGCCCGCGGCCCTGCTGGTGGAGCTGAACGACGGTTCGTCGGTTTCGCTGGGTGAGGCGCCGTCCGGGCTTTCCGCCCGGGACACCTCGGCCGCCGTCGACGCCCTGACCGGCGGGCTCGCCGTGCCGGTGGTCCTCTCCGCCGACGACCCGCGTCCGGCGACCGCTCGCGCCCGCGCCGCGCGGGTGACCGTTCCGGCGCTCAGCGCGGAGGAGCAACTGGACGTCTGGACAGGCGCGTTGGGCGATCTTCCGGAGGTCACCGAGTTGGGACTGCGCGGACTGGTCGCCCAGTTCTCGCTGCCCGCGCACGTCATCCGCTCGGCGGCGACCTCGGTCCGGCGTACGTCGGGCTCCGGCGACGGGGGCGGCGACGCGACCCAACTGGCGTGGCGGGCCGGTCTGGTGGAGGCCCGCATGGCCCTGGACGAACTCGGCCGCCGGGTCGAACCGCGGGCCGGCTGGGACGACCTGGTCGTCGCCGAGCGCCAGCGAGCGACACTCCGCGAGATCGTCGCCCATGTGCGGCGCCGGGCCACCGTCCACCAGGAGTGGGGCTTCGAGAGCGTGCTGCGCCGCGGACTCGGCGTCACCGCGCTCTTCGCGGGCGGTTCCGGCACCGGCAAGACCCTGGCCGCCGAGGTCATGGCGGGGGAGCTGGGCGTCGACCTCTTCGTCATCGATCTCTCGCAGGTGGTCAGCAAGTACATCGGCGAGACGGAGAAGAACCTCCGCCGGGTCTTCGACGCGGCCGAGCGCGGCGGCGCCCTGCTGCTCTTCGACGAGGCCGACTCGCTCTTCGGCAAGCGCAGCGAGGTCAAGGACAGCCACGACCGGTACGCCAACCTGGAGGTCAGCTACCTCCTGATGCGCATGGAGGCCTACCGCGGACTGGCCGTCCTCACCACCAACATGAAGAAGGCCCTGGACAACGCCTTCATGCGGCGGATCCGCTTCGTCGTCGACTTCCCCTTCCCGTCCGTGCCGGAGCGCGCCGAGATCTGGCGCCGTGTCATCCCGGACCGGACGCCGACACAGGGGCTCGACCCCGAACGTCTCGCTCAACTCACCGTCGCCGGTGGCTCGATCCGCAACATCGCGCTGGCCGGTGCCTTCCTCGCCGCCGAGGAGGGCAGCCCGGTGCGCATGCAGCACATGCTCGCCGCGGCGCGCACCGAATACCTCAAACTCGAACGCTCCCTGACGCCTTCGGAGGTGGACGGGTGGGTCTGAACGACGTGCACGGCGGGACCGACGTGACCGCGGAAAGACGGCGGGTGCCCATGGGCACCGAGCCGACCGCCATCCGCATCGACATCGGTGAACTCGCCTTCGAGGGCCTCGACCTGAGCCCGCGCGACGCCGACCGTGTCCGCGAGTCGTTCCACGGCGAGCTGGACCGGCTGGTCCGCGAGCAGGGAGTCCCGGCCGCCCTGCTCGCCGACGACGGCCGCGCATTCGACTTCCTCTCCGGGCTGCCCGAGCTGCCCGCCACGGGCAACCCGCGCCGCCTGGGCGAGGCCCTCGCCCGCGCGGTCCACGCCGGCCTGTCCGGTGCCGGTGCCGCTGACCGCCGCGGGGGGCGCCGATGAGTAGCACGTACGCGCCCGCGCAGGGCCGGCAGAGCAGCGGCGGCGGCAACAAGCAGAAGGCCAGGAAGCCGCAGCGTGCCGCCCGTACGCCCGAGCCCAAGGAGATCATCAGCGGGGCCGGACACCCCCTCGATCCGGGCATCCGCAGGGAGTTGGAGGCGCGACTCGGCCACGACTTCAGCCGTGTCCGCGTGCACACCGACGAGGACTCGGCCGCGCTGGCAGACCTGGTCGGGGCCGACGCGGTCACCGTCGGCCAGGAGATCTTCTTCCGCAAGGGCGCCTTCCGCCCCGGCACCGAGGACGGCCGCCGGCTGCTCTCGCACGAGCTGCTGCACACGGTCCAGGCCCCCGACCAGCCGGGCCGGCTGCGCGCAGGCCGTGACTTCGGCGGCGTCAGCCTGCCCACCGACGCGGTCGAGCAGCAGGCCGAGCAGGGCGCGCGCGGCGCGGAAGCGGGGCAGCCCGAGGTCACACGGGACGGCTCCGCCAACCCCGGCTGGCTCCGCTACGCCCGCGTCGACGCCGACCGGCTGCGCAGCGAGCGCCTGGACCCGGCCACCCTGGTCGACCGGTTGACCGCCGGCATCCTCCGCTCCCTGCGCGGCGACCCCACCGACTCCTCCGGGCGTGTGCGCAAACAACTGGTCCGATTCGCACCGGAGTTGGAGCAGGCGGTGCTCGCCAAGCTCGAACTCCGGCTGCCCTCCTCCGACTACCAGCGCGTCCTCGCCCTCGCCGAGCAGACCTCGCATCTGCCCCAGGGCATGGACACCCCGCTCACCCCCGTCCCGGTCACGGACACGGTCGACCGGACCGAGGCCGAGCACGACCAGGACGACGTGCGGGAACGCGACCACCGCGAGACCGAGCAGGAGCACCGCGACGACGCGGCCGAGGGCCGTCGACGCGAGCGCCAGCGCCCGGACGGTTCCGCCCGAGAACGAGGGGATGGGCGGGACCGGCAGCGGCCCGAGCACGAGCAGCGGCACGAGGAAGAACACCCGCAGCAGCGCGACCACCGGGAGGAGCTGAAGAAGCGCAGCCCCTCCGAGCGGCGTAAGCACGGGACGCGGAACTCTCAGGAGCAGGACGGGACTTCGTCGTCGTCCGGCGCCGACGGTGACGCCTCCGCGGCCACGTCCGCTGCCCCCTCCGCGTCCTCGGAGTCCTCGGCACCCGAGGGGGCCTCCGCCGACCAGTCCGCATCCGCCCGGTCCGGCGCCGCGACCTCGGACCAGGCGCAGGCAGCCCAGCCCGGTCAGGACCAGACCCAGGGCCAAACCGCCGCCCAGCAGCAGGCCGACGCCAAGGACGCCCAGGACAAGGACCGCAAGGACCAGCAAGCCCGGCAGGACCAGCAGGAGAAGAAGGACCAGCAGGCCCAGCAGCAGAAGACCGACCAGAACAAGGACCCCAAGGACAAGCCCGCCGCCGCGAAGGCCGAGGGCTCCCCGGAGCATGAGCGCAAGTCCGCGGCCCAGCAGCCTGTCGCCGGCAGCAAGGCGCACAATCCGGACCACCTGCCCACCCCGCAGCCCGGCCCCGTCCGCCCGGAGGAGGTCGACAGGACTGCCGAGGAGCGTGACGGCTCCCTCGTCCGCCACGGCGTCCTCGAGGACGACGAGGAACACGGCGAACCCGCCGAGCAGGAGCACCCCGAGGGCCTGGAGCCGGGCGCCGACAGCGACGTCGACGGTCCCCACGGCGGAGAAAAGCCCGGTGCCACCGGCGAAGCGGAGACCGCGCTCAAGCCGGAGGACTTCATGCCCTCCACCGACCTCGACGTCTCCTCCGTCCCGACGGCCGACCAGATACGCCTGCCCGCCGACGGATCCGCCCCGGCCCCCGCCGAGGCCCCCAGCTTCCCGGCCCCGCCCCCGACCAAGGCGGAGAAGGTGCAGACGGCGCGTGAGAGCGAGCGCGAGGACGACGAGCCCGCCGAGCCGCCCACCGCGGCGGCCCCACCCGCTCCGGGCCGCCGTACTCCGCAAACGGCCCCGCAACCTGGCCCCGTCGCCGAGAACGAGGCCGGGGACCGCACCGAGCGCGACCTCCAGACCGAGAAGCCGGTCGAGCAGGAGGTCGGCCCGGACCCCGAGCACGCCCGACCGGCCGACGACGCCTCCCCGGCCGCGAAGCCGGAGGCCGAGCCAAAATCCGGGCCGAGCCAGCAAGTTGATGATTCATCAGCGCGCCGTCCGCAGACCGAAGACGGCGCCGCTCCCACCCCCGCCCAGCAGGAGAGCGCGGCCGAGCACAACGAGCGCCAGGAGGCCGAGCACGCCCCGGCACCCGCGACGCCGACCTCCGCCCGCGCCTCCGCACGGCCCGCCGAGGCGCTGCACCCGCACCAACCGGCGGGCGCCCCACATGGACCGGGCCCCGCCGCGGGACCGGCCCCGGGCCGCGCACTCGCCTCCGCCGGCCCTGCAGCCGGTGCCGCGGGCCCGGTCGGCGCGCCCGAGCCGGTGGGTGCGGTCGCGGGACCGGGTGCGGCGCCCGGCGCCGCCGTTCCTGCCCGCGCCGCCGCGCAGTCCCCCGCCCTCGGCCCCGCCGACCAGCAGTCCGACGCCCCCGGCGCCCTCGGAGCGCCCGGCGCCCAGCCGGCCCCCGGCGCCTCGCTCGAACCGGGCGGCGGCGCCTGCGCGGGTTCCCCGCAGCCCAGCACCGATGCCGACAAGCCCGAAGGCAGCGGCGGCGGTTGCGGAGGCGGAGGTGGCGGCGCGGCCCAGGAGCAGAAGAGCCCCGCTCCGCCCAACGTCTCCAACCAGGACCCGCAAGCCGCCCTGGGTACCGCCGCCGCCGTGCCTGCCGACCAGACGGTCACCGTCCTCGACGGTGCCGACGGCGCCGTCGACCACTCCGTCGGCCAGCAGCAGGCCCAGCTCAAGGCCGCTCCGCCGACCGCGCAGCGACCCTCCGGCGCGCCGCAGACCCTGCAGGGCAAGCCCCCGGAGGAGGCCGCGGCTCCACAGGTGTCGGGGCAGCTGGAGCGAGTGGCTCCGCCCGGGCAGGGGCAGCAGCAGAAGGCCGACGGCCAGCAGGTCCAGGGCCAGAACCCGGCCCAGCAGGTCCAGACCCCGAACGTCCCGGACACCAACACGGGGAACGCCGACGCGCACGACGTCCAGAACATGCAGGACGCGGTCAACGACGTCCCCTCGACCGACCCCGGGCTGAACGTCACCGTCGGCCCGGCCCCCCAGGTACAGCTGACCGGCGACGCCGACCCGAAGCTGACGGACCAGCAGTCCGGCAAGTACAACGACAAGACGTCCGCGATCCAGGACACCGGCCGCCAGGACGCGGCCAAGCCGCTGGGCGAGGACCACATCTACCCGGACGTCCCCAACGAGACACTCAAGGGCAACGTGTCCGGCGGCGTGGGCGGCCAGGGCGGCGGCCAGGGCAAGAGCGGCGAACCGCTGAAGCCCGGCGAGGCCACCGTCGTCCAGCAGCAGCGCGGCCCGCAGATCAAGCAGGCCATCGGCCAGGGTCAGGGCCAGGTGGGCAGCGCCCAGGCCAAGAACAAGCAGCAGCAGGCCGAGGCGCGCAAGAAGAACCAGTCGGACATCGACAAGGAGACGGCGGACAACGCCGCGAAGCAGACCGGCAAGCGCGGTGAGGTAGGCGTCCAGGCCACGCAGGCGCGCGATCAGTGGCGCTCCGAGCAGGACAAGAAGGTCGCCGACTCCGACAAGCAGGCCGATCAGTCGCACACGGAGAACAACCAGAAGATCCTCGCCAAGCGCGACGACAGCAACAAGCAGGTCAAGGACCGGCAGAGCGACGACAACAAGAAGATCCAGGACAACCGTCAGCAGGCGCAGCAGAAGGCCCAGGACGAGAAGGACAAGAAGAAGGACGAGTCCTCGGGCTGGTTCGGCTGGATCACGTCCAAGATCAAGGACGCCTTCAACGCCCTGCTGTCCGCGGTGACCAAGATCTTCGACTTCTTCCGCAAGCTGGTCAACGACATCATCGACGGCTTCAAGAAGTTCGCGGACTCGGTCATCGACACCTGCCGCAAGCTTGCCGTAGATCTGATCAAGGCCGTCGCCGATACGCTGATCAAGATCTGCGACGTCCTGCTCGCCGCGTTCCCGGCCCTGCGCGACAAGTTCCGCAAGGCCATCGAAGCCCTGCGTGACGCGGCGATCGCGGCGGTCAACGCCCTCGCCGACGCGCTCAAGGCGGCGGTCAACAAGCTCCTCGACGCGCTGGGGGCCGCGCTCAACGCACTGCTGAAGCTGGCCGAGGCCACCCTCAAGGCCATCATCAACCAGGTGCGCGCGGCGGTCGAAGCCGCGATCAACTTCGTCAAGGCCGCCATCGCCGCGCTCGGTCAGCTCGCGGCGCTGATCGCGGACATCGCCCCCGACCCGGGCGGCTGGCTGAAGAAGATGGGCGCCGCCGCGATGGACGGCATCCAGCATCACCTCTGGGGTGCGATCAAGACGGCGGTGAAGGCCTGGTTCGACCAGAAGGTCGAATCCGTCGTCGGCCTGACGTCCACCCTCCTGAACATCCTCATCAAGGGCTGCATCTCCCTCAAGAAGATCGGGCAGATGGCCTGGAAGGCGATCATCTCCGCCCTCCCGATGATGCTCGCGCAGATCATCATCGAGAAGGTCATCTCGATGATCGTGCCCGCCGCCGGGGCGATCCTGACGATCATTCAGGGCCTCATGGCCGCCTGGGGCACCGTCAGCAAAATCATCGCCGCCTTCGGCAAGTTCTTCGCCTTCCTGAAGGCGGTGAAGGCCGGCCCGGCCGCCTGCCTCTTCGCGGAGGCGGTCGCCGCGGGGGTCGTCGCCCTCCTGGAATTCGTCTCCCAATACCTCCTCTCCAAGCTCAAGGGCGCCGGAAAGGCGGTGGGCACCAAGCTCAAGGCCCTCGCCCAGAAGATCATGAAGGCCCTGGCAAAGGCAGGCAAGGGTGCGAAGAAGGCCGTAGGCAACGCCGTCAACCGCGCCCGCTCGGGGCTGCGCAACGCGATGTCCTCAATCCGCGAGCGCTTCCCGTCGCGCCGCCGCCCGGCCGAGTCGACCTTCGGCGAGCACCCTCATGAGCGCCCGGGCGAACCCCATGTGACGTCACGTCACCCTGAGGAAGAGCTTCCGAAGACTCACCGCCCCGAGGAGACGAGCCCGCGGTCGCATCGCCCCGAGGAGCACCCCACCGAGGCCAAGCACCCGAGCGAGCACGAGGACCCCAGGTCCACGAAGCCGCACGAGCAGGAGCCCAAGCCGTCCAAGCCTCATGAGCCCGGGAAGCCGAAGGAGCCGTCCCGCCCCCGCCGCCCGGTCTCCCGCGTGGGCCGTGTCCTCAGCCGTGCCAAGGGCGCCGTCAAGAGCGCCCTGGCGAAGGCCCGCAACGCGGCTCGTGCCCTGGGCCGCAAACTCAGGAACAGCAAGCTCGGCCGCGCCATCCGAAACGGCGCGCACAAGGTGTACGACGCCTACAAGCGCAAGCGCGACCAGCTGCGCAACTGGTGGAACAAGCGCAAGGAGCAGCGCAAGCAAAGCCGCGAGGACCGCCACAAGAAGGAGAACTCGCCGGAGGCGAAGCAGCAGCGTCTTGAGCGGATTGTCGCTCGCATAAAGCCGCGCTTGACCTCGCTGCTCAAGAGGGGTTCGCGTGGTCTGGTGTTCCGTGGCGTCCTGGCTGCCATGAGGCTCTGGTACCGGCTGACGGAGCTCAACCGAAGTGGCGGTCGGGAGTTCTCCGTCGAAGCGGTACTCAATCCGCGTCTGCCAGCAGTCGAAAACGGTCGACAGCTGATGGAGCAGGATATTGAGAAGCGTGTTATGCAGTACATCCAGCAGGCACTTGAATCCTCCAGGCTGGGGAGCCATAACGGCCTCCTCAACGTCTATTCCGAGATGAAGGGGGACAAGGACTTCAAAGGCCTGGCGAAGGGGGATTCCAAGTCCTACACGGCGGGAGAAAAGGGCTCGGAGCTGAATCTCACCCGCACACGAGGTCCGAAGTCCGATCCGTCCGGCGAGATCAATGTGGTGCCGGGTGCAAATGAGCCGGAGAGTCCAGGTGACATAGCCTCATACGCCAAGATGGCCGGTGCTGTGGAAAACGGCGACTGGGGACCGGAACTCGGACGACAGGGTCTGCAGACGGTCAACAATGTCCATGATCTCGACAAGTTCCCGCGGGGTCGCCAGCTGCCGGCCCAAGTAGCCGTGGTCAGGTCCCTGGCGGAATCCCTGCGCGTTGAACTCATGCTCATGGTCGGCCCTGCCGAACTAAGGCTTGTGGAGCTGGGAGCCAGATCGCCGTCCCAGGCGCTGCGCAAGGGGCCTCTCACAGCATCCGGTGCACTTCGTATTACCGCGCCGATTCGCGGTTATATCCAACGTATGGCGACCCGGCTCAGGGAGCTGGACGACCTGGCCCGAAGGCTGGTCAAGGGGAATGTCGAAAGCCCCGAAGAGCGGTTCGCCAAGGTTCACGACAGTATCCAGAAGGTCCAGCAGGGCGCGGACAAGGGGCCGACTGCGGCTTACAAGGACATAGCCTGGCAGAAGCGGCGGCCGAAGAAGGTGGACGGCGAATGGGATGTGAAGAAGTCGGATATCACATCTGCTGAAGTCGAAGCCCAAAGGCAGCGGATTGGGACTCCCTTCGGTGAGGTGGCCAAGATGCGGGACACTATTGTCGCCCTCCTGGTTGCCGAAGGCGTTGTCACGACAGAGGACGCCAAGGAGCGGAACGTCGAAGCTTTGGTCGAAGGTGTGGACAGACTTCTCGGTGACCGTGAGTGGTTGCTCAAGGTGTATGGTGTGAGCGGCGGATCGCGGAATGCTGGGGAAGGCTGATATGGCGAGGGATTCCGGAAACTACAGGACTCGGCGCATGATTCTCAAAGATTGGGCCACGGAAGAGCGTGTAATGCAACTCGCCGCAGGGCTGGATCTTGAGGTCGTCAAGGACTCCTCGCCGGATGTCGAGCTTGGCATTGTGCGCCATGTGACCTGGCGCGTGGTGGAGGGGCTGATCCTTGAGTATGCCGTTGACAGCAGGTCCAGGACCTCCTTCCTGGCGGTCGGTGGCAGCCCTGCGGAGGGGGTTCGCGAGATCGAGCGTTCGATTGAGAAGAACCTTGAGCCATGGACCCTTCGGGAGCTTCTCTCCGCTGTGGACCGAGTTTCAGGTGTCGGCGACTTGACCCAGGCGCTCCTCAGGGCGGGTGTCGGGTCTCCGCATGATTTCGACAGGCGGTTCTTCAAGCGCATCAAGGCGGCATTCGGTCACCCGGATTCGCGCGTCCGCTACGCAGGGCTTTGGGCTACTGCATATTCGCGATGGAGCGAGTTTCGTGACCTGATCGCGGAGATGGCGGAATCGGATGACGTGGATGATTTGCGTCGGGATGCGCGGGTTATCCTTCATTACTATGCAGAAGGGCGGGAGGGGTAGATGGCTGGCTATGCCGACATACCCAAGCCCATCCGCTCGGGCTTGGTCATCATCGACCCCCAACGCGGAACCCCCAAGGAGATCATCGTTCTCCAGTTCAACCCGGACAGTCTCGAGCGCAGTATCGCGCCGCAGGCCGCCGGTGCTGACAACTCGTCCGGGGATCGGACGGAGGCGCTGCGGCTCAAGGGGCCGGCGGTCGAGACGTGGAAGTTGACCGCGGAGATCGACGCGACCGATCAGTTGGATGTCGCGGCGCCGAACGGGATCCATCCTCAGCTCGCCGTGCTGGAGATGCTGGTGAGCCCGTCGAGCGCCAGCCTGCGGCAGTTGGAGGCGTTGGCGGCCGCCGGGACGCTGGAGATCACTCCCGTCGAGGCACCCCTCACCCTGTTCACATGGGGCAACAAGCGCGTCGTACCGGTCAGACTCACGGAGTTCTCGATCACCGAGGAGGCGTTCGACGTCGACCTCAATCCGATCCGGGCTCAAGTGGTCATCACCCTGAGGGTTCTGACGGTCAGTGATCTGCCGGTGACCAACCGGGGGTACGAGCTCTACCTCGCGTACCTGGCGCAGAAGGAGCGGCTGGCGGGTCCCGCCGCGACCGGGCGGCTCAGCGCGCTGGGGCTCAGCGGAAGCGGACTGGGAGGGGTCTGATCAACCATGGCGTCACTGGAGAACCCGCTGGACGCGGTCGCGCTCACACAGGCGACCACCGCCTACCCGCGATCGAGCCGCTACTACGGGCTGGGCACCGCCCGTTTCACGGAAGCGGACGGTCACGAAATCACCTATCTGCGCCGCCGCCTCCTCCCCAACCCGGACGGCATGGCGGACCTGACCACCCACACCGTCAGCACCGGCGACCGCCCCGACCTCCTCGCCGCCCGCTACCTGGGCAACGCCGAGCAGTGGTGGCAGATCGCGGACGCCAACCCCGTTCTGGACCCACGGGAGCTGACCGGCGAGCCGGGCAGGCAGATCCGCATCACCCTCCCCAGCGGCGTGCCCGGAGGGGCGAATGGCTGAAAACGGGCCGATCACGACCGGGCCGATCCATCTCACGCTGATGATGGGCCCGCAGCTCGCCGTGCCCGTCGCGCAGGAGGTCGCGGATTCGCTCCTCTCCGTGCAGGTGACGGTGGCGTCGGGGCAGCGCAGTGGCTTCCAGCTGGCGTTCGATCTGGCAAAGGGCAGCCTGATCAGCAACAGCCTGCTGCCCGGCGGGTACTTCGACCCCAAGACGCGTGTGATCATCACGGTCACCGTGCAGGGCACCCCCACCGTGCTGATGGACGGCGTGATCATCCGTCAGGAGGTCGGGATCAGCAACAAGCCCGGCCAGTCCACGCTCACCGTCACCGGGGAGGACCTGACCGTCCTGATGGACCTGGACGAGCGCGCCGCCGTCCCGTACCCCGCGATGTCCCCGGCCGCGCGCGTGCAGGCGATCATCGCCCAGTACGCGCAGTACGGAATCAGGCCGCTGGTCATACCGGAACTGATTCCGCAGACGCCGATGCCGACCCAGCGTGTGGATTTCCAGAAGGGGACGGACCTCGCCTACATCAACCAGCTGGCGCAGGCGAACGGTTACGCCTTCTACCTCGACCCGGGGCCCGTCCCCGGCCAGAGCCGCGCCTACTGGGGTCCCGAGGTCCGCCTCGGCGAGCCGCAGCACGCGCTGAACGTCAACATGGACGGCCTGTCCACCGTCGACCAGCTGACCTTCGCCTTCGACGGCACCGCGCGGGAGCAGCCGGAGGCGCGCATCCAGCTGCCGGCCACCCGCGTCTCGTCCATCCTGCCCGTTCCAGAGGTGAGCATCCTGCGGCCGCAGTTGGCGCAGCGCCCGGCGCCCGCGCTGAAGAAGACGGTCATCGGGGACACCGCGAAGAAAGACAGCGGACAAGGCATCGCCGAGGCCCTCGCCAAGGCCGCGGAGTCCGCCGACGCCGTCACCGGCTCCGGTCAGTTGGACGTCGTCCGGTACGGATATCTGCTCCGCGCCCGTGAGCTGGTCGGCGTCCGCGGCGCCGGGATCACCTACGACGGCCGCTACTACGTCAAGTCCGTGACCCACAACCTCCAACGGGGCTCGTACACGCAGAACTTCACCCTTGCTCGCGAGGGGCTGATCGCGCTCGAGCCGACGGTCGTCCCCTAGGAGACAGAGAATGGCTGCTGAACCCACCCGCTACCTCGGCAAGTACCGGGGCACCGTGGTGAGCAACGCCGACCCCATGGGGGTGGGCCGACTGCAGGTCCAGGTCCCGGACGTGCTCGGTGACGTGACCTCGACCTGGGCCATGCCGTGCTTCCCGCTGGCCGGCCCCGGGATGGGGCAGTTCCATCTGCCGCCGGCGGACTCGGGCGTGTGGGTGGAGTTCGAGCAGGGTGACCCCAGCTACCCGATCTGGACGGGCTGTTGGTACGGAGCCGCGCACGAGGTGCCCGAGGACGCGGTAACCGCCACCAACAACCCGAACGTCGTACTCCAGACGCCCGGCCGGCGCCAGATCGTCCTCTCCGACGAGCCCGGCGGCAAAGGCATCACCCTCAAGCACCCCTCGGGCGCTTCGATCGTCATCGACGACACAGGGGTGCACATCAGTAACGGCCAGGGCGCGGTGATCTCCCTTGTGGGGCCGACCGTGACCATCAACAACGACGCGCTCAGCGTCACCTGAATTCCGACGGGGGAAGGCCAAGTTCACGTGTCCGGAAATCTTGTCACCATCAGTGCCACGGTGATGTGCCCGCACGGCGGTCAGGCGAACGTCCTGCCCGCCCAGTCCCGGGTGCTCGTCGACGGCAGCCCGGCCGCCACCGAGGCCGACGTCTACACGGTGACCGGCTGCACCTTCACCGCCGGCGGAAATCCCCACCCCTGCACGACGATCCGCTGGACGGGGCCGTCCGCACGCATCCGCATCAGCGGTTCGCCCGCTCTGCTGCAGGACTCAACAGGGCTCTCCCACACCGCCGATGGCGCGACCCAGGGCCCACCGAACGTCACCGTCGTGCAGCAGCGGGTGGTGGGACGATGAGCCCGCGCACCCGCCGCACCGCGGCAGCGGGCGCAGCCGCCGCGGCCGTAGCCCCCGCCGAGCGTGTCATCCAGCTGCCCGCGCCACAGCCGTACCCGCCGCGCACGGACATCGCCTTCCCCTTCCGTGTCGACAACCGCGGCCGCACCGCGCACACCGACTACGACGGTCACGTCCGGGACATGATCGAGCAACTGCTCTTCACCAGTCCGGGGGAGCGGGTGATGCGCCCCGACTTCGGCTGCGGGCTGCTCGACCTCGTCTTCGCGCCCAACAGCCCGGAGCTGGCCTCCGCGCTCCAGCTTTCCGTGCAGGCCGCTCTGCAGCGCTGGCTCGGTGATGTGATCGAGGTCGACGCGCTCGACGTGGTCAGCGAGGAGAACGTGGTGCGGGTGCACCTGGCCTATACCGTCCGGCGCACCGGGACGCGCCGGACCGATGTGTTCGAGGGGAGCGGGGGAACAGCGTGAGCAGCGCAGACTGCCGAACCGACCAGCGCCGCGGCGCCGTCCGCGCCGCGCACCTGCACGGCGTGGACGAGGTGGATACGAGCGACGACGGCCGTACGCTCACGGTCACCTTTCTCGGCAAGGCACCCAATCACCTGACGCATCATCACATTCGTATCGATGGCGGCCGTCGCATCAGGGACATCCACGCACTGGCGGTCGAGATCGTCCGTGAGGACGATCCCGAGCTCGACGACCGGTTGTACGTGACCCTGGACAAGGCGGGCGACACCTCGCCCTACCGCCTCCGCGTCGTCGAGGCCGACGCCTTCGGCCGCCCGGGAACGCAGCCGCGCCGAGGCTTCGACGTCCGTTACGCCGCCGCCGAGTTCACCTTCACCCAGGGCGGGCCCAGCCCGTACGACTGCGGGGAGGACGAGGAGGACTGCGCCCCGCGGTACGACCGCCACCCCGTCATCGACTACACCGCGCGCGACTACGACAGCCTGCGACGCCTGATCCTGGACCGGATGAGCCTGACCGCCCCCGGCTGGGTCGAGCGTCATGCGCCGGACGTCGGCACGGCGCTGGTCGAGCTGCTCGCCTACACCGGAGACCAGCTCTCCTACCACCAGGACGCGGTGGCCACCGAGGCGTACCTCGCCACGGCCCGCCGTCGCGTCTCGGTCCGCCGCCACGTCCGCCTGATCGACTACGCGATGCATGACGGCTGCAACGCCCGCACGTTCGTAGCGCTCAGGACGGACCGCCAAATCACCCTGCCCAAGGGTGAGTTCCGCTTCGCCGCCATCGACCTGTCGCGCCTGGGCCCGCAGGAGCGTCCCGACTTCGGCACCGTCATCGCCGACGAGGACCTGGACGCCCTTGCCGACCTGCCCGTCGGCCTGGAGATCTTCGAGCCGCTGAACCCCTCCGCCGACCTCGGCCTTCGCCCCGAGCACAACGAGATCCGCTTCTGGACCTGGGGCGAGGAGGAGTGCGTCCTTCCCAAGGGCGCCACGTCGGCGACGCTCAGCGACACCCCGAAGCGCGGGCTGAAGCTCAAGCCCGGCGATCTGCTCGTCCTGGAGGAAGTCCTCGGCCCCCGCACCGGCACGCCCGCGGGTGCCGACCCGACACACCGTCAGGTGGTCCGGCTCACCTCCGTCACGCCCGGCGAGGACGAGCTCTACGAGCAGCCGACCCTGGAAGTCACATGGGGTCAGGACGACGCCCTGACCTTCCCGTTGTGCCTGTCCGCGCGCGGCGGGCTCGACTGCGCGCTGATCACGGACGTCAGCGTCGCCCGCGGCAACGTCGTCCTCGTCGACCACGGCCGTTCGCTGACCTTCTGCGGTGGCGCCCCCGAGCGCTTCGCGGTCCCGCCCGCGGCCGCCGAGCTCAAGCCCTGCGGCCCCACCGCCTTCGGCTGCTCCGACGGGCGCACGCAGGGCAGCCCCGCCGCCGAGGCGGTGCACGCCCTCCTCGACCAGACCCGCTCCGGACGGCCACTGACGCCGGATCAGATCCGTGATCTGGAACCGCTCCTCGGCGCGGAGGCCGTTGCCCGGGCAGGCATATCCGTCGTCCTCGCACCCGGCACCACGGTCGAGGAACGCGTCCAGCCCTCCACCGCCGAAGCCCAGGCCACAGCCCTGGAGACACTGCTCGCCCAGGCGACCTACCCGGCGATCGCCCCACGCTTCCGCCCGGTCCTCCGCTACGCCCCCGTCACCCAGGCCACCCCCTACCCCGACCCCGCTCGCATCGCCGCAGGCCAGGCCACCCGCCTCGCGACCATACCCACCCGCCTGCGCGAGCGGATCGAGGAGCTGTGGCGCCGCGCCGAGGAGGGCGAGCCGCCCACCGAGGCCGAGATCGACGAGCTGACCGTGGTCTTCGGTGCCCGCACGATCCAGCGCCTGCGCATCGGCGAACACCCCGGCCGGGCGCTGCGCGAGCTCTACGACCGCCGCACCCGCCTGCTCGCCGGCAAGCTCCGCCGCCTGGAAGTGCTCACCGCCCGCGCCCACGCCGGCACGGTGCTCAACCGCTACGTCGCCTGGGAGATCGCCCAGAGCTGGGGCGAGCGCTACGCCGCCGAACTGGACCCGAGCGATCCGGTTCTCGCCGGACCGGCCGCCGACGGCCTGCGCCAGAACCCGCGCTCCGCTCTGCCCGCCATCCGCGCCCAGGCCGGTGACGGAGTGTGGACTGCCCGCCGCGATCTGCTCGCCGACGGCCCGCGCGACCACCATGTGGTCGGCGAGGTCGAGGACGACGGCCGCCTGGCCCTCCGCTTCGGCGACGGCAAGCACGGCGCCCCGCCCCCGCCCGGCGCCACACTGGAGGTCGCCTACCGAGTCGGCAACGGCGCATCGGGCAACGTCGGCGCCGAGGCGGTCAACCACCTTGTCGTCTGCCGCGGCAGCGACGAGAGCGGCCGCGGCGCACGCTCCCGCCGAGCCGCCTTCGAGGCGGTCACGGCGGTCCGCAACCCGCTCCCCGCCGTCGGCGGCACCGAGCCCGAGGCGGTCGACGAGGTCCGCCGGCTCGCTCCGCTCGCCCCGCACCGCGAGCTCAAGCGCGCCATCACCCCCGGCGACTACGCGGCCCTGGCCGCGCAGCTCCCGGGCGTGCGCCGGGCCGCCGCCGAGCTGCGCTGGACCGGCAGCGGCCAGGAGATGCACATCGCCGTCGAGGCGGTGGAGCGCCCGAGGGCCGCCGTGGCGGGAGGACCCGCCGGAGCCGTCGACTTCCCCGAGCCGGGCGAGGCACTGCTGCAGGCCGTCGAGCACAACCTGCTGCCCTACCGCCGCATCGGTCATGAGCTGGTGGTGCGACCCGCGCTCCAGGTCCCGATCGACCTCGCGCTGTCGGTCTGCGTCGACCCAGTCCACCAACTCGGCCATGTGATGGCCGAGTTGCGCCGGGTGCTGGGCAACCGCCGCCTGCCCGACGGCAGGCTCGGCTTCTTCCACCCGGACGCGCTGACCTTCGGTGAGCCGGTCCGGGTCAGTCGCCTGGTCGCCGCCGCGGCGGCGGTGCCCGGTGTGCTCAGCGCCAAGGTGACCCGGCTGCGGCGCCTCTTCCGCAGCGACCAGGGCGAGTTGGCGGCCGGGATCCTCCCGGTCGGCGCGCTTGAGGTCGCCTCCTGCGACAACGACCCCGCCCGGCCCGAGAACGGCCGGCTCACCATCGAGATCGGAGGCGGCCGATGAGCGCCAACCGGTGCAGCTGCGGCTGCGGTGGCCCCGGCGCCCAACCGGCGACGCCGGTCGAGGTGTTCAACCCGCCAGGACTGGACACGGTCCGCTACCGGGTGGGGGAGTACGGGCGCTTCGTCTCCGCGATGCTGGACCGGCTCTCCGCCCCGGCCTACCCCGCCCTGCGCAACCTCACGGTGCGCACCCCGGACGATCCGGCGATCGCGCTGGTCGACGCCGCCGCCGTGGTCGGCGATCTGCTCACCTTCTACTCGGAGCGGATCGCCAACGAGGGCTATCTGCGCACCGCCACCGAGGAGGGCTCGCTCGCCCTGCTCGGCGGTCTGGTCGGCCACAAGCCCCGTCCGGGCGTCGCCGCCGAGACCTATCTGGCGTACACCGTCGACCGCGATCCGCGCAGCGGCCGGGAGACCACAGTGGTCGTACCGTGCGGCACGCGCTCGCAGAGCGTCCCGGACCAGGGCGAGGACCCGCAGTCCTTCGAGACGGCGGAGGACCTCACCGCCCGCTGGGCCTGGAACGAGCTCAAGGTGCTCCAGCGCCGCCCCTACCAGTTGTCGGTGAGTCAACTGGCCAAGCGCAGGCAACTGTTCGCCGCAGGCACGACCAACAACATCAAGCAGGGCGACCAGCTGCTCTTCATCTTCAGCGCCGACCGCGCCGCCGACCGCAGCCAGCGCGTACTGCTCACGGTCCCCGGCGTGAGCGTCGACCGGGAGAGCGGCACCACGGCCATCGGCCTGCCCCAGGCCTCGCTGCCCTCGCTCCAGGGGATCAAGGCCGAGCTCACCCGATGGATCACTCCCGGCGGGGAGCACAACCCCAGCCCCTGGCCCGAACACAGCCGCATCGTCAGCGACTTCGACGACCAGGTGCTGACCCCGCTCCGCAGCGAGCTGGACACCCTCGACACCCCGCCGAAGCTCGCCGACCGGCTCACCCAGACCCTTGCCCGACTGCGTGAGGCCAAGGCGTACGGGCAGGACTACCGGGACGTCTCCGACTGGTTCGAGGCCCTGGACGCCGAACTGACCCGGCTGCGCGTGCAGGCCCTCGGCCTCCAGCCGCCGCAGCCGCCCGCCGCCGGGACGGGGACGCACACCGCCGTCGCGGCGGCGGCCGTGCCTGACCTGACGTCAACTTCTCCGGCGTCCGGCAGTGAGCCGGGGGACTGCCCCGGCGAAGCGAACGACCCTGCCCTCTCCGGCCTCGGCCCGCTGCTCTCCGCCCTGCGCACCCCGCCGGCCAGCCTCCCCTCGGACGCCCGCTCCCTTCCCCGCGATCCCGAGCGCAGCTACGCTCCGGGCTCCGACCTCGGCGCCCAGTTGCTCACCGCGCTCGACCCCCGGCTGAGCGGCGACCTCTACTCCGCCTGGGGCAACGCCGACCTCGGCGCACCCCTCGCGCTGCTCGACGCCCAGGCCATGCGGGTCACCGGGACGCCCTTCGGCGCCACCGCCCCGCTCAAGCCGGTCTACGACGTCACCGGCCGCGTCGTCCGCTACACCGACTGGCCGCTCACCGGTTCCAAGCTCACCAGCATGCGCATCGACTACGACACGGACGGTGCCACGCCCCGCCGCGCCGAGTTCAGCTACGTCGAGGCCGGCGGCTCGGTGAGCATCAACTTCACACTCCCCGGCGACGACGGCACGCACGACTTCGGCCCCGGCCGGATCGAACTCTCCACCTCCGGCAACGAGTCGGCGCTGCGCCGGGCCTTCGAGGCCGGTCAGGAGCAGGGTGTCACCGCACGCCTGCTGGCCCACCTCCCGGAGCGCGACCTCTTCGTCTCCCGCCCCGGCGACGACGGCCGTATCCATGTCGGGATCACCGCGACCGGCACCGCCGACGAGGGTGACGGCGACGGCCCCAACCCGCCGCTGCCCGAGCCGCTCGACTTCCACCTCGCCCCCGGAGAGCAGCAGACCGGCACCCAGGGCGCGTACCAGATCACGGTGAAGCGTTCCACCGATGACGGCCCGGCCTCCGTCGAGGTCGCCCTCGCCGCCCGACTCGGCCTGACCGCACGCAATGTGCTCGCGCTCGACGCGGTCTACGAGGGCATCGCCCCCGGCAGCTGGGTCGCCGTCGACCGCCCCCGCAAGGGTGTCACCGGCGGCGTCCCCGGCGATCCCAAGCTCTCCCGGGTCATCACCCGGGTGAGCGGCGTCCGCGTGCTCTCCCGTGCCGACTTCGGCATCACCGGCAAGGTCACCGAGCTGACCCTTGAGGACCCCTGGCTGGACGACAAGGACACCCTGCTCTCGCACATCCGCGACACCAGCGTCTACGCCCGCGGCGAGAGCTTCCAGCTGGCCGACGAGCCGCTCACCGACGACGTCGGCGGCGACCTGGTCGACCTCGCCCAGCTCTACGGCGGCCTCGCCCCCGGCCGGTGGATCGTCGTCTCCGGCGAGCGCACCGACATCCCCGGCACCCCGGGCGTACACGGCAGCGAGCTGGCCATGATCTCCCAGGCGCTCCAGGCCGTGGATCCGGCCCTGCCCGGCGACACGGTCCGCACCACCCTCATGCTCACCGCCCCGCTCGCCCACCGCTACAAGCGCTCCACGGTGAAGGTCTACGGCAACGTGGTCCGCGCCACCCAGGGTGCCACCCGCGACGAGCCGATCGGCAGCGGCGACGCGAGCAAGGCCGGCCAGAGCTTCGTCCTCTGGCAGGCCCCGCTCACCTGGCTGGCCTCCGACACCCCGGAGGGCGCGGCCAGCACCCTCCGCATCCGTGTCGACGGAGTCCTCTGGCACGAGGTGGACACCCTGGCCGCAGCGGGCCCGCGCGACCGCGTCTACACCACGAGCACCACCGGGGACGGCCGGATCCGGGTCACGTTCGGCGACGGCATCCACGGCTCCCGCCTGCCGGGCGGCCACGAGAACGTGCGGGCCACCTACCGGACCGGCATCGGCAAGTCCGCCAACGTCGTCGCGGAGAAGATCACCCAGCTGACCACACGCCCGCTCGGCGTGACCGGGGTGACCAACCCGCTCCCGGCCACCGGCGGAGCCGACCCCGAGGGCGCGGCGGGTGCCACCGACACCCGCGCCCTCACCCGCGGCTTCACACCGCGGCGCCGCCAGGTCCCGCTGGCCGTCTCGGCCCTGGACCGCCTGGTCTCCGTCCCCGACTACGCGGACTTCACCCGTGCCCGGGCCGGTATCGGCCGCGCCAAGGCCGACCAGCTCTACGACGGCCGACGCCAGTTGGTGCATGTCACGGTCGCAGGCGTGGACGACATCCCGATCGCGCCCGACTCCGGCCTGCTGACCGCCCTCCGCGCCTCGCTCGCCGAGTACGGCGACCTCCGGCTGCCGGTGGAGGTGGCGGTCCGGGAGAAGGTCCTGCTGCTCTTCGCAGCCCAGGTGACGGTCGGTCAGGACGAGGACTGGGAGCAGGTGGAGCCCCGTCTGCGCACGGCCCTCCTCGCCCGCTTCAGCTTCGACGCCCGCGAACTCGCCCAGCCCGCCTACCTCTCCGAGGTGCTGGCCACCGCCCACTCCGTCCCGGGCGTCGACCACATCGAGGTCACCGCCTTCACCGGGGTCCCGGGCGACCTCACCCCGCAGGGACTTGAGCGGCTCGGCGACCGACTGGCCGTCCCCCAGGACGTGGTGGTGGCTCAGCCCGCCCGCCACCGGGTCGAACGCCACCGGGTCACCGGCCCGGCGCCGGAGACCCTGACCGACATCGCGGCCCAGTACGGCATCTCCCTCGTCGAACTGCTCCGCCTCAACCCCGACCTCACCGGAACCCAGCCCCTGCTGCCGGGCAGCAGCGTGGTCGTCTTCCGCGGGATCCGCCCGGCGCAGCTCGCCGTGCTCTCCCCGGACCTGCCGGACACCCTGATCCTCAAGGAGGCCTCCGCATGAGCCGGGACCCCGACGGCCTGCTCGACCTGCTCCCGGACTGGTACCGCATCCGCGACGCCCAGTCCGGCGAGCCGCTGCGGGCACTGCTCGCGGTCATCTCCGAGCAGGTCGACCTGATCCGCACCACCGTCGAGCAGCAGTACGACGACTGGTTCGTGGAGACCGCCGCCGACTGGGTCCTGCCCTACCTGGGTGACCTCGTCGGCTACCAGGTGCTCCCCGGCTACCAGGACACGTTGAGCACCGACCCCGGCCTTGCCACCCGCCTCGCCCCGCGCCGCGACGTGGCGGACACGGTCGCCAGCCGCCGCCGCAAGGGCACGCTGGCCGTGCTGGAGGAGATCTGCGCGGCCACCGCCGACTGGCCGGCCCGCGCCGTGGAGTTCTCCCGGCTCCTGGCCACCACTCAGCCGGTGCGCCTCTTCCGGGCCGACGAGACGTCGGCCGACCACCGCCGCCTGCGCCGTGGCCGCCTAGCCGACCTCCGCGACGGCGCCGGCCTCGACCTGCTCGGCAGCCCCTTCGACACCTCGGCCCACACCGCCGACGTACGCCGCGCCGCCGCCACCCGCCGTCAAGGCGGGCTCACCCCGGCCGGCGTGGGCCTCTTCGTCTGGCGCCTCAAGCCGTACGCGATCTCCCGCGGCCCGGCCTACTGCCTCGACCGGGCCCGCAACCACTACACATTCTCCATCCTCGGCAACGACACCCCGCTCGTCACCCGCCCCGAGCCGGAGCCCTCGGCGACGCACATCGCCACCATCGACAACGTCCCGGGCCATATAACCCGCCGCCAACTCAACGACCGGCTCAGCGACTTCTACGGACCGGGCAAGAGCTTCGCCATCTGGCGCGACGACGAGTTCACCCCCATCCCGCTCTCCGACATCGTGGTGGCCGACCTCTCCGGCTGGCACTACCGGCCCAAGTACGGCCAGGTCGCCGTCGACCCCGAGCTCGGGCGGATCGCCTTCGGCGCCCGCTCGGCGCCCACGCGCGGCGTCTGGGCCAGCTATCACTACGCGTTCTCCGACGACATCGGCGGCGGCCAGTACCCGCGCGACCGGGTCGATCCGCCCGAGGCCACCGTCTACCGGGTCGGCCCCGGCCGCCGCTTCGAGCGGATCACCGACGCCTACGAGCAGTGGCGCACCGACAAGTCCGCGGGCACGGCCGGCCCCGAGGCGATCATCCAGATCACCCACGGTGGCGCCTACCAGGAACAGCTGGACTTCGCCCTGGACCCCGAGGACCGTCTCGAACTGCGCGCCGCCGAGGGCACCCGCCCGGTGATCCGCCTGCTCGACTGGTACAGCAACCGCCCGGACGCCCTCAACGTCCGTGGCGCCGGGGGCACTTCACCCGACGCCCGGGGCGGCCGCCTGGTCCTGGACGGCCTCCTCATCACCGGCCGCGGCGTCAATGTCACCGGTCACCTGGGCGAGTTGGTCATCCGGCACTGCACCCTGGTCCCCGGCTGGTCCCTCACCGACCACTGCGCACCGCACTCGCCCGAGGAACCCAGCCTGGTCCTCGACCGCACCACGGCCTGCGTCCAGATCGAGCGGTCGATCCTCGGCACCGTCCAGGTCGTCGGCGACGAGGTCGACGACGACCCGCTGGCGATCCACATCGCGGACAGCATCCTGGATGCCACCGCCTCCGACCTGGAGGCGCTCTCCGCCCCCGACTGCCGCCACGCCCACGCCGTCCTGCACGCCTACCGCACCACTGTGATCGGCGAGGTGCACACGCACGCCGTCGAGACCGCCGAGGACTGCGTCTTCACCGGCCGGATGAACGTCGCCCGCCGCTCGGTCGGCTGCCTCCGCTTCAGCTACGTGCCGCCCGGCTCGCGCACCCCGCGCCGCTACGGCTGCCAGCCGGACCTGGTCCGCGAGGCCGTCCAGGAGCTCGTCGAGAGCGGCCGCCTGGCCCGCGCGGACGCCCCCGCGCTGGCCGCCGCCGAGACCGACCGGGTCCGCCCGCGCTTCACCAGCCTCCGCTACGGGACCCCGGCCTACGCCCAACTCGCCCACGGCTGCGCCCCGGAGATCGCCCGAGGCGCAGCCGATCGCTCCGAGCAGGGCGCCTTCCACGACCTCTTCCAGCCGCAGCGCACGGACAACCTCCGCGCCCGCCTGGCAGAGTTCGCCCCGGCCGGCACCGACGCGGGCGTCTTCTTCGTGACCTGACGCCCGACCAGCCCAAGACGCAGACGCAGAACACCCATCGGCGCAACAGCACACGAAAGTTGAGGGGGACCATGTACGGCGACTTCTCTCGCCTGACCTACCAGCCCGGCAAGCACTACTCCGCGGTGCTCGCCCAGCAGGGCCGCGTCCAACTGGACGCCGACGCCAACGAGCAGACGGCGATAGAGCTCTTCCGTTCGCGCACCCTGGCCCGCGACCTGATCGGACCCGACGGGGGGCCCGCCCACAGCGCCGACGGCCACGACGGCCCCGGCTTCGAGATCGCCTACGTCAAGGGCACCCACGACCAGGACGACCTCACCATCGGCGGCGGCCGCTACTACGTCGACGGCATCCCGCTCGACGCCACGTGCCCCCAGCCGGTCCCGGCGGTCCCCACCGGCGGCCTGCCGCCGCTGGACGGCGACGGCGCGGACAGCGACGGCGTCATCCCGTCCCCCGTCCCCGCCACCTGGACGTACTGGAACCAGCCCGACGCCTACCGCGACCCCGAGCTGCACAGCGACCAACTTCCCTCCGCATTCCCCTTCCTGGCCTACCTCAAGGTCTGGGACCGCAGCGTCACCGCCGTCGAGGACCCCGAGATCCGTGAGGTCGCGCTCGGTGCCGCCATGCCGGACACGGCCGCGCGCGCCAAGACCGTCTGGCAGGTACTCACCCTCTCCGCCCAGGACCTGGAGGTTCGCGACGGGGGACCGGCCACCGTCCGCGCCGCCTTCAAGACATGGACCGACGCCCAGCGCTCCACCGGCCGCCTGGCCGCCCGCGCCGAGCGGCCGGAGGGAGCGGCGGACGAGCCCTGCCTGGTACGGCCCGACGCCCGCTACCGCGGCCCGGAGAACCAGCTCTACCGCATCGAGATCCACCAGGGCGGAACGGCCGAGCGCGGCGCGACCTTCAAGTGGTCGAGGGAGAACGGCAGCGTCGTCTTCCCGATCGCCGAACTCGACGGCACCTGGGTCGCGCTGTCCACCCTCGGCGACGACGACAAGCTCACCCTGGACGTCGGCGACCGCGTCGAGGTCTGCGACTCCGCCTACACCAGCCGCGGCGAGCCGGCGTCCCTGCTGAGCGTCGAGGAGATCGACCTCCCCGGCCGCCGCGTCCGCCTCTCCGCCGAGCCTCTTCCCGGCATCGGCGCGCTGCCCGAGCGCCACCCCTTCCTCCGCCGCTGGGACCATGCCTCCACCGGCACCCCCGGCCACCGCCCGCGCAC
The DNA here is from genome assembly GCF_001953885.1 of Streptomyces sp. IMTB 2501. Classification (GTDB taxonomy): domain Bacteria; phylum Actinomycetota; class Actinomycetes; order Streptomycetales; family Streptomycetaceae; genus Streptomyces. The sequence goes on along the minus strand of NZ_MQUS01000004.1, from coordinate 80,045 downwards.
CGACGGCGGCGCCCTGCCCGTCGAGGAGGGCGCCTGGATCGAGCTGGAGGACGGCCTCCAGGTCTACTTCAACCCCGGCGGCTCCTACCGCTCCGGCGACTTCTGGCTGGTTCCGACCCGCACCGTCACCGGCGCCGTCGAGTGGCCGGCCAACGCCGCCGGAGACCCCCTCCTCCAGCTCCCGCTCGGGATCGACGTCCACTACGCCCCGCTGGCCTGGATCACCGGCGAGAACTCCCACTCCGACCTCCGCAGTGTCTTCCGCCCCCTGGCCACGCCGCTCTCGGACGTGAGCGCGCACCCCCAGGAGACCGAGGAGAACTGACGTGCCCCTCTGCCCCTTCGCCTCGGTCCGGCTCCTCGCCCGGCCCAAGCCGCCTTCACCCCTGCAGCCGACCCAGATCATCGTCCACACGGCGAACGCCACCCTCCCCGCTGTGGACGTCCGCTTCCGCCGGCCCGGCGCCCGCGGCTGGAGCCATTTCGGCGTGTCCGCCACCGGAAAGATCACCCAGTGGCTGGACACGTCCGACCCCGCCGACTCTGCGTACCGCGCCAACCTCCGCTCCGACGGCACCGGCGCGGTGTCCATCACGACGGAGGGACACGTCTCCGAGCCCTGGACGGACGCCCAGCTGGACGCCCTGATCCGCCTCCACTGGTGGCTGATGCGCTCTCATCCCGCCATCGCCCACCGAGCCTGCCGGACCTCAGCCGACCCCGGCCTGGCCCACCACACGCTCCTCGGCTCGCCGGGCCCCTGGACTCCCATCCCCAAGTCCTGCCCGGGCCCTCGCCGCATCGCGCAGTGGCAGGACTCCCTCCTCCCACGCGTCCTGGCCCCCTACGGCATCTCCGTCTCGGACATGCGCCCGCGCCACGAGCGCGCCGAGGAGATCGTCCGGGATCTCCTGTCGGTGCCGATCGCGACCGCCTCAGCCACCGGAGAAGCGCTCCTGACTCCGCCGTCGGACCAGTCCTCGGCGACGCCGCCGGAGCAGCCGCCCGCCGCGGCCGATCCAGTACCCCGACCACGCGCACAGGACCCCGCGGCGACGGCCGAGCCCCGCCAGCACCACCCCGTCCGCGAAGCCCTCCTGGACTTCTTCCTCCCCGACTCCGCGCCCCACGGCGCCAAACCGCCCCCGCCTCCGGAGGAACACTGACCCGGCGGCCCCGGGGCCATGCGCCCGTCCTGGTGGGGGACAAGTTGGCTGACACCCCTTCAGGTCGGCTCGGTTCCGGCGCGGACCGGTCCACGGTGACGAATCCCGGAGGGCAGGCCCAGGCTCAGGGGGGACCGGGCCCTGGCCCCAGGCCCAGTTGCTGGGCCCGCAGTACGGTACCCACGCGATCGCGGGTGCCCAGTTCGCGGTAGATGTTCTCGACGTGCTTGTGCACCGTGCGGACCGAGATGCCGAGGCGACGGCCGATGGCGTCGGTGGTGAGCCCGCCGGTGAGCAGCAGCAGGACGGTCGTCTCGCGGGGCGTCAGCGCACAGTCCGCCGCTCGCTCGTCCGGCGCTCCGGCCGGGCCGAGCACGCGCCGCCACTCCTCCAGCAGCTGCCGCTGCCGCTCGACGGCCGCCGGCAGTGGCTGTGCGCGCTCCGCCATGGCGAGCCGGCCGTCGGCGAAGTCCGCACCGGCCCGGCAGACGAGGCACCCGATGACGGGGGCGGTGCTGTCGGGGAGCGGTACGCCCAGCACGTGGTCGACATGCCACACGTCGCCGAGCAGACGCGCCGTCGCGCTGTCCGGCCAGGCGCGGCCCACCGCCCGGTGCGCGCCGACCGGCGTCCGGTCGGTCCTGTGCGCGTAGTGGTGGGCGGGGGTGGCCCGCGCGCAGCAGTGCCAGATCCGCGTCCCCGAGCCGCTGCAGCTCGACGGCGGCAGCGTCGGGCGCCACACCGATCGTGCCCTCGTGCTCGCTCCACTCGTCCAGCTTGTGGATGACCGCCTCGCCGCCGCACAGATCCGCGAGGGCACCGGCGAGCATCGGCTACAGGCGCGCGGGATCCCGTTCGTGCAGCGCCGCCACGGCGACCGCCGTCATGCGTTCATAGGCCCTGATCGTCGGCGATCTTCGGCGGCACCGACTACAGGTGCCGTCCGGACGCGTTGCGGCAGACCACCTTCCCGTCGTCGAGGGCGACCTCGTAGTCACCGGCCGACACCCACCCCATACGTGCGCCTCCCCGCACCCGCGTTGATCAAGTGACGGGAACTGTAGGGCAGAGCACTGACAACGCCCTCCGGAGGCCGGAGGGCGTTGTGGAAAAGCGGTTGTGTGAGAACGGAGGAGGTCAGTCGCGCTCGGCGGCGCGCTGCTCCTTCTCCTTCTTCAGCTGCTTGATCCGCGTGGCCTCCTTGCGGACCCCGGCCTGGGTGGCGCGCTCCTTCTCCAGCCACTCGGGCCGCTCCTGCTTGAGCGCCTCGATCTGCTCGGTGGTCAGCGCTTCGGTGACCCCGCCGCGCGCGAGGCCGGCGATGGACACGCCGAGCTTCGCGGCGACCACCGGACGCGGATGCGGACCGTTGTGCCGCAGCTCGCTCAGCCACTCCGGCGGGTTCGCCTCCAACTCGTTCAGCTCGGCGCGCGTGACGACGCCCTCCTGGAACGAGGCGGGGGTGGCGGGGAGGTACACACCCAGCTTCTTCGCCGCGGTCGCGGGCTTCATCGACTGGGTGCTCTGCTGCGAACTCATGAGGTCAAGGGTAAGGGCCGCGTACCCGGCCGCCGACCACGGCCGGTGACGGAGGCCGGGCCGCGGCCGCTGACCTGGTGCGGGCCACCGCCGGTGACCGAGGGCAGGCCACGGCCGGTAACCTGGCCTGGTGACAGGCTCGGAGGAATCACCGTCGTTCCGGCTGGCGTACGTACCCGGAGTGACTCCCGCCAAATGGGTGAGGATCTGGAACGAGCGCCTGCCGGACATCCCGCTCACCCTCGTCCAGGTCCCGGCCGCGCAGGCGCCCGAGGTACTACGGGCCGGCGAGGCCGACGCGGGGCTCGTACGGCTCCCCGTGGACCGTACGTACCTCAGCGCGATCCCCCTCTACACGGAGACCACGGTGGTCGTCGTCCCCAAGGACCACCTGATCACGGCCGCGGACGAGGTGACCGTCGCCGACCTCGCCGAGGAGGTGCTCTTCCACCCCCTGGACGACGTCTTCGACTGGGCCGGCCCACCAGGTGAGCCCGCCTTCGAACGGCCCGCGACGACACCCGACGCGATCGAGCTGGTGGCCGCGAACGTCGGTCTCCTGGTCGTCCCGCAGTCCCTGGCCCGCCTCTACCACCGCAAGGACCTCACCTACCGCCCGGTCACCGACGCCCCCCAGTCGAGCATCGCCCTGTCCTGGCCGGAGGAGGCCACCACCGACCTGGTGGAGGACTTCATCGGCATCGTCCGCGGCCGTACGGTCAACAGCACCCGCGGCCGCGCCAAGCCTCCGGCCGAGCAGAGCCGGCAGCGCTCCGAACCGAAGGGCACCCGGCAGAAGCCGGCGGCGAAGGCCACGGGCCGCACCCCCCGCACCCGCGCGGCGGGAGGCAACACGCGCACAGCGGGAGCCAGGCAGCAGCCCAAGCGGGGCAAACCGCGCCGGAGGTCGTGAGAACCGGAGCGGCGGCTTCAGCCGGATGCCACGCCTCCTGGGCCCCTACGCCTCCTGCCGTGCCGCCTCCCGTTTCCGCTCCGCCTGCGGATGCGCCCGGCGTTCGTGCAGGTCGGCGAAGGCCAGGCAGAGCGCGAGCAGGATGATGGCGACGGAGGTGAGCAGGCCGTACTGGAGCGCGGTCGCGGGGGCGGCGTGGTTGGCCAGGTGGGCGAAGTACACCGAGCCGACCACGGCGACACCGGCCGCCGAGCCGATGCGCTGCGCGGTCTGCAGCACCCCGCCCGCCGCTCCGCCCCGCCGCACGGGCACGAGGGACAGCGTGAGGGTGGTGTTCGGGGCGATGGTCAGGCCGGAGCCGATGCCGGCGACGAGCAGGGGGAACGCGGCCGCCCAGGCCACGCCCCGCCCCGGTACCCAGTGCACGGCCGTGACGACGCCGAGCATCCCCACCGCCACCGTGCACAGCCCGGCGATCACCAGCTTGCGTCCGAAGCGCACCACCAGGCGGCCGCCGGCCGCGGCCCCCGCCGCGGACCCGGCCGCGAACGGCATGGACGACAGGCCCGCCGCCAGCGCGCCGTAGCCCATGCCGTTCTGCAGGAACAGCGTGTAGACGAAGAACAGCGTCGTGAAGCCGCCGAAGTACACGAGGCTCAGCAGCGCGCCGAGCGAGTAGGAGCGCAGGGAGAAGAGCCCGAGGTCGACCAGCGGTGCGCGGTCGCGCCGCCCCTGTCGGCGCTCCCAGGCCCAGAACGCCGCCAGCAGTCCGGCGCCGAGCGGGAGCAGGGCCCACTTCAGCCGGCCCTGCCACTGCTGTTGCTGCACCAGGGGCAGCATCAGGGCGAGCACACCGGAGCCGAGGAGCAGGACGCCCGGCACGTCGAAGCACTCGCGTCTGTCCGGCGAGCCGGGGGAGCGGGGCAGCAGCCGCAGTCCCGCGCAGAAGACGGCCACGCCGATGGGCAGGTTGACGTAGAACACCCAGCGCCAGCCGTCGGGGCCGCCGGCCGCCTCGATCAGCAGCCCGCCCGCCAGTGGTCCGACGGCCGTGGAGATGCCGATCGTGCTGCCCATCAAGCCGAACGCGCGGGCCCGTTCCGCGCCCTGGAACATCTGCTGGATCAGCGCCGAGGTCTGGGGCGCGATCAGGCCCGCCGATGCCCCCTGGACCAGCCGGAACAGCACCAGCCAGGTGGCGCCGGTGGACAGCCCGCAGGCCGCCGAGGCGAGGGTGAAGAGGGCGAGCCCGGTCAGGAACGTCCGACGCCGCCCGCGCAGGTCGCCGAGGCGTCCCGCCGGGACCAGGACCAGACCGAGGGTGAGGGCGTATCCGGACATCACCCACGACAGGTCGGCGGTGCTGGCGCGCAGTCCGCGCTCCACCGAGGGCAGCGCCACGTTCACGATCGACGTGTCGAGCAACGTCATGAAAGCCGCGGTCAGACAGACGGCGAGCGCTTTCCACCGTCGGTCGTGCCGGTCCGGGCCGGCTCGGTCTGTGGTCATGGGATCACGCTAGGCAGCCATCGCGCCCCCCGCACGGCGGGAACTCCCCGCTCCACCCCCGCCGACCGGGTACGACACACCCTCAGGACACGTACGACGCCTCGCGCGACCGCAGCACCGTAAGCCCGTTCCAGCAGCCCGTCCGCCACCCACGCGTCCACCACGTCCCCGACATGCGCGAGCAGCGTCCCCTTGCTCCGGAAGGGTGCCCCGGCCCACACCGCGTCGAGGAACGTGGTGCCGTCGGACCGGGCGGGGCCGGTGAGGCCGGAGTCGAGGCCGCCGGAGCCCCCCGGGCTCGCAGCGGCGGACGTAGGCGCGGGTGGAGCCCTCGGTGCCTCCTGAGAACGGGGCGCAGCGGGGAGCCCGGTACCGGAGCCGGGGAGGGCAGCAGGTTGCCGGAGGGCGAGGCATTGCCGTACAGGCTCGCCTTCAGGGGCTCCGAGGCGGGATCGCGGGCGAGCAGGTCGACCGGGCCGAGGAACAGCGCGACGGCACCGCCGGTGTTCAGGCCCGCGTTGGCCCGGAAAGACCCGGAGCAGCCGGTTGACGTCGTACCCGCGCGCGTACCCGAAGATCATGGCCCGCTTGTCAACAGTCCCGTCGGGTGCGGATGTTGCTGCTCAGGCGGATGTCCCGTGGAGCCACGCGTACGCCGACCGCGCTGTGAACTCCGTCTGGCCGCCGCGCAGGAGCAGGCTCGCGGTGGCGAACTCGGGGGCGTCGGCCTGTGCGGCCACGTACGGGATCGCGATGCAGCGCATGCCGGCCGCGTGGGCGGCGGCCGCGCCCGGTGCCGCGTCCTCCAGGACCACACAGTGCGCGGGATCCGCGCCGAGCCGCCGGGCCGCCTCCAGGAAGACGTCGGGTGCGGGCTTGCCGTGGGGGACCTCGTCGGCCGAGACGACCGTGCGCAGGAACGCGTCCAGGCCGGTGCCCGCCAGGATCACCTCGATGGCCTCCGGCGAGGAGCCCGAAGCGACCGCCATCGGTACGCCCTCGGCGGCCAGCAGTTCCACGAACCTGCGCATCTCCGGGTACGCGCGCGTGCGGGTGCGGGCCAGTTCCAGATAGCGCCGGTTGGTCGCGGTCAGCAACTCGTCCAGCGAGACGCGCAGGGCGTGGCGCTCCCGCAGGCCGGCCACCGTCTCCAGGGTGCTGATGCCGATGTAGCTCTCGTGCTCCGCCCGGGAGAAGTCCGGCACGCCGTGCTCGGCCAGGATCTGCCGGCTCGCCTCGTAGTAGTTCGGCTCGCTGTCCACCAGCGTTCCGTCGAGATCGAAGATGGCCGCAAGGGCGCCGGGCCGGCTCATACGGTCAGCATGCCAAGGGCCGGGGCGTCAGGTGCGGACTGCCCGGCCCACCGACTCCACCAGGGGCAGCAGCCGGTACGGGACGCGCTCGCGCAGTGCCACCTCCGTGCGGGTGCGCACCACGCCAGGCAGGCTGATCAGCTTCTGGATGACGTCCTCCAGATGGGCGTTGTCCCGGCCCACCACCCGGGCGAGCAGATCCCCGCCGCCCGTGATCGAGAACGCCTCCACGATCTCCGGTACGGCGGCCAGCGCGTCCCCCACGTCGTCCAGGTGGCCCTGGGTGACCTCGATGTGCACGAACGCCAGCACCGGATGGCTCAGGGCGGCGGGGGAGAGGGAGGGGCCGGTGCCGGTGATCACGCCGTCCCGCTCCATGCGCTCCAGCCGGGCCTGGAGCGTGCCGCGGGCGACGCCGAGGACGCGGGCGTACTCGCGCACGCTGGTGCGCGGCTGCTCCAGGAGCAGCCGCAGGATGCGGGTGTCGAGTTCGTCCACGGCCATGATGGACGACTGTACCAATGGCTCAGCGGACGCGCGTCCGCGTATGCCGCCCGACCTGGTCCGTTGGCTTTCCGGTAGGCACGATGGACCGCACTCTGCTGGACCAATGGCTCAGCGATTCAGGGGACACTTGAGCCAGTGACCTCGGGGATGCTCTCATGGACGCGTCGATGGCGCTGCGGGTCCCCGCGGCGCCTTTTCTGTGCCGGTGTTCCATGGGGAGGGCAGCAGTGCTGAAGAGGGTGTTCGTGGCTCCGGACCCGGGCCGGGCGCGGTTGCGCTTCGCCGCGCGGGCCGTCCTCGGCATCGGCCTGGCGGTCACCGTCTGTCTTCTCGCCGGACACTCCCTCGTCGGCGCGGTCGCCGGCGGGCTCGCCGCGCTGCTCACCCTGTTCACCGTCGCCGACCCGACCGTGCGCGGACAGGCGGTCACCACCGCGCTGCTGCCTGCCGTGGGCGTGCCGGTGCTCGCCGCAGCGGCCGAGCTGCACGCCGTCCCGGTCGCCCGTGACCTGGCCTTCCTGGCCGTCGTCGGCGCCGCGGTGTACGCGCGCCGCTGGGGTCCGCGCGGGCACAGCCTCGGTGTGTTCGCGTTCATGACCTTCTTCGTGGCCCAGTTCCTGCACGCCACCCCGGCGCAGCTGCCCGAGCTGTACGCCGCCGTCCTGCTGTCCGTGCTCAGCGCGGCCGTGGTGCGCTTCGGCATGTGGTGCTACGAACGCCGGTTGCCCCCGGCCGCCGTACCTGCCCCGCCCGCCGGCCACGGCCTGGCCCGGGTGACCACGCGGCAGGCCGTGCAGGCGACCGCGGGCGCGGGCTTCGCGCTGGTCGTGGGCCAGCTGGTGTCCGGACAGCGCTGGTACTGGGCCGTCGGTGCCACCTGGTGGATCTTCGTCAACACCGCCTCGCGCGGCGAGACGATGGTCCGTGGCTTCCGCCGGGTCCTCGGCACGGTGATCGGCATCTGCCTGGGCTTCCTCGTCGCCGTACCCGTGCACGGGGCACCGGTCCCGACGGCCGTTCTCGTCGCCGTCGCCGTCTTCGGCATCTTCTGCACGGCCGCCGTCTCCTGCACCTGGATGATGTTCTTCGTAGCGTCAACCAGGCGGGTCGCGAGGATAGCGGGCCTGGGGCGTGTTTTCGCAGACCAGGCACGGTTTTCTTGGTGTCGCTTGATGTGCGGGTGTGGGCATCTTCGGCAGTCTGTGGGTGGACGGATGCTGACCTTTTGCTGACCTTCCTGACTGCATGTCAGTTTCGTGGATTGATCGTTTTGGGTGTCAGGGAGATGTCGTGTTGAAGCGGGTGTTCGTTGCGCCGGATCCGGGGCGGCTGAGGTTGCGCAGTGCTGCGCGGGGTGTCCTGGGTGTCGGTCTGGCGGTGACGGTGTCGGATCTGGCGACGCAGTCGCTGCCGGCGGCGATCGCTGGTGGGCTTGCCGCGCTGCTCGCCTTGTTCACGGTGGCCGATGGCTCGGTGCGGGGGCAGGCGGTCACGACGGTGCTCTTGCCGGTGGCAGGTTTTCCGGTGCTGGCTCTCGCGGCGGTGTTGCACGAATACGCGTGGATACGGGACGTGGCCTTTGTTGCCGTCCTCGGCGCGGGGATGTATGCCCGCCGGTGGGGGCCGCGGGGCCACGCTCTGGGGACTTTCGCGTTCATGATGTTTTTCGCGGCGCAGTTCCTGCATGCGGTGCCGGGCCAGTTGCCGGAGCTTTATGCGGCAGTGGGCCTTGCCCTGCTGGCGTCCTCGGCGGTGCGCTTTGGCCTGTGGTGTTACGAGCGGCGGCTGTCGCCGCCTGCTGTTGCGGTGGTGGCGCCGGGCGGTACGGGTTTTGCCCGGGTGACCACGCGCCACGCGATCCAAGGGATGGCGGGCGGCGCTTTCGCTCTGGTGGTGGGGCAGCTGGTGTCGCACGAGCGCTGGTATTGGGCTGTGGGTGCGGTGTGGTGGATTTTCGTGAACACCACCTCGCGGGGCGAGACCCTGGTGCGGGGCTTTCGCAGGGTTTTGGGCACGGTGATCGGTATTGCCATTGGCCTGGTGATCGCTGTGCCGCTGGATGGGGCTGGTGCTCCCACCGCGGCGCTTGTCGCGGTCTGCGTGTTCGGCATTTTCTACACGGCGGCGGTGTCGTATACGTGGATGATGCTGGCGGTGACGGTGATGGCCGGGCTGTTGTATGGCCTGTTGGGGGTGCTGAATCCGGGGCTGCTTGCTCTGCGTGTGATGGAGACGGGGGTGGGGGCGCTCGGCGCGGGGCTCGCGGTGTTGTTGGTACTGCCGGTGACCACGCACGCCACCACTGACGCGTGGATCCAGCGAGCGCTGCACTGTGTCCATGCGTGCACTTCTGAGGCTGCGGCCCGCCTGGCCGGCTCTCCGGCTGCGGATCCGGCCCGGTATGTCGCTGAACTGGAGCTGCTGTTGGGCAGGGTGAGGCTGTCGCTGGCGCCGCTGCTGCACCCGTTCACTCCGCTGCGGGCGCGTAAAGCGCGGGCCCGTCAGGTGATCGAGCTGCTGGACCGGTGTGCCCGGGAGGTGCGTGGCCTGGCATCGGTCGCGGCGGATCCGGATGCTTCCCACGACGCGAGACTTGCGGCAGCGTGCTGGCGGGTGGAGGCAGCAGTGGAGGCACTCATCACGCCCGGTGCCACGCCAAGCGAGGGTCATGCGGCGGTTGCAGCACCGCATCCTTCCGGTGGCGAACTGGCCTTGGCCCATCTGCATGGCCTGGAACAGGCACTGAAAGCACTCGCGGTCCCGTTGCAAGGCCCCGTCACGGCCTGACGGCCGCCGCCCCGGGAGAGTTACGAGGCTCGTGCTCCGTGACGGCGCCCACTACGCGATGGCGATTCGCCGAGTGGGTAGTCGGCCAAAGGCCTGGAACATGCGGTGTCTGCCAGGGGTGTGCGTGTACTGAATGGGCTTGATCCGCTTCGGGTCCGGCTGTGTGGCGAGTGCGGAGCTGACTGGCGGTCAGAGCTGACCTCGGTACCACCTGGCACGGGTTGTAGAGACCGTCTTTGGGCGTCCACGTCAGTCCAGGGCGGGTGCGTAGTAGCAGGTCAGGGCATCGCGGTCCGGAGGAGTCGACGTAGTTGGTGACAGACGTGTGAGAGCGTCTGTGAGAGGTTCGTTCGACGGCAAGCCCCTGCAGGCGCGGCCGGCGGGGGCTTGCGGGTGGGTGTGCTGCAGCTCCGGCGTCGGCACCGCTGCCCCCGGGTTCTCCTCCCTGCGCCCTCGCGTCGAGTGCTCGGCAAATCCGGCCGGGGCCCTTGGCGACCAACAGTCACAGCCTTCGCCCTCGCAAAGTCGAACGCCCCTGGAGGCGTCTGAGGCGATGCCTGCCCCCGCCGAGGGGCGCACGGGCTTCTCGGCCGCAGGCTGTTCATGGTCGCGGAAGCTGCGACCCGTTTCGCCTGATGGACGCTGCCGACCGACATCGTCCGCCCCCTGCAGGCCCGCGAGGTGTGGGTGGACCCCCAGACGCTCGCCCTCGGGTACGCGGGCGTGTACTCCGGTTTCCTCCGGAACGCCGTTGCCGCGGCGCGCCGTCACGGCCTGGACACCCCGGGCGATCCCTGTCGAAGCCGGCCGGCGCAGGATGGTCGGCGGCCAGGCGGACATGATCACGGACATGGCGCTCGACCTCGCGGCGGCCGGTTGCGTCGACTGGCGCGAGTGATCGGTGCGGTGGCTGTGGCGGCCCGGCGGGGCCGGTGCCACCGCTGTCCACATCAGAGGACGGACGGCGATGTCAGCGGCTCGTGTCGGCGTCACCTTCGTCATTCGGAGGGTCTCCCTGTCTCCTGCCGCCCGGAGGGGAGCCGTCCCCGTGCTCTTCCAGCAGCTTGAGGAGCGCGGCATCCGCTCTTTTCCGGTCTTCCTTCGTCAGCTCGACCGGTGCGTTGTCGTAAACGGTGTAGCGATCTGGATCGATGATGTTGGCGGCCCTCAAGGTGAACGTCAGCAGAGGGCGCCACCCCTTGCGGTGGCCGACCCGCACCTGTATCTGGGCCTTGTAGTCACGGGCCTCCGGGAGGAATCCGGAAAACGGTGCCTCGAACTCAAGGAAGAGCTGTTGCGCTTCTCTGCCGGGCACGACGAACCCCGCCGGCAGCTTCGCCTCCTCGTCCGGCCCCGGTTGGAGCCGGGACGGCGAGGACACCCACAGGAGTGGCAGATGAGAGGCGGGCTCATCAGGGAAGGTCAGGATGAGGTCCTGCACGACGATCGGTTTGGGACCGGTGTTGTGCAGGACGAGCGGCAGTCGTAGGCGTGCCGTGGAACCGTGGACGATGGCCGCGAAGGAATGAGGTTCCCACGCCTGCAGGCGTCCCTGCCGGGCGTTGAGCCACCAGAACGACGCGACGGTGAAGAGCAGTGCGCAGACTGATACCACACTGGCGCCGGTAAGCGACGAGGACGCGATCTGATCCGCCGCGACCATCAGCGGAACCACAGATTCAGTCTGCCAGCCCCGCCGTGGGCTCGCTAACAGGACGAGTGGAGGCTGACAGTCCCCCGGAACGGGTCAGGGGCCGGCGAGGAGTACGAGATACCAGGCGACCAAAGCAGCGCATGTCACCGCGGGGAGGAGTTTGGTCAGCCCGTCGCCCTTGCGTACGTGCGTGGTCACGGCACCGGCGAGCAGCATCAGCAGTCCGATACCGGCCAGGCCGCCGCACAGCGGTACGACCGGGCCGAGGGCCACGCCGATGGCGCCCGCCAGCTCCAGGCCGCCGATGACCCGGTAGGCCGTGGTGGTGAAGCCGGCGTGGGCGGCGAGCTCGGGCATCGGGCCCAGGGCCAGGATCTTGGCCGCGCCCAGCAGGGCGAAGATCAGCGCGAGGAGACAGGTCAGCGAGGCGGAGAGGATCACGAGGCGCCTTCGGGGGTGTGCGGGCGGCGGGCCTGGCGGCGTTCGGCTCCCAGGACGGTGAAGTGGGCGATCAGGTCGGGGTTGTCGACCGCGGAGGGGTTGAGGACCTGGTCGGCGCGGGCGCCCTGGAGGAGGCGCTTGACCGGGACCTCGAGCTTCTTGCCGGTCTTCGTGTGCGGGATGGCCGGCACGGCGAGGATCTCGTCGGGGACGTGGCGGGGTGAGGCGCCGGTGCGGATCGCGTCGCGGATCTTCTCGCACAGGGACTCGTCCAGACCGACCCCGTCGGCGAGGACCACGAAGAGCGGCATCCAGTAACCGCCGTCGGGTTCCTCCGCCCCGATGACGAGAGCCTCGGCGATCTCGGGGAGGTGTTCGACGATGTCGTGGATGTCGGCGCTGCCCAGGCGTACGCCGTTGCGGTTGAGCGTGGCGTCGGAGCGGCCGTGCACGATCACCGAGCCGTGGGAGGTGAGGGTGATCCAGTCGCCGTGCCGCCACACGCCCGGGTAGGCGCTGAAGTAGGCGTCACGGTAGCGGCTGCCGTCGGGGTCGTTCCAGAAGTACAGCGGCATCGACGGCATGGGCCGGGTGACGACCAGTTCGCCGACCTGGTCGACGACCGGCCGTCCCGCGCCGTCGTACGCCGCGAGCGCCACGCCGAGGTTGGGGGCCGACAGTTCACCCGCCCACACCGGGGTGGTGGGGGCGCTGCCGGCGAAGCCGGAGACGACGTCCGTGCCGCCGCTGGTGGAGGCGAGCTGGACGCCTGCGCCGACGTGGTCGCGGACCCAGGGGTAGGCGGAGGCCGGCAGGGCGGAGCCGGTGCAGCCGATGACGCGGATCGCCGAAAGGTCGTGCATGGCGGGGTCGACGCCGAGCTTGGCCATGGCCAGCAGGTACTGGGGACTGGTGCCGAAGACGGTGACCTTGTGGCGGGCCGCCAGCTCCCACAGGACGTCCGGGCGCGCCACCGGCGCGGGGCTGCCGTCGTAGGTGCAGGTGGCGGCACCGGTCAGCAGGGTGGAGACGACCAGGTTCCACATCATCCAGTGGGTGGTGGTGTACCACAGCAAGCGGTCACCGACGCCCAGGTCGCAGTGCAGGCCGAGGATCTTGAGGTGCTCCAGCAGGACGCCTCCGTGACCGTGGACGATGCCCTTGGGCAGCCCGGTGGTGCCGGAGGAGAAGACGATCCACAGCGGGTGGTCGAACGGCACCGAAGTGATCCCGAGGTACTCGGTGCGGCCGGCCGCGTCCTCCCAGGGAACCGTCAGGCCCGCGGCCCGGGTCTCGGACCACGCAAGGCCAAGGTGATCCACGAGGACCGTGGCCTTGAGCGTGGGCAGGGCGTCGGCGAGGTCGAGGGAGGCTGCGCGACGGTCGTGGCGGGTGCCGTTGAAGAGGTAGCCGTCCGCCGTGATGAGCACCGTGGGTTCGAGCTGGGCGAAGCGGTCGGCGGCGGCCTTGGGCGCGTAGTCCTGGCCGCACACGGACCACACCGCGCCCAGGCTGGCGGTGGCGAGGAAGGCGATGACGGCGTGGGGGGTGTTGGGCAGGTAGCCGATCACCCGGTCGCCCTGTCCGACGCCCAGGTCGCGCAGGGTGGCCGCGACGGAGGCGACCTGGGCGCGGAGCTGCCGGCCCGTGATCTCGTAGGTGGCTCCGGTCTCGTCCAGTGCGGTGATCGCGGGGGCGTCCGGGTGCAGGTTGCGCAGTGCGTGGTGGGCGTAGTTGAGGGTGGCGCCGGGGAACCAGCGGGCGCCGGGCATGGCTTCCTCGGCCAGCACCCGCTCGTACGGAGTGGTGGCGTCGATGTCGAAGTACTCCCACACCGCGGCCCAGAATCCTTCCAGGTCCGTGACGGACCAGTGGTGCAGGGCCTGGTAGTCGGTCGGGTCGGGAATCCCTTCGGCGCCCTGGTGTCGGGCGGCCCAGCGGGCGAAGTCGGCGATGCGGCTGCCGGCGGCCGTTTTCGGGTCGGGCGGCAGGAACGGTGCCGGATGCGGCGTGGGCGGCGGGATGGTCACGGTGCGGTGCTCCTCGGCAGGGAGACGGATCGGGCATCGGTGGTGGGGCGGGCCGTGTGGAGCAGGGAGGCCCAGGCCGTGGGGTCCGGGAAGTGGCCGGATCCGGCGGGGACGGTGTCCATCACGACGCGGTCGGGGCGCAGCAGGACGGCGTCCGCCCGGCCGCGTGCCAGCCAGGCGGCGAGCGTGCCGTCGTCGTCCAGGTCACCGACGTGGATCGTCGGGGCGCCCAGTGCCGTGGTCACTGCCGTCATCTGCGCCGTGGCCGGTACGGCGGTCAGGACGACGAAGGCGTCCCGGACGACGTCATCGAGACGCACTCGCCTGCCGTCGTGCCGTATCCAGGGCTGCGGGCAGAAGGTGCCGGCCAGCGCGCGGCCGGCCAGCCTGGGCCGGCGCCGTACCAGCGGGCCGGCGGCCAGGGCGGGGCTGAGGTCACGGCTCGCCGCCTCGGTCACGCCGGGGATGCGACAGACCGTGCCCACGACGGCCCGGCGAAAGGCCGCACAGCGGTCCTGTCCGCCGGTCATGGCCCAGCCGACGGCCACCGCCACGCGGATCACATGGCGGGCGTGCGGCTTGCGCTCGCGTTCGTAGGTGTCCAGCAGTTCCTCGGGCGCGCCCTGTTGGAGGACCCGGGCGAGTTTCCATGTGAGGTTGTTGGCGTCGCGCAGGCCGGAGCACAGACCTTGCCCGACGAAGGGCGGGGTCAGGTGGGCGGCGTCGCCCAGCAGGAAGACACGCCCCCTGCGCCACCGGTCGGCGAGACGGGCCTGGAAGGTGTACTGCGCCTGCCGTACCACCTCGAAGTCGTCGCTCCGCGAGGCCGGCAGGTCCACCCAGGGGGCGACCAGCTCGCGCAGGCGCTCCCATCCGTCCGGGCCCTCCAGGTTCTGGTCGTCGGCCAGCCGGAACTCCCAGCGGTAGCGGTCCTCGCTGATGCGCATGAAGGTGGCCGGCCGGGTGGGGCAGCAGATCTGCTCGGCGCCTTCCCAGGTGCGCACCGGGCGGCTGGTGCGCACGTCGATGACCCGCCAGCTCTCCTGGAAGTGCAGGTCCTCCCAGGCGGCGCCGATGGCGTCACGGGTGAGGCTGCCCGCCCCGTCGCAGCCGAGGACGGCATCGGCCCAAAGGTGTTCCTCCTCGTCACTGCCGCCGCGCCGGAAGGTGACCCGGACGGGACCCGCCGGATCGTCGGGTGTGTCGGTGTTCGGTGTGTCGGACTCGGTGACGGACACGACCTCCACCCCGCTCCACAGCTCGCACTCCGGGCGGCGCGCCAGGGCGCCCCGCAGCAGACGTTCCAGCTCGGGCTGGTTGAACATGCTCAGCTGCGGGAAGCCGTGGAGTCCGTGCATGGACCGCGGGAACTCGCTGATCACGCGGCGCCGGGCGTCCAGCAGCCGTAGCCCGGGCGCCGGCCGGGCGATGGCGGCGAACTCCTCGTGGACGCCGGCGCTCTGCAGGATCCTGCGGACCTCGTCGTCCACGACGACGGCGCGCGGCAGGGGGTAGACATCGGGGTGGCGTTCGAGGAGCAGGCTGCGCACTCCGTAACGGGCCAGCAGGAGCGCGGCCGTGACTCCCACGGGCCCCGCCCCGATGATCACCACCGGTCTGCGGGTGGTGGCGCTCACGTCGCAGCCCCCACAGCGGTCCGCTGCTCGCCCAGGTCGATCCGCCCGTCCGGGGTGGCGATCGAGGCGGTCACGAGGTCACCGTCGCGCAGGTACAAGGGGTTCTTGGCCTGGCCGTTGAAGAACGCCTTCCACTTCAGCGCGGGCGGCAGCAGCGCGGCGATCTTCTCGACCGGCTTGGGCGGGGCCTTCAGGGCGGTGCCGCCGGGCGTACCGGTCAGCAGCAGGTCGCCCGGGTCGAGGGTCTGGAAACGGGCGAGCAGGGTGAGCGCCTGGGCGGGCCGCACGATCATGTCGGCCAGGGTGCGGTCCTGACGCGTTACGCCGTTCACCGACAGCCGCAGTCGCAGGTCGATCAGACGGTCGAAGTCCTCCGGCTCCAGCAGGGCCAGGTACGGACCCGTCGGCGTGAAGGTCGGGTAGGACTTGCTCTCGTAGAACTGGGTCTTGGTCAGCTGGACGTCGCGGGCGCTGACGTCGTTGGTGAGGACGAGCCCGGCGACGTACGAAGGAAGGTCCTGCTCCTCCACAACCGTGCCCACCGGGAGCGTCGCGCCCATGACGAGGCCGAGTTCGACTTCGTAGTCGAGGAAGTTCACGTGCGTGGGGCGGACGATCGTGTCGTGCGGGCCGCTGACCGAGCCGGACGCCTTGCGGAAGAAGGTGGGCGGTATGTCGCCCGTGAAGCCCGAGTCCTTGGCGTGGCTGCGGTAGTTGACCATCTGGGCGACCACCCGGCAGGGGGTGGTGACCGGGGGCAGCGCCACCAGGTCGGCGACGGGTGTGCCGCGCTCGCCGGAGGCGGCGGCCTCCTGCACGGCGGCCCGGTCGGCGAGCAGTTCGGCGGTGGTGACCGCCTTGGTCTCGATGCGGACGGCGCGCTCGTTTCGGACGGCCCACCAGCCGTCGGGGGTGCGCAGCACGTTGGTGCTCATGAGCTCATCGCTTTCATCAGGCCCAGCAGGCGTGCGGGGTCGAGTTCGTTGTCGTCGCGCAGGGCCGTCATGACCTCGCGGAGCTTGGCGGGGGAGGGGCTGGTGCCCAGGAAGTCGCGGGTGACGGGCGGGCCCCACTGGGCCAGTCCGCTCGCCGACATCGGTGCCCATCCGGGTTCGAGGTCGCAGGAGAACAGGTCGCCGTCGGCGAAGTGCTCCAGCATGAAGCGGTCGGGGTCGCGCCAGTAGTCGAAGAGCTGGCTGCCCTGGATGTGCCGGCCGATCCCCCAGCTGCGCTGGTAGCCGCGCTCGGCCAGGTACTCCCCGCCGGCGGCGATCGCGTCGAGGTCGGTGACCTGATAGGCGGAGTGGACGTAGCCGCTGCCCGGTCCGAGGTGCAGGGCGAGGGTGTGGTGGTCCACGGGCAGGCTGCCCTGGTCGCAGCGGATGAACGCCATGGTCGGCCCGCGTCGGCGCTGCCCGTCCAGGAACAGGAAGTCGGACACGATCATGCCGAGGGTGTCCAGGTACCAGTCCAGCGTGCGGGTGAACGTCCGCGTCTCCAGCACCACATGGCCGAGGCGCTGGATACGGGACGGCTCACGAGGCGGGCGCTGGGTGGTGTTCGTACGAGGGCCTTCGATGCCGGTGTTGAGGATCAGCGGCTGCTGTCCGGGCAGCGCGGGCAGCGGTTCGGCGCAGTGCACCACCCGCACCGGGAGTCCCGAGGGATCGAACAGGGCGACCGACCGGCCGCCGCCGGGGACGTCGATGTCCCGGACGGTGTGGCCGACGGCGGCGGCGAGCCGGTCCACATCGGTCCGCTCGGCGGCGCGGAACGCCGGCCCGAGGAAGCGGGAGGCGCGGCCGCGCCGGATGACCATGCAGGGCGAGCCCGCGAACGTGCCGCGCAGCCACAGCTCGTGATCGGTGCGGGCGGCGACGGCGAATCCGAAGTCGCGGGCGAACACCTCGGCCCGGTCCAGGTCCGGCTTCTCGAACTCAAGCCAGGCCAGGTCCGCCACTTTGATCACGGGATTCCGAGCTCGTCCGGGGTGTTCACCGCGTAGGGCGCCCTGCTCACTGTGGAGGTCTTGGTGGGGCGTCAGAGGACCGCCCTTGTTAACGGGGATGTGGGACATGGTGTCCTCCAAGCAACACTGCCGCAATGAGGAAATCATCAACTCTGCCGTTTCTTGTCGTCAATAGGCGCAGCCCGAATAATTGAGGATCTCATCAGTAATGGCAGCATCATCGTTGCGGCGGTTACACTGGGCCGTATGCCGACGTCAGCCCCGCCCAAGAACCGCTTCGAGCGACGCCGTGCCGAGACCCGCCAGGCGCTCGTCCGCGCGGCCCGGCAGATCCTCGCGGAAACCGGGGACACGAGCGCGAGCATCCAGGCCATCGCCGAGCGCGCCGATGTCGGGTTCGGGTCCTTCTACAACCACTTCGAGTCGAAGACGGAGCTGTTCGACGCGGCGGTGACGGACGCCCTGGAGGAGTTCGGGCAGGTCATCGACGTGCGCGTGGAAGGCATCGACGACCCGGCCGAGTTGGTCGCGGCCGGCTTCCGGCTCACCGCCCGGATGGCCGACTCCCACCCGGAACTCATGCGAATCCTGCGCGACCGCGGCCTGTCCCACATCCACTCCGACCGCGGCCTCGCCCCACGCGCCCTGCGCGACCTGGAGATCGGCATCGCCTCGGGCCGTTTCACCTGCGGCAACGCGACCACCGCCCTGTCCGCCCTGGGCGGCACCCTGCTGTCCCTGGTGGCTCTCCGGCTGGACCGCCCGGACCTCGACGGCGACGAGGCGGCCTCTGACCTGGCCGAGATGGTCCTGCGCATGCTCGGCCTCGCTGCGGACGACGCCCACGAGGTCACCCGTCGCCCGCTGCCCGAACTCGCCCGATGACCTCCCGCACCTGAAGCGCGGCCCTCTGTGGTGCTACGCCGGCGGCGACGAGGAACGCGGTTGCCGCGGCCTCACCAGTAGGGTCCGCCCATGGGGATGCGGCGTTCTCCTCGGCGAGGGCCAGCATGAGTGCCTCCAGTGCCTGGGCGAGGACGGGCGCTGGAAGGTGGTCCGTGAAGACGCCTTCGCGCTGACCGCGCCGTAGGGTTGCGACGGCCTCAGCGCGGGCCGGTGCCAGAGTGGTACGGATCGCGTCCTCTCCCAGATGGCGCCGTCCCAAGGCGATGAGCATGCGGTAGTGGTCGCCCCCCGCCCATGCCGCCAACACCATCCGTGTCATCGCCTCGACCGGGTCGGCATCCGCGGTACGGGCTCTGGCGAACGCCTGCCGGAGTTCATGGCCTGCTTCCCGTGTCAGGTCGGCGATCAGCGCATGCCGGCTGGGGAAGTGTCCGTAGAGGGTGCGCCGGGCGACGCCGGCCGCCTGCGAGATGCTGTCGAGACTCGCGTCCGGGTCCTCCCGCAGTTTCCGCCGGGCGGTCGCGAGGATGCGTCGGCGGTTGGAGTGAGCATCCTTGCGCTGCACAGTACGGCCAGGGGCGTCGGTCGCCTGCATGGTTCTTTCTCTCCACGATTGCCGGAAAGCCGCGGGCGCCGGTGCTCCCTCACGCACCGGCGCCGACTCACCCCTGCCCAGGGTGGCTTGTTGTCCTGCTGACGGGCGTCAGGGGACGAGGATGAGGCGGATCGGGTCGCCGATCTTGTTCTCCAGTCGGTGGACGGCGTCGGCGGCCTCGACGAGCGGGATGTGGTCGGTGATGGAGGGGGCCAGGTCGAGGCGGCCGGCTGCGGTCAGCTGCACCAGCTCGGAGACGGACTCGGGGAAGCCGCCGTAGTGGCCGCGCACCTGCTTCTGCAGGTAGTTGAAGGTCAGGCCCTCGGTGATGGTCAGTGGCCGGGGTGTGATGCCCACCAGGATCAGGGAGCCGCCCAGGCCGAGCACGGAGGCGGCCTGGTCGCGGACGGCGGGGACGCCGGCGCAGTCGAAGGCGAAGTCGAGGCCGCGTCCGCCGGTGGCTGCGCGGACCTGGTCGGCGAAGTCGGGGGCTGCCGGGTC
Organism: Streptomyces sp. IMTB 2501; assembly: GCF_001953885.1. Taxonomy (GTDB): domain Bacteria; phylum Actinomycetota; class Actinomycetes; order Streptomycetales; family Streptomycetaceae; genus Streptomyces. The sequence goes on along the minus strand of NZ_MQUS01000004.1, from coordinate 60,578 downwards.
GAGCGCGAGGTCCGCGCCGAACGCCAGGGCGCGCTCGCGGGCGCTGGGCAGCGGGTCGACGGCGATGATCGGGGCGGCGCCGACCAGGCGGGCGAGACGTACGTTGTGGGCGCCGACTCCGCCCACGCCCCAGACGCCGACGGACTGGGCGGCACGGACGCCCGCGGTGGCGACGACGGCGGCGTAGGGGGTGGAGACCGCGTCGGGGATGATCGCGGCCTGGTCGAAGGGGAGGCTGTCGGGGATGGGAATGAGGGTGTCCTCGCGGGCGATGACGTACTCGGCCCAGCCGCCGTCGTAGTCGATGCCGGCGGTGAGCATCTGGGTGCAGGGGCGGTGGCGCACGCATCCGGCGCACGTGCCGCAGGTCTTGCCGGCCGCCAGGGTGACGCGGGTGCCGACGGGCAGGCCGCGCTTGAGATCGGGGCCGAGCGTGTGGATGACACCGGAGACCTCGTGGCCGACGGTGATGGTGTCGGAGGTGGCGAACAGCGGGACGAGGGAGCCGTCGAGCAGGTGCACGTCGGAGAGGCAGACGCCGGCGGCCTTGACCTCGATGAGGACCTCGCCCGGACCCGGCACGGGGATCGGGACTTCCTCCACGGCGAACTTCTTGCTGTCCAGGTGGAAGCGTCCGGCGAGCATGGTGTCCATGGTGATCTGCTTTCTGTGAGCGGCACGGCCCGGTGGTTCGGGCCATGGGTGCCACGGGGTGTCTGAATGGCTGGTGGGGCCGGGAGGCGTGCGGGGGAGGCTGGACGTCCGCACGCCTCCCGGCGGCTGGGGGTCAGCGCGCCTTGTCGGCGTGCGACGGTCAGGCGAAGACGTCCTGCTGGTAGCGCTCGTCCGCTTCGAGCTGGGCGAGCCACTGCTGGCCGGTCTCGTCGTCGCTGCCGGTCTTCTGGCGGTGGATGGCGGCGAGTGCCTCGCGGACGGCGGGGGCCATGCGGCGGCCGTCACCGCAGACGTAGATGTACGCGCCGTCCTCGATGGCCTGCCACACCGTGTCGGCGGCATGGGCGATGGCGTTCTGCACGAACCGGGCCGGGTGGCCGGTCACCGCGGAGAAGGCGGTGTGGATCTGCGCGATCCCGGCCTGCTCCCAGTCCTGCATCTCCTGCTTGTAGAAGTAGTCGTGCTCCGGGTGGCGGCAGCCGACGAACACCTGGGACAGGCCCACCTGGGTGCCGTTCGCGTGCTGTGTCGCCCGCTCCTCCAGGAAGCCGCGCAGCGGCGCGATGCCGGTGCCGGGGCCGATGAGGATCAGCGGCGCGGCGGGGTCGGCGGGCGGGGCGAACGTCGGGGAGGGCACGCGGACGTAGCCGTAGACGACGTCACCGGGCTCAAGGCCCGCGACGTAGGAGGAGCAGGTGCCGCGGTACTGGCCGTCGCCGGACAGGGCCGGGCCTTCCAGCAGGCCGACGGTCAGGCGCACATGGCGCGGGTTGGCGGACGGGGCGGAGGAGATGGAGTAGAAGCGCGGGCGGATGGGGCCCATCATCTCCAGGAACACCGCCAGCGGCAGCTCGACGGCCGGGAAGCGCTCCAGCAGGCCCAGCACCGAGATGCGCTTGCCGAGGATCTCCTTCTGGTAGCGCTCCTCGGCCTCCTGGGTGTCGGCGGTGTACGCCTGGAGCTGCGGCCGGGTCCACGGGCACTCGGTGTACTCGGCGAGCGTCTGGATCTGGGACCGGGCGGCCACGTCCTGCAGCTCCAGGAACTCGGTGAGCAGGATGCCGGCGGTGACCGGGGTGCCGACCGGCAAGTGGGTGCGGCCGCCGCTGGGCTGGTCGAGCCGGAGCACCTGGTCGTACTCGACGCCGAGCCGCCTCAGTGCGCGCTCCACCAGGGCGAGTTCGTTCTTGGCGAAGACGGCCAGGTGGTTGCCGGTGTCGTAGGTGACGCCCTCGGGCAGCTCGAAGGTGATGGACTTCGCGGACGGGCGCGGCGGCTCGATCTGGAAGTCCCACAGGCCGGTCGCGTCGGCCACGAGCTCGTCGTTGGTCACCACGGTGAGCGGGTACGCCTGCTCGGAGACGATGGCGGGACGCACGTCGGACTCGGTGAGCAGCTGGACCTGGTAGCGGCTGCCGCTCGCCTGGGAGGTGTCGGCGGCGTACTCCTCGGCCAGGGTGGCCCACAGGTTGTCCATCCACCGCGTGGCCATGCCGTCGAAGTCCCCGGCGGCGTCCGCGATGCCGCGCTCGACGATGGGGGTGGCGCCGGCGGCCAGCAGACCTTCCTCGATCCGCTTGGGGAATGCCTGGTAGGTGGCCACCCACTGGGTGTTGCCGGCGCCCAGCAGCGCGAACCTCACATTCGCCAGCGAGCCCTCGGGCAGCCCGGCGGCGAGCAGGTCGTCGAAGCGCTGGGCGTTGTCGGGAGCCTTGCCGTTGTAGCTGGCCGCCACCACGGCGAGCAGGCCCTCGGAGGGCAGGTTGTCACCCAGATCGTCCAGGCTCACCAGCGTGGTGCCGAAGCCGGAGCGCTCACCTCGGTCGGCGATGGTGCGCGCCAGGTCCTCGCACGAACCCAGGCTGGAGCCGTAGGCGACGGTCAGGTTCACCCCGACACCGCTGACCGCTGCCTGCGCCTGCGTGTCGCCGGTCTGCAGGTCCGCGGCGCCGAAGACGGTCCGCTCGTGCTCCTGACGGCGACGGACGATCAGCTCGAAGTTGCCGGGCTTGCGCGTCAACGCCTCCCGCACGTCCATCTTGTAGTCGCTGGTGTCCGAGAGCTTGAACTTCTGCAGCACCAGCGCCAGGGCAAGGCGGGCCTCGGTGAGCGCGAACTGCCGGCCGATGCAGGCACGCACACCGTTGCCGAACGGCTTGTAGGCGTGCGGGTGCTGCTGGGCGCGGTTCTCCGGCAGCCACCGGTCGATGTCGAACTCCTCCGGCCGGTCCCACGCCTTGGGGTGGGAGTGCAGCGCGCCCATGAGGATGTTGGCCCTGGTTCCCTTCTTCAGCTCGTACCGGTCGCCGATGACGGTGTCGTCGATGGGTGCCTTGGCGATCAGCGGGATGGGAGCCCACAGGCGCAGGGTCTCCTCCAGGATCCGCGGGATCACGTCGAGCTGCATGATCGTGTCGTAGTCCGGGACCGTGTCACCGGGCAGCAGGCGGTCGACCTCGGCGTACGCCTGCGCCAGCACGTGCGGGTTGCGCATCAGCGAGTACGTGGCGAACGACAGCAGACCACTGGTGGTCTCGTGACCGGCGATCAGGAAGGTCACCACCTGGTCGCGGACGTTGTCGTCCGCCAGCAGCTTGCCGGTCTCAGGGTCGGTGGCCTCCAGCATCAGGCCGAGCAGGTCCTCCTCGCCGGTGCCCTTCCCCTCGCGGCGCTCCTTGATCACGCTCTCGACCAGGTCGCGCATCAGCTGGATGTTCTGGCGGTACTTCCTGTCGTCCGCCTTGCGGAGCTTGGTCATCATCGGCAGCTCCTGGGAGCGCCGCATCGACTCGATCAGCGCCTCCAGCAGCGAGTTGAGGAAGGGGTGCAGTTCCTCCTTGTCGAAGGACTTGAACCGGTAGCCGAAGCCGGACAGGGCGATGGTGTCCAGGGTGAGCCGGGTGTAGTCGTCGGTGATGGCGACCGGCTGACCCTCCCGGCTCTCCCACTTGCCGACGAGGTTCTGGGCGATCTCCAGCATCTGACCGAAGTAGGTCTTCATGGCCCGCTGGCTGAAGGCCGGCAGCAGGATCCGGTGGGCCATGGCCCATTCCTCTTCGTGCTGGTGGGCCGTGAACAGGCCCGCCCCCGTGTAGTCCCGCACATGGCTCAGCGGCGTCTTCTCGATCTGCTTGAAGAACCGCGTCTCGTCGCAGACCTCGGCCACCAGGTCAGGGTCGTAGACGAAGACCTGCTCGACGCCTGCGATGTCCATGCCGTAGATGCCCTCGGGGAACTGCTTGGACAGCTCACCGAAGTACTCCACCGGATTGGTGTCGGGGATCTGCGGCGTGTTGCCGAGGAGGGGGATCCCGCGCGGGGACCGGATGGGGCGAAGGTCGTTCGCGGAGTGCGTGGTCATGTCTTGCTCCTCTGCGGAGGGGGTGGAGGGGGATGGGCAAGGGCGCGCTGCGTAGGTCGATGCCGCGGCGCCATACAGAAACATACGCCGTATGGAACTCGAACCATACGCGGTACGGAAAGTGGAGTGCAACCCCGGGACTCCAGGTGGGACCGTGATGAAGCTCATTTCCATACTGCGTACGGAACTGATACCGTACGAGGTATGGAAAAGAAGGTGAGACGTCCCCCGCGGGGAACGAGGAAGAGAGACGTGCCTCTGACCGAGGCCGGGATCTACGCCGCCGCCCTGCGGCTGATCGACGCGGACGGTGTCGAGGCGCTCACCATGCGCAAACTCGCCACCGAGCTCGACGCGAATCCGATGTCGCTGTACCACCACGTGCCGAACAAGGAAGCCGTGCTGCGTGGCGTGACGAGAATGGTCGGCGCCCAGTTCCGCACCGTGACGCTTGAGGACGCTCCCTGGCAGGAGCGGATCCGTCTGCTCGCAACGGACTTCCGGACGCTGGCGCACCGTCACCCCAAGCTGATGGCCTACTCGTTCAGCCACCAGCCGGACTTCATCCAGCCCGACGACCCGTTCTGGACCGCGCTCACCGCGATCGTGGCGGCCGCCGGGGTACCGCGGTCGAAGGCCCCGGAGATCGCCGCGCTGATCGCCGCCGTCGTCGTCGGTGTCCTCGCCGCCGAACTCAACGGCGCTCTCCACCAGTGGTCGACCCTCAAGTCCCACGGCCCTGAAGCCGACGAAGACGGGGCCGCGGACGCAGACCCTGGCTCTACGAGTGCGGCCCCTGAAGGCCCGGACCAGGACCACATGTTCCGTCTAGTGATGGACACGCTGATCACGGGCCTGGAAGGCCGCCTCACCGCCGGTCGAGACGGCCGGCACGCCGGCCATTGAGCCAGTCAGCCTGAGACGCTGCGCCATAGGCGCTGGCGCCTGAGGCGCGCCCGCAGCCGGGGGATCCCGGGCTGCGACACACGGGAGCCACCTCGTCACATCGGGTGAGACCGCCCGGCGGGGTGGTTCCACATCCAGCCCCTGCACGGCAGCCGTAGGCCGACGCTGAACCGTGAAATGACCATGGTCGTCGGCTTGTTCCTGGTCTCCCTCCTGAGGGGGGAGACCGTCGGCCTCGTCGAGCTGAATCACCCGCGTCATCCGTTCACCGAGGCGGCTACGTCGCCGAGTGCTCCCGCCCGTGAGCGCGAAGTGGCGCCCCGTACCGGATGAGACCTCCCCGATCTCTCGATCCGTTCTTTTCTCTCTTCCTCCATCGCCCATTCGCTGTCCGGAGGGCTGCCCCCATGTCCCAGAACGCCACCGTCGCTGCTTGCGGCGCCGAGACCACAGCTGAGAATGCGCCCGACCTGTCGCACCGGCGTCGCTGGTGGATTCTGTTGGTCATTTCCCTGTCGATGCTGATGGGTGTCCTCGACGGCACCATCGTGAACATCGCCCTGCCGTCCGCCCAGCACGACCTGGGCTTCTCGGACGCCGACAGGCAGTGGGTGGTCACCGCCTATGCGCTGGCCTTCGGCAGTCTGCTGCTGCTCGGCGGCAGGGTCGCGGACCTGGTCGGGCAGAAGGTGACGTTCCTGGTGGGTCTGGCCGGTTTCGCGGCCGCTTCCATGGTGGCAGGCGCGGCGAACGGTTTCGCCGTGCTCGTCATCGCGCGCGCAGTTCAGGGCCTGTTCGCCGCCCTGCTGGCCCCGTCCGCCCTGTCGGTCCTGATGACCACCTTCACCGATCCGCTGAGGAGGGGGCCCAGATCGGGGGTGACCTCTTGGCGGTCGCCCGCGCCGATCATCCCAGCCCCCGGGTACTCATCGGCGACGTACGAGGCCATGGGCCGGCCTCCATCGGCGAGGCGTCGGTGGTGATGGGCGCGTTTCCGTGAGGGCGCTCACCGGTACGACTCCCTGCCCGAACACGTCACCGCAGTCGAAGACAGCGTCTGCCGGAACCTGGAGGAGGTCGCTGATACCGCGCACGACGCCGACGAGCACTTCATCACTGCTGTCATGCTCGACATCCCCGATCAGGGCCCCCAGGCCGAGATGCTCGACTGCGGCCATCCGCCGCCCCTGCTGGTCCGGGGAGACCAGGTGATCGTCCCGCACTCCCGCCGGCCCGCGCCCCCCTTGGGCCTGTGCGCCCTCTGCGTCCGCAAGGACAGCACCGACCCCTTCACCTTGGAACCGGGTGACATGCTGCTGCTCTACACCGACGGCGTGATCGAAGCACGCTCACCAGCTGGAGCCTTCTATCCGCTTGCCGAACGAGTCGCCGCCTTCCCGCCTTCAAGCCCCGACGCGCTGCTGCACCACATTCACCGTGACCTGCTCGCGCACACCGGAGGGCGACTCACCGACGACGACGCTTTCTGATCACCGAACGCACCCCCTCGCGTCATCTGCACCGGCCGCACCTCATGTCCCGTGCCGGGGAATCCTCCCCGTGACAAGAGCCGTTGGACCATGGCCCCTATGGCCGAAGCGCCGGTCGCGCGGGAACCGTCAGCGCAAGGGTGAGTCGGAGGTGGGCGTCAGCGCGGTCTCGGTGACACCGACGATCTGGCCGAGGTCGAAGCCCTCCATGTCGGCGCTGAACTCGGGGCTGGCCAGGTACGCCAGCAGCCGTTCCTACACGTCGTCGCCGTCCTTGTAGGAGACGAGGGCGTACAGCTTGGGCGTCTCACTTCCGAAAGCCGCGGGCACCGTCCAGATGCCGTGCGTGGTGATCCGGTACTTCGTCATACCGGGGATGTGCTTGGACCAGATGTTCTCGTAGGCGACGAGCGCCTCAGGGCTGCACTGCGTGTAGACACGGAGCTGGTACTGGGACATGGACACTCGTTCCTTTTCTGTCTGAGCGTGGATAGTCAGTGGTCAGCTTTGCGAGAGCCGGTGTGCCAGTTCGACATCCCAGTCGATGCGTCCGGCCTCGGTGCCCCGTGGCACCAGAGCCTCCGTGCGCTCCAGGAATGCCTTGACGTCCTGCACGGGAACCTCGAATAGGGCGGTGCCCGCGCGAGACCCGAGAGCGATGTACATCGCTTGGTCGCCATGGCCGACGGCCGACCAGATCCGGACGTCCCCATGACCTGCGGAACCTTTCAGACCCTCGGTCAGAAGATCACGCCCCAGGACCCATTCGACCGGCTCGTCGCTGTGGGGGAAGAAGGCGGCACGGACGATATAGGGATCGGCGGGCTCGTACCGCAGACGCATACACAGGGGGAGCGAGCAGGTGCGCGAGACGACGAGCTGCGCGGTCAGTCCTTGAACCACGGTCCTCAAAGACTCCATCGGTATTCACTCCCAGGCATCCCCTGCCTCGGCTGCGTCCTGCCGCTTGCGGCAGCGCAAAGGCATCGGAGGAAGAGGCGTTGTAGCAGGGCTCGGGCGCCGGTCGGCATCGGCGGGCCATGCGATTCGTGGCGGCGCGGCAGCGTGGCGGCGCGTGCCTGCGACACGGGTAGGTGTGCGCAGGCAGGTTCAAGAGGAACAGGCCCTGACTCAATCGCCCGCCGGGGCGGCGGTCAGGGGACCGTTGATCCTTGACCAGCGGTCGCGTCCCTGCCGCCGGCAGGCATCAGAGCGAGGGGTACGGCTTCGGCCCATGTGGGCACAAGCAGTACCTGTCTCACCGGTCGCCGTGGTTTTGGGCGTAGTGGTCCCAGCCGAGGTAGTCCCGGTCGCCGTGGTACTGGTCGTGGTGGTCCCAGTCCCGGCCGTCGCGCTCGTAGCGGTTCCAGTTGTGCCGGTACGACCTGTCGGACTTCCACCCGCGCCCCTCGTCGTCCCAGCGGTAGCAGCGACCGTCGCGGCTGTGCCAGGACGGTCGGTGACACGGTCGTCGTAGTGCCAGCCACGGTTTGCGTCCCAGCAATAGCCCTGCTCGATCAGGTAGCCGACGCCGTGGTCCCAACGGTAGTCGGCGGCGTCGACGCCGACGGCCGGCCGCTGGACGTGCACGGGGGAAGTAGTCGCGGCCGAAGCGGTGCCCCCGGCACCGACAACGGCGACACCCGCGACCGCCACGGAGGAAACAGCGACAGCAATCCGCCTCGTGAGCTTCTTCATGATCTTTCCTTCCGGTTGGTGCGATCTGCAGCAACGGCTGCTTTTGCAGGCGATGTGAGGCGCCTGGCGTTGTCCGGGCAACAGTTCCATACGTTGTATGGAATCGCCCCGCCAAGATAACCATACGTCGTATGGAAATGGTGGGGTGGTGACAGTGACTCGGGTCACCCGGACGAGCTGACCGCAGGGTGCACCACTGCTTCGGTGAGGTGTCACCGCTGAACGCTGATGGGCAACTGGAAGGTAGTTCCCGGGGGTTCATCCATTTCTCTCTCATCGTGCCGGCCCGAATCCCAGCTCTCGATCACAAGGCATGCAGGCACCCGGGTCTGGCCCCATGCTGGAGATGAGGGGGGTGTGACAACGGAGGAAGAAGTGGTGGAGATGCGGACCGTTGTCGACCTCACACGCTGCCAGGGCTATGCACAGTGCGTGTTCCTCGCCCCGGAGGTGTTCGAGCTGCACGGGGAGGAGGGGCTGCTGTACGCCACTGCCGTCCGAGACGACCAGGTGGAGCGGGTACGCCAGGCCGCGGCGGCGTGCCCGGTGCAGGCGATCCTCCTCGGGGAAGAGGTGAGCACCGGTGTCCGGTGACCTGAAAGACGGCCGTATCGTCATCGTCGGCGCGTCGCTGGCCGGGCTGAGAGCCGCGGAGGCGCTGCGCGAGGAGGGCTTCACCGGGTCTCTGACCGTGGTCGGGGACGAGCCCCATGCGCCCTACGACCGGCCGCCGCTCTCCAAGCAGGTGCTGCTCGGGCAGGCGACGGCGGACACCCTTGAGCTGCCGATGCGGCGGGACCCGGACGCCGAGTGGCGCCTCGGCGTGCGCGCCACCGGCGTGGACCTGCTGGCGAAACGGGTACTGCTGGCCGACGGCGAGTCGCTGCCCTACGACCGGCTGCTGATCGCCACCGGAACCCGGGCACGGCCCTGGCCCAACCCGGAGGAAGGCGCCCTGGACGGGGTGTTCACCCTGCGCACGCGCGAGGACGGCGCGGGACTGGCCGAGCGGCTGGCCGCGAGACCAGAGCGGGTACTGGTGATCGGCGGCGGCTTCACCGGCTCCGAGATCGCCTCCGCCTGCCGGGAACTGGGCCTTGAGGTGACCGTCGCCGAACGCGGCCCCGCACCCCTGGTAGGTGCGCTCGGCGGCACCCTGTCCAAGCTCGCCGCCGTCATGCAGCGCAACCACGGCGTGGACCTGCGCACCGGGGTGACAGTCACCGCCCTGAACGGCAACGGCGCCTTCACCGGCGCGCAGCTGTCCGACGGCAGCCGCGTCGAGGCGGACGTGTGCGTCGTGGCGCTGGGCGCGATCCGCAACGTGGAGTGGCTGGCGGAGTCCGGGCTGGCGGCGGGTCCACGCGGCATCGCCTGCGACGCAGGCTGCCGGGCCTTCAACATGTACGGGATCGTCACCGACGACGTCTTCGTGGCCGGCGACGTCTCCCGCTTCCCCCACCCACTGTTCGGCTACCAGATGCTCTCCCTGGAACACTGGGGCAACGCGGTCGAGCAGGCCGAGGTCGCGGCCCACAACATGGTCAACCCGGGGCCGCTGCAGCGCCCGCACCTGGCCATCCCGGTCTTCTGGTCGACCCAGTTCGGACTCAACATCAAGTCGGTGGGCGTCCCCACCTACTCCGACCACGTGGTCATCGCCCAGGGCTCCCTGGAGGCACGCCGGCTCGCGATGGTCTACGGATACAAGGGCCGGGTCACCGCCGCCGTCACCGTCGACATGGCCAAGGCGCTCGACTACTACCGGCACCTGATCGAGACCGCCGCTCCCTTCCCGCCCCCGCCCGGCGCGCAGGACCGTGCGATCGCCGCCGACATCACGATCCCCTCCGCCGTACCGGACCCCTCCGTGCTGTCCCACGGCCCGACCGTCGCACTCACCGGTCACCTTCCCGACCGCCGGCTGACGGTGGTGTAGCCCACATCCCGCCCCCTACGAGGAGCCACCATGGACTCCGCGACCTTGCTGGCACGGATCACCGACTACGCCAGCCGCCCCAACCCCTATCCGCTGTACGCGGAACTCCGCGAGGCCGGTCCCGTGGTCCAGCAGGCCGACGGCAGCTACCTGATCGGCACCTACCACCACATAGCCGCTCTGCTCCACGACCCACGGATGAGTGCCGATCCCCGCACCCGCGGCGAGGTGACCCACAAGCCGCCGTTCCTGCGGCTCGACGACCCCGAGCACCACAGGCTGCGCACGCTCGCCATGCGGCCCTTCGGGCCCCCGCACAGCCCTGGCCGGGTCGACGGCATGCGCGGCGAGATCGACCGGATCACCAAGGCACTGCTGGAGCCCTTCGAGGCAGGCCGGCAGATCGACATCGTCGACGACTTCGCCTACCCGCTGCCCGTCACCGTGATCTGCCGCCTGCTCGGCGTGCCGCACGAGGACGAGCCGCTCTTCCGGGCCTGGTCCGACGCGATCGTCGCAGCCGCCGACGTCAGGCCCGACGACGACTCCACCGAGCCGGACAAGGCCGGCGACCAGGCACGGATGGAGATGGGCGGCTACCTGTTGAACCTGGCCGAGCAGCGCCGTGGCAAGCCGGGCGACGACATGCTCTCCGCCTTCGTCAACGAGCCGGACCCGGCCCTGCGGCTCACCGACGAGGAACTCGCGGAAACCGCCGTACTGCTCCTCATCGCCGGACACGAGACCACGGTCAACCTGATCGCCAACGGCGCCCTCACCTTCCTGCGTCAGCCCGAGCAATTGGACCGGCTGCGCCGGGAACCGGAGCTGCTGCCGCGTGCGGTGGAGGAACTGCTGCGCTACGAGCCCCCGGTCCACATGCGCGAGCGCATCCCGCACGCCGACGTGGACGTCGCCGGTACGCCCATCCCCCAAGGCGCCTCCGTGATCCTGGCCCTCGCCTCCGGCAACCGCGACCCCCAGCGGTTCCCCGACCCCGACCGGTTCGACCCCGCCCGCGCGGACAACCAGCACCTCGGCTTCGGCAGTGGCATCCATGCCTGCTACGGCGGCCCCTTGGCCCGTGTCGAGGCTTACGCCGCGCTCGGCGCGCTGCTTCCCTGTCTCGCGACGGCAAGCCTGGCCCAGGACCCGCCCCCCTACCGGCAGAACGCCATGCTTCGCGGACCCCGCCACCTGCCCATCCACCTATGAAGCGGAGGGGCACGGCGCCCTCGTCAGGCTGCAGCGGCAAGAGGGCGCCGGAGGCCGCCGCGGCCTCATCCGTGTGATCCGGCCATGCGGGCGCAGGTTCGGCTTGCCCGTGAAGTGGTTGGAGAAGGAGCCGAAACCCCGTCCGCCCACTCGAGAGCCCCCCAGGTCTCGGAGCGACGGCGTTCGCAGCGGATTCCAGCGGGGCTGCCACCGGCACGCCAGACGCCCCCATCCGGCGCGCCGCGGCGGAAAACACGCATCCACGGAATTTGATCATTCGATCAATCCTGATGAGGACTTGACGATGAAAGGATTACATCTGACTATTTCATCATAAATGTGCAGAATGCGGCATACAGGCATATGCCCCACGTGTGCCGCACCGGACAACGTCGTTCACCACCGCTGCACACAGAGCCGCGGCACTACGCCGACGCTCTCTTCACCTCCGCACCGATGGGATGAACCGCGATGACATACACCGACCACACCCCCCTCGCCGAGCCGGTGAGCCCGCCTGAGATGCCCGATGCCGCGATCGCGATGCTCGATGCGGAGGGCATGGTGGTCGGGTGGACGCAGGCCGCGCAGCAGCTTGTCGGCTACTCGGCCGGGGAGGTGGTGGGCCGGTCCGCCGCGCACGTGCTGCGGCCGCCCGAGGAGGCACGGAGGGCGTCGGCCTTCGCCGAGGAGCACCGCGCGCAGGGTGGCTGGTCGGGGACCGTAGCGATACGCCACCGCGACGGCCACACGCTCAGGATGACGCTGCGGGTCTCGCTGCTGCGAGGGCAGAACGCAGGCACCCGGTGGCTGGTGTCCGTGGCGGACATCGATTCCTTGTCCTCAGGGGCGACCGGGGGACCGGTGCGGGAGTCGCTCCTTGCCCGAGCCCCGATCGGCATCGTCGTCTATGACCCGCGACTGCGCTGTGTCTGGGCGAACGACGCCATGGAACGTCATGACGGCGTGCCTTGGCACCGGCGCTTCGGGGGTGGCCTCAAGGACTCGCTGCCCGCCGTCGAGGCCGAGGCGCTGGAGGTGGTGATGCGGCAGGTGCTGGAGAGCGGGACCACGAGGGTGCACGAATACCGGGCATGGCCGCCGACCGACCGGCGCCGTGAACATGCGTTCTCGGCCTCGTTCTTCTGCCTGCAGGGTGCGGACGGCGCGCCCCTGGGCGTGTGCTCCATGACCGTGGACGTCACCGGAAATCGGCGGGCACGCGAGCGCCTCGCCATCCTCAGCGAGGCCAGCACGCGCATCGGCAGCACTCTCGACGTGATGCAGACCGGGCAGGAACTGGCCGAGCTCACCGTGCCCCTGCTGGCCGACCATGCCCTTGTCGACCTTGTGGAGTCTGTTCCGTTCGGTGTCGAGCCGTCGGCTCGGATCGGCACGATGAGTGGCCGTCCGCCGCTGCTGCGTCGTGCCGGTGTGGCCTCCGTCGACCTGGGTGTCCTGGAGTTGCCGTGGGTGCGCGAAGAGGTGGTGCACGCCCACCCGGACTCGCCGTTCACCGCCGCCGTGCGTACGGGCCGGTCCTACCTGGAGCCGGTGCTGGACACCCGCTCCGGCCCCTGGGTCGACCACGACCCGGTGCGGGCGCAGAAGGTACGCGACAGCGGCGTCCACTCCTTGATGGTGGTACCCATCCGTTCGCGGCGCTGCGTGCTGGGACTGGCGTTGTTCGGTCGCTCCGTGGAGGAGACGCCCTTCCAGGAGGACGACCTGCTCCTCGCCGAGGAACTGGTCACCCGGGCGGCACTCTGCCTGGACAACGCGCTCCAGTACGCCCGTGAACGCACTGCCGCCCTCACGCTGCAACGCGACCTGCTGCCCCACCGTGTGCAGGGCGGTGCCGCCGTCGAGGTCGCCTCGCGCTATGTGCCGGCCGACATGGATCACGGTGTGGGGGGCGACTGGTTCGACGTGATCGAGCTGTCCGGCGCCCGGGTGGCCCTCGTCGTGGGCGACGTGGTCGGACACGGCATCAACGCCGCGGCGACCATGGGCAGGCTGCGCACGGCTGTGCGCACGCTCGCCGACCTCGACCTGCCCCCGGACGAACTGCTGGCGCACCTCGACGACACGGTCCGGCGGCTGAACGACGAGGACACCGATGACTCCGGCCAGGCTCCCGCGGTGGTGGGCGCCACCTGTCTGTACGCCGTCTACGACCCGGTCACCCGGCACTGCACCATGGCGCGCGCCGGGCATCCGCCGCCCCTGATCGTCGGCGCACAGGGCCGGGTCACCGTCCCCGATATGCCCGCCGGAGCCCCGCTCGGCCTCGGTCTGGACCTGGTTCCCTTCGAGTCCGTGGAACTGGAACTGCCCGAGGGAAGTGTGCTCGCTCTCTACTCCGACGGGTTGGTGGAGTCCCGGGACGAGGACATCGACGTCGGCCTGCGCCGCCTGGGCGCCGCCCTGGCACAGCCGGGCGGGTCCCTGGAGGAGATGTGCTCCCGAGTGATGGAGACCTCGCAAAGGCGCACACCGGCCGACGATGTCACCCTGCTCCTTGCCCGGACCCGCGCGTTCGAGCCCGCCCAGGTCGCCTCCTGGGACCTGCCGAACGAACCGGTCACCGTCACAACAGCTCGGCACCTGGCCGCCCGTCAGCTCAGGGAATGGGGACTGGAGCCGCTCGTGACGCCCGTGGAGTCGATCGTGAGTGAACTGGTCACCAATGCCATCCGCCACGGCGGCGGACCCAGCCGGCTACGGCTCATCCAGCACCGGATGCTGACGTGCGAGGTCTTCGACAGCAACACCGGCCAGCCACGCCCCCGCCGTCCCCACACACTCGACGAGCACGGCCGCGGCCTCCACCTGGTCGCCCAGCTCTCGCGCAGGTGGGGATCCCGCTGTGCAACGGACGGCAAGGTCGTCTGGGCCGAACAGGACCTGCCCGCCAGGGCCGGTGCCCTGTGACCCGTCGGCGAGCCGCGCGCGACGGCGGTCGTCCACGCGTGTCGATCTATCGTAGCCGCAGGCTCTCACAAGGAAGCCCGCGTCACGGACCACCCAGTGAATGGTGAAAACGCCAACTCGGTAGGCGCCTCCCCAGCAGCTATCAGTGTCTCTGGTGCCGGTCCCGGCCGGGATGTCCGCCCTGGACGGCCGGCAGTCGCGGTGCTGGACGACCGAGGCGTTGTGGTGAGGGGGACCGGGACAGCAGAGGATCTGACGGGGTTCCACGCCGACGACGTCCACGGCCGCCCCGTGCGGGAACCGGTGGCCGACCTCCCGGACGACATGAGCAGGGCCACGCACGTGCCGGCATTCGGACAGGCACGGCTGTGGCACGGGTGCGGACGAACCGTTTGGCGTGGCACAGCGCACGGGACGTTGGCCGGCCCTGCTCTTCACCGCAGAGGCCGCAGCCGTGGTGATGAGGCGACTTGCCAGTTCCCGAGCGTTGCCTCATCGCACGATCCACCCGCCCTCGCCAGGCCGGGCGTAGACCACCGCAATCGTCGACCGGCTCACCAGTTCCGGTCGCTGCCGGCCTCGGGAGCGTCTGCCATCCACTCAGCATGTCACCACGCGGGAGGCGAACCGCCATGACGACCAGACAGCGCAGCACCTCCTCCAGTACGGATCCTCCCGTGCGGAGAGAGGTCGTACTGGGCGTGGACACGCACGGTGAGGTGCACGTCGCCGCCGTGGTGTCCCCGCTGGGGAAGATCCTGGACGCCGAGTCCTTTCCGGCGACGGCGGCCGGCTACCGGCGGCTGCTCGTGTGGGCCCACAAGCGGGGGACGGTGCGCCGGGCCGGTGTGGAGGGCACCGGCACCTTCGGCGCGGGCCTGTCCCGCTACCTGCTGGCACAGCAGGTCGAGATATACGAAGTGAACCGCCCCGACCGCTCAGCCCGCCGGCTACTGGGGAAGTCGGACCCGCTCGACGCGCAGGCCGCCGCGCGGGCCGTGCTCAGTGGCCGCGCCCGGGCCCGGGCCAAGTCCGGCGATGGTCCGGTACACAGCGCCCGGACCTTCAAGCTCGCCAAGGACTCCGCGGTCAAGGCCCGTACCCAGGCGATCAACCAGCTCAAAGCCGTCCTGGTCGTCGCCGATCCCACACTGCGGGAACGACTGTCCAGCCTGGGCAACCGCGAGCTGTTCCGCATCTGCGCACGCCTCGGCCCAGGCGACGGCGAGGACGGCGAGGGCGCGGTGGCCCAGGCCACCCATATCGCCCTGAGAATGCTCGCCGAGCGCATCGAACAGCTCACCGGGCAGATCAATGAGCTGAACCAACGCCTGACCCAGCTCGTCGAACACCATGCCCCACAGCTACTCGTACCGGTGGGCACCGGCCTGGACAGCGCCGTCACCCTGCTGATCACCACGGGGGACAACTCCGAGCAGCTGAATACCGAGGCGTCCTTCGCCGCCCTATGTGGGGTCAGCCCCGTCCGCCATCTTCGGAGCATGCACAGCCGCGTACTCGCCGGCGTGGTCGCTGTTGACGGCGACCGACTCAGCGACAGGATCCAGCTCTCCGCCGGCGGACGTGGTGTGAGACATCATCCCGGCCGTCCTGGCCGGTTCCCGCGTCACCAACCAGTAGCCGGCGCGGAAGAGGGATCAAGCTCATACACGCCGCGTAGCCCATCCACTGCATCCCTTCCTCCCTCCGGGCCGCATGAGCGGCAACGGCGCCAGGGCCGTGACCGGCGCGGGGACGGACCCCTGCTTCCGACCGACGCCGCTGCCCTTGCCGCCCCCGTGCCTAGCGGTGTTCGGGGTTCTCGTAGTCACGGCGGCAGCCCGCGTCCCATGCGGTGCGCTGGTTGCCGTAGGCGGGAATGCCGCCGAGATCCTTCAGAACCCGTGCCAGGTGCAGCAGGTTCCAGGTCATGAAGGTGGTGTTGCGGTTGGTGAAGTCGTTCTCCGGGCCGCCCGAACCGGGGTCGAGGTAGGAGGGGCCGGGGCCGGCCTCGCCGATCCATCCGGCATCGGCCTGGGGAGGGATGGTGTAGCCCAGATGCTGGAGGCTGTAGAGGACGTTCATGGCGCAGTGCTTGACGCCGTCCTCGTTGCCCGTGATCAGGCAGCCACCGACCCGGCCGTAATAGGAGTACTGGCCGCGTTCGTTGAGCAGGCTGGAGCAGGCGTAGAGGCGTTCGATCACCCGCTTCATCACGGAGCTGTTGTCGCCCAGCCAGATCGGGCCGGCCAGGACGAGGATGTCGGCCTCCATGACCTGCAGGTACAGGTCCGGCCAGGCGTCCGTCTCCCAGCCGTGTTCCGTCATGTCGGGCCACACCCCTGTGGCGATGTCGTGGTCAACGGCTCTTACGACATCTACGTGCACTCCTTGCGCGTCCAGGATCGCGGTGCTCCGGTCGATGAGCCCCTGAGTGTTGCTGGTCTCAGGCGAGCGCTTGAGGGTGCAGTTGATCACCAGGGCACGCAGGTCGTCGTACCGGGCCAGCGGTGCGTCGGCGGCGGGCGACGAAGCAGTCACGCGGTCCTCCAGAACCCTCTGCGCAGCTCGATGCTCGGCGGCGCACGTCCATATCCGGCTCCAGCGTGTGGGACGCCCGCGGCAACCGCCACCCCGACGCCGCCGAACGGCCCCGGCATGCCCGCTCCATCGCCACCACCCACAGTGGCACGCTCGGTGTCCAGGGCCCACCAGCTCCCACAGCGGCACCCGCCTCGTCCCACACCTGCCCGATGAGCCTCCGAACGTCACTACAGATAAGAAAGTTGAGGGCGGCAGGGCTCTTGGCCCGGCAGACCCAGCCCGTCCAGGCGATTCCGGCGACGTACTCGGCGCTGGCACACTGAACCTCCACGGAATTACTCAGAGCCGACCGACAAGACGAACGCGGGACGCATCCGGATGTAGCAGCCCGGCTCATGACTGCCGGTGGGCGGCTTCGACGGCTCTGCGTAGGGGGGTGGTCATGGTGCTCGGGCTGGCGGACATCGGGGCCTTTCCGGGGCGCGTGGCCGGCGACACCCCGAAGGTGTTCACGGTCTGCGTGGTCTTGCTCCCTCCCGTACGGCGCCGGAGCCATGGTTCTCGGTCACCCACGACGGAATCGAGGCGAGTCGGCGCAGAGGTGGTCCCTGCCTTCCTGTGAGCGAGATGCCCGCGAGGCGTTGTGCACCAGGCAGGTTGGAAAGCCGGAGGGCGGTCCGGCGGACCCGTAGGTGTCGTGGTGATTCGGGTATGAACCAGCGGGCCACTCGCCGGGCGGCACGCTGCTTGTGCGTGATGACGGGCCGCCAGAGCCGTTCGTAGCCGTGCAGTGCGTCCTCGATGTGGGAGGTGCGGGCGAGTTGGTCGGCCAGGACGTATGCGGCGCCGATCGCCAGGGAGGCGCCTTGTGCGGCGAGGAGGGAGACCGCCTGGCAGGCGTCACCGACCAGGACGACCCGGCCGCGGCTCCAGGCCGGGAGGGTCGTCTGTGCGACATGGTCGTAGTAAATCCGGGAAGACGGCGGGCAGTTCGCCAGGACGCGAGGTACGAGCCAGCCGAGCGTGCCGTACTCGTGGCGCAACGCCGCCTGCACGTCCCTGGGGCGAGGGGCGTCGGTGGCGCGGTGCACGGCGAACACGGCGACCGTGCCGTCGCGCAGCGCGTACAGCCCCATCTGCCGGCCGACGGTGTCGGTGAGGCAGAACCGGTCGCCGACTTCCGCGTGCGTCTCGGGGTCGTCGAAGGTGAATGCGGCGGTGTGGTAGCCGAGATGGTGGACGTACCGTGCCTCCTCGCCGAAGACCAGGGCGCGCACGGTGGAGTGGATGCCGTCGGCGCCGACGAGTAGGTCGGCGTCGATGCTGTCGCCGTCGGTGAGGGTGACGCGCACTCCGTCCGGCCGGGCATCGACGCGGGCCGGCCCCACGCCGAAGCGCAGACGCACCGCGAGGGACAGCCGCTCCCGCAGGGCGAGTTCGAGGTCGGGCCGCATGATGCTCAGCAGGCGCCCGTTCAGGAAGCGGGCGAAGCGGTCGTAGCGGAGCCGCACCCGGTACTCGCCGTGCTCGTCCACGAGAGCCGCCTCGGAAACCTGATAGCTCAGATCCTCCAGGGAGGGCAGCATGCCCATGGCCTCGGCCGCGTCGTATCCGGTCCCGAAGAAGTCGATCATGTAACCGTCGGTGCGGGGCCGCGGTTCCTTCTCCAGGACGACGACGTCCCAGCCGAGCACGTTGTGCAGCCGGCCGGCCAGCGCGAGTCCCGCGATCCCGGCCCCACAGATGACGACCCTCATCGGTTTGCACCGCCTCTCTCCGTCACCTAAGTTTTGCATCATGCAAAGCTTGTGCGTCAAGATGGCCCACGGGCGATGAATGCGCACTGGAGTGGACCGACGACCGGGTGAAGGTTAGTTGCCGTCGCCACACATGCGAGGGCTGGGCAGGCGGCATGCTGCGCGCTGGCCGACCAAACCCAAGGGAATGCCGGCGAAAGCGCTCCTGGCGCGTGCGGAAGCGGGTGTCGAGGGTCGTTCGGTCCCAAGAGGCGGGCAGGTGGTGCACACCCCTGACATCTTTTGCATAATGCAAAAGTAAGGAAGGGGAATCGATGAGCGGCATACGGGCAGCAACAGGCAGAGGACAAGGGGCCGGCACGGCGGCAAAGGGCCTTGCACCGGCGCCGGTGATCGCGAGCCTGCGGAACGCCCCTTGGGGTGTGATGGCGCTGGCCGTGGTGGTCGGCGCCGGGGCCGGCGCGGGCTCGGTCGTCTTCCGTTGGTGCATCAAGACCTTCACCGGTCTGCTGTCCGGTCACTCTGACTACTCCGCTTCCCCCGGCGCGAGCAATCCGCACGTGCCGTGGCTGGGCCCGTACTTCGTGCTGCTCACCCCGGTGATCGGCGGCCTGCTCTACGGCCCGCTCGTGAACCGGTTCGCCAAGGAGGCCCGTGGGCACGGTGTGCCGGAGGTGATGCTGGCCGTGGCTCAGCGCGGCGGGCGGATCAGCCCGAAGGTCGCCGTCGTCAAGACGCTGGCCTCCGCGCTGACCATCGGTTCCGGCGGCTCGGTGGGCCGCGAGGGGCCGATCGTGCAGATCGGCTCGGCGCTCGGCTCCACCCTCGGCCGTGTGACGAGGGCTGCGGAGGGCCGTACGAAGCTCTTGGTCGCATGTGGGGCGGCGGGCGGCATCGCGGCCACCTTCAATGCTCCCCTGGCCGGTGTCTTCTTCGCCATGGAACTGATCCTCGGTACTTTCAGCGCGGAAGCCTTCGGCGCAACCGTGTTGGCCAGCGTGACCGCGAGCATCATCGGACGCGCGTCCTTCGGTGACGTCGCCTTCCTGAACCTGCCCGCGTTCCACGTCGACCACCTTGCCCAGTACGGGCTGTTCGTCCTGCTTGGCGTGGTTGCCGCTGTGGTCGGGATGGGCTTCGCGCGATTCCTGTACATGGTCGAGGACGCCTGTGACTGGCTGTGGCGCGGCCCGGAGTGGCTGCGCCCCGCGGTCGGCGGACTGGCGCTCGGCCTGGTGCTGTTGGCCCTACCGCAGATGTACGGCGTCGGCTACCCCGTGCTGGAGAAGGCCACGGAGGGCGGCTATGCGGTCGGCTTCCTGCTCCTGCTGCTGGTGGGCAAGATGCTGGCGACCAGCCTGACCATCGGCATAGGCGGGTCCGGCGGTGTCTTCGCGCCCAGTCTGTTCATCGGCGCGATGCTCGGCTCGGCGTACGGCATCGGCGTCCATGACCTGATACCCGGCACGGCCGGCGCGGTGGGCGCGTACGCCCTGATCGGCATGGGTGCGGTGTTCGCCGGCGCGGCCCGGGCGCCGATCACTGCCGTGGTCATCCTGTTCGAGTTGACCGGCGAGTACTCGATCATCCTCCCGCTCATGCTGGCCATCGTGCTGGCCACCGCCGCCAGTCGCCTGCTCTCCCGCGACACCATCTACACCCTCAAGCTGCGCCGGCGTGGCATCGACCTCGAAGGCCCCGTCCCCGGGGCGGCGATCGGCGGCCAGCACGTGGGCGCCGTCATGGAACCGCTCCCCTCCGCCCTGCCCGCGGCCACGTCCCTGACCGACGCCGCCGACCTGCTCAGCCTCTCGGGCCACGGCGCCCTCCCTGTCATGGACGCCGCCGGCCGGTACGTCGGCGTCGTCACGGCGCAGGCAGTGGCCGAGGCTCTCGCGGAACAGCCGGAAAGCGCCCCTGCACTCGTCGGACAGCTCGCCGCGCCGCCCGCAGCGGTCACCGCCGACCAGCCCCTCGCGCAGGCACTGCACACCCTGCTGTCAGCCGCCGGGACCGGGGTGCCCGTGCTCGACGCCGAGCAGGGCAAGCCGGTGGGCTGGCTCAGCCACCAGAGCGCGTTGCGCGCGGTGCAGGCGACTGCCTGAGCGCCCACCGGGCTCTTCACGGCCCGGCGGTCAACGGCCGGCTGATCCGAGTCTGCTGAAAAAGGGCGGATGCGACAGCCGCGGAGAGCTCAATCCGGACTTTCTTCGCATAATGGAAACGTCCTCATGTGAGAGGGGATCGACTGCCATGTCGTATCCACGTCACTCGGCCGTATTCCGTGCGCCTGGATCGACCGGGATGAGGGCTGGCCGCGAGGTCGCGACCACAAGCAGCCCGGCAGCCGTCGTTGACGGCTTCATGCTGCTGGCTGGCATCTATGCGGCGATCTCGCCCTGGGTGATCCACTTCTACAGGACGAACCCCTATCTCACGGCGAACAACCTGATCACGGGGCTTGGCGTCGCCCTTCTCGCTATCGAAACCCCCCTCGCTCCACAGCGGATGCACCGATTCGCATGGACCATGATGCCGCTCGGCCTCTGGCTGATCCTCTCCCCGACGGTCGTGACGGCATCCCACGGTGTGTCGCCCGGGATCGTGTGGAGCAACACGTGCGCGGGCGGCGCTGTGTGCCTGCTTGGCCTGTTCGCCGCGAATCTGGCTGCCGACGCATCGGGGTAGGCAACACGGATCCGCCCATGCCATGACAAGCTGCCGTGCGTGTCAGGCGTCGTGCGCCATCGCTCCGTCCCCCATCCAGCCGAGCGGGTGCGGCTCCGGGGCGTCCGCTGCCGGGGCCAAAGGCTCGCCTCCCGCCTCGTTGAAGGCGTTGAGCGCCTCGACGAGCGCGAGGCGCTCGGTCGGGCGGAGCCGTTCGACGATGCCGGCGATCTCGGCGCGACGCCGGGCGGTGACTTCCTCGACGGTGCGCCCGCCTTCCTCGGTCAGCCGCAGCAGAGTCTCGCGGCGGTTGGCGGGATTGGCTTTGCGGTCGGCGAGTCCGGCGGCGATGAGCCGGTCGACCATGCGCATGGCGGTGGAGGGGGCCACCTGGAGAAGCTCGGCGAGCGCGACCAGCTTGGTCTCCCCCCGGGTGGCCAGCACGACCAGCATCCGGAACTGCGGGAGGGTCACGCGCTCCTCGACCTCGGCGAGGGAACGGGCGGAGACCGCCACCAGCAGCCGGGACGCGGTCAGGACCGCCCGGGTGACCGCATCAACGTCGTCCATGGTTCCCGCAGGGGGCTCACGCTCCGGCATGTGTCCTTTCTACCTTGCCGAAGCCACTGCCTTCTCACTCGATGCGAACAGACTTTCCTCCCGCATGGCTGTGGTGGCAGAGCACCAGCGCACGGCGCAGCGCCGCCACCTGGCTCGGCCGCACCGCGCTGACCAGGGAAGTGTTCTGGTTCGTCGTGATCGGCGTCGCCTCCACGGTGGCCCAGGCCATGCTGTACTGGGTTCTGCGCCAGTGGTCGCCGCCCATCCTGGCCAATTTCACCTCCCTGCTTGTCGTCACCGTCCTCAACACGGAGGCCAACCGCCGGCTGACCTTTCACGGGTCCCCGGTCCGGGCCGTCCAGGCGCATCTGACCGCGGGTGGCCTGTTTGTCCTGGCGTATCTGGTCACCTCAGGCGCCGTCCTGCTCCTCCGTCACTACCGGCCCACCGCCTCACCAGCAGCGGAAACCCTGGTACTTGCGCCGAGCTTCGCCCTGGTGACCGTGGTGCGCTTCACGGTACTGCGGACGGTCGTCTTCAGACGCCGCCAGCAGTGACTCCCTCGCGCCCGATGCGACCGACACGCCTGATGTTTTCGACACGCGGTTCTCCGACGCGGGCGATGACGAGGAGGTCGGTGACGAAGCGGTGCTGCAGGCCACTCGGATCATGCTGGGTCTGCTTGCTTACCGGATCGGCCAGCTCTCCGAGTGGATCCGGTACGTGGACGCGCCGCGAGGTGAAGGGTGAGGACGGCCTTGACGACCGCGGTGATGCGGTTGGTGCTGCAGCGCAGCTTGCGCAGGCGGCGCCGGCACTTGAGCGCGGCCATGGCCTGCTCGCCGACGCAGCGGATCTTGGCGTGGGTGGTCTTGCGGCGTAGTTGCCACAGCTTCAGGCGGCGCCCCTTGAACGGGACTCGGACGTTCCGGGCCGCACCCTGACCACCAGGGCTTTCCGGGAACGGCACCGTTCTGAATGCGGTGTCACGGCGGGCCTCCGCGTGAATTGAGTGGTGATGCATCGGCAGTAGCTGGCGAGGCTGTGGGCGGAAACCGAACTCCCGACCGATGCCAGCGTTCCAGCCCGGGAAATCTGATCGTTCCCCGCTCGGCCGACGGCTCCTTCTCGGTGCGAACCGGACAGCCGGTGTGGCGCGCCGCTCGGCTGTCCGTCAAAGCCGGTCATGGGTGGACGAGGAGTCAGCTCATCGTTATCCCGTCCAGAGCAGGTTCGGTGCCGGTTCGGACGAAGTCTCCCGGGAGCGGTTAGGTCATGCGGATGTGCCGGGAGCGGTGGGACGGTTGCGTAGCACCGTTCGGCGCGGGGGTCTGAACTGCTCTACGGCCTCCTCGGCGTCCTGAATCCCGGCCTGCTCGCCCTGCGTATCGCCGAGACCGGTGTGGGCGCGCTCGGCGCCGCGCTCGCCGTGCTGTTCGTCCTGCCGGTCACCACCCACGCCATCACGGACGCCTGGATCCAGCGGGCCCTGCGCTGCGTCCACGCCTGTACGGCCGAGGCCGCGGCCCGGCTCGCGGGCTCCGCGACCGCCGACCCGGCGCCGCGCGTGGCCGAACTGGAGCAGTTGCTCGGCCGGGTCCGGCTCGCGGTGGCCCCGCTGGTGCACCCGCTGAACCCGATGCCGGCCCGCAAGGCGCGCGCCCGCCGTGTCCTCGCCCTTCTCGACGACTGCGCCCGCGCGGTTCGTGGCCTGGTGGCGGTCGCCGCCGATCCCGAGGCCTCCCACGACGCCCGGCTGACCGCGGCCTGCCGACGCGTGGAGGCCGCCGTCGAGGCCCTCACCGCGAGCCGTCCGGAGCCCGTCCACCGCCCCGCCGAGCCGCCCGCCGAGCCCGCCCTGGTCCACCTGCACGGCCTGGAACGAGCCCTCGCCGAGCCCCTGCGTGCACCGTCGGGGTCACGGCTGGTGGGAGCCTGTCCGGCACCGGCCGGCGCGGGGGCGGGGTTGGCGGGGTCTGAGTCGGGCGCCGCCGGGGGCGCGGCGCCCGCACTACGACGCGCCCGGCGTCGGTGCTACGACTCGCGCGGCATCGGTACGACGGCTCACGAGGAGCCGCCACAACGACTCGCGGGCAATGCAGCGGAAAGTCCCGCGAGGAAAACAGCGGAAAACGATCGGCCCCACCCCCGCCCTTGGTCTAGACCGCCCTGATCGACTGCTACCGTCGGCCCCGGACGGGCTCGACCGAGAGGGGACAGCGGTGGCACAGGACGGCAGGCCCGGCAGGCGCCGGGCGTTCATCGGCTCGTTCACGGCAGCGGGCGGACCCGGCCTCGTGACCGCCGATGTCGCGCAGGACGGCGGCGCCCTCACCCTCGGCGTCGCCGTGAACGACGTACGCGACCCGTCCTATCTCGTCCTGTCGCCGGACGGCGGGACGCTCTACGCGGTCAGCGAGATCGCCGACGGCGCCGTGGCCGCCTACCGCGTCGACGGCGAACGGCCGGAACTCACCGGGGCGCCCGTGCCGTTGGACGGCAGCGGGCCGACCCACCTCGGCCTGTACGCGGGGCACGTGCTGACCGCCAACTACGGCTGCGGCAGCGTCACCGCCGTACCCCTGCGCCCGGACGGAACGCTCGCCGCCAAGCCCTCCGGACGGCTCCAGCACACCGGTTCCGGCCCGCACGACCGGCGGCAGCGCGGCCCGCACGCCCACCAGGTGCAGGCCGACCCGAGCGGCCGGTGGGCCGTGAGCGTAGACCTCGGCACGGACTCGGTACGGGTCTGCACCCTCGCGGACGGCGCGCCCGCCCTGCACCGCGAGTTCGCCCTGCGCCCCGGCTCCGGCCCCCGCCACCTGGCCTTCCATCCGGACGGCGCGCACGCCTACGTCGTCAACGAACTCACCCCGACGGTGACCGTGTGCCGCTGGGACGCCGAGGCGGGCTCCCTCAGGCCGCTGACCGAGGTCCCCGTGCTGCCCGGCGCCCCGGCCGGCGACGCCTATCCGTCCGGGATCGTGGTCTCACCCGACGGCCGCTTCGTATGGACCGCGACCCGTGGTGAGGACGTCCTGTCGGTCCTCGCCGTCGAGGGGGAGGGGCTCCGGCTGATCGGCACGGTGCCCTGCGCCGGCCGCTGGCCACGCGCCCTCGCCGAACACGCCGGCTTCCTCTACACGGCCAACGAGCGCTCCGGGGATGTGGCCTGGTTCGCCGTGGACGAGGCAACGGGGCTGCCCCGCTACGACGGCGCGGTACGGGTCCCTGCGGCCTCGTGCGTCGTCTTCGGCTGAGGCCTTGCGGGGCGCGGGGCGCGGGACCGTCGGCTGAATCCCGCAGGGCAAGGCGCGTCCGGCTGAGGCCCGGCCTCCCGGCCTCGTCGGCTGGGCGCCCGGGGCAAGGCGAAGGGCCCGCTCCGGGATGTGGAGCGGGCCCTGTGTCGTGCGGGTGCCGTGGGCGGGTCAGCGGACCGGCATGCCCTGGGGCTGCTGCGGGGTGATGCCCAGCGCAGTCGTGTACTTGGCGAGGGCGAGCTTGCCGATCGCCGGGTACGCGCCGAGCGCCTCCGCGGTGGCGCAGCCCGCCTCCTCGGCGGCCGCCGCCAGCAGCGCCGGGTCGATCTCCGGGCCGATCAGATACGGCGCCAGGGCCAGCTGCTGTGAGCCCGAGGAACGCAGCTGCTCGGCGACGGAGGCGATCGAGCCCTCCTGGTCCAGGGCCGCAGCCATCACCGGCACGGCCAGGCGCGCGGCGAGCAGCATGCCGGTGATCCCGGCCGCCTGCACCGCCTCCTCGCCCCCCACGGACGCCAGGATGATGCCGTCCGCGGCGGTGGCCACGGTGAACAGGCGGGCGCGGTCGGCACGGGCCAGCCCCGCCTCGGACAGCCGCACGTGCAGCGCCTCGGCGAGCAGCGGGTGCGGACCGAGGACATCGGTCAGATCGGCGGCGACCCGGCTGTCCATCACGGACTGGCGGATCTGCCGCAGCAGGGCGCTGTCCGGACCGGCCAGCAGCGGGACGACGACGGCGACGGGGCCGTCGGGCTGCTTGAACCCTTCGAGCCCGGCGGCGACGGCCTGCTCGTAACGGGCAGTCCGCTCCTCGGCGGCGCGTACCAGCACGGACCGGAGCGTGGGGAACTCGGTGTCGTCCCCGTCCAGGTACCCGATCCGGGCGTCCAGGCCGGGCAGCTCGGAGCGGGCGATGCTCACGACCTCCTCGGCGAGGCCGCGCGCGGCGGCGCTGGGCGCACCGGGCACCGCGAGGGCGAGCGCGGGCGCGCCCTCGGGAGCCACCAGCGGTTCCGGTCGGCGGTGCCGTCCGGGCTGGCGGGGTCGCGGCATTCGTACTGGCAGGCCGGACTCGGGTCCAGTGGGGGAGCTCATGGCGCCGCATGTTACTGGCTTCGAGGGTTCCTCCGTTCGGGGAGGGTGCAGGTGAGCGGTATCCGTCCGGATTTGTCTGATGAGTTACGCGGCAAGGACACATGTTCCGGGCACGTGCCCGGAACATGGGACGACAAAGGCTCCACAAGGGGGAACAATCCGCTTTTACGGTGAACTGGATCCCGTCATCAATCGCGTCGTACGGAGATCACACAGAGCATGGTCGATTCACCCGGCAGGGTGAGGCGGCCGGCCGCCAGATCGCTCGCGATCCGTACCGAGCCGTGCAGCGGATCGCCCTCGGCCGGCACCTGCCGGGCGTGCGGCAGCCTGGCCGCCAGCTCCTCCCGCAGGGGTACGAGGAGGGGGTCGCCCAGGCGGAACAGTCCGCCGGTGAGTGCCACTTGGGGTGTCCCGTTCGCCGGGCACACGGCTGCGGCGGACTCGGCCATGTGCCGGGCCGCGGCCCGCAGGATGTCCGCGGCGACCGGGTCGTGCCCGGCGCACGCGGCCACCCGGGGCGCGAAGGAGGCCAGTACGGCGGGCCGGTCGGCACGGGGGTAGAGCTGCCCCGGCAGGCCGCGCACCGGGCCGAACTGCTGCTCCGCGCAGTCCAGCAGCGGTGTGGAGCCGCCGTCCCGGCCGTCGTGGGCGCGCAGCGCCGCCTCCAGGCCGGCCCGTCCGATCCAGGCGCCGCTGCCGCAGTCACCGAGCAGATGCCCCCAGCCGTCGGCCCGCCGCCAGGACGTCAGATCGGTGCCGACGGCGATCAGCCCGGTGCCCGCGGCGAGCACCGCGCCCGGACGCGGCCCGAGGGCGCCGACATAGGCGGTGACGGCGTCGGCGGCGAGCGCCACGCGCTGTACGTCCAGCTCCCGGGCGAGGGCGTCCGGCAGTTCGGCCCGCAGGCCGTCGCCCAGGCTGGCGAACCCGGCGGCGCCGACGACGGCCGTGTCCAGCGCACCGACTCCGGCCTCGTCGGTCAAGGCCCGGGCCAGCGGGACGAGTTGGGCCATCAGGTGAGCGGGATCGATGCCCCGCGCACCCGTGCGGACCGGTTCCCGTGACTCCCGCTGTGCGGCGGGTGCCCGGCCCGGCACGCCGACGGCGACCCGGAGACCGGAGCCTCCGGAGTCCACCGCCAGATAGCCCGCGACGGTCACGGCAGGCGCCAGTCCACCGGCTGTCCGCCCTGCTGGATCAGCAGGTCGTTGGCGCGGCTGAACGGGCGCGAGCCGAAGAAACCGCGGTCGGCCGACATCGGCGAGGGATGCGCGGACTCCACCGCCGGCAGGTTGCCCAGCAGCGGTCGCAGATTGCGGGCGTCCCGGCCCCACAGGACGGACACCAGCGGCTTGCCTCGTGCCGCCAGCGCCCGGATCGCCTGCTCGGTGACCTCTTCCCAGCCCTTTCCGCGGTGGGCGGCCGGGCTGCGCGGTGCCGTGGTCAGCGCTCTGTTGAGCAGCAGGACACCCTGCTGGGTCCACGGTGTCAGGTCGCCGTTGGCCGGCTGGGGCAGCCCCAGGTCGGTGTTCAGCTCACGGAAGATGTTGATCAGGCTGGGCGGCAGCGGGCGGACCTCGGGCGCGACCGAGAACGACAGGCCCACCGCGTGCCCCGGGGTCGGATAAGGGTCCTGACCGACGATCAGCACCCGTACGTCGTCGAAGGGCTGTTGGAAGGCCCGTAGGACGTTGGGTCCGGCCGGGAGGTACGTGCGTCCCGCGGCGATCTCCGCGCGCAGGAAGTCGCCCATCTCGGCGATCCGTCCGGCGACGGGTTCGAGGGCCTTCGCCCAGCCCGGTTCGACGATCTCATGCAAGGGTCGTGGTGCCACGGGCGTCACCCTACTGCCGTGGACCGGCAGGTGATCAACCGATGGCCGAAGGTCGACGGGCCGCCCCCTTGCGGCCCGCCCGCGTGTCTCAGCCGATCACCAGCCGGTCCCCCGTCCGCCGATCGTCTCTCGGCCGGTCACCCTTCAGCCGATCACCGCCGCCCGCACGCACAGCACGTCCGGGAGATGCCCGGCCAGCTGCTGCCAGCTGTCGCCGTCGTCGGCCGACGCGAACACCTCGCCGTTGCGGTTGCCGAAGTAGACGCCCGCCGGATCGGCGTCGTCGGTGCACAGGGCGTCGCGCAGGACCGTGCCGTAGTGATCCTCCTCCGGCAGGCCCTTGGACAGCGGCTCCCAGGTCCGGCCCGCGTCCGTGGTGCGGAAGACCCGGCACCGGTGCTCGGCCGGCACCCGGTCCGCGTCGGCGTTGATCGGGAAGACGTACGCCGTGTCCGCCCGGTGCGGATGGGCGGCCACCGCGAAGCCGAACGTGGACGGCAGATCGGCGCCGATGTCGGTCCAGTGCGCGCCCGCGTCGTCGCTTCTGTACACCCCCCAGTGGTTCTGCAGATACAGCCGGTCCGGGTCGCCCGCGTCCTTGGCGATCTTGTGCACGCACTGGCCGAACTCCGGGTTCGGGTCCGGCAGGAACACCGCGGACACACCGGAGTTGGACGGCGCCCAGCTCGCGCCGCCGTCGGTGGAGCGGAACACCCCGGCCGTGGAGACGGCCACGGTCACCGTCTTGGGGTCGCGGGCGTCGGTGAGCACGGTGTGCAGGCCCTCACCGCCGCCGCCCGGCACCCACCGCGAGCGGGTCGGATGCTCCCACAGCGGCCTGACCAGCTCGAAGCTCTCGCCGCGGTCCTCCGAGCGGTACAGCGCCGCCGGTTCCGTGCCCGCGTAGACCACGTCGGGCTCGGCGGCGGCCGGGTGCAGCTGCCAGACGCGCTCCAGGGAAGCGCCGGTGTCCTGGGGGAACTTGACGGCCGGACGCGGCGGCTCGGTCCAGGTGCGGCCGAGGTCGTCGGAGTGGAAGACCGACGGGCCCCAGTGCGCGCTGTCGCCGCCCGCCAGCAGCCGAGGGCGGTCCTGGCGGGTGTCGATCGCGACCGAGTAGACCGCCTGTGCGTTGAAATACGGGCTGTCGTCGAACTCCCAGGCTGCGCGGGCCCTTCGCCGCCCGATGAACAGTCCTTTGCGGGTGCCCACCGCCAGCAGTACCTCGGTCATGCCGATCACCTCCGGGACGCCTTCGTCCAGGTAGTCGTGAGACAGGTAGTCGTCGGTTATCGGCCAGTCTGCGCCCCACCACTGACACTCTCCCCTGTCGTGTTTGTTTTCGCAGGTCACAACGGTGTCGTCGGCTGGTGACGAAGATCGGCCGGGGTTCGTTGGGGCATGCGCCTGCGCGAACGGGGTGTCTCGTGCGACCGTCGGGGAG
Organism: Streptomyces sp. IMTB 2501; assembly: GCF_001953885.1. GTDB lineage: Bacteria > Actinomycetota > Actinomycetes > Streptomycetales > Streptomycetaceae > Streptomyces. The sequence continues at coordinate 31,195 of NZ_MQUS01000004.1, read as the reverse complement.
ACGGCTTCGTGAGCAACGGGGCGATCTCCCGCGTATGGGAGGGCGTTCCGGCCGGTCGGTGCGCTCGTGAGGAGGATGCCTTTGAAGGCGATCCGTGGTCCGAAGGTGTGGCTGTGGCGCTGGCGGCGCAGCCCGCTCAAACGCCGGGCCGACGTGATGGAGGCCTGGGTGGTGCTCGGCACCTGGTTGCTGACCGTCCTGGCAGGGGTCTCGGCCGGACTCGTGGCGGCCCACTCGGTGGAGAACGGACTCGCCAAGGAGCGGGCGGACTGGGGTCCCGTCGTGGCCCGAGTCGTGGGACGGGCGCCAGGAGAGGCCCCCCTGCACGGCCACACCTCCGCCGGGGATCGGGTCTGGGCCGAGGTGCGGTGGACCGTGGCCGACGGCTCCGCCCACACCGGGCAGGTCCGGGTGCGGCCCGGCAGCAAGGCGGGCACGCCGGTCACCGTCTGGAGCGATCCGCAGGGCCATCTCGTCAACCGGCCCACCTCCGCCGCCGAGGCCGCTTTCCGCGGCGCGCTGATCGGCTGCCTGGTGGGCGTGAGCGCGGCGGCCGTCCCCTTCATCGGCGGCCTCGCCGTGCGTGCCCGGCTGGAGCGGCGTCGCATGGACGCCTGGGACACGGAATGGGCACGGCTCGGACGCCAGTGGGGCGGCTGGTCCGACCACGGCCGCCGCTCCGGCTGAGGCCTGCCCGGGGCGTGGCGGTCCGCCGCTCCGGCTGAGGCCTGCCCGGGGTGTGGCGGTCCGTCGCTCCGGGCGGAGCGGCTGTGGGCCCGAGCTGAGCATCGCGTCCTCCGGACCCGGTTGCTCGGGCGTGTGTCTGCGGTGCCGTCCCTACATGGCGGCCTGGGGCAGGGGATGGACGCGGTTGGGGCCCCAGTGGGGCGGCTGGTGAGCCGGTCCGCCCCTCCGGCCGGAGCGCGGCGGTGCGCCCGAGCTGAGCATCGCGTCCTCCGGACTCGGTTGCTCGGGCGTGTGTCTGCCGTGCCGTCCCTACATCGCCGCCAGCGCCTTCCGGCAGGCTCTCAGCAGTGCCTCGTCCTCCGGTACGCCCCGGCCGCCGAATCCGCCCGCGGGGGCCGGAGGGCGGCGTGGGGCGGACAGTTCAGCCGCCACCAGGTGCCGCAGGGGCGCGGCGGCCGGACCCATCGCGGTGAGGCAGCGGGCGATCGGGGCGCGGGTGAGCGGGTCTTCGAGCCAGGCTGTCCGGAACACGGGCAGCACCGGCGCCGGATTCGCCTCGATGCGCCACAGCGCGCACGCGGCCGCCACCCGCTCCCGCGCGGGCCGTGACCGGGCCGTCCGGCGCAGCGCGGGCAGTGCGGCGTGCGCGGCCGGTCCCAGTCTGCCGAGCTGCCCGGCGGCCAGCCGCCGGTTGGCGGAATCACCTTGGGTCAACTCCCTCAGCAGCGCGGGGAGTACGACGGAGGCGTCCTCCCGCGCCGACCAGAGCGCGCGGGCCGCGGCGGTGGCGTGCCGGGTACCCAGGAGCGCGCGGAGTGTCGGTACCGCCTGAGTGGCGCCGCCGAGGGCCTCCAGCGTCTCGATGGCCTGGCCCGCGACAGCGTCCCGTGTTCCGAGCCCGTCGGGGGCGCCCGACAGCAGACGCAGCACCTCGGGGACCGCGTTCTCGTCTCCGATGGCACCGACCGCGGTCAGCAGCGGGGCGGCGTGCCGGGCAGCGGCGGGGGAAGCCAGGGGGATCCGGCCGAGCCGGTGCCGTAACGCGGGCGCGAGCGGGGCCGCGGCGGTGCCCAAATGGGCCAGTTCGAACCCCAGGTCCATCGGCGCGGCCGGTCCGGCCAGCAGTTGGGCCAGGGGCGGGACCGCGCGCGGATCGCCACTCCTCGCCAGCGCCTTGAGTGGCCCGCCCAGCGTGGGGGAGTCGCGCTCGAAGCGGTGTGTCCACAGGTCGGGGCGGGTGCGGACCAGCGCGTGCAGGGCGTCCGCGGCGGGCTCGGCCGACGTGAACAGCTCCGCAAGGACCGCTGCCGCCGCGTCCCTCAACCAGTCTTGCTCCGCCGCGAGTTGGGCGCCGAGCAGCCCGACCGTTGCGCTGTGGTCGCCGCGCCAGCCGCGCAGCAGCGCCGCCGCCATCCACACCGCGTTGCACCGGTCCACCGGATCAGGGCTGGTCAACTGCCCCTTGAGCAGTGCGGTCCGCTCGGCCACGCGGTCGCCGAGCGCGGTGTGCAGGGTGCGCAGCAGCCGGGCGCCCTCCTCGTCCGACGGGCGAAGCCGCCGTATACGCCCGACGAGGGTGTCGGTGGCCGAGGGTTCGGGCACCCGGGCTCGAAGCGCCGAGCGCTCCCGCAGGAGCCGGACCGCCGTCGGCACCGGTTCGGCGGGCAGCCGGGCGGGCGCGACGAGTGCGAGCTGCCCGAGTGCGGCGAGCCGCAGGCCCGGCGCGTACGGCGGTGCGCTCTGCTCGGCCAGGAGGTCCACCGCGCTGTCGGCGTACGCGGGGTACCGGCGGATGAACAGGCCGAGCGCCTCCGTGAGGGCGAGCAGGGCGCGGTCGTCGCGCTCGGCCCGCAGCCGCTGCCGTAACAGGTCCAGGACCCGCCCGGGCGTGGCCAGGAAGTGCACGAGGGCCCCGCAGGCCGCCCGGCGCACCGTCGGGTCCGGGTCCCCGGCGAGCCGGACGAAGACCTCGGCACCCTCGCACACCGCCTCCCGTGCCCGCGGATCCCCGTCCGCGCTCTCCGCGCCGATGACGACCAGCAGTTCCACGATGTCGCCCCGGTCCGGCAGCTCCTCGCGGGCCACGAGCGAGAGCAGGAAGGGGACGCTGGCCAGGGTCGAGTCGTACACACACCCCTGGTGGTGCAGCGCGCCGTGCATCCCGTCGAGCGCGGTCGCCCGCTCGGCGGTGTCCGCGGAGGCCAGGGCCCGTAACCACCCGGGCACGTCCTCCGCGCTGCCGTGCGCGTGCCGCAGCGAGGCCCAGTCCACCTCGTCGATCCCCGTGAACACGTTGTCCTCCCCAGACGAGTGCCACCTGATCGCGAGTGTGCACCACGACACTGACAACGGTCCGGAACCACGCTATGACTGTGTGCGATCCGTCGGCTGTCACCGGCCAGGCGTGAGCGCCCCGGCGGGAGGAGCGTGCGGGGCCCGTACTCGCCCGGGGGAGGGGTCAGTTCAGGCCGGGCAGCGCGCGCTCCAGGATCGCGTCGAGGCCGGCCGAGGCGGGCAGGGTGCCGAACGCGTGCCCCCAGTCGCCGCCCAGCCGGCTCGCGCAGAACGCGTCCGCGACCGGGTGCGGGGCATGCCGGACCAGCAGGGAGGCCTGCAGAGCGAGCGCCATCCGCTCGACCAGCCGGCGCGCACCGACCTGGTCGGTTTCGGCCAACTGGTCCTTGAGTGCGGCCACGTACGCGTCCAGGCGGGCGTCCACCCCGCGCGCGAGGGCGAGTTCGCCGAACAGGGCCTCGACGCTGTCCGGTTCACGGCCGAGGGCGCGCAGCACGTCCAGCGCGTTGACGTTGCCCGAGCCCTCCCAGATCGACAGCAGCGGGGCCTCCCGGTAGTGCCGGGGCATGCCGGAGTCCTCGACATAGCCGTTGCCGCCCAGGCACTCCAGCGCCTCCGCGGTGAACGCCGGGCCCCGCTTGGTGACCCAGTACTTGCCGACAGCGGTGGCGATCCGCCGGAAGGCCCGCTCCCCGGCGTCCCCGCGCACCGCGCGGTCGGCCGCGCCCGCCAGCCGCAGCGTGAGCGTCGTCGCCGCCTCCGACTCCAGCGCCAGATCGGCCAGGACGTTGCGCATCAGCGGCTGTTGGACGAGCCGGGCGCCGAACGCGCTGCGGTGCCGGGCATGATGGCCCGCCTCGACCAGCGTCTTGCGCATCAGGGTCGCGGAGGACATCACACAGTCCAGCCGGGTGCAGTTGACCATCTCGATGATGGTCTTCACCCCTCGCCCCTCGGGACCCACCAGCCAGGCCACGGTCCGCTCGAACTCCGGCTCCGAGGACGCGTTGGAGCGGTTGCCCAGCTTGTCCTTCAGGCGCTGGATGCGGAAGGTGTTGCGGCTGCCGTCCGGCAGCACGCGCGGCACCAGGAAGCACGACAGCCCGCCCGGGGCCTGCGCGAGCACCAGGAAGACGTCGCACATCGGCGCCGACGTGAACCACTTGTGCCCGCGCAGTGTGTACACCCCGGGCTCACCGGTGGGCGTGGCCACGGTGGTGTTCGTCCGGACGTCCGAACCGCCCTGCTTCTCGGTCATTCCCATCCCCGCGAGCAGACCCGGCTTCTCGGTCGGCACGCGCAGTTCGGGGTCGTACTCCCGGCTGGTGAGCAGCGGTTCGTAGACCTTGGCCAGATCCGGCTGTGCGCGCAGTGCGGGCACGGCGGCGTACGTCATCGACGTCGGGCAGCCGTGCCCGGCCTCCGTGTGCCCCCACACCAGTCCGCCTGCGGTGCGGGCCACATGGGCACCGGGCCGCTCGTCCGCCCACGGAGCCCCGGCCAGCCCCTCGGCGACCGCCGTGCGCATCAGGTGGTGCCAGCTGGGATGGAACTCCACCTCGTCGACGCGATGGCCGTAGCGGTCATGGGAGCGCAGCACCGGCTCGTACCGGTTCGCCAGCTCACCCCACTCCTGTGCCTCCGCGCTCCCGGCGTGCGCCCCCAGCCGCCGGATGCCGTCCTCGGCCCATCCGGCACCCTCCCGGCGCAGCCCCTCCAGCAGGGCCGGGTCGTCGGAGGCGTCGTACGGAGCCAGGGGCGGGGCCTGGTTGGTGACGTCGTGAGTGGCGTACGGCGACGGTGACTGCGAAGGCGAGGACGCGGGAATCGGGACCATGAGAGCATGTTGCACTCTTCCTGCGACCGTAGCAATAGTGCAACACGGAGGGCGCCGTACAGTACGTGCCCATGCGCATGAACGTCTCGCCCGAGCCGGCGGAGGCAGGCCTGCGGCCGCTGTCCGCGCGGTCGGTCGTGCTGAGCCTGCTCCTCGGCGCGCACCCGGCGCAGCTGCCGGTGAAGGACCTGGTCCGGCTGGTGGAGCCCTTCGGGGTCGGCGGCTCCACGCTGCGGGCCGCGCTGAGCCGGATGGTGGCCGCGGGCGACCTGCGCCGCACTGACGCCGTCTACCGGCTCAGTGACCGGCTGCTGGCCCGCCAGCGGCGCCAGGACGAGGCGCTGCGCCCCGTCACGCGCGCGTGGGGCGGCGACTGGGAGATGGTGGTGATCACGGCGACCGGCCGCGGCCCCGCCGAACGCGCCGAACTGCGCGCCCGGTTGACCGCCCTGCGCCTGGCCGAACTCCGCGAGGGCGTGTGGCTGCGCCCGGCCAACCTCGACCGCGCTCTGCCGGACACGCTCGACTCCGTCGCCCTGACCTGCTCCGCACGCCCCGACGAACCCCCGCACGACCTGGTGGCCCGGCTCTGGCCGCTGGACGCCTGGGCGGCCACCGCGCGGATGCTGCTCGCCCGTACATCGGCCGCCCGGGACCCGGCGGACCGCCTCACCGCCTACGCCGCGGCCGTACGGCACCTGCTCACCGACCCGGTCCTGCCGCCCGGCCTCGTCCCCGCCGACTGGCCGGGAGACGCGCTGCGCACGGCGTACGCGGGCTTTCAGCGGGAGTTGGCCGCGTCGGTGGGGCGAAGGGAGCGTTGCGCATGACGCCGGTGAACCTTGAAGAGTTTCTGCGGGCCCGGTTCGAGGAGGAGGGACGAGTGGCCCGCGACGCGATCGCCGGTGCGCCCGGCGCGGTCTGGGGCGTCATGGCCGACGACATCGAGCAGGTGCTCACCTCCCAGGACCACGGGACCACGCACACGCCGATGGTGCAGTTCGGCGCCGACGACCCGGTGCGGCTGCTCACCCATGTGGCCCGGCACGATCCGGCCCGCGTGCTGCGCGAACTCGACGCGAAACAGGCGCTGTTGGAGGAGCACCGGACGCGCGACGACGGCAGGTGCCGCACCTGCCGCGAGGAAGCGAGCCCCCGTTCGCCCTGCACCACGCTGCGCCTGCTCGCCGTCCCGTTCGCCGGCGATTGCGGATACGACGACTCCTGGCGGCCGTAGGCCGGATGCCCAGGCCGGGCGCCGACCGGTGATCTCCGACAGGGAAGAACGGCCGTCGGCGCCTTCACCAGGTGCGTCGCCGACGTCGTCGGATGGGCCGCCGATGCCGCCGCAGGGGCTGCCCACGGCGCCGGTTTCGAAGCCCAGGCGGCCCTGTTCCTCCGCCACGATCCGGCGGGCCGTCTCCGTGTCCGACACGTCGACCTCGTCCGGGGTCGCCTCCGCCACCGCGCTGCGGCGGGCGTAGCTGTCGAACAGGCGGGCCTTGCGCTTCGGCATCTCCACCATGCGTTCGTCCACGCCGCCCGGAGCCAGCAGGCGGTGTACCCGGACCGGCCGTACCTGGCCCGTGCGATGGGCCCGTGCCACCGCCTGCTGTTCGATGGCCGGCTTGATCTGGGGCTCGCAGATGATCAGGACGGAGGCCGCCTGGAGGTTGAGGCCGACGCCCGCCGCCTGGATCTGGGCCGGCAGCACCGCCGGACCGGACACGGCGGTGAACTCGTCGACGAGCAGCTGGCGCCGTTCGGGCGGCACGCTTCCGGTGAGCGGGCCGACCACGGGGTGCCGGTCCGCGGCCCGGCGTCGAGCGCGTCCCGGACCACGCGCAGGACGTCCCGCAAGTTGGAGAACACCACCACCTTCAGCCCGTTCTCGCCCGCCTCGTGCACGATCTCGCGGAGCCGGACGAGTTTCGCGGACTTCTCCGGGCAGGCGTACGCGGCCCGGCGCATCGCCATGAAGTTGCCGGACCGCACCGCCTCGCGGTACGCCTCCTCGTCCGTGGCGCTCGGCGCCTCCCACTCGTCCGTCTGCTGCGGGGCGGGCAGTTCGGCGAGGACGTCCACCTGGTTGCGCCGCAGTCAGACGGGGGCCACCGCCTTCCGGAAGGCCACCGAGCCGGGCACCCCGGCCTGGTCGCCGATGCGCTCCGCCACCGTCTCGTCGATCAGTCGTCCAGGTCGCGGAACTCGGCCACCCGGTTCTCCATCGGGGTGCCCGTCATGAACAGGACCCGTTCGCAGCGCCCGGCCCCCCGGGCGAGGGCCTGGGAGCGAAGGTCCTGGGGTTCTTCACGACGTGAGCCTCGTCCGCCACCAGCATCCCGGTCTCGCCTCCGCCGCGTCCTGGACCGGCTTCAGCGCCGCCCGTACCGCGTCGACCGCCCTGGCGTGGTCGTCGGCCGGCGACCGCGCCGGCTCTTACAGCCGCGCCGCCCGCGCGACCGCCTCCCGCTCCCCGCGCCCCATCCGCTCTCCCGCGGCACATCCTCGCATCGCGCGGCCCGGGCGCCCTGGGAGACCCGGTGCGGAGCACCGCGCGCAGGCGGGTCGGCGACGAGAGGGCCGGGGCTGTGGCCCGCGGCGACGGCGGCCGAGGCGCGGACCCGGCAGCCCTCGGGGCAAGTGCGGCCCGCGCCCGGCGTGGAGGGCGGCCGGCGGCCGTTCCGGTGTCGTCCCGAGCGGGGAGCGCGCACGCGTTGCGGTGACGGGCGAGGTTCTTAGGGGTTCCCGGGAAGCGGGAGGTCTGTGGCGCTCCCTGGAATCGGGGGGACTGCGGGGCGAAACGGCGGATGACCAGCGTGGTGGCGGGCACTCGGTGAGGTGCGTAAGGCGATCTCACCCGAGGAGAGTCATGGCTGAGCAGAAGTCGTCGTCGGACCTCACGGCACCCCTGCGCGGCGCGGCCTCAGCACTGCGCAGGGTGCCCGGTGGCTCCATGGTGAGCAGGGCCGCGGCGGAGACCCTGGACCAGGTCGGCGCGGTCTCGCCCCGCGGGCGGCGCATCGCGGTGTACGCCGGGGCCGGAGTGCTCGGTGCGGTGGGCGTGGTCGAGTGGCCCGTCGCCCTCACCGGCGCGGCCGTGGCCTGGCTCACCCAGCCGCGGCCCGAACATCCCGCCGACGGCGGGAACACGGCCGCGCACGGCCCCGAAGCCGCCCACGACCTCGGCACCGCGGACCTCAGGTCGGGCCACGGCAGCGGCTCCGGGGGCGCCGGCGACACGGGTGGGGCGGCGAGGGCGGAGGCGTCCGGCGGTGCCGAAACCTCCGGAGGCAGCCGGAAGTCCCGAAGCAGCCGGTCGTCCGCCGGCGCCAGGGCATCTGCCGGCACCCCGGCCTCCGGCTGCCGCGCCTCCGCAAGCACCAGGACGCCCCGCAGCGGCCGGACCCCCGGAGGCAGCCGGTCGTCCCGTGGCACCAAGGCATCCGGTACCGCCCGGACCACCCGCGGCACCGAAGGCTCCGCGGGCAAGGCGTCCACCGGTCCGCTGGGTCCCACGGCGCGGCCCGACCGCACCACGCTCTGAGGGGGCCGTGATGGTCGGGCTGCTGACGGCACCCCTGGGAGCCGTGCGGCTTCTGGCGCCTGCGGTCGGCATGGCCGCCGGTGCCGCCGCGGGTACGGCGCGTGCCGGAGTGCGCGGTGCGGACGCCGCCGTACGAGTGGCGCGGGTCGCGCGCAACGCGCTGCCCGGCGCCGATGACCACTGGCGGGCCGGTGCCCGTGCCCATCTGGCGCTGCGACCCGTGGTGCGGGAGCGGGTCCGGCGCGCGGGCGGTACGGCGCAGCTGGCGCGCCGGGTGGCGAAGACGCTGGCCGAGCGGCCCGACGTGCTGGCCGCGTACTGGGACCAGGGGCTCGCGCGTCTGGTGGTGACGGCGACCGGCGAGGAGGCCGCCGAACGGGTCGTGGCGCACGCCGCCGACCTGGCCGGGCGGCACGGGCTGGCACTGTCCGGCGGGGACGTGGACGAGACCACGCATCCGGCCGACCCGGCCGGGGTGCGCGCGGCCGTGGCCACGCTCGCCGCCGACGGGATGGGCATCGCCGCCGCGCTCACCGCCTGCGCGCTGCGGCTGCCGCCCTCGCCGCGCGCCGCGACCGCGGTGGTGACCCTGCTGCGGGAGAACCCGGGCTTTCGCGCCTGGCTGCGTGCCCGGCTCGGGGATTCCCGCACGGACCTCGTGCTGGCCTGCGTCAACGCCGCGGTCCACGGCGCCGGGCAGACCCCGGCCTCCCTCCTGCTCGACGCCGTCCTGCGGGCCTGCCAGGTGGCCGAGACGGTGGCGCGTGCCGCCGCCTTCGACGCCGTACACGACCAGCTGTGCGCGCCCGGCCGCGTCAGCCTCCCGGCGGACGGCGCTCCCCGGCCGCCGCTGCCGGAGACACCGGCCCAGGAGTACGCCGACCACGCCGCCGCGGGCAGTGTGCTGGGCGCCGCGGCCACCCTGCTGGTCAAGCACGACGGCACCGAAGCGGCCGAGGCGATCCTCGCGGGCTCGCCGAAGGCCGCCCGCTACGGCCCCGCCGCCTTCCACGCGCTGCTGAGCGCCGCGCTCGCCCGCACCGGCGTGCTGGTCCGCGCCCCGGACCGGCTGCGCCGGCTGGAGCTGGCCGGGACGGTCGTCCTGCACCCGAGCGTGCTGCGCACCGACGAGGGCGAGGCCGACCCGTGGGCCGAGCCGGTGCTGGACGCGGCCCGCCGCGCGGGGCTCAGGGTCGTACTCGTGGACGACCCCGCCCTGGAGGACTTCACCGGCCTCGCCGACCAGGTCGTGGACGCGCGCCGGCCGCTGGACGACGTGGTGTACGAGGCACGCGGCGACGCGGGCGCGGTACTCGCCGTCGCCCGGGTGCGCACGGCCGACGAGCGCGACGTCCTGGCCGGGCTGCGCGCCGCCGACATCGCCCTCGCCCTGACCGACCGCGAGGGCGCCGTGGTCTGGGGCGCGGACATCCTGGCTCTGCACGGGCTGCCCGACGTGTGGCGCGTACTGACGGCCATCCCGGCTGCCCGCACGGTCGGCCGGCACGCCCAGACCCTCGCCCGCTCCGGCGCCGCGCTCTCCGGTCTGCTCGTGGCCGTCGGCGAGTCCGGCGGCGGCCACGGACGCCTGGCCGCTCTGCCGGGGCTGCGGCACGCGCCCGTCGACATCGGCGCCGCGACCGCCCTGCTGTCCGGGGTACGCGCCGCGCTCGGCGTGGCGGCGGCCCGGCCCCCGCACCCGCGTCCGCGCGTGCACTGGCACGAACTGGACCCCGAGCAGGCCCAGGAGCGGCTGGAGCACGAACCGGCCGACGAGGCCGGGGCGTTCGAGGCGCTGACCGCCCGCACGCGCAAAGCCGCCGCCGGTGTCGCCCGGCACCCGGTCGCGGCGCCCGTGCGCTGGTCCTACCAGCTCGCCCGGGCCGTACGCGGTGAACTACAGGACCCGCTCACCCCGGTCCTCGCGGTCGGCTCGGCGGCGTCGGCGATCCTCGGCTCCGTCGTGGACGCACTGCTCGTCGTCGGCGCGCTCGACCTGAACGCCCTGGTCGGCGGCGTCCAGCGGCTGCGCGCCGAACAGGCGCTGTCCGGACTGCGCGAGGAGCAGCAGAAGAAGGCACGCCTGGTGCCACCGGAGGAGGAGGCACCGGCCGGCGGTACGCGCACCGTGGACGCGGGCAAGCTGCAACCAGGTGACGTGATCCAGCTGAAGGCGGACGACGTGGTACCCGCCGACGCCCGGCTGTTGTGCCAGGACGGCCTGGAGGTCGACGAGTCGGCGCTGACCGGCGAGTCGCTGCCGGTGGAGAAGCAGACGGACCCGACCCCGCACGCCCCGGTCGCCGACCGGCGCTGCATGGTCTTCGAGGGTACGACCGTGGCGGCGGGCCAGGCCCGGGCCGTGGTGGTCGACACCGGTGAGCGCACGGAGGCCGCCCGCGCCGTCCACCTCGCCGCCCGCACACCCCCGGCCGGTGGCGTGCAGGCCCGGCTGCGGGAACTCACCCGCGAGGCACTGCCGTTGACCCTGGTGGGCGGCGCCGCGGTGACCGGCCTCGCGCTGCTGCGCGGCACCGCGATCCGGGAGGCGGTCAGCGGGGGTGTGGCGGTGGCCGTGGCGGCCGTACCGGAGGGGCTGCCGCTGGTGGCCACGGTCGCGCAGCTGGCGGCCGCCCGGCGGCTGAGCCGCGGCGGTGCCCTCGTCCGCACCCCGCGCACTCTGGAGGCGCTGGGCCGCATGGACACCATCTGCTTCGACAAGACCGGCACCCTCACGGAGAACCGGCTGAGGCTGGTGCGCACGTGTGACGCGGACGGCACGGTCCGCGCGGTGGACGACACGGGGTCCGCCGCGACCGTACGGGCCGCCGCCCGCGCCAGTCCGCAGCCTGACGGTGGTGCGGAGCAGCCGGTGCACGCCACCGACGAGGCCGTGCTGGCCGCGGCAGGCCCCGACCCGGACTGGACACTGGTGGCCGACCTGCCGTTCGAGGCGGCGCGCGGTTATGCCGCCGCCGTCGGCCGGAGCGGGGACGGCTCGCTCGTGCTCGTGGTCAAGGGCGCCCCGGAGACCGTGCTGCCCGCCTGCCTCGGACTTCCCGCACACGCCTCCGAGGCCGCGCAGACCTTGGCCGGGAACGGCCTCAGGGTGCTGGCGGTGGCCGAACGGCGGCTCGGCGCGGACGAGCAGGAGGACGCGGGGGAGGCCGCCGACATCCTCGAACAGCCGCTGCGGAAGCTGGAGTTCACCGGCCTGCTCGCCCTGTCCGACGTACCGCGCGAGACGTCCACGGCGCTGGTGGAGGGGCTGCACAAGGCGGGCGTACGACCGGTCATGCTCACCGGCGACCATCCGCAGACCGCGCGGGCCGTCGCCGCCGAGCTGGGCTGGCCCGAGGACACCGTCGTGGTCACCGGGGACGAGCTGGCGGCGGCGGACCGGGCGGCCCGAGCCCGGATGCTGCGCGACGCGGGCGTGGTGGCGCGGGTGGCGCCCGAGCAGAAGCTGCAGGTCGTGGAGGCACTGCGGGACGCGGGCCGGGTCGTCGGCATGGTGGGCGACGGTGCCAACGACGCCGCGGCCATCCGCGCGGCCGACATCGGGGTCGGCATCAGCGCGCGCGGTTCGGCCGCCGCGCGCAACGCCGCCGACATCGTCCTCACCGACGAGGAGGATCTGACGGTCCTGATCGACGCGGTCGGTGAGGGCCGGGCCCTGTGGCACAGCGTGGCCGACGCCATCGCCATCCTGATCGGCGGCAACGGGGGCGAGGTCGGCTTCGGCATCCTCGGCACGCTGCTGTCCGGCCGGGCGCCGCTGTCCACCCGGCAGATGCTCATGGTGAACCTCTTCACCGACCTGTTCCCGTCGATGGCGGTGGCGGTGACCGAGAAGGCCGACGAGCCGGGCACGGCCCGCGTCCGCATCGGATCACCCGAGGACGCCTCGGCCGTCCTCGGCGCGCCCCTGCTCCGGCAGATCCGGCACCGGGCACTCACCACCTGCCTGGGCGCGGTGACGGCATGGCTGATCGGCCGCTTCACCCCCGGCACCGCGCGCCGCTCCAGCACGATGGCGCTGTGCGCGGTGGTCGGCGCCCAGCTGGTGCAGACGCTGCTGGACCGGCGCGAGAGCCGTCTGGTGCAGGTGACCTGCCTGGGGTCCGCCCTGGCGCTGGTCGCGGTGGTGCAGACCCCGGGCGTCAGCCACGCCGTCGGGTGCACCCCGCTCGGTCCGGTGGCCTGGGCCGGGGTCCTGGCGGCGGTCGCCCTGGCGCCGGCGGGGCAGCGGGTGCTGCCCCGCCTGGAGGAGACGGTCGGCCGGCTGCTGCCGGGCTGACGGGCGGGCCACCGTCCGTGGGAGCGGGCGGCCCCGGGCAGCCGTCGGGTGCGCCCGCTCGGTCCCGTCGTCCGAAGGAGACGGCCGGCCTGCGGGACCGGCCTGCTCAGACCGCGCGGTGGTACTGGTCGGGCACCCTGACCTCGCCGCCCAGCTCGCGGGCCGTGTGCCGGGCCCAGGACGGGTTGCGCAGCAGCTCGCGGCCCAGCAGGACGGCGTCGGCCTCGCCGTTCGTGAGGATCTTCTCGGCCTGCTCGGCCTCGGTGATCAGCCCCACGGCGGCGACCGGCAGCGGGGTCTCGGCCTTCACCCGGGCGGCGAACGGCACCTGGTAGCCGGGCCCGGCCGGAATGGTCACACCGGAGGCGTTGCCGCCGGTGGAGACGTCGAGCAGGTCGACGCCGTGGGCGTGCAGATCGCGGGCGAAGCGGACCGTGTCCTCCTCGGTCCAGCCGCCGTCCTGGAGCCAGTCGGTGGCCGAGACGCGGAAGAACACCGGCTTGTCCGCGGGCCACTGCGCCCGTACGGCGTCCACGACCTCCAGGGCGAACCGGGTGCGGTTCTCGTACGAACCGCCGTAGGCGTCGGTGCGCTGGTTGGAGTGCGGGGAGAGGAACTCGTTGATCAGGTAGCCGTGGGCGCCGTGCACCTCGGCGACCTCGAAGCCGGCGGCGAGCGCCCGGCGCGCCGCGGCGGCGAACTGCCCGACGACCTCCTGGATCTGCTCCACCGTCAACTCGGTGGGTACGGGGTGGCGTTCGTCGAAGGCCACCGCGCTCGGGGCGACCGGCTGCCAGCCGTGCGCCTCCGGACCGACCGGCGCGCCGCCCTTCCAGGTGCGCTCGGTCGACGCCTTGCGTCCGCTGTGGGCCAGCTGGATCCCCGGCACTACACCCTGGGCGGTCAGGAAGCGGGTGATCCGGCGGAAGGCCTCCACCTGCGTGTCGTTCCACAGGCCGAGGTCGTACGGGGAGATCCGGCCCTCCGGCGAGACCGCGGTGGCCTCCACGATGATCAGGCCGGTGCCGCCCGTGGCACGCGCCCCGTAGTGCGCGAGGTGCCAGTCGTTCGGGGCGCCGGCGAGCGGCCCTTCCGGCTCGGCCGAGTACTGGCACATCGGGGGCATCCACACCCGGTTCGGGATGGTCAGTTCACGCAGGGTGATGGGCTCGAAGAGCGCGCTCACGACGGACTCCATTCGTCACGGGACCGCTGGGTCGACTCGTACGATAACCCTCGTACTACGAGGTGTGTCAAACTACGACGCCTCTCGTACAATGGTTATGGCCGACGAGTTCCGCGACGAAGGGCAGCCGCCGTGACCGACACCGCCACCACGGGCCGCGCACTGCCGCACCCGGAGCCGGAGGAGATCCGCCTGGAGACCGTGCTGCACGCGCTCTCCGATCCGATGCGACTTCAGATCGTCCGCGAACTGGCCACCGCGAAGGCCGAGTTGCCCTGCTCCCACTTCGACCTGCCGGTGACCAAGTCCACCACCACGCACCACTTCCGGGTGCTGCGCGAGAGCGGGGTCGTCCGGCAGGCCTACCGCGGCACGGCCAAGATGAACGCCCTGCGCCGGCACGACCTGGACCGTCTCTTCCCGGAGCTGCTCGACACCGTCCTCGCCGCCGCGGCACGACAGTCCGCCCGCCTCGGCGACGGCAGCTGATTCAACTCGCCCGGCAGGGCCGGGCGTCGCCGCCGGACGGGCCCGCACCTCCTGCTCGCGGGACCGGGGTAAACGGCGTGGCGGTGGGTGCCGACCGCCGGAGGGGCTCAGCCGGTACCCCGTACCGCTACCGACGGACGACCTAGACGGCCCCTTCCGTCTCGGTCACGGTCTGCGAACCCGCCCTTGAGGGGAGGTGGTTGAAGAGCAGGTTCAGTGCGATCGCGGACAGGCAGCCCGCGCTGATGCCGCTGTTCATCACCGTCTGGAACCAGTCCGGGAACTTCGCGTAGACCGTCGGCACGCCCACCGGCAGCATGCCGACCGCCACCGAGACGGCCACCACGGTCAGATTGTGGTTGTCCTTGAAGCCGACCCGGGCCAGTGTGCGCAGCCCGCTCGCCGCGACCGTGCCGAACATGACCAGCCCGGCCCCGCCCAGCACCGGCGCCGGGACTGCCGCGACCACCGCGCCCAGCTTGGGCAGCAGCCCGAGCAGCACCAGGATCCCGCCCGCCGCCGCGACCACCCAGCGACTGCGCACCCGGGTCATGCCGACCAGGCCCACGTTCTGCGCGTACGCCGTGTACGGGAAGGTGTTGAAGACCCCGCCCAGCACCGTCGACAGACCGTCCGCGCGCAGCCCGTCGGCGAGCGAGCCCGGCTCGACCTTCCGGCCGGTCAGCTCGCCCACCGCGATCAGGTCACCGGTCGTCTCCGTCATCGTGACCAGTGCCACCACCAGCATGGACACGATCGCGGACGCCTTGAAGTCCGGAGTCCCGAAGTGGAACGGCGTGCTGATGCCCACCCAGTCCGCGTCGGCGACCCCGCTGAAGTCCGTGAACCCGAACGGCACCGCGACCGCCAGGCCCACCCCGATGCCGATCAGGACGGCGATCCGGCCGAGGGCGGCGGGCGCGAACCGCTGCACGCCCAGCACGACCAGCAGCACGAACGCGGCCAGCGCCAGATTCTTCGGCTCCCCGAAGTCCTTCGCGCCGACCCCGCCCGCCGCCCAGTTGCCCGCGACCGGCAGCAGCGAGACCCCGATGATCAAGATCACCGTGCCGGTCACCAGCGGAGGGAAGAACCGCAGCAGTCGGCCGAAGACCGGCGCCAGCAGCATGATCGCAAGGCCCGCGACGATCACCGAGCCGTAGATCGCGGGCAGTCCGCCGCCGGTCGTCCCGATGAGCACCATCGGCGACACGGCCGCGAACGTACAGCCCTGCATGATCGGCAGCCGGACGCCGAACCGCCAGAAGCCGACGCACTGGATCAGCGTCGCGATACCGCACACCAGCAGATCGGCCGTGATCAGATACGCAAGGTCGGCGGGCGACAGCCTCATCGCGCCGCCCACGATCAGCGGCACGGCGACCGCACCCGCGTACATCGCGAGCACATGCTGCAGCCCGAAGGCGGCCAACTGCCGCACCGGCGGCATCTCGTCGACGGGATGGACGTCTGCGGTGGTGGCCATGGGGACTCCAACGGTGCCGGGCGGGAAGGGACATCCGAACAGCACGAGACCGTAAGCGGCTTGAACAGTTTGTTGATTTCCGGTCTGTTGCCGCTGTGTGTCATGCCCACCGGACTGCTGGGAAATCCCTGGCCACCAGGCCTACGCCGACCGGGCCGCCGTGAGCAGCGCGTCCCAGTCGGCCAGCTTGACCACGCTCCGCCCCAGCCGAGCCCCCAGTGCGGCCTCGGCCCGCTCGATCGCCAGCCACCCCGACCACTGCACCGGTTCGATCCCGGCCGCCCGCAGCGCCGCCAGCGGATCCTCCGGCACCTGCCGGGCGAGCAGCGCGGGGGCATCCGCGAGCAGCGAGGCCACCGTCTCCTTGGCGCAGGGGCGGTTGGTGCCGATGACACCCGTCGGGCCGCGCTTGATCCACCCGGCGACATACTCGCCGGGGGAGGGGACGCCGTCGCGCACGATGCGCCCCGCCGCGTTCGGCACCGTACCGCTCACCGCGTCGAACGGCAGCCCGTCCAGCGGCACTCCGCGATAGCCCACCGAGCGCAGCACCACCTGGGCGGGCACCTCCTCGAACCGGCCCGTGCCCGTCACTCCGCCGTGCCCGTCCGGCGCCGTCCGTTCGAAACGCACGGCGCCCACCCGGCCGCCGTCCGCGAGGAACTCCATGGGGCGCAGATAGAACCGCAGCCCGATCCGCCGCGCGGCTTCGGCCGGCGGCCGGGCGGCCCAGCCGCGCAGCACCTCGAGGTTGCGGCGCTGCACGGCGGGGAGCGTGGCGGGGTCGGCCGGGTCCAGCGCCAAGTCGGCCGGATCGACGGTGACTTCGGTACCGGGCAGCCCGCCCAGCTCGCGCAGTTCCTTGGTGGTGAAGCGGGCCTGCGAGGGACCCCTCCGGCCCACCATGTGCACCTCGCTGATCCCGCTCGCCGTCAGCGTGTCCAGCGCGGCCTGCGGGATGTCCGTCGGGCGCAGCTCCGCGGCACCCCGGACCAGCATCCGCGTGACGTCCACCGCCACATTGCCCACGCCGATGACGACGGCCGACCGCACCCCGCGCAGGAAGTCCGCGTCGGCCGCGTCCGGATGCGCGCTGTACCAGGCCACGAAGTCGGTCGCCGACCAGCTGCCCGGCAACTCCTCGCCCGGTATCCCCAGCCGTCGGTCGGTGGCGGCGCCCACGCAGTACACCACCGCGTGATACAGCTCCCGCAGCCGCTCCACCGGCAGCCCGCCGGGGCCGCCCACCCGGACGCCGCCGAGGAACCGCACCCGCTCGTGCTCCAGCACCGTACGGAGACTGCCCTGCAGGGACTTGATCTTCTCGTGGTCCGGGGCGACGCCGTACCGGACCAGGCCGTACGGGCACGGCAGCCGGTCCAGGACATCCACGCACACCTCGGCATCCCCCTGAACCAGGCTCTGGGCGGTGTAACACCCGCTCGGCCCGGAACCGACGACGGCGACACGCAGCACAGCGGTACTCCTTGCCCGAAGGAGGGTGGTGTGCGGACGGCTCCAGCATTGCATCCCCTGGCCCATGGCGGCAGGGTCCGGCGGGGTGACCCCGACGCGTGTCCGTTCGTATGGAGTGCGATCATGCGGTTACGTTGCGTGTGTGCTAGAAGCATCCTTGCTTAATCTTTCCGATCGAAACGCGGAGGACGGCGCGGTGTCCGTGTGGCCCGCGTGGAAGGTGCGGGAGCACTGCGGCACCACCTCCTGGTTCCAGGTCCGACTGGCCTTCCCCGACGGCGCCCGGGTCGACGCCCTGGCCGTCCTGCACAACGGATGCGTGTCCATCGAGGACGTCACCGCGCAGCCCGCCCTGTCCCTCGCCGACCTCACGGCACTCGCGAACTGGATCGAGGGCCCCCTGTTCGCATCCTGCGGGGTGGCCCCGGTGCGGTCGTGCGCGGACGACGGCGACGAACGCCCCGCAGAGCGGCCCGAGGGTGAGCGGCCCGAGGGACAGGGGCCGGAGTGGCGGCCTGAGGACGAGTGCCTGGAGGAGCGGCCCGAATGCGAGCCGCCGGGGCAGCGACAGGCACCGGAAGCCCGCGACTCGGCAGAGCGGCGCGAAGGTGAGCGGCCGGTGGGGCGGGGCGACGATGAGCGTCCGGAGAGGCTGTACGAAGGCGAGCCTCCGGACGGACGCTGCGAACCGGAAGCCCGCGGCGCAGCGGAGATCGCGCTCGGTGTCGGTCCCCGGCGTGCCTGGGCGGGCTGGCCGCGTGGCATCGAGGGCCGCCGGCTCGTCGCACGGGAGTACCGTGCCGCACAGCAGGGCGGCGTCGACCCGGTGCTCGCCGTGATGACCGCGACCGGACGCAGCCGCCGCCGCTCCCTCAGGATGATCGCCCAGGCGCGGGACGACGGTTTTCTGACGCCACGTCATGCGCGTCGCAGCTGAGGCGAGTTGAGGCTCGATCGGTCCTCAGGGGCCGCTCGGGCGCTCCTCCGTGGCGAAGAACCGGGACAGATCCCGCTTCCGCGACTCCTCGCCCGAATCGCTCTCCGGCGGCACCCCCGCCTCCCGGTCGAGTCCGTACCGCTGGAACAGTTCGGCCCGCAGCACCGGGACGGGCATCGCCACCCCCGGGATCAGCGCCGCGTACACAGCACCCATCAGCAGAGCCCGCAGCATCGGATAGTCGGCGGTGACATCCTCGGAGCCGTACCTGGCGACGGTGTCGCTGAGCAGCTCCGACAGCCGGCGCTGCTCCGGGCACTGCACGAAGCCCTCCGCCTGCAAGAGCCCCGCCATGTGCTGCCGCATGAGCACCGGGCGGTCGTGGGCCAGGCCCAGGATCGCGTCGATGGCCCGGGCCAGCCGCTCCCGGCCGTCCTCGGTCTGCGGCTCCCGCTCCAGCGCCTCCTCCAGCGTGCGGTGCATCAGCCGGTGCACGGCGGACTGCACCAGCTGGCGCTTGCCGGGGAAGTAGTACGACACCAGTCCGCGCGCCGAACCGGCCCGGTCCGCGATGTCGCCCAGTGTCGTGGCCTCGAAGCCGCGCTCGTCGACCAGTTCCACCGCGGCCTGCAGCAGCCGCTCCCGGGAACGTCGCCGCAACTCTTCATTGACCGAGGCGCTGCGCGGGGACATCCTGAAACTCCTGCGTTGACTGGCTGCCAGCCAACTATACTCAACGCAGCGGGCGTCGCCATGCGCGGGCCTGTCAAGAGCTGCCGTCCGTCTGGGGCGACGCGGGGGATCGTCTCAGGCGGACGGCGCGGGGGCGAGCGTTTTTCACACGCGGGTGAGGCCTTTCCCATGGCTGCCGCCGCGCTCCCGGTGCCGTGCCCGGCGGTCCCCGAGCCGCCTTGGGCCACGCGTCCCGCCAGGCGTCCGTCCCCTTGGTCTCGCACACCGGCCGCCGTCTCCCTGGTGCCCCGGCAGGCAACGTTCGCCCGTCAAGGAGCGGCGTCCGGTGCGTGCTCTGGGGGTCCTCGGCCGAAGGCTGGGGGAGTGCCGGCCGGAAGGCCTCGTACTGGACGCACTTGGGCTTTCGGCCGGTGCTGCGAGAGGGCGTGCCCGGCGTCGCGACAGGGGCGAACGTTGCCTGTTGGGGCACTAGAGTGGGCACCGGTGCCGAGGCGAGGAGGCGGGCGGTCATGGACCAGGACCAGGACCAGCGGATCCTGAGCCGGATCACAGAAATGGTCGAGGACGAGCGGCGGCTCCGCGAGGCGCTGGCCTCGGGCCGGATCGACAGTCCCACCGAGCAGGAGCGGCTGGGCGAACTGGAGCGTGAACTCGCCCGGTGCTGGGACCTGTTGCGGCAGCGCCGCGCCAAGACCGAGTTCGGCGGGAACCCGGACGAGGCACAGGTGCGCTCCGCCACCCAGGTCGAGGGCTACCGGGGCTGACGGCTCCGCGACCGGAGGCTTTCCGGTCCCGGGCCCGCCAGGTTCAGCACCGGCAGTAGTGCGTCAGGCCGGTCCGTCACCGGCAGGTGGTCGACGTAGTGCACGCGGCAGCCGAGCGCGGCCGCGCCGCCGTCCGCCTCCTTGCTGTCACCCACCATCACGACCTGCCGCGGATCGGCGCCCAGCGCCGCGCAGGCGACCGAGAACAGCCGCGGGTCCGGCTTCTGCACCCCGTGCTCGTACGACAGCACATACGCGTCCACATACCGGTCGAGCCCGTGCGCGCGGAACACCGGGCGCAGATCCCAGCCGATGTTGCTGACCACGCCCACGCCGACTCCGCGCTCGTGCAGGATGCGCAGCACCTCGGTGGCGTCCGGGTACGGGGCCCAGGCGGCGGGGGTCATGTGCCGTTCGTACAGGGCGTCGTACAGCGCGGGATCGGGCAGTGGCACCTGCCGGGACAGGCCCGTGTAGGCGGCCCGGTGCAGCTCCGCGCTCTCGTCCCGCACGGCCCAGACCCCGGCCAGGTCCGTCGGCAGCTCCACCGGTGACGCGCCGCCGGGCAGGGCGCCGGCGGCCTCCAAAGCCCTTGCGGTTGCCTGCAGTTCAGGCTCGGGCAGGGTGTTCCCCGTCTCGGTCAGTACCGCACGCAGCCAGGACTCGGTGGACTCGACGCGGAACAGCGTCCCGGAGAAGTCGAACAGCACGGCAGTCATGCGTCCGACCCTATCGGGGTGGTGCACCGGCGTTGTCGGGCCGCCCGGTCCGCGGCCACTCGTGGACCGCCACGGCCGGCGCCACCACCAGCGCCCCGAACAGCCGGCCGCCGAGCACGTCCGAGGGCCGGTGGACGCCCGGCCACACCCGGGTCACACCCACGCCCACCACCGAGACCACGGCCACCGCCACGGCCGTACGCCGCCGGGCGCGGCCCGCGCCGAAGCGGTGCGCCAGTCGCAGCAGCAGCCCGCGCACCGTGGTGGCCGTCACGAAGTGGCCGGACGGGAAGGCTGCGTAGCGGGCGGAGTCGACCGGGTCCGGCCACACCGGGCGAGACCGGTCGACGGCGCCCTTCACCGTCTGCTGCACGAGCGCCGACAGGGCCACGGTGACCATCAGCCGCAGCGCCGTCCACCAGGCGCCGCGTCGCCGCACCAGCCACACCGCGACGGCCGCGCACACCAGGCGCGGCGCATGGTCGGCGGGTCCCACACCCAGCCCGTCAGCACCCGGAAGACCTGTGTGTGAGAGCGCGGTCGTGGACGGCCCAGCGGTGGGTCGTGCGGGAGAGGGCGCCGTCCACGGTGAGCATCGGCTCCCAGTCGGTCACGACGGGGACCGACAGCGGAGTGCGGCACACGCCGGGGGCGGCGGCGAGGGGGGCCGCGGTGCGAACCGTCGAAGGGCGCGGCCGAGGCGGGTCGGGGCTGCGGCGCATGCCGCGATCTTTGTCGCCCCGGGCGCCTCGTGGCCACCGTCCGCCGGGTCCGGCGAGGACGCCGTGCGCGGCGCGTCGGCCGTCGGCCGGCGGCCGTCGGCCGGCGGCCGCGTGGTCACCATCCGGCCGGCCGCACGGTTCACCGTGCCGTTGGCCTCGGCCGGGCGCCCGCAAACCGGGAACCAGAGCCGCCAGCACCAAAGGCACCGGCATCAGCGACGCCACCGCCGTCAGCCGCGGCCGGCGCCGTGCCGGGAGCCGGTCCGGGAGAGCCAGCAGCCGGTGCACGCGCTGCGGCACATGGGCCTGCGGGGTGGGCCAGGGCCCGAACACGCCCCGTTCCTCTTCGAGTTCGACCAGCGCGGCGTGGTCGTCAGCCGGCCGAGGCGCCGGGACGCCATGTCGTCGGCGACCGGCTCGACCAGCCGATGCGTCTCGTCGCGGAACGCAGCGAGCACCGGCACCTGTGGGAACCCGGCCGCCGGCGCCGCCGAGCAGTGCGGCAGCCGGCCGTGCCGGGTCTGCGCATGACCCTGCTCATGTGCAGCGGTGCGTCCGGCTGACGTCCTGTCAGGCGGGCAACGCGGCCGTCGTGATGACCGGCCGCGGTGCCGTACCGCGCAGCGACCAGGCGTCGGGGCGCTCGTCCTCCGGCCCCGCCAGCCCGCGCCGACCGGCCGGACCGCGAACCGGTCGTCGCCCTCTGGGCGTGGGCGGGGTACCCCTCTGGAGGGCGACGAAGGCGGTCAGCGCGTCGAGCAGCAGGGTCACGGGGACCAGCATGGTCAGCACGTTATGAGCGCGAGGCCGCTCACGGGTACGGTCCGCGCGGGCGAAGGGACGCACGCAACGCGCCCGTGGCCCGCTCACCGGGGGAGCGGTGCCCCCGTCAACTCCCCGTGGTCCGCCCGGCTGGTGAGTGATATCGCGGCCATGCCTCCAAGGCCCGCTCACATGGTCATCAGCATGGCCACCATGCCGATCCCCATGGACAGCCGGCAGGCCCGTGCCAGCTCCGGCCGGTCACCCCAGCCGGCGGCTCCGGCCCGGATCCCGGCCCCGGCTCGCGCTGTGCCTCGCACCTCGGTCACGGCTCCCGCCCCGGTCACGGTTCCGGAGCCGCTTCCGGTGGTCGCGACTGTGGCCGGCACCAGGCGGGCGCCGGCGAGCAGCACGTAACCCGCGAAGTACACCAGCAGCACCCCGGTCAGCACCGGCACCCCGGTGCCGTCGTGCGCGTGGTGCGGGCCGGGCGGGGTCACGGCCATGGCCGCTGCCATATAGACCATCGCGGACGCGCCGACGAGGTGGTGCAGATGATGAGGGGCGGCGCGCGCGGCCCACAGCGCGCGCAGTGCCGCCGCGCCGAACACCGCCGCGTACACCGGCCACGCCCACCGCGGTGGTGCGAACACCGCCGCCGGTACGGCCATCACGGCCATGCCGAAGCCCATCAGCGCCTCGCCGCCCGCGGACCGGCGCTGCTCCTCGACACCGCTGCGCATCCGCAGCAGGCAGTAGGTGCCGGTCGCCGTGCAGAGCGCGACCAGCAGCCACGCTGCCGACACCGGTCCGTGCACGCGCGCACCTCCCCGCTCGACGGTCGGTCGAGGGTTCCGATGCCCACGCCGGGCGGAGCGCACGCGAGCGCAAGGGTGTACATGGGGAGCACTCGGCGGAGCACGGCAGGTGAGTGCGCTCTCGGCGGCGAGTTGGGCAGCGAGTGCGGGAACGCATCCGCAGCATACGTTTTACTAGTAAAACATGTGCTAAATTGATGCTATGAGCAGTGCCACCCGCCACCGACTTCCCCTCGCCGGAGTGCTCCGCCTCGGGCGGCCCTCCGGCATCTGGTTCAAGCCCGCGCTGAGCGTGGTCGCCGCGGTCGCCCCGCCCAACCTGACCCTGCTGGCCCTCGGCCGCCTCGACCTCGCCATGTACACGATGGCCGGATCGCTGTGCGCGCTCTACGGCCACAACCGGCCCTACGCCGCCCGGGCCCGTGTGCTGGCCTGGGTGGTGCTCGGGATGGTCGGCGGCCTCGCCGTCTCGCTGCTCGCCGCGTCGCTCACGACCGACGCCGCCGTCCTCGTCACCGTCGGTGCCGTCATGGCGGCCGTCCAGAAGACCGTGTCCGACGCCACCCGGCTCGGACCACCCGGGAACGTGGTCCTGACCTTCATCAGCTCCGCCTCGCTGTTCGCGCCGCAGACCCTCGGCCAGGTGCCCGGACACATCGGGCTGGCCCTCGGGGCCGGTGCCTGGGCCTGGCTGGTCGGCATGGCGCCCGGACTGCTCCGCCCGCACGGCCCCGAGCGCCGCGCCACCGCGCAGGCCCTGAACGCCGTCGCCGCGTACGCCGACACCCGCGGCACCGCCGACGGCCACTCCCGGGCCCGTGCCGCGAGCGCCGCCGCGATCCACGCCGCCTGGCAGTCCCTGCTCGCTGCCGGCACCCGCCCCGACCGCACCCGGCGCGCCCTCGAAAGGCTCCTCGTGCGCGCCGAGGTCGCCCTCGCCGCGCCCGCCGAATCCGACCCCGTACGGCTGCGCGGCTGGGCCCTCGAACTGCGCGGCACCAGGCGGATACCGCGCGTCGAGTTCCCGCGCGAGTCCGTCGACGAACTCCTCGGCGTCGACACCGAACTCGCCCTGCCGCGACGGCCGTTGCGGCACCGCCTGGCCCCCCTCGCCCCGCTCGCCGCGCGCACCGCGGTCGGCTGCGCCCTCGCCGGCTGTGCCTCCCTCGCGCTCGGCGTCGGCCGCCCCTACTGGGCGCTGGTCACCGCGGCCTCCCTCTACCAGGCCAACGTCACGCTCACCTGGAGCCGCGGCATCCAGCGCGTCGTCGGCAACGTCCTCGGCGTGCTCGCCTTCGCCGCCCTCGCCCCGCTGGCCCATCTCCACCCGGCCGCCCTGGTGCTGTGCTGCCTCGCCCTCAACTTCGGCGCCGAGGCGCTGATCGGCCGCAACTACTGGCTCGGCAGCGTCTGTGTGACCCCGATGGCCCTCCTCGTCACCGAGTTCGCCCGCGCCCAGAACCCGTCCGAGCTGATCACCGAGCGGGTCGCGGACACGCTCGTCGGCGCCCTGGTCGGCTTCGCCGCCGCCGTCGCGGTCACCAACCGGCGCGCGGGCGACCGCCTCGAACACGCCCTGACCAGCACGGAACGCGCCCACGAGAACGCCGCCCGGCTGCTGGCCGAGCCGCACCCCGCACCCCGCGACCTGGAGTCCGCCCGCCGTTCCCTCGCCGCCGCGCTGGCCGACCTGCGCGCCACGGCCGACGCCGCGTCCGGCGAGTGGTGGCAACGTGCCCTGCCCGAGGAGCGGGTCGTCCTCGCCGAACAGACCGGACACCGTACGCTCGCGGCGACGGTACGACGCCAGGGCTTCGTACCGCGGGAGCAGGACGAGGACCAGGGCCAGGACCAGGGCAGGAAGACGGAGGGCATACGGCCATGAGGGCGACGAACGGCGGACGGGCGCCGGTGGACGACGCGGCCGGCGAGGCGGGGGAGGCGGGGGAGACCGGCTCGGATCCGGCGCA
The DNA here is from genome assembly GCF_001953885.1 of Streptomyces sp. IMTB 2501. Classification (GTDB taxonomy): domain Bacteria; phylum Actinomycetota; class Actinomycetes; order Streptomycetales; family Streptomycetaceae; genus Streptomyces. The sequence goes on along the minus strand of NZ_MQUS01000004.1, from coordinate 6,507 downwards.
TGGCCGCGGGCCCGCCGCCGAAACGCCGGCGGCCGACACACCACCGGGCAACAGCGACGCCACGGCCGGCAGGCGAACACAGCACAGCGGCCCAGCCGCGACCGGTGCAGCCCCCGGCACGGACACCCGCACCGCCGTCCGCCAGGACACCGTCGCCGCCGTCGTCCGGCAGTGGCAGGCCGTGCACCCCGAGCTGGACACCGGGCCCATGGAAGTCATCGGACGGATCAACCGCTGTGCCGCGCTGCTCCAGCAGGCCGAGGACGCGCCGCTGCGCCGGGCCGGGCTCAGCCGTCCCGAGTTCGACCTGCTGGGCGCGCTGCGCCGCACCGGTCACGAGCTGACCCCGGGGGAGCTGGCACGCGAGACCTTCTCCTCCGGGGCCGCCGTCACCAAGCGGCTCAAGCAGCTGACGGAACGCGGACTCGTCGAACGGCGCGGCGACACCCGTGACCGCCGCGTCGCCCACCTCCGTCTCACCGACGCCGGCCGTGAGCTGGTCGACGGCATCCTCCCGGAGCAACTCGCCTACGAGACCTCTGTACTGTCCGTACTGGAGCCCGAGGGCCAAGGCGAACTCGCGGGTCTGCTCGCCGAGTTGCTCGGCCGTCTGGAGGGCAGAATGGGGGCGCTGCGGGCGTAGGCGAGGGCGTCGAGCGGGTGCCGGGAGGCCGCTCAGAGGACCTCGTGGGCCGTACGGCGACCGGCGGACCGGCGGTCCCCGATGTCGGCCCAGCGGTCGCCCTAGACGTTAGCGCGCACGAAGGCAAACCCGGGCCTCAGCCCCCCGGCTCCCGGGTGCACCCTGGACGTCTCAGCCCTCCTCGCCGGCCCGGTGCACCCCGAACGCGGCGCCCTGCGGATCCCGCAGCACCGCGATACGCGGCCCGTCCGGCACCGAGACGGGGGCCAGCACGACGGCACCGCCCGCGCTCTGCGCGACCTCGGCCGTCGCGTCCACGTCGGCCACCGCGAAGTACGGCAGCCAGTGCGGCGGTACCTCGGGCGGGAACCGGTCGCCCATGTCGGTCATGCCGCCGAAGTCGTCGCCGTCGATGCCCCACTGCGTGTACCACTCCGAGGCGTTGACGCTCCAGCCGAACACCGTGGTGTAGAAGTCCTGTGCCCGTTCGGTGTCCCGGGTCGCCAGTTCCACCCAGCCGAGGGAGCCGGGCGCGTTGAACAGCCCGGCGCCCGGGAAGGACCGCGCCTGCCAGAGCTGGAACACCGCGCCGGTCGGGTCGAGGACCACCGCGAACCGGCCCACGTCGAACACGTCCATCGGGCCGAGGATCACCGTCCCGCCGGCCTCCTCCACACGTCGTACCGCCGCGTCCGCGTCCGGCACCGCGAAGGAGACGTTCCACGCCACCGGCTGGGACTCCTGGTACAGCGGGGTGAGCGCGGCGACCGCCGCGTCGCCCAGGTGCGCCACCGTGTACCCGCCGGCCTCCTTCCGCGGATCGGTATCCGGCCGCCACCCGAACAGCTCGGTGTAGAAGCGCTTGGCCCCCTCCAGATCGCTGGTCCCGAGCTCGGTCCAGCACGGTCCGCCGGTCACCGGCTTGTCGAACTTCATCACGGTTCCTTCCGGCCGGGTCGGGCCGCCGCAGCGCCCAGGAACGTCTCCCGGCACGCTAACCCCGGCTTCCCGCCACGGCCATCCGGGGCGCTCCCCGCGGGCCCGGACACCGCTTGCCGACGCGGCCCGGAGTGCGCGCAGTTCCGGCCATGGAAACCGAGGGCCCCATGCACCCTCGCCGGCCCGGGAGACAGGGACGCACCCAGGATGTCCCGCGAGGCTCCTGCCGCCTGCTCCGTCCCGGATCCTCGACGTGGGCCCAAGCGCACCAGGTGGTACGGCCGGGAGGTCTCATGGTCGCCGCCACGATCAACCGGTTCGCACCGCTGCACGACATCCTGAGCACCGGGCTCTGCTTCGACGCCGCACACCGGCCGCGGACCGGGTCCGCCGCGGGTGACGGACGCCCGAACCCGAGTGCCCTGGCAGGCGACGTTCGCCCCGTCGCGACGCCCGGCACGCCCTCTCGCCACACCGAGCCGAAAGCCCACGGACGCCCAGCCCATCGGGTACGGTCTCCGGCCGGCACACCGACCGCACCCACCGCACGCCGCTCCTTGACGGGCAAACGTTGCCTGCCGCGGCACTAGGGCGTGTTTCAGAAGTGGATCTAAGGCGTGTCCGACGGGTCGTGTGACCGAACGGTGCCTGGGTCGTTCCGGCCAATGTGGGGCGTGGCGATCTGTCGGATCGGGAGTGGGCCCGGATTGAGCCGCACTTACCGAAGAACGCGGGACGGGGCGGGCGGTGGGTGTGTCACCGCACGGTGATCAACGGGATCTTGTTCCGGCAGCGGACCGGTATCCCCTGGCGGGACCTCCCTACGCGGTTCGGGAAGTGGAAGACCTGCCATGACCGGCATCGGAGGTGGTCGGCTGACGGCACGTGGGACAGGCTCCTGCGGGCTGTTCAGGCCGATGCCGATACTGAAGGCCGGATCGACTGGTCCATGGTCAGCGTCGATTCCACATCATGCTGCGCTCACCAGCACGCTGCCGGGGCCCGCCAGCGCCCGGCGCGGATACCAGGCCGACGCAGTCGGCCCGTCCATCACCGGCCCGACGAGGCGATCGGCCGCTCACGCGGCGGGCTCACCACCAAGATTCACCTGGCGGGCGACGGCGGCTGCCGTCCGCTGGCCGTCCTGGTCACCCCCGGGCAGTGGGGTGACGCCCCGCAGATGATCCCTGTCCTGGACCGTATCCGTGTCTGGCTTTGTCGGCGAGTTCCGAGAGCGCTTGTGGCTCAGCGACAAGAACGCCCCGTTCTGCAGAAGACTGATGTCGCCGAGTTCTGGAAGCGCTTGGGCGCTTGCTTTGGTCCGATCGCTGTGCGTCGCATGACGAGGGGAGCCTGCCAGGCCGCCGTCAGCGGATCGCGGTAGTTCTCGCGGAAGAAAACGCCAAGCGGTTCGCTCTGCCAGCCACCTGGTCAGAGGACGTTGGCGCGGTTCGCGCCCGGTCGGCTCGGTCGGTCCGCCACTGCGCCTACCCTGGCGGCCGCAGTGCCGACCAGGACCACCAGCGTGCTCGGGAAAGCCTTCCGGCACCGCTCCCACGCCCGGTCCGACCCGCCGGGGCCAGGCTCGGCCGGGCCCGGGCCGCGAGGTGCTCCTCGGTCCGCGCTCGCTGGCGCCGGGGTGGTGGCGCTCAATGGACGCGGGTAAGCGGTGATGCTCGTTTCGCGGGGGCTCCGGTGTCCGGGTGTCCTCAGTGAACCCGGTCTGTGCCCAGCGGGGTCGGCCGGTGTGCGGCGGTGCTTACTCGGCGTCCAGCTCGAAGGTCTCCACGACCAGCACCAGCTCCTCGACGGCGACCTCGGTGGAGGTTCCGCTGAGTGAGGGTGCCGTGTACTGCTTGGGCCAGGCGTTGGTGAACTTCCACCGCACCGTCGGCTTGCCGGCCTCGTCGTTGAACGTGATGCGGCCGCTGCGGCGGGTCACCGTGCCTTCCAGCACGTTCCGCCGCCAGTCCCAGAGCTCGCGGTTGGTGGTGAAGCCGCGCTTGAGCGTGATGTCACCAAACTTTTTCAGCCCCGGGAGCTTGATGACCGAGCTGTCCATGTTCCCCTCGCGGTACTCGATCACGTCCTGCTCGGTGTTGGCCCCGCTGCACTCCGAGAAACCGTGCGAGCCCGACAGTCCGTCGATCTCCAGGGTGAAGGTGAACGGGTCGACCCGCTTTCCGGCCTGTGTCACGGCTGCTCCTCTCTGTGTCCGCCTGGCTGCTGCCAGTGATCTTGCGATCACTACCCACCCTTGAGGGACACCAACTCGAACAAGCGCACCAACTACGTTTTGACCGCCCCTTGCGTCATCGCGGCCGCCTGCCTGGAACGTCTTGTGCACATCCGTAAGCATGCGATAGCTCGTGCCACCGAACACGGCTGAGCCTGAATACGAGACAGTCCGACACGCCGACTGGCGTTCCCAGTTCTCGTCAACATTTCGGGCATCCACGGCGCAGGAGCGTTCTTCCCGCTCAGCCACAAGCGCTCTCCGTTCTCGCCTACGTAGCCACCGTGTCCCTCGCCCCGCCGGCGGGCATCCGAGAACGCGCCCGGACCACGTCTGCGGCGACAAAGCGTACAGTTCCCGCCGCAACCGCCGTTATCTGCGGCGACGGCAGATCCGGCACACGATCCCCGAACGCCGGGACCAACGGGCCAATCTTCAACGGCGTGGAAGCCGGGGCGGACGCCCGGCCGGCTTCGATCGGAACAGATATGCCCGCAGGAACGAAGTCGAGCGCACCGTCAATGCGCTCAAGGGATTCCGTGCCGTGGCCACCCGATACGACAAAAGAGCATACGTATTCCACGGCACGGTCACCCTGGTATCAATTCGGCTGTGGATCCGGTGACGATCTGCCGGACGGTCCCCGGAGCCACGGGCTGCACCTTTCACTGTTGTGCAGGGAAAGAGCCACGGGTCCAGGATGTGCGGTCAGGGCTGTTCCGGGCTGGATTCGAGAGCCTGGGGAGGGTACGCGTCGGCGATGGACGTGTTGGGGTCGCGGGTGGTCCAGCTGAGGACCTCGGACCCGTCGAGACGTTCGAGAACGTACTTGTCGCAGCGGTACCAGATCGCCTCGGTCACCCGCTTGCCGGCCTGGTAATTCCGCTCAATCGTCACCTTCCTGGAGTGGCTCTTCACCTCCTCGTGGGTGGTGACGACCTTCAGCTCGTGGCTGATCGTGGAGCTGAGCGACGCGCCGAAGCCCTTGAAGCCGAAGCTGGCCTCGGCCGTGACCGAGATGGTGGTGGTCTCCTCCACGGTCCTGGCGTTGGTGGTCGTCAGACCCACGGTCGTCTCCTCGGTGTGGGTGTAGTCCGAGGCGCCGCCGTGTTCGTAGGAGTAGATCCGCTCCCAGAAGCCGTATCGGCGCAGGATGTAGTAAGGGTTCTCCCGGGCTTGCCGCTGACGGTTGAAGGCGGGGTCTTTGACCAGCGGGAAGGGGTAGGCCATCGTCGCGACCTCAACCTCTTCGGTCTTCGTGGAAGGTGTCGGTTGGTAGCTGGTCATCCGGTGGATGTCACCGATCCCGACGTCGGGGATGTCGGGAAGGTCGAGCACGGGCTTGTACTCGTCCTCGACCTCGAAATGCCACCGCTGAGAGGCGGGAGAGGCGGTGGGATCACCACTGACCACGCCGAACTGCGCGACACTGTCCGACGGATTCGAGGTGTGGCGCCCGACGGTCAGCAGTAACTGGCTCTTGTCGTTGATCACTTCCAAGGTGCCGCTGGCCGCATCGCGAAGCAGCCACTGCTGGGCGGGCCGCGCGTCCGTCTGCTGGAGGCGGTACTGCTCCGCTGGCGCGAGCGGTTCGGTGCTGTTCCCGCGGATGTTCACGACGAAGCCGCTGGCCTTGTTGGCCAGCAGGTACTTGCCGAAGTCCAGCGGGAAGACGTGCCAGACCTGGCTCATGCGGTTCTGGCCGGACTGGAGGTGCCACTGTTCAAGGTGCGCGGACTCGTCCTGGTTGTAGCCGGCGACGTTGAGGTACAGACTGCTCCGCTGGTTCTTGATCCGGTATGACCTGCCGGCCGGGATACGTGCCATCGCGATCACCTCTCGCCTTCGGAAGGAACTGGCCTCACCGCATCAACAGACGCATCTCCGGCATGCCCGGACAAGGCGCTGCTTTGGGTGCTTTCAGCGGAGACCGAGTCAATCGCTCACGATGAAGAACGTCTAGGGTGCGATCCAGCCGCTGTGCTCGGCCATACGACCTGCATGAAGACAGCCGGTCTCGTCGGCACCACAGCACGTTGCCCCAAGCCCACCAGCTGCCTGCCATGGCTCGTACGTCACCAGCAAGGGCGATTCCGGCCTGCGTTCTGCTGGCGGCCGCAGGCGATCGCCTGACCCGTCGGACAGGCTCTAGCGCTGGACCCGTCGGACGCTGCCTCGGGCACGTCCGGCGAGTCGCGGGGCAGTCATACGGGGCAAGCCGTACAGCTGTTCCGTCTGAGCTTCCTTCGGGTGATACCGCGCGTGTGTCGGCAAGGGTTGGGCATCAACTGCGGCACCAAGTACGCCTACCGGGAAGGCATATCATGCGTCGTGCCGCCGCCGTCACCCTCGGAGCCGCCGCACTTCTGGGCGCTCTGGCTGTCCCCGCCCATGCTGATCCGATCGTTGGTGTGCAGCTTGGAGCACCAACCCGCCTCAGCTTCGACACGCGAAGCACCTTCCTGCTTGGGGGAGACGGCCACGCGGCGCTTTATGCGGAGATCGTCGATAAAGAGGGCCATGTGGTGACGACCGCATACGCACTGGGACTGCCCCTCCCAATCAACCGATGACTGCCCGCGTCATAGGCGCCTGAGCTGAGGTGCTCAGTGGGGCGACCACACGACGCCAATCCGCCGGACGTGCTAGGGCGTGTTTCGAGAGTGCTGGTCACAGCCACTCATTGATG
>NZ_MQUS01000001.1:839568-911924 GCF_001953885.1 Streptomyces sp. IMTB 2501 | reverse complement strand
ACGGACACGCCACCAGCGAATCAACCTGACCAGGCACTACTAGGCCCTGTCGTCAAACTCCCTTCGTCGGCCCGGAGGGCGGGCCCGGCAGGGAGCGACGGGGCCCCGGCGAGCGGGGATGTTGCGGCTGAGCCGGGCAGTGCGTTGACGGCCGCGGCACCGTCGCAGCCAGGCACGCAGTACCCCACGCCCCCAAGCCCAGTCCTCGAACACCCGGCATCCACCCGCAGCAACGGCCCAACGGCGACGACCGGGGGCCCACACGAGCGGCCGTGTTGCAGCACAACCGGGCAGCGCGTTGACGGCCGCAGCACCGTCACAGCCAGGCACGCAGTACCCCACGCCCCCAAGCCCAGTCCTCGAACACCCGGCATCCACCCGCAGCAACGGCCCAGCGACGACGACGGAAGTGCCCCGCACGAGCGGCCGTGTTACGGCACAACCGGGCAGCGCGCTGTCGGCCGCAGCACTGTCGCAGCCGGGCACGCAGTACCCCACGCCCCCAAGCCCAGTCGTCGAACACCCGGCGTCCACTCGGAGGAACGGCCCAGCGACGGGGGTGCCCCCGCGCGAGCGAAGTTGAGCGTGGGGGAGCGTCCGCGAACGACGACAACGCGGCAGATGTGCGTGCCGGACGCCGCTGGGCTGGGGGCACCTCCCACGCCCTCAAGGCAGTGAGGGGGAGGGAGCATGACGACAGGGCCCTAGGGGCGCCTAGGGGTTGGGGTCCCCGGGCGTGGCTGCCTAGCGTGCGAGGGACGGCCGACAGTGCCGCACCGGCGCCGAGCCCGGGCCCGTTCCGACGCCGGCGCGTCCCGTTCCCTCCCGTGCCAAGAGGACATGATGACTGCACCTGCCGAACCGGCCGACGAGGCCGCGCCGCCGGAGTTCCCGATGCGGCGGGCCTGTCCCTTCAGCCCGCCGGCCGCCTACGCCGAACTGCGCGAGACCGAGCCGGTCTCCCGGGCGCAGCTGAAGGTCAACGGCAAGCGCACCTGGCTGATCACCCGGCACGACCTGTACAAGAAGCTGCTGGGCGATACGCGGGTCAGCGCGAACCTGAAGCTGCCCGGGTATCCCCTGCAGGTGCCGGTGCCGGAGGAGACGCTGCAGTCGGTGCCGCTGACCTTCCTCTCCATGGACCCGCCGGACCACACGGTCCAACGCCGTATGCTGGCGCCCGAGTTCAGCGTCCGGCGGATGCGTGAGCTGCGCGAGCGGGTGCAGCAGATCGTGGACCAGCAGATCGACCAGATGCTCACCAAGGGCGCGGACGGCCCGGTCGACCTGGTCACCGCGCTCGCGCTGCCGGTGCCGTCCTTCGTCATCTGCGAACTGCTGGGTGTCCCCTACGAGGACCACGGCCGGTTCGAGGAGTGGGCGTGGGCCATCATGAACCACGACATCAGCGACGAGGACCGGGGCCGCGCGCACTACGAGCTGGACGCGTACGTGGACGGACTGGTGACCGCCAAGGAGAGCGAGCCCGGCGACGACATGATCAGCCGGCTGATCGAGTTCAACCGGCAGACGCCCGCGGTGGAGCACTCCGACATCGTCAGCATGTCCAAGCTGATGCTGGTCACCGGGCACGAGACCACCGCCAACATGATCGCGCTAGGTGTGCTGGCCCTGCTGGAGCACCCCGAGCAACTCGCCGCCCTCCGCGAGGAACCGGAGCTGACGACGAAGGCGGTGGAGGAGTTGCTGCGCTTCTTCTCCATCTCGGACGCGGGCACCGCGCGGGTCGCCCTGGAGGACATCGAGCTGGGCGGGGTCACCATCCGGGCCGGTGAGGGCATCCTGCCGCTGAACAACGCGGCCAACCACGACGAGCGGGTCTTCCCGGACCCCGACCGCCTCGATGTGCGCCGCGAGGCCCGCAGCCATCTGGCGTTCGGCTACGGCGTCCACCAGTGCATCGGCCAGAACCTGGCGCGCATGGAACTGGACGTCGTCTACACGACGCTGCTGCGGCGCATTCCGACGCTGCGCCTGGCCGCTCCGGTCGAGGAGCTGCGGTTCAAGGACGACGCCATCGTCTACGGCCTGTACGAGCTGCCCGTCACCTGGTGACGGCCATCCCGCGCACCAACCCCCGTTCCGTCACCGAAAGGCAGCCATGACCCAGTCCGCCGACGCCGCGCCCGAGTCGGCGTCGCCGCTTCCCCAGTTCCCGATGCGGCGCACCTGTCCGTTCAGCGAGCCGCGCGAGTACGCCGCGATGCGCGCGGACAACCCCGTCTCGCGCGCCGCGCTGAAGGTGAACGGCAAGCCGACCTGGCTGGTCACCCGGCACGAGGACGTCCGGCAGGTGCTGGGCGACGGCCGGGTGAGCTCCAACCTGAAACTGCCGGGCTACCCGCACCAGTTCCACATCCCCGAGGAGATGCTGGCGCAGGTCCGGCTGATGCTGCTGTCCATGGACCCGCCGGAGCACACCGCTCAGCGGCGCATGCTCATACCGGAGTTCACGGCTCGCCGGGTGAAGGAGATGCGGCCGCGCATCCAGGAGATCGTCGACGAGCGTGTCGACGCGATGCTGGCCGCGGGCGGCCCGGTCGACCTGGTCACCGCGCTGGCGCTGCCGGTGCCCTCGCTGGTGATCTGCGAGCTGCTGGGCGTGCCGTACGAGGACCACGCGCAGTTCGAGGAGTGGTCGGCGGCGATGATGAACCACGATCTGAGCCCGGCGGAGTACGGGGCCGCGGTGCAGGCCCTGGACGCCTACCTCGACAAGCTGGTCACCCTCAAGGAGAACGAGCCGGGCGACGACCTGATCAGCCGCTTCCTGGAGAAGAACCGCACCGAGCAGGTCGCCGACCATGTCGACGTGGTGACGATGGCGCGGCTGATGCTGGTCGGGGGTCACGAGACGACCGCAAACATGATCGCCCTCGGTGTGCTGGCCCTGCTGCAACACCCCGAGCAGCTGGCCGAGTTGCAGGCGGACCCCGAGCTTCTCCCCAACGCCATCGAGGAACTGCTCCGGGTCTTCTCCATCTCCGACTCCGGCACGGCGCGGGTAGCGGTGGCGGACATCGAGGTCGGTGACGTCACGATCCGTGCCGGTGAGGGCATCCTCGCCCTGAACAACGCCGCCAACCACGACGAGTCCGTCTTCCCGGACCCGGGCACCCTCGACATCCACCGCAAGGAGGCCCGCGGCCACCTCGCCTTCGGCTACGGCATCCACCAGTGCATCGGCGCCAACCTGGCCCGGGTGGAGCTGGAGGCCGTCTACGGCACGCTGCTGCGCCGCGTCCCCGGCCTGCGGCTCGCGGCCGACCCGGACGAGTTGCGATTCAAGGACGACGCCATGGTCTACGGCGTCTACGAGCTTCCCGTCACCTGGTGACGGCCGGCCCGATGGGAGTACCCCTCATGCGTGTCACCACTGAACGCGACCGGTGCGTGGGTTCCGGCCAGTGCGCCATGCTCAGCCCGGAGGTGTTCGACCAGGACGACGACGGTCTCGTGGTCGTCCTGCGCGAGGAGCCGGCCGACGACCTTCGCGCGGGGGTCCTGCAGGCCGCCGACCTGTGCCCCTCGCGCACCATCCGCGTCGACGGCTGAAGAGCCGTGCCGGACCGGCTGCGCTCCCCCACGACGTCCCCCGGCCGGCGTTCCTGGCCCGTGTGCCGGTACGCCGGCCGCGGCACGGCGAAGGAGGCCAACGCCCGCTACCGCCGGCTGATCGCCCACGGCGCCACCGGCCTGTCCGTCGCCTTCGACCTGCCCACCCGGCTGGGCCGCGACTCCGACGAGCCCCTCGCGCGCGGTCAGGTCGGCAGGTCCGGTGTGGCCGTCGACTCCCTCGACGACATGCGGGTGCTGTTCGACGGCATCGCGCTGGACGAGGTCACCACATCGATGACGATCGGCGCCCCGGCCGCGCTCCTCCTGCTGCTGTACCAGCTGGTGGCGGAGGAGCGCGGGATCCCGGCCGGCCGGCTCACGGGCACGGTCCAGAACGATGTGCCCGGCGAGTGCGTCGCGCGGGGGATGCCCGTCTTCCCGTCCAGCCTCTCGCTACGCCTGACCGCCGACGTCTTCACGTACTGCGAGGCCGAGATCCCCGGGTGGAACACGATCTCGCGCTCCGGCCGCCTCATGGCCGGGGCGGGGGCCTGCCGGGCACGGGAGACCGCCGAACACGGGTTCCAGCAGCGGGAGACCGAGGCCCGGCAGGCCGAGCGAATCGCCAAGCTCCGCGCCTGGCGCGACCAGGAGCGGGTGGACATCCACATCACCGACATGCAGAAGGCTGCGGCAGGGCAGGACAACGTCCTGTACCCCATGAAGGACGCTCTGGCGGCCGGGGCGACGGTCGGCGAGATCTGCGACGCACTGCGGGAGACGTGGGGTGCCCACGTGGAGGAACCCTGATGAAGGCTGAGTCGTGAACCGATTCGTGAATCGAGTTGTCATCGTCGGAGCGTCGGCCGGTGGCCTTTCCACCGCCGAGGCGCTGCGCCGGGCCGGACACGAGGGTGCGATCACCCTCGTCGGTGACGAGGCGGAGCCGCCGTACGACCGCCCGCCGCTGTCCAAGCACCTGCTGTCCGGGCAGTGGGAACCGGACCGGCTCACGCTGCGTTCGGGCGACGAACTGGCCGCACTGGAGCTGGAGTTGTGCCTCGGGGTGCCCGCGGCCGGGCTGGATCCGGGGGCGCGGTCGGTACTGCTGGCCGACGGCGCGAAGGTCGAGTACGACGCCCTGGTCGTCGCGACCGGCGTCCGTGCCCGGCGGTTGCCCGGCACCGCCGGCCTCGCCGGGGTGCACACGCTGCGCACGGTGCGGGACGCGCTGGCGCTGCGGGCGCGGCTGCGGCCCGGACGGCGGCTGGTGGTCGTCGGTGCCGGGTTCCTCGGCACGGAGGTGGCCGCCGTGGCCCGCGGTCTCGGCGTCGAGGTGACGCTGGTGGAGTCGGCTCGGGTGCCGCTGGCGCAGGCCGTCGGGAAAGCGGCCGGGCGGTTCCTGGCCCGCCTCCACCAGGAGCACGGCGTCGAGGTGCGCACGGGTGCCACGGTCACCGGGATCCTGAGCGAGGCGGGCGGGGTGACCGGCGTGCAGCTGGCCGACGCCGCCGGGACGAGCGTCGTACCGGCCGACGACGTGCTTGTGGCCATCGGCTGCGCGCCCAACACCGAGTGGCTCGCGGACAGCGGACTGACCGTCCAGGACGGGCTGGTGTGCGACGAGTTCTGCGGCGCAGCTCCCGGTGTGTACGGCGTCGGTGACGTGGCCCGCTGGTACAACCCGCTGTTCGGCACGGCCATGCGGGTCGAGCATCGCACCAACGCCGCCGAACAGGCCATGGCGGTCGCCCGGTATGTCGTCCGTGCTGAGGAGCGCCGGCCGTTCGCGCCGGTGCCGTACTTCTGGTCGGACCAGTACGACTGCAAGGTCCAGGCCCACGGCTATGTGCGCGGCCATGACGAGGCGCTCGTCCTCGACCGCGATCCGGCCCGGCGGCGGCTGCTCGTCGCCTACCGCGCCGGCGACCGGATCACCGGAGTACTCGCCGCGGGAGTGCCGCCGAGGACCCTGCGCGCATGGCGCGCGTTCGTAGCGGCCCGCACTCCGTGGGAGAAGGCCCTCACCGGTCCGAGTGCCGCCTAGGGTCTGTCCGGCGGGTCCTGTCACGGACGCGGCGCCGGCACACGGGTCGCCCTGACCGGGGACGCCGCGCACGCCTGGAAGCAGCGGGAGTTGTTCAGTGGCCGGCGGCCGACGGGGCGGGGCGGGGGCCGGCGAGGGACTGGGCCTGGTCGAGGAAGGAGGGCAGCCACTGCTCGTAGGAGACGCCCGCGAGGAACCGCAGGGCTGCCTCCGCGTCCTTGCCGACCGTCGTGTGCAGGGGGGTGTCCGGGTCGTCGACGGCGGCGACGATCGCCTCGGCCGCCTCCACGCAGTCGGCCGCGCCTTCCGCCACGCACGCGAGGAACCGTGAGAGCCAGGCGTGGTCGGCGTCGTACGGGCCGGTCGCGGACGGCGGCCCGGCCGTGCCGGCGGCGGACTTGCCCTGGATGGCGGAGGCGAAGCTGCCCGGTTCGAGGCACACGACACGGATGCCGAAGGGCTGCACCTCCGCGTACAGGGCCTCGCTGAGCGCGCCCAGGGCGGCCTTGCTCGCCGCGTAGAAGCCGCCGTGCGGGACCGCGAACGTACGGCCCGCGAGGGAGGAGACGTTGACGATGACACCGCTGCCCCGGGCGCGCATCCCGGGCAGCACGGCGCGCGACATGCGCAGCGCGCCCCAGTAGTTGGTCTCCATCAGGGTCCGCGCCTGGTCGAGCGGCATGGTCTCGACGGGGCCGGTGCGGTCGATGCCGGCGTTGTTGACGAGGACGTCGATCGGTCCGTGCTGGTCCCGCACCGCGGTGACGGCGGCGGTGACCGAGGTGTCGTCGGTGACGTCCAGCTGGGGGACGTCAAGGGTGAGGTCCTCGGCTCGGGCGCGCCGGAGCAGTTCCCCGGTGCCGGCGGGGTTCCGTACGCAGGCGTGGACCCGGTCGCCCCGGCGCGCGAACGCGAGCGCCGTCTCCAGGCCGATGCCGCTGCTGCAGCCGGTGATGAGGACCGACGTCATGACCGGACCGCCTCCTTCGCCAGCAGGCCGAGCACTTCCTTCTGGTGGGACGTCAGATAGAAGTGGCCGCCCTGGAACACATGGAAGTCGAACGCCGCGTCCGTGTGGCGGGACCAGGCTCGTGCCTCGTCCACGGTGACCTTCGGGTCGCCGTCGCCGACCAGCCCGACGATCGGGCACTGCAGGTTCGGGCCCGGCTCGTAGACGTAGGTCTCGGCGGCGCGGTAGTCGGCGCGGATCGCGGGCAGGGCCATGCGGATCAGTTCCTCGTCGTCGAGGATCGCCGAGTCCGTGCCGCTCAGTTGCCGCATCTCCTCGACGAGTCCGTCGTCGTCGCGCAGATGGACGGACTCGTGGCGTGGGCAGGAGGGGGCCCGGCGCGCGGAGGCGAACAGCGCGTGCAGGACGACGCCGTGGTCGCGTTCCAGGCGACGGGCGACCTCGAAGCCGAGGGTCGCGCCCATGCTGTGGCCGAAGAAGAGCAGCGGCCGGTCCGTCCACGGCAGCAGGACGGACGTGACGTGGTCGGCCAGTTCCTGGATGCTGTCGGCACACGGCTCGTTGCGCCGGTCCTGGCGCCCCGGGTACTGCACGGCGAGCACGTCCACGGACGCCGGCAGGCTCGCCGAGACCGGGTGGTAGAAGGTCGCCGAGCCACCCGCGTGGGGCAGGCACACCAGCCTGGCCGCCGCGTCCGGACGGGGATGGTAGCGGCGTATCCAGAGGCGGTCGTGCTCGGCGAGCGTGGTCATGGGGCCGGCGTTTCCTTTCTGGCGGTGGCCGCGGCACGGGCCGCGGGCGTGCTCCAGCAGTCTCGCCCGCACGAAGACGGGCGACCACCCCTATCCGCCCCAACGAGGGGGCACGGCTCAGGCGTTGAGGTAGGCGAGCACCGCGAGTACCCGGCGGTTGCTGTCGCTCGACGGCGGCAGCATCAGCTTGGTGAAGATGTTGGAGATGTGCTTGGCGGCCGCGCCCTCGGTGACGGTGAGCCGCTGGGCGATCGCCGTGTTCGAGCAGCCCTCGGCCATCAGCTCCAGCACCTCGCGTTCGCGCCCGGTGAGCGCGGCCAGCGGCTCGTCCCGCGAGTGGCTGGTCATCAACTGGGCGACCACGGCCGGGTCCATGGCCGTACCACCGGCGGCCACCCGTCGTACGGCGTCGATGAACTGTTCGTCGTCCAGCACGCTGTCCTTCAGCAGATAGCCGATGCCGCCGGTGCCGTCGGCGAGCAGTTCGCGGGCGTACATCTGCTCGACGTGCTGGGAGAGGACGAGGATCGGCAGGCCGGGCTGCTCACGGCGGGCGCGCAGGGCGGCCTGCAGGCCCTCGGTGGTGAAGGTGGGCGGCAGCCGTACGTCGACGATGGCCACGTCGGGCCGGTGCTCGGCCATCGCCGCGGCGAGGTCCGTGCCGTTGTCGACGGCCGCGACCACCTCGAACTCGTACGCCTCCAGGAGTTGGATGATCCCCTGCCTCAGGAGGAAGAGGTCTTCGGCGAGGACAACGCGCACGGTAGCTCCATCTTGATCACGGTCGGTCCGCCCGGGGGGCTGTCGATCTCCAGAACCCCGTCAAAGGATGCCAGCCGCCGTCGGATGCCCTCCAGGCCGCTCCCGGCCGAGGTGTCGGCGCCGCCGTGGCCGTCGTCGGTGACGCGGGCGTGCAGGGTGCCCTCCTCGTACCAGGCGAGGATCTCCACACGCTGGGCCTCGGCGTGTTTGAGGGCGTTGGCCAGGAGCTCCGACACCGCGAAGTAGACGGCGGACTCGACCGGGTCGGGCAGCCTGCCGGGCAGGTCCGCCACCACGGTGACGTGCAGGGGGCTGGCCAGGCCCAGGGCCCGCAGCGCATCGGCCAGGCCCCGTTCGGCGAGGACCGGCGGGTGGATGCCGCGGACCAGGTCGCGCAGTTCGCTCAGGGCCTGTACGGAGGAGGTGCGGGCCTGCCGCAGCAGCCGCCGCGCCTCCTCGGGGTCCTGGGCCATCTTCCGGTCCACCGCGCCGAGTTGGAGGCCGAGGCTGACCAGGCGGGCCTGCGCGCCGTCGTGCAGGTCGCGTTCGATACGGCGCAGTTCGGCGGCCTGGATGTCGAGGGCGCCGGAGCGGGTCTCCGACAGATGCTGCACCCGGGAGGCCAGCTGGGACTGCCGGGTCGGCCCGAGCAGGAAGCGGACGAAGTAGGCGTACCCCTTGAGCACCAGCGGGCTCAGCAACACCCAGCCGGTGAGCACGACGAGCGCCAGCAGACCCGCGACGAACGCGGCCGGCCAGCTGTCGACCGTGACGGAGGCATACCAGCGGCCCTGTCCGCCGGCCGCGATGGGCCGCCACAGGCCGCAGGCCAGGAACAGCCCCTCCCCCGCGTAGTAGAGCAGCCCGGCCGGTACGAAACCGACCAGGCCGACGACGCAGTTGAGCAGCAGCCACAGCAGATCCCGCCAGGTCGCGGGATCGGTCAGGATCCACTTGCAGCGGCGCATCCAGCCGACGATGTCCTTCTCGATCTCCTCCGGCTCGGGCCGGTAGGGCCGCTCCACCGGGACGCCGGAATGCGCGGCCGCGCGCCGGTTGAGGTCGGCCAGCCAGCGCACCGCGCGCGTGCAGTAGGGCAGGGCGAGGAAGCCGATGCCGATCACGGAGATGATGATGAAGTAGGTGGTGGTGACGAAGAGGACGATCGACAGCAGGGCTCCGGCGGCGATCGCCACGCCGACCAGGGTGTCCAGGGCGGCGCGGCCGAGCACGCCGCGCCAGGTGACCGGCACAGTCTTCATGCCTTCATGTTCCCATTCCGCCGCGCCGCTCATGGCGGGGCCGCCCCCGCCCGGGGGGAGCGGGGACGGCCCGGTCAGGGGGTGGCTCACGCGGCCTTCACCGTGTCCACGGCGGGGCTGCGCATACCGCGCCAGGAGGGCAGCAGCGTGGCTCCGAACACCAGCAGCAGCGACCCGCCGACGATGGCGAGGTAGATGCCGATGGATCCGGAGGGCAGGTACGAGTCGCTCTTGACGAGGCTGTAGGGGACGATCGTCGTCGCCGAGGCGATGGTGCCGAGGACGGTGGCGATGACTCCGATCAGCACGCCCTCGACGGTCAGCATCGCGATCACCTGGGCGCGGGTGGCGCCCGTGAGCCGCTGAAGGCCGAACTCCGCGCTCCGTTTCCGGGTGACCGACACCAGGGTGTTGACCACGGTGATGGCGGCGTACCCCACGATCATGGCGACGATCGTGTAGTTGGCGGACACCAGGATCTGCTGGATCTGGCTGTTCCGGCCGGCGAGCGAGGAGCTGACGTCCAGTTCGGTGCCGGGCACCCGGGCGGCCAGCGCGGCGAGTCGGTCGTGGGCCGCGGTGCCGCTGCCGGGCGCGGTGCGGACCAGGATCTGGTGCGGCAGTCCGTCGCCGGTGTGCGGGGCGAGGGCGGCGGCGGGCAGCGTCAGGTACTCCTGCTTGGGGTTGTCGGTGTAGAGGGCCACGACGGTGGGACGTACGGCGGTGCCGTCGCCGAGGTGCATGGGTAGCCGGTCGCCGACCTTGACGCCGTACTCACGGGCCTTCTTGTCGGACAGGGCCACGGTGTTGCCCCGCAGGTCGGCGAGCGAGCCGGCTACGACGGGCAGGTCGAGGCTCTGGCGCACGCCTTCGGCGGAGACTCCGCGCAGGTCGGCGTCGGCCAGGCCGTCCGGCCGGTCCACGAAGCCGCGGCTGATGACGAGTTCGGACGCCGCGGCCACACCAGGAGTGGCGCGTACCTTCTCGACGACGCCGGGGGCGAACCCGCCCGCCGTGGAGTCGAGGACGTAGTCGGCGAGGATGTTCTTGTCGTAGGAGGTCCGGGAGACGTGGTCCTCGGTGGACTGCATGTACAGGGTGCCGGTGGCGATGCCGATGAGCAGGACGATCGGTGCGACGGCGCCCGCCATGCGGACACTGGCGGTGGCGGCGTTGCGCAGCGCGAGCTGGCCGGAGAGTCCGGAGAAGGCGCGCACCGGGAGCCGTAGCAGCGCCACCATGGCCTTGGTGATGCCGGGGGCGAGCAGGGCGAGGCCGATGCAGAACAGCACGGAGGCGGGTCCTGCGGTGCTGGCGAGGGTGGGGCCGTCGTCCATCACGGTTGCGGTGGCGATCGCCAGGCCGATGCCGTTGGCGAGGAAGAACAGAGCGAGCAGCAGCCGGGGCACGCTGAACCAGCGGGAGCCGGCGGTGGCTTCGGCCAGTGCGGCGACCGGTTCGGTGCGGGCGGCCTTGCGTCCGGCGAAGCGGGTGGCGCCCGCCGCGGCGAGGACGGTGACGATCGCGCCGACGGCCATCGGGATCCAGCCGGCGTGGTAGACGATCTCCGACGACACCACGCCGCTGGAGGTCAGCACCCCGAACAGCAGCCGGCCGATGGCCCATCCGGGCAGCAGGGCGAGCAGCACGGAACCCACCGACAGCACGGCCGTCTCGCTGAGGATCATGCGGCGCAGCTGCTTGGGGGTGGAGCCGACGGCGCGCAGCAGGGCCATCTCGCGGGCGCGCTGCTGGAGGGAGAGGCCGAGCGTGGAGGCGACGCCGAACATGACGATCAGCACGACCGACGAGCCGAAGACGGCGGCGAGGATGACGACGGTGCGCTTGCTGGGGAGCGTGCCGGGCAGCTCGGCAAGTCCCCGGTGCTCGCCGGTGAGCACCTCGGCGCGGTCGCCGACCGCCGAGCGGACCGCGTCCGCGACGGCGGCGTCGCTCTTGCCGGGTGCGGGCAGGACGCCGATGGAGTCGATCCGGCCGCCGGCGAGGGTGCGTGCCTCGTCGTCCGTGAAGAACACCGCGGCGTGCGGGTTGTGGCCGCCGTGCTGCTCGGCGATGCCGCTGACCCGGAACTGCCGGGTGGCGCCCTGGACGACGATGTCGACCGTGGACCCGGGACGGGCGCCGGCGCGCTCGGCCAGTCCCGAGTCGAGGACGACCTCGCCGCCGGCGGCGGGGGATCCACCGGCGGCGAGGGTATAGGGGGTGAGCCGGGCACTGGCCCAACCGTGGCCGTACGAGTCGGACTTGCCGGTCAGCGGCTTTCCGTCCTTGAGGACGGTGGCCGGGACCGACACGTCGCCGACGGCCGTGCGCACGCCGTCGACCTTGGCAACCGTGCCGACCAGCGCGGGGTCGATGCGGTGACGTTCGGTCAGGGCGGTGGAGTCGTAGGTCTGGTCACCGGTGACGACGACCGGGGCGCCGGCGAGGCGCTGCGGGTCGGCCGCCATACGGACGCCCGTCTCCATCAGGCCGCCGCAGCCGATGACGATGGCGGCACCGAGGAACATGGCGAGGAAGGTCGCGACGAAGCTCGTCCTGCGGAACTTCAGGGTGCGCAGTGCCAGCTGCCACATCAGTAACGCCCCCCGGAGGACAGCGGGGAGCTCTGCCGCTGGGTGTCGTCCTCCCAGGCGCCGAGCCTGGTCATCCGGGCGGCCACGGCATCGGCGGTCGGCCGGTGCAGTTCGCCGGCGAAGGTGCCGTCGGCGAGGAAGACCACGCGGTCGGCGTAGGAGGCGGCGACCGGGTCGTGGGTGACCATGACCAGGGTCTGGCGGGCGGTGTCGACGGACTCGCGCAGCAGCGCGAGGACGGACGCGGCGGTGCGGGTGTCGAGGGCGCCGGTGGGTTCGTCGGCGAAGACCACGGCGGGCCGGGTCACCAGGGCGCGGGCGATGGCGACGCGCTGCTGCTGGCCACCGGACAGCTGGGCCGGCAGGTGACCGAGGCGCTCGTTCAGTCCCACCCGCTGTACGACGTTGCGGATCAGGCCCTTGTCGGGCCGCTGTCCGGCCAGTTGCAGCGGCAGCGTGATGTTCTGCATGACCGTCAGCGCGGGCAGCAGGTTGAAGGACTGGAAGATGAAGCCGATCCGGTTCCGGCGCAGCTTGGTCAGCTGGGTGTCGTCCAGGCCGGCGAGGTCGGTGCCGCCGACGGTGACCTTGCCGGAGCTGGGCTGGACCAGTCCCGCGGCGCAGTGCAGGAAGGTGCTCTTGCCGGACCCGGACGGGCCCATCACGGCGGTGAAGGTGCCGTCGGCGAAGCTCATGGTGAGCCCGCGGAGCGCGGCCACCTGGCTGTCTCCTCGGCCATAGGTCTTCGACACGGCGTCGAGCCGTACCGCCTCCGCCATGCGAAGGTCCTGTGAAGTGTGCACTGCGGGCTCCCCTATGAGATATCGCGCTTCTCACGCGGTGTCTGTGAACCAGATTAGGAACGCTGCGGCTGCGGCACATTGGCATTCTCCGGCCGGTTCGAGGTAGAGGTTTCTCTACCTCGGCACGCCAGGTTTCGGCGGCTGCTCGCGAACTTTCTGCAGCGGTGTCTCCACCTTGACCGGATACTTGACTCCTCTTCAAAAGGGCCGGTTGACAGTCGTGTTTCGCGGGGTGTCTGCGGGTACCGTCACACCCGTCAGAAGAATCCACGGAAGACGGGAAGTCCCATGGCCAGCAGGCCTGACCACGATCTGACCGCGCGGGTCCGGCCCGACGGATATCTGGAGCTGCTCTGCGCGCGCACCGGGAAGCGGCACCGGTGCGGCCCCCGCGGCACAACGGTGTGGCTGGCGCTCCAGCGCAGCGATTGGCAGCCGGAGTTGGCAGCGGACGAAATCGCCCTGCGATTAGGAGTCGACCCGGACAGTATCCGCTGCGATATCCATGCATGGCTTGCGCATTTTCGCGCGGCCGGCGAGTGAAGAAGCCGCGGTGCACGGCGGGCCTTTCGGCCACCGCGCCCCGCGGCATATTGCCGCGCAGTCCTCCCTCAGTCCGCCGCCGAGCCGGCCGGCCACGCCTCG
This sequence comes from Streptomyces sp. IMTB 2501, assembly GCF_001953885.1. Taxonomy (GTDB): domain Bacteria; phylum Actinomycetota; class Actinomycetes; order Streptomycetales; family Streptomycetaceae; genus Streptomyces. Next base: position 898,507 of record NZ_MQUS01000001.1, on the reverse strand, counting down.
ACCGCCCGGGCGGTGGCTTCGGCGCAATCCTCCAGAATCGTGAAGTGCGTGCCCGGTACGTCGACCGGTTCGTGCTCCGCGGGCCAGGTGGCCCGCCAGTCGTCGGTGCCGGTGGCGAACGACTCCGTGGGCCGCACGAACAGGACCGGCGCCGTCAGCGCGCCCGGCATGCAGTGCTGGATCAGATCGCTGTAGCGGCTCATGGCGGCGAGGCGGGCGGTTCCGAAGCCGCCGAGGGAGGACTCGCGGTCCAGCATCCCGTCGAACATCTGCCGCCACAGGTCGTCCTTGCCGTCGTCCCCGGGCAGATACGTGTCCAACAGCACGACGCCCGCGGCCGGTTGTCCTGCCTTCTCCATGATCTCGGCGGCCGCGTGGGCGAACTGGCCGCCGGAGGAGTAGCCGACGAGCACGTACGGCCGCTCGTCCGGGCAGGCCCGGCGGATGCCCTCGACGACCACCTCCACCACCGCGTCCACGGAACGCGGCAGTGCCTCCCCGGGACCGAAGCCGGGCACCGCCGGCACCAGGACGTCACGGCGGCCGTGGAAGTGCCGGGCGAACCGGGCGTATTGGTGAGCGCCGCCGAGTGCCATCGGCGAGGGCAGGCAGACCAGCCGCGGCGAGGCGTCGCCGTACCCGGTGGACAGCCGTACGGGGTCGGTGACGTCCCCGAATTCGGTCAGGGACGAGAACCCGGGGAGGATCTCGGCGACGGTGCGCAGCAGTTCGATGGCCGAGCCCATCCGCCCGTCGGCCGCCGCGCGCCGCACCAGCCCGCCGACCGACTCCAGGTCTCCGGCGCCGTCGGCCGGGGCCGGCCGGCCGCCGTCGGCGAGGTGTTCGCGCAGGACGGCGGCGAGGGCGGCCGGGCTGGGGTGGTCGAAGACGGCACCGGCCGGCAGGGGGGTGCCCAGGGCAGTACCGAGGGCACCGCGGAGTTCGGCCGCGGAGACCGAGTCCATGCCGATCTCCAGGAATACGGCATCCGGCTCGACCGCCTCCGGTCCCGAGTGACCGAGGATCGCTGCGGTCTGGGCACGGATCACCTCAATCAGCGCCGCCTCCTGCTCGGCCGGAGCGGCCCCGGCCAGCCGCTGCCGCAACGGCTCGGCGTCCACGGGTTCGTGGGCCGCGGCGGGCGCAACCGGCTCCGCGAGGGCACCGGCGGTGAGGGCCACGTCCGCGTTCAGCCAGTACCGGTCCCGCCGGAAGGCGTAGGTGGGCAGGTCGGCGCGGTCCGTACCGGGGAAGAGCGCCGCCCAGTCCGGGGCGAGGCCGTCGGTGTACAGGCGGGCGAGGCCGGACATGAGAGCCGCGGGCTCGCTGCCGTGCCGCCTGCCGAGGGCGACGAAGACGGCGCCGTCGGCTTCCGCGCACTCGCGGGCGAGGCCGGTCAGGACGCCGTCGGGCCCGAGTTCGACGAACCGGCCGGCGCCGGAGTCGTTGAGGGCGGCGACGGCGTCGGCGAAGCGGACCGTCTCCCGCACGTGCCGTACCCAGTAGCCCGGGTCGCGCAGTTGCTCGCCGTCGGCGGGGCGGCCGGTGAGGGTGGACACCAGCGGGATACTCGGCTCGTGGAAGGCCAGCTTCTCGGCCACGGAACGGAATTCGTCGAGCATGCCGTCCATCAGGGGTGAGTGGAAGGCATGCGAGACGGAGAGCCGCCTGGTCTTCGCGAAACCCTCGGCGGCGGCGAGCACCGCGTCCTCCTCGCCCGAAAGAACCACGGACGACGGGCCGTTGACCGCGGCGAGCCCGACCCGGCCGTCCAGCAGCGGCCGTACTTCTTCCTCGGTGGCCTGTACGGCGACCATCGCGCCGCCTTCCGGGAGCGCCTGCATGAGCCGGCCGCGGGCGGCGACCAGGGTGCAGGCGTCGTCCAGGTCGAGGACGCCCGCCACATGGGCGGCGGCGAGTTCCCCGACGGAGTGCCCGGCCAGGATGTCGGGCCGCACACCGAAGGACTCCAGCAGCCGGAACAGAGCCACCTCGAAGGCGAACAGTGCCGTCTGGGCGTACTGGGTGCGGTGCACGGCGTCGGCGTCGTCGCCCGCGAGCAGCCCGGCGAGGTCCAGGCCGAGGCGGGCGTCGATCGCGTCGAAGGCGTCCGCGAACACCTGGTAGCGGGCGCGGAGTCCGAGGCCCATGCCGAGGCGCTGGGCGCCCTGCCCGGTGAACAGGAACGCCGTACGAGCCCCCGTCCGGGCCTTTCCGGAGACGGCCGTGGGGGCAGGGGTCCCGGTGGCGAGGGCGTGCAGTCCGGCCAGGAGCTGCTCCCTCTCGGTGCCGGTGACGGCCGCGCGGTGGTCGAACGCGGCGCGCCGGGTGCCGAGGGCCCGGGCGACGGCCCCAGGGTGCAGCTCCGGCCGGCCGGTGAGGAAGGCGTGCAGGCGCTCGGCCTGAGCGGGCAGGGCCTGTGCGGACCGGGCGGACAGGGGCCATACGACGGCGGGGGCGTCGGGGTCCTTCGGGGGCCGGTCCTCCGTGGACGGCTCCTCGATGATCGTGTGGGCGTTGGTGCCGCTGATCCCGAAGGAGGAGATGCCCGCTCGGCGTGGACGGTCCGTACCGGGCCATGGCTGATGTTCCGTCAGAAGGCTTACGCGGCCGGCGTCCCAGTCGACCTTCGTGGACGGCTGGTCGGCGTGGAGGGTCTTCGGCAGCACGCCCTTGTGCATCGCCATCACCATTTTGATGACACCCGCGACACCGGCGGCGGCCTGGGTGTGCCCGATGTTGGACTTCACCGACCCCAGCCAGAGCGGGGCTTCGCGGTCCTGGCCGTAGGTGGCCAGCAGCGCCTGCGCCTCGATCGGGTCACCCAGCGTCGTACCGGTGCCGTGTGCCTCGACCACGTCCACGTCGGCGGCCGACAAGCGGGCCGCGGCCAGCGCCTGGCGGATCACCCGCTGCTGCGACGGACCATTGGGCGCCGTAAGGCCGTTGGACGCGCCGTCCTGGTTGACGGCGGAGCCGCGGACAACGGCCAGTACGTCGTGGCCGTTGCGCCGGGCGTCGCTCAGCCGTTCCAGTACGAGGACGCCGAGGCCTTCGGAGAACCCGGTGCCGGCCGCGTCGTCGGCGAAGGAGCGGCAGCGTCCGTCCGGGGAGAGGGCGCCCTGCCGGCTGAACTCGACGTAGGTGCCCGGCGAGGCCATCACCGTCACTCCCCCGGCCAGCGCCAGGGTGCACTCGCCCTGCCGGAGTGCCTGGGCGGCCAGGTGCAGCGTGACGAGCGACGAGGAGCAGGCGGTGTCGACGCTGAGCGTCGGGCCCTCCAGTCCGAGGGTGTAGGCGACGCGGCCGGAGACGATGCTGCCGGAGCCGAAGCTGCCGAAGTAGTCGTGGTACATGACGCCCGCGAAGACACCGGTGCGGCTGCCGCGCAGCGAGACGGGGTCGATACCGGCGTTCTCCAGCGCCTCCCAGGAGCCTTCGAGCAGCAGCCGCTGCTGCGGGTCCATGACGAGGGCGTCGTTCGGGCTGATGCCGAAGAACGCGGCGTCGAAGTCGCCCGCGTCGTGCAGGAACCCACCCTCGCGGGTGACGGAGCGGCCCGGCACGCCCGGGGTCGGGTCGTACAGGTCCGGGTCCCAGCCGCGGTCGCCGGGGAACTCGGTGATACCCTCCGCGCCGTCCGCGACCAGGCGCCACAGGTCCTCGGGGGACCGGACGCCGCCCGGGTAGCGGCAGGCCATGCCGACGATCGCGACCGGTTCCCGGGCCGCGGCGGTCAGCGCACGGTTGCGTTCCCGCAGCCGTTCGATCTCCTTCAGCGAGGCGCGCAGCGCCTCGACCATCCTGGTGTCCGGCTTCTCGGCCTCGGCCATGGTGTTCTTCCTTGTCGCAAGCGTCGTCACAGGGCGTCGTCGTCCTCGACGAGGTCGTCCAGGGCCATGCTGATCAGGCTCTCGGCGTCCATCGCGTCGATCGACGCGCCGCCGGGTTCACCGGCCGCGGCCGAGTCCGGCGCGGGCCGCAGTCCGGCGAGTTCGAGCAGACTGTCCAGCAGGCCGGCCTCGCGGAGCCGGGCCACCGGGATGGCGGCGAGCGCCGCCCGAACGGTGTCGTGCTCGTCGCGCGGGCCGTCCTCGGTGCGCGGGGCCAGCTCGACTGCGAGGTGCTCGGTGAGCGCCACCGGTGTCGGGTGGTCGAAGACGAGCGTGGCGGTCAGCCGGAGGCCGGTGGCCTCGTTGAGCCGGTTGCGGAACTCGACAGCGGTCAGCGAGTCGAAACCGAGGTCCTTGAAGGGCAGCTCGTTCTCGATCTCCTCAATGCCGAGCACCGCCCGGGCCTCGTCCCGCACCAGCCCCAGCAGCCGTTCGGCCCGCTCCTCGGGCGCGAGTCCGGCCAGTTCGCGGCGCAGCGCCGAGGCGGCGGCCGATGCTCCGGGCCCGGTCCGGCGCGGCGCCCTTACCAGGGAGCGCAGCAGCGGGGCGATACGGGCGGCCTCACGCGGGGCGAGATCGAGACGAGCCGGCAGCAGCACCGGTTCGGCGCGGCCCACGCCCGTGTCGAACAGGGCGAGCCCCGCCTCCGCGTCGAGGGCGAGCACTCCGCCGGAGGCGATACGACGGCTGTCGGTGTCGCCGAGCCGGTCGGCCATGCCGCCGCTGCCCGCCCAGGCGCCCCAGGCCAGCGAGACCGCGGGCAGGCCGTGCGAGCGGCGGTGCGCGGCGAGGGCGTCGAGGAAGGTGTTGCCGGCCGCGTAGCCGGCCTGGCCGGGGCTGCCGAGCAGACCGGCCGCGGAGGAGAACAGCACGAACGCCTTCAGCGGCCGTTCCCGGGTCAGTTCGTGCAGGTTCCAGGCCGCGTCCAGTTTCGGGCGCAACACCGTGTCCAGCCGCTCCGGTGTGAGCGACGTGAGGACGGCGTCGGCGAGGACGCCCGCGGTGTGGACGACCGCGGAGACGGGGTTTTCGTCCAGGACCCGGGCGAGGGCGGCACGGTCGGCGGCGTCGCAGGCGACGATCGTCACCTGCGCGCCGAGCGCGGTCAGTTCCTCGCTCAGCTCGGCCGCGCCGGGCCCCTCGGGTCCGCTGCGGCTGAGCAGCACGAGCCGTTCGGCGCCGTGCGCGGTGACCAGGTGCCGGGCGATCAGCCGGCCCAGCGCGCCGGTGCCGCCGGTGACGAGGACACCGCCGGACCAGTCGGCCGGGGCGGACTCGGCCAGGCGCGGGGCGCGCACCAGCCGGGGAACGCTCAGCCTCCCCTCCCGCAGTGCCAGTTGGGGTTCGCCGGAGGCGACGGCGGAGGGCAGCAGGCGCCGGGAGGCGTCCGTGTCGTCCAGGTCGGCGAGGACCAGGCGGTCGGGGTGCTCGGACTGGGCGGAGCGGATCAGGCCCCACGCGGCGGCGGCGCCGGGGTCGGCGACGTTCTCGGGACCGGTCGCGCCCTTGGTGGACACCACCAGGGTGGTGTCGGCGAACCGGGCGTCGGCCAGCCAGTCCTGCACCCGGGCGAGCAACTCGCGGACGCCGGCCCGGTTCGCGTCCGGTCCGTCGCCGCCGGTGTGGACGACGACCAGGGTGTCGGGGGCCTGTTCGGCGGCCTCGGCCAGGCCGGCGGCGACGGCGACCTCGGCCACCTCACCGGCCAGAGCACCGGCCAACTCCTCGCGGCCGGCGCCGAGTACGGTCCACCGCCCGGCCTGCGGGGCCGCGGGCACGGAGAGGGGCATCCAGTCGAGGGCGAAGAGGTCGTCGTGTCCGCCCGCGGCGGCCGCGGCGATCCGCTGCGGGTCCACTTCCCGCAGCGACAGGGACGCCACTCGCGCCACCGGCCGGCCGGTCTCGTCCGCGGCCTCGATGCGCACCGCGCCGGTACCGGCCGGCGCGATCCGCACCCGCAGCGCACGCGCGCCCCGCGTGTACAGCTCGACACCGTTCCACGCGAAGGGCAGCGTCATGCGCTCCTCGGCCCCGGTGCGCAGCCCGATGGTGTGCAGGGCGGAGTCGAACAGCGCCGGGTGCAGGCCGAACGCGGCTCCGTCGGTCGAGACGGCGACCTCGGCGTACGCCTCGTCGCCGCGCCGCCAGGCAGCGCGCAGGCCCTGGAAGCGGGGCCCGTATTCGGCGCCCAGCTCGGCCAGCCGCTCGTAGACGCCGTCCAGGTCGACCGGTTCGGCGCCTGGCGGCGGCCACGCGGTGAGGTCGTGGGCCCCTCGCTCCTCGGCGGGCCGCAGCAGGCCGGTGGCATGGGTGGTCCACGGGTCGCCGTCGGCTGTGGCGGCGTACACGCGGAAGGCGCGGGCGCCGGACGCATCGGGCTCGCCGACCGTGCACTGGAGGCGGACGGCGCCGTCCTCGGGCAGGACCAGCGGTTCGGTAACGGTCAGGTCCTCCACCATGCCGCAGCCGACGCGGGCTCCGGCGGCGAGCGCCATCTCCACGAAGGCGGTGCCCGGCAGCAGCGGCACCCCGCCGACGCTGTGGTCCGCCAGCCACGGGTGGTCGGCGAGGGAGAGGCGGCCGGTGTACAGGGTGCCGTCGGCACCGGCGAGTTCGACGGCGGTGCCGAGCAGCGGATGGTCGGCCGCCGGGCGAGGCAGGCCGAGGTCGCCGGTCATCCAGTATCGGCTGCGCTGGAAGGCGTAGGTGGGCAGGTCCGAGCCGTCGCGGTGCGGCAGCAGGGCCGTCCAGTCGACGGCGGCGCCGTGCACGTGCAGGGCGGCGAGCCCGGAGAGCAGGGCCTCGGACTCCTCGCGGTCCTTGCGCAGCAGCGGTACGACGGCCGTACCGTCCGGCAGGCACTCACCGGCCGCGGTGCTCAGCGCGCTGCCCGGGCCGACCTCCGCGAAGTGCCGTACGCCCGCGTCGTGCAGGGCGGTGACGGCGTCGGCGAAGCGGACGGCCTCGCGGGTGTGCCGCACCCAGTACTCGGGCGTGGACAGCTCGTCGGGGGCGGCCGGAGCGCCGGTCAGGGTGGACACCAGCGGGATGCGCAGGGTGCCGTACGACAGCGACGCGGCGATCTCGCGGAACTCCTCCAGCATCGGCTCCATCAGGGACGAGTGGAAGGCGTGGCTGACGGCCAGCTCCTTGGTGCGCTCGAAGTGGGCGGCCAGGGCGCGGGCCGGTCCGGCGGGGCCGGAAACGACCACCGACCGGGGCCCGTTGACGGCGGCGATCCCGACTCCGCCGCCCAGCAACGGTGTTACCTCGTCCTCGGTGGCCTGTACGGCGATCATCGATCCGCCCTCGGGCAGGGCCTGCATCAGTCGTCCCCGGGCGGCGACGAGGGTGCAGGCGTCCTTGAGGCCGAGCACGCCCGCGACATGGGCGGCGGCGAACTCGCCGACGGAGTGCCCGGCCAGGGTGTCGGGCCGGACGCCGAAGGACTCCAGCAGCCGGTACAGGGCCACTTCCACGGCGAACAGCGCGGGCTGGGTGTACTCGGTGCGCTCCAGCAGTTCGGCGGAGTCCAGGACGTCGGCGAGCGGCCGGTCCAGCTGCGGGTCCAGGTGGGTGCGGATCTCGTCGAAGGCGGCGGCGAAGGCGGGGAACGCCGCCGCCAGACGGGTGCCCATGCCCGGCAGCTGCGAGCCCTGCCCGGAGAAGAGGAAGGCGAGCCGGCCGTCGGTGGCGGTGCCGAGGGCACCGGCCCGAGGGGTGCGGCCCTCGGTCAACGCCCGTACACCCGCGATCAGTTCATCCCGAGTGCGGCCGAGTACGGCGGCCCGGTGGCCGAGTCGGGTGCGGGCGTGGGCGAGCGCGCCGGCGAGGCGGTGCGGGTCGGTGTCCGGGGCGGCGGACAGGTGCTCCAGCAGTCGGGTGGCCTGGGCACGCAGGGCGTCGGGGGTGTGGCCGGAGAGCAGCCACGGCACGGTGTCGACCGGCGGGGCTGTGTGCGGGGGCTCGGGCTCCTCCGCGGGCGCGGCCTCCACGATGACATGGGCGTTGGTGCCGGAGATACCGAAGGAGGAGATGGCGGCGCGGCGCGGGCGGCCCGGGTCGGGCCAGGGGCGGTTCTCGGTGAGCAGGCGGACACCCGCGCCCTCCCACTCCACGTGCCGGGAGGGGCGGTCGACGCCGAGGCTGGCCGGCAGGGTCTCGTTGCGGATGGCCTCGACCATCTTGATGACCCCGGCGACACCGGCGGCGGCCTGGGTGTGGCCCAGGTTGGACTTGACCGAGCCGAGCCACAACGGGCTGTCCTCGGTGTGCTCGGCACCATAGGTGGCGATCAGTGCCTGGGCCTCGATGGGGTCGCCGAGGGTGGTGCCGGTGCCATGGGCCTCGACGACGTCCACCTCGGCGGCCCCGACGCCGGCCGCCCGCAGGGCACGGCGGATGACGCGCTGCTGGGCGGGGCCGTTGGGGGCGCTGATGCCGTTGGAGGCGCCGTCCTGGTTGACGGCGGTGCCGCGCAGCACGGCGAGGATCTTGTGACCGTTGCGGCGGGCGTCGGAGAGCCGTTCCAGCAGCAGCACGCCGGCCCCCTCGCCGAAACCGGTGCCGTCGGCCGCGTCCGCGAAGGGCCTGCAGCGGCCGTCCCGGGACAGGCCCCGGTGCCGGCTGAACTCCACGAAGGTGCCCGGGGTGGCCATGACGGTCACTCCCCCGGCCAGCGCCAGCGAGCAGTCCCCGTCGCGCAGCGACCGGGCGGCCAGGTGCAGCGCCACCAGAGAGGAGGAGCAGGCCGTGTCGACGGACAGCGTCGGTCCCTCCAGGCCCAGGGTGTAGGCGACCCGGCCGGAGACCACGCTGCCGGAGCCGAAGCTGCCGAAGTAGTCGTGGTACATCACGCCGGCGAAGACACCGGTGTCGGAGCCGCGCAGGGTGGCGGGGTCGATGGAAGCGCGCTCCAGCGCCTCCCAGGAGGTCTCCAGCAGCAGCCGCTGCTGGGGGTCGGTGACCTCTGCCTCCTCTTCGTCCATGGCGAAGAACGCCGGGTCGAAGTCGGCGGCGTCGTAGAGGAAGGCACCGTGCCGGGTGTAGCTGGTGCCGGGCCGGTCCAGGGTCGGGTCGTAGAGGTTGTCCACGTCCCAGCCGCGGTCGTTCGGGAACTCGCCGATGGCGTCGCGGCCTTCGGCCACCAGCCGCCACAGGTCCTCGGGCGAGGCGATGTCGCCGGGGAAGCGGCAGGCCATGCCGATGACGGCGATCGGTTCGTCGTCGGCGGCGCTCCGGGGAGCCGTGCGAACGGTCTCCTCGGTGAGGGTGCCGGTCAGTTCACCGAAGAGATAACCGGCGAGTTCCGTCGGCGTGGGGTGGTCGAACACGAGGGTCGCGGGGAGCCGCAGGCCGGTCGCCGCGGTGAGCCGGTTGCGCAGTTCCACGGCCGCCAGCGAGTCGAAGCCGAGTTCCTTGAAGGCCAGGGTGCGGCCGACGTCCTGGGCGGAGCGGTAGCCGAGGATGGTTGCGACGTGGTTCTGCACGAGTTCGGTGAGGAACGGTTCGCGCTCCCCCTCCAGCAGCCCGGCGAGCCGCTCCCGCAGGGCGTCGGCACCGCCTGTCGCGCTCTGCCCGGTGGCCGCACCGGCCCGGCGTACGGGCACCAGGGCACGGAACAGCGGGGCCAGGCCCTCGCCCTGGGCGCGCAGGGAGGCCATGTCCAGCTTCACCGGCAACACGGCGGGGTCGTCGCCGCGCACGGCGGCGTCGAAGAGGGCCACGCCCTCCGCCGTCTCCAGCGGGGCGACTCCGCCACGGGCGATGCGGGTGAGGTCCGTCTCGTCGAGGGTGCCGGTCATGCCGCCGGCCTGCGCCCACAGCCCCCAGGCCAGTGAGTGCGCGGGCAGCCCGAGGGCACGGCGGTGTGCGGCGAGCGCGTCCAGGTAGGCATTGGCAGCCGCGTAGTTCGCCTGGCCCGGCGAGCCGAGCGTGGCGGCGGACGAGGAGAACAGCACGAACGCCGACAGGTCGAGGTCCGCGGTGAGTTCGTGCAGGTTCCAGGCGGCGTCGACCTTCGGCCGGAACACCGTGTCGATCCGCTCCGCGGTCAGCGAGCCGAGCACGCCGTCGGCGAGTACTCCGGCCGCGTGGATCACGGCGGTCAGCGGCCGGTCGGCCGGTACGGCGTCCAGCACGGCGGTGAGCGCGGCGCGGTCGGCGACGTCGCAGGCGACGCTCGTCACCTCGGCGCCCAGCTCGGTGAGTTCGGTGACGAGGCCGTCGGTGGCGCCGCTGCGGCTGAGCAGCAGCAGGTGCCGGACGTTCCGCTCGGCGACCAGGTGGCGGGCGAGGATACCGCCGAGGGCTCCGGTGGCGCCGGTGAGCAGGACGGTGCCGGTACCCAGTCCGGGGCTCTCGCCTGTGTCAGGTCCGTCGGTGACGCGGGCCAGCCGCGGCGCCAGCCAGGCGCCGTCGCGGAAGGCGAGGTGCGGCTCGCCTGTGGCCACCGCCTCGGCGAGGCGTTCGGCGTCCGGCTCCTCGTCCGCTTCGACCAGCACGATACGGCCGGGGTTCTCCGACTGGGCCGAGCGGACCAGGCCGCCGACGGCGGCTCCCGCCGGGTCGGTGCCGGTGATGGCCACGAGAGTGTGGTCGTCGTCCGCGAGCCGGGCACGCAGTTCGTCCAGGACCGTGTCAATGGCCGCCCGGGTCTCGGCGGCGCTCACCCCGGCCGGGGCGCGTATCACGTCCGTTGCCGCATCGGCCGCCGGGGCCGCCGGGGCCGGAACCCAGTCCACCCGGTAGAGCGCGCCGGCCCGTGCCGAGCGGGCCGCGGCGGCCAGCGCTGCGGTCTTCAGGGGCCGCAGCGTGAGCGAGTCGACGGTGGCCACGGGCGCGCCCGTGGGGTCGGCGAGGGCGAGGGAGACGGTGCCCTCACCCGTCGGCCGGACGCGGACGCGCAGCGCGGTCGCGCCGGTGGCGTGCAGCCGTACTCCGGACCAGGCGAACGGCAGCAGGGCCTCCTCGCCCGCGGCGTCGGTGAGGCCGACGGTGTGCAGGGCGGCGTCGGACAGGGCCGGGTGCAGTCCGAAGCCGTCGGGTGAGGCATCGGAGGCGATCTCCGCGTACAGGCCGTCCTCGGTGCGCCAGGCGGCGCGCAAGCCCTGGAAGAGCGGCCCGTAGCGGAGGCCGAGGGCGGCGAGTTCGTCGTACAGGCCGTCCAGGCTGATGGCTTCGGCGCCCTGCGGGGGCCACGCGGTCAGCGGGTCGGCGGTGGCCGCGAGGGTGCCGGTCGGAGCGAGCAGGCCATCGGCGTGCCGGGTCCACGCCAGCTCCTCGTCGGGGCTCTCCGGGCGCGACCAGATGGTGACGGGGCGAGTGTCCCCCTCGGGCGTGCCGACGACCACCTGGAGCTGGACGGCGCCGTGGTCGGGCAGGACCAGCGGGGCGTGCAGGGTGAGTTCGGCGATGTCGCCGCAGCCGACCTGGTCACCGGCGCGCAGGGCCAGCTCCAGATGCCCCGTGCCGGGGAAGAGGAGCCGGCCGCCGACCCGGTGGTCCTCCAGCCAGGGCTGGATGCCCGGGGAGAGGCGTCCGGTGAGGACGGCGCCCTCGCTGTCGGCCCGGACCATCGCGGCGCCGAGCAGGGCGTGGTCGGTGGGGGCGAGTCCGGCGGAGGTGACGTCGGCGCCGGTCGCGGTGCTGTCGAGCCAGTACCACTCGCGCTGGAAGGCGTAGCCGGGCAGCGGGACGCGGCGCGGGCGGCGGCCCTCGGCGACGGCGGCCCAGTCGACGCCGGCGCCGTGGGTGAAGGCCTCGCCGAGGGCGGTCAGCAGCCGGTCCCGGCCGCCTTCGTCGCGGCGCAGGGAGCCTACGGCGGCCACGGCGTCGTCGGTCTCCTGGATGCCGACGGTGAGCACCGGGTGCGGGCTGGACTCGATGAACAGCTGATGTCCGTCGGCGACGGCGGCGCGCACCGCGTCCTCGAACAGCACGGTTCCGCGCAGGTTGGTGTACCAGTACCCGGCGCCGAGTTCCGTGGTGTCGATGGGGGCGCCGGTGACGGTCGAGTAGAACGGCACCTGGGTGGCGCGCGGCTCGATGCCGTCGAGGACGTCGGCAAGGCGCTCGCGCAGGGTCTCGACGTGGGTGCTGTGGGAGGCGTAGTCCACGGGCAGGCGCTTGGCGCGGACCTTCTCCTCGCGCAGCCGCGCCTGGAGTTCGTCGAGGGCGTCGGGATCGCCGGACACCACCGTGGAGGCGGCGCCGTTGACGGCGGCGACCGACAGCCTGCCGTCCCAGGCGGTGAGCCGGGCGCGGACCGCGTCGGCGCCCTCGGCGACGGACATCATGCCGCCCGAGCCGGACAGCAGTTCGGCGATGGCCTGGGACCGCAGGGCGACGACACGGGCGCCGTCCTGCAGCGACAGGGCGCCGACGGCGCAGGCGGCGGCGATCTCGCCCTGGGAGTGGCCGATGACGGCGGCCGGGGTGACGCCGTACGCGCTCCAGGTGTGCGCCAGGGACACCATCACGGCCCACAGCAGCGGCTGCACGACGTCGACGCGGTCGAGGTCGCCGCGCAGCTCGGTGTGGAAGTCCCAGTCGGTGTACGGCGCGAGGGCGGCTGCGCACTCGGCCATGCGGGCGGCGAACGCCGGGGAGTCGTCGAGGAGTTGGGTGGCCATGCCGGACCACTGGGAGCCCTGGCCGGGGAAGACGAACACGGGCCGGGCGCGGCCGGCCGCGGTGCCTTCCACGAGGGTGCGGGCGGTGGTGCCGTCGGCCAACGCGGCCAGCGCGCCGCGCAGTTCGGCCGTGTCGGCACCGGTGATCGCGGCCCGGTGCGCGAAGCGGGCGCGGGCGGTGGCGAGCGTCCAGCCGATGTGGGACGGATCGAGATCGGGGTGGGTGTCGAGGTGGCCGAGCAGGGCTGCGGCCTGGCCCGCGAGCGCGGCGGGCGTCTTGGCCGTGAGCAGCCACGGGACGGCGAGGCCCTCGGGTCCGGTGTGATCCGGCTCGGCGGGAGCGGGCGGGGCCTGTTCGAGGATGACGTGGGCGTTGGTGCCGCTGATCCCGAACGAGGACACTCCGGCCCGGCGCGGCCGGCCCTGCTGCGGCCAGTCCCGCTGCTCGGTCAGCAGCCGTACCTGTCCGGCGTCCCAGTCGACCTTCGTGGACGGCTGGTCCACATGCAGGGTCTGCGGCAGGACCCCGTGCCGCATGGCCATCACCATCTTGATGACGCCCGCGACACCTGCGGCGGCCTGGGTGTGCCCGATGTTGGACTTGACCGAGCCCAGCCACAACGGAGTGTCCGTGGAGCGCTCTTGTCCATAGGTGGCCAGCAGCGCCTGCGCCTCGATCGGGTCGCCCAGCGTCGTACCGGTGCCGTGGGCCTCCACGATGTCCACGTCCGCGGTGGTGAGGCGGGCGTTCTCCAGGGCTTCGAGGATGACGCGTTCCTGGGAGGGGCCGTTGGGGGCGGTGAGGCCGTTGGAGGCGCCGTCCTGGTTGACGGCGGTGCCGCGGACGACGGCCAGTACCTCGTGTCCGTTGCGGCGAGCGTCGGAGAGCCGCTCCACCACCATGACGCCGACGCCCTCGCCCCACACGGTGCCGTCCGCCGCGTCGGCGAAGGCGCGGGTGCGCGCGTCGGGAGCGAGCGCACCCTGCCTGCTGAACTCGATGAAGGTCTCCGGGGTGGCCATGACCGCGACACCGCCGACCAGCGCGAGGCTGGACTCGCCCTGCCTGAGCGACTGCGCGGCCAGGTGCAGCGCCACCAGCGAGGAGGAGCAGGCCGTGTCGACGGACAGCGACGGGCCCTCCAGGCCCAGGGTGTAGGCGATGCGCCCGGAGATGATGCTGCCGGAGCCGAAGCTGCCGAAGTAGTCGTGGTACTGGACACCGGCGAACACTCCGGTGCGGCTGCCTTTGAGGCTGTGCGGGTCGATGCCCGCGCTCTCCAGCGCCTCCCAGGACGCCTCCAGCAGCAGCCGCTGCTGCGGGTCCATGACGACGGCTTCCTTGGGGCTGATCCCGAAGAACGCGGCGTCGAACTCGCCCGCGTCGTGCAGGAATCCGCCCTCGCCCACATAGGAGGTGTCGGGCCGCTGCCGGGCCGGGTCGACAATCCGGTCCGCGTCCCAGCCGCGGTTGGCCGGGAACGGGGTGATGGCGTCGGTGCCGTCGGCGACCAGCCGCCACAGGTCCTCGGGGCTGCGGACGTCACCCGGGTAGCGGCATGCCAGGCCCACGATCGCGAGCGGCTCGTCCGCGCGGGCCTTGACGGTACGGCGGCCCCGGCGGGCTCCGGTGAGGGCACCGCCGACCAGGGTGCCGAGGTGCACGGCGAGCGCCTCGGGCGACGGGTGGTCGAAGACGAGGGTGGCGCTCAGCCGCTGGTCGAGCTCGGCGGAGAGCGAGTTGCGCAGTTCGATCGCGGCGAGCGAGTCGAAGCCGAGGTCCTTGAAGGCCCGGTCGGTCTCCACGCTGTCCGGTTTGGCGTGCCCGAGCACGGCGGCGACGTGGGCGCGGACCGTGTGCAGCAGCGCCTCGGCCCGCTCCTCCTCCCCGAGGGCGGCCATGCGCTCGGCGAAGGTGACATCGGCGCCTTCGGCGGCGGCCTCCCGGCGCACCGGGCGGCCCGCGAGCGCGCGGAAGACGGGCGCGAGTCCGCTGCCCTGGGCGCGCAGCGCGGGCAGGTTGAGACGTACCGGCGCGAGGGCGGGACGGCCGGTGCGCACCGCCCGGTCGAACAGGGAGGTGCCGTCCTCCGCCGAGAGGGCGGTCATGCCTCCGCGCGCCATCCGGGCACGGTCGGCCTCGTCGAGGGAGCTGGTCATACCGCCGGACGGGGCCCACGGTCCCCAGGCCAGTGACAGCGCGGGTGCGCCGTGGGCGTGACGGTGCGCGGCGAGGGCGTCCAGGAGGGCGTTGGCGGCGGCGTAGTTGCCCTGGCCCGGGGCGCCGACGGTGCCGGCGACGGACGAGAACAGTACGAACGCCGAGACACCGTCCGTCAGTTCGTGCAGGTGGAGGGCGCCGAGTGCCTTCGGTGCGAGGACCGTGTCGATCCGCTCGGGGGTGAGCGAGGAGACCACGCCGTCGTCCAGGACACCGGCGGCGTGGACGACCGCGCCGAGGGGGCGTGAGGCTGAGATGCCGGCCAGCACGGCGGCGAGGGCGTCCCGGTCGGCCACGTCGCAGGCGTGGGCGGTCGCGGTGGCTCCGAGGCCGGCCAGTTCGGCGATCAGGTCGCCGGAGTTGCCCGACCTGCTGAGCAGCGCGAGGTGACGGACGCCGTACGCGGTGACCAGGTGCCGGGCGAGCACCGGGCCGAGACCACCGGTGGCACCGGTGAGAAGAACCGTGCCCTCGGCGTCGAAGTTCAACGCACCCGATTCTTCGGGCACTTCGGCTCGCACCAGCCTCGCGGCACGCGCGGCTCCGGAGCGCAGCGCGACCTGCGGTTCGCCGGAGGCGAGGACGCCAGGCAGCACGGCAACGGCATCGGCGCCCGGTTCGAGGTCGAGGAGTACGAACCGGTCCGGGTTCTCCGACTGCGCGGACCGCACCAGGCCCCAGACGGCCGCACCCGCCAGGTCGGGCACGTCCTCGCCCGCGACGCTGACCGCGCCGTAGGTGACGACCGCCAACGGGCGGGGGTCATCGTCCTGGAGAGCCGCGAGCGCGCTGTGCAGCGCTTCCCGTACGGCGGCCGCGTCCGCCCCTGGCGTGCTGTGCAGCACCCGGTGATCGGTGTCGGGGGCG
This sequence comes from Streptomyces sp. IMTB 2501, assembly GCF_001953885.1. Lineage (GTDB taxonomy): Bacteria > Actinomycetota > Actinomycetes > Streptomycetales > Streptomycetaceae > Streptomyces. Next base: position 882,893 of record NZ_MQUS01000001.1, on the reverse strand, counting down.
TCGGTCTCCAGGGGCAGTGGCTGCCAGTCGAGGGTGAACAGGGCGTCGGCGGTGGTGTCGCGCGCGGCGCGCAGGTTGGTGAGCGGGCGGGCGGCGAGCGAGGTGACCGTGGCGACGGGGGCGCCGGTGGCGTCGGCCAGGTCGACCGCGAAGGCGTCCGGCCCGGTGGACACCAGCCGGGCGCGCAGTACGGAGGCGCCGACGGCGTGCAGGGTGACGCCCGCGAACATGAAGGGGAGCCGGGCGGTGTCGTCGGCGGATCCGTCACCGAGCAGGGCCAGGGAGTGCAGGGCCGCGTCGAAGGCGGCCGGGTGCAGGCCGAAGCGCGGGGCGTCGGCGGCGGGCCGCTCCGGCAGCCGTACCTCGGCGAACACCTCTTCGCCGCGCCGCCAGGCGGCCGTCAGGGCCTGGAAGACGGGCCCGTACTCCAGTCCTGCGGCGGCGTGCCGCTCGTAGAGGCCGGTGGTGTCGAGGGGTTCGGCGCCCTCGGGCGGCCAGACGTCCAGGCGGGTGCCCGGGGTGCCGGTGCCGGCGGCGAGGAGGCCGGAGGCGTGCAGGGTCCACGGCTCGCCGGCTGGCGCGCTCTCGGCGCGGGCGTACACGTGCACCGTACGGGCGCCGGACGGATCCGGTGCGCCGACGGCGACCTGGACGCGCACGCCGTCGTCCTGGGGCAGCACCAGCGGTACTTCCAGGGCGAGTTCCTCCAGGCGGCCGCAGCCGACCTGGTCGCCGGCGCGTACGGCGAGTTCGACCATGGCAGTGCCGGGGACGACGACCGAGCCGCCGACGACGTGGTCGGCGAGCCAGGCGTGGGTGCGCACCGAGAGCCGGCCGGTGAGCACGGCGCCGTCGGAGTCGGCGAGCACGGTGGCCGCGCCGAGCAGGGGGTGGTCGGCGGAGTCCAGTCCGGCGGAGCCGACGTCGCCGACGCTGGTGACCGCTTCGGGCCAGAACCGGTCGCGCTGGAAGGCGGTGGTGGGCAGGTCGACGGTGCGGGCGCCGGTGAACAGCGCGGTCCAGTCGACGGTCGCGCCGCCGACGTACATCCGGGCGACGGCGGTGAGCAGGGTCTCGGTCTCGTCGCGCTCGCGGCGGGTGGCCGCGGCCAGCACGGCGTCGGTGTCCGTGCCGTCGGCGGCCAGGCACTCGCGGGCCATGGCCGTCAGCACGGCGTCCGGGCCGAGTTCGAGGTAGCGGGTGACGCCTTCGGAGGCGAGGGCGCGTATCCCGTCGTGGAAGCGGACGGCCTCGCGCACATGGCGCACCCAGTAGTCGGGGGTGGCGAGGTCCTGGGTGGCGAGGGTGCCGGTGACGTTGGAGACCACCGGGATCGTGGCCCGGCGGAAGGTCAGGGACCGCACGATGGCCCGGAAGTCGTCCAGCATCGGTTCCATGAGCGGCGAGTGGAAGGCGTGCGAGACCTTCAGCCGCCGGCTCTTCCCGAAGCGGGCGGCCACCGCCTCGGCCTCGGCGGCGTCGCCCGAAATCACCACGGAATCAGGGCCGTTGATCGCGGCGATACCGACCCGCTCGGTGAGCAGCGGGCGGACCTCCTCCTCGGTGGCGCGTACGGCGATCATCGCGCCGCCCTCGGGCAGCGCCTGCATCAGCCGGCCGCGCGCGGCCACCAGCGTGGTCGCGTCCTTCAGGTCGAGGACGCCCGCGACATGGGCGGCGGCGATCTCGCCGATGGAGTGCCCGGCCAGATAGTCGGGGGTCACACCCCAGGACTCCACCAGCCGGTACAGGGCGACCTCGAAGGCGAACAGCGCGGTCTGGGTGCGGGCGGTCCGGTTCAGCGGCTCGGGGTCGTCGCCGAACATGAGGTCGCGCAGGTCGTCGCCGAAGAACCCGCAGATCTCGTCGACGGCGCGGGTGAACACCGGGAAGTGGGTGTACAACTCCCGACCCATACCGGCCCGTTGCGAGCCCTGGCCGGTGAACAGGAAGGCGGTCTGGCCCTTGCGGACCCGGCCGGACGCGGCGCCCTGGCCGCCCTCGGCGACCCGGTCCGTCGCGGCGACGAGGGTGTCCCGGTCGGCGCCGAGGACGACGGCCCGGTACTGGTGGGCGGTGCGGGTGGCGGCCAGGGAGTGCGCCACGTCCACCGCGTCCAGCTCGCCGGCCGAGGCCACCAGGCGGGCGGCCTGCTCGCGCAGGGCACGCTCGGTGCGGCCGGAGAGCACCCACGGGACCAGCGGCGGCGCCGAACGGGCGTCGGCCTCGGCCGTCTCCTCGGCGGGAGCCTCCTCCAGGATCGTGTGTGCGTTGGTGCCGCTGGCGCCGAAGGAGGAGACGGCGGCCCGGCGCGGGCGGCCGGGGTCGGTCCAGGGCCGGTTCTCGGTCAGCAGCCGGACCTGGCCCTGGTCCCAGTCGACCTTGGTGGACGGCTCGTCGGCGAACAGCGACTTGGGCAGGACCTGGTTCCGTATCGCCATGACGGCCTTGATGATGCCGGCGACGCCGGCGGCGGCCTGGGTGTGCCCGATGTTGGACTTCACCGACCCCAGCCACAACGGGGTGTCGGCGGGCCGGTCCTGGCCGTAGGTGGCGAGTAGGGCCTGGGCCTCGATCGGGTCACCGAGGGTGGTGCCCGTGCCGTGCGCCTCCAGCAGGTCCACGTCGGCCGGGCCGAGCTGTGCCCCGGTGAGCGCGGCACGGATGACGCGCTGCTGGGACGGCCCGTTGGGGGCGGTGAGGCCGTTGGAGGCACCGTCCTGGTTGACGGCGGAGCCGCGGACGACGGCCAGCACCTCATGGCCGTTGCGGCGGGCGTCGCTGAGCCGTTCCAGCACCAGCATGCCGGCGCCCTCGCTCCAGCCGGTGCCGTCCGCCGCGTCCGCGAAGGACTTGCAGCGGCCGTCCAGGGCGAGACCCCGCTGCCGGGAGAAGGCGATGAAGTTGTTCGGCGTGGACATCACGGTGGCGCCGCCCGCGAGGGCGAGGGCGCACTCCTTGTTGCGCAGCGCCTGGACGGCCAGGTGCACCGCGACGAGCGCCGAGGAGCAGGCGGTGTCGATGGTGACGGCCGGGCCCTCCAGGCCCAGGGTGTAGGAGATGCGGCCGGAGATGACGGCGGCCAGCACACCGGTGCCGAGCGCCGCCTCGCTGTCCTCCGGCATCCTCGCCAACAGGTCCTTGTAGTCCTGCCCGTTGGTGCCCGCGAACACCCCGATCCGGGCGCCCTGCGCCGAGTCGGGGGCGATGCGGGACCGTTCCAGAGCCTCCCACGACACCTCCAGCAGCAGCCGCTGCTGGGGGTCCATCGCGACCGCCTCGCGGGGGCTGATGCCGAAGAAGTCCGGCTCGAACCCGGCCGCGTCGTCCAGGAAGCCACCGCGCCTGACGTAGGTCTTGCCGGTGGCGTCCGGGTCGGGGTCGTAGAGCGCGTCGACGTCCCAGCCCCGGCCCTCGGGGAAGTCACCGATGGCGTCGGTGCCGTCGTGGACGAGCTGCCAGAACTCCTCGGGGGTGGTCACACCGCCGGGGAAGCGGCAGCTCATCCCGACGATGGCGATGGGTTCCCGGTCCTGGGTCTCCACCTCGCGCAGCCGCTGACGGGTCTGGGCCAGGTCGGCGGAGACCCGCTTGAGGTAGGAGAGCAGCTTTTCGTCGTTGGTCATCGGGTGTCGCCACTCCTGTGCGAAGAGGTGGACTGCGGTGGGGCCGGGGTGTCGTGGGAGGGCCGCCTCACGGATGGACCCGTGGGGCGTGGAAGGCTCGGGTCACGCCGAGCCGAGTTCGTTGTCGATGAAGGCGAAGACGTCGTCGGCCGAGGCGTCCTCCAGCCGTCCGGCGACGGTGTCGGCGTCCTGGCCGAGGATCTTGTTCAGGTCGCCCAGCAACGACTGCAGACGGGTGGTGATCCGGCCCTGCTCGATGTCCTCGGCGGTGAGGTCGCCCAGCCGGGCCGCGACCCGGTCGAGTTCGGCGACGACCGAGTCCACGGAGGTGTCGGCGCCCGCGAGTTCGGTGCCCAGGTACTTGGCGAGGGCGGCGGGGGTGGCGTAGTCGAAGATGAGCGTGGCCGGCAGCGGCACCCCGGCGGCGCCGCTGATCCGGTTGCGCAGATCGACGGAGGTCAGCGAGTCGAAGCCGAGGTCGCGGAAGGCGGTGGTCGGCTCGACCGCGTCGGCGCTGTGGTAGCCGAGGACCGCTGCGGCCTGCCCGCACACCAACTCCTGCAGGGCGCGCTCGCGTTCGCCGCCCGTGAGGCGGACGAGCTTCTCGGCGAAGCCGTCGACCGCGCCCGCCTCGGTGCCCCCGCCCGTGCCGCGCCTCGCTTCGGGCAGCGCGGACAGCAGGGCGCTGGGCCGGCTCGACGTGAACGCGGGTGCGAACACGGACCAGTCGACGTCGGCGACGGTGACGGTGGTGTCCGAGCCGTTCAGGGCGCGGCCGAGTGCGGTGAGGGCGCGGTCGGGGTCGAGGAGGGACATGCCCATCGCTCGGGCGGCCGAGCGAACCGTGCCGTGGGCGGCCATTCCGTCGCCGCCCCACGGTCCCCAGGCCACCGAGGTGCCGGGCAGTCCGGCCGCGCGCCGGTGCTCGGCGAGGGCGTCGAGGTAGGCGTTGGCGGCGGCGTAGTTGGCCTGTCCGGCGCCACCGACCGTGGCGGTCAGGGAGGAGAAGAGGACGAAAGCCGACAGGTCTCGGTCCGCGGTGAGTTCGTGCAGATGGCGGGCGGAGTCGGCCTTGGCGGCGAGGACGCCGGCGAACCGCTCGGGGGTGAGCGCGTCCAGGACTCCGTCGTCGAGGACGCCGGCCAGGTGTATCACGGCGGTGAGGGGGTGCTCGTCCGGTACGGAGTCCAGCAGCTCGGCGAGCGCATCGCGGTCGGCCACGTCGCAGGCGGCCAGGGTCACCTTCGCGCCCGCGTCGGTGAGTTCGCGGACGAGGTCGGCGGCGCCGGGCGCGTCCGGGCCACGGCGGGAGGTCAGCAGCAGGTGGTCGGCGCCCTCGGCGGCCAGCCACCGGGCGACGGACGTGCCGACCGCGCCCGTGGCCCCGGTGACCAGGACCGTGCCGGACGGCTGCCAGGGGGCGCCGGCGCGGGCCGGGGCGTGCTCCAGACGGCGGCCGTAGGCGCCGGACTCCCGGATGACGACCTGGTCCTCGCCGCCCGCGTCGCCGAGCAGCGCGGCCAGCCGGGCGACGGACTGCGGGCCGATCTCGGCGGGCAGGTCGATCAACCCGCCCCAGCGGTCGGGGTGTTCGAGAGCGGCGACCCGGCCGAGGCCCCACACCTTGGCCTGCGCGAAGCCGGTGACCTCGGCGGCAGAGCCGTGGGCGACGGCATCGCGGGTGACGCACCACAGCGGCGCGGTGATCTCGGCGTCCCCAAGTGCCTGTACGAGGGCGGCAGTCGAGGTCAGCCCGGCGGCCGGCGCCAGCAGGGACAACACACCGTCGGCACCGCCCCGGCCGGACAGCTGCCCGGCCAGCCCGGCGCGGTCGGCCGCGTCGGGCACCGTGAGGGTGTCGACGGTGACGCCCCGGTCGCTGAGGCCGGTCAGGACGGCGGTCGTCCAGGGGTCGTCGGAGGCAGGGACGACGGCCAGCCAGTGGCCGCCCAGGGCCGGGGTGGCGGCGGGGGCCAGCGGCTCCCAGGCGACCCGGTAACGCCAGCCGTCGGCGGTGGCGTTGGCCTGCCGCTGCTCGTGCCACGCGGCCAGGGCCGGTACGACGGCGGCGACGGACGTCTGGTCGGCGACGCCGAGGGTGGCGGCGACGGCGGTCACGTCCTGGTCCCGGACCAGCTCCCAGAACGGGTCGGCCGCGTCACCGCCCGCGCGGGCCGCCGCGGAACGCTCGGCCTGCAGGATGGGCGCGTCCTCCCAGTGCCGGTCGCGGCGGAACGGATAGGTGGGCAGGTCGACCTTCCGGCCGCCGGCGAACACCACCGACCAGTCGGGGCCGGTGCCGGTCAGGTGCAGGCGGCACACGGCGTCGACGAGGGCGGCGTCCTCGTCCCGGTCGCGGCGCTGAGCGCCGATGACGTCGGGCACCACGTCCTGCGCCATGTTGGTGAGCACCGAGTCGGGGCCGACCTCCAGGAAGCGGGTGGCGCCCTCGGCGGCCAGCGCGGTGACCCCGTCGTGGAAGCGGACGGCCTCGCGGACGTGCCGTACCCAGTACTCGGGCGAGGTGAGTTCGTCGGCCGTGCGCCCGGTGACGTTGGAGACGACCGGCAGGGCGGGCTCGTGGAAGGTGAGACCGGCCAGCACCTCGCGGAACGCGTCGAGCATGGGGTCCATGCGGTGGGAGTGGAAGGCGTGGGACACCTTCAGCCGGGTGGTCTTCTCCACCTTCGCGGCAACGGCGAGTACGGCGTCCTCGTCGCCCGAAATGACCACCGCACGCGGGCCGTTGACAGCCGCGATGTCGACGCCGTCGGTGAGCAACGGCGTGACCTCGGCCTCGGAGGCGAGCAGGGACACCATCGCGCCGCCTGCCGGCAGTTCCTGCATCAGCCGGCCGCGGGCGGCGACCAGCGTGACCGCGTCCTTCAGTTCCAGGACACCGGCGACGTGCGCGGCGACGACCTCGCCGATGGAGTGCCCGGCCAGCAGGTCGGGGCGGATGCCCCAGTGCTCCAGCAGCCGGTACAGGGCGGTCTCGAAGGCGAACAGGGCCGACTGTGTGTAGAGGGTCTGGTTCAGCGGGGACGCGGCCGGGTCGGCGGGCTCCTCGAACATCACCTCGCGCAGCGGCCGGTCCAGGCGGGTGCCGAAGGCGGCGCAGATCTCGTCGAAGGCGGCGGCGAACACCGGGAACGCGGCGTGCAGGGTGCGGCCCATGCCGGGCCGCTGGGAACCCTGGCCGGAGAACAGGATGCCGAGCCGGCCGGGTTCAGGGGCCACGACGGGCGCCTGGCTGCCGTCGGCGACGGCGTGCAGCGAGGCCAGCAGCTCTTCCCGGTCGCGGCCGGTGACGGCGGCCCGGTGGGTGAACAGGGTGCGCGTGGTGGCCAGTGAGAACCCGACGTCGTACGGGTCGAGGTCTCCGGCGGCCAGGAGGAGCCGCTCCGCCTGCCGCTGGACGGCGTCGGAGCCCTTGCCGGACAGCACCCACGGGACGACGGGCAGCGCGGCTTGCTCCGGGGCCGACTGCTCGGCCTCGACGGGGGGTGCCTCCTCCAGGATGGTGTGGGCGTTGGTGCCGGAGATGCCGAAGGAGGAGACGCCGGCGCGGCGCGGGCGGCCGTCGGGGGTGTCCCAGGACTGGGGCTCGGTGAGCAGGCGGATGTCGCCCGCACTCCAGTCGACGGCGGTGCTGGGCTTCTCGACGTGCAGGGTGCGCGGCAGGGTGCCGTGGCGCATGGCCATGACCATCTTGATGACGGCGCCGACGCCGGCCGCGGCCTGCGGGTGGCCCATGTTGGACTTGATGGAGCCGAGCCAGATCGGCCGGTTCTCCGGCCGGTCCTGCCCGTAGGCGGCGATGACGGCCTGGGCCTCGATGGGGTCGCCGAGGGTGGTGCCCGTGCCGTGCGCCTCGACCGCGTCGATGTGGTGCGGGGCGAGCCGGGCGTCGGCGAGGGCCTGCTGGATGACGCGGATCTGGGCCGGACCGCTCGGCGCGGTCAGGCCGTTGGAGGCGCCGTCCTGGTTGACGGCGCTGCCGCGGACGACGGCGAGCACCTCGTGGCCGTTGCGCAGGGCGTCGGACAGGCGCTCCACGAGCAGCATGCCGGCGCCCTCGGCCCAGGCGGCGCCGGCGGCGTCGTCGGAGAAGGAGTGGCAGCGCCCGTCGGGGGACAGCGCGCGACGCTCGCTGAACTCGATGAACATCTCGGGGCTGGCCATGACGGCGGCGCCGCCCGCGAGCGCCAGCGAGCACTCCCCCTTGCGCAGCGACTGGATCGCCGAGTGCAGCGCCACCAGGGAGGAGGAGCAGGCGGTGTCCATGGTGACCGCGGGGCCCTCCAGGCCCAGGGTGTAGGCGATACGGCCGGAGACGATGCTGCCGGAGATGGTGCCGCCGACGTAGTCGTGGTGCATCAGGCCGACGAAGACGCCGGTCGGGGTGCCCTTCACCGTGTCGGGGTCGATGCCGGCGCGCTCGAAGGCCTCCCAGGTGACCTCCAGCAGCAGGCGCTGCTGCGGGTCGGTACCGGGCGCGTCCTTGGGGCTGATGCCGAAGAACGCGGGGTCGCACTCGGCGGCGTCGTGCAGGAAGCCGCCCTGGCGGACGTAGGACTTGCCGGGGGCGCCGGGCTCGGGGTCGTAGATCGCCTCGACGTCCCAGCCGCGGTCGGTGGGGAACTCGGTGACGACGTCGATGCCCTCGTCGACGATGCGCCACAGGTCTTCCGGGGTGCGCACGCCGCCGGGGTAGCGGCAGCCCATGCCGATGATGGCGACGGGCTCGCGGTCCTGCTCCTCCAGCTCCCGTACGCGGCGGCGGCTGCGCTCCAGCTCGGTCGTGGCCCGCTTGAGGTAGTCGCGGAGCTTGCCGGCCGTGGCCGAGTCTTCCATCACTGGGCTCCCAGTTCGTTGTCGAGCTTGGCGAAGAGTTCTTCGTCGCTGGCTTCCCGGAGGTCCGCCGGCGCCTCGGGCGCGGGGTGACGTCCGTGGGTGTCCTGCCAGCTGCGCAGCAGCGCTTCGAGGCGCGCGGTGACGCGGGCGTGGCTGCCGTCCTGGTCGGGCAGGCCGTGCAGGGCGGTTTCGAGGCGGTCCAGCTCGGTCAGCGCCGACCGGGTGAGGTCGGCCGGTCCGGGCACGAGCGCGCTCTTGAGATGGGCGGCGAGGGTGAGGGGGGTGGGCTGGTCGAAGACGAGCGTCGCGGGCAGGGTCAGGCCGGTGGCGCCCGCGAGGAGGTTGCGCAGTTCGACGGCGGCGAGCGAGTCGAAGCCCATCTCCTGGAAGGCTCGCCCCGGGACGACCGACTCGGGCGAAGGGTGTCCGAGTACGCCGGCGACGTGGGTGCGGACCAACTCCAGCAGGGCGCGGTCCCGTTCGGCGTCGTCCAACGGCGCCAGCCGGTCGCGCCAGGAGTCGGCGGGTGCGCCCGTGGCGGGCTCGGTGCCGCGCCGCCGCGCGGGCCGCACCAGGCCGCGCAGCAGCGCGGGTACGCCGTCCGGCCGGGTGCGCAGCGCGGCGGCGTCCAGCCGTACGGGTACCAGTACGGCGTCCTCGGCGCCGGGTCCGGCGTCGAAGGTGCGCAGACCCTGGGCCGGGGTCAGCGGCGGCAGGCCGAGGCGGCGAAGCCGCTCCAGGTCGGCGGCGTCGATTCCGGCGCTCATGCCGCCGGAGCCGGACCACAGGCCGTACGCGAGCGAGACCGCGGGCAGGCCGAGCGCACGACGGTGCGCGGCGAGACCGTCGAGGAAGGTGTTGGCGGCGGCGTAGTTGGCCTGCCCACCGCCGACCAGCAGACCGGCGGTGGAGGACAGCAGCACGAAGGCCGACAGGTGCTTGTCGCGGGTCAGTTCGTGCAGGTTCCAGGCGGCGTCCACCTTGGGCCGCAGCACCCGGTCGACCTTGTCCGTGTCCAGGGTGGCCAGCACGCCGTTGTCGACGACGCCGGCGGCGTGCACCACGGCCCGTACCTCGTGCTCATGCTCGTCGAGCAGCGCGGCCAGCTCGGCGCGGTCGGCGGCGTCGCACCGGGCGAGGGTCACCTCGGCGCCCAAATCAGCCAATTCATCACGCAGTTCGGTCGCCCCCGGGGCGTCCGCGCCGCGCCGCCCCGCCAGCAGCAGGCGCCGTACGCCGTGCTCGGTGACCAGGTGACGGGAGATCAGCGCACCGAGGCCGCCGGTGCCGCCGGTGATCAGGACGGTGCCGTCCGGGTCCCAGGCGAGCGGGCCGCCGGGCTTGGCGCGCGCCAGCCGCGGCACCCGTACTTCGCCGTCCCGCACCGCGACCTCGGGTTCGTCGGCGGCGAGGGCCGTGGCGAGGGCGGGCCCCGGGACCGCGCTGCCGTCGCTGTCGACCAGCAGGAACCGGCCGGGGTTCTCCGCCTGGGCCGCGCGGACGAGTCCGTACAGCGGGGCGTGGGTGAGGTCGCCGGTGCGCAGGAGCACGGCCAGCCGACGGTCGGCGCAGCGCTCGTCGGCCGGCCAGGCGCGCAGGGTGTCCAGGGTGGCGTTCACCCGGTCCCGTACCAGGGCGGGCAGATCCGTCACGGCGTCGGGCGCGGTCGCTACGGCCAGGACCACCAGCTCGGGGACCGGGCCGGTGGAGGTGAGGGCGGCCAGGTCGGGGTACCGGGGCGCGTCGAGACCGGTGTCATCGAGTCCGGCGGCGGTGCGGTCCGCGTTGCCGAGGCCGCACACGGCCAGGGCGGGCAGGCCGGCCGTGGCCGGTCCGGGTGCCGGGACGAGGTCGACCCGGTACAGCGGGTCGTCGCCGTCCCCGGCGAGTTGCTCGGCGGAGACGGGGCGGGCCACCAGGCTGCGCACGGTCGCGACGGGCGCTCCGGTGGCATCGGCGAGGGCGAGGGTGACGGCGTCGGAGCCGGACGGGGCGAGGTGCAGGCGCAGGGTGTCGGTGCCCGCCGCGTGCAGGGTGACGCCGCCCCAGGCGAACGGCAGCACGGCCTGGCCGCCGGGGAGTTCGAGCAGGTTGACGTGCAGGACGGCGTCCAGGAGGGCCGGGTGCACACCGAACGCGGCGGCAGTGGCCCGGGCACTCTCGGGCAGGGCCGCCTCGGCGAACAGCTCGTCCCCTCGACGCCACATGGCGCGCAGCCCCTGGAAGACCTCGCCGTAGCCGTAGCCGGTGCGGGCCAGCCCGGGGTAGAAGCCGTCCAGATCGACGGGTTCGGCGTCCTCGGGCGGCCAGGCGGTCAGGTCGGCCGGGCGCGCCTCGTCGACGGGCGCGGAGGTGAGGACACCGGCGGCGTTGCGGGTCCACGGGGTGTCCGGGCTGTCGGTGGTGTCGGCGCGCCGGGACCAGACGGTCAGCTCCCGGCGCCCGTCCCGTTCCCCGCCGACGGCGACCTGGACGGCCAGTGCGCCCTGCTCGGACAGGATCAGCGGGGCGTGCAGGGTGAGTTCGTCGACGGTGTCACAGCCGGTGCGCTCCGCGGCCTGCAGGGCCATCTCGACGAAGGCGGTGCCGGGCAGCAGCACGGTTCCGTGTACGGCGTGGTCGGCAAGCCACGGATGGGAGGCGACGGAGAGCCGGCCGGTGAGCACCGCTCCCCCGGTGTCGGGCAGGTCGGTCGCGGCGGTGAGCAGCGGATGGCCGGTGGCGCTCTGCCCGTGGCCGTCGGCGTCACCGCTGCCGCCGCCGGTGGCCTCCAGCCAGAGGCGTTCGCGCTGGAAGGCGTAGGTGGGCAGAGCGGTGCGCCGGGCGCCGTGCGGTGCGAAGAAGGCCGTCCAGTCCACGGCGGTGCCGGCCCCGTGCAGCCGGGCCACGGCCATGACCAGGTCGCGTTCCTCGTCACCGTCGCGGCGCAGCCCGGCGACGGTCACACTGTCCTCGGGCAGGCAGTCCGCGGCCACGGCGGTGAGAGCCGCATCCGGGCCGACTTCGAGGAACGTCCGTACGCCCAGTTCGTGCAGGGCGGTGACCGCGTCGGCGAAGCGGACGGCCTCGCGGGCGTGGCGCACCCAGTACTCGGGGGTGGACAGTTCGGCCGGGTCGGCGAGGGTGCCCGTGAGCGTGGAGACGATCGGGATGCGCGGCTCCTCGAAGGCGCACTGGGCGGCGGCCTCGGCGAAGTCGGCCAGCATCGGCTGCATCAGCGGCGAGTGGAAGGCGTGCGAGACCTTCAGCCGCTTGCTCTTCTCGAAGCGTGCGGCGAGGGCGTCCACGGCGTCCTCGGCGCCCGAAATCACCACGGATCGGGGGCCGTTGACGGCGGCGAGGCCGACCCGGCCGTCCAGGTGGGGGGTGACCTCGTCCTCGGTGGCGCGCAGCGCGGCCATGGCGCCGCCTGCGGGCAGGGCCGCCATCAGAGTGCCGCGCGCGAGGACGAGCCGGACGGCGTCCGGCAGGGACAGCAGCCCGGCGACGTGGGCGGCGGCCAGTTCGCCGACGGAGTGACCGGCCAGGTGGTCGGGGGTCAGGCCCCAGGACTCCAGGAGGCGGTACAGGGCCACTTCGGTGGCGAAGAGGGCCATCTGCGCGTAGTCGGTACGGGTCAGCAGGTCGCCGTCGGTGTCGATCACCTCGGCGAGCGGCCGTTCCAGGCTCGGGTCGGCGAGCGCGCACACCGCGTCGAAGGCCTCCGCGTACACGGGGAAGGCCCGGTGCAGGGCCCGGCCCATGCCGACCCGCTGTGCTCCTTGACCGGTGAACAGGAAGGCGGTCTTGCCGCCGACCGGGGTGAGCGGGGGCGCGGCGGCGAGCTGGGCGAGCAGGTCGGCGGTGTCCCGTCCGGCTGCGACGGCCCGGTGCTCGAACTGGCCACGAGTGGAGGCCAGCGACAGACCGAGGTCGGCGGGGCGGCTGCCGGGATGCGCTTCGAGGTGCTCACGCAGCCGCCCGATCTGCCCGGCGAGGGCCTGACGGCTGCGCCCGCTGACGATCCACGGAACGCAACCCCCTTCCCGCGCGGCCTGGTTGTCCCCGTCCACGGCCGAAGCTGGTTCGTCGGGCGCCTGTTCAAGGACGACGTGCGCGTTGGTGCCGCTGATACCGAAGGAGGAGACGGCTGCGCGGCGGGGCCGGCCGGCACCGGGCCACGGGCGCCGCTCCAGGGCCAGTTCGACGGCGCCCGCGCTCCAGTCCACCTGGTCGGTGGGGGCATCGACATGGAGCGTCGGCGGAACCTCGCCGTTCCGCATGGCCAGCACCATCTTGATGACCCCGGCGACGCCCGCGGCGGCCTGGGTGTGCCCGAGGTTGGATTTGACCGAGCCCAGCAGCAGCGGCTCCGCGCGGTCCTGACCGTAGGTGGCGAGCAGGGCCTGGGCCTCGATCGGGTCGCCGAGAGCGGTGCCGGTGCCGTGCGCCTCGACCACGTCGACGTCGGTGGCGGTGAGCCCGGCACCGGCCAGCGCCTGGCGGATGACCCGCTGCTGGGACGGGCCGTTGGGCGCGGTCAGCCGGCTGCTGGCGCCGTCGGAGTTGACGGCGCTGCCGCGGATGACGGCGAGCACGGGATGGCCGTTGCGCTGGGCGTCGGCGAGCCGTTCCAGCAGCAGCATGCCGGCGCCCTCGCCCCAGCCGGTGCCGTCGGCCGAAGCCGCGAACGCCTTGCAGCGGCCGTCCGCCGCGAGCCCGCGCTGCCGGCTGAAGTCGACGAAGGTCTCCGGCGTGGACATCACGGTGACACCGCCGGCCAGGGCGAGCGAGCACTCCCCCGACCGCAGTGCCCGGACCGCCCAGTGCAGGGCGACCAGGGAGGAGGAACAGGCGGTGTCGACGGTGACCACCGGGCCCTCGAGGCCGAAGGTGTAGGCGACGCGGCCGGAGGCGATGCTGGCGGCGCTGCCGTTGGCGAGGTAGCCGTCGAGGTCGTCGGGGACGGAGGTGAGGCGGGTGGCGTAGTCGTTGTACATCACGCCGGCGAACACGCCGGTGCGGCTGCCGCGCAGGGCGGCCGGGACGATACCGGCCCGCTCGAAGGCCTCGTGGGAGATCTCCAGGAGCAGCCTCTGCTGCGGGTCCATGGCGAGGGCTTCGCGGGGGCTGATGCCGAAGAAGTCGTAGTCGAAGTCGGCGGCGTCGTGCAGGAATCCGCCGGTGCGGGCGTAGGTCTTGCCGGTGGCGTCCGGGTCGGGGTCGTACAGGGCGTCCACGTCCCAGCCGCGGTCGGCCGGGAAGTCGGACACCGCGTCGGTTCCCGAGGCGACCAGGTCCCACAGTTCCTCGGGGGTGGTGACGCCGCCGGGGTAGCGGCAGCCGATGCCGACGACGGCGACCGGGCCGTGAGCGCGTTGCTCGTTCTCGCGCAGCCGTCGCCGCGCCTCCCGCAGGTCGGCGGTCGTCCGCCTGAGATAGTCGAGCAGTTGCTCTTCGTTAGTCACCAGCGCGCCATCCGATCGAGATCGAAGTGAGGGCCTCGGCCGTGCGGATCGTCTCCGGACGGTTTCCGGTCCGCTTCTCCTCCGCAGTCGGAGGCTAGGCAGGCACCTATGACGCAGGACACCCCTACAGCCCCCAGGGGCCCCTGCACCGGTTAAGGGGTCCTGGGGAACACACACCTTCCGGCACCGGGAAGGCACGTGATTGTGCGCCACGACTCGGCCGGCGGGAGTTCACAGGAGCGCCCGCCGACAACGCCCTGGTCGCTCAGCCGGTGCTGTCGTCGCCGTGCAGGCGGGCGGTGAGCAGGGAGCGTTCGGCGGGGTTGGCGGTGAGGCGGAGGGCCTCGCGGTCGGCCTCGGCGGCCTCCTCCTCGCGGCCGAGGTCGCGCAGGAGTGCGGCGCGGGTGGCGTGGAAGAGGTGGTAGCGGCCCAGCCGGTCGGTGAGGGCCTCGACCTGGGCCAGTGCGGCGGCCGGGCCGTCGGTGTGGCTGATGACGACGGCGCGGTTGAGGCGTACGACCGGTGAGGGGTCGACGGCCACCAACATGTCGTAGAGCCGGAGGAGTTGGGGCCAGTCGGTCTCCTTCCAGCTGGGTGCCTCGCAGTGCACGGCGGCGATGGCGGCCTCGATCTGGTACGGGCCGGTCCGGCCGAGCGAGGCGGCCCGCTCGATGAGGGCGGTGGCGCTGCGGATGCGCTGTGTGTCCCAGCGCGTGCGGTCCTGGTCGGCGAGCGGTACGAGCCGTCCGCCGGCGTCCAGGCGAGCGGGCCAGCGGGCCGCGTGCAGGCGGATCAGCGCCAGCAGGCCGAGGGGCTCCGGTTCCTGGGGCAGGGCGCCGGCCAGCAGCGCGGCGAGCCATTCCGCGTCGTCGACCAGCTCTCGACGCACGCCCAGGTCTCCCCCGGTGGTGAAGCAGCCCTCGTTGAAGACCAGGTACACCACGCGCATGACCTGGGGCAGCCGTTCCGCGCGCTCCTCGGGTTCCGGCGCGCGGTACGGGATGCCGGCCGTCGCGATCTTCCGCTTGGCCCGGGTCACGCGCTTGGCGAGGGTGGCTTCGGGCACCATGAACGCCCGGGCGATCTCGGCGGTGGTCAGGCCCACCACGGCACGCAGCGTGAGTGCGACCTGGGCATCGGGGTCCAGGGCAGGGTGGCAGCAGGTGAAGATGAGCCGCAGGCGATCGTCGGGCTCGCGCTCGGCCGAGTCGGGCAGGGCCTCGATGCGGGCCGCGAGCTGGGGGAGCCGGTCCTGGAAGCGGGCCTCGCGGCGGATCCGGTCGAGGGCCTTGTTGCGGGCGCAGGTGAGCAGCCAGGCTCCGGGCCGCCGGGGCGGGCCGGTGCTCGGCCAGTGCCGCAGTGCCTCCACGACGGCCTCGCCGACCATCTCCTCGGCCAGGTCGAAGTCGCCGAGGAGGCGGACCAGGCTGGCGGTCAGCCGGCCCGCCTCCTCGCGGAAGACCCGCTCGATCAGTGACCGGGTGGCCTGGGCGCCGACCGGGTCAGCGCTCGACAATCGGACGCACCTCCACCTTGCCGTCGGGCACCGGGAAGCTCGCCGCCAGGTCGAGGGCCGCGTCCAGGTCGGGCACCTCGACGATCGCGTAGCCGCCGATCGCCTCCTTGGCTTCCAGCAGCGGGCGGTCGATCATGCTGGCGCGGCCCTCCTCGACCACGACCGTCGTCGCGCTGCCAGGTTCGCGCAGCTGGTTGGCCTCGACGATCGTGCCGTCGGCGCGGTGCTTCGTGAACCATTCCACGATCCCGCCGAACACCTCCGCGCGCTCCTGCTCGGAGCCCTCCTCCTGCCAGGCGCCGCGGGTCAGCAGCAGTACGTACTTCATGGTGTCCTCCTTGGTCGTCATGCCTGTCTCCACCTTCACGACGAACAAGCCTGCGCCGACAGGACAGAGCGCCTCGGAAACGCGCCCGCTCACCGACTTCTCCTTCAAGGAGACACTCGCTGACCGATTCACTCCACCGGCATGTCGTCGGGCAGGCCCCGCGCCGCGGACAGGACGAGCGTGCGGTCCTGGTGCAGTTCGGGACCGGTCGGCAGCAGGTTGCGCACGATGCGGGGCGGTATGACCGGCGTAGGGCGAAGCAGTGAAAGTCGTTGCGGCCGGCCGGCTCGGCCGGCGTCGGTACGAGGGCCTGCCCCAGGTCGGTCAGGACGAGCTGGTCCGTGCGCCGGGAGGCGGAGTCGGGCTCGCGGCGACGAGGCCCTTGACCGCGACGCAGCCGACCAGTCGGGAGACGGCTCCCGGCCCGACGTCCATGTGCGCGGCCACGGCCTTGCTGGTGTCGTGACCGCGGAACACACCGGCCATCCCCCACCGCGAGACGGTCACATCATCCCGCCCGACTCCAGCCCCGAACCGCCCGCGGCAGAACCGCCACGCACCGCCACGCGGCGCGCCACCCAGCAGGCACGGACCCGGCGACGGCGACGCTACGGCTGCTACCGGACGGCCTGCGCGCGGCCACAGCCTCCATCGTGTCGTGACCGCGGAACACACCGGCCATCCCCCACCACGAGACGGTCACATCATCCCGCCCGACTCCAGCCCCGAACCGCCCGCGGCAGAACCGCCACGCACCACCACGCGGCGCGCCACCCAGCAGGCACGGACCCGGCGACGGCGACGCTACGGCTGCTACCGGACGGCCGTGACAGGTGGCCGCTCTCGCAGGGCGCCGTATCCGATGAAGTACGCCGGGATCCGGCGGACCCAGCGGGACTCGGCGAGCAGGTGGGCCACGCGTCGGGCCCTCGCGGCGCTCCCGAGGGGCGGCCTGCCCTGCAGGACGGGGGCGATGAAGCGGGCGTGGGCCGTGCGCTGGAGCGCCTGGGTGGCGACCGTGGTGGGAAGGCGGCGGCGCTGCACACGGCGTACGTCGCGCAGGCTCACGGTTCCCCGGCGCAGTGGCCCGGTGAGACAGCGGGCGGCGGCCACGGCGTCCTGCACCGCGAGGTTGATGCCGATGCCGAAGACCGGGGACATCGCGTGCGCGGCGTCGCCGATGCACAGCAGGCCGGGGCGGTGCCAGCGGCGCAGGCGGTCCAGGCGTACGTCGAGCAGTTTGACCTCGTCCCACGAGCGCACGGCGTGCACGCGGCCGGCCATCCAGGGGGCGGCAGCCGCGAACTGGGCCAGGAAGCGGTCGAGGCCGGCGGCGCGGCGCTCGGCGTCCGTGCCCTTGGGGATGAGCCCGGCGCACTGCCAGTAGTCGCCGCGGTCGATCATCGCGGTCAGGAAGCGGTCACCGGCGGCGCCGACGAGCCCCTGCGGGTCGTCTTCCCGGCGTGGCAGCCGGAACCACCAGGCGTCCATCGGGCAGGGGAAACCGTGCAGCCCCAGCTCCGGCCGGGTGCGGGCCAGCGAGCCGCGGCCGTCGCAGGCGACGGTGAGGAGGGCGCGCAGCTCGCCGGTGCGGCCGTCACAGGTGCGATAGCGCACCCCGGTCACCCTCCCGGACTCGATCAGGAAATCGGTCGCCTCCGTGTTCATCCGCAGATGGAAGGTCGGCTCGCGCCCTGCCTCGTCCGCGAGCAGGTCCAGCAGGTCCCACTGGGGCACCATCGCCACATAGTTGTAGGGACCGGGCAGCACCGAGAGGTCTCCGACCGTGACGTTCGACCGGCCTGTCCCGACCGGCAGCTGGACGGTACGTACCCGGCGCTGCGGCAGCCGGGCGAAGCGCTCGGCCAGCCCGAGGTCGTCCAGCAGTGCCAGCGTGGAGGGGTGCACTGTGTCGCCGCGGAAGTCGCGCAGGAAGTCACCGTGCTTCTCCAGCACCGTCACGTCGACGCCGGAGCGCGCCAGCAGCAGGGCGAGCACCATGCCCGCGGGGCCGCCGCCCACGACACAGCACGTGGTCCGTTCCATGGCAGTGCCGCCCTTCGCCAGAGCATTAATTCATCGACCGATGAATATTCTACCCCCTCAGGCGGCCGCCGACCTCCCCTGTGATGCGCTGTCGCGATGGATTGGCGTGTTCGAACCGGTCAGGGGGACGCCCGTCCCTCCCCGCCGGACGGCGACGATCTCCGCCGCGATCGACAGGGCGGTCTCCTCGGGTGTCCGGGCGCCCAGGTCGAGGCCGATCGGCGAGCGCAGCCGGGCCAGTTCCGCTTCGGTCACTCCTTCCGACCGCAGACGGCGCTCGCGGTCCTCGTGGGTACGGCGCGAACCCATCGCGCCGATGAACGCCGCCGGCATCCGTAGCGCCGCCTTCAGCAGGGGTACGTCGAACTTCGCGTCGTGGGTGAGCACGCACAGGACCGTACGCGCGTCGGTCCCGGTGCGCCTGAGATGACGGTGCGGCCAGTCGACAACGACCTCGTCGGCGTCGGGGAAGCGGTGCCGCGTGGCGAACACCGGGCGGGCGTCGCAGACGGTCACGTGGTAGCCGAGGAACTTCCCGGCCCGGGCCAGCGCCGACGCGAAGTCGACCGCGCCGAAGACGATCATGCGCGGGGGCGGAACGTTCGACTCGACCAGCAGGGTGACACCGCCGGGGCAGTGGGAGCCGTCCGCCGAGAGGTCCACGGCACCGGTGCGGCCCGCCTCCAGCAGGGCGCGGGCCTCGGCCACGGCCGTCCGGTCCAGGTCCGGGTGGCCGCCGAGATCACCCTCGTACGTGCCGTCGGACCGGACCAGCAGGGCGCGCCCGAGCAGTTCGGCCGGGCCACGGGCGACCCGGGCGAGAGCCGCCGGCTCGTTCCGGGCGGCGGCCGAGAGAGCCGACGCCAGGACCGTCGCCGGTCGGGCGACGGGCGTGATCAGGACCTCGATCGTCCCACCACAGGTCAGTCCCACGGCGAAGGCGTCCTCGTCGCTGTAGCCGAACCGTTCGAGCACGCTCGTTCCGGTCCGCATTGCCTCCAGGCACAGGTCGTACACCGCGCCTTCCACGCAGCCGCCGGAGACGGAGCCGATGACGGTGCCGACGCTGTCGACGGCGAGGGCGGCGCCGGGACCGCGCGGTGCGCTGCCGCCGACCGCCACCACGGTCGCGACGGCGAACTCCCGGCCCTCCTCGGTCCAGCGCCGCAACTCGTCGGCCAGGTCAAGCATCCGGAGCTCCCGCTGCGGCCGACAGGACGCGGTCCGGCCGGATGGGCAGGCTGCGGTGGCGTACGCCGGTCGCGTGCCAGACCGCGTTGGCGACAGCGGCCGCGGCGCCGACGATGCCGATCTCGCCGATGCCCTTGATGCCGACCGGGTCGTCGGGATCGGTGTCCTCGATCCAGTCGGCCTCGATGCGGGGTACGTCCGCGTGCGTCGCCACGTGGTAGCCCGCGAGGTCGGCGCCGACATGGCCGCCCGAGGCGCGGTCCCGGACGGCCTCCTCGTGCAGGGCCATGGAGATGCCCCAGATCATGCCGCCCAGGAACTGCCCGCGTGCGGTGAGCGGGTTGACGATCCGGCCCGCCGCGAAGATGCCGAGCATGCGCCGCACGCGCACCTCGCCGGTGGTGACGTCCACGGCGACCTCGGCGAACTGGGCGCCGAAGGAGTGGCGTTCGGCGGGCGCGAGGGCACCGATGGCAGCGGCGGTGTCGGACCGTACCGTGATCCCCTCGGGCGGGATGTCGGCACCGAGGGCCAGCCGCTCCAGCAGCTCGCCGGCCGCGGTCTTGATGGCCCAGGACCAGGAGCGGGTGCCCATGGAACCTCCGGCGATCATCGCCGGCCCGAAGTCACTGTCCCCGATACGCACGCGGACCCGCTCCGGCGCCACCTGCAGTGCGTCCGCGGCGACCAGGGTCAGTGCGGTACGCGCCCCGGTGCCGATGTCGGCCGCGGAGATCCGGACGGTGAAGGTGCCGTCCGGGTGCGCGGTCGCGGTCGCGGTGGACGGTGCGGCGCCGGACGGGAAGGAGGCCGCCGCCGTACCCGTACCGAGCAGCCAGCGGCCGTCTTGGCGCAGTCCGGGGCGCGGGTCGCGGTCCGCCCAGCCGAACCTGTGGGCGCCCTCCCGGAAGCAGGCGGCCAGATTGCGGCCGGCGAACGGCAGGCCGGAGACGGGCCCCTTGTCGGGTTCGTTGCGCAGGCGCAGCTCGATCGGGTCGATCCCGCACTTCTCGGCGAGTTCGTCCAGCGCCGCCTCCAGCGCGAACGACCCCGGCGCCTCACCCGGGGCACGCATGAACGTCGGGGTCGGCACGTCCAGCCGTACGACACGGTTGGCGGTGTGATGGGCACCGGCGTCGTACATCACCCGGGCCACCCCGGCGCTCGGCTCGATGAACTCGTGGACCGTGGAGGTCAGGCTGAGCGAGCGGTGCTCCAGTGCGCGCAACCGTCCGTCGGCGTCGGCGCCGAGCCGGACGCGCTGGGTGGTGGGGCTGCGGTAGCCGGCCAGCGAGAACATCTGACGCCGGGTCAGAACGACTCGTACCGGCCGCTGCAGGACGGTCGCGGCCATCACGGCGGCCACCTGGTGGGCACGTACCCCCTTGCTGCCGAAGCCGCCGCCGACGTGTTCGGAGCGTACGCGGACGGCGGCCGGATCGAGCGAGAAGAGGTTGGCCAGCTCGCCGACGACCCAGGTGGCGCCCTGGTTGGAGTCGATCACTTCCAGGCGGCCGCCGTCCCAGCGGGCGGTGGCCGCATGGGGCTCCATCGGGTTGTGATGCTCCTCGGGGGTCGTGTACTCGGCGTCCACGACGACGGCCGAGGAGGCCAGCGCGGCGTCCAGGTCACCCTTCTCCGTCACCGCGGGCATATGGCCGTCCACCGGGTAGGCGTCCGAGTGCTCGCCGCCGAACTCGACGTCGTGAGGCTCCTCCTCGTAGTGCACCACGAGCGCCTCGGCGGCCTCCCGGGCCTGCTCGGACGTCTCGGCGACGACCAGCGCGACCGGCCAGCCCAGGTGGGGCACCCGGTCGTGCTGGAAGACGGCGATGGTCGGATCCGGGCGCATGCCCATCAGGCCGGTGTAGTCGGTCTCGACCCGAGGGGAGTTGCGGTGGTCCAGGACTGCGAGGACGCCCGGCATGCCGAGGACGGGCTCGGTGTCGAGGGCGCGGATGCGGCCGCGGGCGACCGTGGACAGCACCAGCCAGCCGTACGCGAGGTCGGCGAAGGGCACCTCACCGGCGTAGCGGGCCGCTCCGGTGACCTTGTCCCGGCCCTCGATGCGGGTGTGCGCGGTGCCGACGGAGGGCGTCCGTACGGGTACTCCGGTGGTGACGGTGGTCATCGTGCGGCCTCCTCGGCGAGTTCGGTCAGGACGGCCACCACGAGATTGCGGATGAGGTCCACCTTGTACCCGTTGTGCGGCAGCGGTCGTGCCGCCGCCAGCTCGGCGTCCGCTGCGGCGGCGTAGGTCTCGGCGCCGGCCGGCGCGCCGACCAGGACCCGTTCGGCCGCGGCGGCCCGCCAGGGCCGGGAGGCGACGGCACCGAGGGCGAGACGCGCGTCCCGGACGACGCCGTCACGTACGTCGAGCGCGGCGGCGAGGGAGCCGAGGGCGAACGCGTACGAGGCACGCTCGCGGACCTTGCGGTAGCGGGAGTGGGCGGCCACCGGAGCGGGCGGCAGCGTGATGCCCGTGATCAGCGCACCGGGCGGCAGGGCGGTCTCACGGTGCGGGGTGTCCCCGACGGGCAGATAGAAGTCGGCCAGCGCCAACTCCCCGGCCCCGTCCGCCGTTTCGAAGTGCACGACGGCGTCGAAGGCGGCGAGGGCGACGGCCATGTCCGACGGGTGTACGGCCACACAGTGGTCGGAGGCGCCCAGGATGGCGTGGTTGCGGTGTTCGCCCGTGATGGCGGGGCAACCGCTGCCGGGTTCCCGCTTGTTGCAGGGGCGGGTGACGTCGGAGAAGTAGCCGCAGCGGGTACGCTGCAGCAGATTCCCGCCGACCGTGGCCATGTTGCGCAGCTGTCCGGACGCGCCGGCCAGCACCGCCTGCGCGAGCGCCGGGTAGCGGCGGCGGACCTCGGGATGCGCGGCCAGGTCGCCGTTGGTGACGGTGGCCCCGATGCGCAGGCCGCCCCCGGGCGTCGACTCGATCTCGTCGAGCGGGAGTTCACGGATGTCGACGAGCCGGGTGGGCCGCTCGACGCCGGTCTTCATGAGGTCGACGAGGTTGGTGCCACCGCCGAGGAAACGGGTGTCCGGATCGGCGCCGAGCAGGGCGACGGCGCCGGCGACGTCGGACGCCCGCTGATAGTCGAACTCCCTCATGCCACGGCCTCCTTCGCCTCCGCGACGGCGTGGACGGACCCGTCGTCCACGCAGACTTCCGCCGCGCGGGCCACCGCCTCGACAATGGAGACATACGCGCTGCAGCGGCACAGATTGCCGCTCATCCGCTCGCGGATCTCGTCGGCGGTCAGGGAGGGCGGCCCCGCTTCGGGGCGGACGTCCTCGGTGACGGCGCTCGGCCAGCCCGCCGCGTGCTCCTCGATCACTCCGATCGCGGAGCAGATCTGTCCCGGAGTGCAGTAGCCGCACTGGTAGCCGTCCAGGTCGAGGAAGGCCTGCTGGACGGGATGCAGCCGGTCACCGTCGGCCACGCCTTCGATGGTGGTGATCTCGCGGCCCTCGGCCGCCACGGCCAGTTGCAGACAGGCAACCGCCCGGCGCCCGTCCAGCAGGACCGTACATGCCCCGCACTGTCCCTGGTCACAGCCCTTCTTGGTGCCGGTGAGATCGAGGCGCTCGCGCAGGGCGTCGAGCAGGGTGGTGCGGTGGTCGACGGGCAGTGTGTACTTCTCGCCGTTGATCTTCAAAGTGATGACACTGGACGTCGATGAGGCCATCAGTAGCTTCTTTCGCATTTCCAGGACAGACGGGCGGGAACCGGCGGCCCGGGTTCTTGGGCCGCGCGGGGAGTGCGTCATGCGGGCCTGTGCCGCGGGGTGAAGCGCATATGCGGGATGCCGGGACCGAAAAAGGTGGCAGCTGCGCACTGCCGTAGGGTCGTGTCCACAGCTATCGTGGACGTAACCGGACAGCTGTCCGCTACCCGTGAAACGTAACGGACAGCTGTCCGGTTAGCAAGAGCGAGGTTCGGCCACGAACTCTCGAGGAGGACGAGTGCCGCAGCAGAAGGACTCACCCCGGCGCTCGGACGCGCAGCGCAACCGCGAGCGCATCCTTGAGGTGGCACTCGCCGAACTGTCGCGGTGCGCGGACACCCCGTTGAGCGTGATCGCGAAGAAGGCCGGCGTCGGGCAGGGGACGTTCTACCGCAACTTCCCCAACCGCGAATCACTCGTCCTCGAGATCTACCGCCACGAGATGCAACAGGTTGCCGACAGCGCGACCCAGTTGCTCCAGAACCGGGCACCCGACGAGGCCCTGCGTGCCTGGATGGACCGGCTCGCCGAGTTCGCCATGACCAAGGCCGGCCTGGCCGGTGCGATCCGGCAGGCCATTGGCGCACCCGGCGGCCCGGCGAAGCCGCCCCACACACCGGTGACGGCAGCGGCGGAACTCCTGCTGCGCGCCAACGACGACGCCGGCACCATCCGGCCCGGAGTCACCGCGGAGGACTTCATGCTCGCCATCGCGGGCCTCTGGCAACTGGACCCGGACGACGGCTGGCGCTCACGCGCCACCCGACTCCTCGACCTGGTCATGGACGGCTTGCGCACCGGGGCAGCGGGGGCGTGAGCGCCGCGCCGCCGACAGCGGCACCTCGGACGCACGCTCCACGCATTGCCGGCAATCAGGACACGCGCGTCGGTCAGCGCCTGGTGACACTGGGGCCCCAACAGCGCCCAGACCCCTGCCCCTCGAACAACCCGGGCGTGCAGTCGGAGATCAAGACTGACTGGACCGGTACCGGCGACTCGCGTTGCGGCTTCGCCGACGTCTGCCGCCCACGCGACCGTCCCGGACCTCGCGGACTGCGCCGGTCTCCGCCCGTCAAGGGCAACCAGATCGCCAAGACCGGCCTGTTCCTCGGACTACTACCTGCGCCTGGCCGGCGACGGGGGCCGCATGGTCAAGGGTGACCTCGCCCTGACCGCAGCGCTTCGGCCGGCTCTCGGGAGTGCGGGGAGCGCCGGGTGGCGCTCCCCGCACGGGTCAGCGGTCGGCGGTGCTCGTCGCGTCCTGGTCGGCCGCGGCGGCCGCGGACTGGGCGGCGTCCACCTTCTTCTGCATATCCGCCAGCTGCGAGGGCTGAGCGGAGGGGGATGCGCCGGACGGGGCCTTCGGGGAGGCGCCGTCGTGATGGGCGCAGCCCGCGGTGAGCGCCACCAGCGCGGCGGCCGCCGTCGCGAGGAGCAGGCGCCGGGCCCGCATCAACTGGTCGCCTTCCCGTTGCCGTGGGCCTTGCACCAGGTCTTGACGGCCGTCAGGTCCTTCTGACGCTGCTCCAGGCTGGTCCGCAGCGACTTGCGGAAGTCCAGCCGGTTCTGGAGGTAGGTGGCGATCTCGGTGTGGCCGGCCTTCTTCGCGTTGTCGACGCGCTTCTCCAGCCGCGCCACCGAGCCACGCGTTCCGGCGCCGGCGTCGAGCCGCTTCAGGGCGCGCTCGATACGGCGGTCGATCTTCGGCACCCGCTTGCACAGCGTGCGAGCTCCGTCACCGGCCGGCTTCGCGCCGGTCGTGTCCTCGGCCGCGGAGGCCGCTCCCGCCGTGCCCGCCAGCACCGCAGTCACGGCGAGCCCCGCGAGCAGCGTGCGCGTCCGTCGTCGTACGTACATCTGCCTCTCCGTTCACTTCCCCGGACGGTCAGGTCGTCCGTCCGTCGAGACGGAGGCTAGGGAGTGTCTTTGGGGAAACTCTGTGACCGATTCGCCCCGGCTGTGCCGATCAGCCAGTCGCGCCGGTCCGGCAGTCCGCCACCGCCCGAGGGCAGCCGTACCTCGAAGCGGGCGCCGACGCCGTCCGGTCCGTCCGTCACGCCGACGCTTCCCCGGTGCAGCGCCGCCTGCTGGGCGACGAGGGTGAGGCCGAGCCCGGAGCCCGCGCTGTCCGGGCCGCGCTGGAATCGCTCGAAGATCCGGCGCCGGGCGTCGGGCGGCACACCGGGCCCGTGGTCGTCCACGGTGATCAGCACCTGCTCCGCCGTCGCACGCACCCCCACCCGGAGCCGTGCCCGGCCCCGCGCGTCCCGGCCGTGGGCCAGCGCGTTGCCGAGCAGGTTGTCCAGCAGCAGCCTCAGGCCCGGCTCCCAGCCGTGCACCGTGAGCCCGGGGGCTGCGTCCAGGGTGATCTCGGCGTCCGGGGCTCGGCGGCGGGCCTCGGCGACGGCCGCGTCCGCCACGTCGGCGAGGTCCACGTGGCGGAACGCCTCCGCCTCCACCAGGTCCCCACGACCCAGCTCGCGCAGCATCACCAGCAGACCCTGCATCCGGGCGTGTTCGCGTCGCAGGTCGGCGAGGACCTCGGTGCGGTCGGGTGCGGGCAGACCCGGGTGGTCGGTGAGAATGTCGAGGTTGGTGCCCATGCTCATCAGCGGGGTGCGCAGCTCGTGCGCCGCGGCGGAGGAGAAGGAGCGGGCGGTGTCCAGGGCCTCGGCGGTGCGGGCGGCCTGTTCGTCGTAGCGGGCGAGGACGGTCCGCAGGGTGGCGGCCAGCTCGTCGACCTCGGTCACTCCGGTACGCCGCTCGTCCGGCCGGGCGCCGCAGGTGCGCGGGTCGAGGCCGGCGGTGCGGCGGGTGAGACGGCGCAGCGGGGCACTCGTACCGGCGGCCAGACCCCAGGCGAGCAGCCCGGACAGGGGTGCGGCGAGGGCCGCGGTGAGGTTGACGCGATTGCGTACGAGCGGGATCTGGGCGCGGTCGGCCGTGTCGGGCGAGAAGACCCACAGGGTGCCGGGGACGGTGGTGCCCCGGACGGGCCGGGCCAGGGCACGCCAGCTGCGGGCGCCGTCGCGGACGGTGACCGGACCCGCGGTGCGCGCCGGAAGGGTCACGGACGGGCCGGGCTGGGGGCCGCCGCTGAAGTCGGCATCCGGTCCGACGACGCGTACGCCGACATCGAGGGCCGCGCTGAACAGCCTGCGTTCCCTGGTGTCGGCCACCTTCGGCCGGCCGTTCTCCGAGGCCCGCAACAGCGAACGGGCGTCCGGCGCGATGGCGGTGGCCCGCTGCCGCAGATGCTGGTCCTCGGCACGGTGCAGATCACGGGCGACCAGGTTCAGCAGCAGCCAGCCGGAGGCCAGCACCAGCAGCGGGACGGTGCAGCCGACGGCGAGACCGATGCGCGTGGAGAGCCTCACGGTGTGTCCCTGGCTTCCCTGAGCACGAACCCGACTCCGCGCACGGTGTGGATCAGCCGCGCGTGTCCGTCCGCCTCGAGCTTGCGCCGCAGATAGCTGACGAAGGTGTCGACGGCATCGGTGCGCACGTCGAAGTCGTAGCCCCACACCCGTTCCAGGAGCTGGTCGCGGGTGAGGACGAGTCCGGCGTTGCGGGCGAGCACCTCAAGTAGCTCGAACTCGCGCCGGGTGAGCTCCAGCGGGCAGCCGGCCCGCTCGGCGGTGCGCGCCCCGGGGTCGATGACGAGGTCGGCCACCCGCAGCACCGCCCGGTCGGCGGGCGGCCGGCGGCGCAGCAGCGCGTGCAGCCGCAGCACCAGCTCCTGCAGGGCGAACGGCTTGACCAGGTAGTCGTCGCCGCCCGCCTGGAGTCCGGCGATCCGGTCGGCGGTCTCGTCGAGGGCGGAGAGCATGAGCACGGGCAGGTCCCGGCCCCAGCCGCGCAGCCGGGTGCACACCTCGATGCCGCTCATCCCGGGCATCGACACGTCGAGCACCAGCACGTCGGGGGGTGCCTGCTCGATCGCGGCGAGCGCCGTGGGCCCGTCGGCGGCGGTCCGCACCGCGAAGCCGTTGAGCCTGAGGCCACGCTCCAGTGACCGCCGGATCGCCGTGTCGTCGTCGACGACCAGCACCGCCCCGGGGCCTGCGGTGTCCTTCATCCGCCCTCCCTCATCGCCCGGTCAGGGTACGGCCCGTCCCGGACCGGGCGGGAGCGGGGTGTGCCGGTCACTTATCCCGGTGCTGGCTCCGGATCCTGGCGGCCACCTCGTTCTGCTCGGTCTCCCACCAGGGCCGTACCCGCTCGGCAGCGGCGGCGGGCGAAGGCGCCTGGCCGGGGTCCGGGGCGGGCGGGGCGACGGCGGCGAGTTCCGCGTCGAGGCGGCGGTCGAGGGCCGCGTTCTGGACCCGCTCCGCGCGCGCCCACTGGAACAGGAGAGCCAGCAGGAAGGGCAGGGCGACCAGCTCGGCGATGCTGAGCATCGCCCCGCCGCCGATCTGCTGGTCGTGCTGGACGTCGCGGGACCAGCTCGGCGCGTGGTGCAGATACCAGGCACCGGCGATCAGCGTGCTGTGGGTCATGACGATGACACCCGGGACCGCGTCGACGATGCCGTCCAGGAAGACCAGCGCCGCCCGCACCGGGTGGGTGCACCAGCGGGGCAGCGCTTCCTCGTGGGTCAGCATGGGCACGACGAACAGGCAGCCGGCCACGAGCAGGTGCAGATACATCAGCTCGTGCAGCCAGTCCACGCGCAGGGCGGTGGCGAAGTACGGCGTGAAGTACACCGTCAGCTCGGTGGCCAGCACCAGCGCCGTACTGACCAGGGGGAAGGTCAGGATCCGCACCAGCCGCCCGGTCATCGCCCGGCGCACCCGCCCGGCGGCGTTCTCCGGCAGTGCCTCGACGGCCAGCCGCAGCGGGTCGCCGAGGGCCAGGCCCAGGGGTGTGACGAGGTCGAGGAGGATGTTCTGCACGGCGGCCGGCCAGAACAGCACATGGTCGTAGACGGCCAGCGCGGACATCGTGGCCACCACCAGCCCGCCCAGGCCGAGCAGCGCGAACGCGACGGCACGGGCGGGCGGCCAGGGCTCGCCCCGTCGGCGCAGCCGTGCGACGCCCCAGCCGTAGAGCGCGCCCAGGACGATGACCAGCAGCAGCGCGGGGACGTCCAGGTGCCACGTGGTCAGCAGGCGTCCTGTGGTCAGCTCCGGGAGCTGGCCGGCCGACAGTTCGGTCATCGCGCGACCATCCATGCAGATCGTCCTCCTTCGGCTCGACACGGAAGAACCCGGTCGGATCCACAACGGGAAGACGCTAGTCCCCCGCGTCCCGGAGGCGGGCATCGGGGTGCCGCACGGATGTCAGTACACGTCCCGCACATAGCGCTTGTCGGCGGCCAGCTGCTTGACGTAGGCCGCCGCCTCGGCCTCGGCCAGGCCGCCGTGCACGGTGGCGATCTCCCGCAGGGCCTGGTCGACGTCCTTGGCCATGCGGGAGGCGTCGCCGCAGACGTAGAAGTGGGCGCCGTCGCGGAGCCAGGACCACAGCAGGGGACCGTGCTCGCGCATCCGGTCCTGGACGTAGACCTTGGCGCGCTGGTCGCGGGAGAAGGCGGTGTCCAGGCGGGTGAGCGTCCCCTCGGCGAGGAACGCGGTCAGCTCCTCCTCGTAGTAGAAGTCGGTCGCGCGGTGCTGTTCGCCGAAGAACACCCAGTTCGGGGCCCGGTGGCCGCGGGCCCGGCGTTCCTCCAGGAAGCCGATGAAGGGGGCGATGCCGGTGCCGGGGCCCACCATCACGGCCGGGGTGGCGGGGTCGGCGGGCGGGCGGAAGTGCGGCGCCCGCTGGACGCGGACCGGTACGGGGGTGCCGGGCTCGGCGTCGGCGAGGAACGGGGAGCACACGCCCTGACGGGGCCGGCCGGCCAGGTTCTCGTACCGGACGACGGAGACCGTCAGCGACACCAGGTGGGGGTCGGTCAGCGGGCTGGAGCATATGGAGTACAGGCGCGGCTGCAGACGCCCGAGCAGTTCCGCCCACTCCTGTGCCCCGGCCCGGATGCCGAACTCGGCCACCACGTCCACGGCCTGCCGTCCCCAGGACCAGCGCGCCAGCTCGCCCTTGTTGTCCGGTCGCAGGAGCTTGCGCAGCTCGCGCGGGTCGCGGGTGCGGTCTGCGGCGAAGCGCAGCAGGTCGGGAGTGACCCGGGTGATGTCCAGGTTGCGCAGCAGGGCCTCGGCGAACGGCACCGCCCCGACGTTCTTGACCTCGACGGCCGCGTCCGCGTCCAGGCCGGTCACGGCGAGCCACTCGGTCACGAGTTCCGGCCGGTTCACCGGGTGTACGGCGAGGGCGTCGCCGGCCTCGTAGACCAGCGGGGTGTCGCTGTCCCGGGTGTCGAAGGTGAAGCGCCGGACCTCCTTGCCGGCGCCGGGCAGGCTCAGCAGGCGATTGCCGGTGAGGCGGGCGGTGGCGGGGGCCGGACGGCTCGGCCGGGTGGCCGCCGGGGGTGCGGGGACCGGGGCGGCACCGGCCGGTGGCTCGGTGTCCTTCGACGCGGTGAGCGCCTGGTCGTTCCGCAACGCGGTCAGCACCTGGTCGAGCCAGGCTCCCGCCGCGGTCTCGTAGTCCGGTTCGCAGTCGGTGCGCGGGGCCAGACGTATCGCGTCCAGTTCCTCCATACGCAGGTCGAGACGGCGGCCGTGGCCGCAGAAGTCGTCGTAGGAGGAGTCGCCGAAGGCCAGGACGGCGTAGCGCCTGCCCTTCAGCCGTGGGGCTTCGGACGAGGCGAGGGCGTCCCAGAATCCGGCCCCGTTGTCCGGGGCGTCGCCGTCGCCGAAGGTGCTCGTGATCAGCAGCAGGTCGGATTCGGTCGGTAGCGCGGAGGGGTCCGCCTCCTCCATGGCCAGGAGGGAGGCGCGATGGCCGTCGGCGGAGAGCCGCTCGGCCGCCTCGGTCGCGAATTCCTCCGCGTTCCCGGTCTGCGACGCCCAGAGGATCACGACCTGGCGGCGGGAAGCGTCCGTGGGCGGGGCGGACGACAGCGGGGAGCCTCCTGCGGCGGGCGCGGTGGGCTGCGTCTCCTCGGTCCTGGAGTACATCCCGGCCAGTACGCCGTTGACCCACAGGACGTGCTCCGGGCTGAACGGGGCGTCCGGGGGCAGGACCGGTACGCCCGGGGCGCCGTACGGGATGCCGGCGAGGAATGCGGTCAGATACCGGCGTTCGTGTGCGGCCAGGACCGGCGGTGGGGCGGGGTCCAGCCCGAACGGGGCGAGAGCGGAGAGGGCGGAGGGCGGCGTGACCTCGGTGGAGGCCTCGGCAAGGACCGGAGTGGTCACCGGGGCCGGAGTGCTCACCGGGGCCGGGGCCCGGACCGTGACCGGGGTGGCCACCTTGGTCAGCGAGACCGCGCACACCTTGAACTCGGGCTGGAACGACAGCGGGTCCACGGCGTCGCTCGTCACCGCGTTGACGCTCAGATACTCGCCGAACAGGTCGTTCCAGTGGAACGGCGCGAAACAGCAGCCCGGCCGCACCCGGTCGGTGACGACCGCGGGCAGCACGGCCCGCCCGCGCCGTGAGGCGACCTCCACCGAATCCCCCTCGGCGAGGCCCAGTTCGGCCGCGTCCTGCGGGTGCACCTCCACGAAGGGACCGGGGTTGAGCTTGTTCAGCTTGGCGACCTTGGCCGTCTTCGTCAGCGTGTGCCACTGGTGCTGGAGCCGGCCGGTGTTGAGGACGTACGGATAGTCGTCGTCGGGCATCTCCGCCGCCGGGATGTGCGGGCGGGCGTAGAACACCGCGCGGCCGCTCGGCGTCGGGAAGGTGGGCGAGCCGTCCTCGCCGACGTACCGGACCGGATTGCGGTCGGACCCGTCCGCGGTCGCCGCCGGCCACTGCACCGGTGTGCTGCGCAGCCGCTCGTAGCTCACACCGCGCAGGTCCCAGCCGGTGGCCGGGTTCCAGGCGCGCTTGATCTCCTCGAAGATCTCCTCGGCGCTGTCGTACGCGAACCCCTTCTCGTACCCCATCTCACGGGCCACGGCGGCGATGATCCGCCAGTCCGCCGTGGCCTCGCCGGGCGGATCGGCGGCGGGCCGGGCCAGGGTGAGATTACGCTCGCTGTTGACGAGGACGCCCTCGGTCTCGGTCCACAGCGCGCCGGGCAGGACGACATCGGCGTACGCGTTGGTCTCCGTCTCGGCGAACACGTCCTGCGTCACGACGAATTCGGCGGCCTCCAGTCCCTCGATGACCGTCTTGCGGTTGGCGACGGAGGCGACGGGGTTGGTGCAGATGATCCAGCAGGCCTTGATGTGCCCGTCGGCCATCTTCCGGAACATCTCGACCGTGCCCTTGCCGACACCGTCGGCGCGCAGGGCGCCCGGCTCCAGCTCCCACAGCTCCTCGACGAAGGCCCGGTCGGCGTCGACGAGCACGGACCGCTGCCCGGGCAGTCCCGGCCCCATGTAGCCCATCTCCCGGCCGCCCATGGCGTTGGGCTGCCCGGTGAGTGAGAAGGGCCCGCTGCCCGGGCGGCATATCGCGCCGGTGGCGAGATGGAGATTGACCAGCGCGTTGGTGTTCCAGGTGCCGTGTGTGGACTGGTTCAGGCCCATCGTCCAACAGCTCGTCCACTCCCCCGCCTCGCCGATCAGGCGGGCGGCCTCCCGTATGTCGTCCTCCGGGATGCCGGTGATCTCGGCGACGGTGGCGGGCGCGTAGTCGGCGAGGAAGGCGGGCATCGCCTCCCAGCCCTCGGTGTGCGCGGCGACGAAGTCGGGATCGGTGTGGCCGTTCGCGTGCAGCAGGTGCAGCAGCCCGTTGAGCAGCGCGAGGTCCGTACCCGGCTTGAGCTGCAGAAACAGGTCGGCCTTTGCGGCGGTGGCGGTGCGCCGCGGGTCTACGACGATCAGCCGGGCGCCCGCCGACTTCACCCGGTCCATCATCCGCAGGAAGAGGATGGGGTGGCAGTCGGCCATGTTGGAGCCGATGACGAAGAAGACGTCGGCCTTGTCGAAGTCCTGGTACGAGCCGGGCGGCCCGTCCGCGCCCAGCGACAGCTTGTAGCCGGTGCCGGCACTCGCCATGCACAGCCGGGAGTTCGACTCGATCTGATTGGTCCGGATGAAGCCCTTGGCCAGTTTGTTCGCCAGGTACTGAGCCTCCAGGCTCATCTGCCCGGAGACGTAGAGGGCGACCGCGTCCGGCCCGTGCTCGTCGACGATGGCGCGCAGGCGCCGCCCGGTCTCGGCGACGGCGTCGGCCAGCGGCGCCGGCTGGGGCTCCTCTCCACGGTCGGGCCGCACGAGGGCGGTGGTCAGCCGGCCCGGCGCGGCGAGCATGTCCGCGGTGGTCGCGCCCTTGGTGCACAGTCGGCCGAGGTTCGCCGGGTGCTCCTTGTCCCCCGACGCCTTCAGGACCGTACGCCGCCCGTCCGGTCCCCGGCCGATGTCGAGGACCATGCCGCAGCCCACCCCGCAGTACGAGCAGACGGTCCGCACCGTCGTCATGTCCTCGCTGCGAAAGCCCGGCGCGGCCACGGGCGCCTCCCCTCTCTGTGCTCGACCTGATCCCACCCTTCGTGACCGTACGAACCCCGCATTACGCCGGTGTCTCCGCACCTGATCATCAGGGGTTACGCCCACCGCACAGGGTGGGGAGGGAGGGTGTGAGTCCGGGGGGCTTGCGCATAGGCGGGGGCTCGACTCCCGCATACACGAGTGGGGCGGCTTCCGCAGGCACGGGGTTCAGCCCACGCACCCGTTTCGCGTCGGCGTCCTGGGCATGGGTGCCCAGTCCCGCGCTCGCTCGGCGGGATGGGCACCCAGTGGTCGGTTCAGCGGGCGGCGGGTCAGCGGCGGTGGCCGCGGGCGTGGTCGTCGTGGTGGCGGGCTCCGTCCTGGTGGTGCACACCGCCATGCCTCAAACCGGCGCCGTCGCGGCGGACGGGCTTCGCAGCGTGGAGGGGCTTCGCAGCGTGGACAGGCTTCGTGGTACGGGCGGGCTTCGCCGTACGGCGGCCCCAGGAGACGGCGTCGATGATCCGGCCGCGGGCGTCACGCAAAGTCGCGGCGTCGGCGTTGACGTCCCACACGCGCGCGCGGAGGTCCTGGTAGACGTCGGTCGCGGTGTTCCGGCCGACGCCGGTGTGGACGCGGACGGTGGCCCGGCCCGCGAGCCGCACGTGGCGGAAGGTGTAGCTGTGGCCGTCCAGGTCGGACAGCTTCCAGCTGTCCAGGTTCACCGCCCGGCGCGAGCTGTTCGTGACGGCCACCCACTGCTTGTTCAGCGCGCGGTTGGAACGGTCGTCCCGGCCCTGCAACTTGTGCTGCACGCCGCTGATGTACACCACTCCGTGCGTACGGACCGGTGCCCGGCCGGCAGCCACGGCCGAAGGCGCCACGACACCCACCGTGGCGGCGGCCACGGCGGCGACGGCGGTCAGACGACGGACGGAAGAAGAAACGGACACGAAGTCCCCCTTCTGAGGATGCGCACACCCGGGCCGACGCGACATGTCAGCCACGGGCCGGCAAGGGTGCCTTGTGCGAGTCGGCGGCCGGTCGGCCGCACACGCACACCCTGCAACCTTCGCCCGGCTATATGCGGGAAACGCGCATGGCATTACGGATCCAGCAGCAATCCATGACTCTCGCATGCAATGACCATTTATGTCCTGAATGCTGGAGATTGACGAATCGTCGGGCATATGCGCCCGCAAAACTCAAGCCCGAGGCCATCACTCACCGGCCTGCGCCACCCCACCACCCCGGATGCCTTCACCCGAAAGTGAGTAACACGCCGATGGGCCGACCGGAGTAACCGCGTCAGTGGGTCACCCGGTGAGGAATCACCGTGTCGTGCGCTTGACAGTGACCGCGCTGTTGACGGTGCCGAAGTCCGCCGCGCCCGCCATCGCGTCGTAGGTGCCCGCGTCCAACAACTCGGCGGCCGCGCGCTGGACGGTCCCGTACGCGGTCTGCGCGAGCGCGGTGCCCACGCTGACGCGACGGACGCCGACCGCCTCGAAGGCCTTCACCGGCGGCGCGCCCGGGCCCGTCATCACGTTGATCGGCAGGGGGCTGCGGCGGACCAGTTCGGCCACCGTGTCCACATCCACCAGCCCGGGCACGAACAGGCTGTCGGCGCCCGCGTCGGCGTAGGCCGCCACCCGGGACAGCACGTTCTCCATGCGGCCCTCCGGAGCGCCGATGCCGAACAGGAAGACGTCCGTGCGCGCGTTGATCCACAGGCCGGCCAGCCCCGCCTCCTCGGCCGCGGAACGGGCCGCGCTCAGTCGTACGGCCTGAGCGGGCACGTCGTACAGCGGCCCGCCCGGCGCGAGGGAGTCCTCGAGATTGACACCGACCGCGCCGGCCGCGATCACCGCACGGACGGTGGCCGCGACGTCTTCGGCGCCGGGGCCGTAACCCCCCTCGATATCGGCGGTCACCGGCACGTCGACCGCGTCGGCGATACGCCGCACAGCCTCGGCCATCTCCTCCCGGGTCAGGCCATGACCGTCGGACCGGCCTGCCGACCAGGCGACACCGCCGCTGGTCGTCGCGATCGCCCGGGCGCCCGCCTGCGCGATGAGCGCCGCGCTCGCCGCGTCCCACGCGTTGGGCAGTATCAGTGCGCGGCCGTCTGCGGGTGTGTGCAAGGCACGCAGGGCGTCGGCCAGTTCTCGCTGGGCGTTCTCCATCTTCGGTTCCTTTCGGTAGGCGTGAATACCGGCCCGTCTCGACCGAGGGACGTCGGGCCGTGATCCGGTCGGGCACTGGACTGGTCAGGTACTGGACTGGTCAGGTACTGGACTGCTCAGGTACTGGACTGCTCAGGTAGTGGACTGGTCGGGCAGTGGCGCCTGGTCAGGCCGTCAGCGCGGGGAGGTCCGCCACGGCCAAGTGGGTCGCGGCGAAGGCACGCCAGGGGCGCCAAGCGGCGCCGGACTCACCGTCCTCGTCGGCCCGGTCCACGGCCGGGAAGGCGTCGTCATAGCCCAGTCGCAGGGCGATCCGCTGTGCCGTGTCCTCCGTGACGCCGCGGACGGCGGCCAGGCCACGGACGACGTCTGCCAGCGGTGATCCGCCGTCGAACAGCGTGTCGTCGCGTGCCGCGGCGAGGGCCAAGGCCCGGAGGGTGTGTGCCGTTTCCGACGGGAGTCCGGCCCCCTGCAGGTCGGCTGCGGCCACCTTCCCGGCGGACGGGAAGAGGTGGGTCAGATCGTGGCCGAGCCCTGGAACCGGCTGTCCCGCGGACTCGACGAGGGCGGCCATCTGCTCCCGCATCAGCGGCCGGTCGGCGTACTGGCCGAGGACGGCGTCCACGCCGATCTCGAAGGCTCCCCAGGCGCCCGGCACCCGCAGTCCCGGGCGGGCCGCGATCAGCGGGCCGACCAGCGGATCGGCGCCCAGGGCGGCCTCGGCCGGCGCCATGTCCGCGTCCACGCCGAAGATCCGGCCGACGCGCTCGACGACATGGATCAGCCCTTCCCAGAAGGGCAGATGGGCGCGCAGCAGCAGATGGCCCTCGCCGCCTTCGCACACCTCCAGCAGCCCAGCCGCACCGTCCAGGCTGATCGTGCGCCGGTACACACCCTCCCGCACCGACTCCACACCGGGTACGGCCCGCTCGGCAAGGAACGCCAGCATGGCCGGCCAGTGCAGCGGCGGCGCGAACGGCAACCGCAGCACCAGCCCGCCGTCCGCCACGAGCCGGTCCGCTCGTCTGCGCCGGCTGCGCAGCTCCACCGGCGAGGCCCGGAACACCAGCCGCATGTCCCGGTTGAACTGCCGTACGCTGCCGAACCCGGACGCGAAGGCCACATCGGCCACCGTCAGGTCGGTGTCGTCCAGCAGCCGGCGTGCGAAGTGGGCGCGCCGCGAGCGCGCGAGCTGGTCCGGGGTCACCCCCAGGTGCTGGGTGAACAGCCGCCGCAGATGCCGGGGCGACACGGCGAGCCGGGCGCCGAGCGAGGCCTCGGTACCCGAGTCCAGCGCCCCCGCGACGATCAACTGCACGGCCCTGCAGAGCAGTTCGGGAACGTCGGCGGCGACCGGCCCGGCCACCCGCCAGGGCCTGCACCGCAGACACGCCCGGAAACCGTTCGCCTCGGCCGCCGCCGGGAGCTCGAACGTGCGCACGTTCTCCGCGAGCGGCTGTGATCCGCAGCCCGGTCGGCAGTAGATGCCGGTGGTGACCACGGCCGAGTAAGTCGTCATGCCCCAGTTCTAGGCGATCGACCGCCCCCGATGCTGGCCAGATCCGGACATGACAGTGACCACCCGGACGAGGACGGGCCGGCCCGCTCCTTCGCACCGCCCGACCGCCCGACCGCCGGTTCACTCCCCGCCCGTCGCACGCACCGCCGCCTCCGTCAGGGTCCTCGCGGTGTGTACGGCGCTGGCGACCGCCTCGTCGGGAGTGAGGCCGCAGAGATCAGTGAGGGAGAAAAGGGCCTCCGCGCTGACAACCACCGCGAGGTCCCGCTCCAGCTGGGTGAGCGCGTCCGGGTCCGTTGCCCCCAGCGTGCCCTTCAGCGGTTCCAGTGCCTGGTCGATGAGGCCGAAGCGGATGCCCGGGCGCGTCTTCGCCGTCTCGGGGCGGGTGACGGTGGCGGCGATCATCGCGCGTACCGCTCCCTGCCGCGCGAGTATTCCCCGCAGCAGGAACTCGCAGGCGTAGGAGACGCGTACGACGGGGTCGGACGAGCCCGCGACCGGCCGGAGGGCCTCGGCCGGGGACGGCCAGCTGCCGGCCAGGGCCTCGCTGATCAGGGACGGAAGATCCGGGAAGTACCGGTAGGCGGTCGCCTCGGAGACCAGGGCCGTGCGGGCGATCGCCGGCATGGTCACATCGGCTCCCGTGGTGATGAGTTCACGCGCGGCCCCGACGATCGCCGTCCGCGTGCGCCTCTTCTGGTTGCTGCGGCCTGCGTCGAGCTGCGCCGTCATCGCTGGGCCCTCCTCCGTCGGATCCGGGATCCATGATACCGGCCAGCTCTCTTTATAAGAGTCCACTTGCACAAACGGGGGGAGCTGCCGTAGATTCATGAGAGTCAGCTCTCACGAAGGAGACTGAAGATGGCCGAACTCTCCCTGGTCGGTCCGCACGGCGGCGAGACGATCCGCCTGGGCCCCACACAGATGCGGATCCTCGAAGACGGCAGCACCACCCAACACCGGCTCGGCATCGGCGAGATCACCCTCGCCCCGCACACCCAAGGACCTCCACAGCACCGTCACGCCCAGCACGACGAGGGCTTCTACGTCGTCTCCGGCACCGTGCACTTCACCGTCGGGGACTCCACCCATGCCGCCCCCGCCGGCACGCTCGCCATGATTCCGCCCGGTGTCCCGCACACCTTCGCCAACCTCGGCGACGAGCCCGCGGTGATGATCAACACCTTCACGCCCGACCTGTATGTGCAGTATTTCCGCGATCTGCGGGACATGATCGCCTCCGGTCAGGAACTCACTCCCGAGTCGACCGTCACCGTGATGAGCCGCTACGCCACGGTCCCCGCCACCGACTTCACCCAACGGCCCTAGGCCCTGCCCCGGCGGCGGGCACCCCTTCCCCTACGACGGCACATACGGAGTCCTTGATGACCAACACCGTCCACACCCTCGCCCTCGGCTCAGGCCACCTCGACGTCACCGTCGAGGACCAGGGGCACGGCCGGCCCTTCCTCCTGTTGCACGGAGGTGGGGGTCCGCAGACCGTCGTCCCGTTCGCCGGCCTGCTCGCCGACGAGCGACCGGCCAGGGTCGTCACCCCTGTCCACCCCGGATTCAACGGGACCGCCCGGCCCGACTGGCTGATCGACGTCCCCACCCTCGCCCGCGCCTACGGGCACCTGCTCGACACGCTCGGACTCACGGACGTCACCGTCGTCGGCAACTCGATCGGCGGCTGGATCGCCACCGAGATGGCCCTGCTCGGCAGCGACCGGATCAGCGGCGTCGCCCTCGTCAACGCCGTCGGCATCCGGGTCCCCGGCCACCAGCTGGCGGACGTCTCCTCCCTCACCCCTGCGGAGCTGTCCGCTCTCGCCTACCACGACCCAGCCAAGTTCGCGATAGACCCCAGTACCCTCCCGGAAGCCGCCCGGGCTGCGATGGCCGCCAACAGCGCCACCCTGCAGGTCTACTCCGGCCCCCACGGCATGGAAGACCCCACCCTCCGCGAGCGCCTGGCCAAGGTCACGCATCCGGCTCTCGTCGTATGGGGCGAGAGCGACCAGGTCGTCGACACGGACTACGGACGCGCCTACGCGGCCGCCCTTCCCGACTCCCGCTTCGAACTCCTCCACCGGAGCGGCCACCTGCCCCAGCTCGAAACGCCGGCCGAACTACTGGATCTGATCTGGGAGTTCACAGAAACACAGATAACGCGCCGCCCGATCCGTTGACCCGGAGCGTATGCCCGTGCCGAACACGTACGACAGCAGGGTGCGCCGGAGCACCATCGCCCGGATGACGTGACTGGAGTCGCAGGGTGACGCCGCGCCGCGACAGCGCGACGACACGCGGGAGTTCGCGCGGGTCGATGCCGACGGCACAGGTGATGTCGGTGTAGCCGCCGTCGGCGAACGCCTCGGCCTCCGCGAGCGTGGAGACGGTGACCGGGCAGGGCGCGGCGGAGTGCAGGAGGGCGGCGACGTCGAGGCTCTTCGCGGTCTTGCCGTGCGGGCGCAGGGCGACCGCGAGACGGTCGGCCGGGTCCTTGAGGCGGGCGATATTGCCTCGCATGGTGCCGGCTTCGACCACGGCGAACGGGGTGTCCGGGTCGGCCAGGGTGTTCACGGTCGGGTTCGCACAGGGCTGTCCGTATCCCTTCGGAAGAACAAGATGCTGGCGGCTACTTCGCGTAGTTGTAGACGGTCGCCCGGGACACACCGAGCAGGTCCGCGATGGTCTGTGCGGCATCACGGGAAGCGAAGTAGCCGTCGCGCTGCAACTGCCGTACGAGTGCCCTCTTGTCCTCGCGGCTCAGCGACCTGGGTGTCGCGGCACGCTCCGCGGCATGTGCCTCCACCGTCTGACGCAGTTCGCGCGCGTTGCGGTCCTGAAGCGTCTCCAGGGGCTGCTCCCGGTATTCGGTGTCCGTGGCCACCAGGTTGGCCAATGCGAGGGTCACCGGTGACAGGACGGACACGTCCAGGTTCAGGCAGAGAGCGGCGATGTACTCCCCCGCGGCGTTCTTGATGCCGATGGACGTACTCTTCGCCGGCCGGCCGTCGGGGAACTGATTGGGGTAGTTCTGGATGACGCTGGGGTAGTGGGGATCCTGGATACGGGCCAGGCCCAGCTCCGTGGCGGAGTCCCCGACCTGGCGGCCGGAGAGGTTGTTCTCGATCGCCCGGATCGCATGCTGCGGATCCCGCAGATCGTGCAGCACCACCTCGCACAAGCCCGGGAACATACGACCCAACGCTACGGCGATCTTCTCGGCCTCACTGATGAGGTGGTCGTCGGCCTCGTCGTCCACGGAAGCTTCTCCGGCAAGGTATTGGACTGATTGTCCATCTCTGGACTGATAGTCTACTCCACGATTGTCCAATGCGCTCTCGGCCCCTCGCGCTCATGCCGACGGCGTGTTCGACGGACTCGACGGGCATGACGCCCTGGACTCGGCCGTCGGG
Source organism: Streptomyces sp. IMTB 2501 (assembly GCF_001953885.1). GTDB lineage: Bacteria > Actinomycetota > Actinomycetes > Streptomycetales > Streptomycetaceae > Streptomyces. The sequence goes on along the minus strand of NZ_MQUS01000001.1, from coordinate 843,572 downwards.
GCGCTCTGAGAGGTCCTGCAGAACCTGGATCCGGAGGATCTGGGAGACGAGCGGTAGGTGCGAAGGAACACGCATTGACCGGCGTCCGGGCACCGCCCTGCGCGCCCAGGTCCATGCTGACGCAGGCCGGAGACCCGTTGGGCATGAACATCAGGACGGCGAACGGCGCGTGCCGATGACGGCGGCCAACCGCTCCGGCTCCACCCGCGGCACCCCCGCGTCCTGCCACGCCTCGCGCGCACTGAGCACGGCGAGCCGCTCGCCCCGGTCCGGCTTCCTCGCCTCGGCCCCCGCTCCTCACAACGCGCGGGTCGTCGCGCTCGCACATCGGCGGCCTGTCCCGAGGGCCGGGGCAGGCCGCCGATGTCCCGCGGGGCCGGGTTACAGCGCGCGTTCCAGGCGGTCCGCCATGAGCTTGACGAAGCGGGAGGGGTCCTTCGGCTGGCCGCCCTCGGCGAGCACCGCCAGGCCGTGCAGGAGTTCGGCGGTCTCGGTCAGCTCCGTACGGTCCTCGCGCTCCTTGTACGCCTGGTTGAGGCCCTGCACCAGTTGGTGGCCGGGGTTGAGCTCCAGGATCCGCTTGGCCCGGGGCACCTCCTGGCCCATCGCCCGGTACATGTTCTCCAACGCCGGGGTCAGGTCGCCCGCGTCGGAGACGACACAGGCCGGGGAGACGGTGAGGCGGGAGGACAGGCGTACCTCCTTGATGTCCTCGTCCAGTTGCTCCGTCATCCAGCCGAGCAGGCCGGCGTACTCCTCGGTCTGCTTCTCCCGCTCACCGTCGGCGGTGTCGTCGTCCTCGGTGTCGAGGTCGATCTGACCCTTGGCGACGGACCGCAGTTTCTTGCCCTCGTACTCGCCGATGGTGTCGGCCCACACCTCGTCGACGGCGTCGGTGAGCAGCAGCACCTCGATGCCCCGGTCCCGGAAGGCCTCCATGTGCGGGGAGTTCTCGATGCTCTGCCGGGACTCGCCGGTCAGGTAGTAGATCTCGTCCTGGCTGTCCTTCATCCGCTCCACGTACTGCTGGAGCGTGGTCGGCTCGGTGTCGTGGTGCGTGCTCGCGAACGAGGCGAGGGCGAGGACGGCGTCACGGTTCTCGGTGTCGGTGACCAGTCCCTCCTTCAGGACGGTGCCGAACTCCCGCCAGAACGTGGCGTAGCGGTCCTGGTCCTTGGTCATCATGTCCTTGACCGTGGACAGGACCTTCTTCGTCAGCCGTCGCCGCATCATCTCGATGTGACGGTCCTGCTGCAGGATCTCGCGGGACACATTGAGCGAGAGGTCGGCCGCGTCGACGACACCCTTGACGAAACGGAGGTACGGCGGCAGCAGCGCCTCACAGTCGTCCATGATGAACACGCGCCTGACGTACAGCTGCACGCCGCGCTTGAAGTCCCGTGTGAACAGGTCGTGGGGCGCGTGCGCGGGGAGGAACAGCAGGGCCTGGTACTCGAAGGTGCCCTCCGCCTGGAGCCGGATCGTCTCCAGCGGGTCGCGCCAGTCGTGGCCGATGTGCTTGTACAGCTCGTGGTACTCGTCGTCGGACACCTCCTCACGCGACCGCGCCCACAGCGCCTTCATCGAATTGAGCGTCTCGGGTGCGGGCGCCTCGTCGCTCTCGTCTGCGGCACCGGATCGCTCGGGCACCATACGGATGGGCCAGGTGATGAAGTCCGAGTACCGCTTGATGATCTCCCTGATCTTCCACGGGGAGGTGTAGTCGTGGAGCTGGTTCTCCGGGTCGGCGGGCTTGAGGTGGAGGGTGACCGACGTGCCCTGCGGCGCGTCGTCGACCGGCTCCAGCGTGTAGGTGTCCTCGCCGCGCGATGTCCAGCGGGTGCCCTGGGCCTCGCCGGCGCGCCGGGTCACCAGCGTGACCTCGTCCGCGACCATGAACCCGGAGTAGAACCCGACACCGAACTGGCCGATGAGCCCTTCCGCCCCGGCCGCGTCCTGGGCCTCCCGCAGCTCCTGGAGGAACTTCGCGGTGCCGGAGTTGGCAATGGTGCCGATGAGCTGTCCGACCTCGTCGTACGACATCCCGATGCCGTTGTCCCGCACGGTGAGGGTGCGGGCGTCGCCGTCGACGTCGATCTCGACGTGCAGATCGGCCACGTCGGCGTCCAGCGAGTCGTCCCGCAGCTTCTCCAGACGCAGCTTGTCCAGCGCGTCGGAAGCGTTGGAGACGAGCTCGCGCAGGAAGACGTCCTTGTTCGAGTAGACCGAGTGGATCATCAGCTGCAGCAGCTGACGGGCCTCCACCTGAAACTCAAGCGTTTCAGTCGGCATGTTCTCGCATACCTCACAGATGTTGTCGCCGGAACTGACGCCAGCCACTGTAAAACACCACGTCAGGACGGTGGCTGGATACGACAGCGGTGGCTGGATCCGGACCCTGCGGCGCCGGGGCCGTGAACTACGCGTCCCGTATGCGCCGGGACGCGCAGCCCGTGTGCAGGGGTACGGCTCAGTCCCGGCTCAGCAACCCATGGTCCAGGTGTGGGATCCGCCCTGATCATTGGCGGCGGCGTTCCAGCCGACCTCCTCGCCCGGGGCCAGACAGATGGTCACATGGCCGGGGCAAGGGCAGCGGCCAGCGCGGACATGATCAGCAGGGAACGCATGGGCAGGACATGCCCGAGCGATTGTGGCCCCATGCGGGTCCCGGATCTGGTTCACCTCTTCCGGCGATCATGGAGTGAGACCGACCGGGGCACGCGCCTGCGCACGCTGCCGCAGAGCCGACTGAACCAGCCCAACCTGCCGATTCCCACCGGGAGTTCGCAGTACGAGCACGACTCGGAGCCGGCGCCGAACGGACCCGCTGCACGGTCCGGAAGCGTCGGCCTCGTCCTCGCGCCGTGGATCGGCCCGCCCTGACATCACCTGCTGGTCGATGACGCCGCCTCGGCTCGACGCGCGAGCCACCCCGCCTTCTTCCGCACAGCGGGACTCGGGTCGTCGGTGTGGGACTTCTTCAAGGCGGCGGCCGCGTGTACATCGGACCGGGCGAACTTGCCGACGAGTTCGGCGGCCATGGCCCGGACGTGCGGGTCGGGATCAGCGGCCAGGTGGTGCAGCGCGGGTTCGAGGACCTGGTCCGGGCCCGGTGCGCAGGTGTCGCCCTTGCACCGGTCACAGGCCAGGGCGTGGAACGCGGCGATCCTGACGCGAGCGTCGCAATCGTCGGCCATGGTGACGAGTTCGCCCATCGACTCGGTGTCGACCAGGTGATCGAGAAGACGGCAACAGCCCTCACGGACGGCCGGGTTCCGGTCGCGCAAGCCGGCGCGGATGGCGTGCACCGCGTTCTCTCCGCGTCGCAGCAACACGCGGTATGCCGTAGTGGTGCGTTGGGGATCACCCAAACAGGAGACGAGAGCTTCGTTGTCGGTCCTGACAAATCCGAGCATGGTCGCAGTGTCGGGCCACAGGGCAGATCCGGCAAAGCGATTTTCAGGTCCGTACGACGGCCGGACCTGCTTGAGCGCCCGGCCTCCTCCCTGTGAGAACAACTCCCTGTTGAAAATGCGTAGCCCCCAACTGTTGTCCCAATGCGCTTACTTCACCTCTTGACGCAACTGGTCCATACCTTTAGGTTCGCGGGTGAGCAGCGCCCCCGTCACTCGCGCTCACCGTTCACGAGGTGAACGCGGCCCGTCGTATCCCCCCACACGAGAGGCCACCCCCATGGCCAAATCACTCTCCACGGCCGCTTTCGCAGCCGCGATCGGTCTGTCCGCCTGTCTGATCGCCGGCTCCCCCGCGCATGCCGCCGCCGGCACCGGCACCGAGAAGGCGGCCGTGTACACACATTCCGGCACGGCGATTCAAGCCGATTTCGTGGTGAGCGAGGCACAGTTCGACCAGATGTTCCCGAACAGGAACTCCTTCTACACCTACAGCGGACTCGTCCAGGCGCTGAGCGCCTACCCCGGTTTCGCGAACACCGGCAGCGACACGGTCAAGAAGCAGGAGGCCGCCGCCTTCCTCGCCAACGT
>NZ_MQUS01000001.1:0-839505 GCF_001953885.1 Streptomyces sp. IMTB 2501 | reverse complement strand
GCCGCGTCGACGCCTACCAGCGCTTCACCCAGATCCTCGGCGTCGCGCCGGGCGACAACCTCTCCTGCTGACGCGAACTGCTCGACAAGGAGCCGTGATGCGCAACGCGAAGTCCCTGGCCAAGCTCCTGCTCGGTGCGGTCGGGGCGATGACGCTCCTCGTGGCGGTCCCCGCGAGCGCCCACGCGAACGTCCTCACCCTGCTGCCGCAGAACGCCGACGGCCTGGAACAGAGCTTCTCGCCCGCCTACGACTACGACGGCGACGGCTGCTACGCCACGGCCGCGATCGGCGCCGACGGCACCATCAACCCCGGTCTGAAGCTCGGCGGCGACGTCAACGGCCACTGCCACGACTACGCCCAGCTCGCCAACGCCAACACCTACTCACGCGCGAAGTGCGACAACGGCTGGTGTGCCGTCATGTACGCCAGCTACTTCGAGAAGGACCAGGCGACGCTGGGCCCGGCCGCCATCGGGCACACCCACGACTGGGAGCACGTCGTGGTGTGGATCAACACCAACGAAGTCCGGTACGTCTCGGTGTCCCAGCACACCAACTACCAGGTGGCCAACCGCTCCTCGGTCCGCTTCGACGGCACCCACCCGAAGATCGTCTACCACAAGGACGGCGTCTCCACGCACGACTTCCGCTTCGCCAACAACAACGACGAGCCTCCCGAGAACGTGACCGGCGGCTGGTTCTACCCCCGGCTCGTGGGCTGGGACGGCTACCCTCCCGGCTTCCGGGACAAGCTGATGAGCGCCGACTTCGGCCGAGCCACCATCAAGATCAAGGACGGCGACTTCCAGTACGCGCTGGCGCACTCCATGCCCTCGGGAATCCCTTTCGACCCGAACGCCTAGCCCGGCCCGGATCGGTCAGCCCAGCCCGGATCGGCCTACCCCGTGTGTTCGCCGCACAGGCAGGCGACGGCCGGGTCGATCCACTCCCGGCCCTCCCACTCGGGGTGACGTTCGATCAGCAACGCGCGCACCTCCTCCACGATCGTCTCCTGGTTCATCGCCGAGTCACGGCGCCTCCAGGTCTCGTCACGCAGCTCACGCAGATAGCCGAGCACATCATCGAGCACCTGTGTTCCCCCGATCGCGCCGTGGCCCGGCACCACCGTGCGGGGCTCGGCCGCCGCCAGCCGGGCCATCGCCTCGATCCAGCCGAGGCCGGTCACATCGGTGTCGTGCGGCGGGAACCAGGGGAAGATCGCGAACTGTCCGGTCTCGGCCAGGTCACCGGTGAACAGCACATCGGCGTCGGGGACGGTGATGACCTGGTCACCCTTGGTGTGGGCGCGGCCGACGGCCTGGAGGCGCACCATCCGGCCGCCCAGATCGAGGTCGTAGGAGTCCTCGTAGACGAAGTCCGGCATGGGCACCTGTGCGCCTTGCAGACGTGTCGCGACAGTCGTCCCGAGGCTGTTGAACATCGCCAGGTATCCGGCGCCCTTGACGGCCAGGTCGTCGGCCTGTGCCTTGTTCACCAGGAACGTGGCCTCGCCCGCGAAGACGTGCGCGCCGAAGGCGTGCTCGGGGTGGAAGTGCGTCGAGGTCAGATACAGCTTGCGCCCTCGCGCGTAGTCACGGGCGAACGTCAGCACGCTCTTGGCGTTCTCCGGGCCCAGGCCGGTGTCGACCACCAGCACCGACTGCGTCCCGCCGATCACGCCGATGTTGGGGACCAGTTGCAGATTCCGGTTGGGTACGACGACCAGGTCACGCGCCGGCTCGTACGCGCCGTCGGTCCGTACGACCGGGTCGGGCAGCTGACGGTCGGCCATGTCACGTTCTCCTCGCCTCACCGGACCGGTCGGGTTCCGTGGCGGATGCGGGTTCGCTCTCGCTTGCCGTTCCACTCCACCTCCGGATCCGCGCCGCCGTCCAATACCTCTTGAGCAGGGCGGATACCGGACGGGTATCGTGTGTGGTGATGGACCTTCGCCTGCTGCGCTACTTCGTGGCCGTCGCCGAGGAGCGCCACTTCGGCCGGGCCGCCACCCGGCTGCACATGACCCAGCCGCCGTTGACCCGGGCCGTCAAACGGCTGGAGGCGGATCTCGGCGCCACCCTGCTGAACCGATCGGCCACCGGTGTGACGCTGACCGCGGCCGGCTCCGCCCTGTACGACGAGGCACGTGCCCTGCTGGACCAGGCCGATCGAGCGCGCGCCCGGGTGGCCGCCGTGGCCGGCGCCGGGAGCATCGCGATCGGCACGCTCGGCGACAGTGTGGAGCGCGCCGGATTCGGCACGTCTCTCGCGGCCGCGTTCCACCGGCGCCATCCCGATGTGGAAGTCCGGGTGGTCGAAGCCGACCTGACCGATCCGACCATCGGGCTGCGCGCCGGCCGGGTCGACCTCGCGGTGACCCGAGCGCCCTTCGACGACACCGGGTTCAGTATCCGCGTCATCCGCTCCGAGCCCGTCGGTGCGGTGCTGCGCACCGACGATCCGCTCGCCGAGCGCGATGTCCTCCACATCGCCGACCTCGACGACCGCCGATGGTTCCGGTTTCCCGACGGCACCGATCCCTTCTGGCGGTCGTACTGGAACGGCACCGAGCCCGGCGAGCCGCTGCGTGACGGTCCGATCGTGCGCACCGTCCACGAATGCATCCGGGCAGTGCTGTGGAACGGAACGGTCGGACTGGCGCCGCTCGGCCACGAGTTGGCGCCGTCCGGCGTGGAACCGGCCGAGGGCCTCACGGTCGTCAGACTGGCGGACATGCCACCGAGCCGGCTGATCGTCGCCTGGCGTGCCGGCGACACCAACCCCTTGCTCCACTCTTTCGTCGAACTCGCCGCTCCCGCCGGCGCGCGCGGAAAACCCGGGGACGCCGTGTGACGCGGCGCGTAGCCTCTGGGACGTGACGGTCACCTACGTGCTGGACGGCACGCGGATCAAATCGCTGGAAGACTTCTGGCGTGTGCTGGGCGAGGCGGTCAACGGTCCCGGCGGCTATTTCGGCAGAAACCTCGACGCCTTCGCGGATTGCCTGTCCGGCGGCTTCGGAACGCCGGACGACGGCGACTTCGTGGTGGAGTGGCGGGACCATCAGGTGTCCCGTGAGTACCTCGGACATCCGGAGACCGCTCGTCAGCTGGAGATCCGGTTGTCGCGCTGTCACCCCGACAACCGCCCGCTCGTGAGTGCCGATCTGGCCGAGGCGCGCGGTGGGCGCGGAGCGACCGTCTTCGACTGGCTGACCGAGATCTTCGAGGATCGCGCGCCCGGTGTCCTGCGCCTGCGCTGATATCCCGTTGAGGGTCCTGGGGCAGGGACATAAGGTCGGCGACATGTCTCTGCGCCTTCAGATGCGTCAAGCCCTCCGGGAAGCCATGCGTGCCCGCGACAAGGTCGCGGTGAGCGCCTTGCGTTCCACGCTCGCCGTGCTGGACAACGCCGAGGCAGTGCCGGTGGGGGCGGCGGAGCTGCGCGGTGTGGCCATCGAGGCGGCGCCGGTCGGTGTCGGCACCACCGAGGCCGCCCGGCGTGAACTGAGCGAGCAGCACATCACCGACCTCGTGCGAGCAGAAGCCCAGGAACGCCTCACGCTCGCGGCTCAGTTCACGGCACCCGCACAGGCCGAGCGCGCGAAGCTGCTCCGCGAGGAGGCCGCCGTACTGCTCCGGCTCCTCGACCACCCCGGCACCGCGTAGCTTCTGCGCCGCCGGGACCGCGCCGAAGATGCCGTCACCGGCGTCCGCCGAACTTGGCGAGGTCCGCGAGGGAGGCGTGCGCCTGTTGGATCCAGCGGGTGGCGTTACGGCGGTCGTGGCGCCGTGCCTGCTCTTCCAGCGTGGCCAGCGCGGCACGCATCGACGCCGTGTCCCCGCGGATGCCGTGCACCAGGACCGGTCCGGTCAGCGCCCGCAGATACCGCTCGACGAGGTCGCGACGCCGGTGTTCGACGACCAGGGTGCGGTAGGCGGCGATTCCCCGGGCGAAGCCGTTCAGGGCGGCCGCGTCACGGCGGCACCCCATGGCGTACGTGCCGAGTCGCAGCGCGGCCTCCCCGCACAGTTGCTCGGTGCTCGCGCCAGGGTGCCTGGAGGCGAGCCAGGAGAGCTTGCCGACGAGTTGCTCGAACAGCACGGAGGCGTCGCGTGGCGACCGGTACGCTCCCACGTCGGTTGCCGACCGCATGTCGCCCTCGAATGCCAGGAGTTGCGCGGGCAGGCCGGTGGACGTGACGGCGAGAAGCACACGCAGCTCCTGATGCTGCTCGCCCAGTGCCCTGAGCATGAAGGCGTGCAGGTCGCCGCCCCTGCGGTGGGCGGGCTCCGGCGAGTCGGGCAGCCGGCGGCTCGCGAAGCGGACGGCGCGGCCGAGGGCCGGATCGTCCGGGGACAGGGCTGTGTGCAGGGTCAGCATCCGTTCCAGCGTGCGCTCGGCGGCTTCGATGTCGCCGAGGCAGACCAGCGCGGTGGCGAGCACGCCGGTCATGCGTGAGGCTTCCGCGGTGAGGTCGTCCCGGCCCTCCGCGATCAGCGCGGAGTACTGGTCGACGGCATGCCGGGCGGCCTCGGCCGCCTCGGCGTACCTGCCGTACAGCAGCCGGTGGTTGGCCACACGCTGGACGCTCTGTGCGTACAGCTCTGACGGCATGCGGCCGAGGGGCGAACGGTCGAGGGCGGCATGTGCCGCCTCCTGAGCCTGCATGGCCTGTTCGTACGCGCCCAGGTCGCCGTAGGCCGCGGCGAGGGTCTCCAGGGTCAGCACGTACATCTCAGCCGTTCCCGGCCGCAGCGCGGGGTCGGCGGTGTCCGTGTCGCCCGGCGCGCCCAGGGAGTCGAGGGCTCGGCCGCATGCCTCCACCGCTTCCTGTGGCCGGCCGGTGCGGCGTAGCCAGATGGCGCGGACGCGATGGACGGCCGCCGCCTCCTGGTCGGGCACCGGCACGCCCTCGGCGTACTCGGACGCGGCGAGGATCTCCAGTGCCTCGGCGAGATGCCGCTCGGCTTCGTCGGGAGCGTCGGCGTCGAGTGCGATCTGGGCGAGCTTGGACAGGGCGTGCAGGAATCGGCGCCCCCAGACGGCCGGGCCGTCCAGCGCCACGAGCCGGCGCCACAGGTCGAGTGAGGTGCGGGCGTGTTCCAGGCCGCGTGCCGGATCCTCCAGGATTCCGATGAGATTGGCCAGGTGGTCATGGGCTCGGGCGAGTTGGTCGGCGTCGGCGGCCTCACCGGCGAGCAGCACGGCCTGTTCGAGGTGGCGCACGGCCTCGGCGTAACTGTCGCGCGCGGCTCGCACCCGGCCGTCGCGCTCCTCGTCCCGGCCGCGCAGGATCAGCGCCTCGCCCAGGCGTCCGGCCAGTTGGTGGATGCCCTCGTCGCGGACCATCGGGGTGAGCACCTCGACGGCGTCGGCCGCGTGTCCCGGGATTCCGCCCTGGGCCCGCTGGACGGACAGGGCGGCACGCAGCTCGCGGGCGCGCCGGTCCCCCGGTGCCCGGTCCAGGTGCCCGTTCAGGAGTGTCTCGACCCGGTGCCACACGTCGGCGGCGCGCCGTTCGTTGCCGCGCAGGTGCTCGGCGGCGGCGAGGTTCGTCAGGCTGGGCACGGCGTCGAGCGGATCGTCGGAGTGCGCGAACTCCTCGGCGGAGGACTCGTACAGCTGGACGGCCCGCGCCAACAGCGTGGCCTGACGTGCCCCGGAGTCCCGGTCGCTCATGTCGCTGAGGACGTTGGCCTCCATCAGGAGGGCGTGAGCGAGGTTGTTCCGCTTCCCTCGCTCGCCCGGCAGGGTGCGGGCCAGGGCGGTGGCGCGCTGGGCGGTGTCGAGCGCGGCGCTCAGGTCGCCGGTGTGGCGCTGGAGGCCGCACAGGGAGCCGAGGACGGCCGACAGCAGACTTCCCTCGTCGTCCGGGTGGTCGGCGAGGTCAGCGGCCGTGCGGTAGTGCGCGAGGGCGCCGGCGACGTCGCCGAGGGCGTGGAGGACCCGGCCGGTCTCCGCCACGCACCGAGCGCGTGCGAACACCGTTTCCACGGTGTCCCGCTGCGGTGCGGGCAGGCCGTCGAGCACGCGCCGGGTCTCGCGCAACGCCCGTAGGTCGCCGAGGAGCTGGGCGCGCGGGCCACCGGCGTCGAGCGGCCAGAAGTCCATTGCGGCGCGCTCGTCCAGGCCCGCCGTGCGGTAGGCGTAGTGCAGCAGTCCGCGCGGATCGTGCCAGGGGCCGCCGCCGGGCACACGCCGTTCGTAGAGTGGCTCCCGTCGGCCCGCCTCGGCGACGGTCCGGACGGGTGGGGGCACCGCGAGGGGCTCGCCGGTCTCCTGTTCGGCGATCCGCAGCAGCGTCCCGGCGATCTCGCCGAGCGGGTGCGGGCGTTCGCCGGGCTCCTTGTGGAAGCAGCGTTCCAGCAGGTCGGCCAGTGCGGGCGGCATCCGCAGCGACGTCGGTGTCAGCGGCTGGGTCCGGGCGGCCCGCAGGACCAGGCCGGCGACGGTTCCCGACGGCCAGGTGCGCTCGCCCACCAGCAGTTCGAGGACGGTCACCGCCCAGCTCCACACATCGGCCGCAACGCCGACCCGCCGTCCCTCGGCCTGCTCGGGGGATGCGTACGCGAGTGTGCCGGCGGCGGCGCCGGACACCTGGAGGGAGGCCTCCGAGCCGGGCCGGGGCGGGTGCAACTCCATGCGCACGATGCTGCGGATCAGCTCGCGTTCCTGCTCGTCGGTGTCCGGTACGGCGGTGATGGCCTGGATCAGCCCTTCGAGTTGCTCGCGCTTGTCCTGGCCCCAGGTCGGCGCCGCGGCCAGCCCGAAGTCGGTCAGCCGCACCCTGTCGTCGCCATCGACCAGCAGGTTGGCCGGCTTGACGTCCAGGTGCAGCAGGCCGGCCTCGTGCGCGGCCGCGAGCCCCCAGGCGGACTGGGCCGCGGCCTCCAGGACCCGGCGCAGCGCGGCTCGTTCACCGCCCTCGTGCAGCGCGCCGGAGCGGAGCCGGTCGGCCAGTGAGCCCCCGGGGGCGTACTCGCTGAAGACGACGACCTCGTCACCGAGACTGCGGGCGAACCGGCAGGGCGTGATGTACGGATGGTCCGGCAGGTCGATCCAGCGTTGTACCTCGGCGAGGAGCCTCCCCTGATGAGCCGGGTCGCCGCTGTGCAGCCGCTTGACCGCGTACCGCTCGCCGGTACGGCGGGACCGCACCAGTACGACGCCGCCGAACCCGCCGGTGCCCAGCGGCCGTTCGACCGTGAACTCTCCCAGGAACGTGCTGCCCGCTTCCATCTCAGCTTCCCTCCAGCGCGGTGCGCAGAGCCTCGGCGGTGCGGAAGCCCGCGCCGGGTTCGTCGCTGAGTGCGTGATCGAGGACCTCGCACAGGCCGGACGGAAGGCCGACCCCCCGCTTGCCGACCGGCACGACGGGGCTGGTGGCGACGGCCAGCCAGGGATCCTGGTCCGGCGGCAGGTCGCGGGGCGGTGTGCCGGTCAGGACGTGGTAAAGGGCGGCGGCGGTGGACCAGACGTCGACCTCGGGGGTCGCGTACTTGTAGTTGATCAGCTGTGCTCTCGGCATGAAGGCGGGCGTGCCCATGACCACGCCGGTGCGGGTCAGTCCGCTGAGTCCCGCGCTGTCGTAGGCCTTCGCCAGGCCGAAGTCCCCGAGCTTGGCGGTGAGCCGGCCGTCGGAGCCGTGGCTCAGCAGGATGTTGTGGGGCTTGATGTCGCGGTGGACGAAGCCGTGTTCGTGGTGCACATGGCCGAGCCCGGTCAGGACGCCGTCGAAGAGTTCCAGGGCCTGGCGCGCGGGAAGCGGGCCGTCGCGGCACACCCGGTCGGCGAGACTGCCGCCGTCGCACAACTCCAGGACCAGACAGCACGGTTCCGTCCCCGCCGGCAGGGCCCTGTCCGCGGGTCCGGTGCGCTCCACCCCCAGCACACGCACCACGTACGGGTGGCTCAGCGCCATGCAGACGCGCACCTCGCGGGAGAACCGGGCCACCGCCTCCTCTGCCCCGGCGGGAGCGCGGATCACTTTGAGGGCGCGGCGCTCACCGCTCTCGTCGTGGACGGCCGCGTACACCACGCCCATCCCACCGCGTCCCAGCTCGCCCTCCACTACCCACGCCCCGAACCTCACCCGCACACGTCCCTTCCCCGCAGGGCCGGCCCCCTCGGCCGCTTCGCCGTCAATTCAGGCTACTGGCAGGCGAGTTCGGGTGCAGTCCGCCACACGGGTACGTCAGTGGCGAGGCTTCTGCGGGAGCCGCCTCAGTCACTTCAGGATGTTGACCGCCCGGGCGACGACGAGGACCACGGTCACCAGGGACACCGAGGACTGCAGCATCATCAGCATCTTCGACCACCGGGACAGGGGCATGACGTCGGTCGGGCTGAAGGCGGTGGCGTTGGTGAAGGAGAGGTAGAGGTAGTCCGGGAAGGCCGGTTCCCAGTCCGATGGGGCGAGCTCCGGGCTCTGCATCTGTACGAAGAGGAAGTCGGCGTACTGGTGTTGTCCGCGGACCCGGGCCATGGGGCCGCCGCGGTCCCACTCCCAGTACCACAGGGCGAACACGATGACGTTCGTCAGCCAGATGACCCCGCCGGTCAGCAGCAGTGGGACCGCGCTGTCTCCGCCTCTCCCGCTCACCAGATCACCGACCAGCCGGGCCGCCGCCCAGCCGTTCGCCACGCTGATGACACCGGCCAGGGTCAGGCCCAGGTACCGCAGCAGCCGGGTACGGGGCTCCACCCGCCGGGGACTGCCCGCGACCAGTGCGGCCAGCAGCGCCAGCTCCAGTGCGGGCAGAGCCCAGGAGGGATGGAGGAGGACAAGCCGGTGCGGCAGGATCGTTTGCAGGGCTACGGCCACCAGGATCACCGCCGTCACCGTCCAGCGCGGCTCACCCCGGGTCGCCTGACGCCAGGCCGGAACCAGCTCGCGCTCACCGCTCTCCAACAACCGCTCGATCCTGGCCAGCCGGTGCCGAGCGTCATCCATGTCGTCGTTCATGACTTGGATTGTCCCGGCTGTACGTCTGCCGGGGCGGGCGAGACCACGTCGGCCTGAGGGGGGACTGCCGACGTGGGCCCGCCGCCGGGCCCTGCCTCAGGCGGGTCGCTCGTCTCGCGCCTCCGGGGCCGTGCCGGGGTGGCGCGGGCCCACGGGGAGCACGGTGCGGGCGTGTGTCTCGTTGATGACGGTCGCCGCCGACGCGTACCAGGCGGCGAGTCCCGTCGCGATGCCGAACCACCCGCCCACCTGGGTCATGGCGTGCGGCTGCGCCCCCGTCTGGAAGGCGCCGATCGCCAGGAAGAGGAAGGTGAGCGTGAGCAGCGCCAGCACCACCAGCACGGCGACGGTGACGCGGAGCGCCGCGATGGTCATATAGGCCGTGAAGATCGCCCAGCCGAGCAGGAACAGGCCCAGCGCGTTGTGCGAGTCACCGGCGAGCGCCAGGCGCGGCACGATCCACCAGTAGGCCAGCCAGAAGGCGGCGAACGACACGAACGCCGTCGCACCGAAGGTGTTGCCGCGGCGGAATTCGAAGAGGCCTGCGGCGAACTGGGCGATGCCGCCGTAGAACGCGGCCAGACCCAGCACCGGAATGACGGCGGCGCCCTCCTTCAACAGGTTGGTGTTGATGATCGAGAGCAGCAGCGTGGTCAGGGCGAAGCCAGCCAGGCCCAGCGGGGCAGGGTCGCCCCGTACCGCCGGGCGCGGGTTTCCCGCGGGTGGCTGCTCCGGGTGGAGGCTCCTCGTGTCCTCGTTCATGACCGGCATCCCTTCGACCAGAGCAGAGGACCAGCAGCCGACGCTCGCCGAGCCCACGAACGTGCTGGTCGGAACCCCGAGGCGGGCTGACGACACCCCGGGGTGTCGCCTGCGTATACCTTTACGGAAAGTACCCGTTTGTCGTATTTGTTAGGCCTCTTTGCCGGGCCCTTCCCGGCTCGTTCGCTGCCTCGGCGGATCAGCCGGCCGTGGTCGCCACGACAAGGCCGAAGCCGATCAGCACGACACCCGTCGTGCGGCCGAGCGCCCCGCGGATCCTTGGTTTCTGGAGCACCGGCCCGGCCCTGGACAGCAGCAGCGTGTAGCCGCCCAGCCAGGCGATGGTCAGGGCGTCGTGCAGCAGGACGAGGAGGGTCATCGCCCAGGCGGCCGGCAGTTGGGGCGGGGCCAGTGCGGGGAGCAGGCCGGTGTAGAAGACGGCGATCTTCGGATTGAGGACATTGCTGATCAGGCCGGTCCGGCAGGGGCTTCCGGCGCCGGCGGACGGGCCGGCCTCCGGCACGGCGGATGCGGCGGCGCGGTGCCGGCGCAGGTCCTGTACGCCGAGAAGGACCAGGTAGCCGGCGCCGAGGAGCTTGACGACCAGGTAGGCCACCGGTGCCGCGGCGAGCGCGGCCGCGAGCCCGGCCACGGCCAGCGCGCCCCAGAGCAGGAGCCCGGTCGCGATCCCTGCGATGGTCCGGAAGGCGTCCGCGGGCCCCGCCACCAGGGCCCGGCGGGTCACGACCGCCATGTCCGGCCCGGGCACGATGGTCAGCAGCCCGAGGACACCGATCGCGGCCGCGAGGTGGGTCAGCATGCCGCCGGCCTCCCCTCAAGACCGGTGACCAGGCCGGTGACCAGGCCGGCGAGAGGGCCGGCGAACTGGGCGGACACGGGGCCGGTGGCCTGCGGGGACGGCATACAGGTGTGGTGGTTCAACTCAGAGATCTTTCGGCTGTTCACTGACCGGAGGTGTGGTGGGGGTTGGCGGACGGTCCTTCGGTGCTCAGCAGCACGACGACCGAGGTCGCGTCGAGCCCCAGTGCCGTACGCCGCTCATCGGCGCCCGTGCCGCCGAGCACCGTGCAAAGGCCGGCGAGTGCGGCCGCCCCGCAGGGGCCCGAGGAGACGCCGAGGGCCGCGAGCCGGGCGGCCGCGCGGGCGCCGGCGGAGTCCGGGACGGCGACGGCGGCATCCAGCCCGCCGAGCAGGTGGGGCCAGGCGAGGCTCGACGGGGTGCCGCAGTTCAGACCCGCCATGGCGGTCTCGCCGGTCGGCACGCTGACGGCCCTGCCCCGGACGAGGCCGGCGAGGACACAGGCCGCGGCCTCCGGTTCCACCGCCAGCAGCGCCGGAGCACGTCCGCGGTCGCGGCTGCGGTAGTGGGTGACAACGGCCTGGGCCAGTGAGCCGACGCCCACCGGGATGGAGACGAGATCCGGCCCTTCGTTCACCCCCCGGGCCGCCAACTGCCCGTCGATCTCGGCGCAGAGCGTGGAGTACCCCTCGACGATCCACCCCGGGATCCGTTCATAGCCCGGCCAGGCACTGTCCTGCACCAGGACCGTGTCCCGCGCGGCGGCCGCCTCGGCCGCACGCCGCACAGCCTCGTCGTACGACCCCGGTACGGCGGTGACCTCGGCCCCCTCGCCCACGATCGCGGCGACGGCCCGCGGATGCACTCCCTGGGGAACGAAGACATGCGCACGCTGTCCGCGCAGGCGGGCCACGCGGGCCACCGCGCGGCCGTGGTTGCCCTCGGTGGCGGTCACCAGGGTGACCGAACCCGGATCCCGGCCGCTCCCCGCCTGCTCCCCGAGCAGGCGGTGCACCGCCCAGGAGACACCCAGCGCCTTGAACGCGGGCAGACCCAGACGGCACGACTCGTCTTTCACGAAGACTCGTCCGACCCCCAACTCCCCAGCCAATGCGGGAAGTTCGATCAGCGGAGTGGGTGCGTAGCCGGGCAGCGCGGCATGGAAGTCCAGCACCTCGGCGGGTGCGGGCACACAGCGCCAGGCGCGGGCGCCGGGGCGCACCGACCAGGGCGGCGTCGGGAGGGCAGAGGCATTCTCGGGCACATGACCAGGGTCCGATGCCCGCCTATGATCGGTCCAGTGGATGTTTCCGGCCTATAGACATCGGACAAACCGATGAATCAACGGCTCTGCACGAGGAGGAGGGGCGCCGGCGATGTTCGACCTGCACCGGCTCCGCCTCCTGCGCGAACTCAAACACCGCGGCACCCTGGCGGCCGTCGCCGCGGCGCTGTCCTATGCTCCGTCCTCCGTCTCCCAGCAGTTGTCCCAGCTGGAGGCCGAGGTCGGCGTCCCCCTGCTGGAACCGGTGGGGAGGCGGGTGCGGCTGACCGAGCAGGCCGAGATCCTCGTCGCCCACACGGAGGCGGTCCTGGAGCGGCTGGAGCGGGCGGAGGCGGACATCGCCGCATCGCTGTCCGATCTGACGGGCACCTTGCGCATCGCGTCGTTCCAGACCGCCGCCCTGGCCCTGGTGCCGACCGCGCTGGGCCTGCTGCGCGAGCGCCACCCCCGTCTGCGGGTCCATGTCACCCACCGGGAGCCGGAGCGCGCGCTGCCCGCCCTGCAGGCCCGCGACTACGACCTGGTCCTCGCCGAGGAGTACCCGGGCAACCCCAATCCGCGGCCGGCCGAACTGGAGCAGGAGGACCTGCTCGACGACGCCCTGCAGCTCGCGCTGCCCGAGCCTGCCGAACAGCCCGGCACCGGGAGCCCGTTGGCTGTGCTGCGTTCCCTCGCGGACCATCCCTGGGTGATGGAGCCCGAGGGAACTGCCGCCCGGCACTGGGCCATGACCCTGTGCCGCACCGCCGGTTTCGAACCCGACGTACGGTTCGAGACCACCGACCTTCTGCTCCACCTCCGCCTGGTCGAGCAGAAGCACGCCGCCGCCTTCCTTCCCGCCCTGGTCTGGGACGGCCGCCCTGCCAGCGTGGCTCTACGGCAGCTCCCCCGCGGCCAGCGCACCCGCCGCATCTTCACCGTCGTGCGCCGGGGTGGCAGCCGGCACCCCGCGATCCTCGCCTGCCGGGACGCGCTCCGGCGTGCGGTCGCCCTGCGTTCCCCGCTGCCGTAGAGCCCTGCTCCTTCTTGGTGTTCAGGGCTCGCGGTGCTCGTGGGCCGCCTGTTCCAGCTCCGCCGCCTCGGCCTGGGCAACCCGCGTCTCGGCCGCCACGTCGATCGAGCGGGTCAGCCACCAGTACAGCAGCGCGGCGACCGGGAGGCCGATGAACAGGGAGATGTCGGCTCCGCCCAGCGCCTTGGCGGCGGGGCCGACGTACAGGGTGCCGACGGAGAAGAAGGGGATCATGACGGCGAAGCCGACCAGGTAGGCGATGATGCCGTGCCAGCCCCAACGGCCGTAGATGCCACGCGGGTTGAAGATCTCCGCAATGGCGTAGTGCCCACGGCGTACGACGTAGTAGTCCATCAGGTTCACCGCGGTCCACGGGATGAACAGATACAGCACCAGCAGCAGGAAGTTGTTGAAGTTCTCAAGGAAGTTGGAGGTCGCGGCCAGTGCGCCGACCAGGGAGAGCGCGGCGGTCAGACCGATGGTGACCAGGCGTACGCCCAGTGTCGGGCGCACCCGCTTGAACGAGTCGATGCCGCTGATGAGGGTCAGCGAGCCGCCGTACATGTTCAGCGCGGTGACGGACACCAGGCCCAGGGCGGCGAAGAGCAGCACGATGGCGCCGAAGCCGCTGAAGACCTTGTCGCCGGCGGCGTTGATCGACGTGATCGTGTCGAAGTCCTTGCCTGCCCACGCGGCCAGCAGCGTGCCGAGGACCATCAGCCAGATACCGCCGAGCGCGGAGCCGAAGTACGTCCAGTAGAACGTCTTGCGGACCGTCACATCGGGCGGGAGATAGCGGGAGTAGTCGGAGACGTAGATGGCCCAGCTGATCTGATAGCCGGCGACCACGCCGAACTGGGCGAGGAACGGGGTCCACTTGAAGGCGCCGAGGTCGAAGGAGCCCGCCGGATAGTGCAGGGTGACGAGGACACCGACGGTGAAGACGCCGAAGATGACCAGAAAGGTGTACGTCAGGATCCGCTCGGCCTTGTGGATGATGTCGTAGCCCACCAGCGCGATGACCAGCGCGACCACGGTCACCACGACCACCCACAGCTTGACGCTGCCGTGCAGGGTGGTGTGCAGGGAGTCGGCGGCGAGGATGCTGTTGAAGACGTTGAACCCCGCGTACTGCACATAGGCGAAGAGCCACACCAGGAGGGCGCCGACGTAACCGAACTGGGGGCGCGACTGGATCATCTGCGGCAGGCCCAGCTGGGGTCCCTGTGCCGAGTGGAAGGCCATGAAGAAGGTGCCGAGGACGGTGCCGGCGACGATGGCCAGCAGGGACCAGATCAGATTGCCGCCCTCGGTGATGCTGATCAGCCCCACGGCCAGGGTCGCGATCTGGGCGTTGGACATGAACCAGAGCGGGCCCAGGTGCCAGAGTTTGCCGTGCCGCTCGTCCAGGGGGACGTAGTCGATGGACCGGATCTCCAGACCGGTCACCCGTGGCTCCGCTGATGTGCTCATGACGCCTCCCGGCGGCCGGTCTGCCTCTGGGACACATTGTTCTCCGAGGCGGACGCGGTGACGAGTGGTGCGGCACAAATGCCGAGGCCGAGAATGGGGCGGCGGCTGGGCATGTGCCGCCGCAGGGAGGCGTTCAGGCGCGCTGCAGACCGTCCGAGAGGCGGACGAAGCGGTGGCCGGCGGCGAGCAGGTGGGGGACGGCCCTCGCGATGCCCCGGGCGGTGCCGCCATGGGGGTGGTTCATATGGCACAGGACGATGGAACCGGCCCGAGCGGAGGCGACGGTGGTGTGGACCTGCTCGGCGGTGAAGGTGGCGCCGCCGTCACCATTGACCGAGAAGCTGACGAAGCGTTCCCCGAGGTCCCTGACGATGCGCGCCGCGACGTCGTCGCAGTAGGCCGTACCGGACCGGAAGAAGCGCGGCGGGGCGCCCAGCAGACCGGTCAGCTTCGCCTGGTTGCCGGCGATCTCGTCGTACACCTCGCCCGCGCTGCGGGTGCCGGGGATGCCGTACGCGGAGCGGCCGGTGACCGACAGGGGGCGGTGCCGGGTGCCGTGGTTGGCGATCTCGAAGAGCGGATCGGTGGCCAGCCGGTGGAACACGGCCGGGTTGGCGTCGATCCAGCGGGAATTGATGAACAGCGTCGCCGGGATGTGCCGCGCGCGGAGGAAGTCGAGGAGCGCCTGGTCGTAACCGCTGCCGCCGGGGCCGCCGCACGCGTCGAAGGTCAGCGCGATGTCGCGGGTCGTCCCCGGCAGCGAGTGCACCACGCCCGGGGCGTCGAAGCCCCAGGTGTGCGGCACACTCCGCCTGTAGCGGGCCACGATCTCCTCGCGGGTGACGAGCGGCCGTGTGGCCGAGGGCGCGGCGCTGGGCGTGGACGGGACCGCCGAGTCCACGCCCGTGCCGGGCGAACCGGACGGGGCGGACGCGCTGCCGTCGTTCTTCGGGCCCGCGCAACCGGCGAGCAGCCCTCCCGCCATGGCAGCGAGCACCGCACGCCGACCAGCCGTCATCCGCTTCCCTCACACCTGTTCGAAGGCCGTCACAGTCGACGGCCACCATGACGGCAACCGTACGCAGCGGACCACTTGCGGCCGTGAAGACAGCGGTAAGAGGTCATCCAGAATCGGGCGGGAGTCGAGGCCTACGGCGACGCCGGGCCTCCGGCCATGCCGGTGCAGGCAGTTCGAACGCCCACGACCATGCAGGTGGCGGGCCACCAGGGCACGGCGCCCGGCTCGATGTAGAGGCTTCGGGTGCTCACTCCCAGCATGCGGACCCGGTGTCGGGTGGTCGCCGGGATCAGGACGGCTCCGTAAGTTGTTCGATGCCCGGGAGGGCGGGTTGTGGCTCACGGCGGCTTGCCAAAATGTGGCTCGGAGCGAGTGGCCGCCGCGCCCTTCGGGGCACCCTGGCTGCTGATTGAGATGTGCGCGCCTTGTGCGGTTGCTGATTACGGAGCAGACAGCGGGGTGTTCCTCGAGCCGTCACCCCGCGGCACGTCCGTCGCGTACGTCGCTCTCAGCATCGTCGATCTGCTGCTGCGCCCCGGACTTCTGCGTCCGCGCGGACGGGTCCGGGAGAGCGGCGAGGCACCCAGGGAAGAGACCCGTGAGGTGCCCTGTCGCCTGCCCGCCGTCCTCGGCGCACCGATCGGTGCGGTGGCGGCCTTCCTCGGTGTCGGCGGCAGTGCCATGACCGTTCCCGCGCTACGACGCGCAGGGCACCCGATGCGTGCGGCGACCGCGCTCGCCAACCCTCTCACCCTCGCGATCGCGCTCTCCCGCCACCCCACCGTCCCTGACCGGCACGGACCCCGTCCCGGCCCACACACACCTGCATCCGGTCGGCCTGGTCGACCTCCGCGCCGCCGGGGCGCTGCTCCTGGGCACCCTGCCCGTGATCGCGGTGCTGCGGCGCCGCCCGCCCCGGATGCCGGACCGCGCCTACGCCTGGTCGTATCTCGCGCTGCTCGGCGTCGTGGAGGTCGCGATGCTGCTCGCGGGTTGAGACGGATGTCCCCGCCACGTGACCCCGGGGCCGCCGTCAGGATGCCTTGCGCTGCCGCCTGATCGGTTCTCCCACCCGGTGCATATGGGTGAGAGCCTCGCGGTACGACCGGATCAGTCCGGTCTCGTGGTACGGCACGCCGATCTCCGCGCAGTACGCGCGCACGATGACCTGCGCGCGCCGCAGATGGGGCGTGGGCATGCTCGGGAACAGGTGATGCTCGATCTGGTAGTTGAGCCCGCCGAGCATCACGTCGGTGAGGAGGCCGCCGCGTACGTTGCGGGAGGTGAGGACCTGACGGCGCAGGAAGTCGGGCCGTTCGTCACCGGTGAACGTGGGCATGCCCTTGTGGTTCGGTGCGAAGGTGCAGCCGAGGTAGACACCGAACAGGCACTGGTGCACGGCGAGGAACGCGACCGCCTTGCCGGGCGAGAGCACCAGGAACAGCGCGGAGAGGTAGGCCGCGAGGTGGAGGAAGAGCAGACCGCCTTCCAGCAGCCGGTGCTTCATGGCCGGCTGGCGCAGCGCCCGGACGCTCGCGACGTGCAGGTTGAAGCCCTCCAGCGTCAGCAGCGGGAAGAACAGCCACGCCTGGTGGCCGCCGATGAGGCGGGCCAGACCACGGCTGTTGCGGGCCTGGTCGGTGGACCACACCAGGATGTCCGGGGCGACATCCGGGTCGAGTTCCTCGTGGTTGGGGTTGGCGTGGTGGCGGGTGTGCTTGTTCATCCACCAGCCGTAGCTCATGCCGATCCCGAGGTTCCCGAAGAGGCGGCCCCAGGTCTCGCTCGGCCGGCCGCGCCGGAAGACCTGGCGGTGTGCCAAGTCATGGGCTATGAGGGCGACTTGACCGGACATCAACGCCAGGAAGGCGGCCACGGCCAGCTGCCACCAGGTGTCGCCAAGGGCGAGGAAGGTGCCCCAGCCCGCCGCCAGCAACCCGATGACCAGGGCGAGCCGTGCCGCATAGTAGCCGGGGCGCCGGTTCAGCAGCCCCGCCTCGGCGATACGTCGGGACAGCCGGGCGAAGTCGCTGCCGGCCCCGGATCCGGACGCGCGGGAGAGGGCGTCCGGCGCTCCGGCCGTGACCGGTGCGTGAGTGGAAGTCGTCATGCCGTCGAGTCTCGGCAGGCACGTGCGGCCGGAACAGCCAGCCAGTCACCGGACCGGATGGGGGGCTTTCCCTACGGCATCCCAGGGTGTTTCCACCACTCCGAACCGCTGACCTCGGGCTTCCCGGGAAGCCACACCCGCTCCCTCCCCGTCTCCGTCTCCGGTCAGCGCCCGGCGAGGAGTTCGAGTGTGTCGATCACGCGGTGGGAGAAGCCCCACTCGTTGTCGTACCAGGCGACCACCTTGACGTGCCGGCCGTCGTCGACGCGGGTCAGGGCCGAGTCGAAGACGGAGGAGGCCGGATTGCCGGTGATGTCGGACGACACGAGCGGGTCGTCCGAGTACTCCAGGATGCCGGCGAGCGGTCCCTGGGCCGCGGCGCGGTACGCCGCCAGGACCTCGTCGCGGGTCACCTCACGTGCGACGGTCGTGTTGAGTTCCACGATCGAGCCCACCGGCACGGGCACCCGGATCGAGTCGCCCGACAGCTTGCCGTCGAGGCTCGGCAGCACGAAGCCGATCGCCTTCGCCGCGCCCGTCGTGGTCGGCACGATGTTGACGGCGGCGGCGCGGGCCCGGCGGGCGTCACGGTGCGGGCCGTCCTGCAGGTTCTGCTCCTGGGTATAGGCGTGCACCGTCGTCATGAACCCGTGCTCGATCCCGGCGAGTTCGTCCAGCACCGCGGCCAGCGGGGCGAGCGCGTTGGTGGTGCAGGAGGCGTTCGAGACGATCGTGTGCAGGGCCGGGTCGTAGGCATCGGTGTTGACCCCGTACGCGAGCGTGACGTCGGCGCCGTCGGACGGCGCGCTCACGAGCACCTTCCTCGCGCCCGCGTCGAGATGTGCGCGGGCGGCCTTCGCGGCGGTGAAGCGTCCGGTGGCCTCCAGGACGATGTCCACATCGAGTGCGGCCCAGGGCAGTTGGGCTGGTTCCCGCTCGGCCAGGACCTTGATGCGCCGGCCGTCGACGACGAGGGTGTCCCCGTCCACGGTCACGGGGCGGCCGAGCCGGCCGGCTGTGGTGTCGTAGGCGAGCAGCCGGGCGAGGGTGGCGGGTTCGGTGAGGTCGTTCACGGCGACGACCTCAAGGACGCTGTCGCGTTCGAGGAGTGCGCGCAGCACGTTGCGTCCGATACGGCCGAATCCGTTGATGGCGATGCGAGTCATGAGTGGTGTCCCCTGGGTTCCTGCTGGTTCCTTCGGTTCCCCCTCAGCGTCGCGTTCCGCATCCGCTCATGGCCGTGTCGAGAGCGCCATGGTTCGCAAGGATCGCGCCAGGGGCCGACGGGTCGGCTACTCGCCCTGGGTGAAGGTCCGCCGGTATTCGCTCGGGGTCGTGCCGAGAATCCGCTGGAAGCGGGTGCGCAGATTGGTGCCGGTGCCGAGGCCGACCTCGGCGGCGATCTGCTCGATGCTCCGCTCCGAACGTTCGAGCAGCTCACGGGCCAGATCGACACGGGCGCGCATCACCCACTCCATCGGCGTGTAGCCGGTGTCCTCGACGAAGCGCCGGGAGAACGTGCGCGGTGAGACCGCCGCGTGCCGGGCGAGCACCGTGAGGGTGAGGGGCTCGCCGAGGTGGTGCAGCGCCCACTCCCGGGTCGCGGCGAACCGCTCGCCCAGCGGCTCGGGCACGCTGCGCGGCACGTACTGCGCCTGGCCTCCGCTGCGGTAGGGGGCGGCGACCAGGCGCCGTGCCGCATGGTTCGACACGGCCACGCCGAAGTCCTTGCGCAGGATGTGCAGGCACAGATCGATGCCGGACGCGGCGCCGGCCGACGTCAGCACACTGCCCTCGTCCACGAAGAGCACGTTCTCGTCGACCCGGACGAGCGGGTGCTTCGCGGCAAGGGCACGCGCATAGTGCCAGTGGGTCGTCGCGCGCTTGCCGTCGAGCAGCCCCGTGGCCGCGAGCGCGAAGGCACCCGTCGAGATGGCGGCGAGGCGTGTGCCGCGCGCGTGGGCGGCGAGCAGCGCGTCGACGACGGACCGTGGCGGGTCCTCGCGGTCCGGAAACCGGTACCCGGGGATGAAGACGATGTCCGCCCACGCGAGCGCGTCCAGGCCATGCGCGACGTGGTACGACAGCCCGTCTCCGCCCGCCACGAGTCCGGGCGCGGCCCCGCACACCCGCACCTCGTACGGCATGCTCGCCCGCGTCGTGAACACCTGCGCGGGAATCCCGACATCGAGCGGCTTCGCACCGTCGAGCACCAGGACGGCGACGCGCTGCAGGCGAGGGGACGGCACGGAACACAGGGTACGAGAGGCGCCGGTCCCGGCCCTGCCCAGGTTCTCGGACGGACGGCTCGTGAATCCGCCGCACCCGTACGACGACGGGCCCCGCCGATGGGTATCGGCGGGGCCCGCTGCCCAAGGGTGGACGGCCGGTGCGCGGTGTCAGTCCGTGCCGGACTCCATCGCGGCGCGGTCGAGGGCCTCGTCCTCCTCCGAGACCTCGCCGCGGGAGGCGATGGCCTCGGCGCCGCCCTGGGGCATCGCGCCGATCAGCCCTGTGGAGGCGGCCTGGGCCGCGCCGATCAGGGCCGGGTGCTCGGTGCCGACCATGCCCAGGCCCGCGTACTGCTCCAGGCGCGCACGGGAGTCGGCGATGTCGAGGTTGCGCATGGTGAGCTGGCCGATCCGGTCGGACGGGCCGAACGCGGAGTCCTCGGTGCGTTCCATGGACAGCTTGTCCGGGTGGTAGCTGAACGCCGGGCCCGTGGTGTCCAGGACCGAGTAGTCCTCACCTCGGCGCAGCCGCAGCGTCACCTCGCCGGTGACCGCCGCGCCGACCCAGCGTTGCAGCGACTCGCGGATCATCAGCGCCTGCGGGTCCAGCCAGCGGCCCTCGTACATGAGGCGGCCGAGCTTGCGGCCCTCGTTGTGGTACTGGGCGAGGGTGTCCTCGTTGTGGATCGCGTTGACCAGGCGCTCGTACGCGGCGTGCAGCAGCGCCATGCCCGGCGCCTCGTAGATGCCACGGCTCTTGGCCTCGATGATCCGGTTCTCGATCTGGTCCGACATGCCGAGGCCGTGCCGGCCGCCGATGGCGTTGGCCTCCATGACCAGCTCGACCGGGGAGGCGAACTCCTTGCCGTTGACCGTCACCGGGCGGCCCTGGTCGAAGCCGATCGTGACGTCCTCGGCGAGGATCTCGACCATGGGGTCCCAGAACCGCACACCCATGATCGGCTCGACGGTCTCCACACCGTTGTCCAGGTGCTCCAGCGTCTTGGCCTCGTGGGTGGCGCCCCAGATGTTGGCGTCCGTCGAGTACGCCTTCTCGGTGCTGTCGCGGTACGGCAGCCCGTGCGCGAGCAGCCACTCGGACATCTCCTTGCGGCCGCCCAGCTCGGTCACGAAGTCGGAGTCCAGCCAGGGCTTGTAGATCCGCAGGTGCGGGTTGGCGAGCAGGCCGTAGCGGTAGAACCGCTCGATGTCGTTGCCCTTGAAGGTGGAGCCGTCGCCCCAGATCTGTACGTCGTCCTCGAGCATCGCCCGGACCAGGAGCGTGCCGGTGACGGCGCGGCCGAGGGGCGTGGTGTTGAAGTAGGCACGCCCGCCGGAGCGGATGTGGAACGCGCCGCAGGCGAGCGCGGCCAGCCCTTCCTCGACCAGAGCGGCGCGGCAGTCGACCAGGCGCGCGATCTCGGCACCGTAGGTCGCCGCGCGGCCGGGGACGGAGGCGATGTCGGGCTCGTCGTACTGGCCGATGTCGGCGGTGTAGGTGCACGGGACGGCGCCCTTGTCGCGCATCCACGCTACGGCGACCGACGTGTCGAGGCCGCCGGAGAAGGCGATGCCGACGCGCTCGCCGACCGGAAGGGAAGTGAGGACCTTGGACATAGGAAGAGTATGCATCATTCCGTATGGCCATGCATAGTGCCGGGCCGAAACGGCCCCCAACGGGTGTGCCAGCCCGTCGGCCGCTCCCCCGTCGGCCTGGCAGGCGGCTCCCGTCTGCGCGAGCATGGAGCCGCCGCGGAACGAGCATGGTGCCGCCGCGGAAGACGCCACGACCACGCCGACCTCGCCCGAGGAGACCGGTCATGACCAGCCTCAACACCGCCCAGTCGTTGCGCACCACTCCCGAGGGCCTGCTCTGGGAGCCCAGCGAACGCTGGGTGCGCGGCCGTAAGGGCGATGTCACCGTCGTCGACAGCCGCCACCCCGTACTCGTGTGGGAGCCGGGTGTCCCCGTGCCGCTGTACGCCTTCCCGCGCACGGAGGTCCGCGCGGATCTGCTGCGCCCGGCGAAGAACCCGCCGACCGGCGTCCATACCGGATCGACGCTCTTCTACGACCTCGACGTCGACGGTGAGCTGCTGGAGAACGCGGCCTGGACGTTTCCCGCCGAGGATCTCGCCGGCCACGTCGCCTTCGAGTGGTTCCGGCGCACCGGCAGGGGCCTGGACCACTGGTACGAAGAGGAGGAGGAGATCTTCGTCCACCCCCGCGACCCGCACAAACGGGTCGACGCCATCCCCAGCAGCCGGCATGTCGTCGTCGAGATCGGCGGCCAGGTCGTCGCCGACACACACCGCCCGGTGCTCCTCTTCGAGACCGGTCTGCCCACCCGCTACTACCTCCCCCGCGAGGACGTCCGCCTCGACCTGTTCCGCCCCACCGACCACCGCACCCGCTGCCCCTACAAGGGCATCGCCGAGTACTGGTCCGGGGACGACGGCGAGGCGGCCGTCCCGCCCGACGTCGTGTGGAGCTACCCCGAACCGCTGCCCGCGGTGGCCGCGGTCAAGGGTCTGCTCGCCTTCTACAACGAAGCCGTCGGCATCACGGTGGACGGTGAACGCCTCGAACGCCCGGTCACGCATTTCACCGCGTCGCTGTCCTGAGACCGGACGGCTCAGCCCTTGGCCAGCTCGCCGAGCAGCTTCCAGGTGCGGCGCTGGTCCGCCTCCCCGCCCAGGTCGGTCTCGGTGAACACGACCTCGGTCGCTCCGGCGTCACGGTAGCGGCGTACCTCGGCGGCGACGGTCTCCTCGTCGCCGATGACGGCGAGGTCGACTGCCCGGGTGCCGCCGGACTGCGCGATGACGCGTCGGTAGGACGGGAACTGCTCATAGAAGGAGAGCGTGTCGGTCGCGGTCCGCCGTACCGCCTCGACGTCGGCGGTGACCACGCCGGGGACGAAGGCGACGATCCGCGGTGCCGGCCGGCCCGTGGCCTCGGCCGCCGCGGTGACGGCGGGGACGA
This sequence comes from Streptomyces sp. IMTB 2501, assembly GCF_001953885.1. GTDB lineage: Bacteria > Actinomycetota > Actinomycetes > Streptomycetales > Streptomycetaceae > Streptomyces. Next base: position 816,839 of record NZ_MQUS01000001.1, on the reverse strand, counting down.
TGTGTTCGGCCAGGGCCCGCGGGCCGGCCAGGAGCGGAAGGATGCCGTCCGCGAGCTCACCGGAGACGCGCAGGGCCTGAGGCCCCATGGCGGCGACCAGGATCGGCACCGGCGGTTCCGCGCCCGGCACGGCCGCCGGCAGCGGGGTGGCGGCCGTCAGCAGCTCGCCGTGGAAGTCGACGCTGCCCCTCTCCAGCAGAGGACGCAGTGCGGTGAGGAACTCGCGGAGCCGGGCGACGGGGCGCTCATGGGGGATGCCGAAGCCTGTTTCGGTCAGGTACCTGGTGCCGAGCGCCAGCCCCAGGTGGTAGCGGCCGCCGGTGGCGGCCTGGGTCGTCTGGGCCTGGCCGGCGACGATCAGCGGATGGCGGCCGAAGACGGGGATCGCCGCGGTGCCGACCTGCAGACCGGGGACCTCGCGGCCGACGATCGCGGCCAGCGTCGGGGAGTCGTAGGAGAAGGTCTGCCCGAACCACGCGGAGCGCAGCCCGGCCTCCCGGGCCTCGCGTGCGAGCCGCACCGTGGTGTCGATCGGGTGTTGCACAGAGAGCGCTACTCCGATGGTCATACAGGGGCAACCGGTGGCAGGCGACCGGCATTCCGGATCGCTGGAGAGCGACCCGTTCGTCAGCGCCTGCCGCCGAACGTCCAGGCGTGGACCTCGATGTCCGCATACCGGTCCGGGGGGAGGACGGCCCGTGCCGTGTCCGGATCCGGTGCCCGGAGCAGCGCGGCCGTGCCGAGCCAGGCCGCGCCGTCGTCGGAGAGCAGGGGTCCGTACGCGATCAGCTCGTCCCGCTCCGGTGGCAGCGCGACGACGCCGGCGTCGACCGTTCGCCGGGCGCCGAGGCCCAGCACCAGATACCGGTCGCCCTCGGCCGGGCCGCCGGGGAAGTCCCACATGGTGCGGCCCAGCAGGTTGCGCCAACGGCGCAGCAGCACCTCCCGGTACACGCCCGCCTGGTAGTTGGGTTCGTCGAAGGCGAAGGCCCGCGCGGCCGCGGAGTCCGGCAGGCCGACGATGTGCACACTGCCGGTGGGCGTGTCCCCGTCGTCGGCCAGGGTCGGGCCGCGGGCGATCATCTCCTCGGCGTACTGGTCCATGTAGGACCAGTGGTCCTCCAACAGCTCGTCACGCAAGGGCAGAGAGCCGGGCCGATCACGGTGATAGCAGAAGAACTCCATGCAGCAGACCCTCCCCAACCGCGGACCGACACCTCAACTGCTTTTACGGGAACCGCCCATGAGGCCCGCGCTCAGCCGCCGGTCAGCAGCCGTCGTACGACGTATCCGGCGGAGTCCACGCCCGAGCTGCCCCCTTCGACGAGCGCGGCCACCGAGATACGGGAGTCGTAGGCGGTCAGCCAGCCGTTGGTGTGGTCCCCTTCTTCCGCGGTGCCGGTCTTGGCGCCGACGCCGGCCAGTCCGCCCAGTCGCGGAGCCGCAGTGCCGCTGGTGGCCACGTCGCGCATCATTGACTGCAGATAGTCGGCCGTGCGCGCGGAGATGGGGCGGGGTGCGGTCTCCTGGTGCTGTCCCGGCAGGATGACCGGCTGCTCGAAGCCGGCGTTGCGCACGGTGGCCGCCACGGACGCCATGAACAGGGGCGTGGCGGTGACCTTGCCCTGGCCGATGAACTGGGCCGCCTGGTCGCCGCCCTGGGCGTCGGCCGGGATGCTCGGGTCGGTGGTGGCGACCCCGCCGCCGATGGACCAGTTGCCCATGCCGAAGACGTTCACCGCCTCTTCGTTCAGCGCGGAGGCGTCACTGTCGTGCACCAGGTGGTGGAAACCGTCCTTGATGAAGGAGGTGTTGCACGACACCCTGAAGGCCTGGGCGAGGGAGGAGCCGGGGTCGGCCCGGACGCCGGGGTCGTTGTGGAACAACTGGCTGTTGGCCATCAGCGAGTCCGTGCACGGCGCCGGGCTGCTCGGCGTGAGGCCCGCCTTGTCGAAGAGGGCGGCGGCGGTGATGATCTTCATCGTGGAGCCCGGAGACTTGATGCCGTTGAGGGCGATGTCGCCGTCCTCACCGGTGTGCGCGATCGCGAGGACGTGGCCGTTGCGCCAGTCGAGCGCCACCGTACCCGCGGGCTTCTGCTGCAGATGAGCGTCCTTCACCGCGCGCTCGGCGACCCCTTGGAGGCCTGCGTCGATGGTCGTCCTGACGAGGGCCGGCCGGCCCTTGGCGAAGACCTTCAGCGTCTGCACACCCGCGCCGCCCCCGTCGACCACGGCCACTCCCGTTCCGGGTTTTCCACCCGTGGCCTTGGCGTTCTTGCCGATGGTCGCCGCGACGTCCCGCAGTGAGGGGAACGTGGACAGGTCGGTCCTGCCGTCGCTCGCGACGACCTTCGCGCCGCCCGAGCCGGCCGGCAGCGTGCCCGCGGTCAGCGACTGGCCGTCGCCCAGGCCCGGATGGAGCACCGAGTTGTTCCAGTGGACCGCCAGCTGACCGTTCGTGCTCTTGCGCACCGCCACCGCGCTCGCGTAGCTCCAGGTGCCGCCCGCGACCTGAGCGGTGACGTCGAAGGTGACCTTGGTGGCTCCCGGTGTCACCGACGAGGGGCCGGCGGACAGGATGTGATCGAACGTCAGCTTCTTCAGGCGCAGGCCGTCGGCGTACTCCCGGAGCGCCCGCCTGGCGGTGTCGGGTGTGTCGGTGTCGCTCGACGCGCCGTCCAGGTGCTGCTGGGACCAGTTGGCCAGGAAGGCGCGAGCCAGCTTCGTCGCCTCGGCGCCCGACGGCGGTGTACTCGATACCTCGGAGGGGTCGAATCCGCGCGCGTCCTGGGACGTACCGTCACCCGCCGCACCGGAGGCCAGGCCGTGCACGATGTTGTAGGTACCGAGTCCCCCGAGGGCGAGCAGCGCGGTGCACGTACCGGCGAGGCCGATCTTCACAGCTCTGTTCATGCGCAGATCGTATGGACGTTCTATGAATGCTCGTGCACACAGTTGATGGATCGTTATCGAACGGTGCGACTGTTGACATGTGCACGAGGCATGCCTAGGTTCCCCGATAGACCCGATGTTTCAATGATCCGTCAGGTTTGGAGGGTGATGATGACCTCGCAGCCGGAGAAGCGCTCGCCGGTTCCCCGCAGAGCGTTGCTCGGCACCGCACTGGGCGGAGCGGCGGTGGCGGCGCTGCCCGGACCGGCCCACGCCACGCAGGCCGCGCAGCCGGAGCGGTCTTTTACCGGCACCGGATCCGCGGGTGAAGACATCGGATGTCCTTGGAGACTTCGCGACACCATGACCTCCGATCCGGCGTGGGACGGATTCCTGCGCGGCCAGGACCTGTTGTGGACCAGGCTGCCGACGCTGTGGTACGAGGGTCCATTCCTCGGGGACGGGCTGCTGGGCAGCATGGTGTACCGGGAGCCGGGCGCGAACCGGATCCGTTTCACCGTGCAGCACGGCCGCGTCCAGGACCATCGCCCGGAGTTCGGCAGCGGATGGGGCACCTGCCGGTTGCCGGTCGGGCATCTCACGCTGGATCCGGTCGGCACGATCACCGCCGTCGACTGGCGGCTGAGCCTGTGGAACGCCGAACTCACCGGGACCGTCACCACCACCGTGGGCACCCTCACCCTGTCCGCCCTCATCCACGACGAGGTCTTCGCCGCCCGGGTCACGGCCGCCGGCGGAGAGCAGGTCACCTGGACGTTCCACCCCGAGGAGGCCGTCAGCCCCCGCCGCATCAGCGAGGCCCCGCCCGCCGGCTACACCGCCAACCCACCCTGGACCACCCGCACCACCGCCGACGGCACCGCGCAGTTTCTGCAGCCCCTCACCGGCGGCGGTCAGACCGCGACCGCGTACCGCCGTACCGGCGACGACCTCCTGCTCAGCGTCGCGCACAGCTTCCCCTCCGGCACCGCCGCCGAGGCCGACTCGCTGGGCAACCTCCGGCGCGCGCCGTCGTACGCCGTCCTGCGGCGACGGCACACCGGCTGGTGGCACGCGTTGTACCGGAAGAGCTTCGTGTCATTCCCCGACCAGCGGCTGCAGAGCTTCCACTGGATCCAGCTGTACAAGGTCGCCTCGGCCGGCCGCGCGGGCGGCCCCGTGATGGCCACCTCCGGTCCATGGCTGGAGCCCACGCCCTGGCCCGCGGTCTGGTGGAACCTCAACGTCCAGCTGGAGTACTGGCTCATCCAGGGCTTCAACCACCCCGAACTCGACTCGCTCGCCACCACGGTGCGCCAGAACCAGGAGCAGCTCGCCGCCAACGTGCCCGCCGCCTACCGCTCGGACAGCTCCGGCATCGGCCGCAGCTCCGACATGTTCGCCAACCGGGGTGTGGGTGAGCCGGGCACGGGAGCCGAGACCGGCGACCTCACCTGGGCGCTGCACAACGTGTGGCTGTCGTACCGGCACTCCATGGACAAGGCCCTGCTCCGGGACACCATCTACCCCGTGCTGCGCCGGGCCATCAACTACTACCTGCACTTTCTCGCCCCGGGCGGCGACGGCAAGCTCCATCTGCCGAGCACGCTCTCACCCGAGTACCCCGTCGTGCCGCCCCAGGACACCAACTACGACCTGGCCCTGATCCGCTGGGGCTGCCAGACGCTCCTCGACTCGGCCGAACTACTGGGAATCGACGATGAGTTGAAGCCACGCTGGCAGGAGGTGCTGGCCCGGCTCACGCCCTACCCGGTCGACGACAACGGCTTCATGATCGGCGCCGACACCCCGTACGCACAGTCCCACCGGCACTACTCGCATCTGCTGATGGTGTACCCGCTCTACCTCGTCAACTGGGACCAGCCCGAAAGCCGCGACCTGATCACGAAGTCGGTGGCCCACTGGCACGCGCTGACCGGAGCCCACCGGGGCTACAGCTACACGGGCGCCGCGTCGATGTACGCGATGACCGGCGACGGCGACACGGCGATCGCGTATCTGCGGAAGTTCTTCGACCCGAGCACCCGCTTCCCCTGCCGCGCCAACACGCACTACACCGAGGCCGGCCCGGTCATCGAGACGCCACTGTCGGCCTCGCAGTCCCTGCACGACATGTTCTGCCAGAGCTGGGGCGGGGTCGTCCGTGTGTTCCCGGCCGTTCCGTCCGCCTGGGCGGACGTGACCCTGCACAACTTCCGTACGCAGGGCGCGTTCCTGGTCAGCGCCGTCCGCACGGCGGGAGCCACGCGATTCATCCGGGTCAGGAGCCTGGCGGGCGAGCCGCTCAAGCTCCGGCACGGACTGAGCGGGCCTCTCACCGTGCTGCTGGACGACGGCACTCCGGCCGGCACCCGGGACCTGGGCGAGGGCACCCTCGCCATCGACCTGCCCAAGGGCCGCGAGGTCCTCGTCCACTCCGGCTCCCGGCCCGACCTCGTCATCGCTCCCGTCGCCGTCGGCGATCCGGGGCCGGCGTGGGGCCTGCCGTAGCGGCCTCGCCGCGAACGAACGGCGGAACTGCCCTGCGGCGACAGGGCAGTTCGGCGCAGCCAGGAAGGATGGGGCCGCGTCGGCCGGACAAGCCCTGGGCGAGCCCTAGGCGCCCGAGGTCACGGCCTTGAGTTCGGCCAGTGACTCCCTTATCAGCTGCGGCATCGGGCGTTCCTCGTCCGGAGCGATCCAGCGCTCGAAGGCGATCTTGAAGACGGCGACCGCCGCCTCGGCGGCCAGGCTCGCGGCCGGTTCGGCGACACCGCGGCCGCGCAGGGTGCCGGTGAGCGCGGCCGCCAGCGAGGCGAGCTTGATCAGCTCGCGTTCCTGCAGTTCCGCATTGGCCGTGATCACGGCGTGCCGCCGGCGCGCGAACTCACGCCGGTCGGCGAACAACTCGGCGACGGCGTCCAGGCCGACCGTCAGCGCGTCCAGCGTCGCCACGGAATCCGGGGCGTCGGCGACCGACCGCACGAACAGTTCCTCCAGCTCACCGGAGCCGGCGAAGAGCACCTCGCGCTTGTCGGCGTAGTGCCGGAAGAAGGTCCGCTCCGTGAGCCCGGCCCGCTTGGCGATCTCGGCCACGGTGGTCTGCTCGTACCCGCGCTCGGCATAGAGCGCCAGCGCGGCCTTCGCCAGGCGTCCGCGCGCGTCCGGCTCCCATCTACCCATGCGGAGATCTTACGTGATGACAGGGACTGACATCGGGTGTACCGTCTACGACAGTGACTGACATCGACTCTCTGAGGTCTCCCATGCGCATCTTCGTCACCGGCGCCTCCGGCTGGATCGGATCCGCCCTCGTACCCCAGCTCATCGAAGCGGGACACCAGGTCGCCGGGCTCGCCCGCTCCGACGCCTCCGCCACCGCGCTCACCGCGGCGGGCGCCGAGGTCGTCCGCGGCACCGTCGACAACCTCGACATCCTGCGGGACGCGGCCGCCGCGTCGGACGGGGTGATCCACCTCGCCTTCAAACACGACACCGCCTTCAGCGGCGATTTCAAGGGCGCCGCCGAGGCCGACCGGCGCGCCGTCGACACTTTCGGCGAGGCGCTCGCCGGCACCGGCCGGCCCTTCGTCCTCGCCTCCGGCCTGGCCGGACTCGCCCCCGGTCGGGTGGCGACCGAGCGGGACATGCCCGCGCACTTCGACTCGCCGATCGCGATCCGGGCGACCACCGCACAGGAGGTGCTCTCGTTCGCCTCACGCGGCATCCGCTCGTCCGTGGTGCGGCTCTCGCCGACCTGCCACGGCGACGGAGACAACGGCTTCATGGCGATGCTGGTCGCCATCGCCCGCGCCAAAGGCGTCTCCGGCTACATCGGCGACGGCGCCAACCGCTGGCCGGCCGTCCACCGCCGCGACGCCGCGCGGCTGTTCCGCCTCGCGGCCGAGCAGGCCCCGGCCGGTTCGGTGCTGCACGGTGTCGCGGAGGAGGGCGTCACGATCCGTGACGTGGCCGAGGTGATCGGCCGGCATCTCGATGTGCCGGTGGTCTCCGTGGCTCCGGAGGCGGCGCCTGAGCACTTCACCTGGCTGGCCGACTTCCTCGGCATCGACGTCCCGGCATCGAGCACCCTGACCCGCGAACTGCTGGGCTGGACGCCGACCCACCCGGATCTCCTCGAAGACCTGGACAAGGGGCACTACTTCACCGTTCCGGCCACCGGCGCCTGACGGGATCCCGGCTGGAGGGCCGGCGCGAATGGGTACCTCCAGCCGGGGCCAGCGGTACAGCAGCGGACAGCCTTCCAGGGGACCGGGTGCTCTGCGGCCGGACGCGGGCGGTCGGTACATCGCCGGGCTCGGCGCCCGGGCCGTGGACGCCGATCGCCAGGGGCCCGCATCAGGGCGGGTCCCGGCGACTCGGCCCGGTCCCCCGCCGGACACACACCGTACGGGCATGTGCCCGTGAGAGATCGGGCCGGGCCGTGCCGACCACGCGGGCTGTGTCAGATGTCCAGCGGCGGAAGGCCGGCCAGCCCCGTGTCGCGCATGATGTGGTCGACCGTCTCCGTCAGCGAGCTGTCGGCGCCGATGACCGTCTCCACTCCCCCGGGCAGCAGGTCACGCCTCCGGTACCAGTCCCGCAGGTCGGCCTCGCCCACATGGCCGGCGAACGACTTGGTCGCATGGCGGGCGAGGGTCTCGTCGAACGGCACATCGAGGTAGTAACCGTGGGTCGGCCCCCGGTGGTCGACGCGCAGCCGGGCGAGCATGTCGCCGTAGCGGTCGGCGTACAGGATGCCCTCCACCAGCACGTGATAGCCGGCGTCCAGGGCGTACCGGGCGACGGTGTCGATCAGGCCGATGTTCGCCGCACCCGGCAGGTCCCGCTCCCGCAGTACGATCCGGCGCAGATGGTCCTGCTCCACCAGGGCGAGTCCACGGCCGAAACGGTCACGGACACCGGCCGCGACGGACGACTTGCCCGAGGCGCTGTTGCCACGCAGCACCACCAGCCGGGTCTGTTCGGTACCGACTCTCATCCGGCGCAGAGTACCGGCCCCCCGATCTCTCCGAAGCCCTCCCGCTCACGAAACCGTCGCCAGCTCGTGGGCCAGGGACTCCAGAACCTGGGGTGAGTACGGCAACGGAAGGTGGACGATCGCCAGTTCGGCGCCCTCCGCGGCGAAGGAGGCGGCGCTCGCGGCCGTTTCGGCGGGGTCGCCGGTGTGCCGGACCTGGGCCGACAGACGGATCTCCGCAGGGTCGCGCCCGATGCGGCCACAGTGCTCGGACAGCACCTGGCGTGCCCTGCGGAACGGGGCGGGCGTTCCGGTGTCGAAGTTCCAGTGCTGGGCGAACCGCGCGACGGTCCGCAGCGTGCGCTTCTCCCCGCTGCCGCCGATGCACAGCGGCGGATGAGGGCGCTGGACGGGCCTCGGGTTGCAGCGTGCGTCCGTCAGCTCGTAGTACGCGCCCTTGAAGGTGGTGGTCTGCTCCGGGCCGAGCAGGCCGGTGAGCACGGCGCAGGCCTCCTCGAAGCGGTCGCTGCGTTGCCGCGGTGTGCCCAGCTCGATGCCGTAGGCACGGGACTCCTCTTCGTTCCAGCCTGTTCCGATGCCGAGTTCCAGCCGGCCGTGGGAGATGACGTCGAGGGTCGCGGCCATGTTGGCGAGGACCGCCGGGTGCCGATAGTGGATACCGGTGACCAGCGTGCCCAGGCGCAGGCGCCGGGTGGCCTGGGCCAGTGCGGCCAGAGTGATCCAGCCCTCCAGGCGCGGGGTGGTCGGGCTGGTGCCGTGCATGGCCTGGAAGTGGTCGGAGGTCCATCCGGACTCGAAGATCTCGATCTCGTCGCCCGCCCGCCACACGTCGAGCATGGCCTCCCATGCGGTGCCCTGCGGCGATGTCTTGAAAGCGAAGCGCATCGCATCAACTTGGCTCAGTGGTAAGGGGGTTCGGTTGGCTGTGGCCGCGATGGTGACGTCCCGCCGCCACAGCACCTGCCGTATGACTCAGCGGGGGTCGGTCCGGTTGTCGGTGTCGAGGTGCTTCAGGTACGCGCTGAGGTGCGTGGCCGCGTGCAGCATGGCGCGGCCCTGCGTGGTGAGTTTGCGCTGCCAGGCGTCCAGAGAGGCGGCGAGGGCGTCCGTGCCGCCGGCCGTGCGGACCTGCTGGACCACGGTGGCGATGTGGTCGAGCGGATAGCCCCCGCGTCGCAGGAGGTGCGCCAGCTCGGCGTCACGGATGTCGTCGGCGTGGAAGACACGGTATCCGGTGGCCCGGTCCCGGGCGGGCGAGAGGATGCCCGCGTTTTCCCAGTTGCGCAGGGTCGCCGGCGTGACACCGAGTTGGTGCGCGAGTTCGCCGACGGTGCGGGTCCCCGCGTCCGGGGCCGGGACCGGGGCGACCTCGGACTCCGCCGTCAGGTGCCGCACCGCTGTGCGCACGGCATCGAGAGTGTCCCGGTCGCGCAACAGCTGACTGTGCCCGCGGTCGATGAGCGTCAGGGCCTCGTCGAGGTCGTCCCGGTGGAGTGCGGTCATGATCTGGCCGCCGGCCGCGTAGCCGTACGCCGGGACGAGCGAGAGGTAGGCGCGGAGGGCGGCCGCGTGCACCTCGGTGTAGATCCGGTAGCCGCTGGGGGTGCGCTCGGCGGGCGGGATGAATCCGTGCCGCTCGTAGTTGCGCACCGCCTGGGTCGAGATGCCGTGCCCGCGCGCGAGGTCGGTCGGTCGCAAGGTGATCACCGGTTGAGACTTTACCGCAGGCCTGTTCCTCGGAGTGGCTGCATCTGCGCACTGTGGCCGCTGCAAAGTCTCAACTGATCTTTCAAGGATACGATTGAGGTTCATGAGTCAGGACATACGCGACTTCGTGACCCCGTCATGCGATCTCTTGGCGCTGGGTGAGCCGACACATCAGGAACCGGCCTTCGGCCGGGTACGGAACGAACTGTTCGCCCAGCTGGTCGAGCACGGCTTCCGCTCCATCGCCCACGAGATCGACCGCGTGGCCGCCCTCGCCGTGAACGACTACGTCCAGGAGGGAACCGGCAGCCTGGACACGGTCATGCGCGAAGGCTTCCCCCACGGCTGGGGAGGCCAGGACGCCAACCGGCGGCTGGTCAGCTGGATGCGCGAGTACAACGAGGACCGGCCGCCGAGGCAGCGACTGGCCTTCCACGGCTTCGACGCGCCGACGGAGAACACCAGCGCACCCAGCCCGCGGCCCTATCTGGAACACGCCCGGGACTATCTGGCACTCGACCTCGACATCGCGGGCCTCACCGGCGACGACGCCCGTTGGAGCCGCGAGGAGGCGGTCCTGGACGCCGCGATGTCGCCCGGCGCCTCGGCCGAGGCCGAGCGGCTGCGGTCGCTCGCCGACGACATGCTCAACGCGCTGTACTCACGGGCCCCGGAACTGATCGCGGCGACCTCCCGCGACGCGTGGTTCAGGGCCCGGACCCACCTCACCGCCGGCCTCGGCCTGCTGCGCTACCACAAGCAGTCCGCACAGCCCCTCGAAGCAAGCCTCCGGATAGCCGGTCTGCTCGCCGCCCGGGACGCGCTCATGGCCCAGAACCTCTTGGACATCCGCAGCATCGAGCAAGCTCGGGGCGCGACCCTGGTCTTCGCGCACAACCTCCATCTGCAACGGAACCTGTGCATCTGGCGCCTGGGCGACCTGGCCGCCGACTGGTCCGGCGCCGGTGCCGTCGTGGGCTCCCTGCTGGGCGAGCGGTACGTCTGTGTCATCGGCAGCCTGGGCCGCAGCGAGGCCCTCGGGCTGCGCGACCCGGCTCCGGACACCTACGAGGACCGCCTCCAGCGCCGTATCACCACATGGGGCCTGGAAGCGGCCACCGCGGTCACGACGTCCACCAGGGCCCCCGCCGCCCGCACACGGACGGACACCCACCCCAGGCAGGGCTATTTCCCGCTCGACCGGGCCACGCTCGACGCGGTGGACGCGGTCCTGCACCTCAGCGACGGCACGACCGCGCGCACCTGACGGCGGCGCGGAGGCCAGGCCCGATGTGAGCCGCCGGGCCACACACGTGAACGTCACCGCTCGCCTCCGAGGCGGGCGGCCCGGTGGCCCGTAGTCTGGGTCCGTGACCGGCGAGACTGATCTGCACACACTGCTCCGCGGCATGCGTCCGGAGCTGAATCCGGGCCGCTATGTCTTCACCATGGCCGAGGGCGGCGTGCCGTCCGGTGTCACCCCCGTGGTGACGGTCGCCGAGCAGGAGGGCCTGACCCTCGTCGTGCCGCAGGCGGAGGCGGACGGGGCGGGGATGGCGTACGACTATGTCGCCGCGTGGATCACCTTGCGGGTGCACTCCGCGCTGGCCGCGGTGGGGCTGACAGCCGCGGTCTCCCGCGCCCTCGCCGACGCGGGCCTGAGCTGCAATGTCGTCGCCGGCTTCCACCACGACCACCTCTTCGTGCCCCACGAGCAGGCCGAGCGGGCCGTGGATGTCCTCCAGCGACTGGCGCGCGACTCCTCCTGACCGGGCCACCCGGGCCGGTGCGGCCGAGGCAGGGCAGCTCGGCAGGACCGCCGGCATGTCCCGCACACGCTCTGCCGGGTCCCCTCCGCACGCCGTGGTGCGGGCGACCGGGTTCCGATGAGCCGCATCAGCCACTCGGTCACCGTCACGTCCGTGCCCCGGCCCTGGTTCGCGCTGTACGCGTGCGTGTCCGAGGCGGACAGAACCGGGAACGCGAGCAGGTGCGGATCATCGAGTGGCGCTGGGGCAGCGACCCGTCGGTCCGCCTGGAACACATGAGCGGAGACGAGGGCACGGTCACGGCACTGGCGGGCACGCGCCACGCTGTCGGCCGCCCGAGTTGTCGGCCGCCCGACAGCCGCCGAACTACGCGGGTCCGTACGGTTTCTCGGCCGCCGGGAGCCTCTGCGGCGAGCGCACGGTGAGGCCGGTGTCGATCTGCTCGCATGGTGGCAGGCGGCCCCGGGGCGGAGATTCTCCGGTACTCCGTTCGAGGCGTGGGTCGGGCACCGGTGCGCGGAGGGACCCCGCGTGCCGTGCCCCGGCCGCGCGGGTACGGGCGTCGGGGGATGCAGTTCGCCCTGTCTCCGTGGCCGCTCAGTCCTTCGCCCCGCAGCCGCCGTCGGCCTCCTGTTCCTCCGAAGACGGCTGCGCGAGGCATTCGCATGCGCCACGGACAGGTTCGCCCAGGAGTGGAACAGAGACCGTCCCGAAGACCATGGCCCAGGACATGGGCCGGCTCCGCGAACGAATCCCGGACACGGCCGCCGCGCCACCGGAGAAGACACGCCCCTGACAGCACGCCCGGCGGACGGACATGCCTCGGCCACCTGGCCGCCTCGCAACGGCTTGACCTTGCCCCCGAGGGCAGGGTTTAGCGTCTGAGCGAGGTGAACGGCATGAGGATCAGCGAGCTGGCACGTCAGGCCGGCGTGACGACCAAAGCGGTGCGGTACTACGAGTCGCTGGGGTTGATCACACCCGAGCGCCTCCCCAACGGCTACCGGAACTACGACGAGGACGACGTACGCCTCGTACAGGAGATCAGGACACTGCACCGGCTGGGCATCCCCGTCGAGCGCACCCGGCCCTTTCTCAAGTGCCTGGCGGCCGGACGCGAGTACGCCGACGACTGTCCCGCCTCGCTGGCGAGCTACCGCGAGGCCATCGACGAGCTGACCGGGCGGATCGAGGCGCTGAGCGCCCGCCGCGCGACGCTGATCGCCAACCTCGACGCCGCCGCCCACCGGGGCAGCGGCGTCGTACCGCCCGAGAAGAAGGACACAGAAGCCATGGACTATCTGACACTGCCCGCGGACCTGCCGGTCCCCGGGGACGACGGCGCGGCGGACCATCTGCCGGGCACGGAGGTACCGGGTCTCGCCCTGCTCGACACGGCGGGGCGTACGGTGTGCCTGGACGGGTTGGGCCCGCGCCGCACGGTCGTCTATGTCTACCCCCTCACGGGTCGGCCCGGCACCGACCTGCCGGAGGGCTGGAACTCCATTCCCGGTGCCCGGGGCTGCACTCCCGAGTCATGCGGTTTCCGCGACCACTTCCAGGACCTCCTCGAAGCCGGTGCCGGCCGTGTCTACGGGCTGTCCAGCCAGGGCACCGGCTACCAACGCGAGGTCGTGGAACGCCTCTCGCTGCCCTTCGACATGCTCTCCGACCCCGGTCTCGGCCTTGCCGACGCGCTCGGACTGCCTGCGTTCGAGGTCGAAGGGATGCGTCTGTTCAAGCGGTTGACGCTCGTCCTCCGCGCGGGTGTGATCGAGCATGTCTTCTACCCGGTCTTCCCGCCGAACGAGCACGCCGAGCAGGTCCTGGCCTGGCTGCGCGAACACCCTCTGTAGAAACGGTGCCGGCGCACGCCGCCGGCTGGTCCTCGCGCACGCCGGCCGACGGCGTCAGGGCACATGTGTGGCCGCTCCGTGCAGGAACTCGACGGTGGTTGCCATGAACCGGTCCGCGTCGTCCAGCCACGGGCAGTGTCCGGCTTCAGGTTGTACGACGAGGTGGGCGCCCGGAAAGAAGGCGGTGAACTCGGCCGTCGTGGGCGCAGGCGCACCCACGTCGACCTCACCGGCGAGCAGGAGCACCGGTGCCGCGAAGCGGGCGAGCGCGGTGCGGTCGGCCTCGGGACCGAACGCGCCGTCGGCGCCGAACGCGGCCACGACATCCCGGTTCACCTGCTCGCCCTCCGCCGCCTTGTGGGCCTGGGCCACCTCGTCCCAACGGCTGTAGAAGAACGGCGCGATGGCCCGGAACTTCTCGATCGTGGCCGCGCCCGCGCCGATCGCCTCCAGAGCCGCGAACGCCGCAGGAAACCATGGCTCGTCCCGGCGCGGCAGTACGGTCTCGCGCCGGAGCCGGTCGGTGATGGTCAGGCCGACGGCTCTGACGCCGGGCGTGATGAGCGCGCGCCTGTCGACGCGTTCGGGGTGACGGCTCAGATACCGCACGGCCGGATTGGCTCCTGCGCTGTGCACTAGCAGGTCCACGTGGTCCAAGGCCCAGGTCCTGTCGTCGAACTCCCCTCGTCCGCCCGAAGGGCGGGCCGCGCGGCGTCAGGTGCGTGCTGTCGGTGTGGCGAGCCGGGGGCGCCTCCCACGCCCTTGAGGCAGTGCGGGAGGGAGTTTGACGACTGGGCCGGGGGGCGGCGCGGGGTCTCCGCGTCGTCGACGAGCCGGTCACAGCGGCAGGAGGCGAGGTCCTTCGGAACGGCGGACCAGCCGGTGCCCCGCAGGTCCAGCCTGATCAGCTTTCGGTGCGCGGACAGGCCGCCAAGGTCGCCGACGTGGGTCGACTGCTGCGGTCCGCCGGGCAGGCACACCAGTGGCTTTCTCTCCCGGGAGGCACGGTAGGCCAGTTCGGCGCCGTCGTACGAGATGAATGACCCCATGGCCGCATTCTGCGTGCGGTGCCATGTCCTGGCCATCGGTTCGGCCGTGCCTCGATCTCGTGTGGGTGTTGCCGATTGCGGTGGCAGCCTGGGCTCTTACCACGCGTTTACCCACGCAACGCACAGGATTCAGTGAGTAGAAACAGGTCCGTCCATCCGTATCATCCATGTGTCGGGACATCTCGCAGGACAACTCCCGTTCTGCCGGGGAACCCGACCACAACTCCCGCTCCTCACTTGCCGCAACCGCAGGCGAAGGGGCGCACCACAGTCACGATCGGAGCGACAGATGCCTGAGCCAACCACTCCCGTCACCGAGTTGACCTCTCAGTACGTCAGCCAGGTGACCAACGACCTTGAGCGCAACGTCAAGGAACAGGAACGCATCACCGACGAAATCGCCACCCTGCAGGATCAGTTGGCCGCGCTGCAGCACGACCACACGATTCTCGTGAGCATGCAGGAGGCGCTCGGCGTCGTGACCTCGGTGGGCGCACCTGCCACCACCGAGGCCCCCGTGGTTCCCGCCCCGCGGACGCAGTCCCCCAGCGCGTCCGACACCACGTCCGACACCGCGTCCCGCCCGCGCCGCGCGCCGAAGAAGGCGACCGCGGAGCAGTCCGAGCCCAAGAAGCGGTCCGCCAAGAAGCCGTCTACGGCCAAGCCGGCGGCGAAGACGTCGGCCGGTCAGACGGCTCAGCCCACGCTTGTCGAACTCGTCCGCCGCCATCTCTCGGAACAGCAGGAGCCCCGCTCCGCGGCCGAGGTCTCGGAGGCGCTCGGCAAGGCGCATCCCGACCGGGAGATCCAGACCAAGGTCATCCGCACCACTCTGGAGAACCTCGTGGCCCGCAACAGCGCCCAGCGCACCAAGCAGGGCTCGTCCGTCTTCTACACCCTTCCCATCGCGTCGGAGCCGGCGAAGGCGGAGGAGTCCCAGCCGGGCGCCAGCGAGTGAGCCGTGGCCACATCGCCCCGTCCTGACCGTGCCGGGCGCCGGAGGGCTGTTCCAGTCCGCTCGGGGCCGGTCCCGGCCGGCACCGGCGGGTGTCGCCGAGTCCCGGACGGGGCTCGTCCGGTGCGGTCGTGTGCCCTGCGCCATCGTCGGTGACCGACTGAAGTGACGCAGTGCCAGAGACAGCCCTCCACGGCTCACCGGCCCATGGTGACCTTCTGCCGCGTCTCCTCGAACTCCGTCACCGGGTCACCGCCGGTCCGCCAGGGCCACGCGGTGACGATGCCGCCCACTGCCTCGAAGACGGAACGGGCCTCGCCACGCCGGTCCGCGGCCACCAGCGCGTAGGCGAGCAGGTTGAGGTCGGCGAGCGCCTTGGCGTGCCGGAGAAACCCCGCCTGGCTCCAGGTGTGCGCCGCGCGGTCGAGGGCCTGTGCGGCCATTTCCTGGGCCCAGTGGTTGCGCGCGACCAGTGCCTCGAATCCGCCGCGGCCGAGGATGGCGTGGTACTGGAGGATCTGAGCGGTGAGTTCGGTCCCCACACACGGCGCGTTGGCGGGCATGCGGGCGCGCAGGGTGTCCACGAACTCCAGGATCTGGACACGCGAGCCCGCCTCTTCCGGGCTGAGGTAGTTCAGCATGCTCAGGTAGGCCTCGCGGTTCCAGCGATCGCGTACGAGGATCTCGTTCCACACCCCGAAGACCTGGGACTGCTCCCGGCGTTCCAGGCGTGCCACCGCGAGGAGGGCCACCCACGGGGTGGGGTCCTCCGGGGCGAGTTCGGCGGCCCGCAGACAGGCGTCGACGGTGCCGGCCGAGTCTTCCAGGCGCCCCTGGCCGCGGGCCTGTGCGACCTGGGTCCAGGCGTGCAGGACGAGTGCGTCCGCGCTGCGCGGCTCACGCGTGACCCAGGCCCGCGACAGATGCGAGCCGGCGAGGTATCCCGCCAGGACATCCATCCGATGCGTCCGGCGGTCCCAGTCGCCCGGGTCCTGCTCCAGGAGGCGGGACATCTGCGCCACACACAGCTCGGTGGTCGCGATGGTGCCGGTCCTGGCGGTCGCCACAAGCGACTTCAGCAGCCTGCCCAGATGCTGGTCGTCCAGCTCCGGAGCAAGGCGGGCCCGCTTGCGGCGACTTGAAAGAAATGCCATGTCAGGAGGCTAGAACGGATCGGCGAGCACACAAGAGCTAGGCCGAGATCGTTATGGTTTACACGTATCATCACGCATCTGTCCCGACCGACACCAAGGTGTGCGTCAGTCCGGCAGTACCGATTCCTCCGGCAGCCCGACGGCGTCCAGGGGCACGGCGAGGAAGGCCGGCGCCGCGAGGGCCGCGACACCGGCCGCCGTGGCCAGTGTGGCGGGCAGCGACCAGGTGGCGAGCGGCCCGGCGATCGCCGCACCGGATGCGAAGCCAGTGATCTTCAGGCTGGCGCCGGTGGTGAAGATCTGGCCGCGCAGGTGCTCAGGAGCCTCGCGATGGCGTACCGCGAACAAGGCCGTGAGCTGCGGTCCTTCCCCGATTCCAGCCAGCAGCAGGGCCAGGAAGAGCACGGCTGGGCGTCCTGTTGCCGCCAGGGCGAGCGCGGCGGCCTGGACCAGGGCGGCGCCCCAGATGATCGAGTCAGGGGTGAGGGTCTGCGGAAACCGCGCGAGTACGGCGTTGGCCACGAGGGCGGAGGCCGCCGCACAGGACAGCAGCAGCGCGCCGCGGCCCGGCCCGCCGAGGACACGGTCACCCAGCAGCGGCACGCAGGCCGTCAGCATGCCCTGCGCCACACAGCACACAACGGAGGCCAGGGTCGCCCGCGCCAGCCGGGGTTTTCCGGCGATGACCCGCATTCCGGCAGCGAGGTCGCCGGTCAGCGAACCCCGCCGCGCGTCCCACGCCCGCACGGGACGCCCCGGCAGCATCCACGCGGCGGGCGCCGCCGAGCCGATCAGCGCCGCCGACACCACGACGGCTGCCGATGCGCCCAGCGTCTGGGCCAGGCCGCCCGCCAGGACCGGACCGGCCAGGCCCGCCATGCCGAAGGTCATGGCATCGAGGGCGTTGGCCCGTGACAGCCGCTCCGCCGGCACCACCCGCGGCAACTGGCCCGTCCAGCCACCCGACAGCGCCGACCCCGGCAGCCCGGTCAGTACGGCGATCAGGACGGTGACGGCGAACGGAAGGCGACCGAGGCCGACGAGGATCACCGCGAGGCCAATCGCGTACAGGACGAGCGCCGCCGCGAGCAGCCGTCCGGGCCGGCGCTGCCTGTCGAGCACCGCTCCGAGCACCGGGCCCCCCGCCGCCGCCGCGGCCGTGATGCCCGCGAGCAGTACCGAGGCCTCGGCGGCCGACCCGGCGACGGCGTACCCAGCCAGCATCAGCGCCGGTCCCGACGCCTCGTCCCCGACGCGTGCCATCACCGTCCCGAGGGCATAGGAGGCCATCGCGTAACTTTTTCTCACCCAAGTGACGTTACGGAGGTAACTCAAAAACTCGCAATATGCGTTACATTGCGCTGATGTCCTCCCCCGACCACCCCGACGGCGACTGGTCCACGCGGCACTCCGTCCTGACCATGGCCCGCCGCACCGCCGCCCTGGTCAACGCCCTCGCCGAGGCCCACGCCGACCCCGGCCACGTGACGGAGGTGCTTCGCGAGTACGGCGAGCGAGGCCCCCTCGACCTCACCTCCCGCGATGTCACGCGGATGCGTGACGCCGCCGACCAGCTCCGCGAGGTCTTCACCGCCGAGCACGTCGACGAGGCCGCCGTCGCCCTCAACCGCCTGCTGCGCACCCACACCGGACCACTCCGCCTCACCTCACACGGCGGAGGCACGCCCTGGCACCCCCACCTCGACCACGATGACAACGCCCCCTGGGACGAGTGGTTCCTCGCCTCGTCCTGCCTGGCACTGACCGTCCTCGTCTGGGACCGCCAGCTCCCGCCCGGCAGAATCTGCGCATCGCCGACCTGCCGTAACGTCTTCATCACCCAGGGGCCCGGGCCCGAACGCCGCTACTGCTCCCGGCGTTGCGCAACCCGCGAGCGCGTCGCGGCCCATCGCCGAGCTCGCTCCGCGGAGTCGCCTGGGTGACCGCGGAATCGCCCGGCTGACCGGCGCGCGCCCACACCACGGCCGTCGTCACGGCGGCGCGCGGGCGAGCCACTCCGGCTGGTGATGCTCTACTCCCTGTGCGGCGCTCATGCGTCACAGGTAGCCATCGACCTCCATCGCTCCCCCCGGCACCACCCCTTCCGCCCCGCACACCACATGAGGCCTTCCGCCCCCAGCCCGTCCGGGGACACAGACCCCGTCGGCCCGCCTGCTATGAGCTGCTGCCCTCGCAGACCGACCAGACCTCCCGGAGCAGGGCCGGGTAGTCCTCGCCGTATGTGGCGATGCCCGCGTACACCGCGTCCAGGGCCGCCTGCAGTGGGTAGGGCTCGGCAGCGCCGAACAGTGCGGGGAGGGCCATGTCCGGTTGGGAGAAGGGCAGGGCGGGATCCGGCTCGCCGATGGTGACCCGCAGGGTGTATCCCGTTGCTCCGGTGGGCTCGGGTTTCGGCGGTTCGGCCGGCGCCGGCGACGCCTGCACCCACTCGGCCGCGGGGCCCGCGACCAGTGTGGTCGGGTCGGGCACGGGAATCGGCACGGAGACCTCGCCCTGGGCGAGCGGCGTCTCGAAGGGCGGGCGCTCGGGCGGGACGGCCCGGCGGACCGTCCTGTCCGGGATCCGTGGGTCGGCGTCGAGGGCTCGCCATGCAGGGCCCTCGTCATCGAGCGGCGGCGGCAGCACCCGTCCCTCCGTGACGGCGGTGAGTCCCGCGGCGATCCAGTCCAGCTCCGCCAGACCGGCCGCATCGCACGCGCGGCGCACGGCCAGCACGGCCACCGCCCGCTGGGTGGCGGGACCGGCCGCGTCCATGGCATGCACGAGCGCCGCGTCGAAGCGGAGCAGTCTCCTTCGGCCAAGCATCGATAGGCCCGCTGACCATGGCGGTGCGCTGGCTCGGTGTCGCCGTACTGGCCGGCGGACTGGCCCTGCGTGCCTGGGGCATGCGCACGCTGGCCCAGTACTACACCCGCACACTGCGGACGGTCGCGGATCAGCGCGTGGTGCAGGAGGGCCCGTACAGACTCATCCGCCATCCCGGATACTGCGGCAGCCTGTTGGTGTGGATCGGGTATTCGCTGGGCCTGGGCAGCTGGCCGGCGGCGCTGATCGTGACACCGCTGCTGACGGCCGCCCATGTCTGGCGCATCAGCGCCGAGGAACGCCTGCTCATAGCCGCCTTCGGTCCCGCGTACACGGACTATCGCGGCAGAACGAGGCGCCTGGTGCCCTTCGTCTACTGACAGCCGCCGTGGCCCATGTCCCCTCCTCTTTCCCCCGCAAGGTCGAGGTCCGTTCGCCGCCGGTGTTCCTCGGGCCTCGCCGGTGAGATGGAGGCATGACTTCACAGGCAAACCTGAAGGGCAAGAAGGCACTCGTCACCGGCGGCAGCCGGGGCATCGGTGCGGCGACGGCACTGCGACTGGCACAGGAGGGTGCCGATGTGGCCGTGACCTATGTGCACGGAAAGGAGGCTGCGGAGGAGGTGGTACGGGCCGTCGAGGCGCTGGGGCGGCGGGCGGTGGCCCTGCGCGCCGACGCGGCGGACGCCGAGGAAGCGGCGGGTGCGGTGGGCCGTGCGGACGAGGCCCTCGGGGGCCTGGACATCCTTGTGAACAACGCGGCCGTCGGGCTGATGCAGCCCTTGGAGAACATGTCGCTTGCCGACGTGGACCACGTGATCGCCGTGAACGTACGGGGGATGTTCCTGGCCGCCCAGGCCGCTGCCGCACTCATGGCGCCGGGCGGGCGAATCATCACCGTCGGCAGCTGCGTCACCCATCACACACCGGGCCCCGGCGCCACGCTCTACGCGATGAGCAAGTCGGCGGTCGTCGGGCTGACGAAGGCGCTGGCCCGGGAGCTGGGCGTACGCGGGATCACGGCGAACATCGTGCACCCGGGTCCGACCGACACCGACATGAACCCCGCGGACGGGCCCTTCGCGTCCGGCCAGGCGGCCATGACCGCCCTGGGCCGCTTCGGCACGGCCGAGGAGGTGGCGTCCGCGGTGGCCTATCTGGCGGGACCGGAAACGGTGTATGTGACGGGCGCGGAACTCTCGGTGGACGGGGGGTACGCGGCGTGAGTGAGTCGGGCGGCGGGTGAGTGGGGGCGGGGTGAGTCACCGAGGCGGGGTGTGAAGTGAGCGAGGCGCGGCGTGTTGTGGTCGCGGTGCACGGTCCTCTCCCACCGTCGGCGCGGGACTCGGGGCGGCCGTGCGGACGCTCACACCGAGGGAGACGCCGAGGCAGACATTGCCCAGCCACGTGCCGACCGATGACTCGCGACGCGCCGCGCCGGCGGTCACTCGTCGGTGCGGCCTCCACCCGGGGATGTCCGTCGGAATCGGTCATGCCTGCTGATCGGACCTGCCGCAGGGATGGATTGACCCCACCACCGGCATGGGTTTTGATGAACCGCATGTCGGGTGATGCGGGGATCGGGGCCGATCCGGTGCTGGCCTTCGCCACGCAGGAGGCGTGGGAGACGTGGCTGGAGGAGCATCCTGCCGATGTGCGCGGGGTCTGGCTGAAGATCCCCAAGAAAGACTCCGGTATCGACGGCGTCGACTACGCGGCGGCGCTGGAGTCGGCGCTCTGCTTCGGCTGGATCGACGGGCAGAAGAAGAAGCTGGACGAGCAGTACTGGCTGCAGCGGTTCACCCCGCGTCGGCCGGGCAGCAAGTGGTCGAAGGTGAACCGGCAGAAGGCGACCGAGCTCGCGGAGCAGGGCCGGATGCGGCCGGCCGGTCTGCGGGAGGTGGAGAGGGCCAAGGCGGACGGGCGCTGGGAGGCGGCGTATGCCAATCAGCGCACGGCCACGGTGCCCGACGACCTCCGAGCGGCCCTGGACGCCTCTCCTACGGCGGCGGACTTCTTCGCCACGCTCGACAGCCGCAACCGGTACGCGATCCTCTACCGGATCCAGGACGCCAAGAAGCCGCAGACCCGGGCAGCCCGCATCGAGAAGTTCGTCGCCATGCTCGCCGCGCAGCAGAAGATCTACCCCTGATCTTCGGAACCTGAGGCCACGTTCACCGAAGGCACTTGCTTAAAGCGCACTTGAACCTTCTAGGTTGATCCGCATGACGGTGATCGACAGCACCCCCGTGAACTCCTCATCCGTGGACACCTGTACGTCGGCGGAGTCGGCGCGGCCTCGGCCCGATGGCCAGGGCCGCTACACGATCAGCGAGGTCGCGGCGTTCACGGGGCTCCGCCCGCACACGCTGCGCTGGTACGAGCAGATCGGTCTGATGGCGCAGGTGGAGCGGTCGCACGCCGGCCAACGGCGGTTCGACGACCGGGACCTGGAGTGGCTCTCCTGTGTCACCAAGCTGCGGCTGACCGGGATGCCGGTCGCGGACATGGTGCGCTACGCCGAGCTGGTCCGCCAGGGACCGGAGACCTACGGCGAACGGCAGCGGATGCTGGAACGGACGCGGCGCGAAGTTCTCGCACGGATCGCCGAGTTGCACGACACCCTCACCCTGCTGGACACCAAGATCGACTTTTATGCGGACGCCGGCCAGGCGTCGGAAAGGGCCTGAGCGCCATCATGGGCAACACCATCGAACAGATCCGCAAGGTCGAGCTGGGCACCGGCGGCCCCCTGGTCGGCGCCCAGGGCTTCGGCTCCATGGGCATCAGTGCCGCCTATGGCCAGACCGATGACGCCGCGGCCCGCGACACCCTGGAAGCCACCGTCGAGGCGGGCGTCACCCTCATCGACACGGCCGACATGTACGGCGTCGGCGCCAACGAGGAGTTCCTCGCGCCGTTCGTGGCCGCACACCGCGACGAGATCACGCTGGCCACCAAGTTCGGCATCGAGTACCGCGCGGACGACCCCGGATACCGGGCCATCCGCAACGATCCCGGCTACATCAAGACGGCGGTCGAGGCAAGTCTGCGCCGCCTGAACGTCGAGGTCATCGACCTCTACTACATGCACCGTCGCGACCCCGGGATCCCGCTGGCCGAGTCGGTCGGCGCCATGGCCGAGCTGGTGCGGGAGGGCAAGGTCAGGCATCTCGGCCTGAGCGAGGTGACCGGTGCCGAACTGCGCGAGGCGCACGCCGTGCACCCCATCGCCGCCGTGCAGACGGAGTGGTCACTGTTCAGCCGGGATGTGGAGCGCAGTGTGGTGGGCGTGGCCGCCGAGCTGGGCGTCGCCTTCGTACCGTACTCGCCGCTCGGCCGGGGCTTTCTCACCGGCTCCTTCGCCGACGCGGACAAGGAACTGTCCGGCAGTGACTTCCGCAAGCTGCTGCCGCGTTACACCGGCGACAACGCCAAGGCGAACACCGCGCTCCTCGCCCCCTTGCACAAGATCGCGGCCGGTCATGGGGCGACCACGGCGCAGATCGCGCTGGCCTGGGTGCAGCAGCGGGCCGAGGTGCACGGTCTGACCGTGGTGCCGATCCCCGGAACCCGCAAGCGCAGCCGCCTGCTGGAGAACGCCGGGGCCACCCGGATCACGCTGAGCGCCGACGAACTGGCCGTGCTGGAGCCGATCGCCGGGCAGGTGGCGGGCGAGCGCTACGCGGACATGTCCCTCACCTCCGCGGCCCGGGAGTCCCAGGCCTAGGACGCCCCCATGGAGCGGATCTTGGTGGCGGGTATCAGCGGTGCCGGCACGTCCACGCTCGCCCGCAGTGTGGGCGGTCTGCTGGACTTCCGTACGACGAGTTGGACGCGCCCTACTTCACCGGCCCCGAGTGGACCGTCAGCCCTGCCTTCGCCGAAGAGGTGTCCCGTGTCGCGGCCGGCCCGCACTGGATCGTCGACTCGGTCGGCTACCCGGAGGTCCGTGACCTGCTCTGGGACCCTGCCGACACCGTACTGTGGCTGGACCATCCCAGACGCGTGATCATGCCGCGCATCCTGTGCAGGTCGCTGCGGCGTACGGTGACGCGCGAGGCCCTCTTCGGCGACAAACCGGGAGACCTGGACGGGCTGGCTGAGCAGGGAGCATCCGGTGTGGTGGGCCTGGTCCCGACATGCCACCAGGCGCCGCGAGATCGAGCACCGCACCCGCGATGCCCCTTCGCCCCTCTCACCACCTTCCGCTTCCACCATCCCGACGAATCCGTCAGCTGGCTGGCCTCCCTCGACGCGGCCGAGACCTTGGCGAGCAGGGTGGCGGCAGTGAGCCCGTTGGGGCCACCGCCGACCACCACCGCGGACTCATGCGGTGCACCTCGACGTGACCGCGTTCGAGGGGGCGCGAGGTGACGTCATCCGTCTCATGTGTACGTGTGTGACGGTGAACTGGCCCACCTTCCCAGCGGATTCGTCAGGCGCCGGCCCCGGATGGTGCCGGCGCCCATGGTCCCGTGACCCTTCCTGTCTTCAGCACTGGGGCCGTTTCCCGTGGTTGGCGGCATGGTTGCGCCGCGACTTCTTCTTCCGGCGTCGCTTCGAGGACATCACAACCTCCAGAGTCGATCCGTCAGCCCTGCTCTCGGTCGGTCTTGGCCTGTTCCTCCTCGCGTTGGTTCCCGGAGTCCTCCCACTTGCCGACCGGCGATCCCGCATCCCGCCGGTCGTCACGGGTGCGCTCCTCAAGTTCTGTCTCGTCGGGCCGGCGAGGCATACCCCGGCTGTGTCCGGTGTCCGGGTTTCCCTCGACCCGCTCGTTGGACTTGTGGTGATGGTGCGCCATGGCGTCCTCCGTCACTGCCCCGTCGTCGCGGCGCCGGTCTCGGCGGGCTCGCCGGAGCTGCTGTTCTTCCGCACCGTGCAGTGCAGAGAGTCGTGCTGGACGTCGGCGACGATGGTGTCTCCCGGCTCGGCCTCGCCACTGAGCAGGAGGGTGGCAATGCGGTTGTCGAGTTCCGCCTGGATCGTGCGGCGCAGCGGCCGGGCACCGAACTCCGGCTGATGACCGTGCGCGATCAGCAGCTTCTTCGCCGCCTCGGTCACCTCCAGCGTCATGCCCTGGGCGTGGACGCGGCGCTTGCTCTGCTCCAGCAGATGATCCACGATCTGCGCCAGATCGTCCTCGGTCAGCCCGTGGAAGATGATGATGTCGTCGATCCGGTTGAGGAACTCCGGCAGGAACCTCGTCCGCAGATCCTCCATCAACTCGCCCTTCAGTTCGGACACATCACCCTTGTGATCCAGGATCCGCTGCGCCCCGATGTTGGAGGTCATGATGATCACGCAGTGCCGGAAGTCGACCGTACGGCCCTGGGCGTCGGTCAGCCGGCCGTCGTCCAGGATCTGCAGCAGCGTGTTGAAGGCGTCCGGGTGCGCCTTCTCCACCTCGTCGAACAGGACCACGCTGTAGGGCCGGCGGCGCACCTTCTCCGTCAGCTGGCCCGCTTCCTCGTAGCCGACGTATCCGGGAGGGGCACCCACGAGCCGGGCCACGGTGTGCTTCTCCTGGAACTCGCTCATGTCGAACCGGATCATCCGGTCCTCGTCCCCGAACAGCAACGCGGCCAGTGTCTTGGCGAGTTCGGTCTTGCCCACGCCCGTGGGGCCGAGGAAGAGGAAGGAACCCACTGGCCGGTTCGGGTCGCCCATGCCCGCCCGGTTGCGTCGCACCGCCTGGGACACGGCCGTCACGGCCTCGTCCTGGCCGACGATCCGGGCGTGCATCTCCTCCTCCAGCTTGAGCAGCTTCTCCTTCTCGCTCGCCGTCAGCTGCGACACCGGGATCCCGGTACGGCGCGAGACCACGTCGGCGATGTCCGCCGCCGTCACCGACACCACGCCCTCCCGGCGCTCCTCGATGCCGGCGAGTTCGCCCTCCACCTCCGCGATGTCCCGCTTCAGCTCCGACGCCTTCTCGAAGTCCTCCACGGACACGGCCTGTTCGAGTTCACGGCGGAGTTGGGCGATACGGTCCTCGCGGCTGACCACCTCCGTGGAACGGCCCGCGCTGCGCAACCGCACCCGTGCCCCGGCCTGGTCCATCACGTCGATCGCCTTGTCGGGCAGGAAACGGTCGGTGACGTAGCGGTCGGACATCTCGGCGGCGGCTGCCAACGCCGCGTCGTCGAAGCGGACCTGATGGTGGGCCTCGTACGAGTCCCGCAGACCCTCCAGGATCTGCACGGTCTCCTCCACCGTCGGCTCGGGCACCATCACGGGCTGGAACCGGCGTTCCAGCGCCGCGTCCTTCTCCACGTACTTGCGGTACTCGTCGATCGTCGTGGCCCCGACCACATGCAGTTCACCGCGCGCGAGTGCGGGCTTGAGCATGTTGCCCGCGTCCATCGACCCCTCCCCCGTCGCTCCCGCGCCCACGACCGTGTGCAACTCGTCGATGAACAGGATGATCTGGCCCTTGGCGGCCTGGACCTCCTCGATGACCTTCTTCAACCGTTCCTCGAACTGACCCCGGTACTGCGCCCCCGCCACCATCCCCGGCAGATCCAGCGCCACGACCCGCTTGTCCTTGAGGGTGTCGGGCACCTCCCCCGCCACGATCCGCTGTGCCAGCCCCTCCACGATGGCGGTCTTTCCGACGCCGGGTTCGCCGATGAGGACGGGGTTGTTCTTGGAGCGCCGGGAGAGGACCTCGACGGTCTGCTCGATCTCCTCGGCGCGCCCCACCACCGGGTCGAGCTTGCCCGCCTTGGCCTCCTCGGTAAGGTCGCGGCCGTATTCGTCCAGTGTCGTGGCAGGCTGCTTCCGCTCGGCGGGCAGTCCGTCGGCCCGTGCCGCCTGTTCGGTCAGATCCGCCAGCTTCCGCGTGTCCGTGCCCTCGGCCCGCAGCAGCTTGGTGGCACCCGTCTCACTGTCACCCAGCAGCGCGCTGAGGATGTGCTCGGGACCGATGTACGACACACCGGCGGCCTGCGACTGGGCGTAGGCGGCGCCGAGTGTGCGCTTGGCCGCAGGAGTGAGACCCGGCTGTGCGGACGGCTCGCCGGACTCGCGCGGCAGGATCTTGGCGATCTCGGCCGCCAGCGTGTCGGGGTCGACGCCCACCTGGGCGAGCAGCCTCCGGGACGGCTCGACCTTCGTGGCCGCCCACAGGAGATGTTCCGTGTCCAGATCGGCCGTACCGTCCTCGACCGCTCGCTGCGCAGCCAGGTTCAGCAGTTCCTGCGACGATTCCGTGAGCAGCCGGCCGATCGGCACCCGCTGCACCGCGGGAGGCGAGGACGCCGGAGACATTCCGAAGAACCGGTTGAACAACTCGCTGAACGGATCCGACGAACCGAACGGTGCACCGAACGACATCGACATGACAGCTCCTGGACGCGGGGGCCCGTTTTCCGCGGGGGGATCGGTGTTCCGCGGCGGATCCGTGATCCGCGGGATCGTTGTTCCGGGGTCCGTAATCACTGAACCCCGCTGGGCACAGCACCGCAAATGGAGGACACAACGCCGTTACCGGTAACGCTGAGTCACCACGGGAGCGGCATTTCGCCCGTGCCGCCCAGGCCTGCCATGTCTCCCAGCCCGCTCTGTCGGAGGCGCTGCGCAAGCTGGAGGAGGAACTCGACATGCCGCTGGTGCGGCGCGGCCGCAGATACGAGGGCCTCACCCCGGAAGGGGAGCGCATCGTCGTATGGGCGCAGCGGATCCTCGCCGACCGTGATGCCCTCAGGGACGAGGTCGACGCCCTGCGCAGCGGTCTGAGCGGCAGGATGCGGATCGGTTCGGTGCCGACGGCGTCCGGTGCCGTGGCCGAGCTGACCGGACCGTTCTGCGCGGCGCATCCGCTGGTCACGGTGGAGGTCATAGCGGATATGCAGTCGGTGGACATTGTGCGGCAGCTGCAGAACTTCGAGCTCGACGCCGCGGTCACCTATCTGCGCGAGGACCTGTCGGGGAACTTCCACACGGTTCCGCTGTATCAGGAGCGGTACGTTCTGCTGCTCACGGCCGCCGACGGTCTGGCCCGGCGTACGACGGCCACGTGGGCGGAGGCCGCGGGGCTGTCGCTGTGCCTGCTGACCGGGACGATGCAGGGCCGCCGGGTGCTGGACGAGCTGTTCGCGCGGGCCGGGACCCAGCCCTCGCCCCGGCTGGAGACCGACTCCGTGGCGGCACTGTTCGCGCATGTGCGGACGGGGCAATGGGCGAGCATCGTGCCGCATGCCTGGCTCCACGTGTTCGGCGTCCCGCACGGCATGCGGGCGGTCCCGCTGGTCGAGCCCGCCGCGGCGGTGCCGGTGGGTCTGGTGATCGCCGCCCGGGAACCGGATTCGGTGATGGCCAGGGCCCTGATGGACATCGCCCGTACGACCGACGTCGCCTCGGCACTGGAACGCGTGCCCGGCGACCCGGGCCGGTAGCCGACGGCACCGGGCCGGATGCGGCATTCCGGGGACCGGTGTCGCTCGCCGGCTCCTCGGCCACGGACCACGGAATCGCCATGCGGTCCGTCGGTTCCTCGGCGCTTCAGATGGATCGTGCGGCGTCGGCGCGCGTGCGCTCCAAGCGGATCAACACGCCTTTTGACGTGGGGGTGTTGCTGATGTCGGCGACGCTGCCCAGCGGTACCAGGACGTTGGTCTCGGGGTAGTAGGAGGCCGCGGAGCCGCGGCTGGTGGGGTAGGCGACGACGCGGAAGTCCTCCGCCCGGCGTTCCAGCCCGTCGCGCCACACCGTGACCAGGTCCACCCGGTCACGGTCGGCGAGCCCGAGGGCGGCCAGGTCGGCGGGGTGGACGAGCACGATCCGGCGGGCGTTGTGGATACCGCGGTAGCGGTCGTTCATCGCGTACGGCACGGTGTTCCACTGGTCGTGGGAGCGCAGCGTCTGCAGCAGCAGATGGCCCTCGGGGATGTGCGGCATCGTGAAGTCGTCGACGGTGAAGACGGCCTTGCCGCTCGGCGTGCGGAAGACGCGCTGGTTCACCGGGTTGGGCAGCCGGAACCCGCCGGGTCCGGCCACCCGGGCGTTGAAGTTCTCGAAGCCCGGTACGACCCGGGCGATGCGGTCGCGGACGGTGTCGTAGTCCGCCTCGAACTCCTCCCAGGGGATGGCCGGTGTGTCGCCGAGGGTCCTGCGGGCCGGCCGGCTGATGATCGCGACCTCGCTGAGCAGGTGCTGGGAGGCCGGTGCCAGGCGTCCGCGGGAGGCGTGCACCTCGCTCATCGAGTCCTCGACGGTGATGAACTGCTCGCCGGACGCCTGCATGTCGCGATCGCTGCGGCCGAGGGTGGGCAGGATGAGGGCGGTGTCGCCGCAGACCGTGTGGGAGCGGTTGAGCTTGGTGGAGATGTGCGCGGTGAGCCGGCAGCGTCGCATCGCGTCCTCGGTGACCCGGCTGTCCGGTGTGGCCCGTACGAAGTTCCCGGCCACGCCGAGGAAGACCTTCGCGGTGCCGTCGCGCATGGCCCGGATGCCGTTGACGGAGTCCAGTCCGTGGTGTGCGGGCGGGGTGAACCCGAACTCGCGGCCGAGGGCGTCGAGGAACCGCTGGGGCATGCGCTCCCAGATGCCCATCGTGCGGTCGCCCTGGACGTTGCTGTGGCCGCGCACCGGGCACACTCCCGCGCCGGGCCTGCCGATGTTGCCGCGCAGCAGCAGGAAGTTGACGACTTCGCGGATGGTGGGGACGCCGTGCTTGTGCTGGGTGAGCCCCATGGCCCAGCACACGATGATCTTCCCGCTGCGCAGCACCCGGTCGTGGACGCTTTCGATCTCTTCGCGGGTCAGCCCGGTCGCGGCGAGGATCTCCTCCCACGGGATCTTCCGGGCGCGGTCGGTGAAATCGCCGAAGCTGGTGGTGTGGGCGCTGATGAAGGCGTGGTCGAGTACGGTGCCCGGTCGCTCGTCCTCGGCCTCCAGCAGCAGCCGGTTGAGCGCCTGGAACAGGGCGAGGTCGCCGCCGGGGCGGATCTGCAGGAACTGGTCGGCGATCGGGGTGCCCCGGCCGATGACCCCGCGGGCCTTCTGCGGGTGCTTGAAGCGGATGAGCCCGGCCTCCGGCAACGGGTTGACGGCGATGACCTTGCCGCCGTTGCGCTTGGTCTCCTCCAGCGCGGTCAGCATCCGCGGATGGTTGGTGCCCGGGTTCTGGCCGACTACGAAGACGAGGTCCGCGGTGTGGATGTCGTCCAGGGAGACGCTGCCCTTGCCGATGCCCAGGGTCTCCATCAACGCGGAACCGCTCGACTCGTGGCACAGGTTGGAGCAGTCCGGCAGGTTGTTGGTGCCGTAGGCGCGGGCGAAGAGCTGCAGCAGGAAGGCGGCCTCGTTGTTCAGCCGGCCGGAGGTGTAGAAGAGGGCCTGGTCCGGGGAGTCCAGCCCGGACAGTTCCCCGGCGAGCACGTCGAACGCCTCGTCCCAGCCGATCGGTTCGTAGTGCGCGGCGCCGGACCGCTTGATCACGGGCTCGGTCAGCCGGCCCTGCTGGTTGAGCCAGTAGTCCGACTTCTCGCCCAGTTCGGCGATCGAGTACCGGTGGAAGAATTCGGCGGTGATACGCCGCGAGGTGGCTTCGTCGCTAATGTGTTTGGCGCCGTTCTCGCAGTATTCATTGCGGTGCCGCTTGCCCGGTGCGGGCTCCGGCCAGGCGCATCCCGGGCAGTCGAACCCCTTGACCTGGTTGATGTTGAGCAAGGTCAGCGCGGTACGTCGTACGGTCGTCCGGCCCAGCGAGTACTCCAGTGCGTGTGTCACCGCCGGCACACCGGTCGCCCAGCGCTTGGGCGGGGTGACCGTCGGATCGTCGCCGGGGTCCTCGATACCGCTCATGATCCGGTCCGCCTCTTTCTGTTGTCATGCGGGCGCGCGTCGGAAATACGTGCCCGCGTGATGCCGCGTTCTCCGATGCGCACCGCACGGCAGCATCCGCCGCTTTCCTGAAGCACGTCAAAGAGGTGTTTTCGATGACGTGATAAGCGCGGGTCATCGATAAGCGCCGCCTATCGGCAAACAAACCGGGCCTCTTTGACTTCCGCGGACGGCTGTTCAACGATGACCGGCATGACGGCATCCCGGACGGCCGACGGCACGGCATCGCACGCATCGCAGCCCGAGCCCGGCTCGCTCCGGCCCGCCCGGGCCTGGGAACGGGCCCGGGCGATCGCCCGGTCCTGCGCCGGACAGCCGCTGCCCGCGGTTCCCCGCACCCTCACCGACGCGCTGGGGCACGCGCTGGCCGAGCCGCTCGTGGCACTCACCGACCTGCCGTCGTTCGCCACGGCCGCGATGGACGGCTGGGCCGTGGCCGGACCGGGCCCCTGGCGACTCGCCGGCACCGGCGTCCTGGCCGGCCAGGAGCCCGGGCCGCTCGGGTGGGACTCGGCCGTCCCCATCGCCACCGGCGCCCCGGTGCCGGCGGGTGCGACCGCCGTACTGCGGCGCGAGCACGGCGCGGCGGACCGCGAGCGGGGCATGCTGTACGACCGCTCTCCCACGCCGGTGCCCGAAGGTCAGGACATCCGGCCGTGCGGCCAGGAGTGCCGCTCCGGCGAACCGCTGCTGCCCGCCGGCACCACCGTGACGGGGCGGGTGCTGGGCCTGGCGGCGGCGGCCGGGTACGACCGGCTGACGGTGCACCGGCGTCCGAGCGTCGAACTGTTCGTCCTCGGCGACGAGTTGCTCGTGCAGGGCGTTCCGCGCGGCGGGCGGGTCCGTGACGCTCTCGGGCCGCTGCTGCCGCCGTGGCTGCGGGCCCGAGGAGCCGAGCTGATCGGCCAGCACCTGATCGCCGACGACCTCCCTTCCCTCCGGGAGGCCGTGCGCCGCTCGCCCGCCGATGTCGTGGTCACCACTGGGAGCACCGCCGCCGGGCCGGTGGACTTCCTGCACGACACGCTCCGGGCGGTGGGCGCCCGGCTGCTGGTCGACTCCGTGGCCGTACGTCCCGGTCACCCCATGCTGCTCGCCGAGCTGCCGGCCACCGCCGACGGCCGGGCGCGCCGACTGGTCGGGCTGCCCGGGAACCCGCTGGCCGCGGTGGCCGGCATGGTCACCCTCGCCGAGCCGCTGCTGAGCCACCTCGGCGGGCACTCCGGCGCTGAGCCCCTCCGGCTGACGGCCGGCTCCACGCTGCCCGGACATCCGCGCGACACCCGGCTGCTGCCCGTGTTCACGGCAGGGCAGGAGGTGACGCCGCTGCCGTTCGACGGTCCGGCGATGCTGCGTGGCCTCGCCCTGGCAGACGGCCTCGCGGTGGTTCCACCGGGCGGCGTGCCGGCCGGCACCACCGTGAACGTGGTGCCACTGCCCCACCGGTGAGACCGCTGGATCCGCCCGCCGGCGCTAGCGTGAGGGCATGCGCCATGAGGTGACCGATGCCGATACCGCGGTGGCGGTGGGCAGCGGTGACGTGCCCGTTCTCGCCACACCGCGGCTGATCGCATGGCTGGAGGCGGCGACCGTGCGGGCCGCCGCCCGCTTCACCGAGTCCGGCCAGACCACCGTCGGCACCGGGGTGCGGGTCCGGCATGTGCGGGCGACGCCGGTCGGCGGCCGGGTCGAGGTGAGCGCCGAGCCCGCCGCCTCCGTCGCCGGCGGGCGGGTCACGTTCGTGGTGCGGGCCGTCGACGGCTCGGGCCGGCTGGTCGCGACGGGCGAGATCGACCGGGCG
The DNA here is from genome assembly GCF_001953885.1 of Streptomyces sp. IMTB 2501. GTDB lineage: Bacteria > Actinomycetota > Actinomycetes > Streptomycetales > Streptomycetaceae > Streptomyces. The sequence continues at coordinate 784,976 of NZ_MQUS01000001.1, read as the reverse complement.
ATCGTCGACCGGCAGCGGTTCCTGGCGCGCACGCCGGACCCGGCGGCGGATCGCTGACCGGCACCGGCAGGTCTCACGCGGGTGTGTGGCCGCGAAGGTAGTCGCGTACGGCCGGCGGGAGTGCGGCACCGTCGGCCTCGGGGATCGGCGCCCAGCGCACCTGCTCCCGCGCGAGGCCGGCGCCGTCCGACGGGGACTCGCTGAGCAGCTGGCACACCACGGCCAGCGCCTCGTCCGGCCCTGCACCGGCCTGCGGGGCGAGGCTCTCGGTGCCGTCGACGAGGTAGCCGGTGAGTTCGTAGACGACGCGGCCCGCGGTGGCCTCGGCCGGCTCGGCCGGTTGGGGAGTGCCCGACGGCAGCGTCCAGCCATCGCCGTCGTCCACCAGCAGCAGTCGTCCGTCGTACACGACGACCGCCTGCACCACTCCCTCGGCGGGCTCCAGCGTCATGACGGACCAACCCCTCCCCCTGCGCGCTCGGCTGGGTCCTCCTCCCCTACCCAGGCCCGGCCGGTCCTGCACCGACGCCGTGTCACTTCTCGCACTGCGCCAGGATTTCCTGCGCCGTGACGCGCAGCCGTCGGTCTTCGCGAGTGGTCAGTACAGCACCGGCAGGTCTCCCGGGCGTACCCGCACGGTGACCGGGAGGGTGGCGTCGACCTCGCCGTCGGCGCCGTAGGGGACGGGCCGCTCGGCCTCGATGCGCAGTTCCTTGCCACGCAGGACGCGCACCTCGGGGCGGTGGACGTGGGTACCCGTCTTCAGCTCGTTCATGAGGGCGAAGAAGAGTCGCCGAGGGGCCTCGCGGATCATCACCACGTCCAGCAGTCCGTCGTCGACGCGCGCGTCGGGGGCGATGAGCCGGCCGGAGCCGTAGTACGGGGAGTTGGCGGCGACGACCGTGTAGCCGCGGTGGGCATGTTCCTCCCCGTCGACGGTGACGCGGTAGTCGGCCGCGCGCCAGGTGGTGACGGCGCGCAGGCCCCCCGCGTAGTACGAGGCGGCGCCGCGCAACAGCCGGGCGTGGTTGGCGTGCCGGTTGGCCACGGCGTCCACTCCGGCGTAGACGCTGCCCAGGACCACGGTGCGATGGTGGACGGCCGAGTCCACCTCGATGGTGTCGACCGGCCGTGGCTCGGCGTGCAGCAGGATTTCGGCGAGTGCGGCGGGGTCGGCGGGCAGCTTCAGGGCACGGGCGAAGTCGTTGCCGCGTCCTGCGGGGACCAGGCCGAGGACGGTTCCGGTGCCGCTCAGCGCCCCGCCGATACCGCCGGCGATGCCGTCGCCGCCGACGGCCAGGACGATCCGGCCGCGCTCGCCGGCGCGTCGGGCGATGTCCTGGGCGTGGGCGAGGCTGTGGCTGTACTCCGTCTCCAGCTCGGCCCCGGCCTCGCGGAGCAGCCGGGCCAGCTGCAGCAGTGTCGCCGCCCCGGTGGAGCCGCCCGCGGTGGGATTGACGACGGCGGTGAACTGTCGCATCGGTGTGCCTCCGAAGCAGGCGGATCGGTGGGTCGGCCGGATCTGGTGGGTCGGTCGTACGTGGTGGGTCGGTCGGTGTCGTACGTGGTGGATCAGTCGGTGGGGAGCAGGACGCCGGGGTTGAGCAGGCCCTCGGGGTCCAGACTGCGCTTCACGGCACGCAGGGCCGCGATGCCGAGCGGTCCGGCCTCGCGGACGTACCAGTCCCGGTGGTCGGTGCCGACTCCATGGTGGTGGGAGATGGTGCCGCCGGCCGCCAGAACGGCTTCGTTGGCGGCGTGCTTGGCGGGCGTCCAGTGGGCCACCGGGTCCTCGCCCTGGGCGCTGACGACGGTGAAGTACAGCGAGGCGCCGTTCTCGTAGACGTGCGAGATGTGGCACATCACCAGGGGCGGGGTGCCGGCCTCGGTGAGGGTGTCGGTGAGCGCGGTGCGCACGGCTGTGTAGAGGTCGGGGATGCGGGACCAGAAGGCCGCGGTCTCCAGGGTCTCGGCGAAGGCACCGACGTCGAGCAGGGTGTCGCGCAGATACGGCGCCGAGAAGCGGCCGTGCGCCCAGCGTTCGCCCGGCTCCGCTCCGACGAGGGTGCCGCCGCAGGCGGTGAGGACGGCCGCCGCCTGTTCCCGGCGCTGTGCGGTGTCCTCGGGCGTGCCCTCGTAGCCCGTGACGGCGAGGCAGCCGGCCGCGCTCTGGGTCAGGTCGCCGCCGATGGCGTCGGGCTGGGCCAGGCCGATGAGCGTCTCGGTCTCGTCGGAGAGCCGCAGCACCGTCGGCCGGGGTCCGTCCTGGGCGAGTCGGCGCAGGGCCGCGGCGCCTTCCTCGAACGAGGCGAACCGCCAGCCCTCGTAGACGCGCACCTCGGGCAGCGGGCGGATGCGTACGACGACGGAGGTGATGACGCCGAAGGCGCCCTCCGAGCCGAGGATCAGCTGGCGCAGGTCGGGTCCGGCGGCGGAGCGCGGGGCACGGCCGGTCTCGACGGTGCCCTCGGGGGTGGCGAGGGTCAGGCCGAGAACCATCTCGTCGAAGCGGCCGTACCCGGCGGACGCCTGGCCGCTGGAGCGGGCGGCGGCGAAACCGCCGATGGTGGCCCACTCGTAGGACTGCGGGAAGTGGCCGAGGGTGAAGCCCTGTTCGGCGAGAAGGGCTTCGGCCTCGGGGGCGCGCAGACCGGGCTGGAGGACCGCGGTGCGCGAGACGGGGTCGAGGTCCAGCAGGCCGTTCATGCGGCGCAGGTCCAGGGCGAGGAACGCACCGCGCTCGGGGGCGAGTCCGCCGACGACTGAGGTGCCGCCGCCGAAGGGGACGACGGCGAGGCCGTGCGCGGCGCAGGCGCGCAGGACGGCAAGGACCTCGGCATGGGTGGCGGGCAGGACCACGGCCTGCGGGACGTCCGAGAAGTCCCCGGCGCGGATGCGCAGCAGGTCGGGGGTGGACTTGCCGCGGGTGTGGCGGATGCGGGTCTCACTGTCGGTGCGGACGTGCTCGTCGCCGCCGACGGCCTCGGCGAGCGCCTTGAGCGCGGCGGGGCCGGCCGTGGTGTCGGGCAGGCGGATGTCGTCCAGGGCTAGGGAGGGGGTGGTGCGGGGCTTGACGCCGAGCAGGTCGCGCAGCAGTCCGGTCACCGAGTCGGGCAGCGGTGCCGCCTTCGCCGGGTCTCCCCAGCCGTTCCACAGCATGTCCATTGAACGGTCGTCCTCACAGATCGGTGTGCCCGGGTCGGTGTGCCCGGTTGCGCGCGGCGGCCCGGCGGCCGTACCGGGACGACAGTGTCCGCTCCCGCCCGGCTCCCGGGGCGTTACACTGTGACACATGACGCCTATTCGTCACAACGGTTCGGACAACGATCACGTGCTCGACGCGGTACGCGACTGTGTGCTGGCCGTCGGAGTGCGCCGCACCACCCTCGCCGACGTGGCCCGCCGCGCCGGCGTCTCCCGGATGACGCTGTACCGGCGCTGGCCGGACCTGCGGACCCTGGTGGGTGATCTGATGACCCGTGAGTGGATCGACGTGGCCACCCGCTCGATCCCCGAGCCCGCCGCTGCCGTGGACACGCGCACCCGGATCGTGGACGGACTGGTGGCGGGGGTCGAGGCGTTCCGGGCACACCCGCTCTTCCGCAAGATCATCGACGTCGATCCGGAACTGCTGCTGCCGTATGTGCTGGACCGGCGCGGAGCGAGCCAGGAGGCGCTGCTGGCACTTCTCGCCGACGCGCTGCACACGGGCCACGCCGACGGATCGGTTCGCCCGGGCCATGTCGAACGGCAGGCCCGCGCCCTGCTGTTGACCGTGCAGTCCTTCACCCTGTCCCTGCGCACGATGACCGACGAGGACGATCCGGAGCTGGACTCCGCCGCCTTCCTCGGCGAGTTGCGCACCCTCCTGGAGAGGACCCTCACGCCATGAGCCACACCGGCGCCCGCAACGGCTCGTCCCTCAGCGCACCCCGCCGCAGCCGGGAACTGGCCGAGGCCACCGACGGCAGGGTCGCCGACGTCCTGGTCGTCGGACTCGGCGCCACCGGGGCCGGAGCCGCGCTGGACGCGGCGGCCCGCGGGCTGGACGTCGTCGCCGTGGACGCCCATGACCTGGCCTTCGGCACCTCCCGCTGGAGCTCGAAGCTCATCCACGGCGGGCTGCGCTATCTGGCCTCCGCGCAGTTCGACGTCGCTCACGAGAGCGCGGTCGAACGCGGGGTGCTGATGACCCGGACCGCCCCGCACCTGGTGGCCGCCCAGCCGTTCGTACTGCCGCTCACCCCGCTGGTGTCCAGGGCCCAGGCCTCGCTGGCATGGGCCGGATTCCGGGCCGGGGACATGCTGCGGCTGGCCGCCCGGACACCTCGGCGGGTGCTCCCCGCGCCTCGTCGGCTGTCGGCCACGGAGGCCCGGCACCTGGCGCCCTCGGTGCGCTTGGCCGGACTGCGCGGCGGGCTGCTGTCCTGGGACGGCAAGGTGACCGACGACGCCCGGCTGGTCACCGCTCTGGCCAGGACGGCCGCCGCGCAGGGTGCACGGGTGCTGACCCGGGTCAGGGTGCAGGAGCTGACCGGCACCGGCGCCCGGATCCGCGACGAACTCACCGGCGAGGAGGGCGAGATCAGAGCCCGCGCGGTGATCAACGCGGCCGGGGTGTGGGCGGGCGACCTCGTCGAGGGCATCCGGATCCGGCCCTCCCGCGGTACCCATCTGGTGCTGCGCTCCGAGCGGCTCGGCGCCTTGCCGGCCGGCCTGCACATCCCGATCCCCGGCGAGACCAACCGCTTCGTCCTGGTCCTGCCCCAGGGCGACGGCCGGGTGTACGTCGGCCTCACCGACGAGCCGGTCGAGGGCGGGATCCCCGATGTCCCGGACGTGCCCGAGACCGACATCGGCTTCCTGCTGGACGTGCTGGGATCGGTCCTGGACGCGCCGGTGGCCCGGGAGGAGGTCGTGGGCGCCTTCGCCGGACTGCGCCCCCTGCTGGACACGTCCGGTCACGACGGCCGCGCCGATGCTCCCGCCCGCACCTCCGACATCTCCCGCCGGCACGCGGTGCTGACGTCCCCCGACGGCATCACGACGATCGTCGGGGGCAAGCTCACCACCTACCGCCGGATGGCCCAGGACGCCGTGGACGCCGCGACCGCCGCCCGGGGCCTTCCCGCCGCGCCCTCCCCCACCGCCGCACTGCCGCTGGTCGGCGCCGACGCACCCACCCGGCTCCGCTCCCTGTCGGCACCGCGCCGCCTGATCCGCCGGTACGGCACCGAGGCCGAGGCCGTCCACACCCTCGCGACCGAGAACCCCGCCCTGGCCGACACCGTCCTGCCGGGCCACCCGGTCACCCGGGCCGAACTCCTGTGGGCCGTCCTGCACGAGGGCGCCCTGGACGAGTCCGACCTCCTCGACCGGCGCACCCGCATCGGCCTGGTACCGGAGGACCGCGCGGAGGTGCTCGCCGTGGCACGGGAGATCCTTGCGGAGGCGTCGGCCGTACGGCCCTGAAGTGTCTGGCCACGGATCGGCGGGAGCGGGACAGCGGTCGGTGGCGCTGTGGGGGTGAGGGCGCCACCGCCAACACGGGTGGGGGCACAGGCGGGCGGACGGCAACACCCCGAACGCGGAGGGCGGCGCAGCGCGGATCGGCGCCGTACCAGCGGCGACGTATCACGTCACAGCAGGCGGCGGATGTCGCCCCGGACGCGGTAGAAGCCGCCGGACGCGGGGTGCAGGGCGTCCACGACGTAGCGCGCGCCCGGCTCTCGTATGGCGCGCGGGAACTGGACGTTCCAGGAGGTGTCGTAGCCCTCGGACACCACGTGCACCCGAAGCCGGCCGCTCTCCTGCACACACTGCACCACCACGGTGCCGGCCGGGGCCTGGGCGACGGTGGAGACCGCGGCCACGGCGGTTGCGGGTGCGTAAGTCGGCAGGGCGGCGGCGAGTTTGACGTCCCGCGCCACCGGCACCGTGCCCTGCTGGGCGGCGGTGATGGCCGTCTCGCTCGCGTCGACACACACGAGCGAGCCCTCGGTGGTCACCAGATACAGCCGCTCGTCGCGGTACTGCATGGACAGCGCCGAACCGCCGCCCGTGCCGAGCTTCCACAGGCGGGTGCCGTCCTGGTCGAAGCAGTAGACGGACGACGCCGCGTCGCCGGCGAAGACGAACCGCCCGCCCGGGGAGGTCGCGCACGAGTAGACCGCGCTGTCGCAGGCGTACGTCGCCTCGATCGCGCCGGTCGCCTTCGACAGCCGCTGGACCACGTGGCGGCCGGTGCCCGCGTAGACGGCGTCGTCCTCCTGCCAGCCGAAGAGCACACTGCCCTTGGTGGCCGTGTGCCACAACTCGCGGCCGCCGTCGGGTGCGTAGGCGGTGACGCCCCGGTGATGGCCGTGGTAGACGGCTCGCTCGTCGGCGCGGACCATCCAGGCGTGCTCGCCCTGGCTGCGGCGGGCCCACTGGTGTTCGTCCTCGTGGTCGATGACGGTGAGCCGGCCGTCGCGGTCCGAGACGTTCAGGATGCCCTCGTGAATGTCGAGCCAGAAGATGTCGACGTCGGCCGCGATGTCGTACGCGGCGAACGGCAGCTTGGAGGAGAGGTCGTAGACCTTGCCGTCGTCGCAGCCCGCGTAGATCCAGAAGTCGTCGGCGACCAGGCACTTCACCCCGTCCGGCAGGCTGAAGCGGGCGAGGACGGCGCCGTCGTGGCCCAGGGTGTAGACGTCGCCCGCCTGGTTGCCCACCCAGCAGTTCTCGTCGTCGACGTGGATGCCGAAGGCCGCGGAGCCGGTGCGGAACCGCCACAGCACGGGCGCCACGGCGCGCGCGGTGGACGGGGCGGAGCTGACCTGACGCCGGGTCACCAGGCGTGGAGCGCGCTGTCCCTGGACTGCGGGGGCGTATCCCCTGCGGACCTTCTCCCCCACCTTCCTCGCGGCTGCGGCCCGGGCCATCTCGGCCGTCGGGAACGTCGTCGTCTGGACCTGCCCCGCGGCGCCGATCCTGCCGTACCGCACCGTCACCACCTGCCCGTCGACGGTCACCTCGTAGAACTTGTGGGCGCCGCCGCCCTCCTGTGACAGCTCCAGATACGTCGTCGACACCGTGGACGCCGTGGACATGGCAGACCCCTCCCCCAGGGCGGACCCGCGGCCGTTCCGGCGGGCCCTCACTGATCAAACCGTAAGGGCGACCACTGACAACGGGCCGTGCCCGGCTGCCACGGCCAGGCCGGCGCTAACTCCCGCCCTCGCCGCTCGGCCGCAACGCGCTCATTCCGCCGACCAGTTGGCGCAGGCAGTCGATCACCAGGGCGGCCGGTGCGGCTTCGCCCGTGACGCCGGCTTCGGTGTCGGCCCAGGTCTCCAGTGCGATCCGGATCGCGTCCGTGGCCGCCGCCGCGACCAGGCGCACCTGCATCGCCCGGAGGCTCCCGTCCGCGAGGCGGGCCATCACCGGCACGAGCCGTTCCTCGGACTCCTGGTTGACGCGGTACCAGACCGCGCGCAGGGCGGGATCGTCGGCCGCCGCCCGCAGCAGCCCACGGGTCCGCAGCAGCGCCCCGGCGGCCTCCTCGTCCGGCGCCGCCAGAGACTGCTCCACGGCGGTCTCCAGCGCCAGGGACAGGTCGGTGCCCGGCTCCGCCGCCTCCAGCAGGGCTCGCCATCGGTCGGCTCCGTCGGCGAGCAGCGGGCTCACCGCGTCCTGCTTGGAGCGGAAGTAGCGGTAGAAGGTGCGCAGCGCCACGCCCGCGTGCCGGGCGATCTCCTCGGCCGTGGTGGCGTGCGGACCCTGCGTGGCGAACAGCTCGGCCGCAGCATGCGCGATCTCGAGCTGGGTGGCGGCCTTGCGGCGCTCGGTCAAGGAGGAGGGCGGCCTGGCGCTCACCCCGGACTTGGTGCTCACCCCAGAAGCCTACGGCCCGAGGACCGCGAGTGACACATATTGACCCGATGACACATTGTGCCACCTAGGCGTAACGTGAAGCGTGTGAGGACGTCGGCAGGCAGGAGATCCGGCGTCGTGAAGGCCCCGCCGCACGGCGGCAGGGCGGGCAGGAGAAGAGATGAACCGCTACGAAGGCCGCCGCGCACTGATCACCGGAGGCGGCTCGGGCATCGGCCAGGCCACCGTGCTGCGCCTCCTCGACGAGGGCGGCACCGTCGTGGCCGCGGACGTGAGCGAGCGCGGTCTGAAGGACACCGTGGCGAAGGCCGGGGCGCATGCCGACCGGCTCACCACGGTCGTCGTCGACGTCGCCGACGAGACCTCCGTACGCGAAGGGGTCGCCGCCGCCGTCGCCGCGCTCGGCGGTCTGGACGTGCTGGTCAACGCCGCCGGGATCCTGCGCTCCTCGCACACCCACGAGACGAGCCTCGCGGACTTCACCCGCATCCTGCAGGTCAACCTCGTCGGCACCTTCCTGGTCATCCGCGAGTCCATACCGGCCCTGCTGGCGGGCCGTGACACGGCGGTCGTCAACTTCAGCTCCACGTCTGCCCAGTTCGCGCACCCGTACATGGCGGCGTACGCGGCGAGCAAGGGCGCCATCCAGTCGATGACGCACGCCCTCGCCGCCGAGTACGCGAAGCGCGGCATCCGCTTCACCGCCGTCCAGCCCGGCTCCATCTCCTCCGGGATGACCGACGGCAGCGGCGCCAGCGGGCAGAGCACCGGACCGGGCTTGCCCGAAGACGCCGACATGACACTGTTCGCCAAGCTCTCCCCGGCGCTCGGGCAGGGCTTCGCCGGCCCCGGGACGGTGGCGTCGGTCGTCGCCATGCTCGCCTCGGCGGACGGGAAGTTCGTCACCGGCACGGAGATCCGCATCGACGGCGGCACCCACTTCTGAGCCCGAAGTCGCCGGTCGAGAGCTATGCGAGGGTCACCAGGTCGCGGTAGTCCTCGCTCCACAGGTCCTCGGCCGCGTCCGGCAGGAGCAGGACGCGGTCCGGGCGGAGGGCGTCGAGGGCGCCCTCGTCGTGGGTGACCATCACGATCGCGCCGGGGTACGAACCGACCGCGGCCAGGACCTCGTCGCGGGAGGCCGGGTCGAGGTTGTTGGTCGGCTCGTCCAGCAGCAGGACGTTCGCCCCGGAGTGGACCAGGCAGGCGAGCGCCAGCCGGGTCCGCTCGCCGCCGGACAGGACACCCGCGGGCTTGTCGGCGTCGTCGCCGCCGAAGAGGAACGCGCCCAGCACCCGCCGCGCCTCACCGCTCTCCAGGTGCGGCGCCGCGGCCCGCAGGTTCTCCAGGACCGTACGGCCGGTGTCGAGCGTGTCGTGCTCCTGGGCGAGGTAGCCGAGGCGCAGCCCGTGCCCGTGCACCACGCGCCCGGTGTCCGGCCGTTCGACGCCGGCGAGGACGCGCAGCAGAGTGGTCTTGCCGGCGCCGTTGAGCCCGAGCACGACCATGCGGCTGCCCCGGTCCACCGCCAGGTCCACCCCGTCCAGGACCCGGTGGCCGCCGTACGACTTGGCCAGGCCGATCGCGCCGAGCGGCGTCCGCCCGCACGGCGCGGGCTCGGGCAGCCGGATCCGCGCGGTCTTGTCCGCGCGCCCGGCCGGTTCCAGCCCGGCCAGCATCCGGTCGGCGCGGCGGGCCATGCTCCTGGCCATGGTGGCGGTGGCGGAGCGGGCCTTCATACGGTCCGCCTGTGCGTGCAGCGCGGCGGCCTTGCGTTCGGCGCCGGCCCGCTCCCGGGCGCGGCGGCGTTCCTGGGACGCGCGTCGGGTCGTGTACGTGGTCCAGCCGGTGTTGTGGACGTCGATCGCGGCGCGGCCGGCGTCCAGGTGGAAGACGCGGTTGACGACGTCGGCGAGCAGAGCGGTGTCGTGGCTGACGACCACCAGTCCGCCCTGGTGGCCTTGGAGGAAGCCGCGCAGCCAGACGAGCGCGTCCGCGTCGAGGTGGTTGGTGGGCTCGTCCAGCAGCAGCGTGCCGCCGGTTCCGCCGAACAGGATGCGGGCGAGTTCCACGCGGCGCTTCTGCCCGCCGGACAAGGCGCCGACCGGCTCGCCCATGACCCGTTCGGGCAGGCCGACGCCGGCCGCCGTCCGGGCGGCCTCGGCCTCGGCCGCGTAGCCTCCGCCCGCCTGGAAGACGGCGTCGGCGCGGGCATGGGCGAGCATCGCCCGCTCCAGGGCCGAAGGGCGGACTGCGTCGGCCATCGCCGCCTCGGCCCGGCGCAGATCGCGGAGCGCGGCATCGAGGCCGCGGGCGGACAGGATCCGGTCGGTGACCGTCAGGGCGGGGTCGGCGGCGCGGGAGTCCTGGGCGAGGAAGTCGACCGACCCGGTGTGCGTGATCGTGCCGGCGCTGGGCCGGGAGTGACCGGCGAGCGCGGTCATCAGGGTGGTCTTACCTGCGCCGTTGCGGCCCACGAGGCCGATCCGGTCGCCGGGGGAGACGGTGAAGGAGGTGCCGGACAGGAGGAGGCGCGCACCGGCGCGCAGCTCGACATCACGAGCGATGATCATGGGGTAACGCTCCGAAACAGCAAGAGGACACACTTCTGGCGTGGAAGCGGGTCCTCAGCTAGGAAATTCGGGGCGTAGACATGCGGTCACGGTAACCGACGTGCTGTGAGCGGCGCCTATGGTTTTTTTCGCGCACCTTCGGATCCACGCAACCGGCGCCGCGGACGGGGCCGCCGACAACACCCGTCAGCCGCCGACGAGTTCGCTGAACCGCCGCGCGTCGATGTTGCCTCCGGAGGCGATGATGCCGATGCGCGGCGGGAGGTTGTCGATGTGACCGGCCAGGAGTGCGGCCAGGCCGGTGGCCCCGCTGGGTTCGAGGACGATCTTCAGACGTTCGAAGGCGAACCTCATGGCGGTGACAATCTCCGCGTCGCCGACCAGGGCGATCGCGTCGACCAGGCGCCGGTTGATCTCGAAGGTGATCTCGCCGGGTGTGGGCACGGCCTGCCCGTCGGCGATGGTGCGGGGCACGGGCAGGGTGACGCGGGCGCCGGTCTCCAGCGAGCGCTTGGTGTCGTCCCCTTCTTCCGGCTCCACGCCGATGACCCGGATCCCGGGGTGCAGGGCCTTGGCGGTGGTGGCACTGCCGGCGATCAGGCCGCCGCCTCCGACAGGCACCAGCAGGGCACCCAACGGGCCCGTCTCTTCGAGGAGTTCGAGTGTGGCGGTGCCCTGTCCGGCCATGACATGAGGGTGGTCGTAGGGCGGGATGAGGACCATGCCTCGGTCCTCGGCCAGGGCCGTACCGAGCGCGGTGCGGTCCTCGGTGTAGCGGTCGTAGGTGACGATCTCGGCGCCGTATCCGGCGGTGGCCTCTCGCTTGAGGGTCGGCGCGTCCTCGGGCATCAGGATGACGGCGGTGGTGCCGAGTTCGCGGGCGGCGAGGGCGGTGGCCTGGGCGTGGTTGCCGGAGGAGTAGGCGGCGATGCCCTTGGCGAGCTGCTCCGGGGAGAGCTGGGCGGCCGCGTTGTAGGCGCCGCGGAACTTGAAGGCGCCGGCGCGCTGGAAGTTCTCGCACTTGATGAACACCTCGGCGCCGACGAGGGCGTTCAGGGTGCGCGAGGTGAGGACGGGGGTGCGGTGGGCGACGCCTTCGAGGCGTGCGGCGGCCGCACGGACGTCGTCGAACGTTACGGGCGATGGCGATACGGCGGCCATGGCGGTCTCCTCGTCCCTTCCTTCGCTTCCTTCGTCCCATTCTGTTCCGGTCGGGCTGTGGCGATTGGACTTATTGTCCAGCCCTGGACAGGAACTCTAGAAACCGGAACGCCCGTCTGTCCAGAGGACGGCCGGACGGGCGTTCAGACGGGCGTTCAGACGGGTGCCGTTGGGTGCCGTCCGATGACGGCGTGGCGTGCGGCCGGCCTCAGTGGCCGCTGATCCCCCTCGGCGTGTACGGCTCCTCGAGTTCCCGGACCTCGTCGTCGGTGAGCCGGAGGCCGAGCGCGGCGAGCGCGTCCGGGAGGTGGTGGGGCTTGGTGGCACCGACGATGGGGGCGGTGACGCCCGGCCGGGAGGCGACCCAGGCCAGGGCCACCTGGGCCCGCGGGACCCCACGGCGTTCGGCGATCGCGGCGACGGCGTCGACGATCTGCTTGTCGTTCGGCTGGTACAGGGTGCGGCCGTAGGCGTCCGTCTCACTGCGGACGCTGGCGGCGTCCCAGTCACGGGTGAGCCGCCCACGGGCGAGCGGGCTCCACGGGATCACGCCGATGCCCTGGTCGGCACAGAGCGGCAGCATCTCGCGTTCCTCCTCGCGGTAGAGGAGGTTGTAGTGGTTCTGCATGCTGACGAACTTCGTCCAGCCGTGCAGCTCGGCGGTGTGCTGCAGCTTGGCGAACTGCCAGGCGTACATCGAACTCGCCCCGATGTAACGGGCCTTGCCCGCCCTGACCACGTCATGCAGCGCCTCCATCGTCTCCTCGACCGGGGTGTGCGGGTCGAAGCGGTGGATCTGGTAGAGGTCGACGTAGTCCGTGCCGAGACGGCGCAGGCTGTGGTCGATCTCGGTCATGATCGCCTTGCGGGACAGCCCGGACCGGTTGGGGCGCTCGCTGCGTGCCGCGCCGTCCTCCACGGCGAAGAACACCTTGGTGGCGATCACGACGTCCTCGCGCCTCGTCAGCTCCCCGAGCGCCCTGCCGACGATCTCCTCGCTGGTGCCGGCGGAGTAGCTGTTGGCGGTGTCGAAGAACGTCACCCCCGCCTCGACAGCCGCACGAAGGAGCGGGCGGGCGGCGTCCTCGTCCAGGGTCCACGGGTGCGGCCCCCGGTCGGGAACGCCGTAACTCATACAGCCCAGCGCCAGCCGGGAGACCTCCAGGCCACTTGAGCCGAGCTTGACGTACTCCATGGTTCGGTTCCCCTCGTCCGTACGGTCCCGCCCGGCGTACCGCGGCCCGGGGCCGCGGACCGGGCGGGACTTCTCGTCAACCTGATCATGATCGTACGGGGCCGAGGGCGAGGGTGGGCTACTCGGTCAACTGGGGGTACAGCGATGCCAGATCTGCGGAGAGCCCCGCCTTGACGCTCCGGGTGAGGTCGTCCGCCAGTACCTCGTACGCACCGGACTCGACGCCGTCCAGTGCCAGCGCGGCGACGTCCTGCGGGGTGGACTTGGGGGCGTCGACGTTCGCGGCCATGTCGGTGTCGATGTAGCCGACGTGCAGTCCGGTGACCGCGATACCGCGTGGACGCAGTTCGAGCCGCAGGGAGTTGGTCTGGGACCACAGCGCGGCCTTGGTGGCGCTGTAGGAGCCGGCGACGCCGAGCCACGAGAGCACGGAGTGGACGTTGAGCAGGTGTCCGCCGCCGTTGCGCTCGATGACCGGGACGAAGGCGCGGGTGGCCAGCAGCGGTCCGTAGAAGTTGGTCTCGAATTCCCGGCGTACGTCGTCGACGGGGGCGTTGAGGAAGGAAGTCGCACCGAGGGAGACCCCGGCGTTGTTGACCAGAATCGTCACATCCTTGGCCTGCGCCGCCGCGGCCTCGACCGACGCGGGGTCGGTGACCTCGAGAGCGAGCCGCACGGCGTCGGGGTGGGTCACGGTGCGCGGGTCGCGGGCCGTGGCGTACACCTTGGCGGCGCCGCGCGTGTACAGCTCCTCCACCAGCGCCTTACCCAGGCCACGGCTGCCGCCGGTGACCAGAACGACAGAGTCCTTGATCGAAGTCATGTCCATCTCCCACGAGGAAACCGATCGGTTTCCACTCAACGTAAACCGATCGGTTTCAAACTTCAAGCGCAGCGGTCGAGCCGCCCCTTGTCCGGACGCCCGACCGGCGTCATAGTGGGTTGGAAATTCAAACTTAGCTGAAGGGGCAGGATGAGCGAGCAGGAAGCCGCCGCGGAGGCGGGGGGCCGGAAGCTGCCCGCCAAACTCTCCGGCCACCCCTCCGTGCGGGCCGTACTGGCCGCGCGAGCGGCCGGCGGCCGCCTCGCGCCGCCACCGGTGATCGACGCGGACTGGCTGCGCGCGCTGTGTCTGGAGGCAGGCGCGGACGACGCGGCGGCGGTGAGCCTGGACCATCCCGACCTCGCCGGGGAGCGCGAGCACGTCCTGGCCGCGCTGCCCGGAACGCGCTCGCTGGTCTCGCTGATGGTCCGCATGAACCGCGACAACACGCGCTCGCCCGCGCGCAGCGTGGCCAACCAGGAGTTCCACCAGACCGACGAACAGGTCAACGCCGCCGCCCGTACCGTGGCCAGGGCGCTGGAGAACGCCGGCTATCACGCACTGAACCCGTCGGCGGGCTTTCCCCAGGAGATGGAGCGCTTTCCGGGCCGCATCTGGGTGGTGGCCCACAAGACGGTCGCCGTGGCCGCCGGGCTGGGCGTGATGGGCCTGCACCGCAATGTCATCCACCCGCGGTTCGGCAACTTCGTGCTGCTCGCCACGGTGCTCGTGGACGCACCGGTCAGCGCGTGCGGGCGGGAGCTGGACTACAGCCCCTGCGTGGACTGCAAGTTGTGTGTCGCCGCGTGCCCGGTGGGCGCCATCGGCAAGGACGGCTCCTTCGACGCCCTGGCCTGTACGACCCACAACTACCGCGAGTTCATGAGCGGGTTCACCGACTGGGTGCAGACCGTGGCCGACAGCGAGGACGCCGCCGACTTCCGCGCCCGGGTCACCGATCCGGAGAACGCGTCGATGTGGCAGAGCCTCGCCTTCAAGCCCAGCTACAAGTCCGGTTACTGCCTCGCCGTGTGTCCCGCCGGCGAGGACGTGCTCGGCCCCTACCTCGACGACCGCAGGGCCTACCTGGACACGGTTCTCCGCCCCCTCCAGGACAAGAGCGAGACCCTCTACGTCCTGCCCGGCTCGGAGGCACAGCGGTACGCCGAACGCCGCTTCCCGCACAAGCCGACGAAGGAGGTCTCCGGCGGCTGGCGCTCTCCCGCCCGACGGAATCCGGACACACCCGGCACGCACTGAGCACCGGGGCCACGACGGCGGACGGTCTCGATGACGCGTACACGACGGGAGGGGGGCGGGGAACGAACCGAGCGCATGGATTCAACCGTTCCCCGCCCCCGGTGCGTCGGCCCTCCTCGCCTCGTCACGGACACGGGGGGTCGACTGGGCGACCGGCCCGACGAAGTTTTCGACTCACCGATCTCGTTCAGACCCTCCAACGTCTGCGGCGGACAGGCCAGCGGAGCCGGGCCGGCCGGGTGACGAGCCTCAGCGCATGGCCTCCTGCACCGGTACGGCCACGAGGGACGGGGGCAGGACGACGGCAGGTCCGGTCGGGACGGGTTCACCGGGCACCACCTGCGCTCCAGGGAGCATCCACGTCATGGATGCTGCGCACCAAGGATCTCTTTCCGTGATTGGCCGATCGCCGCCAGAGTGGACCGCAACCGGACGGTGTGCCCTTTCCCGGTCTCGTCGCCGGGGAGCGGGTTCTCGATCTGCGGGCCGCACTGGAGTGGGCACCGAGCGGGACGCGTGCCGTGCTGGAGCGGTGGGAGGAGTCGCTCGCCGACCTGCACGCCCTCGCGGCGGACGACGGCCCAGGCTGGCGGCCGCTGGACGGGCTGCGCGTGCACGCACCGGTGGAGCCGCGACAGGTCTTCCAGTCCGGCGCCAACTACCGGCAGCATGTGTTCGATCTGGAGTCGGCCCACCGCTCCCCCGACGATCCGCGGACCGTCGAGGAGGTCCGCGCCGAGATCGCGGAGATCATGGACCGGCGGGCCGCCCAGGACCTGCCGTACGTGTACATCGGGCTGCCCGGCAGCATCACCGGCCCGTACGACGACGTCACCCTCCCCCACTGGGCCGAAAGGCCGGACTGGGAACTGGAGTTGGCGGCCGTCATCGGCAGGCCCGCCTACCGGGTCGATGTCGAGCAGGCCCTCGATCACATCGCCCATTACACGATCGCCAACGACCTCACCGACCGGGCCACCGTCTTCCGCCGGGACATGCCGGCCATCCCCCGGCACAGGCCCGCGACCACATCGTCGGCTGCACGGTCCTCAACGACTGGTCCGCCCGCGATCTGCAGTCCACCGAGATGAGGGTGGGCCTCGGCCCGTGCAAGGGCAAGGACACCGCCACCACCCTCGGCCCGCTTCTGGTCACGGCCGACGAACTGGAGCCGTACCGCGACCGGGACGGCGTCCTGTATCTCGCGCTGACCGCCGAGGTCAACGGGGAGGTAGTGGGCCGGGATCCGCTGTCGCACATGAGCTGGACCTTCGAGGAGATGACCGCGTACGCCGCGCGCGGCACCTGGGTGCGTCCCGGTGACGTCCTGGGCTCGGGAACCTGCGGCAACGGCGGCTGTCTGGCGGAACTGTGGGGCCCGCGCGGCCGGCAGGACCCGCCACCGCTGGGGCCCGGAGACACGGTGACCCTCACGGTGGAGGGGATCGGCCGCGTCTCCAACACCGTGGTGGCGGGCCCCGATCCGGTGCCGGTGCCACCCGCGAGGCGCCGCGCCGCAGGAAGCGGATCACCGGGTGGCCGTCCGCGGTCGTGACCTCGGCTTCGACGCACGACTGGCTCCGGAAGGCCATCAGCACGTCTGATCCACACCGCCGGCGGAACTGGAGGCACCGACGAGGAAGTTGATATGCGAAGCTTTGGCCAACCGTGTGCGGAACCAGGCCGTGACGGCCGGGGAGAGGAGCCCAGCGTGACTCAGGACGGCGGCCAGGCCGTGCGGATCGACACCAGCAAGCCGCATCCCGCGCGGATCTACGACTACCTCCTGGGTGGCAAGGACAACTACGAGGTGGACCAGCAGGCGGGCGATCAGCTGGCCGCGGTGGCGCCCGAGGTGTGGATCTCCGTGCGGGCCAACCGCGCCTTCCTGCACCGTGCGGTGCGACACGTCATCGACAGCGGCGTCCGCCAGATCCTCGACATCGGCACCGGACTGCCCACCTCACCGAACGTGCACGAGGTGGCCCAGGAGCTGGCCGCGGACGTGCGCGTCGCCTATGTCGACAACGATCCGATCGTGAAGGCGCACGCCGACGCGCTGCTCAGCCGGGCGGGCACGACCAGCATCGTCCTCGCCGACCTGCGCGATCCGCAGTCCATCATCGATCATCCCGAGGTCCGCGGAATCATCGATTTCGGCCGGCCGGTCGCGCTGTTCCTCGTCGCCATCCTCCACTTCATCCGCGACGCGGACGAACCCGAGCGGATCGTGGCCACCCTGCGCGACGCGCTCCCGGCCGGCAGCTTTCTGGTGCTCTCGCACGCCACGGGCGACTTCGCAGACGACCGCAGCGAGGCCGAGGCCGTCTACAAGGGTGCGACCGCCACCATGAACCTGCGCTCCCGCGACCGGGTCGAGCGGTTCTTCGACGGGTTCGACCTGGTCGAGCCCGGCCTGACCCAGGTTCCGTTCTGGCGCCCGGACAGCACTCCCGCGCCCGGCTCCGCCGAGATCGGCTTCTACGGCGGCGTGGCCCGCAAGGACGCCTGAATCCGGGTCTCCGGCACAGGCGTCCCGACGCACCGCGCCACCACCGCCGTCGCGCCCCGCACGACCCCGCCTCCGGGCCGGGTCGTGCGGGGCGCGGTGCTTCGTTTGCCCGCCGCCCCCTTGACCGACCCCCGGCCGACGCCTCCATACTGTCGGCCAAATCGATTTGGCCGAATCGGTTTGGCCGCCGTCCACGGCCGGATCGTCGAGGCCTGAGCCGAGCGAGCCGAACGGAGCCCGCGCGTGTCCAGTCCCGTACATCCTGTCGACGAGTCCCGCCCGCTGGGGCGGATCCTGCTCTTCGGCGTGCAGCACGTCCTCGTCATGGCGGCGACCCCGATCTCCGCGATCTTCCTCATGAGCGCCACCCTGCGCCTCAGCCCCGGCCTCACCGTCGATCTGCTCTCGGCAGCCCTGCTGCTGTCCGGGATCGGCTCGCTCGTGCAGTCCCTGGGCCCCTGGAAGTTCGGGCCGCGGCTGCCGTTCGTGATGCTGCCGGGCGGTGCGCCGCTCGTCCTGTTCCTGTCGATCGCGCAGCGGCACGGGCTGCGCACGGCGACCGGCGCGGTGCTGCTCACCGCCGCGTTCACCTTCCTGGTGCTGCCGCTGTTCGCACGGCTGCTCAGGTTCTTTCCGCCGCTGGTCATCGGCACGATGATCGTGATCGTCGGGGTCAACCTGGTGAAGGTCGGCGCGCTGCTGGTCACCGGGCAGCCCGGCACGCCGGGCTTCGCCGATCCGGCCCGGCTGGGGCTGGCCTTCGCCACCATCGCCCTGATCGTCGTCTTCACCCGGCTGCTGCGCGGAGTCCTGAGGCAGCTCGCCGTACTGCTCGGTCTCGTGGCCGGCACGGCCCTCGCCCTCGCGCTCGGCCGGGTCCACCTGGGGTCGGCGCTCTCGGGTCAACTCATCGGTATGCCAAGGCCGTTGCCGTTCGGCGCACCCGTCTTCGACCTGCTCGCCGCGCTGCCGCTGATGCTGTACAGCCTCGCGTCCATGGCCGAGGCGACCGGGCAGACCGTCATCAACGCGGAGGCGGTCGCCAAGGACATCGACGTCCCCACCGACGTGCCCCGCACGGTGCGCGGGGACGCCCTGACCTCTCTGCTCGGCGGCTGCTTCGGGCTGCCGCTGATGGTGACCAGCGGCGAGAACATCGGCATCGTCCGGGTCACCGGCGTGCGCAGCCGGTATGTGACGGCCGCCGCGGGCGTCGTCCTCGTCGTCCTCGGCTTTCTCACCCCGGTCGCGCGGGTGATCAGCGTGATGCCGTCGGCCGTGGTCGGAGGTGCCGCGATGGTCGTGTTCGCGGTGATCACCGTGCTCGGCGTGCAGATGCTCGGCCGGGCCCGGCTGGAGGACCACACGGCCACGGTGACCTGCGCGGTCGCCCTCGCCCTGGGGCTGCTGCCGATCCTGGTCCCCGGTGTGTACGCCGGCTTCCCGTCCGGCCCGCGGATCCTGCTGGAGAGCGGGGTGGCCGTGGGCGCCTTCGTCGCCGCCGGGCTCAACGTCGTCTTCCACCACCTGGGGCGGCGCCCCGCGGGCACAGCCGCCACGGTACCGGCCGAGGCACCGGGTTCGGCCGCCCGTGTCTGACCTCCCCCCTCCCGAACAACGGAGAAGCATGACCGACCTGCCCCCCGACCGGCTCCGTGGTGACGCGTTGCTGCTGGTCCCCGACGTGACGCTGACCCCGGACGGCCCGCTGGAGCGGCATGCGGTGCTGGTGCGGAACGGCGTGTTCCGCGATGTCGGCCCGGTAGAGCGGGTCGTCCGAACGGACCCGTCACTGACCCCCGTCCGGCTGCCCGGGCATGTGCTGATGCCGGGATTCGTCGACGCCCATCACCATCTGACGCAGAGCTTCGGCGGCTCCCTGGCCTTCGGCGAGCCGTCGGAGATCTTCCGCCGGGTGTGGGTGCCGCTGGAGCGCGCGCTGGACGAGGAGTCGGCGTACGTCGCCGCGAAACTGGCCGCGTTGGAGTCGCTGCGGGGCGGTTTCACAACGGTCGCCGAGTCGGGGACCCGGGCCACGGTGGACGTGGACGTGGTGGCCGCGGCCGCGCGTGACGCGGGGGTCCGCTGTGTGCTGGGGCTCGTCTGCAACGACGCCCCGGACGGCACCGGTCAGGACAAGGATCCACAGACCGTACTGCGCGCCGCCGAGCAGCACTTGGCGCGCTACGGCGGTGACGATCTGATCCGTCCCGCGCTGGCGGTGTCCGTGCCGGAGGCCGCGACGGCGCACACGCTGGCGGCGACGGCGCGGCTCGCCGCCGAGGCGGGCATGGTCGTACAGATCCATGTGAACGAACACCTCGTCGCCGTCGAGCGTTCCCTGGTCCGGCACGGGCTGCGGCCCCTGGAGCATCTGCACCAAGTGGGCGCGCTGGGCCCGCAGTTGCTGGCCGCGCACGCGACGCTGCTCACCCCGGCCGAGGTCACGCTGCTGGCGGACAGCGGCGCGGCGGTGAGCTACAACCCCGTCGCCAGCGCGTGGAAGGGCAACGCCGTCGCCCCCGCGACCACCTTCGCCGAGCGCGGCATCCGGTTCGGGCTGGGCACCGACGGGACGCGCGGGGACGGTTTCCGGCTGGCGGACGCGGCGGAGTTCGCTCAGCGACTCACCTACGGTCTGGCCAGCGGCGATTCCTCCTGCGGTGCCGGCTGGACGTGGTGGGAGCGGGCCACGGCGGGCGGCGCGGACGCGGTCGGCCTCGGCCCGCGCGCGGGACGGATCACGCCCGGTGCCGCTGCGGACTTCCTCCTGGCGGACATCGGCGGGCCGGAGATGCAGCCGTCCTGGGACCTCCCCTGGGAGCTGGTCCGCCGCGGCAACCGGGACCAGCTCACCGCCGTGTTCGTCGCCGGCCGGCTACGGCTGTGGCGTGGCTGGCCGCCGGACTGGGACGGACCGGCACTGGTCCGACGCGCCGCCGAACTGGCCCCGCGTGTGGTGCGGCGCGCCGGGGTGACACGGGCCCACCCGACGTCGGTTACGGCACGGCAGCGAACGGCGACACCGCACGCCTCTCCATCCCCGCACACGCCCCCGCCCGCACCCGCGCCTGCCTCCCACCACACGTCCCCGGACACGACCGTGCCCAGCCTCGGCGGGTGGCGATGAGCGGCGGCACGCTCGCCGTGCTGGCGTTGACCGTCGCGGCAGCCGCGTTCGTGCAGGGGGTCAGCGGGCTCGGGTTCGCGCTGATCGTCGCGCCGGTCGCGGGACTGGTCGATCCGGCGCTGCTGCCCGTGTTCGTGCTGACCGCGATGATCCCGCTCAACCTGTACGTCGCCTGGCGTGAGCGGCACAGTCTCGATCTGCGCGGCGCCCGATGGATCACGGCGGCACGGGTGACGGCGACACCGGCGGGGCTGGCGCTGCTGTGGGCGATCCCGCAGGGCGCCCTCGGAGCGGTCGTCGGCGCGGCGACGGTCCTGGCCGCCGTGGTGAGCATGGTCGTGCCGTCGTTCGAGCCGGGGCGCGGTGCCTATGTGGGCGCCGGTGTCGTCACCGGGCTGACCGAGACCGCGACCGGCGTGGGCGGCCCGCCCCTCGCGCTCGTCTACCAGCACCGGCCGCCCGGAGAGCTGCGGGCCACGGTCGCCGCCTGCTTCCTGGTGGGCGAAGTCGCCTCCCTCGCCCTGCTGTTCGTGACCGGGCGGTGCCGTCCCGCGGACATGGGCTGGGCGCTCCTGCTGCTGCCCGCGCTCGCGTCCGGAGCCTGGCTGAGCCGGTTCGCGCACCGGCGGGTCGATGCGGGGAGGATGCGCGCCTTCGTCCTTGCCTTCGCGCTGGTGTCGGGGGTGGTGCTGATGGCGGGGACGTGACCCGACCGGCCAGCCGCTCCCCCTGAGACGTCCCGTCAGGTGCGGTCGGCGGACGGTGGCCGGCGCAGGGACGAGGCGCGCGGGACGAGCAGCGGCTCGGCGGCGGGCACCTCTCCCCCGGT
Organism: Streptomyces sp. IMTB 2501; assembly: GCF_001953885.1. Classification (GTDB taxonomy): domain Bacteria; phylum Actinomycetota; class Actinomycetes; order Streptomycetales; family Streptomycetaceae; genus Streptomyces. The sequence goes on along the minus strand of NZ_MQUS01000001.1, from coordinate 763,618 downwards.
CTCCGCGGCCCCGACCGTGTCGGCGGCGGGTCGTGCGCCCAGCCGGGCGAGCAGCAGCTCCACCGCGTCCGCGGCGGCCCGCTCCAGCCCCAAGTCAACCGCGGTGAGCGGTGGTTCACAGGTGCGGGCGCGCAGCCCGTCGTACCGGGTGACGACCATGACGTCGTCGGGGACACGGCGTCCCGCCTCCCGCAGCGCGCGTACGGCACCGACGGCGAAGGCGTCCACGAGCACGCACAGCGCGTCGATGCCGGGGTGCTCGGCGAGCAGGGCGGCACAACGGTCGTACCCCGCCTGCTCGCCACCGTTCTCCGGGGCGGTGGCGACGATGGGCGGCCAGCCGTGCGCGGCGGCGGCGCGTTCGTAGGCCGCGCGGGCGTCGACCGAGGAGTGACGGGTGCCGGCGCCGATGACCAGTGCCGGGCTGCGGGCGCCCTGGTCGCGCAGATGCTCCAGGAGCAGGTCGACCACTCTGCCGCCGTGCAGGTCCACGTAGGGGGCGTCGTCGTCGGGGGCGGTGGGGCGGCCCAGTGCGACGTACGGCAGTCCACGCTCGCGGAGTTGGGCCACGGCCGCGTCGTGCGCCTCGGGCTCGACCACGATCGCGCCGTCGATGTCGACGGAGTACAGCGCGGACCCGGACTGCACGGGCGGGATCAGCACCAGGGCGTAGCCGTGCACGAGGGCCCGCTCGGCCGCGGCGGCGGCCACCTCCATGTAGAAGCCGAGCCGCGAGGGGCCGCCGGCCACCGCGAACGGCATCGAGGAGGCGAGCGCGATGGCCTTGGCCTGGCCCCGACGCAGCCGCTGGGCGCGCAGGTTGGGCCGGTATCCCAGTTCACCGGCGATCTTCTTGATGCGCTCACGGGTCCGCGGGTCGACCTTGCCGATGCCGTTGAGCGCGTGGGACACCGTGGTCCGCGACACCGACGCCGCCGCGGCCACGTCGGCGATCGTGGGCCGGCGGGCGCCGTGGGACATGCTCATGGGCCCATCTTCGCAACCTCCGCCGCTCCGGACCACCACCCCCCTGCACCGCACGCCATGGGGGTCGGGTCCATGTCGGATACCCGCACTGTCGCCGAGGAAGCCGTCGAAGCAGGCACATGCGCAGGGGTGCAGGTGCGGGTGTTGCCGGACGGCCGGACCGTCGTGGACTTCGCGCTCGGCGAGGAGTCACCGGGTGTTCCGCTGACGACGGGCTCCGTGCTGCCGTGGTTCTCGGCGCAGAAGCTGCCGACCACCCTCGCCTTCGCCCGCGCCTGGGCGCTCGGCCTGCCGAGCCAGCACGACCTCGTGCGGGACCAGTTGCCGGAGTTCACCGGTGATGGCCGGGCCGCGATCACCGTCCGGCATCTGTGGAGCCGCGCGGCCGCGGGCCGCCGACCGGGTCGCGGGCACCGCCTTCGACCGGGGCTGGGCAGCGCTGATCGCGCCGATCTCCGCCACGGACGCCGGTCCCGGCCGGGTTCCGGGGCGGCGGGCGGCCTGTCTCGGCCATGCCGTGTATCTGCTGATCGCCAAGTTCATCGCCCGCCGCAGCGGCGCCGCGTTCGCCGAGTTCCTGCGGACGGAGATGACCGGGCCGCTCGGTCTTACCGCCACCCTTGGCGGCCCGCCCGGTTCCCCGGTGGTGCAGGTGCCCAGCTTCGGGCCCGCCGCGACCGCCATGACCGCCGCTCGCGTCGCCCGGTTCGACGCCGTCCAGGGCTACCCCGCACCTGTGTGGCCGTACCGTTCGGTGAGGCGGCCGTCGCCGAGATCGTCGGCCCGGCGGACTCCACCGCGGTCGGCGGCTACTGCGCGAGGAGACCCTGCACCGCCCTGGTCCGCGACCACCGCCCCGAAGGAGTCGTCGACGAGGTCATGGGCGTGCCCGTGCGGTGGGGGCCGGGGCTGATGCCGGACACGTTCGGCTTCGGCAGACACTGCTCGCCGCGCGCGTTCGGCCACACCGGGGGCAGCGCGTGCGTGGTCCTGTCGGATCCGGACGCCGGAGTGCCGATCGCCGCCCACTTCAACGGCACCGCACCCCTCGCCGACCGCATCCGCCATGACCACGCATTGTGCACGGCCGTGTACACGAACCGGGGCGGGGCCGGGCCGAAGGACGCGGGACGCGACCACGCGGCTCCCGTACTCGGCGTCATCTCAGGTCGTCCGCAACGCTTGGTGAGCCTCGTGCGATGGTGCGACTCTGGGGGGAGAGGTCTGCGACGAGGGGAATCCAGGAGGGCCAATGGGACGCGATGTCCCGGCGCTCGTCTTCACCCGCGAGGACCGCCGCCGGTACCGGATCAAGATGCACGAATGCCTTGAGGCGCTCGCGCAGATGCTGCGCGATGCACGCTTCGAGTCCGAGCGGCCGCAGGTCGGCCTGGAGATCGAGCTGAACCTGGTCGGTGACGACGCGGAGCCGGCGATGCGCAACACCGATGCGCTGCAGGCGATCTCCGACCCGGCCTGGTCCACCGAGCTGGGCCGGTTCAACCTGGAGATCAACGTGCCGCCGCGGCGGCTGACCGCGGGCGGTCCCGACGCCTGGGAGTCGGAGATCCGCGCCGCGCTGAACCACGCCGAGGAGCGGGCCAGGTCGATCGGCACCCGGCTGATCATGATCGGGATCCTGCCCACCCTGCGCCAGGAGGAGATCGGCGCCGAGAGCCTGTCGGAGAACCCGCGCTACCAGCTGCTCAACGACCAGATCTTCGCTGCCCGCGGCGAGGACCTGCGTATCGAGATCGACGGTGTGGACCGGCTGCGGACCTACGCGGACACCATCACCCCGGAGGCCGCGTGCACCAGCACGCAGTTCCATCTCCAGGTCTCTCCAGAGGAGTTCGCCGGCTACTGGAACGCGGCGCAGGCCATCGCCGGGGTCCAGGTGGCGCTGGCGGCGAACGCGCCGTTCCTGTTCGGCAAGGAGCTGTGGCACGAGACCCGCGTCCCACTGTTCGAACAGGCCACGGACACCCGCCCGGAGGAGATCAAGGTGCAGGGCGTACGGCCCCGGGTGTGGTTCGGGGAGCGGTGGATCAACAGTGTCTTCGACCTCTTCGAGGAGAACCTGCGCTACTTCCCGGCCCTTCTCCCGCTGTGCGACGAGCAGGACCCGGCGGAGACGCTGGACCGCGGCGACATCCCCGAACTCGGCGAACTGACCCTGCACAACGGCACGATCTACCGCTGGAACCGCCCGGTGTACGCCGTCTCTCACGACCTACCGCACATCCGGGTGGAGAACCGGGTGCTGCCCGCCGGCCCGACCGTCGCCGACACGCTCGCCAACGGCGCCTTCTACTACGGGCTGACCCGGGCCCTGGTGGAGGAGGACCGGCCGGTGTGGTCGCGGATGTCGTTCTCGGCGGCCGAGGACAATCTGCACACCGCCGCCCGGCACGGCATCGAGGCCCTGCTGTACTGGCCCGGGATGGGCGAGGTGCCGGTGCCGGAGCTGGTGCTGCGGCGGTTGCTGCCGCTGGCGCACCGGGGCCTTGAGCAGTCCGGCATGGACGAGGCCTGGCGGGAGCCGCTGCTCGGCGTCATCGAGCAGCGCTGTGTGACGGCCCGCAACGGCGCCGTGTGGCAGAAGGATATGTTCCATCGCCTGAACGACACCACACGCGCCGGCCGTCACGAGGCGCTGCGCCGGATGACCCAGCTGTACATCGACTACATGCATCTCAACGCCCCGGCCCACACCTGGCCGGTGGACTGATCCGGTTCAGCCGCGCCCACTCAGCAGGTTCACCGCGTGGTCGAAGGCCGAGTCACGGTTCTTGGCGAACTCCTCCTTTGTGAAGACCGGTTCGGTCAGCTGCGGCGGGATGCCGGTGCCGTCGAAGGTGCGGCCGGTGCGGGTCAGGTACTCCTCGTTCGGCAGGCCGAAGATCAGGCCGTCGGGCAGGTTGCGCATTATCACGTCGGAGAAGACGCCCTGGGTGGGCTGCCCGATCCGCACGGTCCGCACGGGCCGGTCCATCAGCGCCTGAGTGAAGGTCTCGCCCGCGCTGACCGTCGAGCCGCCGGTGAGGACGGCGACCGGACCGGTGTAGCGGGGTGCGTGGGCCGGGACGACGGGTACGGGTTCGGGGCGGGTGTGCCGGGCGGGGTCGGCCGGGTCGTTGCGGGCTCGTTTCGCGTACGCGGTGTACGGCGTTTCGGTCAGGCGCTGGACGATCCGGATGCCGAGGGTGTCGGAGCCGCCGCCGTTGATGCGCAGGTCGATGACGAGGCCCTTGAGCCGCTGGGTACGGCCCGGGGTGAGCACGGTGTTCAACCCGCGGTCGAGTTCGGCCTGTTCGGCCGTGTACGGCGCGTGCTTGCCGGCGTAGCCGCCGAATCCGGAGATACGCAGATAGCCGAGGTCGCCCGGCAGGTCGGCGTAGGTGATCCGGCCCGCGCCGAAGTCCTGGCAGCCCGTCACAGGCCGGGATCTCGCACGCCCGCCACCGCGCCGACAGCTCATCAGCCCGCACCAGCTCCGCGACCTCGGCCTTCAACTGTTCCAGGCTCATCACCGACGGATCAGCGAAGCCCTCGGTCATCCGAAGCTTCGCCCGCCCTCGGCTCACTGCGCACCCTCCGACAACCGGCGCTCCAGCTACCGGCGCAACTGCTCCATCCGGGCCCAACGCTCCTCGTCCGTCAGGGCGCGACGTCAGCCCCCTGGTCCTGGCCCTCCGCCGTCCCGACAGTCGTCGGCACCTCTCCGGCCACTCGCCGTTCGATCTCCGCCGCGAGATGGATGTACCGCAGCGGCTCGGACGGGGACAGCTCGCTGGAGTCGGGGGCTTGAGGCCTGGCGACGGCTTTGCTCTGTACGGCCTGTGCCAACTTCGCGTGTCGGCGAGCGTTCTCCGCGCCGGTCCCGCGCCTGCTCTGCGGTGCCGATCGCGGTCCGTCCGGTCGTGGAGGGACGGCACGGGGATGCCGTGGAGGGCGTGTCCTTCGTGTACGGCGGTACCTGTCCGCCGCACGGGGCCGGGGCCGCTGGCAGGTCTGACGGCATCCGCGGACACTGGTCCGTCCGGCTCCGCTGGGCTCGAAGCGGCGTTCCCGCGGTCCCCTAACGCTCCGCGCCGGGGCACCGCGGTGCGTCCGGCAGGTGGAGCTTCGCCCAATCGCCCAGTTCCCGGAGCGCGGGCTCCAGGGCGGCGCCGGCCTCGGTCAGCCGGTAGGAGACGCGCAGCGGCGGGCCCTCGTCGACCTCGCGGAGCACGAGTCCGGCCATGCCGAGTTCCGCGAGCCGGTCGGAGAGCATGCGCTCGCTGATGCCGGGGATGGCCCGGCGCAGGTCGGCGAAGTGCACGGGCTGTTCCACCAGCACGGCCACGATGGGCCCGCTCCAGCGCTTTCCGAGCAGCTGAAAGACGCGGGTGATGCCCTCGTCCACCCGCTTGCACGCCGCACTGTCGTGGGTCACGTCCGCCGCCATGTGCTCAGGGTACTACCTCACCGTATGGGGATGAAAAAAAGTAAGTCCCTGTGTTAGAGATAGTCAGGTACGAAATTGCAGCCCTCGGCGCTCCGTCGTCGAGCCGCACTACCCCCTTGTGCCCATTTACCTTTCAGGAGTCACCATGGCCACCCTGCTGCACATCGACTCGTCCCTGTTCCCGACCGAGGCCTCGGCCTCGCGCGCCGTGACGGAGTCCTTCCGCACGCACTGGCTGGAGCAGCACCCCGACGGCACCGTCGTCTATCGCGACCTGGCGGCACAGCCCGTGCCGCACCTCACCGCCGCCGCGCACACCGCCGGTTTCGCCGACCCGGCGTCGCACACGCCCGAGCAGGCCGCCGCCTTCGCCGAGCGCGTCCGACTGATCGAGGAGCTGGAGCAGGCCGACGCGGTGCTGATCGGCGCCCCGATGTACAACTACTCGGTCCCCTCGACCCTCAAGGCCTGGCTGGACAACGTGATCCTCATCGGCCGCACCGCGGGCGAGACCCCGTCCGCCAAGGGCACCCCGGTGACCGTGGTCGCCAGCCGGGGCGGCGCATACGGTCCGGGCACCCCGCGCGAGGGATACGAGTACGTGCAGAACTACCTCACGGCCGTCCTCGCCGACGGCCTCGGCCTGGACGTCGACTTCATCGTCCCGGAGCTGACCATGGCCCCGCAGAACCCGGCGATGTCCGAGCTGGTCCCGTTGTACGAAGCCTCCCGCGACCGCGCCCTGCAGGAGGCCGCCGTGAAGGCCAAGCAGCTCGCCGAGCGCCTCGCGGCCTGACCGTCCCGGCCCGACACGGCCCGGGGGCCGCCGACTTGTACGCGGCGCCCGGGCCGCGTCGCTTCAGCGCGCGAAGACCGTACTGACCAGCGCGACATGTACGGCGGTGCCCGCCAGGATGCTCAGCGGGGCGTTACGGCGCCACAGGTGCACGCCGACGGTGACGGCCAGGGCCGCCAGCGGGGCCAGCACGGCGGCGCGGGTGAGCGGCAGGTCGCGCAGGCAGTAGACGACGAGGATGACCATGATCCCGGCGGGCATCCGGGGCTGGAGGTACTGCACGGTCCGGCTTGCCCGCAGCGGGCCGAGCGCGGCGAAGGGGAGGGCGCGCAGCGCCCAGGTGACGGCGGCGGAAACCAGGACCGCTGCGACGAGATAGGTCGTGTCAGGCATGGCTGACCCTTCCTCGGGTGGTCAGGCGGCGGACCAGGAGCCCGGCCGTGAAGAGGGCGAAGGCGGCCATCAGCAGACTGCCCGGGAAGAGAAGCCGGGCGGTGAGCGCGCTCAGCAGGGCGAGCAACGGGGTGGGCAGGTCGTCCCGCCGGTCGCGGACGGCATCGAGGGACAGCACGGTGAACAGGGCTGTGAGCGCGAAGTCCAGACCGGTGACTCCGGCGGGGACGAGTGAGCCGAGCAGCGCTCCCGCGGTGGCTCCGCCGACCCAGTACAGATGCAGGAGGAGCTGCAGACGGCGGATGCGGCGCCCGGACCAGGAGCGGGCCTGCTCCCCGGCGGTCAGCGCGTAGGCCTCGTCGCACAGGGCGAAGGTGCTGTACGCCCTCCCGAACGGCCCCTTCACCCGGTGCAACGGGAAGGACAGCGCGTAGAAGACGTGCCGGATGTTCACCAGGAACGCGGAGACGGCGACCGAGGCCAGCGGCACGGCGGCGGTGACCATACCGATCAGCAGGAACTCGAAGGACCCGCCGTAGATCAGCGCGCTGGACAGGGTCGCCCACCACCAGTCGACTCCCGCGTGGGCGACGAGCATGCCGAAGGCGATGCCGAGCGGGACGAAGGCCAGCCCCACGGAGGCGGAGTCCGCGAAGGCGGCCCGCGTGTCGGAGGGCGTCCGGGGCTGCGGCACGGCGGACGCGGTCGACGACTGTCCATCGGCAGCGGCGGGAGGTAGGCACATGGCGACATTTTAGGAAGAATCCCGCAGCATATGGTTGCCAATAGTGTCCGTATGATGGGCTAGTGCGCAATGAAATGAACCTGGATGCCATCGACCGGGACATTCTGTTTCACCTCCGCCGTGACGGTCGGCTGACCAACGTCGAGCTGGCCCAGCGGGTGGGCCTGACCCCACCGCCGTGTCTGCGCCGGGTCAAGCGGCTGGAGGAGGCCGGGGTCATCACCGGATACCGGGCGGTGGTGGATCCCGGGGCGCTCGGCCGGGGCCTGGAGGTCCTGATCGACGTGGAGGTCAGCGCCAACGACCGCACGACGTTCCTGGAGTTCGAGGACATCGTGGCCGGATACGACGAGGTCATCGAGTTCCGGCGCATGTACGGCCGTCCCGACTATTTCCTCCGCGCGGCCGTCGCCGATCACGCCGCGTACGAGGCCTTCCTGGTGGACAAACTGAGCGGTCTGCCCTGTGTGCTGCGGATCGACTCCCACCTGACGATGAAGACGATCAAGAGCGGCCCATGAGCGGGCGGGTATCCCGGTGTACGGTGCAACGACCCGCACCATCGCTCCCTGCCCCTGTACACCGTGGTACGCCGTGACGAGAGGCACCCGTTGACCGCCACCTACTTCGAGCGCATCGACCGGCATCGCTTCAAGCCCACCCCGCACGCCGGCGGCGCGTGGGACACCGACGAGCAGCACTTCAGCCCGCTCGCCGGACTCGTGGTCCACGCGATCGACCAGTACCGCGCCGAGCGCCCGCCGACCGGACTGCTGCTGTCCAGGATCAGCTACGACATCCTGGGTCGCCTCGCCCTCGACGAGTGCGAGATCCAGGTGGAGTCGATCCGGCCCGGCCGCACCATCGAACTGCTCGAAGCGGTCGTACGCATCGCGGACCGGCCGGTGGTCCGGGCCCGTGCCTGGCTGCTCACCGAGGCGGACACCAGCGCCGTGGCAGGCGGCCCCGAGGAACGGCTCACCCCGCCGGAGGGACTCGCCGGTCAGTCGCTGGGCTCGGTCTGGCCCGGCGGCCACTGCGCGTCCGTCGACGTCCGGCCAGTCGGCCCCGCCGAGCCGGGACGCGCCACTGCCTGGATCTCCACGGCCCTCGACCTCGTCGCGGGCGAACCGAGCAGCCCGCTCGCCTCCTATGTCGCCCTGATCGACACGGCCAACGGCATCGCCGTACGCCGGCCGCCGACCGAGTGGATGTTCCCCAACGTCGACCTGACGATCCATCTGCACCGGCAACCGGCGGGCCGCTGGGTCGGCCTGGACACCACAGTCGTCTTCGGCCCCACCGGGCTCGGCCTCACAAGCAGCGTCCTGCACGACATCCACGGCCCGGTCGGCCAGGCCCAACAGACCCTCACGGTACGCCCGTTGCCCGGCCGGTGACCCCCGCCGACAGCATCAGCGGCGGCCGCCGAGCGCATCCGGTCACCACGGGCCGCGCGGGACAGGCGTGCCCTAGCCGTCCCGAGCGGCCTCGGCCCGGTCGTCCGCGGCTCGCGCCTTCCCTGCCCTCTCCTCCGCCTCCTCCGTGCGCGTCGCTCCCACCGACGCCAGGGCCACTGCCGCCACCCCCGCCCATTGGGGCGCGGCGAGGTGCTGGCCCAGGAGGAGCAGGCCGATCAGCGCGCCGATCGCCGGTTCCAGACTGGTGAGGATGCCGAATACGCGGGGCGTGAGCCGGCGCAGCGCTTCCAGTTGGAAGGTGTACGGCAGGACGCTGGAGAGCACGGCGACCGCCCCGGCCACGGCGAGGGTGTCCGGGTCCAGAAGGCGGGCGCCCGCCTGCGTGACGCCGTAGGGAAGGCTGAGCAGTGCCCCCCAGGTGACGGCGAGGGCGAGGCCGCGGCCGTCGGGGACGCGTTCGGCCAGCCGTTTGCCGACCAGGATGTATCCGCCCCAGCAACAACCGGCGAGGGCCGCGCATGCGATGCCCGTCGCGTCGAGGGCCGTACCGGAGTGGCTGAGCAGGAGGACTCCGGTCGCGGCGAGGGCCGCCCACAGCAGGTCGGGGGCGCGGCGCGAGCCGCACAGGGCGATGGCGAAGGGACCGAGGAACTCCAGGGTGGTGGCGGCGCCCAACGGCAGCCGGGCGACCGCCTCGTAGTATGCGAGGTGGTGCACGGCGAGCAGGGTGCCGGCGGCGGCCGCGATGCCGAGGGTGGCCCGGTCGCCGCGGAGCCGGGGCCGCCACAGCGCGGTGAGGACGAGCGCGGCGATGGCCAGCCGCAGGGTCACCACGCCCGCCGGACCCACGGCGGGGTAGAGGCGGGTCGTCAGCGCGGCCCCGCCCTGCAGACCGAGGATCCCGCCGAGGACGAGCCCCGGGGCCGGCGCGGCGCCGAGTCCCCGGCCGAGGGCGAGCGTCGCGCGTGCGCGAGGAGTCAGGTGCTGACTGATGGTTATCGGGCTCCTTGTGCGAGTGCCCTCGCACCTTAGGGCGGCGCCCCCTTGATGATCAACGGTGGGGCGGGGGGAACGGTGCGCGGCGGTACGGCTTGGCGTGCTGTCGTGCGCGTCGGCTACTGCCCCGATTCCATGCCGCCCGGTGCGTTCTGCCGTCTGCTCACGGCCGTCGTCACACCCCGCCCGATCGCCTGGGTCTCGACCCTCGCGCCGGACGGCGAGACGGCGAACCTGGCCCCGCACTCGTTCTTCACCGTGGCCTGCACCGCTCCGCCCGTCGTCCAGTTCACGTCGGTCGGCTGGAAGGACTCGCTGCGCAACGTCGAGGAGACCGGCGAGTTCGTCGTCAACTTCGCCCCGGAACCGCTCTTCACCGAGATCAACGCGACCGCGACCGACTTCCCGCGCGACCAGGGCGAGTTCGAGGCGATGGGCATCGAGCGGGAGCCGTCGCTGCGGGTGCGGCCGCCCCGGGTGGCGGCGTCTCCGGTCGCCCTGGCGTGCACGCTGCACTCGACGCTCCGCCTCGGTGACTCGACGGTGGTGTTCGGCCGGGTCGTGCACGCCGCCGTCCATGAGGACGTGCTGCTGGACGGCCGGCCCGACATCGGCCGGCTGAGGCCGCTGTCCCGGCTGGGCGGGAACAAGTGGGGCACTGTGGGCGAGGTGCGCGAGCTGGCCCGGGTGCCGTACCGGGACCGCACCCTCGACTGAGCCGCCCGCCCTTTCCAGCTCGCGCGACCGATCCCCGCAAGCTCAGGACTGGGCCCCGGCTCTCAGGCAGGCACCAGCGCGAGGGGCACTCCCCGGCACGGGACCAGGCGCACGCCGTCGTGCACGCCGGGCCGGGCCGTGCCGAGCAGTTCGCCGAAGTCCGGGCCCCTGGCGAGGGATCCGGCCAGGTGGGCGGGGTCGGCGGAGGCGGCGCCCCGGCCGCGGGCGTTGACCAGATGGGCCGGGCGCGGCAGTCGTGGGAGGTCACCGGCCTCGCCCCCTTCGAGGGGGACGTGCACACCGTCTTCCGGGGCTGTGGCTCGCGGTCCTCCATCCCGGTTCGCTGGCGGCCCCGGCTGCGCCGTACCACGGCCTCGTACGGGGAAGCGGCCATGGACCTCGGCGCGACCAGCTTCCGCGCCTTCGCCGACGTCACCTTCCCGCTGGTCCGCTCCGCGCGGCCGGCCGGAGCGCTGCTCGCCTGCGCGCTCTCCTTCGACGAGATCGTGGTCACCACGTTCACCGCGGGCCCCTGGATCGGCACCCTCCCGATCTGCATCTTCGACAACATGGCCCGGCCGCAGCACGCACCGGTGGTGAACGTCGTGGCCGCGGTGCTCTTCCTGCCGTCGGTGATCCCGGTCTACGTCACCCGGCGGCTGCCGGCGGACACGGCGACGTCGAGCAGGGTGTGACCGGTGCGGGCGCCACCTGCGGCTGGAGGCACCGGCTCCCGACCGAGGCGGCCGTCAACTCCCTCCGTTATCCAGCCGGTTGGCTCCCCCATGAACGGGCAAAAGGCTGCTCCCACACCTTGACCGATGTTTGGTCCAGACCAATCATGGCCTAGACCAATAGCCCGGCCGGGCCGCACAGCGCGCCATCTCCGCACGACACCCGCTCGCACGCCTGTCGTTCGTTCGCTACCGGGAGTACCCGATGACACGTCCGAGACCCGTACGCGCCCTGCTCGCAGGCCTGGCCACACTGGCCGCCTCCGCAGGGCTCGCCCTGGGGGCCGGAGGCACCGCCCACGCGGCGACCCCGCTGCCCGCGCACGTCTTCGCGCCCTACTTCGAGGCCTACAACAGCAACAGCCCCGCCGCGCTCTCGCAGGCTTCCGGCGCCAAGTACCTGACCATGGCCTTCCTGCAGGCCGACAAGAAGGGCTCCTGCACCCCGTACTGGAACGGTGACACGAGCACGCCCGTCAGCCCCTCGGTGTTCGGCGCCGACTTCACCACCATCCGCTCGCGCGGCGGCGACGTGATCCCCTCCCTCGGCGGCTACGGGGCCGACAACGCGGGCACCGAGATCGCCGACAGCTGCGCGAACGTGGACTCCATCGCCGCGGCCTACGAGAAGATCATCACCACCTACGACGTCTCCCGGCTCGACATGGATGTCGAGGACAACTCCCTCACGAACACCGCCGGCATCGACCGCCGCAACCAGGCCATCAAGAAGGTCCAGGACTGGGCCGCCGCGAACGGGCGCTCGGTGCAGTTCTCGTACACCCTGCCGACCACGACGACCGGGCTCGCCGACAGCGGTCTCGCCGTGCTGCGCAGCGCGAAGAGCGCGGGCGCCAAGGTGGACGTCGTCAACATCATGACGTTCGACTACTACGACGGCGCCACGCACCACATGGCCACCGACACCGAGACGGCCGCGAGCGGACTGCACGACCAACTCGCCTCGCTGCACCCAGATCTGTCGGACAGTCAGCTGTGGAACATGGTCGGCGTCACGGAGATGCCCGGCGTGGACGACTACGGCCCGGCGGAGACGTTCACCACCGCCGACGCGACGACCGTGTACGACTGGGCGGTCTCCAAGGGCATCAACACCCTCTCCTTCTGGGCCCTGCAGCGCGACAACGGCGGCTGCCCCGGCGGCAGCGCCTCCGACACCTGCTCGGGCATCGCCCAGGACACCTGGTACTTCACCCACACCTTCGCACCCTTCACCGGCGGTACGACGACCCCGCCGGCCAACGACTTCTCGGTGTCCCTGTCCCCCGCCACCGCCTCGGTCGACCCTGGCGCCACCACGACGGCGTCGGTGAAGACGTCCGTGACCGCCGGCAGCGCCCAGTCCGTCGATCTGGCGGTGAGCGGCGCGCCGAGCGGAGTGACCGCCTCGCTGAGCCCGTCCTCGGTCACCGCGGGCGCAACCTCCACACTCACCGTGAAGAGCGCCACCTCCACGCCCCCCGGCACCTACACCCTGACCGTCACCGGCACGGCGGGCCCGACCCGGCACAGCTCCACGCTCACCCTGACGGTGAACGGATCCGGTGGCACGACCGCCCTCGCCAACGGCGACTTCGAGACCGGCTCACTCACGCCGTGGACCTGCGACACCGGGGCCGCGGTCGTCTCCTCCCCCGTGCACGGCGGCTCGCACGCGCTGAAGACCGCGCCCTCAGACTCGCAGACGGGCCAGTGCGCGCAGACCCTGACCCTGAAGCCCAACACCTCCTACACGCTGAGCGGTTGGGTGCAGGGTCCGTACGCCTACCTCGGCGTCAGCGGCGGCGCCACGGCCAGTACCTGGACCTCGTCCTCGTCCTGGTCGAAACTCACGGTGCCGTTCACGACCGGCTCCTCGGGCACGATCACCGTGTACGTGCACGGCTGGTACGGCCAGGGGGCGGTGTACGCCGACGACCTGAGCGTGAGCTGAGACGTCCTCATCCTGATCTGGTCCACCGCTCCACCCGGCCCCGCTCGGCGCTCACCGGCGGGGCCGGTCCATGCCCCGCTGGACCCCGCTGCCGGATCCGGCGTCCGGGCGCTGTCTTCCGTGAGCTGAAGGGATCCGAAGCCACTCCGAGGAGCCGCGCGGCAGGAGACGGTCGTGATCGAACTGGTCGCGGCGTTCGCCGTCGCGGGAGCGGCGGGCAACGCCGTGGGCACCGCCTTCCAGCGCAGGGCCGCGTCCGCCGGCAGCCGCGGCGGGCTCCGGCCGCTCGCGGAGCTGGTGCGCCGGCCTCCACCACCCAGCTGGCACACCGCACCGGATTGTCCCCGGCCGGGGCATCCCCATGCCTGACCGCATACCTGACCGCGCTGTGTGGCGCGGGCCTGGTCAGCGCCCCGCCGGGCCGGCCACTCCGTCCTCCACGCCCGTACCGCCGCCGCTGAGACGCTCCTCGAAGCCGCCTCCACCGCCTGAGCCCCGGTCCCCCTCCGAGGGACTTCCGGAGCCGACCGCTTGGCATCCCCCGAGGGCCGTGCCGTCAGCGCGGGTGCGTCAGGCGTACGTCCTCCACGCCCAGCAGGCCGAGGAGCGGGACCTTGCCGGTGTGCTGCCCGGGGTCGACGACGAGTCCCGAGCCGCGGACCAGGTCCAGCAGCAGTTCGGCGAGCGGCATCACCATGTGTCTGCCCCAGCAGCGTTCGGAGGAGTGGCCGAAGGGGAGGTAGCCCGGAGTCGTCTCGGGGTCGAGGTCGTCCCAGCGCTCGGGGCGGAAGGTGTCCGGGTCGTCCCACAGGGCAGGGTCGCGGTGGGACAGCAGCGGCAGCACCAGGACGTCGTCCCGCTCACCGATCCGGTCGTCCATGGCCGGGTACTCGGGCGAGGCGTTGCGCAGGATGTTCCACGAGGGCGGCAGCAGCCGCAGGGACTCAAGGATGATGCCGCGGTTGGGTGTGGCGTCGTCGAAGGGCGCACCGAGCCAGAGCGCGTTGGCCACCAGGGTCGAGACGGTGAAGCACACGGGGGCGGCGGCCCTGCGGTACATGCCCATGGCGTACCGGCGCTCCTGGTAGCCGGTGGCCCGCGCGGCCCGGCCCGCGAGACCGGTGAGCCGGCTGCTCGGCCGGGGCCAGCCGGGCAGCGCGGCGCCGATCGCGATCACCGACCAGGTGAGCTTCGGGGTGAGTTCGAGATTGCGGCTCATCAGCATGCGCAGCCGGTAGGGGTCCTGGCCGAGGATGAGGTCGCGCAGGAAGACGTGCCCGGTCAGCGGCCAGGAGCCCGCGAGGTCCACGTCCTTGGGCAGCGGTCCGGACAGTGCCTCACGCACGTCGTTGCCGATGGTGCGGGTGACCGTGGACGCCTCGGTGCGTGTGATGGAACGCCCGTGCAGCGGCTTGAAGGTGGGGCGCTCGGTCTCCGTCGCCCGGCGTGCGGCGAGGATGCGATCGGCGACCTCGTGTCCCGCGACGCCGATCGTGTCGGGTTCCAGCCGGAAGACGTCCTGTCCTGTGTGGGTGCCGATGAGCGCGGCGAGCCGCGGGGCGAACACGGTGGTGCGCGCACGCGTGGCGGAAGACGGCGGCATGGATGCTCCCGGTGGTGAACGGGCAGTCGGTGAAGGGCGCGAGAGGACCGGAGGCCGCGGTACGGCGTACCACCGCTGTCCGGCCGGGCCGTGACCACGCACGGCCGGCCGGACAACGACGTCACCTCACCTGTACGGCGAGGCGTCGGATCAGTACCAGAGATACCAGGCGTTCGCCTTGAGGCTCTTGGTGGCCGCGACCTTGTTGCGGATGGCGAAGAGAAGCTTCATCACTGCACCTCCTGGAGAGGGTGGACGGGCGGCACACGGCGACACCGGAGTCTGCTGGTGAAGATCGTGTGTCGATGGCTCCGGGAAACTTCCCTTGTCCGCCTGAGGGATAATCGCCGGAGGGATCAAAATCGTTCCTGCGTAGTCGATTTCAGACTTTCTTCGTTCACCGGCGCTCCGCTTTGACCACACGCCCCGCCGAGCACCCACCCTGCGCCTCTACTGCCCCTCGCATGCTGATGAGGCACCGTGCCGGCCGTCCGGATGCCGGACGGCTCGGTAGCGGGAGCGGACGCATGCCGGTTCGCCGTCCCGCGACGCACCGCCCGGAGATTGGCCGGATACACCTGCCGCCGAGCGCTGAACGACGCAACTCCCCCCCCGGTAGCTTTCGCCTTCCTACCGTCCCGCGATCCCGTCGATCCAGGACTGGAGGCGTTCACCCTGGACGGCCATCAGGCCGGGGTCGCGCAGGGTGTTGGTGAGGACGGACATGCCCTGGTAGGCGGCGACGAGTTCGACCGCGAGGGCGGCGGCGTCGGCGCGGCCGAGCTGGGTGAACTGGCCCTCCACCCAGGCGAGCAGGGCTCGCATGACCTGCGCGGCGGCCTGGTCCAGGCCGTCGTCCCGCTTGTCCAGCTCGGTGGCGAGGGTACCGAACGGGCAGCCGTAGCGAGCCGCGGTCTCGCGCTGGCCGACCCATCCGGCGACGAGCGCCTTCAGCCGGGCCACCGGATCCGGGAGGGCGTCCAACCGGCCGGTGAGCGCGTCGAGTTGCTCGCGGTGGGCGTCCACCGCGGCGTCGACGAGCTGGTCCTTGGTCTTGAAGTAGTAGTAGACGTTGCCGAGCGGCACCTCGGCCGCGCCGGCGATGTCGCCGAGGGTGGTCTTCTCCACGCCCTGCTCATGGAAGACCTGTACGGCTGCCTTCACCAGGCGCTCGCGCTTGCCGCCCCGGCCGCCACCCTGGCCGGATCGACCGGATCGGCTCGGCCGCGCGGCCCCGGCCGTCGCCGCGAATTCTGAGTCAGTCACCTGACTAAGGATAGACAACGGGTGCCACCACGGACTAACGTCTCGACTTAGTTAGTCAACTAACTCAGACGGGGAGATGCCATGATCGTTGTCACGGGTGCCACGGGGAACGTCGGACGGGCCCTGGTCGCCGCATTGAACGAGGGCGGGGAATCGGTGACGGCCGTCGCCCGGCGCATCGGGACGCAGGACGTTCCGCCAGGCACGCGGGCCGTCGCGGCCGATCTCGGGCAGCCGCAGAGCCTCGCTCCCGCACTGTCGGAAGCCAAGGCACTGTTCCTGCTGGTGGCCGGTGAGGATCCGGCCGGCATCCTGAGTCAGGCCGCCACGGCCGGGGTCGCCAAGGTGGTGTTGCTGTCCTCGCAGGGGGCTGGCACCCGGCCGGAGACATACGCACACGCGGCGCGCTTCGAGGCGGCCGTGGCCCAGTCGGGGTTGCCCTTCACCGTCCTGCGCTCGGGCGGACTGGCCTCCAACGCGCTGGCCTGGGCGGAGCCGATCCGCAGGCACCGCACCGCGGCGGCGCCCTTCGCCGATGTGGCACTGCCGTTCGTCGACCCGGACGATGTCGCCGCGGTGGCGGCGGCCGTGCTGCGCGGAGACGGACACGACGGCGCCATCTACACGCTGACCGGGCCGGAGCCCACCACTCCCCGGCAGCGGGCCGCCGCCATCGCCGCCGCGCTCGGCGAGACGGTGACATTCGTCGAGCAGAGCCGAGAGGAGGCCCACGCCCAGATGATCCGGTTCATGCCGGCCGCCGTCGCCGAGGGCACGCTAGCCGTCCTCGGCGCACCCACACCGCAGGAGCAAGAGGCCGGCACGGACGTGGAGCGTCTGCTCGGCCGCCCCGCGGCCCCCTTCTCCGCATGGGCGGCACGGAATGCGGCGGCGTTCCGCTGATCCTCCGCATGGCCCCTCAGGGCCGACCGGGTGACACAAGTGATGCTTGACAACACCTTTGCACGCCACACCGAAGCAGATCAGCCTATTTATACGTTTATCGTCCTTATGGTGCGGGTGTTGGAAGCTCGACCGAGGGGGGGTGCACAACGCGTCGTGGCAGGGCGCGGATGGGGATGGCAATGGGTGGAATCAGCCGCCGGAGTGTGGCACGCCTGGGGCTCGGCGTCGGCATCGGTGTGGCCGCCGCCTCCCTGGCGGCGTGCGGAGGACAGGACCAACCCAGCGGCTCGCCGGGGGGCCCGAAAGGGCAGGGCGCGGCACCCCCGCAACAGGCACCGCGGCTGATCGGGGACGGCTCGACGGCGTACACCGGACGGCAGCCGCACCAGCCGGAGCCGCCCACACCCCTCGAACCCGGCGAGACTCCCCCGCAGTTCGTGGTGTTCTCCTGGGACGGGGCGGGCGAGTTGGGCACCGGCCTGTTCCCGCGTTTCCTGGAGCTCGGCCGGACCCACGGCGCGCACATGACGTTCTTCCTGTCCGGGCTCTACCTCCTCCCGGAGGAGAAGAAACGGCTCTACGATCCACCGAACAACCCGGTCGGCGCCTCGGACATCGGCTACCTCACCGACGCCCACTTGAAGGAGACACTGAAGTACGTGCGCCAGGCCTGGCTCGACGGCCACGAGATCGGCACGCACTTCAACGGGCACTTCTGCGAAGGTCCCGGATCGGTGGCCAACTGGACTTCGGCGCAATGGCGTTCGGAGATCGAGCAGGCGCAAGCCTTCGTCACGTCGTGGCGCACGCACACCGGCTGGCACGACCATCCACCCCTCCCCTTCGACTACGACAAGGAACTCGTGGGCGGCCGCACCCCGTGCCTGCTCGGCCAGAGGAACCTGCTGCCGGTCGCGCGTGAACTCGGCTGGCGCTACGACGCCTCCTCGCCGGGCGGACTGCAACGCTGGCCCAGGAAGCGGCACGGCGTCTGGGACCTGCCGCTGCAGAGCATCCCGTTCCCCGGGCACTCGTTCGAGGTGCTGTCCATGGACTACAACATGCTGGCGAACCAGTCCAAGAACTCGACGCGGGCACCTTCCTACAACTACCCGTACTGGCGGGCCCAGGCGACACAGGCGTACCTGGCCGGGTTCCAGCGGGCGTACGAGACGAACCGGGCGCCGCTGTTCATCGGCAACCACTTCGAGCACTGGAACGGCGGCATCTACATGGACGCGGCCGAGGAGGCGCTCACACGGATCGCCGGCCGGGAGGATGTACGTCTGGTCTCCTTCCGCCAGTTCGTCGACTGGCTCGACGCCCAGGACCCCGCGGTCCTCACACAACTCCGCACCCTCCGGGTCGGCGAAAGACCGGACGCCGGCTGGGCAGCCTTCCTGCGCCCCGCCAAGAGGTCCTGACACAACCACCTGTCCGGGCCGGCGCCGGATCTGCCGGAAGCGATCGAGGCGCGTGGACAGCGCCTACCGCGCAGCGCATGACCGGGCCAGGCAACGGGCCATGAGCACGATCATCGGCGAGCAGCGCGTCTGCGACCCGGTGCAGCGGGAGAGACCTGGGCGGCGGAGAGTCGACCACGCCGGCCGTCGGCTCCGCATCCCGCCCCACCTTCTCGTCGACTTTGACACGCAGCCGGTGAGAGCCGTTTCACGGTCCCTTGGAGACTTCATGGAATAGTTTTTACATTCGAGGGTGGGTGCGGATAGGGTCCAGGATCGCAACAGATCGGGCCGCTGACCACGGCCCCTGAACACCTCAGCAAAGGGGGAACTTGAGGTTGAGGCACAGCCTGGCTGCCGCCACCGTGATACGAGCTACCTTCATCTCGGCTGCCACATGGCATTCCTTTCGATATGGGCTCCCGGTGCGCGAGCGCATGGTGCCTCGGTCGTGGTCCGGACGGGGCGCACGCTCTCGGACTTGCTCTTTGATGTCGTCTCGGGCTGCTCTGTTCACCGTGCTGCTCCTCACCGTCGGGACCGCCTGCACGAGTTCCGACGGTCGTCCCGACGAATCCGCCAGACCCGGTGCGGCTTCGGCAGGGGACGCCCTGTTTCCCACGTTGGGCAACCGCGGCTACGACGTCGCGCATTACGAGTTGACACTCGACTACGTCCCGGAGACCAACGACCTGGCGGTACCGCGGTGATCACAGCCCGGGCCGAACAGCCGCTGAGCCGCTTCTCCCTCGACCTCGCGGGCCTGCGCGTGCGCGACGCGAGCATCGACGGAGCCGACGCCGAGGTGAGCAGCAAGAAGAACAAGCTCACCCTCACGCCCGCTCATCCGCTCAAGACCGGCGCGACCTTCACGACCACCATCCATTACTCCGGCACCCCGAAGATGATCACTGCTGCGGACGACGACGTGGAGGGGTGGATCGAAACCGACGACGGCGCGGCGGCGCTCGGAGAACCGACAGGCTCGATGACCTGGTTCCCGGGCAACCATCATCCGTCCGACAAAGCTCTGTACGACATCACCATCACCGTCCCCAAGGGCTACACAGCGGTCAGCAACGGCGAACTGACCGGGATACGGGACAAGGGACGGCGTACGACGTCGCGTTGGCATATGGGTGAGCCGATGGCCAGCCATGTCGCGACCGTCGTAGTGGGCAGCTTCGACATATCCACCACGACCACCACGCAGGGGCTGCCGGTACACATCGCCATCGACCCCGACGAGGTCGAGGACTCCCCCGACATGACCGAGCTGGTCCCCGAGGTCATCGACTGGGCGAGCAGCCGGTTCGGCCGGTATCCCTTTGCCGTCACCGGGGCGATCGTCGATCATCTCCCCGATCTGGAGTACGCGCTGGAGACCCAGACCAAGCCGTACTTCGAGAAGGCCCCCGGCGAAACGCTGGTCGTGCACGAACTTGCCCATCAATGGTTCGGGAACTCCGTCACACCGCGCTCCTGGCAGGACATGTGGCTCAGCGAAGGGTTCGCCACCTACGCCGAATGGCTCTGGCAGGAAGACCAGGATGACACGACCGCCGACGAGACCTTCGGCGCCTTCTACGACGGCACCCACCCCGAAAGCGAGGGGATCTGGGACTTCCCACCAGCGCAACCCCCAAGCGCGAAGCAGGTGTCCGACTCTCCCGTCTACGGACGTGGGGCCATGACCCTCCACCGTCTCCGCGAAACCGTCGGCGACACAAGCTTCTTCACCATTTTGAAGAAGTGGACCGAGCAACACCGACACGGCAACGCCCACACCACCCAGTTCATCAAGCTGTGCGAGAAAGAGTCCGGCATGGATCTGACCGGCCTGTTCGACACCTGGCTCTACAGCAGGGAAAAGCCGACTCTCGCATAGCCGTATCCGTCGGCTGCCGAGCGCCGGGGAGAGCGAGTCGAGGTGCCGTCCCTGCGGCCGCGGGAGCGGGTTCGGCGCCTGGGGTCTCCTCGTCCATGGAGTCGGACCAGCACGCGGAAGGCTGCGGGCACCTGACACGCGGCTTTGCGTGTCCACGTGAGTTTCTTGGTCAGAACACGGCACGGACGTCCGCTTCCGTACACGTTCGGCCCTTCGGATGTCCCCGCACGGACCGCATGCCGCCCCCCTCCCGCACTGCCTGAGGAGCACCCTTGATCCGACGTTCGGCCCGTCCGGCCCGTCCGGCACGCACAGTCACCGCGGCAGCCGCCGCGCTCGCCGCCACCAGCGCGCTCACGGCCACGGCCATCGAGCCCGCCGCGGCGCACACGCCCGGACACCAGGCCGCCGCCCGGCACGTCCTGCTGCTGTCGGTCGACGGCCTGCACCAGTCCGACTTGGCCTGGTACATCGCCCGCCACCCGCAGTCGGCGCTCGCGCGGCTCGTGGGCGGTGGCGTGGAGTACACACACGCGAGAACCACCATCCCCTCGGACTCGTTCCCCGGCATGGTCGGCCAGCTCACCGGCGGCAACCCGGGCACCACGGGCGTCTACTACGACGACGGCTATGACGCCGCCCTGCTCCCGGCCGGCACCACCAAGTGCGCGGGCGCCAAGTCCGGCGCCGAGGTCGACCTCACCGAGGACCTCGACAAGAACAAGGACTCCATCGACGCGGGCCAGGGCCTGACCGGACTGCCCGGCAGCATCCTGAAGATGACCGGTCACGCCGCGAGCCTCATCGACCCGACGAAGCTGCCGGTCGACCCGAAGTCCTGCGCGCCGGTGTCCCCGCACGCGTACCTGCGGGTGAACACGGTCTTCAACGTGGCCCGCAAGGCCGGGCTGCGGACCGCGTGGTCCGACAAGCACGTGGCGTACGACATCCTCAACGGCCCCTCGGGCAACGGCATCCAGGACCTGTTCGCCCCCGAGATCAACAGCACCGCCACCGGCTACCCCGCGGGCGACGACTGGACCAAGGACAACGCGGCGACCGAGCAGTACGACGGCTACAAGGTGCAGGCCGTGCTCAACGAGATCGACGGCTACGATCACAGCGGCACCCACAAGGCCGGCACCCCGGCGATATTCGGCATGAACTTCCAGTCCGTGTCGACCGCCCAGAAGCTGCCCGCCTCCGACGGGCTGGCCGGCGGCTACAAGGCAAAGGGTGTGCCCGGACCGCTGCTGGAGAAGAACCTCGCCTTCGTCGACAAGGAAGTCGGCGCGTTGGTCGCCGAACTCCGCAAGCGGCACCTGGACAGCAGCACCACGGTCGTCCTGTCCGCCAAGCACGGCCAGTCGCCGACCGACCCGAAGGCGCTCACCCGCATCGACGACGGCCCCCTCCTGGACGGCCTCAACGCCGCCTGGAAGAAGGCCCACCCGGGCTCCGGCGACCTGGTCGCACACGCCGTGGACGACGACGCCATGCTGATCTGGCTCACCGACCGCTCGAAGGCCGCCACCGACTTCGCCAAGGCGTATCTGCTCGCCCAGGCCGGCACCGGCAACGGCATCGACGGCAACGCCAAGCCCTTCACGGCGAGCGGCCTGCGCACCCTGTACGCGGGCGCGGACGCCGCCCGGTACTTCCATGTGAAGCCGGGCGACTCCCGGGTGCCTGACCTGTTCGGTATCAGCCAGTACGGCGTCGTCTACACCGGCGGCAAGAAGAAGATCGCCGAGCACGGCGGCTCCCACGCCGACGACCTCGATGTCCCGCTCGTCGTCTCCGGCGCCGTCACCCCGCACGACGTCCGGTTCGCCGCCCCGGTCGAGACCACCCAGATCGCCCCGACGATCCTGCGGCTCCTCGGGCTCGACCCGCGGGCCCTGGACGCCGTACGCGCCGAGCACACACCCGCACTGCCCGTGCGCTGACCTCACGGTCTGCGGGCTGGGGAGCCGCTCGCCGGGCTCCCCAGCCCCTGGCCGGTCCGCACACAGGCCGCGGATCCCCGGGCGCAGACGACACGGCCGCAGGTGGATGAGGGGGCCCTGAAGGCGCAGATCGCCAAAGGGCTTTGACAGCCCGTGGGGATTCACGGTGCGCTCGCGGGCATCCGACCGCACCGCGACCCTGCCGCTGACCTCCGACATTTGACCGTGAGGCGCTCAGGCACCGGAACACTGTCGGCGCCCGGCTCATAGCGCTGTGATCAGCAGATGCGCGGCCAGTGCAGTGATCAGTGTGCTGGAGCCAAGGGCGGTCATGAGTCGCCCTCGGGTGCCGGTCAGTGTTCGGCCGAGCAGTGCTCCGCCGCTTGCCAGGAACAGCTGCCAGCTTGCGGATGCGACGAAGGCCGCGAGAACGAACGCGGCTTGCTGGAAGTGGTTCTGAACGGCTGTGCTCCGACTGCCCAGCACGAGTGCCGCGAAGTAGATCACGGTCATGGGGTTCATCATCGTGATCCCCAAAAGGCCCGCATAGGCCCGCGCCGGGCTGAGGGGGACCTCATCGGTCCGGGTTGTCGGCTTGTGCTCGCGATGGCGGCGGATCGCCGAGACGCCACTGCGGACTGCCAGTACGAGCAGTACAAGGGCCGAGACATACCGCAGGGGAAGCATGATCGGCTTGATCGTCGGGACCAGGGCGGCGCCGCCGAACGCCGCGATCAGTGCATACAGGCCGTCTGCGGTCGCGACGCCCAGCGCGGCACAGGCGCCGATTTTCAAGGACGTCCGAGCGGTCAGAGCCACGAGATAGGTCGCGACCGCTCCCACCGGGACGGCGATGCCGTATCCGGCAAGGAGTCCCGCGGCCAGGGCCCCGATCATGCGGGCAGGAGCGTCGGCCTTCGCGGTCGGCCCGGCTGCTGGACTCGCACCGATCGCTCGGCGGAGGGCAACGGCAGCAAGGCGGTGGTCGTGGTCATAGCCAGATCTTGTGGGTCATGCGGCTGCCCGGGCAATCCAATTTCCGACGACACGGGTGGTGGTCCGGCAACGCGAGCGGTCGCTGTTCGACACCGACGTGCCCTAGAGTCGCCGCATGCGACGAGGGACGGGACTGGCGGTCGCCGGAGCAGCAGCCCTGGCCTGGGGCGAGTGGTTGAACTGGCGCTGGTCTCGCGCTCTCATGGGGAGCGGAGGGGGTGCTTCCGAGGCCGTGGTCGTGCTGGGTTACCGAAACCCCCAAGCGACGGCGAACTTGATCAACCGCTGGCGAGTCCGTGCTGGACTTCGCTCGATCACCGGCGACCGTGCGCGTGACACTCGGGTGATCTTCAGCGGCGGTGCGACCAGCGGCGGCGCTGCGGAGGCGCAGTTGATGGCCGACTACGCGAAGTCGGCGCTCGGGTTCGACGGCGCAGTGCTCCTCGAAGACCAGAGCAGGACGACATGGGAGAACGTCATGAACGTGACCCCACTGATCGAGGACGCCGACCGCATCAAAATCGTCTCCCAACCGGCGCACGCGCTCAAGGCCCGCGCGTACTTGCGGCAACAGCGCCCTGATCTTGCCGAGAAGCTCGTGCGCGCGGACGATTACCGCCCCGGCGAGTGGATGATCGTCAAACCGCTGCTGGCTCTGTACGGACTGTGGACACTCCGCGGCCAGCGAGCGACATACTCCACATCTCCCGCAGCCCGCTGAAGTCCCAGCCGCAGCGTCCCGGCCTCGACCCTGTGCGTCGGCTGCGGGGCTGAACGCCGTCATGTAGGGGAAAGCGCGGTCGGCGGCATGGCGACCGTACCCGAAGGCCGCGGAACCCGTTTGGCGGTGCTCGGTGGCATGTGCCGGCGCTGGTCCACGCCCGCTCAGCGGGCGCTGCGCCCCGTCGGGCGCTCCCGCGGTCTGCTGATGGTGGAGCGCACCGTCCGGCGTGCCGAGCTCCGCGGCGGCCCGCAGCCGGCCTGAGCCGGCGCCGGGCAGCAACGCCCGGATCGTGGGCCCCTGCTCGGTTCGCGGGACCGTACTCGGTTGGCCCTGTGCCGACGCGACACCCCAACCGCCCAGCAGGTGACGGCAGTACCACTCTTCGTCAAAGTCGTTTCGACATGGCTTCGGTAGTCGCCCTCGGCACTTCGCCTCCAGCGACCGTGGAGGGCGCCTTTCGGGCCCGCCACGGGTGGTTTCATGTGCGGATCGGTGCCGGGCACCGCCTTTCGTCCGCCTTGTCGGACCGCGACGGCGGTGGGAAGCGGGGCCTCGACGCCGGTCGGCGGCGGTCGCCGCCGGGAGCAGTTGTCAGCCCCTGTGGACCTTCAGCGCCGTCCGGACGGCGGATTCGAGGGTGGCTTCGATCCAGGCGGGCTTGATGGACGTGTGGTCTCCTGCGAAATGCAGCGGCCCTTCGGAGGCGGGGATGTCGGGGATCAGTTCCGTGTGCTGGCCGGGGAACAGCACGGATGCCTCCCCGTAGGCGTAGTGGTCACGCATCCACGACTGGGTCTTGCACTTGGTGGTGAAGAAGACCTCGCAGCGCCGGCCGTAGATGGCCTGTACTCCGGCGAGCGCACGCAGGTATCGCTCGTCGTCGGCGTAGGCGTCCCACTTGAGAGCGTCGACGGACCAGTTGTAGGAGGCGAGGGTGACGCCTCGGTGGCCGATTTCCGTACGCCCCCGAGTGCTCGAAGTAGACGAAGCGGTTGGCGTTGTCGCTCACGGAGCCGCCGCCGCGGGTATGTGCGGCTTCGGACTCGCCACTCATGACGGGGCGGAAGGCGGCGAAGCACTTCCTGAGTTCGTCGGGGACCGTCACGCCGAGGTCCTTCACGGACTTGTGCGCGCCGAGGTACATGCCGTCCTCGACCCGGCCCGCCTTGTACTTGTCGTAGAGCTTGTCCTCGATGGAGTCGCCTCGACCGGGCCGTCCGCGGCCAGTTCCTCAGCCGCCGCCGACAGTTCCGCGAGGCACGCCTCGTCGTGAATCACCAGCCCGGCGAAGACGGAGGCGGTCCGCCGCTCGGAGGACAGTCGGTCGTTGGGCAGGCAGCAGTGGTGCCAGTGCCTGTCGCTGATCCTGGAGAGGGGTCGCTGAGTGACCGTCACCAGGTGACACGATGCGACGATGATCTCTTCGACACCTGCCGTAGTGCCTGCAGGCCGGATGAACCAGATCGAACAACCCGTGTTGCGGCTCATCGCAGAGCACGTGGAACTACGTCCATGGCGACAGGACGATGCCCAGACCCTCGTGGACGCCAGTCTCGACCCGGATATTCAGCAGTGGAGCCGCCCAGGGCGTGACGTCTCCCTGGATGACGCCCGAGCGAAGATCGCACGCTGGCATGTCTTCTACTCGGCCGGCAGCGCCCTCGGTGCCGTCGGATCCTCACTCGTGTACGCGGCCGCCGGGTGCACAGGGGTGTCCGCCCTGGGCATGGCATTCAGCTGCACAGCCGGACGGCTCCGCCTTCCGCGACAGACGACTGAAATGGCCAACTGGAGGGTTCTTGCCGCGTTTCCGTGACACCTGCGGCGAGTGCATCGTGGCCTGTACCTCGTCGACCCGACGGGGCTGAGCGTTTCGCTGCGGTCCAGGAGGGCTCGGGTGCGGCGTCGGCAAGCCGCGTTTCAAAGTCGCCTTTTGGGGGACCCTTCCGGCAATTCAGCCGCCTTAACAGTGGACAGCGCCGTGAACTCCGCCCACGCGCGCCGCACCGCGGTCGTCGGCGCCGACACGGAGATCGACCACGGCCGGCTGCGCGGGGTGTTCCTGGAGTCCGTCGTCGAGGGCACCGTCCGGTGGGGCTGCGCTGTCCGCTCGGGGACGGTACGTGGCGCCTGCTCCTCGACGACGGCACCATGCTGGCGACGGCCGACAGTGAGGTCCCGTTCGCCCAACGCAACAGCAGCGGCCATCCGCGTGCACATCGCCTTCCGCGCCTCGCAGAACTGGCATCCGTCCCTGATCTGGCTGCCCTGCCATGGCAGATGCAATACGGCAACTGACAGGTTCTGACCGCACTTCAGTACTCCGCATCGTGCGGTGCATCCTGATCGGTTCGTCGAGATGCGGGCCCGCCATAACCGGTGTGATGCCACGATGAGTTGGCATCGCACCCGTACCTGTAACCATCCAGAGGGGGCATCATGTTCCAAGGCTCCGCCCAGCCCGGCCGTCCCGTCGATCGCATCTGGCTGGAGACCCTACGGGAGTTCGGCCGCCCGGTGGCTGTCCTCGCGCGGCCCGAGCCCGGCTGGCGCCGCCTGGTGGGCCAGGGGCAGGTCGACGGCCTCCTCCAGCGTCTCGACCTCGGATATTACGAGGAGCACACCATGCTGGTTCAGGTCACCACCCAGCGGCGCCTGCCCGAGCACATCCGTGTGTTCTCGACCCTGGAGCCCGATGCAGTCCTGGGTGAGGTCCTTTACAACTCATCGCCCGACGGACCGATCTCGCTGCCCGACGTACTGACTGCCGGGACAGGCCAACTGGTCGTGAACGGAGCGGCGTTCGAGGCGCGGCGGTTCACGTGTGGCAACCACATCGCCACGCTCGCCGAGATCGGGGAGGAGACGGTTGCGGTCGTCAGCACGGCGGCCCTCCACGATCGGGCCGTCCACCTGACCCTCGCTACCACCGCCATCCCCGGCTGAGAAGGAGCACCGGCCGCCGCGGCATCCAGCGCCGCCTGCTCAAGCCGGGGCCGGCACGTTCCAGAGTTCATCCTGGCCTGTACCTCATAGAGCCAGCCCTTCACGGCGGCGCGGTCAGGACCCAGGATTCTGACTACACGAAATCACCCGGCCGGACCTTGCGCAGGGCCTTGACCGGCCCACCGCGGTGGTCGGCGATGACCGGACGGCCCCCGCCCGGGACGCGGGCCCGCAGGCTGTGCAGGAACTCGCTCCAGAACGGCTCACTCTCTCTGTCGCCGACCATCAGCCTCAGGTGAACCGGTGCGGGAGTCAGCGGTTGGTCACCGGGGTGTCAGTGGTGGGTGCTTGTCTGGTCCGGTCGGGGCACCCGCCGCCGGGGATGCCGGGTGGCGCGGGTATTCGTACGCGATGTAGGGGGAGGACCATGCCCGGTGCATACTCCAGTGTGCTCGACTGGCCGCTGGCCCGCGTGTGTCCGATGTCGCCGCCGCCGGCCCTTGGTGTGGTTCGTGACGGCCCTCCGACGCTGGTCCGTCTGCCAGCGGGCGCCGGTGAGGAACAGCTGGTCTGGTTGATCACCCGCTACGAGGATGTGAAGGCCGCCATCAAGGACCCCCGGCTGAGCGCCGATGAGACCCGGCCCGGCTTTCCGTTGCGGATCCCCGTGCCCGCCGACGGCCGACCGAGCGGATTCCTGCGCATGGACGATCCGGAACACAGTCGGCTGCGCAGGATGGTCGCCCCGGAGTTCACCGTGCGCCGGGTGCGCGCGCTACGGCCCCGGATCCAGGAGTTGACCGACCAGACGGCCGACGCGCTGGCAGCCGGTCCGCAACCCGCGGACCTGGTACGGGACTTCGCCGGCAAGGTGTCGGCGCTGGTCATCGCCCGGCTGCTGGGGATCCCGGACGAGCACACCGCGTTCTTCCTGGAGCAGACCCAGATCCTGCTCATGGACAGTGACCCGGCGGTCTCACTGGCTGCGCACCATCGGATCATCGCCTTCCTCGACGAGCAAGCGCGTGCCAAGGAGTACGACCCGGGTGACGACCTGGTCAGCCGTCTCGTCCTCAACCACGTGGCCACCGGCGAACTCGACCGCGCCGATCTCCTGGGAGTCCTCAAACTCCTGCTCATCGCCGGCCACGAGTCGACCGCCACGCAGATCGCGGTCAGCACGTTGAGCCTGCTGACCGACGACGGGCTGCGCGCCGAGGTCCTCACCGAGAGCGGGGCGCTCTTGCCGAAATTCGTGGAGGAGTCGATGCGCTTCTGGTCGATCATCCAGGACGGCGTCGTGCGCCAGGCCACCGAGGACCTGAGGATCGGCGAGACCCTGGTCAGAGAGGGCGAGTCGGTGATGATCAGCCTGCTCGCCGCCAACCACGACGCCTCCGTCTTCCCCGACCCCGCACGCCTCGACATCCACCGCGATGCCTCCGGCCATCTGCTGTGGGGTCATGGCTCCCACTTCTGCCTCGGCGCGTCGCTGGGCCGACTGGAGGTGACACTCGCCCTCGGCTCCCTCTTCACCAGGCTGCCGTCCCTCCGCCTGGCCTGCGAGGCGTCTCGGCTCCGTTTTCGTGAGAACCCCGTCTTCCACTGCCTTGCCGAGCTGCCCGTGGCCTGGTGACCGACTGCCCGAAGCGCTCGCAGCGACGACCTCGGTGCGGACGCCGCGGAACTCAACAGCCGCCCGCGCAAAGCGCTCGGCCGGGAAATCCGGCTGAGCGCCTGCACAAACGGCGCGCCGCCCGGCCCCACGTACTGTCGTCGAGCGTGACCGACCGGGTGGTCGTGGACACCGGCCGCCCGCCGGTCGAAGTCCCCGTCGGCTTGAAGTGGGGACCACCGACAGGACGGCATGGTCCTCGTCCTGCTCACCAAGCTGTCCTCGCGCCAGGTCACCGCCGAGACGCTCACCGGAGAGCCTGCCATCATGGTGTTCACCGACGCGCCCGGCCACGGCGCCGCCCCCGGCGGCATCAAGGGTGACCATCACCGCCAACGCATGGTTCCCGGCCCGCCCTTGGGGAGGAAGCCGAGTCCATGGTGCTGGCTACGCTCGGCGCCTGACGCGACAAGAGAGGGCAGGGGTGGACGAGGCCGTGGTGACGGCGCTGATCACCGCGGGCGCCGCCATCGAGGGCGGAGCGCTGACAGGGGTGTTCGCCCTCGCCTCCACCAAGCGCCAGGCCGCAGCCTCCTGCGCGGCGGGCGAGCGCCAGGCGGCCGCCGCGTGGGAGGCCTGACGGCAACAGGCGGCCGCCGCCTGGGGCGCCGGGCCGCTCCAGGCCTCGGCCCAGCTCGGCGTCGCCCGCCGGACCCTCACCGAACAGACGCTCGCGGGTCAGCGGGCGGTGCGCCGCTGGGAGATGGGCCCGGACCAGTGGTTCACCGCTCCCGAGCACGCCGTGCTGACAGCGCGGCCGTCGAGGCACGCAGACTCGGCCACGCCAGCGCCGTACCGGCGCGGCTGCCGCTGGAGGCCGCGGCTGGGTTCATGGACTCCACCGCCCGTGCGACCGCGGGCAGGGGGTGGTTCCCTGTGGCCATCAGCGGGCTGACGACGGCAGGACGCGGCCCGGCTCCGCTGATCGCGGAACGGCACGAGCCCGGCGTCGGCGACCCCGACAACTACCGCCCGGACGACTACGTCGAGCAGCGCATCCGCCGGGTCAGGGCACATCGGGCACCACCGGCCGAGTTCTGGACCGGCGCCTCCTGGTCCAGGACCGCCGATGGCCCCTGCGCCTTCGGACGGGCCGCCGAGCAGCGGCGCCGATTCCTCAGGCTGTCCGGTTTGGCCCCGGAACGGCAGGACGACAATGCCGAGCATCCTCCGCGACTGCCGTCGGCACGGCGACGCTTCAGGACAAGTCGTCAATCGTGCTGCGCACCTTGTTCACGATCGTGGCCGGGAGCGTCGCGTATCCCTCGAAGCTCAAGTCCTGCTGGCCGCCCGTGCCGGCGATGTATGTCAGAAACGCTTTGGTGGCGGACCACGTCGCCGGCTTGTTGCCCTTGTCGCAGACGATCTCGTAGGTGACCATGTCGATCGGGTAGGCCCCCGGGGTCTTGGTCGCGTAGTCGAGCTTCAGCACGAGGTCGTCATCGGAACCCGCAGCCGTGGAAGCGGCGATCGCCTTGGAAGCCGTGAGGACACTGGCGTCGACGGGAGAGGAGGCTCCGGTGGCGATCGAGGCCGTGGGAACGTTGCGAGCGAGTGCATAGGTCAGCTCGACGTAACCGATGGCGCCCTCGGTCCCTTTCACCTGTTCGACGACGCCCGAGGAGCCCTTGGCGGACTGGCCGCCCTTGGCCATCCATTGCTTGCTGTGCTCGTACGGCCAGGCACTCGGTGCGGCAGCGCTCAGATAGGAGGTGAAGTTGTCCGTCGTACCTGAGGAATCGGAACGGTGTGATACCCGAATCTGCGTCGACGGCAGCTTGGTGCCGGGGTTGAGCTTCGCGATCGCGGGGTCGTTCCAGTGCGTGATCTGCGAGTCGAAGACCTTGGCCAGGGTGGGAGCATCCAGGACCAGTCTCCTGACTCCTGGCAGGTTGAAACCGATGGCGATCGGACCGCCGACCATCGGCAGATGGACAGCTCGGCCGCCGTGGGAGCAGACGCCCTTGGACTGGCTGATCTGGGCCGCACTCAGTGCGGAGTCGGAACCCGCGAAGGAGGTTCTGCCCTTGAGGAAATCGGTCTGGCCCGCGCCGGAACCATTGCCTTCGTAGCTGATCCGGGTACCGGGACATGCCCGTGTGTAGCTCTTGATCCAGATCTTCATCGCGAATTCCTGCGCGGTCGAGCCGGAAGCCGACAGCGTGGCCGGCTTGCCGCATTTGACACCGCTCGCACCGGAGGTGGCGGGCGAGACCGCCATGGACGACGTGGCGGTTGGCCGAGAGTTGCCGCTCGACCCGCAAGCCGTCAGGAGCAGGGCACCGGAGACGACTGCCGCACCGACCGCCAGGCCACGCATCCCGCCCTTTGGCTGAAGCATCACTCTTCGGCTCTCCTTTCTATGGACCTGCAGGTCCGGCCCGGTATGTGGGTGTGGTGCCGCATGATCCCTGCGGCCTGGATGAGCCTCGATGCCTGCGGAGTAGGACACAGGACCGCGGATCCGGTAACGACCACAACACACGCACATCGATCACTATACGCAATGATATAAATACTCTCCGTAATATCGGAGTGGATGTCTCGCGGCATCGTGTGCTGCTCGGGGTGAACAAGCCCGAGCTGATCGACAGTCAGGTGGTGACGATCTCGACGGGGACGCCGAGTGCCTCGATCGCCTGGATTTCGTCCTCGGGGGTGGCGTCGTCGGTGAGGATCAGGTCGTAGCCGGTGGCGTCGCCGTAGCCGTGGGTGGCCGTGCGGCCGAACTTGCTGTGGTCGACGGGGAGGACGCGGCGCTCGGCCACGCTCTGCTGGGCTTCCTTGAGGTCCGCCCACTCCTGGTCCGGGTGGAACAGCCGGCCGCCCTGGATGGCGGTGGCCGAGGAGAACATCACGTCGGCGCGGATCCGGGACAGGTGGCGCAGCGTGTCCGTGCCGGCGCACGCCTCGAAGTCGGCCCGGAAGGCGCCGCCCAGCAGGATCACCCGCGTGCCGGGCGCGGCGTCGGCGCCGCCGACGAGATCGGCGATGCGCAGTGAGTTGGTGACCACGGTCAGACCCTCGATCCGGGTCAGCCTGCGGGCGAGTGGGAAGAGCGTGCTGCCGCAGTCCATGAGGACCGTCTGCCCCGGCTGGACCTCTCGGATGAGCCGTTCGGCGAACGCTTCCTTCGTCTCGATGTCGAGGTACTCGCGGAACCGTGTGGCGGTCTCGAGCGTGACGTTCGGCAGGGCGACGGCCCTGCCACGGCGCTTGTGCAGCAGCCGGCGGGATTCCAGGTTGGCCAGGTCTCGGTGCACCGTCATGGTGCTGACCTGCAGGGTCTCGGCCAGAGTGTCGATCCGTACGGCGCCCTGGGCGATGACCTGCTGCAGCAGCTTCAGTCGGCGCTGCTCGACGTCGGCCTCGGTCCCCCGGCCCGGCCTCATCTTCTGATCCTCCTCGACAGTGGTGTGCTCGACTCGGTGCGTTCTAAGACCTCCAAACATCACACACTTACTGTGAGATTTTGGCAATCCATTGACAGGAATTGTTCCGGGTGGTTTTCATCGAGAGCACGTCGCCGCGGCACGAACCAGGTGCCGCACCTGCACGGAGGTATCCCCGTGGTCCAGAACCTCACTACGACCCGGCCTCCGCGCGCGGAGCGCGGCTCGCTGCCGTCGCCACGGCGTTCGCTGTCCGACCGGACGGGCTTTCCCCGCGCCTTGGTCTGGGGGTATCCCGGACTGATCCTGTTCCTGATCGGAGACGGCGTGGAGGCCGGGCAACTCTCGCCGCACCTCGTCGGCCGGAGCTCTTCCCAGAGCGGCATCGACCTCGTCCTCACCGTCTACGGCATCGCCGCCGCGGTCGGCGCCTTCCTCGCGGGCACTCTCTCGGACGCCTGGGACCCGCGCCGGGAGATGGCTGGCCGGCGCCGCCTTCTGGGGGCTGTCGCCGCCCGGACGGAGTGCCGTGAAGCGGACGCTCCTCGGCAGC
The DNA here is from genome assembly GCF_001953885.1 of Streptomyces sp. IMTB 2501. Taxonomy (GTDB): domain Bacteria; phylum Actinomycetota; class Actinomycetes; order Streptomycetales; family Streptomycetaceae; genus Streptomyces. Next base: position 731,064 of record NZ_MQUS01000001.1, on the reverse strand, counting down.
TTCACGTTCCTCGCCGAGAAACCCAAGCCGACGTTCGTCGTGGTCCTCGGTGCCCTCGGCGACCGGTGGAGTCGGCGCAGGTCGGTCGCCTGGCTCGGCGGTGCGCTCTCCGCAGCCGACTGCCTGGCCCTGTGACGGGACCGGGCGAGCGTGGCACCGGGGCCGCTGATCGGCACCCTGTTCACCGAACCACTCGGCGTCCAGGGCATGTTGAGGATCTACGCCTGAGTGCACTTGAGCAGCACTGTCCTGGCACTGCTGCTCCCCGCACCGCGTCGGCAGCACACAGCTCCCCCGACATGCCCTGCCTCCTGTGACACCACCGGCTGAGGGGGAGCGCCGAAGTCGCAGCCACCGCGGTCGAATCCCGGGTCGACCCGGAAACAGCAGCCGTGGGCATCGGCGCGGCTCACCACTGGTCGACCGACGTACGGCTGTCCAACCAACACCCGGGACACATCTGCTCAGCGCTCCCCACGGCTGCGGTGGTCCCGGCGTTCCCTCTCCCTCCACACGGGTGACTTCCGGGACAGAACAGGGCAGGACAGGTGACGGTGCGAGGAGTTCATGGTGACCCTGCTGGAACGCTCCGCTGAGCTCGGCGCATTGGGCTCGCTGATCGAGCAGGCATGTGACGGCGAGTGTGCGGTGGCGTTGATCGAGGGCCCGGCCGGGGTCGGCAAGAGCGCCCTTGTGGCGGCGGCAGCGCGCCACGGGCACGATCGAGGGCTCATGGTCCTCCAGGCCCACGGCTGCGCCCTGGAGCGGGGCATGGCGTTCGGTGTCGTACGCCAGCTCCTTGAACCGGCCATGGTTGCGGCCGAGTCCCAAGGGTCGCCCCTGCTGTCGGCCGGTGCCGTCGAATCCGCCCGGGCGGTCTTCGAGCCGTCGGCCGGTCAGGGCTGGGCCTGTACCGACTCATCCGACGTGCCCTTCGCGCAGTTGCACGGGCTCTACCTGCTGGCGTTGCGCCTGGCGGAGCGCCAGCCGCTGCTGGTGCTGGTCGATGACGCCCACCACACCGACCCGTGCTCACTCCACTGGCTGACCTATCTGGCCCGCCGGTTGAGGGGCAGCCGGATATCGCTCGCCATCGCGGTGCGCACCGAAGAGAGCGACTCCGAGGACAGCCTGGTGGCCGAGCTGTCCGGTCACCCGGCCTGCCTGCGTCTGCGGCCCGCGCCACTGTCGCCGGCCGCCGTCACGCAGTACCTCACCGACGGGCTGGGGGTTGAACTCGACACAGAGGTGGCGGCTCTGTACGGCCTGATCACGGGCGGCAATCCGTACCTTGTGCGGGTACTCGCCGAGAATCTAGCCCGCAGTGGGATCTCCCCGGTGCGCTCCGAGTTGCCGCGGCTGACCGCGCTGGCACTACGGCTGCTCGCTCACCACCTGCCGGTCCTGCTGCGTCGGCACTCGTCATCGGTCGCGCCGGTGGCCACCACCGTGGCCACTCTCGAACGCACCACCAGCCTGCCGCTGCTGTGCGAGGTCACCGGGCTCGACGCCGTCGCCGTGACCGGTGCGCTCACCGTGCTCGAGCAGGCCGGTCTCGCGGAGCCGGGTCCGCCGTGGCAGCTTCGGCACCCACTGATGCGGGAGGCGTTCCAGCTCCGGACCAGTACGACAGCGCGCAACGAACTGCGTGCCCGAGCGGCCGATGCCCTGCTGGCTCTCGGAGGCGACGACAGGGAGGTGGCGGATCTGCTGCTCGCCACCGAGCCGGAGGGGCACCCGTGGCGCGTACGGGTGTTGCGCGCTGCGGCCCAACAAGCACAAGTACAGCACGAGTTGGGCAACTGCCGCGCGTACCTGAACAGGGCGCTGAGCGAACCGCCCAGCCAGGCCGACCGGCTGGAGATCCTGGCGCAGTTGGGCATCGCGGAAGTGCAGACGAACCCGGCCGCGGCCGTCGAGCATCTGCGCGCGGCCGTGGAGCGCCTGGAACCCGCGGACAGGGTGCACTTGGTCCCGCACCTGGCCGAGGCGCTGACCCGCACGGGCCGCAGTGAGGAGGCGGTCGCTCTGCTGGACGCGCTGGCGGCCGAGATTCCCGACGCGGACCGTGAGTCGCTGTACCGGCTGTGGGCGCAGGGCATACTTCTCCTGCTGGAGGACACCCCGCGGCTCGCGGACGACTGGATCGGCCGGGGCGGTATCGGCAACGACCTGCCCGGTGACACCCCCGGTCAGCGCCTCCTGCTCGCGGCGCTCGCGGTGAAGACCTTCCTCACCGGTCAGTGCTCCGAGACCGCCGCCACACTGGCCGAACGTGCCCTGGCCCAGTTCGGCCCGCCCTCGGACCCCGTGCTCACGGGCACCTTCGCGGTCAGCGCACTGCTGCACGCCGACCGGCTGACCGAGGCCGAACACTGGTACGAGCACGTGGCCGTTGCCGAACCGGAAGGGCAGCCGCCGTCGATGCTGGTGTCCGTCCGTGCCAAGCTGGCCCACCGGCTGGGAGACCCCCGAGGGGCCCTGGCCCACATCGGACAAGTCCTTGATCCGGCATCCGCCGACGAACGCTACTGGCCGTACGCGACGGCCCTGGCCGTCCAGGCCTTGCTGGACCTCGGCGACGTCCGGGAAGCCGCCCGCGTGTGCCGGGCCCCGTTCGAAGGTCCGGTCGGCAAGCACTGGAGCTGGACGGCACTGCTGGCCGCTCGGGCCCGGCTGCGGCTCGAACAGGGGCAGCCCGAGGCCGCTCTGGCCGACCTGGAGGAGTGCGGCCACCGCCAGACCGAAGGCGGTTACGACAATCCGGCACTCGTCCCCTGGCGCTCCGAAGCCGCCTTGATCCACCAGCGCCTCGGCCATCGGGCCACCGCGGCCCACCTGGCCCAGCAGGAGCTGCGGCTCGCCCGCGCCTGGGGCAGCCCCCGGACCGTCGCCACGAGCCTGCGCGCCATCGGCCTGCTCAGTACCGGCCCGGCCGCCGTCGCCGCGCTGACCGAGGCGGTCACCCTGCTGGAATCGACACCGGCTCGCCTCGACCTGGCCCGCGCTCTCACCGACCTGGGTGAACTCCTCTCCGCACACGGGGACATCGAGGCATCCCGCGCCCGGCTCCGACAGGCCCTGGACCTGGCCGAAACCACGCATGCCCGGCCCCTGTCCGAACGCGCGCACCGCGCCCTGCTCGCGACCGGCGCCCGCCCACGCCGCAAACGGCAGTCAGGCGTGTCCGCCCTCACCGGCAGAGAATGCCGTATCGCCACCCTGGCCGCCGAGGGAATGACCAACCAGCAGATCGCCACAGAGCTGTTCGTCGCCCGCCGCACCGTGGAATTCCACCTCACCCGAGCCTTTCGCAAACTCGGCATCACCACGCGAAAAGACCTCTCGCGAGCACTCGTCGGCATCGATCAGCCGTAGTGGCGTACTTCCGCATTCGCCGGCACCGACAGGAACAGGTCAGCGGTCCGCAGAAACGGGTGCGGCCCTCCGCAGTCGCCTCGCCAGGAAGTCCCAGAGACACCCGCAGCCGTACCGGCTAGGCATTGTGGAGCCCACGTGGTGCGGTGGCTTCGGCGCCGAGTGAAGTTCTTGTGTTCGGCGGGCTGCTGGCACTGGTGGCCTTCCGGGTCATCCGTTACGAGCACAGACGATTCATCACCCTGGGGCTGGCCTGGGCCGTCAGTGCACTCTTCCTCGCGGTCACCGTGGGATGGGCCGCAGTGAGCGACGCTTTCGGCGGTCCGCGCTCGTCACCTTCGCGCCCCTGTGGATGGTGGTGATCGCGTTCCAGGCGGGTGTGGAAGAGGTGATTTTCCGTGGCTGGATGCTCTCAGAGCCTTCGCCGGGCTCTATGCACTTTACTGCCGTGGAATCTGGGAATTCATCGGCATCCACGGCGCCTGCAATTTCGCAGCCATTCCGATCATCGCGGTCAGGCGTTGTTGCTCAGGTGGACTCCGTTGACGGCGGTGTCGAACGCCGGACGGTACTTGTGCCATTGCGCGTCCGGCGCGGAGAGGTAGACCACGTACTGCGTGCCGTCGGCGCTGGCGAAGGCCAGTTCCGCCGCCCGGTACTTCCGTGCCCTGCCGTCGAACGTGAACTCCCAGTACCCGGCCGGTCGTCCGCGGAAGGTTGTCGGAGCCATCCTCACTCGTTCATAGCCGGGATTGTCTCGGCGGGTCTGGTCCTCTTCCGTCTCCCGCCAGTGCTGCAGAGGGTCGGTACCGGCGAAATGGACGACATTGACCCGCAGACCCACCAAGCCGGACGGGTCTATGTAGCCGACTTCACCACCGGGGAGCGTCTTGCTGGTCCAGCCGTCCTGTACGGGTACGGAGAAGCCGCTGTCCGTTGCGAGGTGGTATCCGGTGGGCAGCGGCGGGAGGGAGGCGCCGGCACTCGGAGAGGGGGCAGAGGAACCGGCCCTGGCCGCGTGCGAACTCGGCCTATCGGCAACGGCCTTGAGCCACCACAGCGCTCCGCCTGCCACACAGGCGGCGACCGTCACCGCCACGATCGCCCCCACCGCCGTACGGCGGCGCTTGCCGCGGCCCTTTCGCCCGGGAGGCGCGAGGTCGCCGGCACCGTCCGACCGCGTGGGGACATCGACGGGAGCAGTTCGTGTCCCGGTCACATCGCCCAGGCGGCGCTCGACCTCGTCCACGTCCATGCGCCGTTCCGGTTCCTTGACGAGCAGGCCCTCGATCACCGGGGCCAGGTCCCCGGCGCTGCGCAGAGGCTCGTACGAGTCGGTGGCGATGGCGTACGCGATCTCGATGGGGGTGTCACGGTGGAACGGGTGCCGCCCCTCGACCGCCTGGTACAGCGTTGCGCCCAGGGCCCACAGGTCGCTGGCGGGACCGGGTCCGGTGCTCGCGCTCCTGAGGCGTTCGGGTGCCAGATAGCGGATGGAGCCGATCAGTTCGCCGGACTTGGTCAGTGAGGACGTTCCCGACTCCATGGCGATCCCGAAGTCGGTGAGGACGATCCGCCCGTCGTCGCCCAGCAGAACGTTGGCGGGTTTGACGTCCCGGTGCAGGACCCCGGCGTCGTGGGCGGCGCGCAGGGCGGCGGCCATGGCTCGGCCTATCCGGGTGACTTCTCCGAGTGGCAGCGCACCCCGCTGCTTCAGTACGTCACTCAGTGTGACCGAGGGTATGTACTCCATGACGATGCACGGCAGGCCCTCGTCATCGACGACGTCGTGCACCACGATCACGTTGGGGTGCGCGATCCGGGCGGCGCTGCGGGCCTCACGGCGAGTGCGCTCGTGAAGGGTCTGGACCTCGTCGTCGTGCAGATGGGGCGGGATGCGTAGCTTCTTGACGGCCACGTGGCGGCCGAGCAGCTTGTCCTCGGCACGCCACACGGTGCCCATGCCGCCGCTACCCACCCGCTCCACCAGCAGGTACCGGCCGGCGACGAGCCGCCCAAGATCGGACACCGTGTCTCCTTGCTAGCTGTCCTTCCCATTCGCGAATGGGGAGAGGTCGACGAGGCACGATAACCCATTTGGCCGAATGACCAGGACCGCTGCTCCTTCTCGCCGGCTGCGCGTCTGCCACGGATGTGGCTGTCGGGCTCCGCCGGCGACAGCGCGTGCTGTAGCCGTTTCGGAGCCTCATGAGAACACTTGCGACAGTCTGCCGGGGCAGTGCGCCTCCTCCACGACGAGCGCCGAGCGCCTCTCCGACGAAGGCGTCAGGGCTCGCCATGGCGTTGTCCGCCATCTCGCAGGTCGTGGGTGGCTTCGGGGTACATCCCTCGAAGACGCCGCAGTCGCCGTCGGCATGGGCACCGTCGGCACGGTCACGGCGAAGCCCGCCATGGCTATGACGGACAGGCTTCCGGCGAGCCGATGGCGCGGCGGATGAGGACGTTCGCGGCGGGGGCGCATGGTGAGCCGCATGAGATCCTCCTTGGTCGGGGTGAGAGGCCCGCAGGGGGACTTCCCTCAGGGACCGTCGATCGCTCCCTGGCCGAAATCGGCGTCGCCCAGATTCGAACCCGCAGGTCATCCCCGGACAAGGGCTCTCACGCGATGCTGCGGTTTCTCTGGTGCACCGGGACGGTCGTGCTGCGGAGGCCGGCTGAAATACCTGCGGAGCCGCCCCGGTCCCGATGGCCTCGCGTCCCCCGTCACCCGAACAGTGGCTGCCCTGAGAGGCTTCACGAAATGCGACATGTCTTGTTCCCACGGTAATGATGATATGTCGGACTGATCCATGTCCTCCGAACCAGGGGGGAACCGTGAACGAGGCCAGGCACACAGGTCGTTCCCTGTCCAGGCAGGAGCGTCCGGCCGAGCGCATCGACGCGGTTCTGTTCGACATCGGTGGGACGATCTACGACGACGCGCGCTACGTTCAGGCACTGCACCAGGCGGTCATGGAACTGGCCGGAGGTGTCGAGGAGTCCGAATTCTGGGGGCTGTACGAGGCCGAACGCGAAGGCGGCAGCCGATTGCTGCACACCGCGTTCGCCCGACGATTCGTCCCCGGCAGGGACGCGGCGCTGCTGCACCGGCACATCGTTCAGCACTGGGAGTACCCGGTCGAGGCCCTCTACACGGACGTCAGGCCCACCCTGCACGCGCTGGTGCACCAGTACCGGCTCGGCATCGTCTCCCTGTCCCCGCCACAGGTGCGGGAGGCACTGCGCCGTGACGGCCTGGAGGAGATCTTCGACGCGATTCTGCTCGGGGGCGAGCCCTTCGAGAAGCCGGATCCCCGCTCGTTCCTCACGGCACTGGAGCAGATGGGAGTGCCCCCTGCCCGCGCCGCCTATGTCGGCAACTGGCTGGACACCGACATCCGGCCCACAGCGCGGCTCGGCATGCGCACCGTGTGGATGCTGCGCGGCGAGGCCCCGCCGGCGCCTACGCGTAGCCAGCTCAAGGAACCCGACGCGGTGATCACCTCACTGACCGGACTGCCGACGGCTCTGGCCCGGCTCACGAACAGTCCGGCCCCGGCGGTGACACGCGTGCGGGGCATGTCGACGGCCGCCGTCGACATCACGGGGCAGTACCGGAGCAGACAACGGCTGTCCATCGTGAACGCGGCCAGTGTCCGCATCGGCAGCACGCTCGACGTGACACGGACTGCTCAGGAACTCGCAGACCTGGCCACCGAACACTTCGCGGACTTCGTCAGCGTCGACCTGTTCGAGTCCGTCTTCCGCGGTACGGAGCCGGAGTTCGATCCGGCCTCCCGACCTGTCGTCCTCCGCCGTGCCGCACAGCAGTCCGTCCTGGACGGCTGCCCCGAATCCGTGGTCGCCCCCGGCAACACGGACCGCTACCCCGACGACTCCCCCATGGGCCGCGCCCTGGCCACGGGAGAGCCGGCATGGCACTGGGTCGAGGAACCGGACATCCAGCGGTGGCTGGCGCACGACGCCTCGCGCTCCGACACCGTCCGCGCATACGGGATCCACTCCCTCGTCGTGGTGCCGCTTCGCGCCCGCGGCACCACCCTGGGACTCGCCGTATTCCTCCGGCACCGTACGCCCGAGGCATTTGACGTGAACGATCTTCTCCTCGCCGAGGAGATCACCACCAGAGCCTCCCTGGCCATCGACAACGCCCGCCGCTACACCCGCGAGCGCAACACAGCTGTTGCGCTGCAGCGCAGCATGCTCCCCCGGCAGCCTCCCCGGCAGAGTGCTGTGGAGGTGGACTCCCGCTACGTACCGGCCGACTCCAAGGCAGGCATCGGCGGCGACTGGTTCGACGTCATCCCCCTGTCCGGTGCCAGGGTCGCTCTCGTCGTGGGCGACGTGGTCGGCCACGGCATCCAGGCCTCGGCCACCATGGGACGCCTCCGCACGGCCGTCCTCACACTCGCCGAGATCGACATTCCGCCCGACGAACTGCTCACGCAGCTCGACGACCTCGTCCTGCGCCTCGATCGCGAGGCGGAACCGCTCTCCCGGGAGGTCACGGAGCCCGAGGACGAGGTCGCCGGCGCCACGTGCCTGTACGCCGTCTACGACCCGATCTCCCGCCACTGCACCCTTGCCCGTGCCGGGCACCCGGCCCCCGCCATCGTGTACCCGGACGGCACAGTCGACTTCCCCGACCTGCCCATCGGCCCGCCACTGGGCTTGGGCGGCCTGCCCTTCGAGTCGGCCGAACTCGTACTGCCCGAAGGCAGCCTGATCGCCCTGTTCACCAACGGCCTCATCGAGACCGCCGACCGGGACATGGACATCGGGCTGATGCGGCTGCGTGACGCTCTGGCGAACGCGCCATCGTGCCTGAAAGACACCTGCGACAGGGTGTTGCGGGCACTGCTCTCCGGCACCCCTGCCGATGACGCCGCCCTGCTCCTTGCCCGCCCCCAGACCCTCGACGCCTCCCAGGTCGCCACCTGGGACCTGCCTTCGGACCCCGCCGTCGTGGCCAGTGCACGCCAACTGGCGGCCGACCAACTCGCCTCCTGGGGGCTGGACGAGGCGGCCTTCATCACTGAACTCGTGGTGAGCGAGCTCGTCACCAACGCCATCCGCTACGGCCAACCGCCCGTTCGGCTACGCCTGATCAAGGACATCAGTCTCATCTGCGAGGTCTCCGACGCCAGCAGCACCTCGCCCCACATGCGGCGGGCTCGCGCCGACGACGAGGGCGGACGTGGTCTGCTCCTGATCGCCCAGCTGACGCAACGCTGGGGCACCCGTCACACCACGTCCGGAAAAACGATCTGGACCGAACAGTCCCTTCCAGCCGGCCATTGAGCTCGCTTTCCGCCCGACGCGCCTGACGCGCCTGACGTCGCCTGCAACACGGCCGCGGTGAGCGGGCGCCGGAGCCCCACGCCGGACTTCCGCAGGCCGATCCGTAGGTGTCCGGACGAACGTCCGCAGGCCTGGGACAGCGGCCGCACAGGATCGACCACAGGACCGGACGACACCCCTTGTCCCGGTGCTGACCTGCGATCTCTCATGTTTCTACGCCACTTCGGCGAGTCGGCCGGCAAGTGTGCCGACCGGCGGTCCACCAAGGAGACACATTCATGCGAAAGCATCGTGCGCCCACCACACGGGCAACTCGGCGGGTTTCGGCCAGTGCCACCGTCGCCGCTCTCGGCATCACCGCACTGCTCGGGCTCGCGTCCACCGCACACGCGGACGACGGTTCTTCTTCCGGCAGCGTCAACTTCCCCGCCGACTCCCTCAACACCGAGGCGTTCAACCGCATCATCCACGAACCCCTGGACGACTTCGCGAAGGAGGAGCAGGCGAACAACCCCACCGGGTCGAACGATCCCATCGTCGACAACAACGGCATCCGGTGGGACACCGACGGCTGCTCCGACCCCACCGGCCTGTTCGGGGGCGGTGACGCGCGCATCGCCTGCGAGCGGCACGACGTCGCCTTCCGCACCCTCCAGCAGAACGACCTGTGGAACGCGGACAGCATGAATGACGCGAACAGGAATTTCACCAATGACCTGAGCACACTCCAGCAGCAAGGGAGAATAGACGAAGCCCAGGAAGTCGGTCTCGGTGTTGGCGCCGGGGTCGGCTCCAACCTCCCGAGCTCCGTCCTTGGATCCGAAGTCAACGGCCTCCCCCAGTACGACGGCAGCAAAGGCAGCCCGTTCGACCCCCAGGCCGGCACCGACGGGGCATTCCAGCCCTCGGAAGGCGCACGTTAGGCAGGAACCGGCATAACGCCGACATCGTCGCCGGGTGCGGCCACCATCACAACCCGCCGCACCCGGCCCCTGCCTGCGCGCTGTGAAGCACGGTGAGGAGGTCTCGTGCAGTCGGGACCACACGCCGGCCTCGGTCCTCTCGGCCCTGGAAAGCCAGCCGATCCGGATGCCCGTCTGCGCCCGCGATGCTGCACCCGACGCTCGGCCCTGTGCAGCAGCCCGATGGAGGCGCGCCTCAGCCATCCTCGAAATCAAGGCCACTTTCCTTCGGTTGGACTTTGTCCGGGTGGGATTGGCCTTTCTAGCGTGGGCGGCATGGCATCACATGGAACGACAGGTGACGCGCCGGTCGGGGATGTGGTCGTGGGAGTGAGCGACTCGCTCGCCGGGCTGGCCGCATTGCGCCGCGGCATCCTCGAGGCCCGCAGGGCCGGCCGCACGTTGGTGGCCGTCCGGGCCTGGGAGCCGCCCGAGGGCGACGCCCTCTACCGGCGCTGGCCCGAGCCCTCATGGGCCCGGCTGTGGGCGGGCGAGGCGCGGCGGCGGCTGGACCGGGCCTTCGAGCTGGCGGCCGGCGGGCCTCCCGCCGACCTGCGGATCGTACGACGGGTCATCCGGGGTCCCGCTGGGCCGGTGCTGTGTGCGATCGCGTCCTCCCCGGACGACCTGCTGGTCATCGGCATGGCCAGACCCCGCGGCCTGGCGGCCCGGCTGCACCGCAGGCCGGTGCACCGGCATGTCCCTGCCCGGGCCGAATGCGAGGTCCTGGTCGTGGCGGGCCCTCGGCTGCTGCCAAGCGAGGCACGGCTCCTGCGACGCGGCGACCTCGTGGAACGGCGGGCCCGGGCGTCGGGCTTGATGCCGTGAGCCGGGCCGTGGGCAGGATCGGCCTACGTCGGGGCGGGACCCGCGCTACGGCGGGCGTACACCTCGATCTCGATCTTCATGCGAGGGTCGGCGAGGCCGCACTGCAGCATGGTCGCGGCCGGCCGGACCTCGCCGAAACAGCGGCGCAGCACCGGCCAGCAGGGCTCGAAGTCGGCGCGGTCCGGGAGCAGATAGCGCACCCGCACCACGTCGGCGAAGGTGCACTTCGCCTCGGTGAGCGCGGCCTCGATGTTGCGCAGGCACTGCTCGGCCTGCTCCACCACGTCGTCGGAGATCGTCATGGTGGCGTAGTCGAACCCGGTGGTCCCGGACACATGCACCCAGTCGCCATCGACCACGGCACGGGCGTAACCGATCTGCTCCTCGAAGGTCGAGCCACTGAGGATCGCACGTCGCTCTGTCATGCGCGGAACGCTAGGTGACCAGTGCCGATACGTCTAATACACGCGTCGGCATGATCCTATATCTCACGGGATATCTCTAGGGTATCTCTGGGGGTATGAACCGCCCTGAACTCCCGCTGCCGCAGCTGCACGCCTTCGTCGTGCTCGCGGAGGAGCTGCACTTCGGTCACGCCGCCGCTCGCCTGGGCATCGCCCAGCCCCCGCTGAGTCAGCAGATCCGTCGGCTGGAGGAGAAGGTCGGGTACCCGCTCTTCGCGCGTGAACCGGGGCGGGTGACGCTCACCCCGGCCGGCCGCGCCCTGCTGCCGGCCGCCCGGCAGGCGCTGGACGGACTCGCCGACGGGCTGGCCTCGGCACGAGCCGCCGGCAGCGGCCGTTCGGGGCGGTTGCGGATCGGCTTCGCCGCCTCGCTGGCCCTGACCGTCCTGCCTGGCCTGCTGCGCGAGTTCCGGAAGCGGTTCCCCGACGCGTATCTCGACATCCACGAGATGACGACGGCACCGCAGCTCGACGCCCTGCGCGCCAGGACGATCGACATCGGCCTGCTGCGGGAACCGCCGGCCGCCGAGGCCGAGCTGGACTTCAGGACCGTACTCAGCGAGCCGTTCGTGGCCGTCCTGCCGACCGCCCACCCACTGGCGGCCCAACGAACCGTACCGCTCGCACAGTTGACCGGTGAGCCGTTCGTCCTGCTGCCGCGGGTTGTCGGTCCGCAGCTGTACGACCGGATCACCGGCCTGTGCGAGGACGCCGGGTTCACGCCCCGGATCTCGCAGCACGCGGTGGAGTGGCAGACCGTGTGCGCTCTGGTGGAGACCGGGCTGGGGGTGTCCTTGGCGCCGGAGAGCATCCGCCGCATCCGGCTCAAGGGGGTCGCCTTCCGCCGGATCGATCCGGGCAGCGCTCGTACCCGGGTCGCCGTCGCATGGCGCAGGAACGACCGCAATCCCCTGGTCGCCCAGCTGCTCGCGATGCTCGGTCAGGACCCGGCGTACCCCACCCCATAATGTTGATTTCGAAATCACAAGCTGCTCTCGCGGCTGCACCACCGGCGCGATCGCCGCCGTAGCGGGATGTTCACACATCGAGTCCTCCTCGCTTGACCAGTTGGCTCGCGATGACATTCCGCTGGATCTCGTTCGTGCCCTCGCCGATGATCGTCAGCGGGGCGAGCACGGGGTGGACCCGGAAGTGCTCGACGTCAGACCCGGCGTTGGCGATGCCGATCTCGTCCGGCGCTTTCCTCACCTCGGTACTGTCCGACCTGGCGAAACACATGGCCACGATCGCGTTCAGTTCGTCATGTGGGCGACGCGCGCGGTGCCGGTCGTGAATCGCGGATCGTCGACCAGGCCGGGGGCGCACATCATGCCAACGGGCGCTGACAACGCCCGGTCTGATCGGCTCTCATCTCTCAGCACTCGCATATGGGCTCTCACATCTCTCTTAGATTCGCTCGTCAGAGTCCACGGCCGTGAAGGCGAGGAAGCTCAAGAAGACGAAGACACAGACGAAGGTCATCGCAGTGAGCGGTGCGCTCCTGATGATCGGCGTGGTCGGTACGGCCGCCGCGTTCGGTACCGATACGGAGGAGTCCCGGCGCATCGAAGCGCACGGGACGCAGCTCTCCGTACCGGTCGACGGGGGCCGTGCCATGGTGGACCTCACCTCCCTGGCGGTGCGGGCCCGATCGGACGACGGCCGTACATGGCAGCTCTCGGCACCGGCCGCCGGTGATCTGGGTGCGCCGGGGAAGGTCACCATCCGCGACGGGAAGGCCACTTGGCGGTACGGCGAGAGGGGACTGAACGTCACCGCGTCCGCGCAGGAAGGGCGTCTGGCCGTGACCGTGCGCTCGGCCCGACAGTCCAGCCTGACCTGGCCGGTCTCCGGCACGGACCGAACGACCGAGGAACTGCAAGTCCCGCGCGGTGAGGGCTTGTCCATTCCGGTCGCCGACCGGTGGTGGAACTCCGCTTCGGCCGGCCTGGCCGGCACCGGGGCCGACATGGCCGAGGGCCTGACCATGCCGTTCTGGGGCACCAGTCAGTCCGGACGGCACGGGGCGAGCTACATCGTCGAGTCCGACATCGGCACGACCCTCAAGTTCGTCTCCGCCGGCGGCCGTCTGCACACCGAGGCCGAGCACGAGTTCGCACCGCGGCAGGCCACGGGGAACTACACCGTGACGTTCGCGCTCACCGACGGATCGCCCGTCGCCGCGGCGCGCGACTACCGCGCTTGGCTGCAGGGTCACGGTGGCATCACCACGCTGCGACAGAGGATCGCCCGGAATCCCGAAGTCGCCAAGCTGGTGGGCGCATTCCACGCCTACACTTGGGGCCAGGCTCGTACCGCCGAGGGCGTCCGCCGCCTGCGGGAGCTGGGGATCGACCGGATGTGGCTGGGCTACGACGCCGACGGCAACCCCATGGACCGCAAGGCGACGCGCCTCGCCCAGCAGGCCGGTTATCTCGTCGGGCCCTACGACTCCTGGGCCAACGCGCAGGATCCGGCGTCGGCCGACACTCCTGTCTCCGCCTGGCCGGCTCCGGTGTGGCAGGACGCCTGTGTGCGCCGGGCGGACGGCACGTTCGTCACCGGTTTCGGCGGCCGCGGCTGCTACGTGAGCTCCGAGGCGCTCCGGCGCGCCGAGCCGTCCCTGCACTATCTGGCCGACCGCACCAGGAAGATGACCGCCAACGGCGCCACGAGCTACTTCCTGGACGTCGACGCCGCGGGCGAACTGTTCACCGATCATTCTCCGGCGCATCCGATGTCCAAGGCCCAGGACCGGCGCAACCGGCTCGTGCGGATGACCTGGCTGTCCGGCGACCGTCACCTCGTGCTCGGTTCGGAGAGCGCGGGCTCCTGGGCGAACGGCGTTCTGTCCTTCAGTCATGGCTCGGGCACACCGGTCGACGACCGGCTGTGGAAGCTGGAGAAGGACCGTCAGACATGGGGCGGTTACAGGCCCGCCAACGCACCGGCGGTCTACTTCAAGCCCGTCCGGCTCCCGGCCGACCTCGCGAAAGCGATGTACGACCCGCGGTACCGGGTGCCGCTCTATCAGACGGTCCTGCACGACTCGGTGATCAGCACCGAACGCTGGGAGCTGTCCTGGTCGAAGCTGCCGGACCAGAGCCGTACCCGCGCCCTTCTCGCGATGCTGTACAACGTGCCCCTCAACCTGGTCCTCGACCAGGACGAGCTGGACCGGCACGGCAAGCAGATCGCTCAGGTACAGCGCTACTTCGAGCCACTGCACAAGGCGGCGGCCACGCAGCCGATGACCGACTTCCGCTGGTTGACGGACGACCATCTCGTCCAGCGGACCACGTTCGGCGAGGGTGTGCTGACCGTGACGGCCAACTTCTCCACCACCTCCCACGACGGACTGCCCGCCGGGTGTGTCGACGCGGTGATCAAGGACGGTGCCAGGCAGCGGCTGTGCCCCACCGGGCTGTAAAGCGCGTCCGGCTCTCGGCGCCGGCGCCGGCGCCGGCCGGCCGCGTCAGCTGCCGGCCGGCCTCACCGCCGGTCAGCAGCACCCGGCGCCGAGCAGGCCCCTACGGATAACCTCAGGGACAATATCGGGGCCTTGCCCGGATGTGCGGAGAGCCGACGAGCCGTCAGCCTTGATCCATGACGAATTCTCTCCACCGCGACCGCGGCAGGGGCACCAGGCGGCGACGAGCCCTCGCCGCCTGCGCCGTCGCCGCACTCTGCACACTGACCGCCGCTCTCCCTGCTGGCGCGGCCACCGTTGCCACCCGCGACGCCCCCACCGGTTCGCCCCCGTCGTCCGCTCGCCCCCTCTCCCTTCCGGCGCCGACCGGCCGATACCGGGTCGGAGAGGTGGAGTTGCATCTAAGGGACCACGCACGGCCGGACCCATGGCATCCCGGGCAGGGGCGACGCGAGCTGATGGTCAGCGTGTACTACCCCGCGACGCACAGAGCCGGCCGTCCGAGGGCCCCGTACATGCTGCCCGCGGCGGCCACCCACTTCGACAAGGTCACAGCGAACGACTACCTCTCGTTGCACGTCCCTGCGGGCCGCGCGGACTGGGCCCGCACCATGACCCACGTAGCCCGGAGCGCCCCGGTGGCCGGCAGTCGCGCCGGCCGGCTTCCCGTGGTGCTCTATTCCCCGGGGCTGGGCGAACCGCGCACCTGGGGCACGGCGTTGGCGACCGATCTGGCCAGCCGCGGCTATGCGGTCGTCACCATCGACAACACCTACGAGTCGCCCGAGGTCCAGTTCCCGAACGGCTCCCTCGCCACCGTGTCCCTGCCCTCGGGCAACGGCGACGCCTTCGTGCGCAAGGCGCTGGCCGTGCGGGTCACCGACACCAGCTTCGTCCTGGACCAGCTCCGGGCGCTGAACAGCGGCCGGAATCCCGACGCGGACGGACAGCCGCTGCCGGAGGGCCTGACCAGGGCGCTGAATCTGGCCGAGGTGGGCATGTTCGGCCATTCCATGGGCGGCACCACCGCCGCGCTGGCGATGGACGCCGACCGCCGGATCACCGCGGGCATCGACATGGACGGCAACCTGACCTACATCGACGGCTCGCTGATGCCGGTCGCCCGGCACGGCCTCGACCGGCCCTTCCTGCTCATGGGCAAGGACGGCAAGACCGACACCGGCCCGGGCTGGCAGGCGTTCCGCGCCCACACGCCCGGATGGACCCGTCAGCTCACTCTGCTCGGTTCGGAGCACGCCTCGTTCACCGACGCGGAGGCTCTTGTGCCGCAGCTGCACCTGAAGCCCTCCGAGCAGACCGACGACATCGGCACCATCGATCCGCCCACCGCGATACGCACCAACGAGGCCTACGTCGCCGCTTACTTCGACCACTGGCTGCGCGGCCGCAGCGGGCACCTGTTGGAGCGGCCGTCGCCCAAGTACCCGGACATGGTGTTCGTGAAATGAGGGCGGCGCCGTCGAGAAGAGAGGAGGAGAAGGTAGGGGCGGTACGGGCGGCTACCCCTCAGATCGATCCTCGCCCGTTCCCCGGGCGCGTGCCCGGAACGCGGCCCGGGTCTCGCCGGTGCGCCGACGGAAGAACCGGGTGAACACGGTGGCGTCGGGGAATCCGAGGCGAGCGCCGTCGGCCCTGGGCGGGAGGTCGGTGTGGCACAGCAGCCGCCGTGCCTCCAAGGGGTGCAGTCGGTGCAGCCTACGCCGGTGCTCTACAGCCATCCGTGCTCGGTGGACGACATCGCCACCACGTTGTCACATGCATGCTCGACCGGTTCGGCTGCCAGCCCCCGCGGCCCGGCGGTGGGAAGGCATGCCGGCGGCCCGCGCCCTGCGAGCGACCGGCTGAGGCCCCCACCTCCCTCACACCCAGTTCCGCTGTGAAAGGAGCTCCCATACGCTACGACGATCTGCGGTGGCCTCCTCGACGTGCTCGACAAGGAGGGCATCTGCTCCGTGCCTCGCAAGAGGTGCTGCCGGAGCCCGACATCGCCGCCGCGGCGAACGCCGCTCCCCGCCTCGGCGACGCGGCCCAGCCCTGTTCTTCGACAATGTCAGAGCTTCACGAACGCCGTATCGCGATGAACGTCCATGGCTCGTGGGCCAATCACGCGCGCTCTCGGCCTGCCGAAGGAGACCGGGGAAAAGGAGCAGGTCGCGGAGTTCGTCCGGCGCTGGGAGGCGTTCCCGGTCGAGCCCGAGTCGCGTGAGGATCCGCTGTGGGCGCAGAACACCCTTCTACGTCGACAAGGCCGCGGTCGTCTCCGAGGACCCCGTCGACCCCGGGCACAACGGCAGGCAAAACCTGGGCGTGTACGGCATCGAGGTCCACGGGCGCCGCAGGCTCGTGCTCCGGCCCGTGCCGATGCATGACATCGCCCTGTCTCTCTCTGCCCGTGCCGGGCGCACGGAGAGATCGGACGCGTCCACATCTCGCCCGTCCCCGGGGTCCAAGACGTGCTGCGGTGCCCGCGGTGCCTGTACATGTGGCGTACGAGCGAACACGCCCGGCTGTCCGGCGCGAGTACTGTCCCGAGGGCTTCCGGCCGGCCGAGGCGGCCGACCTCTCGCACGCCGACGAGGTGTGGGCCGTACCCCCACTGCGCCCGATGTTCTGACGTGACGTCATACCTTCAGATGTAGGCGGGAGTTTGCCGGTTGGCCGTGGACCCGACACGGGCGCGTGCGCTGTGCTGGTCGCGGTCGTCGGCTTATGGTGGGCCGTCACTTGCGTCCGTTCTGAGGGGGACCGATGGAGCCCAGGACCAGGATCGTGAGATACGCCGCCGTCTGCGCGGCAGCCCTTCTGCTCTGTGCCGGCCTGACCACCGCGGCATCCGCCGACAGCGGCAAGGCCAACCCGAACCCGCTCGCCGGCCGGCTCAACGCCTACTGGACCCCGGCCCGTATGGCGGCCGCGCTGCCCGCCGACACCCGCAAAGGCACCGAGACCGGCACGCCCGCGTCCCCCGCGGTGGACGGACCGCAGCCGGGCGAGTACATCCCGCCGAGCCGGAGCTTCGACGGCATCCCCCAGGCCGGCACCTTCTTCTGGACGGACGCCACCGGCACCGGCCGCACCTGCAGCGGCTCCGTCGTGCACAGCCCCGGCCGCGACCTGGTGCTGAGCGCCGGGCACTGCTTGAAGGGCTACGCAGGCACCTCGCCCAAGCGCCATCTGGCCTTCGTCCCGCAGTACCACGACACCCTCAAACCGTTCGGCATCTTTCCGGTGGCGACCGACGGCGTCTATGTCTCGCAGCAGTACTACGACCTGGGTGAGCACGCGGGCGCCGCGTACGACTTCGCGTTCGCGGTCACCGAGCCCAATGAGGACGGAACGCTCTTGGAGGACGCCGTCGGTGGAGTGCGGCTGCTCACCGGGACGGGTTACTACCACATTCCGGTACGGATGATCGGCTATCCGGCGGGGGCGGAGAAGCCTCTGGAGTGCTGGAGCTGGACCACCCGGTGGGACAGTGACGACCTGGCCGACCCGGGTACGTTCCCGCGCATCGCCTGCGACGCCTTCGTGGGCGGAACCAGCGGCGGCCCCATGCTTGTACCCTGGCCGGGCGGATGGGCGGTCGTCGGGGTCATCGGCGGCTACCACACCGGCGGCAACACCCCGCAGGTCTCCTACAGCGCCTACTTCGGCAGCGCCACCCAGGCCCTCTATCGCGCGGCGGTCACGGGCGCCCCGCCGGCCGGGCCGTCTCTGACCGCCGTCTCGTAGGCGAGCGCAGCCACCCCGGAACCGATGCCTGCACGTCCGGTGCCATGACCGCGTCACCGTGGCACGATAGTGATGCACATCACCCTACTGAAGGGGTGTCGGCTATGGCCGTGTCAGAGGCTGCACCAGGTCCGAAGACCCACAGGCCCGGGCTTCGGCGTGAGATCGGCTTCATCGGACTCATCTGGGCCTCGGAAGGATCGATCATCGGATCCGGCTGGCTGTTCGGCGCACAGGGCGCCCTGGCCGCCGCGGGGCCGGCGGCGATCATCTCCTGGGCCGTCGGCGGCATCGCCATCCTCATCCTGGCGCTGGTGCACGCCGAACTCGGTGGCATGTATCCGGTCTCGGGCGGCACCGCGCGCTTCCCGCACTACGCCTTCGGTGGCGCTGCCGGAGCGTCGTTCGGCTGGTTCTCCTGGCTGCAGGCGGCCACGGTGGCGCCCATCGAGGTGCTGGCGATGATCACGTACGGCCAGCACTACTCCTGGGCGAGCGGCTGGGAGAAGGTCAAGGGCGGCGAGCACATCCTGACTCCGCCCGGTATCGCCGTCGCCGTAGGGCTGATGGCCGTCATCACGGCCATCAACTTCCTCAGCATCCGGCTGCTGGCCCGCACCAACAGCGCCGCGACCTGGTGGAAGGTCGGCGTTCCACTGCTGACGATCTTCGTGTTCGCCATCGCCCAGTTCCACAGCAGCAACTTCACGGCGGCCGACGGATTCGACCCGTACGGAGCCAAGGGCATTTTGTCCGCCGTCTCCACCAGCGGCATCATCTTCGCGCTGCTGGGCTTCGAGCAGGCGGACCAGCTCGCCGGCGAGAGCGCCAACCCCAAGCGGGACATCCCGCGCGCGGTCATCGGGTCGATCATCCTCGGCATCCTGATCTACATCCTGCTGCAGGTCGCCTTCCTCGCCGCGCTGCCCGCCTCCCAGATCGGCAGCCATTGGGCGAACTCCGCGTTCACCACGCTGAGCGGGCCCTTCGCCCAGGTCGCCACGCTCATCAGCCTTGGCTGGCTGGCCACGGTCCTCTATCTCGATGCCGTGATCTCCCCCGCCGGCACCGGCCTCATCTACATCACCGGCTCCTCGCGGGTCTCCTACGGCCTGAGCCGCAACGGCTATGTGCCGTCCGCGTTCGAGGCCACCAACCGGCGCGGGGTGCCCTGGGTCGGTCTGATCACCGCCTTCGTCATCGGCTGCGTCTGCTTCCTGCCGTTCCCCAGCTGGCGTTCCCTCGTCGGCCTGATCACCAGCGCCAGCGTGCTGATGTACGCGGGCGCGCCGCTGTCCTTCGGGGTGTTCCGCAATCGGCTGCCCGACGCCCACCGCCCCTACCGGCTGCCCGGCGGCGGCTGGCTGTCGCCGCTCGCCTTCATCGTCGCCAACCTGCTGATCCTGTGGTCGGGTTGGACCACCGACTGGAAGCTGGGCGTCGCGATCCTGATCGGCTACGTCATCCTGGTCGCCAACCGGTTGTTCAAGATGAACCCCATCACCCCCCAGCTAGACCTGCGGGCCGCCCAGTGGCTGCCGGTCTACCTGGTGGGCATGGGACTCATCGTCTACCTCAGCGACTTCGGGCCGCTCAAGCACCCCTGGTTCCCGCTGTGGTGGGACATCGGGGTCGTGGCCGCCTTCAGCCTCGTCATCTACTACTGGGCCATGGCGGTCGCCCTGCCCACCGAACGGATCCAGTATCTGATCGACCAGGTCGTCGTTCCGGAGGAGGGGGACATCCACTGACGCCCGGTCGGACGGCGCAGCGGCTCAGACGGCGTAGCGACCGGGCGCGAACAGGTGGAGGTTGGCGCGGATCCAGTCCGAGGTATGGCGCAGGCCTTCGTCCAGGGAGACCTCGGGCTTCCAGGACGCCCAGGTACGGGCGCGGGAGTTGTCCGACAGCAGTCGGTGCACCTCGCTGCCGGCCGGGCGCAGCCGGGCCTCGTCGACGACGATGTCCGCGTCCCGTCCCGAGACGGCGATCAGCTTGTGGGCCAGGTCGCCGATGGCGATCTCCTCGCCGGTGCCGAGATTGACGACCTCGCCGAGCGCGCGGTCGCACTGGGCCACGGCGAGGAAACCCCGGGCGGTGTCGGTGACGTAGGTGAAGTCACGGGTCGGGGTCAGCGAGCCGAGGCGTATCTCGCGGGCGCCGGAGTGCAGTTGGGCGAGGATGGTGGGTATCACGGCGCGGGCGGACTGGCGGGGGCCGTAGGTGTTGAAGGGGCGGACGACCGTCACGGGCAGTTCGAAGGCGTGGTGGTGGGAGAGCGCCATCATGTCGGCGCCGATCTTCGACGCGGAGTACGGCGACTGCGGCTGGAGCGGATGGTCCTCGTCGATCGGCACGGTCAGGGCGGTGCCGTAGACCTCGCTGGTGGAGGTGTGCACGAGTCGGCGGACGTGATGACGGCGGCAGGCCTCGGCGATGTTCTCGGTGCCGGTGACGTTGACGGCGACGTAGGCGCCCGGTGAGTCGTAGCTGTAGGGGATGCCGATGAGGGCGGCGAGGTGGAAGACGGTGTCGCAGCCGGCCACCGCGTCCATCACCCGGCCCGGATCGCGCACGTCACCCGCGATCACATCCACCCGGGGGTGGTCCAGGAGGTGGGCGAGGTTTCCCTTCTCCGCATAGGGCTTGTAGTGGACCAGGGCGCGAACCGTGGCGCCCTGCTGGACGAGGAGGTCCACGAGCGTGGAGCCGATGAACCCCTCGGCTCCGGTGACAAGGACGGTACGGCCCTGGAAGAAGCCGGATGCGCGCATGGTGGTGCCTTTCTCGAAGGAGGTGAGCAGTTCCCGGTGTTGGTCAGAGGTGGGTGAGCTGGTCGCGGTGACGGTCACAGCGCCGCGGACAGGGGCGTGGGCAGGGGGTGTCCGGCCAGTTGGAGCACCTTGGCGGCCAGCCGGTCCGCGGCCGTGCGGTGGTGCGTGCCGACGCCCGCCGTCGCGGCGGCCCTGGACATCGCGTGCAGCCGGACCGGGTCGTCGAGCAGGGAGCCGGCCACGGCTTCGAGAGACCCGGCGGTGGTGTCCTCGTCGCGCAGCAGGACCCCCGCCCCGATCCCGGTGAGGGCGCGGGCGTTGTGCGTCTGGTGGTCGCCCGGGGCATGCGGATACGGCACCAGTACGGCGGGCAGCCCGATGGTGGCCAGCTCGGCGACGGTCGCCGAGCCCGCGCGGCACACCACCAGGTCGGCGGCCGCATAGGTGAGGTCGATGCGGTCCAGGTAGGCCACCGCGTCGGCGACACGGTCGGCGCCGGTGGCGGTGAGCCGGGCACGGGCCGCGTCCAGACCCGTCGGACCGGTCTTGATCAGGACGCGTACGTCGGTGCGGTCCCGCCAGCGTTCGGCGATGCCCAGGGCCGCCTCGGTGAGCCGGGCCGCACCCAGGCTGCCGCCGTTGACGAGCAGCAGCCGGGTGTGCGGCGGGATGCCCAGCGCCCGGCGGGCATGCGCGCGCTCGGCGTCGCGGTCGAGGGCGGCGAGCGGCCCGGACAGCGGCATGCCGACGAGCTCGGGCCGGCAGGACGCGGGCAGCTGGGCGCCGCCCGCCTCGAAGGCGAGCGCGACATGCGGGGTGAGCCGGGCCGCGAAGGCGTTCGCCCGGCCGGGCACGGCGTTGGACTCGTGGATGAGGCTGGGCAGCCCGGCGAGGCGGGCGCCGAGGATGACGGGGGCGCTCGGGTAGCCGCCCATGCCGACGGCGATATGCGCGCGCTGGTCGCGCAGGATCGTCCGGCACTGGCCGGCGGACTTCAGCAGGGCGGCGGGCAGGGTGAAACGCCGGGCGCCGAGGGAGCGGTCGTAGGGGATCATGTCGACCGTGTGCAGGCGGTAGCCGGCGCCTGGGATGAGCCGGGTCTCCAGGCCGCGCTCGGTGCCGACGAACGAGATCACCGCGTCGGGCACCCGGCGGCGGAGCGCGTCGGCGAGCGCCAGCCCGGGATAGATATGGCCGCCGGTGCCCCCGGCACCGATCACGACGGAGAGGGAAATGTCCATGCCCGGCACGGTCCCGGTCCGTTCTAAGAGGTCTTTAAGAGCGTCGTTTGGCAGGCTGGGGCCCATGAATGACGCAGGTCAGGACCTAGCCCCCGCCGGTGCCGCACGCGTGCTGGTCGTGGACGACGATCCCGAGGTACGCGCCGCCCTTGAGGACGGGCTGGCCCTGGAGGGCTTCACCGTCCGGGGCGCGGCGGACGGACACGCGGCCCTGGCGGCCGTGGCGGACTGGGAGCCGGACGCGCTGGTGCTGGACGTGATGATGCCGGTGGTGGACGGGCTCGCGGTGTGCCGGCAGTTGCGGGCCCTGGGCGACCGCACGCCGGTCCTGGTGCTGACCGCGCTCGACGCGGTCAGCGACCGGGTGGACGGACTGGACGCGGGAGCGGACGACTACCTGGTCAAGCCGTTCGCGCTGGACGAGCTGGCGGCCCGGCTGCGCGCCCTGCTGCGCCGCGCCGGCTCCGGCGAACCGGCCGCGTCCGCGCAGCTGCGCTTCGCCGATCTGGTCGTGGATCCGCAGACCCGCACGGCGCAGCGGGGCGGGCGGCGGCTGGAGTTCACCCGCACCGAGTGGAGCCTGCTGGATCTGCTGCTGCGCCACCCCGGGCAGGTACTGGAACGGGAGACCATCATGCGCTGGGTGTGGGGCCGCGACCTCGGCCCTGACTCCAACTCCCTGGCCGTGTACATCGGGTATCTGCGCCGGAAGCTGGAGGCCGGCGGCGGCTCGCGGCTCGTCCACACGGTGCACGGCGTCGGCTACCGGCTGGACGAGCGGTGACCCGGCGTCGGTCGTCGACCGGACGAGCAGTGCCTTGGCATCGGCCAGGAGTTGGACGAGCAGCGGCCCGGCGTCGGCTGTCGGTGGGACGAGCGGTGCCCCGGCCGCGCCGGCACCGGCGTCCTCCGTTGCGCCGCCGGCTCGCGCTGACCGCGTCGGCCGCGGTGGCGGGCGTGGCGCTTGCGGTGTGCGCGGGCGCGTACGCCGTCACCGTGTACACCCTGCAGCGGCAGTTCGACCTGCAGCTGACGCAGGCGGCCACCCTCGCCGTCCAGCAGCACCAGCAGCACGGTCCGGGTGTGCAGGCCGGCGAGTGCCGGTATCTGGCCGCACCCGCCTGCGCCCAACTGGTGCCCGAATCCGGCGCGGACGACCCGCGCCAGCCCTATCTGCTGCCCATCACAGACGCGGTCCGCGAGGTCGCCGGCCGCCGGCGGGCGCCGTACTACAGCACGGCCTCGGTGGCCGGCCATCCGGTGCGGGTGCTGACCACGCCGGCCCATCAGGGGCTGGCCATGCAGGTGGCGCTCCGCTCGGACGGGGTACAGCGGGCCGAGCGGCAGGCAGCCGGGCTGCTGGCCGTGATCGGCGGGGCGGGCGTACCGGTCGCGGCGCTGCTGGGCTACTGGGTGTCTCGCTCGGGCCTGGCTCCCGTGACCCGGCTGACGTCGACCGCGGAACGCATCACCGCGACGCGGGACGCCGGGCTCCGTATCGAGCTGCCCGCGGAGCCCCGGGGCAGCGAGGACGAGATCACCCGACTCGCCGTCACCTTCAACACCATGCTCGACGCCCTGGAGGAGTCACTCGCCGCGCAACGGCGGCTGGTCGCCGACGCCTCGCACGAGCTGCGCACCCCGCTGACAGCTTTGCGCGCCAACGCCGAGATCCTGCTGCGCGCGGACCAGCTGACGCCACGCCAGCGGGAGCGGGCGACCGGCGCGCTCGGCCGGCAACTGCGGGAGGTGACCACGCTGGTCAACGACCTGATCGACCTGGCGCGCGACGAAGAGCCGCAGCAGGCCCTGGAGTCGGTGCAGCCGGCCGCCCTGCTGGAGCATTCGGTGGCGGCCGCCCGCGATCACTGGCCGCACGTCCCGTTCGTCCTCGACACCGATCCCTCGGCCGCGACCGCCCTGGCGGCGGCGGTCCCGAGCCGGTTGACGCGGCTGTTCTCCAATCTGCTGGACAACGCCGCGAAGTTCTCCCCGCCAGGCGGCCGCGTCGAGGTGGCGGCGCGCCGGTCACCGGACGGTGCGAATGTGGAGATCACCGTCCGCGACCACGGCCCCGGCATCGACGTGGCAGACCTGCCCCACGTCTTCGACCGTTTCTACCGGGCCCGAGCCGCTCGTGCCCTTCCCGGCTCGGGCCTCGGTCTGGCCATGGCCCGGCAGATCGCCCACACCCACCACGCCGAGCTCACCGCCCACCAGGCACCGGGCGGCGGCGCCCTGTTCCGGCTGAGCCTGCCCGTCGACACAGGCTCGGGTTCCTGAGATCTGTCCTTCCACAGCGGCGCCCGAGACGGCTCCGGTGTACCGGTGGGCGAACCCCGGCCGGGATAAGCGCCCCCGTGCACCCCGACTTTGTGTCCGAACCAAGGTCTTGACCGTGTACCGGATATGACGTTGTGTCAGGCGATCGGCTGTTTCTGTACCGCGCCTTCTTGACAGCGGGGGCCAATGGGTCCAGCTTTCGGGACAACGTTGTCTGAAGGACATCGAAGGGACCTGGTCACGATGGTGCCGTTCCGACTTCTGTCCGTGCTGGCCGCGGGCACCCTGGCTGTGGGCGCCGCCTCCGTTCCCGTCCACGCCGATCCCGTCTCGCTGGCGCCGGTCTCCGATCCGGCCTCTCTCGTCGATCCGTTCATCGGGACCTCGAACGCCGCCGACGACTTCCCCGGGGCCGACACCCCGTTCGGGATGGTCCAGTGGAGTCCCGACACCAGCCCCCACCGGCCGGACGGCGGTGGCTACGAGTACAAGGACTCGGCCATCACCGGTTTCGGCCTGACGCACATCGCGGGACCGGGCTGCAGAGCCGCCGGCGACATTCCGGTGCTGCCGACGGTCGGCGCCGTCGACCCGGCCGCGACGGACAGCTTCTCGCACGCCCACGAGTCGGCCACACCCGGCTCGTACACCGTCTCGCTGGACAACGGCGTCAGGACGGAGCTGACCGCCACGACCCGCAGCGGCATGGCGCGCTTCACCTTCCCGTCCACCAGCCAGGCGAACCTCCTGTTCAAGCTGACGGCCAGCGCGAACGGGGACACCGCCGCCGAGTTCCACGTGGTGAACGACAGAGAGCTCAGAGGCAAGGTCACCAGCGGCAACTTCTGTGGCGAGGGCAACTCCTACACCGTCTACTACGACATGGTGTTCGATCAGCCGTTCCGCCACAGCGGTACCGCGGTGGCCGCCACCACGCCCTCCACACCCAGGACCCACGCCTCCCCCGACGCCCCCGAGGCACCGAACAAGCCGGTGCTGCACGGTGATGTGCCCGGTACCCCGCGCTCCTTCGCTCCCCGGGCGAGCGGCACCGACGGCTACGTCACCTTCGACACCGCCACCCATCGGGCCGTCCAGGCCAAGGTCGGCATCTCCTACGTCTCGGCCGCCGACGCCGTGGGCAACCGGCAGGCGGAGAACCCCGGTTGGAACCTGGCCAAGGTGCGTGGCGCGGCGCACGACGCCTGGAAGTCCCTCCTCGGCCGGGTGCGGATCGCCGGCGGGACGCCCGACCGGCAGACCGTCTTCTACACGGCGCTGTATCACGCGCTGCTGCATCCGAACGTGATCAGTGACACCAACGGCCGCTATCCGGGCTTCGACGGCAAGACCCACACCGTCGACAAGGGCCATGGCGCCGCCTACGCCAACTACTCGGGCTGGGACATCTACCGCTCGCAGGCCCAGCTCGAAGGCCTCGTCGCACCGAAGGTCGCCTCCGACACCGCGCAGTCGATGGTCGACGACTACCGCCAGACGGGACTGTTCCCGAAGTGGTCGGAGAACAACGGCGAGACCTATGTCATGGTGGGCGATCCGGCGGACGAGATCATCGCCGACTACCACGCCTTCGGGGCCCGGAACTTCGACACCGCGACCGCCCTCAAGGGCATGATCGCGGAGGCCACCGTCCCCAACAACAACCGGCCGGGGCTCGCCTACCTGGAGCAGCTGGGCCGGCTGCCCAGCAACGGCAAGTACGGCTGCTGCAACTTCTACGGCCCGGCCTCCACCACGCTCGAGTACAACTCGGCGGACTTCGCGATCTCCGCCTTCGCCGGCGCCCTCGGCCACACCGCCGATCAGCACCGGTTCGCGGACCGGGCGCAGGACTGGCAGAACCTCTTCAACCACGGCAGCGGATTCATCCAGCCGCGCGACACCTCCGGCACGTGGACAGGCGGGTTCTCCCCCACCTCGGGCAGGAACTTCGTCGAGGGCGACTCCTGGCAGTACACGCCGATGGTGCCGTTCAACCTGCACGGCCTGGCCACCGCCATGGGCGGCGACGCGGCCATGGCCAAGTACCTGGACACGGACCTGTCCTCGCTGACCGGCGCCGGCGGCTACACCAATCTGGGCAATGAGCCCAGTCTCAACATCCCCTGGGAGTACGACTACATCGGCCGCCCGTACGAGACACAGAAGGTCGTCCGGCAGGTCCAGGACCAGATCTGGACCGACAGTCCCTCCGGGCTGGCCGGCAACGACGACCTGGGCGAGATGAGCTCGTGGTACGTGTGGTCCGCCCTCGGCATGTATCCCGAGACCCCCGGCACCGCCGACCTGGCGCTGGGCAGCCCGCTCTTCCCTCAGACGGTGATCACGCTGCCGTCCGGCCACACCCTCACGATCAACGGCACAGGTGCCGCGGACAACACTCCGTACGTCCAGTCGGCCACCTGGAACGGCGCCGCATGGAACGCGGCCCGCGCTCCCGAGGGCGCCCTGACCGGCGGTGGCACCCTGACCTACGTCCTCGGCACCACGCCGAACACGTCCTGGGCGTCGGCACCCTCCGCCGCCCCGCCCTCCTACCCGGGCGCGCCCGCCTACAGCGACGTCGGCACGTCCGGCGACACCGCCGCGGCCTCGGCCGACTTCGACGGCGCGGGCTTCAGCTACTCCACACACGCCCTGGCTGCCGCGGGTGTCACCCCCGGGGCCGAGGTCACCGTGGGCGGGGTGGCGTTCACCTGGCCGGACGTGGCGCCCGGAGCACGGGACAACTACGAGGCGAACGGGCAGACGGTACCGGCCTCCGGCTCCGGCAGCATCTCCTTCCTGGGTGCCGCCAACAACGGCCCGGTCTCCGGCACCGCGACCGTCACCTACACGGACGGTACGACCCAGTCGGTCCCGCTGGGTCTGTCCGACTGGACGCTGAGCGCGGGTGCCGCCTCACCGCGCGCCGACAACACCGTCGCGCTGACCATGCCGTACCGCAATCACGCGGGCACCGCGACCGACAGCACCACCACGTATGTGTTCGCCACGACGCCCGTGGCGCTGAGTCCGGGCAAGACGGTCAGCAGCGTGCGTCTGCCGTCCGACGTCGCGTCCGGAGGCCTGCATGTCTTCGCGATCGGCTTCGCCGGCGCGGCCTCGGCGCCGGGGCGGCGCTGACCGGCGGAACATGCCGCTGAGTGGAGCAATGACCGGGGTACGGCGGCGCGGCGCACCAGGCTGGTCGGGTGAAGGACGAACGGACCGGCCGGGAGCCGGAGGACGCCGCCGCGCCTCGGCTGCCGGCGCCGCCGCTGTGGCTGCGCTGGCTTCCGGTCCTCTACGTCGCGGCCGTCCTGGCCCTGGAGCCCGCCACGCCCGTGGACTGGCCGGTGAGCTTCGCGCTGATCTCCGTGCCCGTGCTCGCCGCGTTCGCGCACGGGCCGGTGGGCGTCGCCGCCGCCACGGTGTTCTCCGTCGCCCTCGAAGGGGTGCTGGCGGGTACGCCGTGCTGCGCGGGCCGCTCCGTCGGCTATCTCTGGGACCGTCACTACGTGGCGTCCTACATCTGTACGGCTCTGGTGGGCGGCCTCGGCACGATCCTGGCCGCCCACCGGATCCGGCGGGAACGCACGCTCGCCGACGTCCGGTTCGTGGCCGAGACCGCGCAGCGCGTCCTGCTGCGTCCCGTACCGCACCACATCGGCAACCTCCGTCTGGAGAGCCTCTATCTGTCCGCGAGCGCGGAGGCACGCATCGGGGGTGATCTGTACGAGGCGGTCCCCACCCGGTTCGGGGTCCGTCTGCTCATCGGCGACGTCCGCGGCAAGGGGCTGCTGGCGGTGGAGACCGCCGCCACGCTGCTCGGTGCGTTCCGCGAGGCGGCTTACGACGAACCCGATCTGCCCGCGCTGGCCGGCCGGGCGGACACGAGCATGAACCGCAGGGCGACGCAACTCGGCGGAACCGAGACGGGCGAACGGTTCGTCACCGCGGTGTTCGCCGAGATCCCCGCCGACGGCCGTCACGTCCGCATCGTCAACTGCGGCCATCCGCCGCCGATCTCCCTGCGCGCCGGCGAGGTGCGCGAACTGGACAGCGGGCGGCCGGCGCCGCCCCTGAACCTCGGGATGCTGGTCAAGGACCCGTATCGCGTCGACGAGTACCCGTTCCGGCCCGGCGATCAGCTGCTGCTGTACACGGATGGCGTCACGGAGACGCGGGACGCGACGGGCGCCTTCTATCCGCTGCTGCAGCGGCTGCGCGCCTGGGGTCCCCTGCCGCCGAAGGAGCTGCTCGAACGGCTCCACGACGATCTGCTGGCCTACAGCCGCAACAGAATGCAGGACGACACCGCGGCGCTCGCGGTCTGTCTGGTTCCCGAGGGGCCGTCGGCGACGTCGCCGGCCGAGTGAGCCCGGCCCCTGCCGGTAGGGGGTCAGAAGGCCGTGTGGGCGAACCAGTTGTCGAGGACCGCGCGCTGTCCCGAGATCTCGAAGGCCGGGTCCTCGTACGACCGCCGGCCGTAGAGAAGGAGCAGGAGGTCCGCCGCCCGGCCGTCGACCGCCGCTGTGACCGGCGCGGACGCCTCGGCCTCGCGGTCCGCTCCCGTCAGGGGGCGGAAGCCGTCCGGGCCCAGCCGCATCCGCCACTCCTCGGCAGATCCGCCGTCGGGTCCCGCGCACCGGAACGCGAGGGTCTCGCCGTCGCCGCGCAGTTTGGTCACGCCGGGGGCGAAGAGACCCGCGTAGGGCAGGTTGACGAGGAACTCGTCCACGCCGTCCGCCGCGAGCGCGGGGTCGATGTCGGAGGTCAGGCCGACGGCGTGCTCCGCGTCCACCCGGTGCACCAGCGTCTCGAACAGCATCCGGCGCGCCCAGAACCGTGCGTGCCGGTCCTCGCCCCAGACCCACATCGGCGCGTCGGGATCGGTGTCCCGCAGGACGGCCGCCACACCGGGCACGCCCGCCGCCACCCAGTCGGGATAGTCGCGTGCGTTCTCCGGCAGCTCCAGCTCGACGTCCCGGCTGCGGGGCGGCTCCTGCACCAGCCCCGTCAGCAGGGTGGAGAACCAGCGCTGCAGCGCTCCCACGTGCCGGGTGAGGTCGGCCAGGGTCCAGCCGGGGCAGGACGGCACGGCGCTCGCCGGGTCGGCGCCCCGGACCGCCTCGGCGAAGCGCAGGGTCTCGCGGGCGATGGCCTCGCGGTAGGTGTCGTACGGCAGGGGATGCCCCGCCTCGTGTGTCGCTGCCATCGGCCGCCGCCATCCTGTTCTGGTTCTCGGCACGGATTCCGTCGTCGACAGTCTGGCCGCTGGAGTCCACTCGAAGGCAAATCGCGGCTCAGGGGATCTCCTGTTCGGCCCAGATGATCTTCCCTTCGGCGGTGTACCGGGCCCCCCAGCGCTGGGCGAGCTGGGCGACCAGGAAGAGCCCGCGGCCGCCCTCGTCCGTGCTCCTGGCGTGCCTGAGCCGGGGGGCCGTACTGCTGGCGTCGGAGACCTCGCAGGTGAGGCGGGAGTCGCGGAGCAGGCGAAGCCGGATGGGCGGGGTCGCGTAGCGGAGGGCGTTGGTGACGAGTTCGCTCACGATGAGTTCCGTCGTCATGGCTGCCTCCGCACCGAAGCCCCACTCCTCGACCTGGTGGGTGGCCCGGGCGCGCAGGGTGGCGACGGCGGCCGGGTCGGGGGGTACGTCCCAGGAGGCGATCCGGTCGGCGCCGAGCACATGGGTGCGGGTCAAGAGCAGAGCGATGTCGTCGGACTGTGGCACGGGCACGAGCGTGCGCACGGCGGAGGTGCACAGCGCGTCCAGGGCCTCGTCGGTGCGGGTGAGGGCCTGTGCGAGCAGGGACATGCCGCGCTCCACGTCGTGGTCGCAGCCCTCGATGAGGCCGTTGGTGTAGAGGCCGAAGAGGCTGTTCTCGGGAAGTTCGATCTCGGTGGCCTCGAAGGCCATTCCGCCGAGCCCGAGCGGAGGTCCGGCGGGGATCTCCGGGAAGTACGCCGGTCCGTCCGGTGCCACGACGACGGGCGGCGGGTGTCCGGCCCGAGCCATCGCGCACCGCTGGGTGACCGGGTCGTAGACGGCGTAGAGGCAGGTCGCGCCGATGAAGGTGCTCCGGGCGGCTGTGCCCGCTGCGGCCTCCTCGTCGCTGAGCCGGAACACGAGGTCGTCGAGGTGGGCGAGCAGCTCGTCGGGGGGCATCTCCATGGCGGCGAGAGTCTGGACGGCCGTGCGCAGCCGGCCCATGCCGGCCGCCGCGGTGATGCCGTGGCCCACGACGTCACCGACGACGAGGCCCACGCGGGCACCGGACAGCGGGATCACGTCGAACCAGTCGCCGCCGACGCCGCCGCAGGGATCCGCCGGCCGATAGGAGGAGGCCACCTCCAGCGCGGTGCCGCCCGTCAGGGCGGGTGGCAGCAGGCTGCGCTGGAGGGTGACCGCCGCCGTGTGTTCCCTGGTGTAGCGGCGGGCGTTGTCCACGCACACCGCCGCGCGTGCCACGAGTTCCCGGGCCAGCATGACGTCGTCGGTCCCGAAGGAGACGGGGTTGAGCGACCGGGCGAACATGGTGAGGCCGAGTACGGTGTTCCGCGCCCGCATCGGCGCGAAGATGACCGAGTGCAGGCCGAACTCGCGGATGCGTGCCACGCGCAGGGGTTCCTTGGCGGTCCACAGTTCGTCGGCCGGGTCGAGGACCGGGATGAGCAGCGGCTCACCGTCGATGAGCAGGCGGGTGTCGTGGGGCGGCGGGAGGAAGTCGACCTGGTCGCCGACCTGTGCGACGGCCTCGGGGGTGCCCTCGCGCACCGAGCGCAGTGCGGCACGGCGCATCGCCAGCCCGACGGGCGCGGGTCCGGCGTCGCTCAGCCACGCTCCGTGACCCTCGGTGCTGAGCACGGGTTCCAGCAGATCGACGAACACGAAGTCCGCGAAGCGGGGGACGGCGAAGTCGGCGAGTTCCTGGGCGGTCCGCATCACGTCGAGGGTCCGGCCGATGCTGGTGCCGGCTTCGTTGACCATGGTCAGCATCTGGCGGGCGTTCCAGCGCTCGGTGACGTCCTGGACCATGTAGCAGACGCCGGTGACGGCGTCCTCGGCGTCCACCAGCGGGAAGAACGAGGTCGCGTAGGCGTGCTGGCGGTGCGGGTCGGCCCAGCTCCAGCCCACGTACTCGTAGTCGGTCACCGGCGCGCCGGTGGCGAGCACCTCGCGCATCAGGCCTTCCAGGCCCGCCGCCTGCAGCCCGGGCAGCAGCTCGCCCAGCCGCTTCCCGAGCCGCTCGTCACGGGGGACCCCGCTGATGTGTTCCAGGGTGTCGTTCACCCAGACGTACCGCAGCTCGGTGTCCAGGACGGCCAGGCCGACCGGCGAGCGGGTCAGGAACCCGTCCAGGACCGACTGGCCCATGGTCCACCGCGACGGCCGTGCGCGAGCCGACGCCAGGAAGCACTCGGCGGTGCCCATCCGGAACGACGCCGATATCCGTAGCTGGACGTCGAGGCGGCGGCCGTCCCGGTGCCGTACGGCGATCTGGCCGCTCCAGCCGTTTCCGGCGCGGCACCGCGCCACGACACCGGCGAGCCGTGCCGGATCCTCGGGCATGGCGAGCAGGCGCGCGGCGGAGGCACCGACGACGTCCGGTGCCGCGTAGCCGAGGAGCACTTCGGCGCTGCGGGTCCAGCCGGCCACGACGCCGTGTTCCGATATCACCGCGGCCGCGTCGGTGGACGCGTCGAAGAGACCACCCGGTCCCCTGGGCGGGCCCGCGGCGAAGCCCTCTCGCGCTGATTCCATGAGTTACACCCATATACCACTATGAGCCTGTTTGTAAGGTGATGTGCAGGGATACTGCGGAATGTTGACGGGTCTGCCCGACGCGGCGCCGTGCGGTTGGGCCGGGCCGTGGCCGGAGCGACCATGGAAGGACCGGCCGTCAGCGCCCGCGCGGGCCCGCCCGGCCGGCGGAGGTGAACCCGGCATGGCAGTGGACTCCTTCGAAGCCGGTCACGACGAGCAGCAAGCCGAGCTGCCCCGGCCGACCGGGCTGCTGGATGTGCTGAGCGTGGCCGCGGTGGCGCTGGACACCCGTGGTCGCATCGTCTTCTGGACCCCGCAGGCCGAAGACCTCTTCGGATACTCCGCGGAGGAGGCGCTCGGCAAGCACGCGGCACGGCTGCTCATCCAGCCGGAACATCTGCAGGCCGTGGTGAGTCTGTTCACCGAGGTCCTGGAGACCGGCCGGGGCTGGGCCGGAGCGTTTCCGGTCCGGCACAAGGACGGCGGCAGCCGGCTGACCGAGTTCCGGACCATGCGGCTGCTCGACGATCTCGGGGACGTCTACGCCCTGGGTATCGCGGCGGACCACACGCTGCTCCAGCGCGTCGAGACCGATCTGGCGCTGTGCGAGCAGTTGATCAACCAGTCCCCGATCGGTCTGGCCCTCCTCGACCCCGAGCTGCGGTATCTCCTGGTCAACCCGGCGCTGGAGCGGATCGACGGCATTCCCGCCGAGGAGCACATCGGCCGCCACCTGCGGGAGACGCTGCCCCTGCCGGACTTCGACACCGTCGAGTCGGCCCTGCGCCAGGTACTCACCACCGGTACACCGCTGCTGGACCAGTACCACGTCGGCCGTCCCCCGTCCGATCCCGGCCAGGAGCACGCCTGGTCGCTGTCCTTCTACCGCCTGGAGGATCCCGGTGGGCGGGTCCTGGGCGCGGCCGCCTCGGTCGTCGACGTCACCGAGCGGCACCGCGCGGCGGCCGAGGCCGACCGGGCGCGACGGCGCCTGGCGCTGATCGCGGATGCCTCCGCGCGGGTCGGCACCACGCTGGACGTGGAGCAGACGGCCCATGAGCTGGCCGAGATCGCCGCACCGGCGCTGGCCGACGTGGTCGCCGTGGACGTCCTCGACTCCGCGCTGTCCTGCCGTCGGGTACGCAGACCGGACAACGGGCCTGAGCTGTTCCGGGCCCTCGCTCTGAAGGCGGCCCACCCCACGGTCGCGCTGCGCGCCGCCGACGCTCCCGGCGACATCGCGGCCTACGCGGGTGACCGCCTGGTCACCCTGTGCGTACACACCGGGCGACCGGTCCTGGTGTCCCACGTGGGGCCGCGCGATCTGCCGCGCATCGCCCGGGACACGGCGGCCGGCACCCTGCTGGCGGAGGCCGGTGTCCACTCGTATCTCGCGGTGCCGCTGATCGCGCACGGCGAGGTGCTCGGCGCCCTGGACCTCAAGCGGACCCTCAATCCAGCGCCCTTCGACGAGGACGACGTGATCCTCGCCGCCGAACTCGCCGGCCGGGCCGCCGTGGCCATCGACAACGCCCGCTGGTTCCAGAGCGTCCGCAACACCGCGCTCACCCTGCAGCGCAGTCTGCTGCCCGACCACTCGGCGCACCACACGGGCCTGGAACTCGCCTCCCGCTACCAGCCCGCGCAGGCCACCAGCGAGGTCGGCGGCGACTGGTACGACGTCATCCCGCTGGCCGACGACAAGACCGCCCTGGTGGTCGGCGACGTCATGGGCAACGGCATCGACGCGGCGGCCACCATGGGCCGACTGCGCACGGCCACCTGCGCCTACGCCGATGTCGACCTCGCGCCCGGCGCGGTGCTCCAGCACCTGGACAAGATCACCTGCGATCTGGAGCACTACATCGTCACCTGCCTGTACGCGGTGTACGACCCCCGCACCGGTCAGTGCAGCATCGCCAACGCCGGCCACATGCCGCCCGCGCTCGCGCGCCCCGGCCTGCCGCCGAGACTCCTGGACCTGCCGGCCGGGGCGCCGCTCGGCGTGGGCGGCGTCGGCTTCGAGACCACCACGGTCACGCTGTGCCCCGGTGATCTGCTGGTCCTCTACACCGACGGCCTCGTGGAGACCCGTCAGCACGCCATCGACGACCGGCTGAACGCCTTGCTGGACCTCCTCGGCGAACCGCACCGGCCGCTGGAGGAGACCTGCGACGTCCTGCTGTACGGACTGCGCAACCCGGACGACCACGACGACGTGGCCCTGCTCATCGCCCGCGCCCTGTAGACCGCCCGGTGGCACGAGGCCCTTCCCTGAACCGTGTCACGTGGTGGACACTCCGCCCACCGGGCCGACGTCGTCACCCTGGTCGCCGCAGTCTCCCCCACCCCCTACCGTCGAGGGCTCCCCAGATGCCGATCGCACCTGCCGCCCTGCGCCTGGCCGTCGCAGTCGCGGGCTTCCTGCTCGTCACCACCACGTCCACCGCGGCCTCCCCCGCGCCCAAGGGGTCAACTCACCACCCTTCGAGTGAAGTTGTGGCCGCAGCCCCGGCCGCCTGGTCCCCGCCGCTGTCCACGCAAGGGCGCTACATCGTCGACAGTCAGGGCAACCGCTTCCGCCTGAAGGGCGCCAACTGGGACGGCGCACAAGGCTCGTGGACGGGCAGCGGCAGCATCGGCGATCCCGCCAACCACCATGCCGGCCAGGACTCGCACGGCATCCCCCTCGGTCTGGACCGCGTACCGCTGGACCAACTCCTCAACGATTTCCACCAGTTGGGCCTCAATACCATCCGGCTGCCGTTCTCGAACGCGATGATCCACAACACGACCCCGGTGCCCGACAGCGCCGTGACCGCCAATCCCCGACTGCGCGGCAGGACACCGCTGCAGATCTACGACGCCGTGGTCGACGCGCTCAGCGCCGGCGGGTTCGCCGTGATCCTGAACAACCACACCAACACCTCGCGCTGGTGCTGCGGCATCGACGGCAACGAGCGCTGGAACAGCTCGCAGTCGGCCCAGGCCTGGGCCGACGACTGGGTCTTCATGGCCCGCCGCTACGCCTCCGTCCCCCGGGTGGTGGGCGCGGACCTGTACAACGAGGTACGGCGCGACGTCCTGGACGACCCCAACTGGGGCCTGGGCGACGACCACGACTGGTACGCCGCGGCCCGGCTCGCCGCCGACCGCATCCTCACGGAGGCCAACCCACGGCTCCTGATCGTCGTCGAGGGCATCAACTGGACCGGGATACCCGCGGACGGACTCCCCCACGGGCGCCCTGTGCTGACCCCAGCCGGCACGCTGTCCCACACCCTCGTCGACGCCCACAAGCTGGTCTACTCTGCGCACTTCTACGGCTACACCGGCCCCCACCACAGCGGCGCGACCGGCGTCGGCGAGACCCATGACCCCCGCTACCAGGACCTGAGCCGCGACGACCTGTACACAGCGCTCCACGACGAGGCGTTCTTCGTGGAGGAGCCGGACCGGCACTACACCGCACCGGTCTGGGTCAGCGAGTTCGGCATCGGCGCGGGCGAGACCAGTCCGGCCGCGCGCACCTGGTTCGGCAGCATCACCGACTACTTCGCCGGCCACGACACCGACTTCGCCTTCTGGCCGCTGGTCGGCTTCGCGGGCCACGACGACTGGGCGCTGCTCCAGTACGACGAGACCGGGCATCGCTCCGGCATCCTCGACGCGGGCGACTGGCATGCCGCAGCCTGGCAGCACCTCATGACGGCGCCGAGCGAGACCGGGCCGGTGGCGGCGGTTCCGGTCTGGCGGATGCTCGCCATCGACCATGGCGACGCGGTGGAGTCGGTGCGGGTGCGGGCCACCGGGGACTGGGATCCGGGGGCCTACAAGGCCACCTGCCCCGACGGGCTGCGGCTCATCGGCCTCGGCCACACCAGTGGGCGAGGGCTGTGCACCGACAGCACCGGCGGCGGCCCGGGCGATCCGCGTGCGGCCGCCGGCGGGCAGACGGTGGTCACGGACGAGCGCTATGTCCCGGCCAGCGGCGACTGGGCGTCGGGCTACGCCAAACTGCAGTGCCCCGAGGGAAGTTTCCTCGTCGGGTACAGCGCCCGCGGCGAGCGGGTCTCGGCGGCCCTGTGCGTGCCCGCCCGGAACCCGCTGGCGGGAGCGGGCCGCACGGTGTGGTTCGACCGGTCCGACAA
This sequence comes from Streptomyces sp. IMTB 2501, assembly GCF_001953885.1. Lineage (GTDB taxonomy): Bacteria > Actinomycetota > Actinomycetes > Streptomycetales > Streptomycetaceae > Streptomyces. The sequence continues at coordinate 694,706 of NZ_MQUS01000001.1, read as the reverse complement.
CCGTCCCACCGGAGCCGCCGGCGGCGACTTCGTGTACGGCGACTACAAGGGCCAGTGCGGTGACGACGAATACGCCGCCGGAATCGCCTACACCACCCGGGTGGGCAGCCGCCCCGGGCCCGACGCCCTACTGTGCCGCCGGCTCCCCTGAAGCGGCCCCGGACGACCGGTCGTCGGCGCCGCGCACCAGCAGCAGGAGGGCGTCGACCAGGTCGTCCACGGGGCTGCCCGTGGCCAGCCGGCGCAGTTGCAGGCCCATCACGAGGGCGACGGTCGTGGCGGCCAGGCGCTCCGCGTCCGGAACGCCCAGCGCGGTGAGGATGCGAGCGGCGAGCAGGTCGTAGGCCCGGAAGGCCTCGGCCGCCGCCTCCCGCAGCCGTGCGTCCCGCCCGGCGTGGAGATACAGCTCGAAGGGTGCGAGATGGGCGCTGTCCAGCGCCGTGCCACAGGCGACCTGGCCGGCCAGGGACGCCGCGTCCTCGACGGCGAGGCCCTCCGTCTGGCACTGCTCGGCCAGTTCGGTGAAGTGCCGCGCCTCCTCGCGCACGAAATACAGCAGGCTCTCCCGCAGCAGATCGTGCTGGGTCTCGAAGTGGTAGGTGACCGAACCGAGGGACACGCCCGCCTCCTTGGCGATCCGCCGGTTCGTGACCGCCGCGACTCCGTCCTCACCGATGATCCGCAGTACGGCGGTGATGATGCGCTGGCGCATCGGGGCGGGGTGAGGGGCGTGCGGCATGGCGTGCATTCTTCCATCACCGGTTTCCGGCACCGCCTTCCAGCGCCGCCTTCCCATCCCGCCTTGCAGCACCGGTGGACAGGGCCGTCCGCGCTCCCTAGTGTTCGTTCGAACGAACAGGACCGGACTGGAGGGTAGCCGTGCACATTGCCGGGTCGACCGTTCTGCTCACCGGTGTCACCGGCGGCATCGGCGGCGCGCTGGCCGCCGAGCTGTCCGCTCGTGGCGCCCGCCTCGTGCTCACCGGCCGGCGGACCGAGGCACTCGAACCCCTCGCCGAGCGTTACGGCGCCCGGACGATCGCGGCCGATCTGGCCGACGCCGACGACGTGCAGCGGCTGGCCGCAGAGGCCGCCGGTACGGACATCCTGATCGCCAACGCGGCCCTGCCCTCCAGCGGTGACGTCCTCGACTACACGCCGGAGCAGATCGACCGGGCCCTAGCGGTGAATCTGCGCGCTCCTGCCATGCTCGCCCGGCTGCTGGCTCCCGCGATGGTGGCCGCCGGACGCGGCCACCTCTGCTTCGTCGGGTCGCTGTCCGGCATGGCGGCCACCAAGTCGTCGTCCCTGTACACCGCGACGAAGTTCGGGCTGCGCGGCTTCTCGCTGGCCTTCCGCCAGGATCTGCACGGCACGGGTGTCGGCGTCTCGATCGTCCAGCCGGGTTTCGTACGCGAGCTGGGCATGTTCGCGAAGACGGGCTCGTCGACGCCCGGCGGTGTCCGCACCGTCTCGCCCGAGCAGGTCTGCAAGGGCGTGATGCGAGCCATCGAACGCGATGCCGCCGAGATCAACGTGGCACCGCCCGAGCTGCGCTTCCTCACCAAGGTCGCGTCGCAGTTCCCGGGCTTCGCGGAGCGGGTGCAGCGGCTGGCGGGGGCGGAGCCGACCGTGCACGCGATCGTGGATGCGCAGCGCTCCAGCCGCTGAGACTCCTCTGGCACCCTCTTCGCCCTCCGTGACTCAGCGCTGGCTCGCGGGGGCGCCCGGCAGTGGCGGCCGGCTGCCCTTGCAGGAGTAGACGATCTCCACCGACCCGCCCGGCAGGGCGCGCTCGCGCTGGAAGGTGAGCCCGGCGGACGGGTCGAGCGCGGGCGTCAGCCGCGTCCCGCCGCCGAACAGCAGCGGCACGATGACCAGCTCCAGCGTGTCGAGGGCGCCGAGGGCGTGAAAGGCCTGGATGGTGCGCGCACCGCCGACGAGATGCACGTCGCCGCCGCGGTTGGCCGCGCGGACCTTCTCCAGCAGCCGCGCCGGATCGCTGTCGGTGACGACGTGGTCCGGGGTGCCGGCCGGGCGATGGGAGCCGAGCACGAACACATCGAGGTTCGGCCAGGGCCAGCGGTTGTTGGTCAGCGCGGGCTCGAAGGTGGTACGGCCCATCAGCGCCGCCTCGCACCCTTCGAGGAACTCCCGGATGCCATGGCTCTCGCCGGACACGAAAGCGGGGTCGGCCGTCAGCACCGGCCATCCGGACGGTGTGGTCACACAGCCGTCGGCGCTCATGCTCACGCGGGCACGGATCTTCATGGCGTCTCCTTGGGTCTGTTCTTCTTCGCTCTGTTCTCCCGAGGCGGATCCCGCCTCCACCCAAGCGTCGAACGAGCCACGCGCGCTTCGACACACCGCCGAGAATCGCACCGATCGCCATCGGTGATCGCTTGTCAGCCCCTCCCTGGCTGTGGCAGGCTCACCGTGGCCGAAAGCACGTCCGATCACTCCCGATGAAGGACTGAAGTCCATGGTTCCGGCGTCCCCCAGCGGCCGCCGTCGGTACTGAGCCGTCTGCTCCGAAGCAGCGTTCTCCGGTACCTCTCGCGCCTTCTCACGGCGGTCCGACGACGCGGTGTCCCGTACACCGTCCGCCTCCTCGCAGAGGCCGTTCCCGTATGCCTGGCCACGCCCCGGCCCCCATGGCCCGTGGCCGCCTTCACCGTGAGGACTCGTAGTGCGCACCGATGTCCAGAGCTTTGCCGTCGCCCACCTACTGCGCCGGCCGGAGACGCATGAAGCCGGCGGTTTCGTCGTGGGGTTCGACCCCACGACGACCAGCCCCTACATCAACTACGCCACCCCCGTCCCGGGCGCCGAGCCCACCGACCGGGACGTCGCCGGCCTGATCGCCGTGTTCCGCGAACGCGGACTCAAGCCCCGGCTGGAGTTCGCCCCGGACGCCGCGCCCGCCGTGGAACCCGCGCTGCGCCGGGCGGGTTTCGGCACGGAGGCGATGCACGAGTACCTGGTCTGCACCCCCGCCACCCTGACCCTGCCCGGCGCCGTCCCTGACTCGACGGCCCCGGTCGAGGTGACGGCCCCGGTCGGCGAGGCGGATTACACCGCGCTCGACATCGCCCTGGCCGAGGCCTTCGGCGGCGAATGGGAGCCGTCCCCGGAGGGCGCGGCACGGTTGCGGCGGACCGAGGAGAGCGGCGGGGCCGTACGGTTCGTCCGTGCTCGGGGCGGCGGCTGTGCCGGCGGCGCCCTCTGCTCGGCGCCCGCCGAGGGCACGGCCGAGCTGGCGGGTGTGGGCACCCTGCCCGCGTACCGGGGGCGCGGCATCGCTGCCGCGGTCACCTCGACGCTGGCCGGGACCATGTTCGGCCGCGGAGCGGAGTCCGTGTGGCTGGAGTACTCGGGCGAGGGCTCCCGCCGCGTGTACGAGAGGGTCGGTTTCCGGCCTGGCGGCACGCGCCTGTACGTCTCACTCGAAGGGTGACCTCCGCGCCGGGAGTCACCGTTCCCCGGGCACGGGGTGGTCCTTGGCGAAGCGGCGGATCTGCTCGGTGAGGGCGGCCGGATTGTCCAGCTGGACCAGGGTGCGGGCGTCGGGGATCTCCACATAGCGGGAGTTCGGCAGCAGTTCGGCCAGGCGGCGGCCCGTCTCGGGCGGCATCATGCGGTCCTCGGCGCCCCAGGCGACCAGTGCCGGGCGGGTGAACCCCGGGAGGTTCCGGGCCGCTTGCAGATAGCAGTCCTTACGGGTCGTACGGAGGAACTGGGCGAAGTCACGGCGGATGTGACGGTTCCTCAGCAGAGGGGCGTACCAGCGCGCGATGAGTTCCTTCGGCAGCCGCTTCTTGGCCATTCCGCCGAGCGAGGTCTGCATCCGGGCGAGGACGGGGAGGCGGAAGGACTGCAGAAGGAGGAAGATTCCGCCGGGGACTTTGCAGGCCACGGACAGGATCCGGCCCTGGATGCCGGGCGGGTAGTTGTCCAGGGCCTCGCAGGAGGTCAGAACGAGCCGGGCGATGCGGTCGTCCCGGACGCCGACGAGGAGTTGGGCCGTACCGGCGTCGTTCTGGACGAGGGTGACATCGCGCAGGTCCAGGCGGTCCATGAACTCGGCCAGCAGGCGGGCGATGCCGTGCGCGGAGAGGTCCGCGTCCGGTCGCATCGGGCGCCGGTGGCTGCCGAGGGGCAGCACAGGGACCACGACGCGGAAGTCGGGGCGCAGGGCGGAGACGACATCGGCCCAGACCGACTCGTCGAAGCCGAGGCCGTGGGCGAGGACCACGACGGGCTCGTCACCCCCGGTGTCCTGGTAGTCGATGGTTCCCGCGCTCAGCTCGATCTCCGGCATGCCCGTGCCTCCGCCCCCGGTCGCCCGTCAGGTCGTCACTTGATAGAGCGTTCTAGTGACAGAATAGGCGCCGACCGCCCTTTGGCAACAGCGGCTTACCGGAGGTGCCACCCGTGAGCGACGGCAAGGCCATCAGCACCCATGAGACCCGCCGGCGCATCGTGGACGCCGGCACCGAGTTGTTCCGGCGTTCGGGCTACACCGGCACCGGGATGAAGCAGATCGCCGAGGCGGCCGGTGCTCCCTTCGGCTCGATCTACCACTTCTTTCCGGGCGGCAAGGCCCAGTTGGGCGAGGAGGTGATCCGTACCTCGGGCGCCGTCTATCTGGAGCTCATCACCACGCTGATGACGCCGTACGAGGACCGGGTGGCGGCCACCGCGGACGCCTTCGCCGCCGCGGCCGGCACCCTCGCCGAGCTGGACTTCGCCGACCCCTGCCCCATCGCCACGGTCGCGATGGAGGTGGCGAGCACCAACGAGACGCTGCGGCAGGCCACTTCGGAGGTGTTCGACAGCTGGATCGACCGTCTGGCCGCCTACTACGCCCAGGGCGGCATCCCCGAGCCCTCCGCCCGGGAGACGGCGGGCTCGGTCATCGCTCTGCTGGAGGGCGCCTTCATGCTCGGCCGGGCCGCGCGCAGCTCCGGGCCGGTGCGGACGGCGGGCACGGCGGCCGCGGCGATCGTACGGGCGGCGCTGACCGGGAAGTGAGGGACCGGGCCAGGTCGTCAGGTCTGCGGGTTCGCTCGGTTCGCCCGGTAGAGGTCGCGGAGCAGGGCGATCTCGGCTCCGTGGTGCAGCACTTCCTGGTTGACCCACCACACGATGTCGAGGAAGGGTTCCTCCGCGTCGCTGCCGTACGGGTAGGTGCAGTACCCCACGGTGTCCAGCGCCGTGTCGCCGGCGCTCAGCAGTGCCTGCCGCCAGGCGGCGGCCCCGGTCACGAAGGCCGCGATCGCACCTGCGGCGTCCCCGCTGACGGGGTGCTCCTCCCGGGTCGCCCCGCGGCTGCCCGCGGTGTGGTCGGCGCGGAGGGAGAGCATCTCGGTGAGGTGACTCAGGCGCCAGGCGAGAGTCGTGACGGGCGGTGGCCACGGGTGCGGGTACGGTGCGGCGTCCCGCCCCCAGGAGCCGCCGCCGGACAGGAAGGCCGCCCGCGGCCCCGGCCCGTCCGCGCGCCGTCGCACCGACCAGCAGCCCGGGACCGGCTCCCAGAGGTACTCGTCATCGGTCAGCGGCTCGACCTCGGTGTCCGCACCGTCGCCACTGTCCATGACGGGCCCGGCCAGCCGGCCGAGGAGCCGCTCGCACGCGAAGTCGAACTGGTCCAGCAGCGGGCGGAGTCGGGGCGGTGATGTCGTCATCCGGCTCTCCTGTTTGTCATCGGGGCTCCTGAGCGTCATCGGGCCCTTCCACCGGCGCCGGCCGCGTACCGGTCGGTGGCCGCCACCAGCGCCTCCGCCATGCCCGGCGCCCCGCTGCTGTGTCCGCTGTCGCCCACGATCACCAACTCACTGTCCGGCCAGGCCTGTTGGAGCCGCCAGACGATCCCGAGGAGGTTGCCGAAGTCGAGGCTTCCCTGGACGAGGGTGCCCGGGATGCCCTTGAGCAGGTGTGCGTCGCGCAGGACCACGCCGTCGTCGTCGCCCGCGCCCAGGAAGTGGCCGTTGCCCCAGTAGTGCGTGACGGTGCGGGCGAAGCCCATGCGGAAGACGGGGTCTTCGTAGCGGGCGACGGAGCGCGGCGGCGCCGGGATCGTGGCCGTCTCCCAGTCGGTCCAGGCCCGTGCGGCCCGTTCCCGTACCTCGGCGTCGGGTGATTCGAGCAGCCGGTTGCAGGCGGCGGCGAGGTTCCCGTCGTGTTCGCCGGCCGGCAACGCGGACCTGAACCGCTCGAAGGCGTCCGGGAAGATCCGGCCCAGTCCCCTGGTCAGCAACTCGACTTCGGCGTTCGACCCGGTGGCGACGCCCGTGAGCACCAGCTCGGAGACGACGCCAGGGTGGGTCTGCGCGTAGCGCAGCGCGAGCACCGATCCCCAGGACACGCCCCACACCAGCCACCGTTCGACGCCCAGGTGCCGGCGCAGCAGTTCCAGGTCGGCCATGAGGTGCGCCGTGGTGTTGACGCTCATGTCGGTGTCGTGGCGGCCGGCGTGCGGTGTGGACCGGCCGCAGCCGCGCTGGTCGAGCAGGACGATCCGATAGGCGGCCGGGTCGAACAGACGCCGGGGGTAAGGGGTGCACCCGGATCCCGGCCCGCCGTGCAGGACGACGGCGGGCTTGCCGTCCGGATTGCCGCAGGTCTCCCAGTAGACGTGGTTGCCGTCGCCCACGTCGAGCATGCCGTGCGCATACGGTTCGAGCTCCGGATAGGGGGCCATCCGGGCACCGTACCGACTCCGCCGGCCGACCGCCCGCGCGTTTTCGTGTCCTCTGTCGCGGAAGCGCCCTGGAATTGTCCGTGATCGGTAACAACCACATCCTCCTTTGAACCCCCACTCAACCCCCACCGTCCTGACAGGTGCACAGAACACGGGTGCACGGGGCCAAACAGACACGAAGCAGATCGGGGCGGGACATGACGCGGCACAACGGGCGGGGATGGTACGGCCGGATGGTCGCGGCGGGGGTCGGGGTCACTGCGGTGGCGGCCGCCACCTCGATATGGACCGCGCAGGCCGGCCAGTCCGGCGGCGGTTCGGCGGCACCGGGCACCTCGGCACAGCAGCCCGCCACGCCGAAGGAGCCGCCCGTCTCCGCCGACATCGCCCACGCCTCGGACGGGGGCGCGCACGCGGTCAATATCACCATCGACGACGGTCCGAATCCGGTCTGGACCCCGCAGGTGCTCCAAGTCCTGCGCGCCAACGGCGTGAAGGCGACGTTCTGCATGATCGGCCCGCAGGCCCAGGCGCACCCCGACCTGGTCCGGCAGGTGGTGGCGGCCGGGCACCGGCTGTGCGACCACACGGTGTCGCACGACACCACGATGGACAAGAAGCCCGAGGCCTACCAGTCGCAGCAGATCCTGGAGGCCGAGCAGCAGATCACCCAGGCGTCCGGTGGCGTGAAGCCGATGTACTACCGGGCTCCGGGCGGCGCCTTCACCCCGTACAGCCGGCAGCTGGCGGCCTCGCACGGGATGCGACCGCTCGGCTGGAACGTGGACTCCAAGGACTTCTCGCGGCCGGGCACCGCCGCCATCGTCGCCACCGTCAAGCGCGAGCTGGCCAACGGGCCGACGATCCTCTTCCACGACGCGGGCGGCGACCGCTCGCAGACCGTGGCCGCGCTGCGCACCCTGCTGCCGTGGCTGAAGCAGCAGGGCTACTCCTTCGGATTCCCGGTCCGCTGAACCGGCCCCTGAGGGGTGGGCGGGCCTGGTCAGGCGGCCCGCCTCAGACCACCTGCCGGTTAACCCCGGGGGAATTCTTGGCCATCGTCTCCTTGGGACGGGTGTTCGGATCCGGAACGGCGCCTACCATGAGGCCGTTGCGTACGTCGTTCCGGAAAGGCTCGCCATGCCGTTGCCTCGCCTCGGCACGCGGTCCGTTCGTCTCCGGACGGCGCCCGCGGTGTTCGTCGTCCTCGCCGTGGTCCTCGGGGGCACGCTGCTGGCGTACTCGCTGGGCGGGCCGCGGCACGGCCGGGCCGCCGGCGCCCCGTCGGGGCACATCGTCATCGACGTCTCGCAGAGCCACTGCGGCCGCGGCTGGACCAGTCCCGAGCCGGGGGTGCACACCTTCGACCTGCACAACTCCTCCGACGGCGCCGCCGAGGTCTACCTGGAGGACCCGGGCAGCCAGGCGGTGTACGGCGAGGTGGAGGGCATCGGTCCCGGTACGACACGGCAGTTGACGGTGCGGCTGGGCAAGGGAACGTATGCCTTCAAGTGCGTGCCCGACGACGCCGACGCCGTCACCGGGCCCACCGTGCACCTCACCAGCGGCAGCCGCGGCCCGGGCGCGGCGCCCGTCTCGGAGCACGACCTGATCCCGCCCGCGCTCGCCTACCAGAAGTGGGTCGGCGGCGGTCTCGACGACGTCGTCCGGCTGACGGCGGCGCTCAAGGACGCGATCGACCGGGGCGACCTCGCGGCCGCCCGCTCGGCCTGGCTGCCGGCCCATCTGGTGTACGAGCGGCTGGGCGCGGCGTACGACGCCTTCGGGGACGCGGACAAAGCGATCAACGGCACCGACGCCGGTCTGGCCGGCGGGGCGCACGACAAGGACTTCGCCGGGTTCCACCGCATCGAGTACGGGCTGTGGCACGGCGAGTCGGCGGCCGGTCTGCGCGCCCCGGCCGCGGCGCTGGTGAAGGCGGTGACCGGGCTGCGGGACAGCTGGTCGCAGACGCGTATGGACCCCGCCCAGCTGGGTCTGCGCGCGCACGAGATCCTGGAGAACACCGTGCAGTTCGAGCTGACCGGCCGTACCGACCACGGCAGCGGCAGCAACCTCGCCACGGCCCGCGCCAATCTGGACGGCACCCGCGAGGTGCTGTCCCGGCTGCGCCCGCTGCTCGCCACCCGGTACGCCGATCTGCCGGGCCTGGACAAGGAGTTGGACCGCGCGCAGCGCACCCTCGACGGATTCCGGCACGGCGACGGCTGGACCTCGCTCGACGCACTGAGCCGCGCCCAGCGGGAGCAGGCCGACTCCGTGCTCGGCGACCTGGTGGAGCGGCTGGCCTCGGTGGCCACCCTGTGCGACCCGCGGAGGACCGTGTGAGCAGTTCCGAGCGTTCCGACGGCCTGGGCCGGCGCGGCTTTCTGCGCGGTGCCGCCCTGGCGGGCGCCGGCCTCGCCACGGGCGCCGCCGCCCCCGCCGCCGACACCACCAGCACGGATTCCGTCGCCCCCTTCCACGGCGTCCACCAGGCCTCGGCGATCGCGGCCCCGCGCCGCACGAGTGTGTTCGCCTCGCTCGACGTGACCGCCGAGAGCCGTGCGGACCTGACCGAGCTGCTGCGCACGCTCACCGACCGGGCCCGCTTCCTCACCTCCGGAGGGACGCCGTCCCCGGTCGGCATCACCGCCCCGCCCAGCGACTCGGGCGTCCTCGGCGACCAGCTGCCCTCCGGTCAGCTCGCCGTCACCGTGGGCGTCGGAGCCTCGCTGTTCGACGACCGGTTCGGGCTGGCCGCTCAGCGGCCCCGGCGGCTGACCACCATGCCCGAGTTCCCGGACGACGATCTCCGGGCGGACTGGTGCCACGGCGACCTCAGCCTCCAGCTGCACGCCGACGAGCCGGACACCACCCTGCACGCGCTGCGTGACATCGCCCGGCACACCCGGGGCGCCCTTCAGGTCCGCTGGCGGCTGGACGGCTTCTCCAGCCCGCCCCGGCCCTCCGGCACCCCGCGCAATCTCCTGGGCTTCAAGGACGGCACCGCCAACCCGGACACCGCCAGCGCGCGCGAGATGGACGGTCTGGTGTGGGTGGGCAAGGGCATGGGCGAGCCGGACTGGGCGGTCGGCGGCAGCTATCAAGTCGTGCGACTGATACGGATGCTGGTGGAGTTCTGGGACCGGGTCTCGCTCAGCGAGCAGGAGCGGATGTTCGGCCGCGCCCGCTCCTCCGGTGCGCCGCTGGACGGCGAACACGAGCACGACACCCCGAAGTACGCCGACGACCCCAAGGGCGACATCATCCCGCTGGACGCGCACATGCGGCTCGCCAACCCGCGTACGTCCGCGACCGCCGACCAGCGCCTGCTGCGCCGCGCGTACAACTACGACCGGGGCATGGACGCCAACGGCAACCTGGACATGGGCCTGTTGTTCTGCTGCTACCAGCAGGACCTGAAGCGGCAGTTCGAGACGGTGCAGCACCGGCTGGCGGGCGAGCCGCTGACGGACTACATCAGCCCGTTCGGCGGCGGCTACTTCTTCGCGCTGCCCGGTGTCCGGGACGCCTCGGACTGGTACGGGCGCGCCCTGTTCGGCTGAACCTGTCCGGACAACTCTTCAGCCTGCCGGGTCAACACACAGTCAAGTTTTACCCTGAGATCCCTGACTTGGTGTTCACCTACACGCCATCATGGCTCAGCCGACGCGCTGCGCAGCAGGTGCAGCATGCGTGCTCGTACGACGCACAGACGTTCTGTCCGGAGGGGTAGACCACCATGGCAAGCAGAGGAAGACGAGCCGCGATGCGGAGCCTGGGCGCACTGGCGGGGGCTGCCGCGCTCACCGTGCTCGGCAGCAACGCGCCCGGCTGGGCGGCCGCGCCCGCCGCCGCGCACGGCGGGCACTCCTCGACCGCGACGCCGATCAAGCACGTCGTCGTGCTGTTCGACGAGAACATCTCCTTCGACCACTACTTCGCCACGTACCCGAAGGCCGCCAACACGGACGGCACGAAGTTCACCGCGTCGAAGAACACCCCGAAGGACATCGACACCCTCGCGCACGCCGGGCTGCTGACGAAGAACCCGAACCAGTACGCGCCGAAGCGGCTGTCCTCCTCGCAGGCGATGACCTGCGACCAGAACCACTCCTACGGTGCGGAGCAGTACGCCTACAACGGCGGCAAGGCCGACCAGTTCGTGCAGAACACCGAGGTCGACAAGTGCAGCGGCGGCCTGTTCGGCGAGCCGGGCCTGGCGATGGACTACTACGACGGCAACACGGTCACCGGGCTGTGGAACTACGCCCAGAACTACTCCCTGAGCGACCGCGCCTACAGCTCGAACTACGGCCCGTCCACGCCCGGCGCCCTGAACCTGATCTCCGGCAACACGCACGGCGCCATCTCGATGGACCCGGCCACCGGCAAGCAGACCCCGAAGCCGGACTCTTACGCGATCGCGTCGCCCGACGCCAAGGGCGTCGGCACGGTCATAAACGACCCGGATCCGGCCTTCGACGACTGCTCCGGCAAGGACCACACCAGCACCAACGCGCTGGCGGCGCTGCAGGGCAAGAACATCGGTGACCTGCTCAACGCCAAGAAGGTCTCCTGGGGCTGGTTCCAGGGCGGCTTCCGTCCGTCGACCGCGTGGAACGGCACGTCCGGCTCGTACGCCAAGTGCGACACCGCGCACACCAACGTGGGCGGCGCGTCCGTGGTGGACTACAGCCCGCACCACAACCCGTTCTCGTACTACAAGTCGACGGCGAACCCGCACCACCTGGCGCCGAAGTCCGTCTCGGAGATCGGCCACGGCGGCCAGGCCAACCACAACTACGACCTGACCGACTTCTCCGCCGCGCTCAAGGCGGGCAAGCTGCCGGCCGTCAGCTTCCTCAAGGCCGGTGCGTACCAGGACGGCCACGCGGGCTACTCCGACCCGACCGACGAGCAGCACTTCCTGATCAACCAGATCAACGCGATCCAGAGCTCGCCGCAGTGGAAGTCCACCGCGGTCGTGGTCGCCTACGACGACTCCGACGGCTGGTACGACCACGCCTACGTCGTCCCGAAGAACGGCTCCACGGACTCCACGGTCGCCTCCAACGGCAAGGCCACCGACAGCCCGGCCTGCCAGAAGGGCCCGAAGGCGTCCGGTGGTTACACGGACCGCTGTGGCCCGGGCACCCGCCAGCCGCTGCTGGTCGTCTCGCCGTACAGCAAGGTGAACAAGGTCGACCACACCCTGACCAACCAGGCGTCGATCACCCGGTTCATCGAGGACAACTGGCGTACCGGTCAGGTCGGTGACCACTCCTTCGACGCGACGGCCGGCTCGCTGTCGGGCATGTTCGACTTCCGGCACCCGAACAACAAGCAGGTGCTGCTGAACTCCGACGGCTCCGTCAAGCACGTCGGCCCGATCCAGCACGTTTCCCCGGTGTCCACCAGCATCACCCCGGGTCCGGCGATGCAGGACACGGCCGCGGCGACAGACGCCTCCGGCTTCCCGGCCCTGCCGGTCGGGCTCGGCGTGGGCGCCCTGGTGGCCGCGGGTGCGACCGGCACGTACCTGACGATGCGTCGCAGGCAGCGCGCCTGACCTTCCCCGCATGAAGCGCGCCCCCGGTCGGTGACCGGGGGCGCGTTCGTGTGCGGGCCGCGCTCAGCCGAGTCCGAGGCCCCGGCGGCCGGTGGTGCCCAGCCGGCCGGCGGTGAAACGCCCGGACCTGGAACGCTCGTAGTGCTCCTCGGGGAAGTCGCTCGGGCTGGACCCGGTGAGGAAGGCCTCGCGTACGGAGGCCGCGTACCGCTCGTTGCGCGGGCACCAGGGCGCGGCGGGGATGTACATGACGTTGCCCCAGCCTTGCTGGCCGGCCACCGGTGCCACGCTGTGGATCATGTCGCAGTGCCACCAGACGGAGTCGCCGGCCCGCACGTCCGGGATGCCGCTGAGCGCCTCCAGCAGCAGCGGGTGCCACTTCTCGCTCACGGGGAAGACCTGGTTGACGGTGACCCCGCACATGTCGTCGTCGGCGACGTCCGGCAGCAGCGGGCGCAGCATCGGACAGGCCATCGCCTCGGGGATCGGCACGGTGTGCAGCACACGCTGGTCGTGGTCCATGTCGGACAGCGCGGTCCAGCCCTGGACGGTGCGGAACGCCGAGCACATGGTGGAGCCCGGGTACTGCGGGCCGGCCGTGCGGTGCGCGGCGTCCCAGGCCGCCGGAGTCGGTGCCCGGCGGGCGGCGGCGGATGCGGTCGGGGTAGAGCGCGTCCCGGTCGGGGTCGAACCAGCGCCGGTCCGCATCGCGCCCGGATGCGTACCCGCGCCCGAACTGACAGGGGCACGCACGCGTGCCGTGGACGAACTGCGCACCCTGATCGTCCGGTCCGCGCACCCCCACGCATGACCGCTCGGCGGCACCGCCCGGGAAATCGGGTGGTCGTTTGCCGGCGGCGATGATGTGATGGCGCGATGTACCGTGCGTGTCCGATCGTCGTGGACCGGAGCACCTACCAGTACGCGCAGACTCCATGGGAGCGGGAGTCGTGGCGGGACGCGGCCCTGGACTGGGTGGCGGACCGGCTCGCCGCACGCGGCCTGCGGATGGGCGGTGACCTGGCTGTGCGGTTGCGTCCGTGGTCCGTGCTGGTGAGGGTGCCCGTCGAGGGGCGGGACGCCGTCTGGTTCAAGGCGAATCCGCCGGCCAGCGCCTTCGAGGGCTCCCTGACCGCCGCGCTGGCCCGCTGGGTGCCGGGGCATGTGCTGGAGCCGCTGGCCGTCGACGCCGAGCGGGCATGGGTCCTGCTGCCCGACGGAGGAGAGCTGTTCCGCTCCGTGCTCTCCCGCGCGCCGGTCGAGCCGCGGGCCTGGGAGGACCTGCTGCGCCAGTACGCGAGCATGCAGCGGGCCGTGAGTCCGCACGCGCGCGAGATCGAGCAGCTCGGGGTGCCCTCCGCGCGGACCCTGGACCTGCCCGCGGCATTCGGCAGGCTGCTCACCGGGAACACCGCGCTGCGCGCGGAGGCCCGGGCCCGGCTGGAACGGCTGCGGCCCCGCCTTGAGGACTGGTCCGCCGAACTCGCGTCCGCCGGCATCGAGGACTCCCTGGACCACGCGGACCTGCACGACGGCCAGCTGTTCCATCCGGCACCGGGCCGGTTCACCTTCTTCGACTGGGGCGACGCGGCCGTCTCGCACCCGTTCTGCAGCCTGCGGATCCCGGTCGAAAAGGCCCGGGCACGGTACGGACCGCAGGTCGTGCCCCGCCTGCTCGACGCCTATCTGGAGCCCTGGACGGCTCCCGGCCGCACTGCGGCAGACCTACGGTGCGCCGCACACCTCGCCTGGCGCCTGAGCGCCCTCGGCCGCGCGGCGTCCTGGGGCCGCACGTTCCCCGACCCGTCGGGGCCGGCCTCGGGCGACGAGCACAGCTCCGAGTCCCTTCTGGGACTCCTCAACGAACCGCCGTTCTGAAGGAGTTGGCGGCGAGTCGTCGCGCCTGGAGCCCAGCGCACCGCGACCGGTGCAGTACCGATCGGAGCACCGAGCCGCCCCCGCGCCCCGCGCCCCGCGCCCCGCCGTTCGCGCTCGCCCGAACCCCGCCACCGGGCGGACACTGGGCCCCATGACCCCACTGGGCCCTGTCACCCGCACTCGCGCGCCCGCCGCTCCCCCGCCCGGCCGCCGGGTCGTGCTGGCCGCCCTCGCCGGAGTCGCCCTCGGCGCGGCCGGGTGCTCCGGTCGTACGGCACCGGCCGGGCACCCACGCCAAGGGGCACCGACCCAGGGGTCCCCGAGCCACAGCGGTTCGCCGTCGCCCTCCCCCGGCCTGCCGCACACCACTCCCTGGCGGCCGACGTCCGCCGAAGTCCAGCCGGCGGCGAAGCTGCGCGCCGTGCAGCTGGTCGAGGCGATCGGCACATGGGCGGCCGGGCACAGTGGTGCGGAGGCGGCGCGGGCGAGGGTCGCGGCGCTCGGGCTGCCGACGGGCCTCGTGGGCCAGGCCGGACCGCTGCTGCCGATGACCGACGCGGCGGCTCTGCAGGTCGTGGACGCGCAGTACGGCGGGATTCTGTCCCGGTCGGCCAGCGTTCTGGTGGTGTGCCGGCAGTGGACCCGGCGCGGCGGCAAGGTGAGCGCGGGCGGGACGACGGTCGACGTGCGCCTGTCACGGGCGGGGGCGGACTGGACGGTCGACGCGTTGCATCCGGCGGAACCCGGCCCGGCCGCCCGGTCGTTGGCGTCGGGTGTCCGGACCGTGCTGTCCGACGACCGTATCGTGCTGCCGCCGGCCGCCGTGGCGGACCTGCGCAGCGGCCAGGTGCACACCAGCGTGGCCGGGGCGATGCTCGCTCTGGCACGGACGTACCGGCTGGAGGTGAGCGTCGTCCGCTCCGGACATCCGCTGGACGTGTTCGGCACCAGCCGGCCCAGCGACCATCCGCGTGGCCGGGCCTTCGACGTGTGGCGGATCGACGGCCACGCGGTCGTCGACCCGGCGACGTCACGTGGCCTGATCGAGCGGTTCATGCGGGACGCGGCGGACGCCGGGTCGTACAACGTGGGCGGTCCCGTACTGCTGTCGGGCGGCGGTCCCGGGCAGTTCTTCAGCGACGCCACCCATCACGACCACGTGCACATCGGCTTCCGCACCTGACGGCATCCGACAGCATCTGGCCACGTCACCCGTTCGGCCGTACCGCCGATGACCCGGTCAGGCGCGCCGACGCCGCCCTCTCACCGGCCTTCGCCCGGCTCCGCGGGTTGCGCCTGTCGCGTGGGCGTCGTGACGCTGGAGCCGACACACCCCGGGAGGTGAAGTGGCTCCGGCACACGACACCACGCCGTCGGACGGCCTCGGCCGCCGGCACTTCCTCACCCTGTGCGCAGGCGTCGGCCTCGGCACGGCGGCCGCGTGCACGGCGGCACCTCCGCATCCGCACTCCACCACGGCCCGTGACGGGCGGCTGCGGCCCGAGGCGGAGCAGGACGCGCCGGGCACCGCGGACTGGCGTCTCGCCTCCACCGGCTCGCCGGACGCGGTGGCCGGCTACACGGACCGGGTGAGCGTGACTCCGGGCGAGGAGTTCGGGCTGCATGTGTCCACCACCGCAGCGGCGTTCCGGGTGTCCGCGTTCCGGATCGGCTGGTACGGCGGGCGTCAGGCCCGCCGGATCTGGGCGTCCGGCCGCATACCCGGCCACGCCCGGCCGGCTCCGCGGCTGTTGCCCGCCACCCGCACCGTGCGCGCCGACTGGCCGGTGACACTGCCGGTGGACACCGCCGGCTGGCCCGAGGGCGCCTATCTGCTGCGGCTGGAGGCGGACAGCGGTCACCAGCGCTACGTTCCGCTGATCGTCCGCTCCACGACGGGCGCGGGCCGTACGGTCCTGCTGCACGCCCCGGCCACCTGGCAGGCGTACAACCGCTGGGGCGGCAGCAGCCTCTACAACGGCGCGTCCGGCGCCTACGCCACCCGCTCCCTCGCGGTCAGCTTCGACCGCCCCTACGACGGCACGGGCGCCGAGAAGTTCCTGGTGTACGAGCGGGCGCTGGTGGTGCTGGCCGAGCGCCTCGGCATACCGCTCGCCTACACCACCGGCGTCGACGTCCACCGCGATCCCGGGGTGCTGCGCGACGCGCACGCCGTCGTCTGTCTGGGCCACGACGAGTACTGGACGCCGGAGCAGCGCGCCCATGTGACGGCCGCCCGGGACGCCGGGGCGAACATCGCCTTCCTCGGCGCGAACACGTGCTTCCGCCGGGTCCGGCTCGAAGCCGGAGAGGCCGCGGACGACCGTACGGTGGTCTGCTACAAGAGCTCCTACCGCGCCGACCCCTGCTACGACTCCCACCCCGCACTGGTCACCACCGATTACCGTCTGGCGCCCGCGCCGGATCCGGAATCATCGCTGACCGGCGTGCTCTACGAGGGCTATCCGGTCGATGCCCCCTATGTCGTCCGGGCCGCCGATCACTGGCTGTACGACGGCACCGGCGCACGCTCCGGCGACGCCTTCGCCCATCTCGTCGGCGTCGAATACGACCGGATCACCCCCGGCGCCCCCGCCCCGGGACCGCTGGAGATCATCGCGCACTCCCCGCTGGTCTGCGGCGGCCGGCCGAGCCACAGCGACTCGGCGTACTACACGGCTTCCGGCGGCGCGGGTGTGTTCGCGACCGGCACCATGCGCTGGGTGGAGGGCCTGGTGGCCGGGACGGACACGCTGGGGCGCGACCACGGCATGGACGCCCGCACCCGCGCCTTCGTCACCCGCACCACCGAGAACCTGCTGCGCACGTTCGCGAAGGGGCCCGCGGCCCGGCACGCCCCGTCGCCACGCGCCAATGTGACTGCGGTGTATGGGACTTGACGCGAAGTCAGCCCTGCCCGTCCGTCGTGGTGTGCTGCCCTCCCGAGCGCATATGGTCCCTGCGTGCGTTGTTGTAGATCCGCAGGAGATGCTTGGCCACGGGGCAGGCCGCGCCGTCGGCGTGGCACTGACGGCACGTCCGGACGTGCTGCTCATAGGTGAGGCGCGCGTTTTCCAACGCGTCGCCGAGAGAATACATGGACATCTGAGACATCTCCGGGCAGGGCGCGTCCTGGGACAGCGCCTAGTTGACTGACTGGTACACCCGGAGCCAAGGTGATCATGTTACTGGCGGTACTGGGAAACCCGTTTCGTCCCTCACCGCTGCGCCGTGGTGTTCGCCCCGTCCAGCGCCTCCCGGACGATGTCCGCGTGCCCGGCGTGCTGGGCCGTCTCGCGGATCAGATGCAGCAGGATGCGCCGGGCGGACCAGTACACGGTCTCGGGCGGGGACCAGGGGGTCCTCGGCAGCGGTACGGTCCGGTCCAGGCCGGGCGCGGCCGCGACGGCCGCCTCGATCGCGCGGGTCCCCGCCGCGTACTCCTCCAGCAGCCCGGCGAGCGTGTCGCCGTCCGCCATGCGGTACTGGCCGAGGTCGAGCATGCCCTCCGGCACCTCGCCGTCGCCCTTCGCCATGATCTGCGCCCACACCCGCTCGCCGCGCCCCAGGTGTTTGACGATCCCGCCCAGCGTCAGCTCGCTCACCGTGGTCCGGCGGGCGGCCTCGGCGTCGGTCAGGCCGCGCACGGTGATGAGCAGCAACTCCCGCTGTTCGGCGAGGGCTTGGAGCAGCTCGGCGGACTCGCCGGACGGCAGGGACGCGTGATTCTCCGGTGAAGTGACCATGGCTCCACCGTAGATTCGATGTAGGTCAGAAAGTGTCCGCTTAACCGAGAAGCGCCCGAGCGTGGTTCATGAAGGCGCGAGGCGCGGGGTGGCCGTGCGGTCCGTCAGCTCCCACATCCTCTCGGGTGCGGCCAGGTCGAGGGCGCCTTCGTACTGTTCCAGGACCCGGGGTGCGCGGACCGGCGAGGTCATGAGCAGCGGGATCGTCCGGGGGTGCGCGGCGAACGCGGCGCCGCGACAGTAGCGGGCCCAGGCCTCAAGGGCCGTGCCCCACGGGCCAGTTCGAGAGTGCCCGGGTCGATCGCCGCGGCGACACGCTCGCACAGCTGTTCCACCATGCCGTCGCGGGCGTCCACATGGTGGTACACGGAACGGTCTGCACACCGAGCCGCCGGGCGATCCGCGGGACGCTGAAGTCGCCGGTCTCGTCGACCAGATGGAGCACGGTCGTGGTGATGCGCTCGCGGTCGAGGAGCGGTGCCCTGGCCGGCTCCGCCGCGCTGGCGGCGGCCGGGGTGACCGGGCCGCGCGCCTTCGCCCAGCACGCGGAGGCGGTGTGCGACGCCTCAGAGCGGCCCACCGGTCATCCGGTCGAGCACGCGCGATGAACCTGCTGGCGGGCGTCGTACCCCGGCCGTCGTACGCCCGACGGCGCGACCGGCTGGCGGAGTTGCTGTCCGCCATGGCCACGACGGGCCTCACCGGGGCCCATGTGATGGACGGCGGCGACCTCGATCTGGTGGCGGCGGTGGCGCAGGAGACGGTGCCGCCGGTACGGCTGCGGTTCGAGCCCTGGCGCATGCCGGGCGCCGACCAGGAGGCGCTGCGGGAGCTGGTGCGGCTGCAGGGCAGGGGCAGGCGGCACCGGAAGGTCGGCGGGGTCAGGTTCTTCATGGACGGCACCGTCGAGGGCGGTACGGCCTGGCTGGATCACCCCGACTGCCACGGTCAGGGCACCACCGCGTTCCGGCCGGACCCGCACGCCTACGCCAAGGCCGTCCGTGCCCTGCACGCGGCCGGCGTCCGCACCGCCACGCATGCCATCGGGGACGCGGCCGTACGGCACGTCCTGGACACCGTCACCTCGCTCGGGCCGAACGGGCACGGCGCCCACCGGATCGAGCGCATCGAGACCGCCCCGGACGAACTCCTGCCGCGGTTCGCGGAGTTGGAGGTCGCGGCCTCGGCGCAGCCACCGCACACCGGGTACACCCGCGACGACGGACCGACGAGTGGTCCCGCCGACTGGGCGGCGACCGGGCCGCCGGCGCCTGGCGGATGCGCGATCTGCGGGAGGCGGGCGCCGCGCTCGTCCTCGGCTCGGAATGGCCCATCGCGCACTACGACGTCCGGGCCGTACTGGCGACGGCCCGCCGGCCGAAGGGCGCCACGGCCCACCGGCCGGGCCTGACGCCGTTGCGGGCGCTGGAGGGCTGCACCAGCCACGCGGCTGCCGCCCCAGGTGAGTCCGGCATCGCCGGCCGGGTCGCACCGGGCTGCCGGGCCGACCTCACGGCGCCGGCCGTGGACCCCGTGCACGCACCCGTCGACGAACTCGCCGAGTCGCCGGTGGCGTTGACGGTGACCGGCGGGCACGTGGTGCACCGGGGTGGCTGACGGCCCGCGTCAGCGGCGGGTCAGCGGCTTCTGCCACTGTTCTTCCTGTGACCGGCAGGGAACACCGGACCGGTCACAGGGAGAGGTGCCCGGAGTGGTTGATCGGGGACCAGCGAGCTCGGCTCACGGTCGGGCCCCAACGGGGCCCACGCAGGTTCGAATCCTGCCCTCTCCGCTCTACGACTGTGGACCGGGCCCGGCCCGCGCGGCCGGGCACACTGCCTGGCGCCTGGGCGGTGGCAGCGATCTGACCAGCACGTATGCGGGAGGGTCCGCGGAGCTGATCGCCGAGCTGCGCGCGGCTGCGGAGCTGGTGGCTCTCCGCGTGGCCGAAGATGCCACGGTCGGCTGAGCTGTCCGGGGTACCCCGGGCTAAGATCGAAGATGGCATCGCGTGTCGGTCACCGGCCGGGTGAGGCATGGAGGTGCCAGGACATGACTGGGAGGATTCCTTGTCAGTCGAGTTGAACCACACCATCGTCCACGCCCTGAACAACCGGGAGTCCGCCGACTTCTTCACCGAACTGCTCGGTCTCGAGACCGCCAGGGAGTGGGGCCCGTTCGTCGCGGTCACCCTCAGCAACGGGGTCACGCTCGACTACGCCACCGCCCCCGAGGACCGGATCACACCACAGCACTACGCGTTCCTGGTCTCCGAGGAAGAGTTCGACGCCGCGTACAAGCGGATCGTCGAACGTGGCATGGAGCACTGGGCGGACCCGTACCAGAAGCAGCCCGGCACGATCAACCACAACGACGGCGGCCGCGGCGTGTACTTCCTGGACCCGGCGGGCCACGCCATGGAGTTGCTCACGGTCCCCTACGGCGGCTGGCCGTCGTGACCGGCCCACTCCTCACCTGCCGAACGCCTCCTTTCTGATCACACCGAGGAGGCGCGGGGTGCCCTCGGCGGTGCGTACGTCGAGACAGGTGCGCACATGCTCCACGCTTCCGGCCTCGCGCACGAGCGCGTGCGCGAGGTCGGCCCGTGCGGTGAACCGTCCGGGCAGCCGGTGCGGGGCCAGCCGGTAGTCGCTCACCTCGCTCGTGTCGAACAGGCCGGCGGGCCGGAGCACCGTCCAGTCGAGGCCGCTCACGCGGACGATCTCCTCCATGCGGCGCATGTCCTCGTAGACCGTGCGCCCGACGACATGCGTGAAGAAGGGCTCGACCGCCTTGCGGAAGAGGACTCCCTCACCGGGTGCCGGCACGTCGAACAGCACGGTGGAGGTCACACACACCAGGCGTCGCACACCGTGCCGGGTCATGGCCCGGGTGACATGGGTGACGCCCGTCGAGTACACCGTCACCGGGGCCCGGCCGTACGGGACGCCCAGCACGGAAATCACGGCGTCGTGACCGGCGACGACGCGTTCCACCGCCGTCGCGTCAAGGACGTCGGCCGCCTCGATCCGCAGCCCGGGCCCGCCGAGCGGGAAGGCGTCGGGGTGGCGGGTCACGGCCGTGACGGTGTGACCGGCGGCGGTCGCCTGCTCGGTGACCTGCCGTCCGGTCGGGCCGTTCGCTCCGAAGACGACGAGTCGCATGGGCTTCTCCTTCGCTGCGTGGTGCTGCTGCCGTGGACCCAGAGGGTGCGGACGGCCGCGGTTGTGACAGCGTCGGCGCAGGATGAGATCTACGGCACACAGCCGCCCCCGATGTCACACTCGGGGGCTCCGGCCCCTCTGGGTGGCGAGACGTCGTGAGGAGACGCGATGGCCGACAACCGGACGCCCATGGACACGGACAGCGCCACACAGGCGTTTCTCGACCATCGTGAGCTGCTGTTCGCGGTGGCGTACAACATGCTGGGCACCGTCACCGACACCGAGGACGTGCTGCAGGAGACCTGGCTGTCCTGGGCGGGCCGGACGCGGGCGGGGGACGCGGGGCAGGCGCCGGAGATCGACCATCCGCGGGCCTATCTGGTGCGGATCACCGTGCGGCACGCACTCGCGCGGCGGGCACGGATCGCCCGGCGGCGCGAGACATACATCGGACCGTGGCTGCCCGAACCGCTGCTCACGGACGGCCCCGCCGACCCGGCGGCCGGCGAGGACGCCTCCGCGCACGCCCTGCGCTCCGACTCCGTGTCCCTCGCCCTGCTGGTCGTCCTGGAGACCCTGACCCCGCTGGAGCGGGCGGTGTTCGTCCTGCACGAGGTGTTCGGCTACGCGCACACCGAGACCGCGGACATCGTCGGCCGCAGTCCCGCGGCCGTACGGCAGCTCGCGCACCGCGCCCGCGCCCATGTGCGTGCCCGGCGCCCCCGCTACGAGGCGCATCCCCGGGTCCGGCGACAGGCGACGGAACGATTCGTGGCCGCGGCCCTCGGCGGGGACCTCGGGGCGCTGCTGGAGATCCTGGCGCCGGAGGCCACGCTCTGGACGGACGGCGGCGGCAAGGCGCAGGCGGCACAGCGGCCGATCCACGGCCGGGACAAGGTGGCCCGGGCCCTGACCGGCTTCGCCGCGCGCTCGGCGACCGGGCTGGAGATCCGGCACCGGCACGTCAACGGCGACGCGGCCGTGTTGGTGTTCGAGGACGGCTCCCCGCACTCGGTGATGGTCATGGACCTCGCCCCGGACGGCGAACAGGTCCACGAGATCTATCTCGTCACCAACCCCGACAAGCTCTCGGCCCTGGAGCAGGGCGCACCGCACCCGAGGAGCTAGCGGCGCGCACGGGCGGGACGCCGTACGACGGGGCCGTGCGGAGCTATGGCGTCACGGCCGTGCCGCCGAAGGAGTACGCCGAGCAGCGGGAGCCGTTGGTGCCGGTCCAGAACTGGCTGGAGCTGTCGGCGTCGCCGGCGGTCTTGTCGGTCGAGCCGCTGGCGGCGAAACGGCACGAGGTGTTGCGGCGGAACACCGAAGTGCCCTTGTCGAAGGCGAAGTTGCGCTCGGTGTTGTCGATGCTCGCGTTGTTGGAGATGGTCATCGTGCCCGGGTTGCTGTTGTACGTGAACCCGTGGTGGCCGTTCTTGTACGCGATGTCGTGCCGGACGATGTGGTTGACCGCGAGGTCGTCGCCGCCGAGCTTGTAGCCGTTGCGGTCGCCGTTGACGTTCGTGGTGCCGTCGGTGAGCGTGCCGTTGCCGTACGACAGGGAGTACTCGATGGTCACCGGGCCGATGGCGCCCGTGTCGGTCTGTTGTTGCGGGAGACGTCGCAGCGGAAGACGTTCCCGGTGCCCGTGGTGAGCTTCGAGGCGAAACCGTCGGCGTTCTCGCCGGTGGAGTCCTTGTCGTCGTGCGACTCCGAGCTGACGACGAGGTTGTTCGACGGCCACTGGCTGCTCGGCGTGCTGGGGGAGATCCGGCCGAGTCGCAGCCCGGTGCCCCGGTTGTAGGCCGTCACCACCCGCTCGATGACGTTGTTGCTGCCGCCGACGTAGATGCCGTTGTCCCCGGCGTGTTCGACGGTGAGGCCGTACAGGTGCCCGAAGTCGGCGTTGAGCTGGATCCCGCGGTTGGACGAACTCTCGCTCTGGCCCGGGAAGTTCAGGACGGGCTTCTCGCCCGGGTGGGCGGAGAGGGTGGTGCGGGCGCCGGACGTGCCGTTGCTGCCGGCCGGGACGGTGATCGTGGAGGAGCAGGCGTACGTCCCGCCGCGCACGTAGATCGTCCCGCCCGGGGCGATACGGCTGATGGCCGAGGTGAGCGTGGTCGGCGCCGACTGTGTTCCCGGCCGCGCTGTCGCTGCCGCTCGGTGACACGTACAGCACGCTGGCCGCCGCGGCCTGTGCCGTGGTGCATGCGCGCGTCAATGGGCGCGTACATGATTCCTGTTCTGATGAATGACCATTAGAGGTGTTCACTCCCCCGGTGCGAGGACGCGGGCCACGATCCGGGCCGCCTCCGCCACGAGCCCGTCGTCCGCCGCCGCGTTCTGGACGACCTTGGCCGACAGCACGGTCAGCAGGACCGGTGTCCCCCGGGTCGTCCAGGCCACGCCGATGTCGTTGGTGGTCCCGTAGTCGCCGGTGCCGGTCTTGTCCGCCAGCACCCAGTCGCGCGGCAGTCCGGCGCCGAACCGCGCGGCGCTGGTGGTGTTGCCCTTCAGCCAGGTGACGAGCTGTGCCCGGTCGGCGCGGGCGAGCGCCCGGCCCAGGGTCAGCCGCTCGAAGCTGCGGCCGAGGGCCTCGGGAGTCGTGGTGTCGCGCCGGTCGCCGGGGAGCGCCGTGTTCAGCTCCGGCTCCCACCGGTCGAGCCGGCTCGTTCCGTCGCCGAGCGAGCGGAAGAAGCGGGTGAGTCCGGCGGGTCCGCCGATCTGACGCAGCAGCAGATTGCCCGCCGCGTTGTCGCTGTACTGGATCGCCGCCGCGCACAGGTCGGCCACCGTCATACCGGTGTCCACGTGCTCCTCGGTGCGCGGCGAGTGGGGCAGGATGTCGTGCGGCGGGTAGTGGATCACCGCGTCCAGCGGCGCGCGGTCACCGTGATCGCGCAGCACCGCCGCCGCGGCGAACGCCTTGAACGTCGAACACATCGCGAACCGCTCCCCCGCCCGGTGGGACACGGTCCGCCCGGTGCGGACATTGCGCCCGTACACGCCGAGCCGGGCGCCGTGCCGCCGCTCCAGATCGGCCAACTCGGCCTCGGCACCGAGCCGTTCGGTGCCCGGAGCCGCCGATGCGGCGGGCGCGGCGACCGCACCTGCGGCGACGGCCGCGGTGGTGACGGCGAGGCCCGCCCCGAGCAGGCGGCGCCGGGCCATGGGGGTGGGGTGGTGGGGGCTGGTCATGGGCACAGTCCTTCCGGTCGTCCGCCGTCGGGCGGCTTCCTGGATCTTCGACGCGGACAGCGAAACACCGCCTGTCCACTCATGTCCAAGAGTGAAGTTTGAACATGTCATGCCTTATTGATATGAGTGCTGGATGGATCTCCTCGCGCACCTAGAGGCGTACGTCGCGACGGCCGACGAAGTGAGCTTCTCCCGGGCGGCCGACCGGCTCGGCATCGCGCAGCCACTGCTCAGCCGTCGTATCAAGACGCTGGAGGAGCACTTCGGCGGCCCGTTGTTCGACCGTTCGCGGCGGCAGATCACGACCACGGAGCTGGGGGTGCTGCTGCTGCCGTACGCGCGGGACGTGCTGGACCGGACGCAGCGGCTGCGGCAGGTCGCCGGTGCGGCCGGGCTGGCGCGGCTGCGGGCCGTCGGGGTGCCCGCGCACTGCGCCCCGGTGGCGCTGGCGCGCGCGATCCGCGCCGGCACCGAGCGCGGGATCACCCTCGGCATGTGTGAACTGCCGCCCCGGGACAGGGCCTCCGGGCTGGCCGACGGCTCGCTCGCCTACGCTCTGGTGCGGGTTCCGCCGGAGCGGGGCGCCTACCGGGTACCGCTGGGTCTGGCGTCCGCGCCCGAGCCGGAGTCGGCGGACGGCGAACGGGTCCCGGCCTTCGGCGGCGCGCGGCGTGCGGTCCAGCTGGAGGACCTCCGGCCCCGCCGTGGCCGCAGAGCCGAAACCACCGCGCCGCTGCCGGTGTTGACTCTGCCGGAGGATCATGTGCCCGCGCACGAGGACCGGCTGGAGCGTGCCGCGGCCCGGGCCGGGCTGCCCCCGGGCCGGTTCCGGCCGGCCGGTCCCGCGGCCACCGCGCTCGCCGAGACGTTGGCAGGGCGCGCCCTGCTGCTGTGCGCCGAGCCGTTCGCGCGGCAGCACGGGGCACGGTGGGCGCCGCTCGGCGACCGGTCACTTCACCGCGGGTACGACGTGGACGCCGCCCCGGAGTGGGCCGGTGCGGCGGAGGTGCCGGACTGGCTGGTGCCGCTGCTGGCGTCGGCCGTGGGAGCCGCCCGCGAGCCGGCCGCGCCACCGGGCACCTGGACCGGCGCCGAGGACGTACCGGCGCGGCTGGCGGCACGCGGATGAGCGCGACACCTGTGCACCATCCGGTGTACGTCGGGGACGACGGCGCCCTCCGGGACGTCGCCGAGGCGATCGCAGCGGACTGGGCGGCCCTCGGCGTGCGCGGCTCGTTCCTCGCCCGGAACCTCGACACGGGCGAGCAACTCGGCTTCGACGTCGGGGTGTTGATGCCGCTTGCGTCGGTGGTGAAGGTGCCGCTCGCCCTCGTCGTACTGGACCGGATCGCGGCCGGGGACCTCGACCCGGCGACCCCGGTGGCGGTCGACCCGGCGAGCAGCAGCGTCGGTCCCACCGGGCTCGCGGCGTTCCGCCATCCGGCCACCGTGGCCGTCGGCGATCTGCTTCTGATGATGCTGTCGGTGAGCGACAACGCCGCGGCGGACACCCTGCTCGATCTGGTGCCGGTGACGGACGTGGACGAGCGGTTGCGCGCCTGGGGGTGCGGAGGGATCCGGATGCGGCACCGGATGAACCACATGTTCGAGTGCGCCTCCGGTGCCGCCGGCAACGACTTCTCGCTCGCGCTGGAACTGGCTCTGCGGGACGAGCGGGCGGGCCGGCACACCATCGAGACCCTGGATCCGGCGTACGCCAACGTCGGCTCGGCTGCGTCACTCGTCGAACTGCTGCGGCGGGTGTGGTGCGACGAGGTGTCCGTCCCGTCGGCCACGGCGGAGCTGCGGCGGCTGATGGGGCTGCAGGTCTTCACGCAGCGGCTGGCGAGTGAGCTGCGGGCGGACACGCTGCGGTGGAGCGGCAAGACGGGCACGTTCCTGCATCTGCGGCATGAGATCGGCGTGGTCGAGACGGAGTCCGGGGATCGGGTGGCCGTCGCCGCGCTGACCCGCGCGGACCGCTGCGCGGGGCTCGCGCCGGATGTGGACCTCGCGATCGGGGCGGCGGGGCGGGAGGCGTTCGAGGTGCTGCGTCGGTGAAGGGGCGTTCGCGTCTGCGGCGTTGGGGTGCGGGTCGCCGGGTGGCTGGGGGTGCGCAGTGGTCGCTCGCACGCTTCCGCGCGCCCCTTGAGGGTGCTGACCCCTTCGGGGTTCGAAAGTCCCGTCAGGGCAGCGGGCGTTGTTCCTTCGCCACCGCCACCGCGCCCCCTCGGGTGTCCACGCCCGCTTTGTCGTAGATGCGGCACAGGTGGGTCTTGACGGTGGCCTCGCTGATGCAGAGGGCTCGGGCGATGGCGTGGTGGGGGAAGGCCCTGGGCGAGGTGCGCGAGGATGTCGCGTTGGCGTGGGGTGAGAGCGTGGGGGTCGAAGCCCTGGCCGTCGTCCGTGACGTCCAGCACGATCTGGTCGTCCAGGCAGGTCAGGCTGAGGGTCGCGGTCGTGGCAGCCGCGTGCTCGCGGACGTTGGCGAGGGCGCCCTGGGCGATGCGAGCAGGGCCGACTCGACCAGCGCGGGCAGCGGGTCGGGCGGGGTGCCCTCGGCGTGGACGCGGACCGTGAGCGTGGGTGTGGTCTCGCGCTCGGCGGCGGCGCGCAGCGCCTGGAGCAGGCCACCGCCCGCGGCCAGGTCGGCCGGGGTCAGGTCGTGCACGAAGCGGCGGGCCTCGGCCAGGCTGCGCTCGGCGCTCCCGGCCGCCGTACGGACGTGGTCCCGGGCGGTGCCGGGAGCGGTGTCCCACAGCCGGTCCGCCGCCTGGAGCAGCATCCGCTGGCTGGACAGGCCCTGGGCGAGGGTGTCGTGGATCTCACGGGCGAGCCGTTCCCCGCGCAGGGTGACCAGGGTATTTCCGCCCCGGTCGACGACGGCCACGGAGACCTGCCGGCCGTCCTTCGCGGCGGCGGGTGCTCCGTCCGGCGACCTGGACGAGCGCTACGCGCAGGCGGGCGCGGCGGTAGTCGGCCGCTGACCTGCCCGGGACCCCACCGTGCCGCCTGCCCTGCGGTGTCTGGGCGCGGGCCGCTCGGACGGCGACCCATCGATATGTCGATACCCGACTGGATCGTACGGGTGGAGCGGGCGGCCCCGGCCGCCGTCTTCGCCGGGGCCGCCCGCTGGTCGAGTGCCGGTCAGGAAGGCTTCGCCGCCGAGACCGCGGTCGCGGTGACGATGTTGTCGCACTCGGCGAACTCCCCGTCCGAGAGCGCTACTTGGTGTTGCCCCGAGCCGGGCAGTCCGATCACGAGCGTCGGGTAGACGACGGGCTTCGCACCGGACACGCAGTATCCGTCAGCCTCGCCCTGGACCTGGTGGAAGGTCAGCTTCACCCATGCCTTGCCGCCCGGCGCGAGTGGCACGGCCTTCGCGGTGCCCGTGGGGGTCACCTTCAGCGGGCTGTTGTGTGCGGGGGAACCGTTGCCCGCTCCGGCCACCGACGGGTGGCCCCGCAGGACGCACGCGTGTCCGGAGACGTTGGTGAACTCGACGATCGCCGCGCCCGTGCCGGTGCCGTCGGGACGGTTCGCCGCCCGGTAGGCCGTCGCGTTCACGGCCGACACCGGGCACGTCGGCTTCGTACCGGCCGCGGTGCCGGATATGGGAGAGGCGGGGGCGCCCGGAGTGGTCGACGTGCCGCCGGAGGCTCTTGAGGCCGACGGGGCAGTGGGAGTGCGGCTCGCGGTGCCGGGGGCGGCGTGGGTGGGGGTGGTGGAGGCCGGGGAGGACGTCTTGGCCGCCCCGGCGTCATCGCCCGGATTGCACGCCGTCAGCGACAGTGCGGCGGCGATCACTGCGGTCGCGGACGCGGCGAGGCGGATGGTGTTGCGGTGCTGCATGGGGTCCCCCGATTCCGGTGTGCGTGGTTCGACCGGCTCCGTGCCGGTGCTCACGGACGGAGACAGCGCCGGGAGACCCGGGGTTTCCCCTGTGGCCCGTCTGTGACGGTTGTGGATCACCTGTGACGGTTCCGTGGGGGAGAGACCCTGTGTCCGCCCGCAGCAGCGAGAACGACAAGGGCGTCCGGGCCGACCTGTGCGGGTCGGCCCGGACGCCCTCGAAGCGGTGATCAGACGAGGTCGTACCGGTCCGCGTTCATGACCTTGACCCACGCGGCGACGAAGTCCGTCACGAACTTCTCCTTCGCGTCGTCGCTGGCGTACACCTCGGCGACGGCCCGCAGCTCGGAGTTCGAGCCGAAGACCAGGTCGGCCCGGGTGCCGGTCCACTTGACCGCACCGGAGGCGTCACGGCCCTCGAACCCGTCCTGCGCGGAGGAGGTCGGCTTCCACTCGGTGTCCAGGTCGAGCAGGTTGACGAAGAAGTCGTTCGTCAGCGTGCCCGGCCGGTCGGTGAGGACACCGTGCTTGGAGCCGTTGTGGTTGGCGCCGAGGACACGCAGACCACCGACGAGGACGGTCATCTCGGGCGCGCTCAGCCGGAGCAGGTTCGCCTTGTCCACCAGCAGGAACTCGGCCGGCAGGCGGTTGCCCTTGCCGATGTAGTTCCGGAAGCCGTCGGCGGCCGGCTCCAGCGCGGCGAACGACTCGACGTCAGTCTGCTCCTGCGAGGCGTCGACACGGCCCGCCGTGAACGGCACCTCGATCTCGGCACCGCCGTCCTTGGCCGCCTTCTCGACGGCCGCGGATCCCGCGAGCACCACGAGGTCGGCCAGCGAGACCTGCTTGCCGCCCTTGGCGTTGAAGGACTCCTGGATGCCCTCCAGGGCACGCAGTACCTGGGCCAGCTCGTCCGGGTTGTTGACCTCCCAGTTGCGCTGCGGCTCCAGACGGATACGGCCGCCGTTGGCGCCGCCGCGCTTGTCGCTGCCGCGGAAGGAGGAGGCAGCCGCCCACGCGGCGGAGACCAGCTGCGGGACGGTGAGGCCCGAGCCGAGGATCTCCTCCTTGAGGGAGGTGATGTCCGCGGCGTCGATCGGCTCACCGGTGCGCTGCGGCAGCGGGTCCTGCCACAGCAGTTCCTCGCTGGGCACCTCGGGGCCGAGGTAGCGGACGACCGGGCCCATGTCGCGGTGCGTCAGCTTGTACCAGGCGCGGGCGAAGGCGTCCGCGAACTCCTCGGGGTTCTCGTAGAAGCGGCGCGAGATCGGCTCGTAGATCGGGTCGAAGCGCAGCGACAGGTCGGTGGTGAGCATCGTCGGGCGGTGTGTCTTCGACGAGTCGAACGCGTCCGGGATGATCGCCTCGGCGTCCTTGGCCACCCACTGGTTCGCGCCGGCCGGGCTCTGGGTCAGCTCGTACTCGTACTCGAAGAGGTTCTTGAAGAAGTTGTTGCTCCACCGCGTCGGCGTCTCGGTCCAGATGACCTCAAGGCCCGAGGTGATGGCGTCCTTGCCGACACCCGTGCCGTAGCTGGACTTCCAGCCGAGGCCCATCTGCTCCAGCGGCGCGGCCTCGGGGTCGGCGCCGACGTTGTCCGCCGGGCCGGCGCCGTGGGTCTTGCCGAAGGTGTGGCCACCGGCGATGAGGGCGACGGTCTCCTCGTCGTTCATCGCCATACGGCGGAAGGTCTCACGGATGTCGCGGGCGGCGGCGATCGGGTCCGGGTTGCCGTTCGGGCCCTCGGGGTTGACGTAGATCAGACCCATCTGGACCGCGGCGAGCGGGTTCTCCAGCTCACGGTCACCGGTGTAGCGCTGGTCGTCCAGCCAGACGGTCTCGGGACCCCAGTAGACGTCCTCGTCGGGCTCCCACTCGTCGACGCGGCCGCCTGCGAAGCCGAAGGTCTTGAAGCCCATCGTCTCCAGCGCCACGTTGCCCGTGAGGACCATCAGGTCGGCCCAGGAAATGGACTTGCCGTACTTTTTCTTCACCGGCCACAGCAGACGGCGGGCCTTGTCCAGGCTCGCGTTGTCCGGCCAGCTGTTGATCGGTGCGAAGCGCTGCTGGCCACCGCCGGCACCGCCACGGCCGTCGCTGATGCGGTACGTACCGGCGCTGTGCCAGGCCATACGGATCATGAGCGGGCCGTAGTTGCCGAAGTCGGCGGGCCACCAGTCCTGCGTGGTGGTGAGCACCTCGGCGATGTCACGCTTCACCGCGGCGAGGTCCAGGGCGTTGAAGGCCTCGCGGTAGTCGAAGTCCTCGCCGAGCGGATTGGCCACGGCCGGGTTCTTGGCAAGGATCTTCAGGTTGAGCCGCTCCGGCCACCACTGGCGGTTGCCACCGCCCTGGGTCGGGTGCGCGGCGCGGCCATGGGCGACGGGGCAGCCCCCCTCCGCCTTCGCGTCTGCGACGTTCGCGTCGTTGTTCTCAGTCATGGCATTCCTTCCGAACTGTGCGGAACTCGGTGCTCAGGAACTGCGGCCGGTGGAACAGTCGGGGCACGTGCCCCAGTAGACGACCTCGGCTTCCTCGATGGCGAAGCCGCGGTCGTCGGAGGCGGTCAGACAGGGTGCGTCGCCGACGGCGCAGTCGACGTCGACGACGGCACCGCACGACCGGCACACGATGTGATGGTGGTTGTCGCCCACACGCCCCTCGAACCGGGCCGGGTGTCCGGCCGGCTCGATACGGCGGACCAGACCCGCCGCGGTGAGGGCGTGAAGGGCCTCGTAGACGGCTTGCAGGGAGATGTGGCCCACACGGGCACGGACCCCGGAGGCGATCGCCTCGACGCCGAGGTGGTCGCCGTCCCGGACGGTCTCCAGCAGCGCGACGCGGGCCGCCGTCACACGCAGGCCGGCACCGCGAAGCTCCTCCGCGGTGGTCGGGGTCGGGGAGGCGGTCATGAGGCCGAACCTACCCTCATAAACACGAGGGATTCAAGAAAACTAGGGATGCAATTTTGGCCGCGCCCCGTCACCCGCCGTCCACCTCGGCGTACGCCGCCCTGTCCGCCCCGGGGTTTGCGTTCACCTTTGCCTTCGCATGGCTCCGTCGGGTGTACAGGTCCGCTTTCGGACGGCCGCGCCGGGCGTGGCGACCACGGGCGCAGGAACAGGCGGTACGGCGGTCGGCCGCGCCGGCGGTACGGCGGTCGGCCGCGCCGGCGGTACGGCGGTCGGTCCCGGCGGCGGTCGCGGGTCGGGGCGGCTCGTCGGTCGGCGGGCGGAGCAAGGGACGGGCCAGGAGGCGGGTCGGAGGGTGGGTCGGGGACATGCCCGCATCATCCGGCGCCGGACCGGCGCCGGCGGCGCGGCAAGCCGAACGGTCCTCCGAAGGGGTGAGCCGGGGGCACCGTGGCCCGGCGGTCCGTGGCAGGGAAGGCCGTCGCCGGGTCAGTGGGCGTGGCGATGGCCGGTTCGGGCGGAGCGGTAGCGGTGGGCCAGGGCGTGGAAGGCCTCCTTCGGTTCCCAGTGCCAGCCGGAGGCGGGGTCGTCCGGGCGGTCCTTGATGGTCCTGGTGAGGGCGTAGCTCGCCAGGTCGAGGTCGTGGCGCGGGTCGCCCGGGCGGTGCGGGGCGTCGGGGGTCACGAACTCGAAGGCCATCGCCGCGTACAGGTCCATCGAGGAGAAGGCGTCGAGGAGTTGCATGAGATACGTCGCCTGGGTGCGCTCGCTGCGCACCGGATGGCCCTTGATCTCCGGGGGCGTCCTGTCGTGGTCGACGATGTCCCAGCCCATCCCGGCGGTCTGGGGCGCTCCGACGTACGCGCAGGTGCCGAACTCGGTGATGGCCAGCGGCTTGCCCCACCGCAGATGGCGGCTCAACTCCCTTACGTGGTCGGCCTTGTGGGGGAAGTACGAGTAGTAGTCGATGCCCACGATGTCGAAGCGGCGCCAGTCGACCTTGTCGTCCTGCGCGGCGGCGTAGCTCAGCCGGCCGTGGAAGACGGACCGGCCGACCGCCGCCGCCTTCGCCGTGAAGCGGTCCAGGCGGCGCTGCATCGCGACGGGGTCGACCTTGCCGTCGAGCAGGTTCCGGATGCGTTCGAAGACGTCGGCGCCCGGGACGATGCCGGGCACGAACAGCCAGAACTCACAGCCCACGCTGAGGTCCACAGCAGCGCCGTGGACGCGCAGCCGCTCCGCGAACCGGCCGGTCTCGGCGAGGTGTTCCAGGATGCCCCGTTCGGACGCGTCACCGAGCGTCGGCTGCAGCCAGACCCGCAGCCCCTGTTCGGCCACTTCGGCGGCGGTGGCCGTGAGCCGTTCCACGCCGTCACCCGTCACATCGACGGTGTCGGCGCACAGCTCGTCACGGATGGCCCGGATGTCCTTGCGCATCCGGGCCGCGCTGAAGGCCGTACCCGGCGTCTCCCCCGCACCCACGGTGTACACGACCCCGTGCCGGCGCGGACCGCCCCGCGCGGCACGGGCCTGAGCCGCCGGCAACACCGCGGCGGCCACCCCCGCAGACGCCATACCGGCCAGGAACTGCGCACGCTTGATCCCCTTGGTCCTCTGCATACGATCACCCTGCCGGGCCCGACCGCACGGGCGCCGTACACCGACGGTCCAGAGCGCGGGGCCGAAAGGCGGGATTCCCATGCCGAAAGGCAGGGATCCAGCGCCGAAAGTCGCGGGCGCCGCCCTCATCCCACGGCACCCCGCCCGGCGCCGGCCGCTGATCAACGGGACTGTCCGCCGGCTCGGTGGCGGGTGTCAGCGGCGGAGGCCGCGCGGAGGCCTGGGCTCGTCCCGTGGCGGGCCGGCCACCGGACCCCGTCCGAACGCGGGCAGCGGGCATCTCCCCGTCGGGCTCACGCAGTTCCCGGTGTCGGCGCGGAGGTACGGCGTACCTCGGTGGCCTCCGGTGAACCGAGTGACTCTAGAGCGCGGGCCGTCTCGGAGCCCGGCTCGGCGTGATAGATCGCCAGGATCTGGCCGCCGGAATCGCTGAGCGGCAGCTTCTCGCGGCGCAGCTCCAGCATGCCGGCCCGTGGGTGGCGCAGCCGCATCCGGCCTCCGGCCAGCGCGGAGACGTCGTGCCGGGCCCACAGCCGCCGGAACGGTTCGCTGGCCAGCGACAGTTCGCCGACCAGCTGGACGATCCGTGGGTCGTCGACGTCGCCGCCCACGGATGCGCGGAACCCGGCGACCAGGCCGCCTGCCACCTGTTCCCAGTCCGGGTAGAGGTCCTGCTCGGCGGCGTCCAGGAAGATCGCACGCAGCCGGTTCACCCCTGGCCGGATGTTGGGTGACACGGCGGTGGCCAGCCGGTTCGCGGCGAGCACGTCGAACATACGGCTCTCCACGAACGCCGGCAGGTTGATCACGTCGAGCAGTTGCCGGATCCCGCTCGGCACCACCTCGGGGCGCGGCCGCCGGGCCGCGGCCGGGCGGGCGGTGGACAGGCTCAGCAAGTGCTGCGTGGCGGCGGCGTCCAGCCGGAACACCCGGGCCAGGGCCTCCAGCACCTGCGGGGACGGGTTACGGTCGCGGCCCTGCTCCAGGCGGAGGTAGTAGTCGGCGCTGATCCCGGCCAGGGTGGCGACCTCCTCACGGCGCAGCCCGGGTGTGCGGCGCACGCCCACGACCGGCAGCCCCGCGTCCGCCGGGTCGGTCAGCTCACGGCGGGCCCGAAGGTACTCCCCGAGCGCGTTCGGCCTGCTCATGTTCCCGATCCTAAGAGCCCGCGGATCGCGGTGCCTGGTCCCACCACTCCCAGGCTGGGCAGGACACATCTCCAGCACCCGGTCAAGTCGTCTCGCCGAGGGGGCCGCAGGGCAGTCACGGGAGCCGGAACGCGTCGGCGAGCAGGGCGAGTTGGGTGGTGAGGAGCGTGGTGGTCCGGTGGCCCATGCCCGTGTACTGGCCGGTGACTTCGAGGCTGACGGTGCCGTGGAGGTGGGACCAGGCGAGGATGGTGCCGCCCAGGGCGCAGTGTGCGCGTGGGTCCGCGGGGTCCAGGTCGGTCCGGGCACGGAGCCAGTCGACGGCGCCGGCATCGGTGCGCAGCCAGGCCGCCATCTCGTCGACGACCGGCTGGACGGGCTCGGTGGCCTCGCCCTGGGCGAAGACGGCGACGAACGGCCCCATCGCGTACCGCGAGCGCGCGACGATGTCGGCCGGGGGTGTGTAGCCGGGGGCCGGCGGGCCCTGGATCAGCAGGTAGCGGTGCTGCTGGGAGCGCGCCCAGGCGTGGTAGGCGCGGCCGAGGGCGTGCAGGGTGGTGCGCGGTTCGGGACTCGGGGTCACCGCGTTGATCGCCTGCCCGGCGTCGTCGTACGCGGAGCGGACCAGTTCGTGGAGCAGTTCGTCGCGGCTGGCGAAGTAGCGGTACAGGGCCGGACCGGACATCCCCATCTCGCGGGCGATGGCGTTGAGGGCGACGCCCTGGACGCCGCTGTCGGCCAGCTGCCGCAGGGCGACGGACTTGATCTCCTCGCGGACCTGTGCGCGGTAGCGGGCGCGCGGCCCGGCCGGCGTGGCTGCCATCTCTCACCTCTGGGGTCGGTTCGGTGCGTTCAGTGTGGCGCGATGCGGCCCGACGGTATGAGCACCGCGTCCGGAAGGGGAGTCATGCCCACTATTGCGAGTACATATCGCGAGAGTTAGAGTCTATAACTGCCTGCCGCTCGGCCGCGCACCGCGTTCCGGGCGGCCGAGGCGTGGTCCGGAAACAGCGCACACGGAAGCGGAGCCCGACATGACCACCACCACACGCGATCTGCACGTCGTCCTCGGCGCCGGCCCGGCCGGCTCGACCCTGGCCGGAGAGCTGGCCCGTCGCGGCCACGAAGTCCGTCTGGTCGACCGCTCCGGGACCGGCACCACGCCCGACGGCGTGTCCCGCCTCAAGGGCGACGTCAGCACCGTCGAGGGCGCGCGCGCCGCGATCAGGGGCGCGGCCGTGGTCCACCACTGTGTGAACGTCGCCTATCACCTGCAGGTCGACGTGATGCCCGGCATCCAGGACGCCGTGCTCGGCGCCGTCGAGGCCGAGGGTGCCCGCCTTGTCGTCCTCGACACCCTGTACCCCTACGGCGAGACCCACGGCCGGGTCATGACCGAGGACACCCCGTGGAACGCGACCAGCGCCAAGGGGAGGATGCGGGCCGCCCTCGACGAGAAGTACCTGGCCGCGCACCGCACCGGCCGGGCCCGTGTCGTGCTGGGCCGCTCGGCCGACTTCGTCGGTCCCGGCGTGCTCAACTCCACCCTCGGTGGCGCCGTCTTCCCCGGTGCGCTGACCGGCGGCGAGGTGTTCGGCCTGGGCGACATCGACCTGCCGCACAGCTACACCGACATCCGCAACGTGGCCGCCGGGCTGGCCACGCTCGGCGAGAACCCGGACGGCGACGGCCGCGTATGGCATCTGCCCACTGCGCCGGCCCGCACCACCCGGGAGGTCTTCCGGATGATCGAGGAGAAGGCGGGTCGGCCGCTGAACCTCACCGTCAAGTCGGAGCCGCGCCCGTTCGGCCCCTTCGGCGAGGTGTTCATGAACTCCTACGCCGAGCTCTTCTACCAGCACCGCGAACCGCAGGTGATGGACTCCACCGCGATCCAGGACGCCTTCGGCATCAAGCCCGTCCCCCTGGACACCACCCTGGACGACACGATCGCCTGGTACCGCGGATTCCTGGCCGACCGGCACTGACCGCGACCCACCACACCGACCACCGCCGGGCCGCGGCACCGGACGGCGAGTCCCGGAACCCCGAGAACCTCAGACCGGCGGCGGACCGGTCGTGCCCCGCACGACCGGCTTCGGGTCCAACTCGGTCTCCCTGGGCTCCAGTTCGGGATTCTCCAGGTGCTGCACGGCGAAGCGGACGGCGTGTTCGGCTATCAGCCGGGCATCCTGACGTACGGTCGTCAGGCCGATCGGCATCAGATGGGAGACATGACTGTCGGCGTAACCGACGACGGAGAGGTCGCGGGGCACCTCCACGCCGGCCCGGGTCAGCGCCATCAAGAGGCCCATGGCACTGCGGTCGTTGCCCGCGAGGACAGCCGTCGGCAGGGGCGCACCTGCGTCCCGCTCGGCGAGCAGGAGGCGGCCCGCCTCGATACCGCCCCGCTCGGTGTGGTCGCCGGGGATGACGCGCTGCTCGGCCTGTAGTCCGTGCCGGCGCATGGCGGCACGGTAGGCGCGGCGGCGCTCGGCGGAACCGGGCCCGCGTCCGCCGTCGATGTGCACGATCCGGCGGTGGCCGAGTGCCACGAGGTGCTCCATCGCCTGCCGCACACCCTTGCTACGGCACCCAGAGCCTCACCGACGCCGGTTTCGCCGCCGACAGCGCGCTGACCGCGAACACCGCCAACGGTGTCATCTCGGTACTGGCGACCTTCGTCGGCATCTGGCTGCTGGGCCGCGTGAACCGCCGCCCGATGCTGATGTCCGGTCAGGTCGGCACCACTCCTCGCCTTCCAGCAGGGCGCGATCTCGCCGGTGACCTGGCTGATGCTGTCGGAGATCTTCCCGATGCGGATGCGCGGCTTCGGAATGGGCGTCACGGCGGTGGTGCTGTGGCTGACCAACTTCGTGACCGGGCTGGTCTTCCCGTCCCTGGTGTCCGGGATCGGGGTCTCCAACACCTTCTTCCTCTTCGTCGTGGCGAAACTGTTCTCGCTCGCCTTCGTCAAGCTCCACGTCCCCGAGGCCAAGGGCCGCACCCTCGAAACCCTGGAAGCCGAACTCCGGGCGCGCTTCTCCTGAACCCCTTGTAAGGACTGACCATGACCGTACGTGCAGGAGTCATCGGCGCCGGCTGGATCGGCAAGGAGCACATCCGGCGCCTCACCCACACCGTCACCGGCGCACGGGTGCTGCCCGACGGCGCCGCCGTGGTCGCGACGGACGACGTGGACGCCGTCCTCGTGACGTCCTGGGCCCCGACCCACGCCGAGCACGTGCTGACCGCGATAGCCGCCGGGATGCCGGTGTTCTGCGAGAAGCCCCTCGCCACCACCGCCGAGGACTGTCTGAACATCGTCGAGGCGGAGCAGGCGCACGGCCGCCGCCTGGTCCAGGTCGGCTTCATGCGCCGCTACGACGCCGGCTACCGGCAGCTGAAGCAGGTCATCGACTCCGGCCGGATCGGCGAGCCGCTGATCGTGCACTGCGCCCATCGCAACCCGGCCGTACCGGAGTCGTACACCTCCGGCATGGCCGCCCTGGACACGGCGGTGCACGAGGTGGACGTGCTGCGCCGGCTGGTGGACGACGAGATCGTCTCCACCCAGGTGGTCACCCCGCGCGCCACCAGCAAGCGCTTCCCGCATCTGAAGGACCCGCAGATCATGCTCTTCGAGACCGCCAAGGGCGTCCGCATCGACCTGGAGGTCTTCGTCAACTGCCAGTACGGCTACGACATCCAGTGCGAGGCGGTCGGCGAGGAGGGGCTGGTCCGGCTGCCCGACCCGGCCGCGGTCGGCGTCCGCACCGCCGGAGCGCACAGCACCGAGGTGCTGACGGACTGGGTGGGCCGCTTCGCGGAGGCCTTCGACACCGAGTTCCGTGAGCGGATCGCGAACCTCGCGGCGGGCGACGAGCCGACCGGCCCCTCGGCCTGGGACGGCTACGCCGCCACCGTCATCACCGCCGCCACCGTCGAGGCCCTGGAGTCGGGCCGCGTCGTCGCCACCGGCCTCGAACCCGCCCCGCGTTCCACGGAGGTGCCGCGTGAAGATCGCCCTCGACCCGTACATGTTCCGCGCCCTGCCGATCGACGCGATGGTGCGAACGGCGGCGGAACTCGGCTACGAAGACATCGAGTTGTCCCCGCGCGACGACTTCATGCCGTTCTTCCTGCACCCGCGCGCCGACGACGAGCGGATCGAGGAGCTGAAGAAGTCCCTGCGCGACCACGGGATCCAGCTCTCCTCCGTGCTGCCACTCTACAAGTGGTCCTCGCCCGACGAGGCCGAGCGGCAGGCGGCCGTCCGCTACTGGAAGCGGATGATCGAGATCACATCCGATCTGGAATGCCCGCTGATGAACTCGGAGTTCAACGGCCGGCCCGAGTGTGCGGCGCAGAGCGAGGCCGCGTTCCGGCGCTCGCCGGAGGAACTGCTGCCGCTGTTCGAGCGGGAGGGTATCGCGCTGAACCTGGAGGCGCACCCGGACGACTTCTGCGAGGAGAACACCCCGGCGGTCGACCTGGTCCGTGCCATCAACAAGCCCTGGTGAACTACCTGTACTGCGTCCCGCGCTCCTTCCATCTGTCGGGGCGGACCCGAGCGGACATCGTGGCGATGATGCGTTACGCGGGCGACAAACTGCAGCATGCGCACATCGCGGACACGTTCAACCACAAGGGTTCTTCCGGGCTGCGATACATCCTCAACCCGCCCGGCACCCCGGCACGTATCCACCAGCACCTGGACATCGGGCAGGGAGAAGTGGACTGGAAGGCGTTCTTCGATAGTCTGCGGGAGCTGAAGTTCGACGGCGTGGCCACAGCCTGTGTGTTCGCCTGGGAGGAGCGAGCCCGGGAGTCCTCGGCGTTCATGCTGGAGCGGATCACGAAGGAACTGGCCGCCTAGGCCGTCCCCGGGCCGGGGCGGGTTGTTCAGGGCGGCGAGCGGAGTGTCACTCGTACGGGTGCACCCGGCCCGACCGTCCGTGGCATATGGCAGGGTTTGTCGTTCGGCAGCAGTGTGATGTTTGCCATGTGACTGTGATGGGCCTGGGGTAAACGGGCAAAGTTCCCCGTTAGGCCCCACGCCAACCCTCTGCGGCAGGTGATTCGATGACCACGGCGACGACCCGGACGCTCCGGACGACGCCGCCCGCCCGTACCGGCGATACGGCCGCTCGGGATTCCCCAGCCGCTGTCATGCCCTCGCTGCCCTCTTTGACGGGGTTGCGATGGATGGCGGCGCTGCTGGTGTTCGGACTGCATGTGAACAATTTCGGCTACTTCGGAGGGACCGGTGGCCGCCTCGTCTACTGGGGCTTCAATGCCGGTGCCACCGGAGTGTCGTTCTTCTTCGTGTTGTCCGGCTTCGTCCTGACCTGGTCGGCTCGACCTCGCGACCGCGCGCTCGCCTTCTGGAGACGCCGCATCGCACGGATCTACCCGGTACATCTGGTCACCCTGGCCGTGGCCCTGGTCATGGCGTACACGCTGGCGCACCAGCCGGTGCCGTCGCACCGGCAGGCCCTTTCCAACGTGCTGCTGCTGCATTCCTGGTGGCACCCCTGGTGGCAGACGCTGAACCCGGTGAGCTGGTCCCTTGCCTGCGAGGCGTTCTTCTATGCCTCCTTCCCGCTGCTGATCCTGCTGCTGCGCCGGCTCGGGGTGCGCGGTTCGGCCGTGCTGGCCGGTCTGTCGGTGGCGGCTGTACTGGTGCTGGCCTGGACGGACGCCCACCACTGGTGGACCTACACGCTGTACGCGTTGCCCGTCGCCCGGCTCCCCGAGTTCGTCCTCGGCGCGGCCACCGCGCGGCTGGTGCTGCTCGGCCGGTGGCGGGGGCCCGGCCTGGAGGCGTCGCTGGCCCTGGCCGTCATCGGCTACTTCCTCGTCCCGCAGGTCACCCCCGGCTACTCCGCCACGGTGTGCACCATTGCCGGGTTCGGGCTGCTGATCCCGGCCGCGGCGGTCGCGGACGTGAAGGGGCTGCCGTCGCTGTGGCGGCGCCGGCGGCTGGTGCGGCTCGGTGAACTGTCGTTCGCGTTCTACATGATCCATCTGCTGGTGCTGCGCGCCGGCACCGAGCTGCTCGGGACGAAGCCGCACTTCGGGCTGCTGGCGGGGCTGGCCATCACCACGACCGCGTTCACCGTGTCGCTCGGGCTGTCCTGGCTCCTGTACGAGGCGGTGGAGCGCCCGGCGAGACGGCTGCTGCTGCGCCCGCTGCGCCGCCCGGCTCCCCGGCAGGATCCGGACCGGGCCTCTCACGAGGCACCGGCCTCGGCACAGGACTGAGCCGGTTCCCGAACCTTTCGGAGCACCCTGGCCGGCAGCGCGAAAAGTGCCCTCGGCTCCCTCGCGGAGGGCCTCGCGCCGGGACGCCATAAGCTCCGGAAGGCCTGCGGACGCCCGCCGAGGGGGCGGCACCCGCTTCCCCTCCGTCGCCCGCTCAGGCGCCCGGCGAAGCCTTCGAGCCGAGCCCGGCGACCTGGTGCTCCGCCGTCCCCGCCCCTAGGTTCTGCGCATCGGGAAAGGGGGCCGGATGGACCGGGACATCCGCACGGTGGAGGACGTGCTACGACTCCTGGACGGGCTGTTCGCGCCGGGGGCCGACCGCTGGACGGAGGGGGCGGCCGGGTGGTGGGACGGATTCTACGCGGACCGGAACAGACCGGTGCCGTTCTTCGCAGCGAAGCCGGACGAGAACCTGGTGTCCTACCTGGACCGCGGCCTGATCGCGCCGGGCCGGGCCCTCGACCTGGGCTGCGGCCCCGGCCGCAACGCGCTGCACCTCGCCGCAAGCGGTTTCCAGGTGGACGCCGTCGATCTCTCACCCACCGCGATCGCCTGGGCGCGGGAGCGTGCCCGAGAGACAGGGACAGGGACGGGCCCCACGGAAGCCGACGTCCGGTTCCACTGCGGTGACGCCTTCGTCCTGACCACGAGGGCGGGAGCGACCACGGACGAGCTGTGCGGCCCGTACGACCTGGTCTACGACTCCGGCTGCTTCCACCACCTGCCACCGCACCGCCGCGTCAGCCATCTCGCACTGCTGGATCGGGTGCTGGCGCCCGGCGGGCACTTCGCGCTCACCTGCTTCGCCGCCGGCCGGATGGGATCCGAACTCCCCGACGCGGCCTTCTACCGCGAGCCCGGACTGCACGGCGGCCTCGCCTACACACCCGAGTCCCTGCGCCGGATCTTCTCCGGCCTGGAGGAGATCGAACTGCGCGCCATGCGGCCGCAGCCGGTGGAGTCGGCGCTGTTCGGAGAGGATTTCCTGTGGACGGCCCTGTTCCGCCGCCCCGGTTGGCAGCCGCTCCCGCCACCCTGGGCGCTGCCCCCGACCCCGGCCAGCGGGGTGCGCCCATCTTGATGCCGCTGGTCTGCGGGACCTGTAAGCCGTGGGCCTGGACGATCTTGGGATCGGCCTTGTAGTTGCAGTAGCTGCCCAGGACCCAGGCGTTCGGGGCGTCGTACGCCTTGTCGTTCTGGAAGAAGACGGTACGGCCGCGTTCTCCGTACGGAAGCGGGATCAAGAGGCCGACCCCGGATTAGTTCATGTTTTGATTTAAGTGATGAGGCAAGCGGGCGGCAAGCCTTCGGAAGCCACAATCCTCAGAACCGCATGCCGTGTCCCCGGGCCAGGACGAGATGGGGGTCGTGGCGCCGTTTGGCGTCGGCGAGGGCCGGCCAGCGGCTGCCGTAGTGGCCCGGCCAGTCGGCATCCGACAGGGGCAGTGCGTTGACGGGGTAGGCGACGGCGCCGTAGGCGCGGGCGAGTTCGTACGCGGCGCGGTTGGCGGCCACCATCGCGGCCGCCGTCTCCGGGCTGCCCGGCGGTGCCGTGCGCAACAGGGCGAAGAGATGGAGGACTTGGCCGGATGGACGGCGGAAGAGGGGGGCGCGTAGCCGCTCGGAGAGCAGCGGGTACAGCAGGACGAGGCCGGTTTCGCGCAGATCGGCGAAGGCCGCCTCGGTGAGGACGGCACGGACCACGGGCTCGGCGCTGTCGTGCGGGAGCAGCAGGTTGAGCCACGGGTGCGGATACAGCCACTCCCCCGTCGCCCGCAGAACCTCCTCGTCGGTGTCCACGCGCTGGGCGAACTCGCCGTACCCGAGGTCCTCGATCTCCGTGGCGGCGGGGTCGTGTGCGAGTCCGTCGAGCAGGGCGGTGTCGTCGGGCGGGCACGAGCCGGTGTGCGGGGCCACGGCCTCGATCATGTACTGCCAGCCGTGCTCGCCCGCCGGCCGGGCCTGGCCCTCCAGATAGGTGAAGCGCTGCTCCTCGGCGAGCCGCCGCTGGTCGGCGAGGTAGCGGGGGAGGTCGGCGTAGTACAGGCAGTAGCGGCGGACCCGGTCGGGGGCGGGGACCAGCCGCAGGGTGGCGGTCACGATGACGGCGCACTGGCCGAGGCCGGCGAGCACGACGTGGAACAGCTCGGGGTCCCGGTCGGGTGAGCAGACCCGGTGCTCCCCGGCCCCGGTCACCACCTCCAGCTCCAGGACCTGGTCCGCGACCAGGCCGTGCCGGTGGCTGGCGCCGCCGAGTCCGCCCGCGGAGAGGACGCCCCCGACGCCCGCGCCGAGGTAGTCGGTGAGGACCGGCGGGGTGCGGCCCTGCGGCAGGGTGGCTGCCAGCACGTCCCGCCACAACGCGCCCGCCTGTACGGTCACTCGGCCGTCCGTCACGGGACCGACCCGGTTCAGCGCCCGCAGGTCCAGTACGATCCCGCCGCCGGCCTGGCCCTGGCCGTACATCGAGTGTCCGCCGCCGCGCGCGCTCACCGGGATGCCCCGGGGACCGGCGAACTGCAGCAGGTCCTTGATCTCGGCGGCGGTCTTGGGGCGGAGCACGCCGAGCGGCTCGGCCCGCACGAGGTGCCCGAAGTCCTGTGCGGCCTCCTGGAGGGTCTCGGGGCGGGTGTCCAGGGCCGGGCCGAAGCGGGCGGCGAGGTCGTGGGCCGTCGTCATGCCGGAATCACATCAGACGGGCGCGCTGTGCGTCGAGATCGCCGTCAACTGCCTTCTGCTGCCTGCTTCTTGATGAGGTGCAGCAGGGCGGCGTGCGTCTCCGCGTCGGCCGCGGCGACGAGCCCGTCCGCGCCGGTGAGTACGGGTTCGCCGCGCAGGCCGGTCACCGTGCAGCCTGCTGCCCGGCACAGGGCGATGCCGGCCGCGAAGTGCACGCTGTCGCGCAGGTCGCCGTCGGTGACGTAGGCGGCCCGGCGGCCGGCGGCGACCCAGGCCACGGCGAGGGTGCTGGAGATCACCCGGGGGCGGAACCGTGCGGCGAAGCCCGGGTCGGCGAGGAGCCGGACCGCCTGGAATCCGGGGGCGTTGGGGAACAGGGGATCGAGGTTGGCGTCCACCAGCGCCGACCCGGACCAGGGCATCAGTCGTTCGTCGCCGCCGTCTCTCCGGACCCATGCCGTGTCGCCGTCGGTCCAGAACACCTCGCCGCTGAACGGGTCGGCGGTCGCGGCGGCCATGACATCGGGCCCCTGACGAAGGGCGACGTTCACGCCGACGAGCATGTTCCGTACGGCGTAGTTGAGGGTGCCGCACAGCGGGTCGACGAGCCAGCGGCGGTGGGCGTCGGCTGCGCCGGAGCGCCCGCTCTCCTCGCCGGTCACGGCGTCGTCGGGGCGGGCGGCGCGCAGCACGTCCAGGATGGCCCGCTCGGCGGCGAGGTCCGCCTCGGTCGCGAAGTCGCCGGCGGACTTGTCGTAGCGTGCGAGCCGGCTGCCGTAGAGATCACGGACCACGGCGGCGCCCGCCTGGGCCGCGGTCAGCGCCAGGCGGGCGTCGGATTCCCCGTTGATGATCGACATGGACGCAGGATAATCGCAAGTTCCGTGGCTGCTGGAGGGGTTGGGCCCCGGCTCGCACCGAGGGGACTAGCGGTGTGCGTATCCGGTCACGGTGAGGGACAGGCTCTGTTCCGCAGCGGAGCGCCCCGCACCCACGGAACTTCCGCTGCGGTCCGTCCAGTTGCGCACCGGTGTGGTCTCGGCGAGCCGGCCGGAGGTGCCGGAGAGGCCGAGCACGAGTCCGCTGTAACGGTTGACCAGACGGTAGCCGCCCCCGGAGGCGTTCGGGATCACGAACCACTGCTGTCCGACGGTCGGCCCGCCGGCCGGTGCCCTGGTGACCGTTGGCCTGGCGCCCCAGGCGCGGCCCGCCGCCGAGCCGGAGCCGACGCCGAGCAGCCGGCCGCTCGCTGCGTTGGCGAGGGTGTAGGCGCCGTCGCCGGT
Organism: Streptomyces sp. IMTB 2501; assembly: GCF_001953885.1. Classification (GTDB taxonomy): domain Bacteria; phylum Actinomycetota; class Actinomycetes; order Streptomycetales; family Streptomycetaceae; genus Streptomyces. The sequence goes on along the minus strand of NZ_MQUS01000001.1, from coordinate 650,681 downwards.
CGGGGTGAAGACCCAGGTGTCGCGGCCCGATCCGGTGGGCCGCGCCAGCGAGGTGGTGGCGCTGCCGCCGGCAACCTGGGCGAGGACCCGGCCCGCGCCGCTCGCGATGCGGTAGGCACGGCTCGTGTCCATCGGCGCGGCCGCATGTGCGGTGGTGTCGATGGTGAGGTCGACGTACTCGCCGGAGGCGTCGTGCGAGCAGCCGAAGGCGCAGTAGGAGCGGAAGGACCTGCCGACGATCATGGAGCTGGTGCGGTTGGCGCTGTCCAGGAACCAGCGGTACCAGGAGGCGTTGGTGTAGCTGCCGGTGTCCCCGATCAGGTGCCACTTCTGGGTCGTCAGGTCGTCGGTGGCATAGAGGTACTGCGGTGAGTGCCCGCTCTGGTCGACGGCCTGCGGTTCGCCGATGTACAGCCCGAGATAGGCGTCGTAGGCGATGTTCATGACGAACAGCGGCGAGGTCGGGGGCATCTTGCCGGCCGCGATCTGCTGGGCGGCGGTGCCGGTGTTGGCCGGGTCGTACTCGGCGGAGGCGGGGGTGTAGCCGGTGGGGTGAGCGGCGTCGGCGGGGACGATGTCGCTCTCCTTGCCGCCGGCGCCGGGCTGGGACCAGGCGCCGTCGTACCACTTGCGCCAGGAGCCGGGGGCCATCTTGGCCGAGATCGGGGCGCGGGCGACGTGCTCGTAGAACGCCCTCCAGCCGCCGCTCTTGTCGATGATCCGGGAGCCGTAATAGACGTAGAAGTAGCCGGAGGCGGTGTCGACGAAGAGGCGCTGGTCGCCGTCGCCGTAGGAGTACGTCTGGTTCGGGAAGGCCCTCGTGTCCCCGCGCCCGGTGCTGTACGGGGATGTGATCGCGTGGTCCTTGACGGTCCAGGTGCGGCCCCGGTCGGTGGAGACGGCGTAGTCGATGGCGTCGTAGTGCAGCCCGTCACCGAAGGGCTGCGGGGTGAACTCGTTGTGCACCAGGCCGTACCAGTAGCCGGTGTCGGGGTCGACCCACACGCCGGACAGGTCGCAGTAGTTCTTCTGGGCGTAGCCGGAGCCGCTCGGGGCGTATGTCGCCGCCCGGCCGGTGGGGCTGTTGTTGCAGCGCCAGGTGGTGTCGTCGTTGCGGTCGGCGGAGTTGGCGGGGTTCACCGACTTGCTCAGGGTCTTGTCGAAGCTCGCGGAGTCGAAGTCCTTGCCTGTGTAGAAGTCCCAGGTGCGCGGGTCCTTGGCGCCGTACAGGGCGGCGGACTGCTGGTAGTGAAAGGTGCCGTCCCGGTCGAGGTAGGGGCCGGCGGGGGTGTCCGTGGGGTGGGTGAAGGGCACCGGGGTCCCGACGGTCACGGTGTAGGGGGCGTCGGCGGACGGCGCGGCCGGCGCCGGGGACGCGAGGGCGCCGCTCAGGACCAGGGCGGCCGTCGTGGAAAACACCGCCACGGCGCCGCCTGCTCTGCTCAAGAGTCGCAACTGTGCTCCTTGTTGCCGAAGGGCCGGTTGCACGGAACGATCCGGCTCCGGCGGTTTCCCCGGCAATGGACTCCGGTGCTCCGCCTCTTGCACTTTCGCGCGCGTACGACCGCTCGTGCGGCGCTGACGCGTGCGTGCGCTCGTGGGCGCCGGTCAGGGCTCCTCGGGCGGGGCGGCGGACAGCGGGCTGTCCCAGGCCAGTTGGCGGATCAGGGCCGCGTCCGGCTCCATCGGACGGGCCATGACGCGGCCCGGGCGGGACGGGTTGCGGCTGCCGCGGGAGATGCCGCCGCTGACGGTGATGTTGTGTTCCACCCGGCGACGGCGGTGCCGTTCGAAGGCGGTGAACGCGGCCGGTGGGTCGGGCAGGTCGCGCAGCGCCTTGGCGAGGACGACGGCGTCCTCCAGGGCCATCGAAGCGCCCTGGCCGGTCGCCGGGGAGGCCGCGTGGGCCGCGTCGCCGATGAGTACGACCCGGCCCCGCTGCCACACCGTGCCGAGCGGCATCTCCCAGGCGTTGGTGACCATGACGGGGCCCTCGGAGGCGGCCACGATGTCCGCGGCGGGTGTGGAGTCCTTGCGCAGCAGCGGCAGCAGTTCCTCGCGCCACGGGGCGCGGTGCGCGGAACGGTGCGCGGGCAGGGGTTCCGTGGTCACCCGGGCGAACCAGTACGTCCGCCCGGCCGGCGACACCGCGTACCCGAACGCTGTCTCGCTGCCCCGGATCATGGTGATCACACCGGTGCCGTCCGCGCCGGTGGCGGTGCCGGAGTAGCCGTAGAAGACCCGCTGACCCGCGTACGAGGGCCGCACCCCGGGGGTGAGGAGGCGGCGCACGGTGGAGTTCAGCCCGTCGGCGCCGACGACGAGCTCCGCGTGGGTCACGCTGCCGTCGGCGAACCGGGCGGTGACGCCGCGCGGGCCGTCCGTGACGGCGACCAGCCGGGCGCCGTGGCGCAGGCGGATGCCGCGCCGGTCCGCCTCGCCCTGCAGGGCCGCGTTCAGCTCGCCGCGGCGCAGACATCGGTAGCGCAGCGCGGGCTCGGCCACCTCGCCGAGCGGTGCGTGCGTCAGCTCGGTGCCCTCGTGGTCGAGCAGCCGCAGCGAAGTCAGCGGAAAACCGACCGCCGTGACGGCGTCCGTCGCGCCGAGCTGGGCCAGGGCGCGCATGCCGTTGCTCGCCAGGGTCAGGAACGCCCCCATGTCCTCGGCCGTGTCCGGGTGTGCCTCGTACACGGCGACGTCGAATCCGGCTTTCCGCAGCCCGAGCGCCACCGCGGTCCCCGCGATCCCGCCGCCGATGACCAGTACCCTCGTCACATCGGTCCCGCTCAAGTGCCACTCCTCGCGCCGACAGTGGTGGTGACCATCTAAGGGCAGGTGGCGGGCTGACGGGTGGCTCGGGGCCGGGATCCGGACAGCGAGTGACCCGAAGGACTGAGCGGCCCGCCGGCCCGCGCCGTGCGCGGAAGTGACGCCTGTCTGACGGGTTTTTGTCGGTGGAGTGGGTACGTCCCGGCCATGCGGGTGAGTGTGGTGGATGCGGGTTCGAACACGGTTCGGTTGGTGATCGCGGATGTGGAGGACGGTGTTCCGTTGCCGGTGCACACCGTCAAGTGGAAGCTGCGCCTGTCCGAACACGTCGGTGCGGACGGCACCATCGCCGACGAGGCGGTGGAGGAGTTGGTGAAGGCGGTGGGCGCGGCCGGGGCGACGGCCCGGCGGTGGCAGGCACCGGGGCCGCTGGCCTTCGCGACCGCGGTGGTGCGCGGAGCGCCGAACCGGCAGGAGGTGCTGCGCCGGGTGGCGGCCGGGACTGGTGTCCATATGTGCACCCTGCCGGGGGAGACCGAGGCGGAGCTGACCTTCCTCGCGGCCCGGCGCTGGCTCGGCTGGCAGGCCGGTCCGCTCGCGGTGCTCGACATCGGCGGCGGCTCGCTGGACGTGGCCTTCGGCCGGGGCCGGCTGCCCGACTTCGCCGCCTCGCTGCCGCTCGGCGCGAGCCGGCTCACCCGGGAGTACCTCGGCGTCCAGGACCCCCCGGGGCCCGAGGAACTGAAGGAACTGCGCCGACGGATCCGCCATGAGCTGCGGGACGTGGCTTCGCGGATCCGCTGGGAGCGGCCGCGCACCGCCGCGCTCAGCTCCCGTACGTTCCAGCAGCTGGCCCGGTTGTGCGGGGCGGCGCCCGGGCGCTACGGCCCGTTCGTGCAGCGGGAGTTGCGCTGCCGGGAGCTGCATGAGGCGGTCCGCACCCTCGCCGCGCTGCCCGCCGCCGAGCGCGCCCAACTGCCCGGCATCTCCGCGCCGCGCGCCGCGCAGAGCCTGGCCGGAGCGGTCGTCGGCCACACGGCGCTGAAGCTCATGGGGCTGCGCGGGGCCGTCGTCTGTCCATGGGCGATCCGCGAGGGCGTGCTACTGCGCTACATCGAGGACGGCGCGGCCTGGTGGACGGACGTCACGGATCCCACCGACGCCGCCCCACCGAACTCCACGGCGCCTCTCCGTATCGCCGGCCCACTGGCCTGATCTGTCGCTGGGGTGACGGGGTCCTGCCCAGATCCGCGGCGAGCCGAACGCCGCTCACCATCGCGCTCCGGTCACGGCACGGGGCCCGCCGGAGATCGACGGTGATCGCCCGCCCCGCACCGACCGGACGCAGTCACGGCGTGAGGGTGCGGGGTGAGCAGGGTGCCGTCGAAGAGGGCGGACACGGACGCGACCGCCTCCGGCTCGCCCGACAAGTACAGGCGGGTGGTCCCTCTCGTCCGGGGCGGCGGGCCGGTGATGCCCCCGTCCACGAGCGTCACCGGCACGCCCGTGAACAACACGCCGATCTCACCCATCCGTTGGGGACTGACGGCGTTGGCGTCGACGTACACGCCCCGGAATCCGGCGGCCGCCACGCTCGCCGCGACATCGGGCGCGGCAGCCGGCGGGCACACGCTGAGGACGATCGCGCAGCGCTCCGCCAGTTCCGTCAGGTCCGCGGCGGCGCGCAGTCCGGCCTCGGTGGCCCGCTCCCGGGTGCCGGCCAGCGTCCTTGCGGCACCCACCACACCCTCGCCCCCGCGGCCACCGCCTGCGCCGCCACCCGCGCGCCCATCGCCCCGGGGTGCACGATCCCCACGTCCCCCGCATCCCCCGCGTCTCGCCGTCCCATACCGGCGACCCTAACTCGGCCTGTGTGCCTCCTCGGTCGTACGACGTCCGAGCTTCCCGAAGCTTCCCGTGCGTATTTCTCCAAAGGCCTCGAAATCCCGAACCGTTCTGTAGCGATCATGACAATGACAGGGTAGTCATGCCGGTATGGCATTACGTCGATCACGTTCGGGAACGAAACGGCTCGCCGCGCTCGTGGCCGCGGCGGCGCTGGTCCTCGTGGGCTGCGACAGCGGAGGCACGTCGTCCTCCGGCGACGGGCGCGAGCAGCTGACCGTCGCGGCGCTGCCGCTCACCGACTCGGCCGCCCTCTATCTGGCCCGGGACCGCGGGCTGTTCGCCAAGGAGGGCCTGGATGTGCGCATCCAGCCCGTGCAGCAGAGCATCCAGGCGCTGCCCGCGCTGCTCAAGGGCCAGGTGAGCGTGATCGCGAGCGCGAACTACGTCACCTACCTCCAGGCGTACGAGAAGGGCACCCTGGACCTGCGCATCCTCGCCGAGGGCGTCCGGATCGCGCCGCACATGATGGACGTCCTCGTGCCCGGGGACTCCGCCCTCAAGTCGCCGTCGGACCTCGCGGGCAAGAAGGTCGCCGTCGCCGTCCTCAACAACATCCAGTCCCTGACCCTGAACGCGATCCTGGACGCCCAGGGCGCCGGGCGGCCCGTCTACCGGCAGATCCTGTTCCCGCAGATGGGCCCCGCCCTGGAGAAGGGCCAGGTGGACGCCGCCCACGCGGTCGAGCCCTTCGACACCGCGATCCAGGGCGAGTTGGGCGCGCGGGTGCTGCTGGACGGCGGGTCGGGACCGGCACTGGGCCTGCCGGCCAGCGGTTACGTCACCACGGCCGACTTCGTGAAGAAGCACCCGAAGGCCGCCGAGGGCTTCCGGCGCGCCGTCGAGGCGGCCTCCAAGCTCGCCGCGGGGGATCCGGGAGCGGTACGCACGGAGCTGCCGAAGTACGCCAAGGTGACCGCGGACCAGGCCACCTCGATCCACCTGCCGACCTATCCCACGACCGCCGACCCGGCCGCCCTGCGCCGGCTCATCCGGCTCATGCGCGCCCAGGGGCTCCTGAAGAAGGACTTCGATCCGACGCCCCTGCTGGTGCGGTGACGGGGCTGACATGACCCGGTGGACATGACACGGCGGCAGAATTCGGCGCTCGGCCTGCTGGGCGCCGCGGTGGCCTTCGGGGTCTGCGAGGCGGTCTCCCGGGCCGGGATCGTGCGGCGCGGCTATCTGCCGCCCGCCTCCGAAGTCCTCGCCCGCGCCGCCCGGTTGGCAGGTGACCCCGCCTTTCTCGACGGGATCGGGGTGACGCTGCGGGCGTGGGCACTGGGCCTCGGGCTCGCCTGCGCGATCGCCGTACCGCTGGGGCTGCTGCTGGGCGCGGTACCGGTCGTGGAGGCCGCCGTACGCGCGGTGATCGAGTTTCTGCGGCCGCTGCCGTCCGTCGCGCTGATCCCGCTGGTGTCGTTGCTGCTCGGCTCCGGCACGGAGACGGAGGTGACGCTGGTCGCCTACGCCTCGCTCTGGCCGGTGCTGTTCAACACCGTCTACGGCCTCGGCGAGACCGACCCGCTGGCCAAGGAGACCCTGCGCGCCTTCGGATTCGGGCGGCTCGCGGTGCTGCTGCGGGTGGAGTTGCCGGCCACCGCCCCGTTCATCGCCGCCGGGGTGCGGATATCGGCCGCGGTCGCCCTGATCCTCGCCGTCGCGACAGAGCTGCTCTCCGGCTTCGGCCAGGGCCTCGGCATCTTCATCGCCCAGTCCGAGACGGCGACCGACGGTACGCGGGACGTGCTGGCCGGGGTGGTGTGGGCGGGCACTCTCGGGCTGGTGATCAACGGCGTACTGGTCGGCGTGGAGCGGCGGTTGTTCGCCTGGGCGCAGGAGCCACGCACGGAGACCGGGAAGCCGGATCGGGGCCGGCCATGACCGAGACACAGGGCGACGGGCGGCCCGGAGCACCCCGCGCCACCGCCGTCCCCTTCCTGCTGCGCTGGTCGGTGCTGCTCGTCGCCGCCGGCTTTTGGGAGCTGGCCGCCCGTGCGCAGGGCAGCGTCTACTTCCCGCCGCCACTGCGCATCGCCCGGCACGCCCGCGACCTGTGGTTCTCGGGGCCCGTCGGCCATCTGTTCCTCACCTCGGCCGCCGTCGAGACCATCCTGCCGAGCCTGGGCCGGATGGCGGCCGGGTTCGCGTTCGCCGCCGTCGCCGGGATCACTCTGGGGATCGCCATGGGCCGCTCCCGGGCGGCGTACGCGCTGTGCGACCCGGTGCTGCAGTTCGCGCGGGCCGTGCCGCCGCCCGCGCTGGTGCCGGTGTTCGTCGTCGTCTTCGACTTCGGCACGCCCATGCAGGTGGCGTCGATCGCGTTCAGCGCCGTATGGCCGGTGCTGGTCAACTCGGCCGAGGGCGCCCGGGCGACCGACCCGCTGCGACTTGAGGTGGCGGCCGTGCTGCGGCTGACGGCGCCCGAACGGCTGTGGTTCTTGATCCTGCCCTCGGCGCTGCCCCGGATCTTCGCGGGGCTCCGGCTCAGTCTGTCGCTGTCCCTGATCCTGATGGTGTTCTCGGAGCTCCTGCCGGGCAGCGACAACGGTATCGGCTTCACGCTCACCGACGCCCAGACCCGCTCCGACCTGCTCACCGTGTGGTCGGCACTGCTGCTGCTCGGCGCGCTCGGGTATCTCCTCAACACCGGTCTGCTGGCGGTCGAGAGACGGCTCGTCGGCCCAGGGACGTCCCGAGGGAGGACGGCATGACGACGACCACGGTCCGGGGCGCGGTCGTACGGCTGCTGCGCGAGACCGGTATGACCACGGTCTTCGGCAATCCGGGCTCCACGGAGCTGCGGATGTTCCGTGACTGGCCGGACGACTTCACCTATGTGCTGGGCCTGCAGGAGTCGGTCGCCGTCGGCATGGCGGCCGGACACGCCCTCGGCACCCGGCGGGCCGCCTTCGTCTGCCTGCACTCGGCGGGCGGGGTGGGGCACGCGCTCGGCGCGGTGTTCAACGCCTTTCGCGACCGGGTGCCGCTGGTGATCGTGGCGGGACAGCAGGCGCGCTCGCTGATCCAGCTGCGGCCGTTCCTGGGCGCCGACGAACCGGCCGTGTTCCCGCGCCCTTACGTGAAGTCCGCCCGGCAGCCGGAGCGGGCCGAGGACGTACCGGCCGTGCTCGCCGAGGCGTACCGGATCGCGATGACGCATCCGCGCGGCCCCGTGTTCGTGTCCGTGCCCGAGGACGACTGGGACCGGCCCGCCGTGCCCGTCGCACCGCGCGCGGTGCACTCGGCGTTCACGGCCGACCCCGACGCCCTCGCCGCGCTCGCCGGCCGGCTGGCCTCTTGTGCGCGCCCGGCACTGGTGGTGGGCCCGGGCGTGGACGACGAGGACGCGCTGGAACAGGTGCGGGCGCTGGCCGAGCGCATCCGGGCCGGGGTGTGGATCAGCCCGCTCTCCGGCCGCTCCGGCTTCCCGGAGTCCCACCCGCTGTTCCAGGGATTCCTGCCGCCGGTCGCCCGTCAACTGGCCGCGCGGCTCGCCCCGTACGACGTGGTGGTCGCCCTCGGCGCACCGGTGTTCACCTATCACGTGGCGGACGACGGACCTCCGCTCGCGCCCGGCACCGAGCTGTTCCACCTGGACTGCGACCCCGGCCAGGCCGCCTGGCTGCCCACCGGGACCAGCCTCGTCACCACCCTGCGGCCAGCGCTGGCCCGGCTCACCGAGCTGCTCAAGGAACCCGACCGCGATCCGCCGCCGCCCCGGCCGGCTCCCGTCCCGGCCCGCGTGGAGGGGCCCATCACGCCGGAGCTGTTCTTCGATCTGCTGCGCGCCCGGCTGCCGCACGACCGGGTCCTCGTCGAGGAAGCGCCGAGTCACCGTGACACGCTGCACGCGCGCGTGCCCATCGAGCTGGGCGGAGGCTTCCTGACCACGGGCAGCGGGGCGCTCGGCTGGGGCCTGCCGCTGGCGGTCGGCAGGGCGCTCGCCGACCGGCGCCGGGTGGTGTGCGTGGTCGGCGACGGTTCGGCGCTGTACTCGGTGCAGGCGCTGTGGAGCGCGGCTCAGCACGCGGCTCCGGTCACCTACGTCCTGCTGGACAACGGCGGTTACGCGGCCGTCCGCGCGCTGGGACGCCGGATCGGCATCCCGTCCATACCCGGTACGGACATCACCGGGATCGACTTCGCGGCGCTCGCGGAGTCCTTCGGCTGCCCGGCGGCCCGAGCCGAACACCCCGAGGAGTTGCCGGCCGCGCTGGAGCACGCCCTCGGCCGCGGCGACGACGCGGGCCCCTTCCTGCTGCACCTGCGGGTCACCGGCGGCGCGGGCACCCTGTACGAACCCTGGGCCGGGTGAGGGATGCTGCGCCTCGACTCCGTCAGCCGGCACTTCGGCGACCAGCATGTCCTGGACGGCATCAGCCTCACCGTGCCCGACGGGCAACTCCTCAGCGTGGTCGGGCCCTCCGGCTGCGGCAAGTCCACGCTGTTGCGCACCATCGCCGGGCTCCTGTCCGCGCAGGAGGGCACGGTGACGGTCGACGGGACACCGGTGACCGGGGTACCGGAGCGGCTCGCGGTCGTCTTCCAGGAGTACGGCCGCTCTCTGCTGCCCTGGCTCACCGTCCGCGACAACGTGGCCCTGCCGCTGCGCCGGCGGGGCCTCGGGCGCTCCGCCCGCCGTTCCGAGGCCGAGACGATCCTGGAACGGGTCGGGCTGCACGGGGTCGCCCGGCGCCGTCCGCGCGAGTTGTCCGGCGGCATGCAGCAGCGGGTCGCCATCGCCCGTGCCCTGGTCTGCCGGCCCTCCCTGATGCTCATGGACGAGCCGTTCGGCTCGCTGGACGCCGGCACCCGGGAGGACCTGGAGGACCTGCTCCTGGAGGTCCATCGCGCCGACGGCACGACGATCGTGTTCGTCACCCACGACATCGACGAGAGCGTGTACGTCGGCGACCGCGTCGTCGTCCTCTCCCCCGGTCCCGGCTCTCGTATTGTCCGGGACCTGCCGGTCGACCTGCCGGGTGAACGCGACCAGATCACCACACGGAGCCTGCCGGGTTTCGTGGCGCTGCGCACGGAGGTGGGACGGGCGGTGCGGGGCGCTCCGCCGGGAGGGCCGGGGTGAGCGAGTGCCAGGAGGTGCCGTCGGTCGTCTGCGGACTCGACGTGGCTGCTCGCTTCCCCGAGTTCTCGGCTTCGCTCGAACCTCGGGGGCCCCATTCCGGCGGTAGCCGCATGCCGGACCCGGCCCCGCGCCGCCCGGTTCGCGCGGGAGGGGTGACCCCTGCTGCTCAGGGGCCACCCCTCCGGTGCGTTCCAGCGGTCAGCGGAGGTCGCACACCTTCACGGTGTAGATGCCCCGGCCGTGCGTCGCGGCGTACAGCGTGCCGCCGTCCGGGCTCGTCTTCAGCTGGAGTACCGCCACGGCCGGCAGGCTGCCGACGCGCTGCCAGGTGGTGCGGCCCGGCGCGCGGTGGACGACGCCGAGGTCGGTGGCGACGGCGAGGCCGCCGTCCGCCATGACCAGGGCGGAGTCGGTGGGCACGTCGGGCAGGTTGGCCGAGATGTCCTTCCAGGTGGTGCCGCCGTCGGTGGACTCGAAGACATGGCCGACGCCCGCGCCGGGGCCCTCGGTCCAGTGCCGGGAGAAGCCGTTGACGGTGAGGAAGACATGGTCGGCGTTCTTCGGGTCGACGGCGAAGCCGCTCAGGTAGCGGTTGGGCACGGTCCCGTCGACGGGCAGGCTGATGTCGTGCCAGCCGGTGCCGTCCGCGTTGCCGACGGCGATACCGCGGGCGAAGCCCTGGTTGTTGCAGGGGCCGCACCAGGCGGCGTAGATCCTGCCGCCGGACGCGGCGACGGCGGTCGCGGTGCGGCCGGCGCCGAAGTCGTGCACGCTGGTCCACTCGGAGCCGCTGCGGATGGCGTAGCCATGGGTCTGGACCCAGATGTGGCGACCGCCGGCGATCCAGGTGTCACCGTTCTTCATGTCCGCCGCGAGCGGGGCGATGAAGCGGGCCTCGCTGGTGGCGTTGTCGGGCGGGGCGACGGCGTACGAGGTGGCCTTGGTCGCGTCCGTGGTCCAACTGCCGTCGTTCACGGCGCAGTTCTGGGTGACCTGGACGGCGAGGTAGACGTACTCCTGGGCGATGTCGCAGCCGTTGGCCGGATCGGTGAGCGTGTCGCCGCCGTCGCCGCCGAAGTTGGAGCCCATGACCGTGTCGTTGCCGCGCAGGATGGACTGGCCGTTGTCCTGGAGGCCGCCGGTGACGGCGAGGCCGCCGTGGTCGAGGTCCTTGCCGATGCCGACGGAGTAGTACTGCAGGGTGTCGATGGTGCCGTCGTTGAGGGACGTCCAGTCGGTGGCGTGTCCGGAGGCGTCCTGGGCACCGCTCACCGGCCGCTTGTAGACACCGCCGTCGTTGCCGACGTACACGAAGCTCTTGCCGTCGTAGCGGCCGATGGCGACGCCGTGCTGGTCGGAGTGGGTGGTCTGGCTGCAGGAGCCGCTCTGCCGGGACGGGTCGATGCTCCAGCAGGAGAAGGGGAAGTTCCAGTACGGGCCGACGGTGGACCAGGTGCCGCCGCCGTCGTTGGTCTCGTAGACCTCTTCCAGGCCGGCGTACACGTGCTGCGCGTCGCTCGGGTCGACGGCGAGGAACTGGTTGTACCAGGCCTGGACGCCGGGCATGTAACCGGCCGTGGTCAGTGCGGAGTTGTCGGCGGCGAGGCCCTTGTAGCCGGCGATCTGCGTCCATGGGCCGGTCGGTGAGCCGGACTTGGAGACGTAGATGCCCTCCAGGCCGCTGTCCGGGTTGGTGTTCAGCTGCTGCGGGGACTGGTCGATGGCGTAGTAGCGGGAGCCGTCGGCGGAGCGGGCGAAGGTGACGTTGCCGACGTTGGCCGCGTCCGCCGGGAGGTCACCGAGGCCGCTGGTGATCCGGGTCCAGGCGCCGCCCGCCCTGGTGTAGAAGCCGTTGTAGTCGTCGCCGCTGCGCCAGCCGACGGCGAGGACCACCTTGGTGGGGTCCTTGGGGTCGACGGCGATGTCGTTGGCGATGTTCTTGTACGGGGCGCTCGGGTCGTTCGCCTTCGAACCGCCCGGCAGATAGTCGGGGTTGGGCGCGAACTCCAGCTTCCAGGGACCGCCCAGCTGCTTGGTGGAGTGGCTCCACACGCCCTTGCCGGTGGCCGCCCACACCGTGTCGCCGCCGAAGCGCAGCTCGTGGATGGTGGTGCTCTCCAGCTCGTCGCCGCCGACCCGGCTGCGCGCGGTGAAGGTGCCGTGGTGCGGGTGGGTGAGGACGTAGACGCCGCTGCCGGGATAGGCGTCGGCGTTGGTGGTGGCCTCACCGGTGCCCAGCCACAGCCGGCCCGCGCCGTCGAGGGCGAGGGCGCCGGTGGACTGGGCGGGCAGCCCGTCACTGATGGGCTGCCAGTGGCCGCCCCCGGTGCGCGAGCGCCAGACTCCGCCGCCGGCGCTGCCCGCGTACACGTAGCCGTCGTCGTCGGCCGCGATCGCCGCCATCCGGCCCGTGACGTCTCCGCCGCCGCCACTGGAGTTGGAGTCGATGTCGCGGTAGCGCGGATCGTCGGAGTCGTACGGCAGGTCGGTGATGTTGCGCCAACTGCCGCCCGTGCTCCTGAGGCTGGTGAGGTCGTGCCAGGCGGCGCCGTACGCGCCCGGTGCGACCACACCGGGTGAGGTGCGGGCCTCGGCGTACTGGTCCGCGCCCTCGGCGATCTCGTCCGCTTCGTCGCCGTGGTCACCGCCCGCCGCCAGGTGCGGGGAACTGGCACCCACCGACTGCTCGCGTTCCTTGGCCAGTTGACCGAGGACGCGGACACCGAAGGGACTCACCGAGCGCCCGGAGGCGGCGGACGGGGGTATCGCGACGAGTGCGGCGGACGCGGTGAGCGCACAGAGCGTGAACCACCGTCTTCTGCGGGTTGGTACGGACACCAGGGGCCTCCCGGGATGCATCGACGCTGCCGACGCAGGAGACCCGACCACTCTGGCCCGAAAACATCCGCCGTTTGGCCAAATTTTGACGAGAACCTGTCAGTAGCTACGGTCCGGGAGACGGTTCTTCCGGGCGGCCGGCGAGGCCGCCGCACCCTGGGTGCGGAACCTGCCCACCGTTTTCAGCAGTTGGTCGGCCTGCTCACGCAGCCCGGGGTGGGCCAGCACGGTGTTGCGCAGCCCGCGGACCGGCCGTCGCCACAGCCGCTGAGCCAGCGCCACTGGATGGGCACGGGCGGCGAAGCCCTCGGCGACCTGCAGTTCGCGGGTCTTGAGCCAGTCCTTGTACTCCTTGTCACCGCGGCCCAGGTCCACCAGGGTCACCCCGGCCCGGGCGGCCGCCTCGGCGGTACGCAGATGCATCATCAACCCCGGTGAGTAGTAGTGCAGTTCGGGGTCGTAGGCGGTGAACCAGGCCGCCAGCACCGTGCTCGACCGGGGGCCGAAGTGGGCCGCGACCGGCCGGTCGCCCGCGTAGAGCACGGACAGCACCCCGGTGAAGTGCTCCTCGCGGACCCGGAAGAGATGGTCGACCAGACCGACGATCCACGGCCGGGCGAACCGGTCCATACGGCCCGTCCTGCGGTATTGCGCGGACTTCCACCGCATGAGCGTGCACAGGACGTCCGGGTCGCGCTCGTCGAACACGAACCGCACCTCTCCGATGTCCCGGCCGAGCCGCCGTTCCTTCTTCAGGGTCGTCTTGGCCAGCCCCGGATAGGTGCCGCGCAGCCACTCCGGATAGCCGCCGTCGCCGGGCTTCACATCGATCACCGGTGAGGCGAAGGTGCCGGTGACATGTGGCGCGAACGGCCGCTGTTCGTGGACGAGATGGTCGAACTCGAAGATGCTGAGCCCGCAGGCCCGCAGCAGTTCCCCGGCGTCCCAGGTGACTCCGGGCCGGTGCACCAGGGCCTGGCAGTCGGACAGTCCGAGCCCGATGGCGCGTCCAGTGCCGAACGGCCCCCGCTCGTACGGAAAGAAGCCGGCGGGCGTCCCGCCCTCGCGCAGGACCGCCACCCGCGCCCCGGCCCGGTACCGGCCGACGCCGATCGCGAACTCCGGGGCGAGGAAGGGGTTGGCGTACTCGGGCGACTCGTCCATCGCGCGGTGCCAGGCCCCGCGCAGTTCGGGTGTCAGCTCGCCGGGTCTGTGGATGCTGATCTCCACCTCAGTTCGACCGCCCTTCCGCAGGCCCTGTAAGCGGTGTGCCGGAGACGGCACGGGCCGGTGAGGCGTGTGGATCATGGCTCATGGATCGCATGGGCGACCGCTCCCCCCATGACGCGCCGGGCGCGTCCTGCCACTGGTTCCGATGTGCGCGGAAATCCCCTCCGTGCGCGACTGCTCAAAGCTCGCGAAACAGTACGCACTCCGTCAAGGGTGCCTCAGGCGACGGATGATCCGCCACGGGTCTGCGGACATCGGGGCCAACCCTTTGTAAAGGGATTCCTCAGCGGGGCCGGTGCCCCGGCTCACCGGCCGTGGTGCTCAGATCCTGTGTGCCGATCACCGACAGCAGTTCGAGCCGGGCGGCTCCCTCGGTACCCGGCGGAGCGCTGAACCACAGCAGCCGCTGACGGCCGTCCTCGCTGAAGAGGCTGTGGCAGTCCAGCTCGATGACGCCGAGCGCGGGGTGGACGATCCGCTTGTGGTCGGTGCGGCGCAGGGCCACCTCGCGCTGCTCCCACAGCTCGGCGAACTCCGCGCTGCGCCGGCGCAGCGCGGCCACGAGCCGCGTGACGTCGGCGTCCTTGGCGCGCCGGGCCGCGACCGCCTGTAGGTCGGCGGTGAACACGCGTGAGTGGTGCGGATGGTCCTCGGCCGGGTACAGGCCCCGGGCGGCGGGGTCGGTGAACCAGCGGTGGACGAAGCTCCGGTGCGGCCCGCGTCCGCTCGGCATCGCACCGAGCAGCGCCACGGCGAGCGGGTTCTGCGCGAGGGGCTCGTGCAGGTCGGTGATGACCTGGGCGGGGGTCGTGGTGAGCCGGTCCAGCAGGCCGAGCAGAGCGGGCTGGACGAGCGCCGTCGGTCCGCTCGCGGCGGGCGGTAGCGGGCGTTCGGCGAGATGGAAGAGATGGTCGCGTTCGTCGCCGCCGAGCCGCAGGGCGCGGGCGAGGGCGGCCAGCACCTGCGCGGAGGGCTGGGCGCCGCGGCCCCGCTCCAGCTCGGTGTAGTAGTCGGCGGACAGCCCGGCCAGCTGGGCCACCTCCTCGCGGCGCAGGCCCGGCACCCGGCGGCGGGGGCCCGTCGGCAGGCCGACGTCGGTGGGGCGGACCCGGTCGCGCCGGGACTTCAGGAAGGCGGCCAGCTCGGCATGGTTCACGCCGTCCATCGTCCCGCCCCGGGGCGGCCGTAGCCAGGGGTTGCCGACCCCAGGGTGAGCGCAGCCGTGGCTGCCGCCGGTACGGAGGCCCAGGGTGGGATCACCTGCCCAGGGCCCGGCCCCAGCGACTGGAGATCTCATGACCACCGGAGCAACCGCCCCCTCGGCGCCCCGCGTCGCCGTCGTCACCGGAGGTTCGCGCGGCCTCGGCCGGGCGACCGTGAGCCGGCTCGCCGCCGACGACCACGCCGTCGTGCTCGGGTACGCGGGCAACCGCGACCTGGCCGAGGCCGCCGTCAAGGAGGTCACCGCGGCCGGCGGCCGGGCGGTCGCCGTGCGCGCCGACGTCGCCGACGAACAGCAGGTCGCCGAATTGTTCGGGACGGCAGCCACGCGGTTCGGCGGCGTGGACATCGTGATCCACGCGGCGGGCCGGATGTATCTCGCGCCGATCGCCGAACTGGACCTCGATGAGCTGGACGCGCTGCATCGCACCAACGTCCGCGGCACGTTCGTGGTCGCGCGGGAAGCGGCACGCACGCTGCGCCGGGGCGGCTCGTTCGTCGCCTTCTCCAGCTCCGTGGTGAGCCTGGCGTTCCCGCGGTACGGCGCCTACTCCGCGAGCAAGGGCGCGGTCGAGGCCCTCACCCTGGTGCTGGCCCGGGAACTGCGCGGCCGGGACGTCACCGTGAACACCGTGGCCCCAGGGCCGACGGCCACCGATCTGTTCCTGGACGGCAAGGACGAGGAGACCGTCGCGCGGCTGGCGGCGCAGCCCCCGTTGCAGCGCCTCGGCACGCCCGCGGACATCGCCGAGGTGGTGGCGTTCCTCGCCTCCCCGGCCGGCCACTGGATCAACGGCCAGGTCGTGCGCGCCAACGGCGGCCTGGTCTGACCCTCTGACACACACTCGACAAAGGAGCAAAGCCATGCCGTTCGCGAACTTCAAGATCCCCGCAGGAAGCCTGGACGAGCAGCAGAAGGAGCTCATCGTCACCCGTACCACCGAGTTGTACATCGAGATCTACGGCGAGCGGGCCCGCGCCACCACGATGGTCCTGGTCGAGGAGGTCACCGACGGCGGCTGGAGCATCGGCGGCGGTGTGCTGACCCTGGCCAAGCTCCGGCCGACGCCCGAGGATTGACGACCGACCGGCGCGATCCGTCCCGCACGCGAGCACGAAAGCCCGAAAGGCGGCAGCCCATGCCCTCCTCGTCCTCCCCCGCCCCGCACGGCCTCCCTCGGCCCGCCGATCTGCTGGCCGCCATGCCGTTCGCGGCCGGCCTGGGTGTCGAACTGAAGGAGGCCACCGCCGAGCGCACCGTCGGCTCGCTGGCCTGGTCCCCAGAGGCGTGTACGGCCGGGGGTGCCCTGCACGGCGGGGCGCTGATGGCGCTCGCCGACAGCGTCGGGGCGGTCTGCGCGTACCTCAACCTGCCCGAGGGGGCGGCCGGTACGTCGACGGTGGAGTCGAAGACCAACTTCCTGCGGGCGGTCACCGCCGGGCACGTGCATGCCACCGCCCGGCCGCTGCACCTCGGCGGCACACTCATCGTGGTGCAGACGGATCTGCGGGACGACCGGGACCGGCTGGTCGGCCAGACCACGCAGACCCAGATCGTGCTCCGGAAGAACGCCGGCTGAACGACCCACGCCCGAAGGCCGGTCCCCGCCCTCATGGGGACCGGCCTTCTTCACGCCCGCCACGGCTCCCCGGCCGCATGCCCGCCCCCGGCCCGCACTCTTGACATGAACCTGCATTAACCCCGAGTCTTCGTGCGTGAAGTTGCTCGATTGAAGCTCTTTTCAAGCGTGTCCGAGCAACAGCCCGCAAGAACAGTCAGTCCGCAGTGCTGCGAGGGGAGTTGTTCCGCCGTGCAAAGACCACGAAGACTGCGCCACCGTGTGCCGTGGCCGGCCTGGGCACCGCTGGGGCTGGCGACCGCCCTGGCGGCCACCGTGCTCGCCGCCCCGGCACCCGCCCACGCCGCCACCGCCTCCGGCGCCGTGCTCGACCCCGCTCACGGCAGTGTCAGCTGGCAGAGCCCGGCCTACGCCAAAGGCACCGGCGGGGGCACCGAGAGCTGTCCCGACGCGGCCGCCGACCCCGGCAACAAGGTCTGCGACCGCTTCGACCTGACGGTCTCGGTGCCGGACGGCTACTGGGACGACAACCCCGAGGGCGGCGTCCCGCTGTCGATCAGGTGGGAGAAGCCCTCCGACGACTTCGACCTGTATGTGTACGACGACCACGGCAAGCAGGTGGCGTCCAGCGCGGGTACCGCCGACCCGGAGGCCACGGTGATCCCGCGGGCGTCGGGGACGTACCACGTACTGGTCGTGCCGTACGACGTGCACGGCAGCTCCTTCACGGGCACGGCGTATCTGCCCGCCACCACGGACGCCGGCGATCTCACGTCGTTCTCCGGCGGCGAAGGCAGCTACACCGTCAAGGCGGGGCAGCTCACCGCGAGGGCAGATTTCCTGACAGACGGTCAACTACGCCTGCAGGCCGACCCGTCAGGTTCGCTGAGCGATCCGGCGGGCACCGCGATCGTGCGCACACAGCCCGCAGTGGAGCGGCGCACCTCGTCCTTCGACACGGGTGACTACTACGGCATCCGCTCCCCGCAGGCCGTGCTGCGCGTGTACAAGAAGCCGCTGCGCTTCGGGCTGTACAGACCCGACAACCGAACCCGGATCTGGCAGGAGGACAAGCCGCTGCGCTGGTCGACCGGCGGGATGCGGCAGAGCCTCACGCGAGGCGCGGACGAGCAGTTCTTCGGCGGCGGAGAGCAGAACGGCAGTTTCTCGCACCGCGGGCAGACCATGTACGTGTCCAACAGCTTCAACTGGGACGAGGGCGGCTACAACAACTCCCAGCCCTTCTATCTCTCCAGCGCGGGCTACGGCGCCTTCCGCAACACCTTCGCCCCGGGCGTGTACACCTTCGGCTCGCCGGTCACCACTGGACAGCAGGAACGGCGCCTGGACGCCTACTACTTCCTCGGTGACGCCAAGCACGTGATCAGCAAGTACACGCAGTTGGTTGGCAAGCCGTTCATGCCGCCGGTGTACGGCCTCGAACCCGGCGACTCCGACTGCTATCTGCACAACGCCAACCGCAGCGAGCGGCACACCCTGGACGCGCTGAAGATCGCCGAGGGGTACACCGAGCACCAGATGCCGCTCGGCTGGATGCTGGTCAACGACGGCTACGGCTGCGGGTACGAGAACCTGGAGCAGACGGCCAAGGGCCTGCAGGACCACCACGCCCAGCTCGGCCTGTGGACCCAGGACGGCATCGACAAGCTCGCCGACCAGGTCAAGGCGGGTCAGCGGGTGGCCAAGCTGGACGTGGCCTGGGTCGGCAACGGCTACAAGTTCGCGCTCGACGCGTGCGACGCGGCGAAGAAGGGCATCGAGGACAACAGCGACGCACGCGGTTTCGTCTGGCTGCCGGTGTCCTGGGCCGGCGCCCAGCGCTGCGGTGTGCTGTGGAGCGGCGATCAGAAGCTGTCCTGGGACTACATCCGCTGGCAGATCCCGACGTACGCCGGGGCGACCATGTCCGGTATCGCCTACAACACCGGTGACGTGGGCAGCATCTTCCGTCACGACGCGAAGATGTACGCCCGTGACCTGCAGTGGAAGGCGTTCCTGCCGGCCATCATGACCATGGACGGCTGGGCGACCGACCTCACCACCAAGAAGCCCGCCGACCAGCAGCCCTGGCTGGACGGAGAGCCGTACACCTCGATCAACCGCAAGTACCTGCAGCTGAAGGAGCAGTTGCTGCCGTACATGTACACACTGTCGGCCGAGGCCGCGAAGACCGGGGTGGGCGCGGTGCGTCCGCTGTGGCTGGAGTACCCGGACGACCCGGGCACCCTGTCGGACCAGGCGAAGTACGAGTTCCTGTCCGGGCGCGACTTCCTTGTCGCCCCCGTCTACCAGGACTCCGACACCAGGGACGGCATCTATCTGCCGAAGGGCACCTGGACCGACTACTGGACCGGGCGCACCTACCAGGGCCCGACCACGGTCAACGGCTATCACGCCCCGCTCGACACGCTTCCGCTGTTCGTGCGCGAGGGCGCGATCGTACCGATGTGGCCGAAGGGGACGACGAGCTGGCAGACCCGGGACCGGCACGAGCTGGACTGGGACCTGTATCCGGCGGCCCACGGCACGAGCCGCTACACCCTGTACGAGGACGACGGGGTGACCCGCGACTTCGCCAGGGGCGCGGCCGCCGGCCAGCAGGTGTCCGTGCACACCGACGGCCACGGGACGACCGTCTCGGTGGGCGCGAGCAAGGGTGACTACGCCGGCAAGGTGGACGCCCGCGCCTACCGGTTCACCGTGCACGGCGACTCGGCGCCCCGGCGGGTCCTGCTCGACGGCCGCCAACTGCCCGCCTCCGCCTGGTCGTACGACTCCGGCACACATGTCACGACCGTCACCACACCGAGTCTGTCACTGGAGCGGACCTTCACTGTGCGCCTGGTCGACGAGCAGTAAAGGAATCGTATGGTCTAGTCCAAAGAGTGCGCTGGTCTAGTCCAACTTATTGACGTGACCGCAACAGCTCCCGGAGGGTGGGGCTCCCCTGCTCTGGGGACCTCCCCACCCCCACCCTCTGGAGGCACGCAGTGAGACGTCTTCGGGCATGTCTGGGCGCGGCGGCGGCCGTCACACTGGCCGCCGCGGGCACCACCGCGCTCGTCGCGAGCAACGCCTCGGGCGCGACCACCGCGCTCAGCAACCGGTGGTACGCCGCCGCCCCCTATCTGATGCCGCTGGACAACGACCCGCCGGACCCGGGCGCCATCATGGACGCCACCGGCCTCAAGGCCTTCCAGCTGGCCTTCATCCTCGCCCCCAACGGCGGCGGCTGCTCGCCCACTTGGGGCGGCACCGCGCCCGTGTCCTCGGACACGGCCGTGCAGTCGACGATCAACACGATCCGCGCCAAGGGCGGAGACGTGTCCATATCCATCGGTGGCTACGGCGGGACGAAGCTCGGCCAGGCCTGCGCCGACCCGGCGTCCACGGCGGCGGCGTACCAGCAGGTCATCACCAAGTACGGCCTGCACGCGATCGACTTCGACCTGGAGGAGCCGGAGTACGAGAACACGGCCGCGATCCACAACGAGATCGGCGCCGCCAAGATCCTCCAGCAGAACAACCCGGGGCTGTACGTCTCGGTGACGACGGCCGGAACCGCGGACGGCACCGGCTGGTTCGGCAAGCAGATGCTGCTGGAGGCCAAGTCCCAGGGCTTCACCCCGAACAACTTCTCCATCATGCCGTTCGACGGCGGCTTCAACGGGGCCGCGAGCCAGACCAGTGCGCTGACCAACTTCAACTCGATCCTGCAGTCCACCTTCGGCTGGGACCAGGCCACCGCCTACGCCCACGAGGGCTTCTCGGGCATGAACGGCCGCAGCGACACGGGCGAGATCTTCACCCAGGCCGACTTCCAGACCGTGCTGGACTACGCGACGAGCCACAACATGGACCGGTTCACGTTCTGGTCCCTGAACCGCGACCGGCAGTGCAGCCCGCCGGACAACGGCGGTCGCACGTCGGGCACCTGCTCCAGCGTGGCACAGAGCGACTGGGACTTCGCCAAGTACTCGGTGAAGTTCGCGGGAGCCACCCCGCCGAGCACCACCCCGACCCCCACGCCGACACCCACTCCCACCTCCTGCAAGACCGCCTGGAGCGCTTCGGCGGTGTACACGGCCGGCAACGAGGTCTCGTACGGGAACCACAACTGGAAGGCCAAGTGGTGGACCCAGAACGAGGTGCCCGGCGCCTCGCAATGGGGGCCGTGGCAGGACGAGGGCGCCTGCTGAACCTCTTGACGGGTCTGGTTCAGACCTCTAGCTTCTCGGGTCACCGGCGACCAAGGATGCGTTCAGCGTTCAGAATGCTGAACGCATCCTTCGGTTCGACATCCGGTCCGACGAAGGGACCCCCCATGACCCGATCCCGGCTCCTCGCGGCGCCGACCACCGCGGGCCTCGCCCTCACCCTCTTCCTGCTCGGCAGCCCCAGCGCCGTAGCCGCCGACCCCCATGTCGCACCCGGCGGCAACTTCGACCTGTCGGTCTGGGAGCTGCAGGAGCCCGTAGGCTCCCCCGGCAGCCCGACCACCATCCCGTCGTCCCGGCTCCAGGGCGCGAACGGCTACCAGGACGCGTACTTCTACACCGACACCCATGACGGGGCGATGACCTTCTGGGCGCCCGAGAAGGGCGTCACCACGCCGAACTCCAACTACGCCCGCTCCGAGCTGCGCGAGATGAACCGCGACGGCAGCCCCGCCGACTGGACGCTGTCCGGTTCGCACAAGATGACCGCGACCCTGCGCGTGGTGTCCGTGACGAAGAACGTGTGCGTCGGCCAGATCCACCTCGGCAGTGGCGGCTCCTCCACCAAGCCGCTGCTGGAGCTCTACTACCACTCCAACGGTGACATCGTCCTCGGTACGGAGAACTCGCCGTCCGGCGGGCAGACTCCGCACACCGTGGGACATGTGCCGATCGGCACTACCTGGAACTACACCATCGCCGTCTCGGGTGGGAACACCATCGACCTGACGGTCAACGGCACCACCACCCACTACGCCATTCCTTCGCCGTTCAACCAGTACAAGCAGTACTTCAAGGCCGGTTCCTACAACCAGTCCTCCTCGGACAGCACCACCAACGGCGCCCGTGTCGCGTTCTACGGCCTGACCGTCAAACATGGCTGACACGCGGCCCGACCTGCGCGACTGGTGGAATCGGCCGTAGCGCCGTAGCGTCGTGTGAGGTCGGACACAGCACGACGGGTGGGAGCGACCATGCGCGGATCAGTGACAGGAACAGCAGTCATCCTCGCGGCAGGGGCCCTTGTGACGGCGGCCATGACAACGGCACCGGCTTCGGCGAGTCCGCCCACCACCACGGCGTCCCTGGCAGCCAAGGCCCAGCGCCCGCGTCCCGTCCTCGTCGACTGCACCTGGCACAAGAACGTCCGCCCCACCGACTTCATCCTGGCCTGCGGCGACGGCAACAGCCGCCTCAACGGGCTCCACTGGTCGCAGTGGGGCCCGCACGGAGCGACGGCCACAGGTGTGAACATGGTCAATGACTGCAAGCCGTACTGCGCGGCCGGCCACTTCCACTCCTACCCGGTGACCGTACGGCTCGACGACCCGAGGCCCTGGAAGAAGCAGCCGCAGGTGCAGCACTACACGCTGATGAGCCTGACCTACACCGGTGCCCGGCCGGACGGCTTCAAGCAGGTCATGATCTACCCGCTCTGGGACTGACGCCCCGGCTCCCGCCTCCGGCGTGTCCCGTGCGACCGGCGATCTTCGCCGTCATGTCCGTGTGACCTTGTCCGCGGCGCCCCGTGCGGCGTCCGAAGAGAGGTCAGATGCCCTGACTCCCTCGCCTGGCCGGCGCCGCCACGGCCGTGCTCGCGCTCGGCCTGACCGCGGCGGCCCCGGCCGTCGGCGACGAGCCCCTGATCACCGGTACGCGCATCGTCACCCACTTCGTTCTTGCCGCCGGCCAGACCCCGAGAACATCGCGCTCGAACCGGACGGCACCACCCGGATCCGCGCGACCCTGCCGAACGTGCCCCAACCGGCCACTCCCGTGGTCCACAGCGCCCTCGTCACCGGACTCGCCCGCGCGCACGACGGCACGCTGTACGCCGGTTTCGCCACCGGCACCAGACGGACCGGCATCCGCAGATGACCGAGTTGCCGCCGAACGGATTCCCCGACGGCCTGGTTCTCGACGAGCAGCGCGGGATGCTGTACGCCACCGACTCGGTACGCGGCACGGTATGGCTCGTCCCGCAGCAGGGCGGCCCGGCCACGGCCTGGGCGACCGGCACGGCCCTCGCTCCGCTCCCCGCGCCCGCCCCGGCTTCGGAGTCAACGGCGTCAAGATCCACGACGACGCCGTATGACCGCGGCACGCTGCTGCGCATCCCGGTCCGCGAGAACGGCTCCGCCGGACCCGTCGAGGCGCGGGCACGCGGTGGACGCGGGCACGCGGTCTCGACGGCGTCGACGACTTCGCCTTCACCGGTCACGGGACGACCGTGCCGGGGGCGGCGTACTTCAGGCAACGGGATCCGAATCTGCTCGTCGCTGGGTTGGCGCTCCGCTCGCAGGGCCGTGCGGGTCGGCGTCTGCCGTGATGTGCCGTCGGCCGTCCGCGGGAGCGTTGTGGCTGGTCGCGCAGCCAATCAGGCCAGTTCGACCAGTAGGTCGCCGCCCTCCACCTGCTGGATGCGGTTGATGGCCAGGCGGGAGATTCGGCCTGCCTTGGGGGCGGTGATGGCGGCCTCCATCTTCATCGCCTCGATGGTGGCTACGGTGGCACCGGCCGCCACCTCGTCGCCCTCCGTCACGGCGAGGGTCACCACGCCGGCGAACGGCGCCGCCACATGGCCGGAGTTGGTGCGGTCGGCCTTCTCCGTCACCGGTACGTCCGAGGCCGCGGCGCGGTCGCGGACCTGGATGGGGCGCAGTTGGCCGTTGAGCGTGGACATCACGGTGCGCATACCGCGTTCGTCCGCCTCGCCGACCGCCTGCAGTTCGATGAGCAGCCGGACGCCGGGCTCCAGGTCGACGGCGTACTCCTTGGCCGGGCGCAGGCCGTAGAAGAAGGCCTTGCTGTCCAGGACGCTGGTGTCGCCGAAGGCCTGCCGGTGGGTGTCGAACTCCCGTGTCGGGGCGGGGAACAGCAGCCGGTTGAGGGTGGCCCGGCGGTCCTTCGCCAGTCCCTCACGGTCCTCGGCGGACAGTTCGGGCGCGGGCTTGGCCGCGGCCCGGCCCTGGAGCGCCTTGGTGCGGAACGGCTCGGGCCAGCCGCCGGGCGGGGTGCCGAGTTCGCCGCGCAGGAAGCCGATGACCGAGTCCGGGATGTCGAACCTGTCGGGGGTCGCCTCGAAGTGCTCCGGGGAGACTCCGGCACCGACCAGGTGCAGGGCCAGGTCACCGACCACCTTCGAGGACGGGGTGACCTTGACCAGGCGGCCGAGGATGCGGTCGGCGGCCGCGTACATCGCCTCGATGTCCTCGAAGCGGTCGCCGAGGCCGAGCGCGACAGCCTGGGTGCGCAGGTTGGACAGCTGGCCGCCGGGGATCTCGTGGTGGTAGACCCGGCCGGTCGGGGAGGCGAGGCCCGCCTCGAACGGGGCGTAGATCCTGCGGACACCCTCCCAGTACGGCTCCAGGTCGCCGACCGCCTGCAGATCGAGCCCGGTGGGGCGGTCGGAGTGGTCGGTGGCGGCGACGAGCGCCGACAGCGACGGCTGCGAGGTCGTACCGGCCATGGAGGCGACCGCGCCGTCCACCGCGTCCGCGCCCGCCTGGATCGCGGCGAGGTAGGTGGCGAGCTGGCCGCCGGCCGTGTCGTGCGTGTGCAGGTGCACGGGCAGGTCGAACTCGCGGCGCAGCGCGGAGACGAGCTTGGCGGCGGCCGGGGCGCGCAGCAGTCCGGCCATGTCCTTGACCGCGAGGACATGGGCGCCGGCCTCTACGATCTGCTCGGCGAGGCGCAGGTAGTAGTCGAGGGTGTACAGGCGCTCGTTCGGGTCGTTGAGGTCGGCGGTGTAGCAGAGGGCGACCTCGGCGACCGCGGTGCCGGTCTCGCGTACGGCCTCGATGGCGGGGCGCATCTGGCCGACGTCGTTGAGGGCGTCGAAGATGCGGAAGATGTCGATGCCGGTGGCGGCGGCCTCCTGGACGAAGGCGTCGGTCACCTCGGTCGGGTACGGGGTGTAGCCCACGGTGTTACGGCCGCGCAGCAGCATCTGGAGACAGATGTTGGGCACGGCCTCGCGCAGGGCGGCCAGCCGCTCCCAGGGGTCCTCGGCGAGGAAGCGCAGCGCCACGTCGTACGTCGCGCCGCCCCAGCACTCCAGGGACAGCAGCTGCGGCAGGGTGCGGGCGACGACTGGGGCGACGGCGAGGAGGTCCTTGGTGCGCACGCGGGTGGCGAGCAGGGACTGGTGGGCGTCGCGGAAGGTGGTGTCGGTGACGCCGATGGTCGGCGACTCGCGCAGCTGCCGGGCGAAGCCCTCGGGGCCGAGGCCGACCAGCAGCTGGCGGGAGCCGGCGGCGGGCTCGCCGGCCGGCAGCGGCGGCAGCTTGGTGACGGGGTCGAGCAGGTCGGGGCGTTCGCCGTGCGGCTTGTTGACCGTCACGTCGGCGAGGAAGGTGAGCAGCTTGGTGCCGCGGTCGGCGGAGGAGCGGGCGGTCAGCAGGTGCGGGCGCTGCTCGATGAAGGAGGTGGTGACCCGGCCCGCCTGGAAGTCGGGGTCGTCCAGGACGGCCTGCAGGAACGGGATGTTGGTGGCCACGCCGCGGATGCGGAACTCGGCCACGGCACGCCGGGCGCGGCCGACGGCGGCCCTGAAGTCCCGGCCGCGGCAGGTGAGTTTGACCAGCATCGAGTCGAAGTGCGCGCTGATCTCCGTACCGGCGTGGGTGGTGCCGCCGTCCAGGCGGATGCCGGAGCCGCCCGGGGAACGGTAGGCGCTGATCCGGCCGGTGTCCGGGCGGAAGCCGTTGGCGGGGTCCTCGGTGGTGATACGGCACTGGAGGGCGGCGCCGCGCAGGGTGATGGTGTCCTGGGCGAGGCCGAGGTCGGTGAGGGTCTCCCCGGAGGCGATCCGCAGCTGGGCCTGGACCAGGTCGACGTCCGTGACTTCCTCGGTCACGGTGTGCTCGACCTGGATGCGGGGGTTCATCTCGATGAAGACGTGGTTGCCGTCGCGGTCGAGGAGGAACTCGACGGTGCCCGCGTTGCGGTAGCCGATCTCGCGGGCGAAGCGTACGGCGTCGTCGCAGATCCGCTCCCGCACCCCGGGGTCGAGGTTGGGCGCGGGGGCCAGTTCGATGACCTTCTGGTGGCGGCGCTGGAGCGAGCAGTCACGCTCGTAGAGGTGGATGACGTTGCCCTCGCCGTCGGCGAGGATCTGCACCTCGATGTGGCGTGGGTCGACGACGGCCTTCTCCAGGAAGACGGTCGGGTCGCCGAACGCGGAGGCGGCCTCACGGGAGGCGGCCTCGATGGACTCGCGCAGCTGGGCGGGTTCCTCCACGCGGCGCATACCGCGCCCGCCGCCGCCCGCGACGGCCTTGACGAAGACGGGGAAGCCGATCTCCTCGGCGGCGCCCACGAGTTCGTCCACGTCGGTGGAGGGCTGGGAGGAGCCGAGCACGGGTACACCGGCGGCGCGGGCGGCGGCGACCGCGCGGGCCTTGTTGCCGGTCAGTTCCAGGGTGGCGGCGCTCGGGCCGACGAAGGTGATGCCCGCCTCCTCGCAGGCGCGGGCCAGTTCGGGGTTCTCGGACAGGAAGCCGTAGCCCGGGTACACGGCGTCGGCACCGGCCCGGCGGGCGGCGCCCACGATCTCCTCGACGGAGAGGTAGGCCCGCACCGGGTGCCCCGGCTCCCCGATCTCGTACGCCTCGTCGGCCTTCAGCCGGTGCAGTGAGTTGCGGTCCTCGTGCGGGAACACGGCGACGGTGCGCGCGCCGAGTTCGTAGCCCGCCCGGAACGCGCGGATCGCGATCTCTCCACGGTTGGCGACCAGCACCTTGCGGAACATCCTGGATTCCCTTCAGCTGCCTGCCGGCGACGAACACCATGGTGTCAGCCACGCCCTGCCGTACCTCGCGGCAACCTTAGGGGGTGCCCGCGCGTGTCGACGTGCGAAAACCATCACATTGACGAGGTGGGGGGCGCCACACGGGCGCGCGCGGTGGAATCAGCGTTCCAGGGACGTCATCGCCGCGTCCTGGGAACGCTCGGCGGCCGTCTGAGCGGGCAGGGACGGGGACGGCGCAGGCGCGGGGATCACCGACGGCTCTTCGGCGGCGGGCACGGGGATCACGGGCGCCTCCTGGGACGCGGGAGCGGGGATCACCGACGGCTCTTCCGGCGCGGGCGCCGGGCTCACCGGCGGCACGGTGGACGCGAACCCTCGCTCCCGGATGCGCAGCAGGGACCGCAGGCGCGCCTGGAGGGCTGGGCGGCGGCCGTGCAGGAGGCCGAGGAGGATCGCCGAGCCCACGGCGATCAGATGCTCGCGGCCGGCCAGGTTGGGGACGGCGATGGACTCCCACACCATCGAGCCGCCGGTCAGCGAGAACACCACGGGCGCGCGTTTGACCACCGCGAGATAGGTGAACAGGCCGACCACGGCCGCGGAGGGGCCGGTGTCCAGCACCTGCCCGTACTCGTGTGGCAGCCCGAAGCCCCACCAGCCGGGGCCCAGCGCGATCATCACGCGTGCGGTGAGCGTGCCGGCCACGGTGGTGGCGTAGGCAACCGCCAGGGTGCGGGCGCGGCCCAGGACGACCTCGGCGAGCGCGAAGGCGAGGAACAGCTGGGTGATGCCCGCCCACACGGGCAGGTCCAGCGCGGGGACGTACAGCGACACGGGCGTACGCAGCAGGGAGAGCCACAGCGGCAGATCGGCCCTGACGCCGCCGAGCCACGTCACCCACTTCGTGCCCAGTGGGTGCTGGGCGATGTCATGGAAGAAGACGACGCCGAACGCGGCGACGAACCCCAGCAGGAGGCCGGACAGTCCGCGGTGCATGAGGCGTTGCACCGGGTCGACGACGATGGAGTGCCACTCGCCCCTGAGGGTGCGCCCGGTGAACCGGACGAGCCTTGCGAGCAGCGGCCGGCACCATGGGATGCGCCCTTCAGTCGTCATGAGACACGGCAGCCCATCGCCTTCGGCTCCGCCGACACGTCCATCGCCCCCTTTGAACCCTGCTCCCGGCATTCCGGTCGCAGAGCGTTTTTTGGTCATCCGCCCGTTTGAAACGTCATCGTACAGATGTACGGATCTTGCCCCGCCACCGCACCCCTGCGCACGGAGTGCGACGGTCCCGCCTCAGCCGCCCTTCCCGCCTGCGGTCACGCGTCCGGTCCCTCCCCCCGTGTGGGCCTCTGTGGGGGTGAGGCCCGATCGGTGACAGTTCAGCGAGCCGGGAGGCGGGCGTCAAGATCCATTGCGAAAGCACACGGGTGTGGGAAGGCCCACAGGTGCGCGGCGGCGGAATCCGGGGTGCGGGAGGCAACCTCGACCCCTTCGGATCCGTCCTCCCATACAGGCTCCTGTACAGCTCAGTCGGGGAACTCCTTCTCCGCCATCCGGAGCAGCTCGCCTTGACTTCGAGAGCGCTCCAACTCGTAGCGTCGCAGACGTTCGGCCCCGTGCCGTACCCACGACGATCGAGTGTGCAGGAAAGGCTGGCACATCACATGCAGAAGCGCAGTCTGCGGGACCTCCAGGTATCGGCCATCGGCCTCGGATGCATGGGCATGTCCGCCTTCTACGGCTCCGCCGACCAGGAGGAGGGCGTCGCGACCATCCGGCGGGCCCTGGAGCTCGGGGTCACCTTCCTCGACACGGCCCAGGTGTACGGCCCGCTGACCAACGAGTCGCTGGTCGGCGAGGCGATCCGGGGACACCGCGACGAGTACGTGATCGCAACCAAGTTCAACTACCGGATGGACGAGGCCGTACCGGGCGACATGAGCACGATCGGCCGGCAGGACGGCTCGGCCGAGCATGTGCGCAGTTCCGTCCACGGCTCGCTGCAACGGCTGGGCACCGACCACATCGACCTGTACTACCAGCACCGGGTCGACCCGAACGTGCCCATCGAGGAGACGGTCGGCGCGCTGGCCGAACTGGTCGGGCAGGGCAAGGTGCGGCACATCGGGCTGAGCGAGGCGAGCGCGGAGACCATCCGGCGGGCGCACGCCGTGCACCCGATCACCGCCGTGCAGAGCGAGTACTCGCTGTGGACGCGGGACGTGGAGGCCGAGGTGCTGCCGGCCTGCCGGGAGCTGGGCATCGGCTTCGTGCCGTACTCGCCGCTCGGCCGTGGCTTCCTCGCGGGCCGCTTCACCTCCCCGGACGAGCTGGACGAGAACGACTTCCGGCGCAACAACCCGCGCTTCACGGACGCCAACCTGGAGGCGAATCTGCGGCTCGCGGCGAAGGTGAAGGAGATCGCCGCCGAGAAGGACGTGACGCCGGCTCAGCTGGCCATCGCCTGGGTGCTGGCCCAGGGGGAGGACCTGGTGCCGATCCCGGGCACGAAGCGGCGGACCTACCTCGAACAGAACGCCGGTGCCGTGGGTATCGAGCTGAGCAAGGAGGAATTGGCGCGTATCGACGCGGAGTTGCCCGCGGTGGCGGGCGACCGGTATGACGAGGCTGGGATGCGGGCGGTCAATCGCTGAGTGTCGTGCGGGGAACTGGCTTCTGGTGGCTGCGGGTTCTTTGGCCGGTCGCGCAGTTCCCCGCGCCCCTCAGGGTGTTGTTGTACGCGCCGCAGTCGCCAGGTCCAGGTCCGTGGTCTCCGGAGCCAGGAAGTGGGAGACCAGACCGCCCAGGGCCAGGACCGCTGCGCCCACCAGCAGGACGAAGCGGGCGCCGAAATGGTTCAGGCCCATCGGCAGCAGGAAGGTGCCGATGGCCGCGCCGACACGGCTCATCGCGCTGGCGAAGCCGACTCCGGTGGCGCGCAGCGAGGTCGGGAACACCTCCAGCGGGTAGACGGCGGTGAGCGCGCTGGAGGCGGCGTTGAGGAAGATGAAGAACAGGAAGCCGCCGACGATGACCGGCGTGGACTTCGGCCACACCGCGACCACGGCGAGCGCGGCCGCGGTGATCCAGAACGGCGGGATCAGCAGCTTGCGCCGGCCGATGCGGTCGACGACCAGGCAGCCGGCGGTGACCCCGGCGACGGCGGTGAAGGAGTAGACGAGCAGCGCGGCGACCGCGTTGTCGCCCATGTTCAGGGCGGTGAAGACCTGGGTCCAGAAGGTGCCGATGGCGAAGTACGGCAGCACCAGCGCGGCCCAGAACACGCTCGCGAAGACGGTGCTGCGCAGGTGTCGGCGGCTGAACAGGGCGCGCAGGCCCTGCCGTTGGGGTTCGGCCGTCTCCGCCAGCTCGGCGGTGACGTCGATGTCGATGCCGTAGCGCGCGATGAGTTGCTCGGCCTCCTCGCGGCGGCCCCTGCTGAGCAGCCAGCGCGCCGACTCCGGGATGCCGCCGCGCAGTGCCACGCAGACCAGGGCGATGACCGCGCTGCTGGCCAGGGTGTAGCGCCAGCCGCCGTGGACATCCGCGAAGACGGCGCCGACGACGGTGGCGAGCGCGTAGCCGACGTACCAGCTGATCTCCAGGCTGGCGAGCAGTCGGCCGCGGCCCTTGCGGGGCGCGTACTCGGACAGCAGCGGGGCGCCGATGGCGTACTCGCCGCCGATGGCGATGCCCATCACCAGCCGGATGAGGAAGAGCTGAAGCCCGTCGGCGACGAAGAACTGGAGGACCGAGCCGACCAGGAAGACCAGCATGTCCACGAGGAACACCGGGCGCCGGCCGTAGCGGTCGGCGAGCCGGCCGAAGAGCGGTCCGCCGACGAAGATGCCGATCAGCGGGGAGGCGCCGACCAGGCCCTCCATCACGGTGGACAAGTGCAGATCGGTGGTCAGGGCGCCCATGGCCATGCCGATGCCGCCGATGATGTAGCCGTCGATGCCCTCGCCGATCTGTGTGGCGAGCTTCAACTTGGTGTGCAGGCGGCGGCGTTCACGCAGCAGGTCCGTCGGCACCGGCATGCCGGGTATGTCGAACTGGTGTTCAGTCGTAGGCGTCGTTGCCATGAGCGGTCCTTGTCTGGGGACGGGCGGTTCCGGGGTGTGGGGAGGTCCGGCAGGGATGGGTGAAGAACGGGGGTGGGTCAGGCGGTGGGCCAGTCCAGGGCGATGTACTGCGTCTCCAGGAAGGCCTCGATGCCCTCGCGGCCGCCTTCCCTGCCGAGTCCGGACTGCTTGACGCCGCCGAAGGGCGCGGCCGGGTCGGACAGCAGGCCCCGGTTGACGCCGACCATCCCCGCCTCCAGGCGCTCGCCCAGCCGCAGGGCGCGGCCGGCGTCGCGCGAGTAGACGTAGGCGGCGAGGCCGTGGACGGTGGCGTTGGCCCGGGCCACCATCTCGTCCTCGTCGGCGAAGGTGGTGAGCGGGGCGACGGGGCCGAAGACTTCCTCGTGGAGGATGCGGGCGTCGTCGGGGACGTCGGTGAGGACGGTCGCGGGGTGGTAGAAGCCGGGGCCGCGCGGGGCGGTGCCCTGCGCGGCGATCCGCGCGCCGCGGTCGAGCGCGTCGTCGACGAGGGAGCGGATCTTGTCGACGGCGGCACGGTTGATCATCGGGCCGAGGGTGACGCCCTCCTGGGCGCCGGGCCCGGTGTGTACGGCGGCCATGGCGGCGCCGAACTTCGCGGTGAACTCGGCGGCGACGGCCTCGTGGACGTAGAACCGGTTGGCGGCGATGCAGACCTCGCCGCCGCCGCGCATCTTGGCGTCCATCGCCCCGCGCACGGCCGCGTCGACATCGGCGTCAGCGCAGACGACAAAGGGCGCGTTGCCGCCTAGTTCCATGGTCACGTTGACGACGTTGGCGGCGGCCTGGCCCAGCAGGACCTTGCCGGTGGCGGTGGAGCCGGTGAAGGAGAACTTGCGGACCCGTTCGTCGCCGAGCCAGGCGGAGACGACCTCGGGGGCGCGGTCCGTGGGCAGCACGTTGAGCAGGCCGTCGGGCAGACCGGCCGCGGCCAGCAGGGCGGCGACCGCGAGTGCGGTGAGCGGGGTCTCGGGGGCAGGCTTCAGCAGCACCGGGCAGCCGGCCGCGAGGGCCGGGGCGATCTTGCGGGTGGCCATGGCGGCCGGGAAGTTCCATGGGGTGACGAACGCGGTGACGCCGACCGGGTGCCGGCGCACGACGTGCCGGAAGCCGCCGCCGGGCGCGTCGCCGAACGAGGAGCCGATACGGACGGCCTCCTCGGCGAACCAGCGGAAGAACTCGGCCGCGTAGCCGACCTCGGCGAGGGCGTCCCGGCGGGCCTTGCCGTTCTCCCGGACGATCAGGTCGGCGAGTGTGCCGCGGTGCTCGGTCATCAGCCGGAAGGTGTCGTGCAGGATCTCCGAGCGGCGCCGGGGCGGGGTGGCCCGCCAGCCGGCCGCGGCCTTCTCGGCGGCGGCCAGCGCCGCGTGGGCGTCCCCGGCGCCGGCGTCGGACACCCAGCGCACCGGCTCGCCGGTGGCCGGGTCGTAGACCGGGTACGTCCGGCCGTCGACGGCCGGGAGCCAGTGGCCGCCGAGGAACACATCACCGTCGGCGAGCGGGGCCCCCGCGAGGGTGTCGATGCCGGCGAGGTTCATGAGCTGCTCTTTTCCTCCGTCCCGGACGGGGTTCCGTCCGATGCGCGGTGAATTTACGAGCGCGTCATACGGCCGACAAGGCCACTCAGCCGGATCGCAACGGGGGTTGCTGTGAGGGCAACTCGCCTCTCACAGAGGCGTCTTCCGGGGCAGCGGCACGGGGCGCGGCTCAAAGCCGAGCAGCGCGGACACCCGGGCCGCGGCTCGGGCCGTCGTACGCCCGGCCTCGTCGAGCCGGTCGCCGAGGCGGGCCTTGGGCGCGGAGATGTTCAGCGCGGCGACGACCCGGCCGCGGAAGTCCCGTACCGGTGCGGACACGCCGACCAGGTCCGCCTCGAACTCCTCGCTGACCCGGGCGTATCCGCGCCGTCCGGCCTCCTGGATCAGCGACCACAGCTCGGGCACCGGCATCTCGCCCGCCGTGCCGAAGCGGACGTACAGCTCGTCCGGGGTGGCGTCGGCCAGCAGGACGCGGCCGGCGGACAGCCGCCATGCGGGCACCCCGCGGCCCTCCCAGCCGTGGACGCGGAAGGAGTGCCCGGAGACCGACAGCAGGGTGAGCACCTCGCGGTCGTGCAGGACGCAGAGGTGGCTGGTCTCCTCCAGGTCCGCCGAGAGCGCGTGCATGACCGGCTCCGCGACGCGCACCAGCCGGCTCTCGGAGGTGCGGGCGACCAGCGAGAACAGCCGCCAGCCCAGGCGGTACTCCAGGGTGTCCGGGTCGCGTTCGACGATCCCCTCGGCGGCCAGGGCCTTCAGGGCGCGGGAGATCTGGGTCTTCTCGCGGCCGACGAGCTGGGCGAGGCGGACCACACCGAGGCCTCCGGCGCGCTGCGCCTCGTCGGAGGCGAGGGCTTCCAGCAGATCGATGTCCCGGCGCAGACCGTGCCCGCGCGCCATGGGGGTGTCCGTCACGGCGCCATCCTAGGCACGCCGAACCCGCAGTGAACCCCCAGGTCAGGGCTTGAGTTGTCCGGAGAGCAACCGGCATTTCGATTCCCGGGACCGCCTTGCCGACGGCAGGTGACGGACCTAGATTCGCCGCATCGGGCCGGAGGAACCGCCTCGAATGCGAGGTTCGCGCGTGATGTGCGGTTCCGGCCCGCTCGCGTCCTGGTTCGCCCGTCGAACCCCGCCACCGAAGGTCCTGGAGTTCCGATGCCTTCCCCGGATTCATGTGCCGCGCCGGATTCATCCGCCGATGCCTTTGCCGCGACCGCGTTGATCGGCGAGTCCTTCGTCGGTGACGGCGTGAACGCCGCGCACACCAACGTCGTGATCGGCCGCGGGGGCGGCCCGGTCGAGACGGCCTGGGCGACCGCGCTGGCCACGCCGAGCGCCGGGCATGTGCCGTTCCTGACGGTCGTACGGCCGTCGGTGCCGGTCAGGCCGGCCACCCTGTTCGTCACCAAGGCCGCCGCCCGGGGCGAACTGCACGAGCGGGCCACCTGGGGCAGCGCCCAGGCGGGTCTGGCGCAGGGCGTCCTCGACGCGGTGACGGAGGGCCTGATCCCGGCCGAGAAGGCCGACGAGCTGCTGATCATCGCGGCCGTCTGGGTCAACCCCGGCGTCGACGACCTCGACGTCTCCTTCCGCAACCAGCGGGCGGCGGCGTACGGCGCCGTGCGAGCCGCGGTGACCGGTGCACCCTCGGTGGCCGACGTACTGGACGCGGCCAAGCAGGGCCCGGCGAACCCGTTCTACACGCCGTCCGCGGAGGTGCTCGCCCAGTGAAGATCACGGACATCGCGCTCGACCGGCTGCGTCTGGAGCTGGACCCGCCGTTCCGGGCGGCCTGGGACCCCGAAGCGCGCCGCCACTTCGACGCCACCATCGTGCGGGTGCACACCGACGAGGGGATCACCGGCATCGGCTCCGGCGACCTCATGGACGGCTTCGGCACCTACAAGCACCTGTTCGTCGGCGAGGACCCGCTCGACGTCACCCGGCATGTGAAGGCCATCGAGACGGCCAGCTTCCATGGCGCCCCCTACTGGCCGCTGGAGGCCGCGCTGTGGGACATCATCGGCAAGGTGCACGGCCGGCCGGTGTCCGAACTGTTCGGCAACGCGGCGAAGAAGCTGCCCGCGTACGCCTCCTCCGGTGAGCTGAAGTCCCCCGGGGAGCGGGTCGCGGCCGCGCTGAAGGTGCGCGAGGCCGGGTTCCGGGCGATGAAGATCCGCATCGACCGGAACCGCGTCGACGAGGGCATCGCGGCGGTCCGGGCTGTGCGCGAGGAACTCGGTGACGACTTCGACATCATGGTCGACCTCAACCAGTCCTGGCGGATGGCGGGCGACACCGCGAACGCCTCCGACCTGGCCAGGACCCGCAAGATCGTCGCCCGGCTCGCCGAACTGGACGTGTTCTGGGTCGAGGAGCCGCTGCCGTACGCGGACCTGGACGGGTTCAAGCTGCTGCGCGCCGAGAACCCGGGGGTGCGCATCGCGGCCGGCGAGATGCATCACTCGGTGCCCGAGCTGCTGCGCTGTCTGGAGGAGGACGCCCTCGACGTCTACCAGATGGACGTCGTCCTCGCGATCGGCATGCACCGCGCCCGCACCCTCGCCGAGCTGGCCCAGCTGAAGCACCGTCAGTTCACGCCGCACAGCTGGACGAACGGCATCGGAGTGCTCGCCAACCTGCATGTGTCGGCGGGCGTCGGCGGCGGCCCGTACTTCGAGTTCCCCTACGACCCGCCCGGCTGGACCCCCGAGCGCCGCGACTTCATGCTCGCCGAGCCGGTGCGCGTGGACGCCGACGGCTGTCTCGAGGTCCCGGACAAGCCGGGGCTGGGCGTGGAGCTGGACGAGGACGCGATCGATCGCTGGAGGTTGAAGTGACGTACATGATCGAGGAGTTGCTGACGCGCTCGTACGACGAGTGGCGGGCGACGGCCGACAAACTCGTCTTCGAGACCCGCCCGTTCATCGACGGCGTGTTCACGGACGCCGCGTCCGGCGCGGTGTTTGCGAGTACCTCCCCGCGCGACGGCAGGGTGCTGGCCGAGGTGCAGGCGTCCTCGGCCGAGGACGTCGACCGGGCCGTACGCTCCGCCCGTACCGCCTTCGAGGACGGCCGCTGGCGCGACCTCGCGCCGAAGGAGCGCAAGCGCATCCTGCTGCGCTGGGCGGAGCTGATCCTGGCGAACGCCGAGGAGCTGGCACTGCTCGACACGCTGGAGATGGGAAAGCCGATCACCGAGTCGCTGCGCGTGGACGTGGCCAGGACGGCGGAGACGATCGCCTGGTACGCGGAGACGATCGACAAGACGTACGACGAGGTGGCTCCCACGCCGGGTGACGCGCTCGCACTGATCACCCGGGAGCCGCTCGGCGTCATCGGCGCCGTCGTCCCGTGGAACTACGCGCTGCTGATCGCCGGTTGGAAACTGGGCCCGGCCCTCGCCACCGGCAACAGCGTGGTGCTGAAGCCGGCCGAGCAGACCTCGCTCGGCACGCTGCGGCTGGCCGCGCTCGCCACCGAGGCGGGACTGCCGGACGGTGTGTTCAACGTGGTCCCCGGGCGGGGGGAGGTGGCCGGGCAGGCGCTGGGCCGGCACCCGGAGGTCGACAAGATCGCCTTCACCGGCTCGGCGGAGGTGGCCCGGCTGTTCCAGGTGTACGCGGGCGAGTCCAACGGCAAGCAGATCGCCGTCGAGGCGGGCGGCAAGTCGCCCCAGCTGATCCTGGCGGACGCCGACATCGAGGCCGCCGCCTCCGCCGTGGCCTGGGGCATCTTCTACAACGCGGGGCAGACGTGCAACGCGGGCTCGCGGGTCGTCGTCCACGCGTCGGTCAAGGACGAACTCCTCGCCGCCGTACGCCGGATCACCGACGGCACCTTCCGCGTCGGCGACCCGCTCGACCCGGCCACCGTGCTGGGCCCGGTCGTGGACGAGGCCCAACTCGCCAGGATCCTCGGCTATATCGAGCGCGGCGCCGCCGACGGGGCCACCGTGCTGCTCGGCGGGAACCGGGTGCTGGCCGAGACCGGCGGCAGCTATGTGGAGCCGACGGTGCTCGACGGGGTGGCGAACACCTCGGTCGTCGGGCAGGAGGAGATCTTCGGGCCGGTGCTCGCGGTGGTGTCGTACGACGGTGACGTGAACGACGGCGTACGGCTCGCGAACCAGACCGACTTCGGGCTCGTCGCCTCCGTGTGGACTCGGGACGTGACCGTCGCCCACCGCACCGCGCGGCGGCTTCGGGCCGGCACCGTGTGGATCAACACCTTCGACGCCAGCGACGTCATCACCCCGTTCGGCGGCTTCAAGGCGACCGGGGCGGGCCGCGACAAGTCCCTGCACGCGCTGGACGCGTACACGGCGCTCAAGACGACGTGGATCGACCTCGCCTGACCGGGCGAACGCGCACTCCCGCGTCTCATCTCCCTATCTCTCCGTATCTCTTCTCTCATCTCAGCGAGGACAACTGATGAGGATCGGTTTCATCGGCCTGGGCAACATGGGACGCCACATGGCCCGGCACCTGATCCACGCGGGACATCTGGTCACCGTGCACGACACCCGGCCCGAGGCCGCCGCCGAGCATCTGGCGCTCGGCGCGCGCTGGGCGGACACCCCCGCCGGCTGCGCCCAGGACACCGAGTTCCTGATCACCATGCTGCCCAACCCGCGCATCGTGGAGGAGGTGCTGCTGCGCGGCGGGGCCGCGGAGGCGCTGCCCGAGGGCGCGCTGTGGATCGATATGTCGACGTCCACTCCGGCCGCCGCCGAGCGGGTCGCGGCCGAGGTGCTGGACGCGCGCGGGGTACGCCGGCTGGACGCTCCGGTCAGCGGGATGGCGCGGGGCGCCGAGGCGGGCACGCTGCAGATCTTCGCGGGCGGCGCGGGCGACGACTTCCGGATCGCGCTGCCGGTCTTCGAGACGCTCGGCGACCCCGACCGGGTGCTGCACGTCGGCCCGCTCGGCGCCGGTTACACGGTCAAGCTCATGATCAACCTGTTGTGGTTCAGCCATCTGGTCGCCACCAGCGAGGTGCTGGCGATGGGAGTCAGGGCGGGCGTCGATCTGGGCGTGCTGCGCGGCGCCCTGCTCGCGTCGCCCGCCGCGTCGCACTTCCTGGAGAACGACATCATGTGCGTGCTCGCCGACGGCGACTACGACGACTCCTTCGCGATGACGCTGGCCTGCAAGGACCTGGGCCTCGCCGTCGACCTCGGCCGCGAGCTGAACGTCTCCGCGGAGCTGTCGGCGCTGGTCGAGCAGATCTACCGCCGCGCCAAGGCACGGCACGGCGACCTCGCCGGTGAGATGAGCCCGGTACGGCTCTACGAGGAGCTGGCCGGGCGGGAGTTCAGGCTGCCTTCGCCGGCCGCCGCGCTCGACGCCACCCCCCTCACGGTCTGACGCCATCGAGTCCTCCCAGGAGCCGCACGCCATGACTTCCGTCAGGAGCCGCACCCCATGACCGACAGCTTCACCCCCTTGAGTCTCGACACCGTCTGCCGGGTCGAGTTCGGCCCCGGCCGGATCGAGCTGCTGCCCGAACTGATCGCGGACACCGGTCACCACCGCGCGTTCGTCGTCACCGACCGGGGACTGCGCGCGGCCGGTGTCGCCGAGCGCGTGCTGAAGATCCTGGACGTGGCGGGCGTGGAGTACGCCGTGTACGACGAGGTGGCGCCCAATCCGGCCACCGGGAACGTCGACGCGGGCGCCGCCCGGGCCCGCTCCTTCGGTCCGGCGGTGGTCGTCGCGCTCGGCGGCGGCTCGGTGCTGGACGCCGCGAAGGGCATCTCCCTGCTGGTGGGCAATCCGGACGCGGTCGCCGCCGACGCCGACCGCCTCTGGGAGGCGGCCGACGGACTGCGCCTGATCGCCGTACCGACGACCGCCGGGACCGGCGCGGAGACCAACGGATTCGGTGTCATCGAGGACGCGGCCGCCTGCCGCAAGGTGTACATCGGGCACCCGTCCGTCAAGCCCCGCATCGCCCTGCTCGACCCGGAGCTGACGCTCGGCCTGCCGCCGGCGGCGACGGCCGCGACCGGCATCGACGCACTCGTCCACGGCATCGAGTCGCTGGCCTCGCGCAGCGCCAACGCGTTCTCCCTGGCGTACGCCACCCAGGCCGTGGCGATGATCGGCCATGCCCTGCCGCTCGCTCACCGGGACGGCTCGGACCTCGACGCCCGCGCCGAGCTGATGATGGGCGCGCATCTCGCGGGCCAGGCCCTGACCCTGTCCGGCCTCGGCCTGGTCCACGGCATCGGGCATGCGCTCACCGCCCACACCGGCACCCCGCACGGCGTCGCCCTGGCCGCCGTCCTGGAGGAGGTCATGGAGTTCAGCGCACCGGCGGCGACGGGGGCCTACGAGCAGGCGGCGCGGGCCCTGCGGGTGCCACCGCCCGCCGACGGCGACTGGGCACGGGCGGCCGTCACGGCGGTACGGGAGCTGTCCGGCACCCTGGACGTCAAGCGCCCCCTGCACACGCTGGGCGCCGGCCGCGCCCTGCTGCCGGCCGTCGCGGCGGGCGCGGTGGCGGACGCGGTGACGAAGAACGCGCCGCGGCTGCCGCGGGAGCGGGAGGTGCTGGAGATCCTCACCCAGGTGTACTGAACCCGGGTGCACCGAGCCGGGACGCGACGGCGGCGGTGCCCTCACACGTGAAAGCGCCGCCCTCGCGGTCGCGATGACCAGGCCCCGGCCATGCGCTGACGTGCGTCGTGCCCGGCCCGGGAGCACGCTGTAGGAATGGGACCCCGGCTCTGGGCGGTTTCGCGGCAGCCGTGGCAGCCGACGCGCGCTCTGCTGTTGCTCCCGGTCGCGCTCATCGTGGTGATCACGGTGGTGGACATGCAGACCCCGTACAGCGTCCACCTGGGTCCGGCCCTGGTGATAGCACCGGCGCTCACGCCCTCGATCGCCGGTCCGCGGACCACGGCGGCCATCGGGGCGCTCGCCCTGGCCGCCCAGATCCTCATCGGGATCACCCATGGCGGGATCGGCACCACGAACCACGTCGTGCAGATCATCACCCTCGCGGTGCTGTCGGTGCTGGTGGTCGTCTACAGCGCCCTGCGCGAGCGCCGACAGGCCCAGCTGGCCCAGGTCCGCACGGTCGCCGAGGCCGCGCAGCACGTACTGATGTGGCCGCTGCCCGAGCAGATCGGCCCGCTGCGGATCGCCTCGCTGTATCTGGCCGCCGAGGACGAGGCGCAGATCGGCGGCGACCTGTACGCGGCGACCCGGACCGACGGCGCGGTACGCGTTCTGATCGGAGACGTGCGCGGCAAGGGCCTGTCCGCCATCGGCGAGGCCGCCCTGCTGCTCGGCGCGTTCCGGGAGAGCGCGCACCGGCACATCCCGCTCGCGGAGCTGGCCGCCGTGCTGGAGCAGAGCGTCACCCGTTACGCGGCGGACCTGGAGACACCGGAGGAGGCGGGCGAGCGGTTCGCCACCGCGCTGCTGGTGGAGATCCCGGACCGGGATCCGGTCACCCGGATGACCAGCTGCGGCCATCCGCCGCCGCTGCTGCTGAGCCCCGGCCACGCCGTCACGGTGCCGAGCCTGCACCCCTCGCCGCCGCTCGGGGTGCACGCTCCGAGCGAGCACACGCTGGACGTGTTCTCCTTCGAGCCCGGTGACACCCTGCTTCTCTACACCGACGGCGTGGTGGAGGCCAGGGACGCCCGAGGCCGGTTCTATCCGCTCGCCGAGCGGGCGATGCACTGGACCGACGACAGCCCCGAGGCGCTGATGCACCATGTGCGGCGCGATCTGCTCACCCATGCCGGGGGCCGGCTGGGCGACGACGCCGCCCTCATCGCGCTGCACCGCACGGCCGTGGACCGGCGCCGCCACCACCACGGCCGGGCCGCCGACGCGGACACCCTCCGGCACGGGTGAGGACGGCCTCCCCGACTCTGGCGGCAGGCGTGCGCCCCGCCCCGGGTGGGGCGGGGCGGGACGCACGCCCCCGGTCAGCGGACCGACTTGAGGTCGGTGATCTTCAGGGTCTTCAGGCTCGACTGGACGTCGATGGTGCTGACCTCGGCGTGCGGTCCGTCGCCCCAGGTGAGCGTGACGCGGCTGGTGGCGTGGCCGGATCCGGAGCCGGTGCGGGTCACCTTCCACTTCACCGGCACGTTCTGGGCGAAGAGGATGCCGTCGGCGTGCTCCTTCTTCTCGAAGGCGGCGACGTTCTTCTGGGCGTCGGCGGAGAGGTAGAAGGCCCGCAGCGCTTTGGCGGCGTCACCGGCGGACTTGTCGTCGGTGGCCCAGACCGCGTCGATGTAGGCACCGTAGAAATCGGCCACGTGCTGGGTGGCATTGCGCGGGTCGCCCTGTGCGGAGGTCACGTCGGCGGCGCGGGTGGTGTCGTTCGCGGTGGTTCCCGCGAGGGCGGGCGTCACGGCGGCCAGGGTGAGTCCGCCGGCCAGGGCCACGGCGGTGAACAGGGTCTTACGACTCCGAACGGACATACTTCTCATTCCCCCGGTTTCGTTACGACCAGGCCGATCCCGGCCGTCGACGGCCTTTAAGACCGCATTTCCCTTGCACCGGTTCCGCTTCTCTCCGCTTTTTTTCCACGCCATTCGCGGAACATGAGACAGCCGGAAGGTTGGGCTGAATTCCGGACGGATTTCGACGCTCTTTCGGTCATTCCGCCTCACAGGCCCTGTCATTCCCCCTGGGGCGGCCGGCGCGCGGGCGGGTCCTCGACGAACCGGGCGAGGTGGTCGAGGGCCATCCGGGTGCCCCGCTCGTTGTCCTCGCGGGGGACGGCGTCGGGGACGCCCTCGTGCCGGATCTCCACGTCCGTGCCGCCGTCGGCCGCTGTGAGCGTGGTCGTCAGGGTCATGGTGCCGCGCATGGCGTCGTCGTCGGTCTCGAACGCGAACACCTCCACGACCAGGGCGTCGGGCACGAGTCGGGCGAAATGGCCGTGGTAGATGTCCGTGTGCTCGCCCGACTTGCCGGGGGCGGTCTCGTCGTCGTAGGCCAGCGAGACCCGGAAGGTGCCGCCCTCCCGGGCGTCGAAGGTGTGGACGCGGGCGCTCATGCCGGCCGGGACGCGCCAGGCCGCGATCGCGTCCGGGTCGGTCAGGGCACGGTAGACGGTGTGCGGCGGCGCCTGGACGCGCCGGGAGACTCGGGTGGCGTACACGGGCTCACGCTACCGGTCGGGGCTGCCGGTCCCGCCGTACGAAAGGGGCGGGGCCGGGGTCCGGGAGGTGGGTGCGGACCCCGGCCCCGGGTCTGTGCGGGCCTGCCGGTCGTCGGTCAGGGCTTGCGGGCGACCGCGCCGTACATCGCGATGTCCTCGTCGCGGATGCCCTGTTCGCCGGTGCCGTCGGGGTGCCACTTGTGCACCTGGACGATGCCCGGCTCGACCAGCTGAAGGCCCTCGAAGAACGCGTGGGCCTCGTCGATGGTGCGCAGCCGCATCGGCATGTTGCGGGCCGCGTACTCACGGGCGACCCGGCCCACCTCGTCGGGCGCGAACTCGGCGGTGCCGATGGACATCGCCAGGTGGCTGCCGGACGGCAGCGGCTCCAGCAGCCGGCGTACGACACCGACCGCGTCGTCCGCGTCGAGCATGAAGTGGACGATGGCGATGACCGTGAGCGCGACCGGCTGGTCCAGGTCCAGGGTCTCGCGCAGCTCCGGGGCGTCCAGGATGGCCGCCGGGTCGCGGAAGTCGGCCTCGATGTACGAGGTACGGCCCTCGGGCGCGCTGGCCAGCAGGCCTTGGGAGAGGGTGAGCACGATCGGGTCGTTGTCGACGTAGACCACCCGGGACTCGGGGGCCACGGCCTGGGCGATCTCGTGCAGGTTGGGCGAGGTCGGTATGCCGGTGCCGATGTCCAGGAACTGGCGCATGCCCGCCTCCTCGGCGAGCCAGCGCACGGCGCGGTTCATCCAGTCGCGGTTGGCGCGCATGTGGACCGGGAGCGCGGGCCACTCCCGGGCCATGGCGTCGCCCGCGTCCTGGTCGGCGGGGTAGTAGTCCTTTCCGCCGAGGATGTAGTCGTAGATGCGGGCTGAGTGGGCGTTCTCGGTGTCGATCCGGTCGGCCGGCCATCCGTTGTCGGGCAACGCCGTGTCTCCCATTCGGGTTTCGGGGGCGGGGACTTGCGTACGGGCAGGTGCGTCACAGCTCCTTGCGGATCGCGCACAGCAGGGACTCGGTCTTCTTGGGGGGCGCGGCCTGGGCGCCGAGCCGGTCCAGCGCCTCCCGGTAGACCACGACGTCGCCGGCCTTGTCGAGATAGACGGCACCGACCAGGCCGTTGAGGTAGACGATGTCGGGCAGTTCGCGGGCCCGGAACCGGAAGAGGTGGTAGGCGCCCGCCCGCATCGCCGGGTGCGGGCCATGGGCGAACGGCATGAGCTGCAGGGTCACATGGGGCAGCCGGCTGACCTCGACGAGGTGGTCGATCTGCGCCCGCATCACCTCAGGTCCGCCGACCGGCCAGCGCAGCACGGTCTCGTCCATCAGCACCCACAGCCGGGGCGGCGCCTTGCGGGCCAGCAGCTCCTGGCGGCGCATGCGCAGCGCGACCCGGCGTTCGGTGGCCTCGGCACAGGCGTGCGGGCTCTCGGCGCCGAGCAGGGCGCGGGCGTAGTCCTCGGTCTGCAGCAGGCCGTGCACGAACTGGTTCTCGTAGGCGCGGATCTGCAACGCGGCCTGTTCCAGGCTGAGATAGGCGGCGAACCAGTCGGGCATCACATCGCGGTAGGTGTGCCACCAGCCGCGCTTGTTGGCCTCGCGCACGGACTGCAGGAAGGTGTCGATCTCGTCCTGGTCGCTGACGCCGTAGACCTGGAGCAGCTTCTCGGCGTCCGCGAGCCGCAGCCGGGCCACCTTGGCGGCCTCCATGCGGCGGATCGTGGAGTGGCTCACGCCGATGGCGGCGCCGGCCTCGTCGTAGCTGAGGCCGGCGCGGGTGCGCAGTTCCTCCAGCTGCCGGCCCAGGATCATGCGCAGGACGGAGGGGGCGCCGCCCCAGTCGGTCTCCGCGGTCACACCCACACCCCCCTCAACGGGTCGCCCAGGACACGGTCGACACCGTCGCCCACGATCGCTTCCCGACCCATTCGATCACGTTCTGGCCGAAGCAGCATGCACTTGGCCACTTGCAAATTTCAACTTGCCGGTTGCGGAGCGTTGTCGGCGGATGCCACAGTGGACCTACTGCTCCGACCGACCAAGGAGCAGGCGGCGCGGCCGGGTTGGGGGGGAGACCGGGCCGCACTACGGCCTCGTCGTAGGCGGTGTGTCGTCTGCTGCGCGAGCGGTCGGCCCGGAACCGACACCCCCCCCACGTGAGGCCGGACGAAAGGCGCACGGCGATGGCTCCGCCCTCCCTCCCCCGACCGCTCCATCGATCACCCGGGGAACCACCCCTGGCCGCCGGCCCGTTGCGCCTGCCCGCGGCACCCCGCCAGCACCGCTCCACGGACGACGGCCCGGACCGGGCACCGGACTCCGTGACACACCGTCAACAGGCTTCCGCCGAGCCGGACCGGCCCCGCCAGGCCCTGGACGGCGCAGGGCGGACCTGGCCCGTGCCGGACAGCGCCGAGCGTCCTGCGCACCGGCCGCCGGTTCCGGCCGGTGTCCTGAGACCACCCGGAGGCGAGCGCCTCGGTCGACTCCCTGGGCCCGTCGGCCCCGACCGGCTCGCCTCCGGGGTCCCGCTGCCCCGCGCCGCCGCCTTCGATCTGCCGAGCCGGCCGACGGCCGTCGGCACGGCCCGCCGTGTCGTACGGGAACTGCTCACCGCCTGGGAGGTACCGGAAGGTCCCCTGGACGACGCGGTCCTGGTCACCTCGGAACTGGTCACGAACGCCCTTGTGCACACGGCCGGTGACCGGATCGCCTGCCGGCTGCACGACACGGCGGACCGGATACGGATCGAGATCGAGGACCGGCAGGGCGGCCCCGCGCTGCCGACGGCCCGCCGCCCCGGACCCGACGACCAGCACGGACGCGGACTGCTGCTGGTCGACGCGCTGAGCCTCGACTGGGGTGTGACGCCGATACCCGGCCGGCCCGCCCGAGTCGTCTGGGCGGAGCTGCCGTCCGGCCACGACTGACACCACGTCCGCCGCCCTACCGCACCGCCCCCGGACCATCCCCCACTCGTCCGAAGGATTCCCATGCGCCACACCGCACCCGTCCCCACCCCGTCCGCCGACCCGTCCTGGACCCGCACCCGCCCCAAGCCCGGCTCCCAGGAACAGGCCGACTGACCCCGAACGCCCCAGCGCCCGTTACGGCACTCCCCTGGCCTCGGCCATCGGAACGGCCCGAGCGGAGTGAGGT
Source organism: Streptomyces sp. IMTB 2501 (assembly GCF_001953885.1). Lineage (GTDB taxonomy): Bacteria > Actinomycetota > Actinomycetes > Streptomycetales > Streptomycetaceae > Streptomyces. The sequence goes on along the minus strand of NZ_MQUS01000001.1, from coordinate 606,109 downwards.
GGAGCGAGGCGGAGTGGGGTGAACGGTTTCCGGACGGCGACGGCTTGCCCCTGGCCTGCGCCATCGGAAGACCCCGAACGGGGTGAAGCGGTCCGGGGCAGGCGGTTTCCGGATGAGGGCGGCTCGCATCCGGTGGGGGCGCCTGCGTCCCCACCTCGGCCCAAAACCGCCGCCTGCCGCACCCCATCCGCCCCGGAACCCCGGTAGATTCGCCGCCGGTGCGGGGCGTCCGCATCGGGCGGGGGACCGGAGGCCGTACGGGCTTCGGGTCCGCCGTGCGGGTCGTTGTGTCGGGGGTGCAGGGTGGTGGTCCGGTCGTTGATCCGCCGGAGGCGGGCCGCGTCCGGGCTTCCCGTGCCCGGGCGGTGCCGGCCCGAGGCCGGCCGGCATGTCCTGGCCACCGAGCGGCTGTTGCTGTTCACCCCCCGCACCCGGCTGGACGTGGCCGCGGCGCTCGCCGCCTGCGCCGACGCCGAGGCCCAGCGCTGGCTCGGCAGCCGGGCGGACGAGGTCCTGCCCGATCCCGGCATACGCAGAGCCCTGCTCGCCTGGCGGCCGGCCGGTGACGACGGCCGCCGGATGCCACGGAAACTGGCCCAGCCCTATGCGCCCGGCCCGGACGACCCGCTGCTCCTGGTCTGTGTGCGCAGATCCGACCTCGGCTATGCCGGTGCCCTCGAACTGGAGCACCGCACCGGCGAGATGGGCGGCTGGCTCGCCCCGGCCTGCCGCGGCCAGGGCCTGGGCGCGGAGTTGTTCCGCGCGGGCGCCACGCTCGCGCACACCCACGCCGGACTGGCCACGGTCCGGGCGGGCGCGGAGCCCGGGAACACCGCGAGCCGCCGGGCCCTGCTCCATGCCGGATTCGTCCCGGACGAAGGGCCGGCCAGCCACACCCTGCCCGACGGGCGGGTGGTCGGGGCCGTCTGGCACCGCCACGACAGCGCGGCGGCCTCCCGCTGCCGTTGACCATCCGCCACCCACCCCCCACCGACCCTCACGGAGAGCCGACGTGACAGACACCGGATCCAGCACAGACACCGGTTTCAGCCCGGAGCGGATCGACACCGGCAAGCCGCACTCCGCCCGGATGTACGACTGGTTCCTGGACGGCAAGGACCACTACGCCGTGGACGCCGAAGCCGCGGGCAGGGTGCTGGAGCTCTTCCCGGGCGCCAAGGACGCGGCCTGGGCCAACCGGGAGTTCATGCACCGGGCCGCCCGCTTCGTCGCCCGCCAGGGCATCGACCAGTTCCTGGACGTGGGCACCGGCATCCCCACCGAGCCGAATCTGCACCAGGTCGTGCAGACGGTCGTCCCGAGCGCCCGGGTGGTGTACGCCGACAACGACCCGATCGTGCTGCGGCACGCCGAGGCGCTGCTGCACGGCACGCCGGAGGGCCGTACCGCCTATCTGCACGCCGACGTCCGCGAGCCGGAGCGGATCGTGGAGTACGCCCGCGAGCATCTGGACCTGACCCGGCCCGTCGGCCTGTCGCTGATCGCGCTGCTGCCGTTCGTCACCGACGAACAGGACCCGTACGGTGTCGTGCGCACGCTCCTGGACCCCCTGCCCTCCGGCAGCCACCTGGTCCTGTCCCACGGCAGCGGCGAGTTCGACCCGGAGGTCCGGGAGCGCATCGAGGCGGTCTACCGCGCCGGCGGCACCCCGGTCCAGGCGCGCACACACGCCGAGGTGACCCGGTTCTTCGACGGCCTGGAACTGTGCGATCCGGGTGTCGTACCGGCCACGAGCTGGCACCCCGAGCCGGGGATGCGGGTCCGGCAGGAGCAGCCGGTGTACGTCGGGGTGGCCCGTAAACCCTGACCGGGCAGGCATGGGCACGGTCGGCCGTGCCGGACCCCCAGAGCGGACATATGCTGCGAAATGACGCCGCGAAGGGAGTGCTCATGGCCGACGTCCCGCCCACGCCCGAGGAGCTGACACTCCAGCCCCTCGGATTCGGCCACCTGGCCGCCGTCCTCGACCTCGGTCACCGGGTGTACGACACCGACGCCATGCCCTACACCGGCTGGCCCCTGTCCGCCGTGGCCGGGCCCTGGACGCCCCCGACTCCGCCTGTCTGGTGATGCTCGACGGCGACCGGGTGGCCGGGTTCGTGCTCGGCTCGCTCTCCTTCGAGCAGCGCGCCGACTGGGGCTGTCTGGAGTGGATCGCCGTCGACCCCGGCTATCAGGGGCGCGGGGTGGCGTCCCGGCTGGTCAAGGAGTGCTGCGCGCGGCTGGCGGCGGCCGGTGCGGTGTGCGTCGTCACGGACGTGGAGCGGCGCAACACCGCCTCCGCCGAGCTGATGCGCCGCAACGGCTTCGCGGAGGAGGCCACCGTCAGCCTCTTCGTACGACCGCTCGCCGAGGGCAGCGGCTCGGCACGGGCCCGTGACGCCTCCGCGCCCCGCCGCCACCTCACCCGGGCGGCGGCCGAACGGGTGCGCTGAGACCGAGCCCGCGAGGGGCCGGACCGCGTGCGAGAGCTCAGCCCCGGGCGCGCGCCTGGGTGTCCAACGCCTCGGCTGCGGTGCGCAGTTGCTTCGCCGCGGTGGTGCAGGCGGCGGCCTGCCGCTCCCGTACGGGCCGGTGGCGAGCAGTCGGCGGGCGTAGCCGTCCATGAGGTCGGGGTCGGCCCGCGAGGTGTCGACGTGCGCGAGGAGTTCGTCGGCCGGGGCCGTGGCCGCTCGGGGGTACTCGGTCACCATGGCGGCTCCTACGTGACGGGATACGGGAGGGCGTCATCGCGGCAGGACGGCGCCGACGCTGCGGTGGGCCGGGCGGTGTCGATGCCGAGCCGGCGCAGCTGTCCCGCGAGTCTCTCCCGGCCCGGCCCGGCCCAGCACCGCACCGGCCGTGCCGGGCACCTGACCCTGCGCTGCGGCACGGTGATCGCATCGCCGCCCGGCCCCTGCTTGTTCGTCAGGGCCCACAACAGCGCCCCCGTGCGGAGAGGCCGGTCCGGGGACGGCGGCACATGGCGGCGGTGAGGGGCGGCGCGAACGGCGGGGTACTGGTGCGCGGCAGTCCCCGGGCGTCCTGGCCGTCCGACGTGGACCGGGCGGGTGCTACGACGACATGCCACGGCCACAGCCGCGACGGGTGACGCGCTACGGACGCGCCGTCGGGACACGACCCGGTCGCATCGTCGGCCAGGGGCTCCGGGCCCGCACCCTCGTCCCTCCAGGCAGCGGACGCCCAGCGGGCCGTACCGCCCGAGGAGGCCGGGCGTCGCGGGCACGGGGCTCCGCACATCGAAGAAGGCGGGAAGAGGGCCGACGCAGTGGTCTGCGGGCAGGGCAGGCCTTTGCACGGGCCGCGGCTCAGGCGCCCGGCATCAGGCCCGCCGCGACCGTCGCCCCGAGCTCCCAGCACGCCTCCGTGCCGGCCTTGCCCGGCTCGCCGGTGACGGTCACCGCGTCGGCGGCGCGCCGCCAGCCGAGGCCGGTGGTGACGGCCTCGATGGCGCGGACGGCACCGGTGACGTCGTTCCCGCCGTGGACGTAGTAGCCGAACGGCCGGCCCCGGGTCTCGTCCAGGCAGGGGTAGTAGATCTGGTCGAAGAAATGCTTCAGCGCGCCGGACATGTAGCCGAGGTTCGCCGGTGTGCCGAGCAGATAGCCGTCGGCTTCCAGGACGTCGGAGGCGGTCGCGGACAGGGCCGCGCGCCGTACGACGCGGACGCCCTCGATCTCCGGTGTGGTGGCGCCGGAGACGACGGCCTCGAACAGCGCCTGGCAGTTGGGCGAGGGGGTGTGATGGACGATCAGCAAGGTAGGCACACCCCGCACCCTGCCGTGTGCCCGCGGCGCCTCGCAAACAGCGGGCGTGGCAGAGGGCGCGGCGGGGTAGACGCTGTGCAAGGGAAGGACGGGAGGGGCTTACGTGACCAGCGTGGACGCACGCGTCTCCGCTCTTCGCCCGGAGTGGCTGCCGGCCGGCTACGGGTGCCGCTCGGCGACCACCGCCGATGTGGACGCGATCCACCATCTGGTCGCCGTGTACGAACGCGCGCTGCACGGCTGCCCCACGACCGGCGCCGACCAGCTCGCCGCCGAGCTGTCCCTCCCTGGTCCGCGACCGGAGTCCGACACGCTCCTCGTACACGACGACGCGGGCCGGCTGGTCGCCTACGGCTGGATGAAGGGACGGCGGGCCAAGGTTCTTGTGCACCCCGGTCACCGGGAGCTGGGGCTCGGCAGCGGGCTGCTCGACTGGGCCGAGACCCGGGCACGGCGAGCGGGCAGTGACCGGCTCGCCCTGACGGTCTCCGACGCCGATCACGCCGCGATCGCGCTGCTGCGGGCAGGCGGCTACTCCCGGCTGGTCACCGAGTGGCTGCTGGAGATCGCGCTGCCGCACGAACCGGACGTCCCCCGTCCGCCGGCGGGCATCACCGTACGACCGTTCCGGCACGGCGACGAACAGGCCGCGTACCGGCTCACCGAGGACGCGTTCGACGAGTGGCAGCCACGGCGGAAGACATACGCGGAATGGGCCCGGCACGCCGTCGAACGCGCCACGTTCCTGCCCGCGGCTTCGCCGGTGGCCTTCGCCGGCGACCAGATGGTCGGGGCCGTGCTGTCGCTCGACGTCCCGGATCACGGCGAGGGGTACGTGGAGCGGGTCGCGGTACGGCGTGACCATCGCGACCGAGGCATCGCCCGCACGCTGCTGTCGGAGGCGTTCCGCGCCTTCCACCGCCGAGGCAGGCCTGTCTGCACGCTGTGGACGCACTCCGGCACGGGCGCGCTCCCGCTGTACGAGCGGCTCGGCATGGCGGTCCGGCGCAGCTCCACGGTGTACTGCAGGGCACTTGTCACCGACTGAACGGGGGCGCCCCGCACCGGAAATGGCGTGCCGCGCCGTGGCTGCCCTCAGCAGCGGGTTCGGTGCGGGGCAGAGTGGTCGGCGGGTGTGCGGGATCGGCGACCGGCGCCGAGGCGGGGCTGTCGAAGTCCTCGACGGGTTCCGGCGGCAACCTGAGCAGGGCGCCCATCGGCTCCTTCCTGCGCCAGGGCCGGTCACCGCCGACGCGGGCGACCTGTTGGGGAGACCGCCCTCGCCCTCGCCACGAACTCGCCGAGCAGACGCCGATGTTGTCCTGAGGGCCGCTCAGTAGCGGAGTCGCCTGGCCCTGAGCAGCATGATCACGCCCGACAGGGCGAGCAGAACACCGAGGGCCGCGGGCCACAGGTGAGCACCGGTCTCCGCCAGCGCGCCCTGCGTGCCCTGCGGTTGGGGCTGCGCGGCAGCCGGCGGGACGTATCCGGCGGTGGGCCGGGCGGGAGCGGACTGGGCCGACTCGGGTGACTGACTCGAACGGGTGAGGGCGGGCGAGGGGGTGGGCCGTGCCGATTCGGTGGCGCGGTGCTGCGGGTGGTCGGACTTCGCGGTGTGGTCCTGCTGCGGAGCGTGGTCCTGCTTGCTGGTGCGGTCCGGTGTCGTCGACGCGTCGGTCCTCGGCTGCTCGCTGGGCAGGGAGGCCGAGGGCGTCGGGGCCGAGGCGGAGGGGGCGGTGCCGCCGGGCTGCACCGTCTTACCGTCTCCCGGAGCGGCCGTCGTGCCCGAGCCGGAACTCGCCGTGGGCGTCGCCGTCGTACCGGAGCCGTCGCCACCGGGTCCGCAGGTGCGGCCGGAGTTGATGCAGTCGACCATCTCGCGCATCAGGTTCTCGTCGAAGACGTTGATGAAGTCGCCGTGGTCGGTGACGGGCTTGTGCAGTTGCTCGGGGAAGGAGTCGACCGCGAACAGCGGGACCGTACGGCCGCCGTCCGGCAGGCTCGGCGCCCGGACGTCGTACACGAGGCGCTGCACCAGCTGTGGAATGGCTTGGAAGCCCGCCGGGCAGGAGCCGTCGGGGGCGGTGAAGGCCACGTGTGTACGGTGGTTGGCGCTGTCGATGTTGCGGCCGTCCCAGCAGCTCTGGAACCGGAAGGTGCGCACCACGTCGCTGCCCTGCGGGCACAGCGGGTACTTGTCCTTCAGCTGCCGGTCCTCGTAACCGGTGCAGCTCCAGGAGGCGTTGGCGTTGCCGGGGCCGTTGACGAAGGCCTTGGCGTCGCCGGTGATGATGCGCAGCAGGCGCGGCATGGCGGTGACCTTGCCGCGCGGGTTGCCCTCGAACGTCAGCGTGACCTGCTTGGGGGTGACGATCCGGCCCGCGTTGCCCTCCGTGCCGCCGCCCGGGGATCCGGCGTCCCGCTCCTGGGTTCCGTTCTGCAGGCGCAGCACCGGCCAGTAGTACGAGGACTTGTCGCCCTGGTCGGCACAGCTCGTCCGGGCGTTCGCCAGGTCGTCGTCGCTGGCGAAGGCGTTGTTGCCCTGGTTGCCGACATAGTCGTGGAAGTGGTGGGCGCCGTTGGAGACGCCGGGGGCGACGATGACGTTGTCCGAGTTGAACAAGCCGTTCGCGTTGACACCGCAGTCGGAGGAGAAGCTGCCGCGCGAGGCGTCGGCCTGCTGGGGCGGGTTCGACGCGTCGGGCTGTACGGAGGTGATGTCCGCGTAGTCGGAGACCACGGGTCCGTTGCCGCCCTGGCCTGCGCCGTTCTGCTGGGCGCCCTGGGTCGCGGTGGCGGCGGGAGCACTGGAGGGGGTGGCCTGGCCGCTGTTGTCCGTGCCGTCGGCGCCGGGGTGCAACGTGCAGGCGGCCAGGTTGTCCAGGCCCTGCGGGGGCTGCCCGGCCCGGTCGAGGGCGTCGGATATCCGCCCGATGACCGCGGCCCGCTTCTCCTTCAGCGGGTTCATGATCGTGTCGTCGACGGAGCCGGAGTCCTGGCCGGCGGGCTGCCCCGCCCGCTGGACCTGCTGGTAGGCCGCCGCCGTCTGCCGGTCCAGCAGGGCGAGTTCGCGGTCGACGTCGGGACGAGCCGCGTCGGGTACGGCGGTCAGCCGGCTGCCGACGTCGGGGCAGTCGATCGTGGTCATGCCCGCGGACAGGACGTGACCGGTTCCGTTCGTGCCGGACCCGTCACCCCAGTTCTCGGTCGCCGAGGCGTAGACGTTCGCGGCGACGAGGCCACCTCCGCCCAGCATCAGAGCCACCGCTGCGAAGGTCGCGCGTCGTGCGCCGGTCGGGCGTCTGCGCCTGTTGCGTACCAAGGTCGTCCCCTGCGTGTCGTGTGTGCCGGTCGGGCATGGAGCTCCCCGGCTTCATACGGAGGGCGGCACCGATGTGTTCAACAGAATCGCGAATTCACCGGGACCTCACAGGGAAACGCGGTTTTCTCCCCTTCCCCCTCGAACATCAACGCGAACATCACAATTACGTATCGGACATTCCACGCCTCAACCTTCACACGAGGTACACACGTTGGCTAGGTTGACGCCAGGCCGCCCGGTACTCGGAGGAGTCCGGACGTGACGGCCCAACTGCCCTGCGGGGCAAGGAAGGAGCATGTCTTCCATGGCGCCGGAGAGCCGCGACGAGGTCGCTCAGCGGGACGAGGTTCGGCAACGGATCAACTCCCTCTACGACCAGGCCGAGAACGCGACCGGGAACTACAACGCGACCCGGGCCATGGCGTCGGTGTCGCGCTCGCGCGAAGTCGCGCCGGCCGATCGCTCGGGCCGGCGGTCGGATCCCGCCCTGGACGAGGTCACCCGGCAGTGGTTCGACATGGCGCGCGCCAAGCTCGGCCCGACCGTCCCCGCCGTCCTGCCCGCCGACCGGCTCCCCGACCGCCCGGCGGCACCGGGGCGTTCCCGGAGACGGATGGGCGGAGGCCTTCCGGACGGCACGCGCGACGCCCTGGGGCCGGGCCCTTCGGGCCGGCGGCCCGAGGCCCTGGAGCGCGCCGTCGACCGCGTGGTGGCCGAGCTGACGGCCGGCCGGGCGACGGACCCGGCGAGTCTGGCTCTGGCCGCGCGGGAGAGCGGGCGTGTGGCGCTACCGGCCTCTCACCGTCCCGAACTTCCCAGCGGTGGAGCGGAGTTGGGCGAGAACCGCCTCGTCGCCGTCGAGACGGCCGTCCTCCCGCTGCCCGCGTTGTCGGCCGCCCCGGGCGCTCCGGTCCAGGAAGCCAGGGCCCTTCCCGGCACCACCGCCCCGAGCCGCCCCTCCCCCGCCGTGTCCAAGGCGAACAACCAGCGCAAGCTCGCCGCCGCCAGCGACGTGATCTCCCGGTACGCCGCCCAGCTCGTCACGTATGCCGCGGCTGTTCAGCCCGCACCTGCTACCGCTGTACCACCCGCGCCCGACACAGCCGTGCCACTGGCACCCGACACGGCCTCAGCACCCGCGCTGGTCACGGACGTGGCGCTTGCGCCGGTCACAGCGATACCGCCCACGACCACGCGGTTCCCCTCGGACTTCGGGACCGGTCAGTGGGAGCAGCCACAGTGGGAGGCACCCGCCGGGACGGTGACCGCGGACGCCTGGTCCGCCCCCATGGCATCTGTCACCAGCGCCTCGGTCCCCACCACCGCAGCCCCTACGGCCTCTGTGACCGACACCGGCCCCCTGGCCCCGGTCACCGACTCGCCGGAGGCTGTTCGTGTCGCCAAGGCCGTCGCGTTCGCCCGGGCGCAGATCGGCAAGCCATGCGTGTGGGGTGCGACCGGGCCGGACTCGTACGACTGCTCCAGCCTGACGCAGGCCGCCTGGAAGGCCGCGGGGGTCACCCTGCCACGGGCCGCGCACCAGCAGGCGCTCGCCGGTGCCCCGGTCACCCTGGCCGGCATCGAACCCGGTGATCTCGTCCTCTTCTTCGACGACGACCGGCATGTGGGGCTCCACGTCGGCGGCGGCATGATGGTGCACGCGCCGGGTCCGGGGTCGTCGATCCGCGAGGAGTCGATCTACGGCGCCGGGGAGTCGGCGATCCACCGGATCGTGCGGCCCGCCTGACCGGCCGGCGCACCGGGACGGGACCGGGGTCAGTAAGCCTTTTCAGCGTTGACCCTCCAGGGTGAGGATGGCTGCGGTCATAAGCCCTGGGCATCTCGGCTGCCCGGTCATCGCCTGGTCAAGTGAGGTCGCCCACTACTCCGTCGATGTGTGGATGGTCGGCGTGTGTTCCTCGACCCCGTCACCAACCATGTCTCGCCAGTGCTTTTCAGCGGAGCGGATGAGGTCGTCGCCGAGGCGTTCGAGAAATCGGCCTGCCAGGGCCAGCCGGGCTCCGGCAGCGGTCCGGGCTCCGAGGACTTCGGCACCGCGCAGCGCGGTGGCGGCGAGCCGCTGGTTGGCGGCGGCGCTGGCCACGACGGTCCGCAAGCCCGCGTTGTCGTCGAGGAAATACCGGTGGCGGCGGCTCCGTTCGTCTCGGCCGCGACGGATTAGATCCTGCCGTTCCAGCAGGTGGACCGCCTGCGAGACGGTCGCGGCACTGACGTGCAGGTGCTGCGCCATATCGATGGCGGTACGGCTGCCGGTCTCGGAGACGAACAGGCAGGCCATCACGCGAGCGGCGGTGCGCGGGAGGCCGGTTTCGACGAAGGCCGCGGTGAGGTCGGTGACGAACGCAGCCGTTGCGTCGGGGGCGGGGCCGAGTTGCTCGATGGTCCGCTGCACCGACGCGGGCGGCTGCGGCCTGCGCCGGGCTCGGTGGATGGTCGCGAGCTGTGCCAGTTCCGCGTGGTAGCGGGCGGGTCCGCCGTTGCGCGCGACCTCGCGGCTCACCGTCGACGTGGGACGGTCCAGGCTCCTGGCGATGTCGGCGTAATTCAGGCGCCGTGCCAACCCGGCGGCAATCTGCTGCCGGTCGGCTCTGGTGAGCCTGCGTCCTGGCATCGGGTTCGGTTCCTCTGATTGGGGCGTCTCGGCCACAGTGTGCACTGGTCGCCGATCGTTGCAACATCCCCTCGCTCGCCATGCATTGACCCTCACTGTCATTGCAATCGCCGGCTGCATGGCTGACCAGCACAAACAGTACGGTCCAGAGGAGATCGCCGTTGACCGGCTTTTCGACTTGTACCTAACGTTCGGCTCCGATGGCCGAGCACGGGTGTGCGGCGATCTCCCAGGGAGAGGAGCGAGGTGACAGCGTGGCCGAGACTGCCGTCGAGCTGCCCACTGACGCGCCCTGAGCCGTCCATGCGATCCGCCCGCCGAACCGACCCGCGTCGGCGCCCTTGAGACGCAGCAACAGTTGTCGATCGATTGTCAGGAGCATCCATGCGAGCCAGAGGCATCACCTACGACACCGGCTTCACTCCGGGCGGAAAGAGTTCGCGGCCCGTCTTCGACGCCGACGCGGTACAACACGAGATCCGCATGATCGCGGACAACCTGCACTGCGACGCCGTACGGATCACCGGTGGCGACCCAGGGCGACTGGCCCTCGCGGCCCGGCACGCCGCCGACGCCGGGCTGGAGGTCTGGTTCTCCCCGTTCCCTTGCGAACTGTCCGCCGAGGAGCTGCTGCCCTACTTCGCCGACTGCGCCGATCGCGCTGAAGAGGTGGGAGCGAACGTCTTCGTCGCCGGCTGCGAGTTGAGCCTGTTCGCTGCCGGTATCCTCCCCGGAGACGACAGCATCGCCAGAATCGAAGCCCTGATCAGCGGCGCTCCCGACGAGACAACACTGGCCGCCCTCGCCGAGGTTCCTGCCCGGCTGAACTCCTTGCTGTCCGACATCGCGGCAACGGTCCGCTCACGGTTTCGCGGCAAGATCACCTACGCCTCCGGAACGTGGGAGCAGATCGACTGGGCGCCCTTCGACATCGTCAGTGCCGACGCCTACGGCGATGCCAGTGACGCCTTCCGTCAGGGCCTGCGCGAGTATCTCCGGCACGGCAAGCCGCTCGCGGCGAACCGAATTCGGCAGCTGCACCTACCGAGGCGCAGCCGCCCGCGGAGGCATCGGCTGGTGGGCCGTCGTCGACCACGATGCGGACCCGCCCCGCCTCGACGGCGACTACATCCGCGATGAAGACGAACAGGCCCGCTACCTGCGCCAGCAACTGGACGTCTTCAACGAGGAAGGCGTGGACACCGCCTTCTGGTTCACCTTCGCCGGCTACACATATCCGCACCACGAGGATCCGCGCTTCGACCTCGACATGGCCTCCTACGGAGTGTGCAAGGTCATGCCCGACGGCAGCCTGGCACCGAAGCGTTCCTTCCACGCCATGGCTGAGGCATACCAAACAGCAACGTCAGCGTTGCCTCTCCAAGGTCAGGACGGCCATGGCCATTGACGACATGCGATTCGGACTGCAGCGGGAGCGGCGGAAGATTCGCCATGTCTTCAAGCGGGCGACGCCGCGCTCGACCGGTGCCCGTGCGGCGGACAGTGCGCGGTTGACGGTTTGCCGGGTCGGTGTGAGCTCGCGGCCCCGCGGGCGTCTGGGGGGTGTAGTCATCCACGAGCCGGCCCCCATGCAGGCGCAATCGACTAGCACCGGGACGCCCTGCCGTTCGCAGATCAGGATGATCCGGTGGGCGCGGGCGGCCGTCAGGTCGTGTGCACGGCCCGGTAGGACGGGCGAGATCCACAGCAGCCGTCCAGCGGGGTCGGTCACCACCTGCACGTTCACTCCGTGCCGACGATGTTTGAGTCAAGCCGTGGCCGGAACGACACAGCCACCATCCTCACAGTGGGAGTAGTCCGCCCGTCCGTCGCCGACCCGGTCGCACTCCGCGAGGGTGCCGTCCAGCAGCACGTAGTCGGGGTCGGTTTCGCGCAGCGCGCGCAGCGGACACGGAGCACGGTCGGCCAGCAGGCCGACCACCGCGGCCGCGTAGGCATGTGCGGTACCGAGGGAGATACCGGAGGCGGCGGCGATCTGCGCGAGCGTGTCGTGCCGACGCAGGTACACCAAGGCCGACCAGGGCCCGCTGGGAGGGGCGGAGCTTGCATCGCCGGTCACCCTCGCGGGTGACGATCAGCATCGTGACCCACTCAACAAGGGCATGCGGGAGGTCCAGTGCGGCAGAAGACGGAACCAACGCGGCTCCCGTGCCTGTGGGTTGAGACTTCCCACACCTCCCCCAACGGCACGGGAGCCTCGTGCGTTGCGCACACCACCAGCTCACCCGATCAGTGGCCATGCTGAAAACGCTCAGTGACGGCGCCGGTGTGCCCGCCGGCTCTCGTAGTGGTCGAGCAGGGTCTCCGCCAACGGCCGGTAGGTGAGGCCGAGTTCGTGGACGCTGCGGCTGTTGTCGACGCGGAAGCGGATACCGAGGTGCCCCCGGATGTAGTCCTGGGTGAGGCCGAAGGAGGGACCCAGGATGCGTACCGGCCAGTGCGGGAGCCGGGTGCGCGGGAGCCGGAGGTCGCGGGGGTGGCGGGCGAGGATGATGCGGGCCATCTCGTGGAACGACGTCATGGTCTCGGCGGCCACGATGTACCGCCCCCGCGCCGCCGGGTTCTCGGCGGCGGCGATGTGGGCGTCGGCCACGTCGCGGACGTCCGCCGTGGTGAAGCTGAAGTCGGGGGCGCCGTAGCAGAAGTAGCCCTTGAACAGCTCGTCGAGCAGGAAGAGGCTGCCGGAGTCGGACGCGGGCGTGAACGAGGGGCCGAGGATCAGCCCGGGGTTGACCGACGCCATGCGCCAGCGGTCCTGCGCCGCCGCGGCCGCCCAGGCGGCACGTTCGGCGAGTGTCTTGGCGTAGTGGTAGGGGTTGTTCCCGACCGTACTCGTGGTGTTGAAGTACCGCTCGGAGAGCACCTGGCCGTCCATCACGAGCACGTCGGCGTAGTCACCGAAGATCGCGCCCACGGTCGAGGTGAACACCAGGATCCGGACCTCCGGGGTCCGCTCGATCGCCGCCAGCACATTGCGGGTGCCCAGCAGCGCCGGGTCCACGACGTCCCGTCGGCCGTCCCGGATCCGCTCCGGCATGAGAAACGGCGAGGCCACATGGAAGACCACCGGGCAGCCGCGGAACGCCTCGTCGTACGAGCCCTCCTTCAGCAAGTCCGCGGCGAACAACCGTAGTTGCCCGGGAAAGGCCTCCTGGAGCTCCCACAGCGGGCGGGCCTTCGCCGCGTCGGCGAGGCGGCGTACGGTGGCATGGACCCGGTAGCCGCGTTCCAGCAGCCGCCGTACCAGGTGGCTGCCGACGAAGCCGCTGCCGCCGGTCACCGCGACGGTCGTCCCCGACTGTCCGCCCACGCCGCCTCGCTCCGCCGCTGCCCGACCCTCGCCCGAGGACACGGTCGGACAGTTCCCGCTCGGAGGGAACACCTCGAACATAAGGGATCAGCAGAGAAGCCATAAGTTTGCCTTATGAGGTCATAGACCGGACCCGCATACCGACTTAGGTCTGCCTTAGTTTAGGCTTCTTGATCGAGTCGCCCATTCAGACGCGAAGGGAACCTGATCATGCCGCGCCCCCTGCGGGTAGCCATCGTCGGAGCCGGCCCCGCCGGGATATACGCCGCCGATGCCCTGCTCAAGTCCGAGGTGGCCGCCGGCCCCGGCGTGTCCATCGACCTCTTCGAGCGGATGCCCGCCCCGTTCGGCCTGATCCGGTACGGCGTCGCCCCCGACCACCCGCGCATCAAGGGCATCATCACCGCCCTGCACCAGGTGCTCGACAAGCCGCAGATCCGGCTCTTCGGCAACGTCGACTACCCGACCGACATCAGCCTGGACGATCTGCGCGCCTTCTACGACGCGGTGATCTTCTCCACCGGCGCGATGGCCGACCGCGAGCTGTCGATCCCCGGCATCGAGCTGGACGGCTCCTACGGCGCAGCCGACTTCGTCTCCTGGTACGACGGCCACCCGGACGTGCCGCGCACCTGGCCGCTCGATGCCGAGAAGGTCGCCGTGCTCGGCGTGGGCAACGTCGCGCTGGACGTGGCCCGCGTCCTCGCCAAGACCGCGGACGAACTGCTGCCGACCGAGATCCCGCCGAACGTGTACGACGGCCTGAAGGCCAACAAGGCAGTGGAGATCCACGTCTTCGGCCGCCGTGGCCCCGCCCAGGCGAAGTTCAGCCCGATGGAGCTGCGCGAGCTGGACCACTCGCCGAACATCGAGGTCATCGTCGACCCCGAGGACATCGACTACGACGAGGGCTCGATCGAGACCCGGCGCGGCAACAAGCAGGCCGACATGGTCTCCAAGACGCTGGAGAACTGGGCCATCCGCGATGCCGGTGACCGGCCGCACAAGCTGTTCCTGCACTTCTTCGAGTCCCCCGCGGAGATCCTCGGCGAGGACGGCAAGGTCGTCGGCCTGCGCACCGAGCGCACCGCCCTCGACGGCACCGGCAACGTCAAGGGCACCGGGGAGTTCAAGGACTGGGACGTCACCGCGGTCTACCGCGCCGTCGGCTACCTCTCCGAGAAGCTGCCGAAGCTGCCCTGGGACATCGACTCGGGCACGATCCCGGACGCGGGCGGCCGGGTCATCGAGGAGGGCGGCGCCCCGCTGCAGTCCGCGTATGTCACCGGCTGGATCCGGCGCGGCCCGGTCGGTCTGATCGGCCACACCAAGGGCGACGCCAACGAGACCGTCGCCCATCTGCTGGACGACTACGCGAACGGCCGGCTGCAGACCCCGGCCTCGCCCGCCCCGGAGGCGGTGGACGCGTTCCTCGCCGAGCGCGAGGTCCGCTTCACCACCTGGGAGGGCTGGTACAAGCTGGACGCCGCCGAGCGGGCCCTGGGTGAGCCGCAGGGCCGTGAGCGCGTGAAGATCGTCGAGCGCGAGGACATGCTGCGGGAGAGCGGGGCGTAAGCCCCTTCTCCGGGGAGGCACCATTCCTGCTCGCTTCCTGCTCGCTTCCTGCTCGCCGGAGGAGGCTCCTCTCCTTTCCTTGAGGCTCCGAGGGGGCCGGCGCCGCTTGCGCCGGCCCCCTCACCGCGTTCCGCCCCGATCAGCGGACGCCTCGGTCCGTGGGCCGGGCGAGCGCGCTCAGCTGTGGACAACTCCGGCGTCGCGAGGGCCGGTCGGTGTCACGGAGCTGTTCGGCGTGCCGTGAGTTCGCGGCTGCCGGCCAACGTCAGGAGTACGGTCAGCAGGGCTAGCGCGGCTGTCTGGACGAGGCCGCCGTTGACGTACGGGGCGGCCCCGGGCAGCCGGATCCACGGATAGAGGGCGGCGACGCGCGCGGCCAGGAGGAGCAGGCCGAGCACGGCGAGGGCGAGGGCGCCGCCGGGCGCGACCCGGTCCGTGCGCCGGACGCGCCACAGCAGCCAGCCGAGGGCGCCGACGACGAAGCAGTTGGCGGGCCCCCACACCAGGTCGGAGACAGCGGGCAGCACGACCAGGGACGCGCCCGTCACCACACACGTCGCCATGAAGACCAGACCAGGGGTGCCGATGGGCAGCCGGGCCGGGGGCGCGTCGCGATGATGGGCCGCGCACAGCGCGAGAGCCGGCAGCCATGCGAGAAGCGCCAGCGTCGCGACGAACGCCGGCTCCGAAAGCACCGTCGCACCCGTCAGCGAGCCGAGCAGCGGCCACAGGGTCGGCAGCGCGGCCACCAGGACACCGATCCGGGCCAGGCGGCGACGGCCGTACAGGAGGGCGAAGTAGGCGGCCGTCCAGCCCAGCGGCAGGATCCACTGAGCGACGGCGACCGTTCCGGTGAGGACACCGTGGCCGGTGAACTCCGAGACGAACAACCGTCGTTCGGCACTGCCCCGGGTGAACCACCAGGTGAGCTGAAGGACCGGTTCGACGACGGCGGAGGCCGCCAGCAGCAGGACCGCGGCCAGCGCGAACAGCCGGGCGGCCGATCCGAGCAGGACGTAGCGGCGGGGCGCGCCCGCGGCGCCGAGACGGCTGCGCACCGCCAGCGCGCCGATGCTCGCCACCTCGCCGAGCGTGGGCCGGCTCTGGTCCAGTGTGTCGCGGTCGAGGTCCTCCAGATACGTCTCGACCATCTCCTCCTCCCGTTCGCGCCGGTAGTAGGCCGGGAGCAGGCGCAGGACGGAACGGTAGCGGGCCTCCAGCAGCGTGGTCATGCGTAGCCTCCCGCGAGTCCGGGTGCGGTGGGGGGTTCGAGTCCGGCCGGGCCTGCCGGAGCGGTGCGGTCGCCGGCACGGCGCCCCGCGGCGATGCGCTGCTTGGCGGCCCCGGCACCGGCGGCCATCCGCTCGGCCTCCGCGTCCAGGGCCGCCACACCGTCGTCGGTGAGCCGGTAGTAGCGCCTCAGGCGGCCCTGCTGGACCTCTTCACGGTCCAGCACGATCAGGCCGTCCGCGGCGAGCCGGTCCAGCACGCCGTACAACGTGCCGACCCGCAGCTGCACCTCACCGTCGGACAGCTCCTCCACCTCACGCAGGATGCCGTAGCCGTGCCGCGGCTGGTCGGCGAGGGCCGTGAGGACGAAGAACGCCGCCCGGGTCATGCTCTTCGCTGTCATGCGACCAGAATATATCGCCTGCCGATATATATCGAGCGGAGAATGAGTCACGGATGACTTTGCGACCCCACGCGCGCGTGCCAGGCGGAACGGGGTCCTCCCCTGGCGGATGGACGGGCGGACCCCGTTCGCCGGACCATTGTGGTGGCCGTACAAAGGCACGACCACGTGTGAACGGCGCCCGCCCGACGCGCACCCCGCGCGCCCCGGGTGCGGGACGCGCGTCCCCGTGCGCGGAGGCGTACGGGTGTCGCCACGCGCCGCCTGCCCGCCCCGCGCTACGTGTCGCCCGGCCGAGCGGTGATACTGGAAGGCACACCCGCCCCCATCAGCAGATTGGCCCATGTCGAACTCCGCCACCGACCGCGCCGTCTTCCCGCAGACCCTCTGGGCGGCCCGCGGCCGTCACACCGGTCCCGCCCCCGAGGAACTCGTCCGCCGCACCCTGCGCGGGCACAAGGAGAGCGGCGACATCGACGACTTCACCGATCCTCCCGTGCCCGGGGACGCGGCCCGGCGGGTCTTCGAGGCGCGCTGGCGGGCCGGTGGCACGGTCACCGTGCGGGCCCGGCTCACCCTCGTACCGAACGAGGGGCGACGGCCGGGGGACGAATGGCGGCTGGTCGCCGAAGCGGAGCGCCCCTGGGACGAGACCTGGCCCTCGCCCGCGACACTGTTCTGGCCCGAGGGCGGCACGGGTGACGACGGCTCCTGGGACCACCACGCCACGGTCGCCGGGCTGCGCTTCCGGCAGATCAACGCGCTCCCGGCGGACGACAAGGAGATGCGGCGCCGGCTGCGGGACGCGGCGCGCGAGGCGTGGTGCGTGAACGTCGTCGTGCACGAGGCGATGACCCCGGACGAGCAGGGCCGGCTGCCGCTGGCCCGGCTGCTGCCGCCCGGCCTCAGACACCGCGTGGTGGAGCACCGGGCCGCGCCGCACCAGTTCCGTGCCGTCAACTGGGCGCTGAAGGACCTGGGTTGCGAGGTGCCGCGCGGCGGCGCGGTGCTGCTGCCGCCGGACCCGGCCGCGGAAGGCTACGACGCCCGGGAGCACAGCGTCCGCAGCGTCTTCCTGGACGGCTCCGAGCCGGCCGAACTCGTCTCGGCCCTGCGCCGCTTCGTCGCCCTGCCCCGGCCGCTGCCCCGGGCGGTCGAGGAGGCGCTGACCGACCTGCGGGACGACTGGACGCTGATGACCCTCCGGGAGGAGCTGGAGCGCGAACGGCGGCGGGTCGCCATGTACGAAGAAGCCCTGGAGGCGATGACCCGGTCCCGGGATCTGTACAAGGAGGCCGCCGAGCAGGCGCTGGAGGCGCTCGCCGCCTACCGTGACGTCCCGGCGCCCGCGTCCGACCTGCCGCAGCAGCGGCCCGCCGCCCGGACGCCGGGGGCGCTGCAGCAGCTGACCCGGACGTTCGAGCGGCTGAAGTTCAAGGGCCAGCGTCAGCCGACACCGGAACACGCAACGGCACCGGCACCGCAGCACCCTGCCGAGGCTCCGGCGAACGGAGCACCGGACCCGTCGGCGTCGGCCGGGCCCGCTGCGGAGAGCGGCGGTACGGAGGCCGCCGACGGCACGGACCGGTCGTCGTAGCGTCATGGATTCCACCACGGCCCTGCTGGTGATCGCCGTCGTCGTCGCGGCGGGGCTGCTCGCCGTCGCCCTGGCGCTGCTGGTACGGCTGGTGCGCGCCCGGCGCACATTGCTGCGCGCCGGGCTGCCGACGGGCCCGCGCTGGGTGTTCTGGGGCGCGGTCGCCTACCTGCTGCTCCCCACCGACCTGCTGCCCGACCCCGTCTACCTGGACGACATCGCCGTCCTGCTGCTCGCGCTGCGCAGCCTGCGCGCCGCCCGCCCGCTGCCGCCCGGCCCGACCGGGCCCTGAACGGCCGCCGTATCCCTCACCATGGGGTGATGCGGACCGAGTTCACCGGTATTTCGAGTACGCCGACGGCTCCGGACGTGGCCGTGGTCGTCGACGTCATGCGCGCGTTCACCGTGGCCGCCTGGGCGTTCCGGCGCGGTGCCGAGCGGATCGTCTTCGCCGGTACGCAGCGGGAGGCGCTGGAGCTGAAGGCCCGTCACCCGGGCTGGCTCGCCTTCCAGGACGGCGCGCCGGTACCGGGGTTCGATCTGGCCAACTCCCCCGCCCGGCTGCGTTCGCTGGATGTGCGGGGCCGCACGGTCGTGCAGAAGACCACCGCCGGGACGGCCGGGGCGCTGGCCGTGGCGGACGCCGGGCTGCTGTTGTGCGCCGGCTTCGTGGTGGCCGGTGCGACCGCCGAGGTGCTGCGGCGGGCCCGGCCGGAGACGGTGACCTTCGTGGTCACCGGTGACGGCGGCCGGGCCGAAGAGGATCTCGCCTGCGCCGAGTACATCGCGGACCGTGTCCACGCGGCCGGCGCCGACCCGGCGCCGTACCTCGACAGGGCCCGGCGGTCCGACGCCGCCGCACGGCTCGCGGACGGTGTGCGGCGCGGGTGGGGCGGTGTCCACGCCGAGGATGTGGCGATGTGCCTGGAGGCGGACACCTTCCCGTTCGCGATGGCGGCCGCCCGGGAGGACGGCTGGCTGGTGCTGCGTGCGGTGGACGTCGGGGGCGTTGGGCCGGGCCGGGCGGAGGGGGCGCGCCCGGCCGGCTGAGTCAGCCCACGGCCCCGCGGCGGGCGTTGCCTGCGCGCAGGGTGCCCAGCAGTGCCGACAGGGCCGCGAGCGCGGCCACCCCGGCCGCCGTGACGGCGAGCCAGGGCGGGGCCAGGGTCGCGTCCCACAGCCGGGGCGCGTCCGGCAGGCCGAAGCGCCCGCCCAGCAGGTGCCCGGCGGCGAGGGCCGCCGTGACACCGAACGCGGCCGTCGCCGCGACGAGCCGGGACTGTGCTGCCCGCGCGGGCAGCGCGAGGGCCGGCAGCACGCACAGAACCGTGGCGAGGACCGTGGCCACGAGGACGCCGTGGGACAGTCCGGCCCAGCGGCGCGGGGCATGGGCCGCTCCGCACAGCAGGACCAGCAGCGCGGCGCCACGGGCGCCGCGGAGGGGAGCCACATGCCTCCGGCCGCCCGGATCCGGGCCTCTCGTCGAACGACCGTGCACCGGCCGGTCCTTGACGAGCCCGCCCCCCGCAGACCGCTCTTCGGCCGACCGCGCCGTGGCGATCCCTTCCTTCGCAGGCCAGTCCAGGGCGGGCAGTTCTATCACGAGCCGGTCCTTCACCGGCCGTTCCTTCGAGGACCGTTCCATCACGGATGGGTCCTGCACAGGCCGTTCCGTGGCGGGCAGTTCTATCACGGGCCGGTCCTTCGCCGACCGGCCCTTCGAGGGCCGTTCCATCGCGGATCGGTCCTTCGCAGGCAGGTCAGGCTCGGCTTGGTCCTTCACGGACTGATTCTGCGCGGTCCGGTCCTCCACGGGATGTTCCTGCTCGGCCTGATCCTGCGCCGGCTGACCCTGCCCGGTCCCGTCCTCCACGGGATGTTCCTGCTCGGCCTGATCCTGCGCCGGCTGACCCTGCCCGGTCCCGTCCTTCACGGACTGACCCTGCTCGGCCTGATCCTGCGCCGGCTGACCCTGCCCGGCCTGGTCCTGCTCGGCCTGGTCCTGCGTCTTCTGGGCCTTCGCCGGCCGGGCCGTCCGGCCGGTCGTCGCTGCGGCCCAGGCGTCGAGCGCGGACACCACCGTTTCGGCGTGCGGGGAGTCGGCGGTCAGCGGGGCGACGGGCAGGGACTCGGTGTGCGGCGGCGCGGGCAGCGGGGCGACGGGCAGGGACTCGGTGTGCGGCGGCGCGGGCAGCGGGGTCTCGCGCTCCGCGCGGTCCGCGGACAGCCGGCCGATGAGCTCGGCGAGATCCTCCACGGGGCGGCTGACGGCCACGGCCCGCACCGCGGCCTGCCCGCAGTGGGGGCCCACGGACGTGTGGTGCAGCAGCTGCATCAGCCGGCTCACGTCGTCCAGCGGACGGTGCTCGGCGGCGAACCGGATCGCCTCGTCGGCGCTGCGGGTGTCCCGGGGCGGCTCGGTCAGGAGGGTCACAAAACGGGCGAGGTCCTCCACGGGACGGTCCACCCCGACCACGCGCAGCGCGTCGGCCGTGGTCCGGGCGTGTTCGGGGGAGCCTTCCAGCAGGGTGATGAGCCGGACGACGTCCTCGACGGGACGGTCGGCGACGGCCGCGCGGACCAGGCCGGGCAACGGGTCACCGTACGGGAGGACTTCACCGGACGGGACATCGTGGCGCGGGGCGTCGTCGCAGGCCGCCTGTGGGATCCCGGCAGCGGCCGTAGGCACCTCGTCATCGGGCTGAGGCAGGACACGGTCAGGGGCCGGAGGAATCTCCGCCGGGCTCTCGCGGGGAGCCTCGGGGAGGGACGTCGCGGGCAGGGCCGGAAGCGTGACGAGGTGGGGGTACAGGGTCGGGGCGAGGGTGGGAACCGGCGCCGGGGTCAGGGGGGTTATGGGGGGTATGAGGGCGTCGTCGGGACGGGGGGTGGGAGATCGCGTGGTCATCTCGCCTCCGGTCGAACGGTGCGGCCGCGTCCGGCCCGCCTTCGGCCGCGGCATTACGCACCATTACTAGAAGCGGGCCGGTGGACCCGCCACTCGGGTGCGGCACCGGTGTGAGGCGGTCGCGTGACCCCGCGGGCCGGAAGCGACGGACGCGGCCAGGCGGCGCGGGCCCGCCCCGTCCGGACCTCGCGGACAGGCGGTCCCGCTCCGTCCGGACCCGCCCCGGATACGCCAAGGGGGTGGCAGCGACCCGACGCCGGACGCCTCCGCGGCCGACGAACGGTCAGCCGCCGGTCCGGCCGGGCTTCCGGTCCGGGCACGCTTTCGCGGTTCCCCTCCCCTCCCAGGTGCGTCACAGGGTCCTTCTGGCGCATTCTTGCTGTGTCGTCCACCCGGAGCGCACAGGACGAGGTAGGGGCGATGACTGGGAGCGGTGGCGAGCAGGTGGTCCGTACGCGGGCCCGGCTCGCCGCGCTGCTGACGGACACCTCGACGGGCGCGCTCGGCGCGGCCGGCGGCCGGGTGGCGGGTGTGTATCTGCGGTCCGGCACCCCGGGCCTGCTGCGCCTCGCGGTGATCGCGGGGCTGCCCGGTCGGCTGTTCCGGCCCTGGTGGCGGCTGCACGTCGGCCAGCCGTTCCCCGTCGCCGACGCCTACCGTCTCGGCGCACAGGTGGTGCTGGCGAACGCCGCCGAGACGGTGCGCCGGTATCCGCAGTTCGCGGCGGGCCTGCCCTTCCCGTTCGGGTCGGTGCATGTGCCGGTGCCGGGCGGGAGCGAGCCGCTGGGGGTGCTCACGGTACTGCGCCCGGCGGTGACCGACTCGGTGGACGAGCTGCTGGACCTGGAGCTGCTCGCCCGGCTGGCCGAAGGGCTCGGTGCCGAGTTGCTCGGGCTCGCCGACGGGGACGCGAGCGCGGTCGTCTGGGACGGCGAGCCGCTGTGTGTGCGGCCGCCCGTGAGCCGGCCCAGGCAGGCCGTCGTGGCGCGGTTCGGCTGGGATCCCGTGACCTGTGCGGTGCACGCGGACGACCGGCTGTACGGCCTGCTCGGCCTGTACCCCGGCGACTTCGCCGGGACGGACGAGGCCCTCGCGGACGCCCTGGCACCGGAGGACGCGGACCGGATCCTGGCCGCGCTGCGCGACACCGCCGCCGGGAAGCCGCCCGCCGCACCACTGAGCGTGCGGGGACGGGACGGCGCGGCGCGGTTGCTGGATCTGTGGCCGGCCACGGAGGACGGGGCCGGGCAGCGGGTCGACGGAGTGGTGTTCGACCCGGGGCCCGCCGCCTGTGCGGACGGCGCGGCGGACCAGCTGCCGCAGGGCGTGTTCTGCCTGGACCGGCTGGGGCTGGTCGTGTACGTCAACCAGGCCGCGGCCCGGCTCGCCGGCCGGGAGCGGGAGTCGTTGCTCGGGCGGCCGCTGTGGGAGGCGATGCCGTGGCTGACCGGTCCGCGCTACGACGACCACCTGCGCGGCGCTCTGCTGTCCCCGGAGCCGGTGCACTTCCATGTGCGGCGGCCGGCCGGCGACCGTGCGGAGCCCGGCGTGGGCGAATGGCTCGCGGTGTCGGTGCATCCCGGCGAGGACCTGCTGACCTGCACGCTCGTCCCGGCCAGCCGGATGGACACGCCGGTCGAGCCGGTCGTGGAGGAGCACGTCCCGGAGGACACGGTGCCGGGCGGCCACTCGGTGGAGCCGCTGTACCGGCCGATCGCGCTGGCGATCGCGCTGACGGACGCGGTGACCGCCCGGCAGGTGTCGGCGGTGGTGATGCAGGAGCTGCTGCCCGCGTTCGGGGGCCGGCGCCTCGCGATCTATCTGCTCCAGGACCGGCATCTGTATCTCGCCTGGGAGACCGGCTTCCCGCAGGGGTTCCTCGCCCCGTTCGAGGGAGTCGGACTCGACGCCCGGCTGCCGGGCGTGGAGTGCCTGACCACGGGGCGGCCGCTGTTCTTCGAGTCGATGCAGCAGCTGCCGGCCGCCTATCCGGGCATTCCGCTGGACGCCGACGAGGGTGCCCGGGCCTTTCTGCCGCTGATCGCCTCCGGGCGGCCGGTCGGCTCGTGCATCCTCGGCTTCGACCGTCCGCGCGGCTTCAGCACCGAGGAACGCACGGTCCTCACCGCGCTCGCCGGGCTGATCGCGCACGCCATGGAGCGGGCTCGGCGCTACGACAGCGAGGCGGCGCTGGCCCGCGGCCTGCAGCAGGCGCTGCTGCCCCGCCGGCTGTCGGCTCATCCGCGGGTGGAGACCGCGGGCCGGTATCTGCCGGGCACGCAGGGCATGGATGTCGGCGGTGACTGGTACGACGTGGTGGAGGCGGGTGACGGGCTGGCTCTGGTGATCGGTGATGTGCAGGGGCACGGGGTGCAGGCGGCGGCCACCATGGGGCAGCTGCGCAGTGCGGTGCGCGCGTTCGCGCTGGGCGACCGGCCGCCCGACGAGGTGATGAGCGGCACCAACCATCTGCTGATCGACCTCGACCCCGGTCAGTTCGCCAGCTGCTGCTATCTGCGGCTGGACCCCGAGACCGGCCTGGCCCGGATCGCCCGGGCGGGGCATCCGCCGCCGCTGCTGCGCTGCCCCGACGGGCGGACCCGGCTGGTGGACGTCCCGGGCGGTGTCGTTCTCGGGGTGGATCCGCAGGCCCGCTACCCGGTGGCCGAGCTGCTGCTGGAGCCGGACGCGATTCTCGCCCTGTACACGGACGGGCTGGTGGAGCGGCCGGGTGCGGACATCGACGACGGCATCAACGCGCTGCGGCTGGCGCTGGCCAGGGCCGGGGCGGCGGCCGGGCGGCGGGGCGGGCGGTCGCTGGCCGGGGTCGCCGACCGGCTCACGGCCGGCGCCCGGCATGCCACCGACCGCCCAGACGACGTGGCGCTGCTGCTGGCCGCCCGCCGTTCGACTCCCGTGCGCCACCGGTGACCGGATCGCGTCGCTCCGATCGGCGGCCGTCACCTCGGTCGACGGTCTCGCCCGAGCGGGCTGGGCAGTGTAGACATGGGCACATGGTGCGACTGCCTGGCCGGCCCGCGACCCGGCCGCCCCGTCCGTCCGGGGACCCACGCGCATCGCAAGCCCCGCGAACGGAGGATTCGAGCCAGAACGGCAGCAGGCCCGGAGTCCTGCGGTCGGCGGTGACAGGACGCAGCGTCGCCGGGCAGGTGTTCGTCCTCCAAGTGGTGATCGTGCTGCTGCTGGTCGTCTCGGCGGTGGTGGCGCAGGTGCTGCAGGTACGGCACGACAGCGATCTGGAGGCCCAGAACCGTTCCCTCGCGGTGGCCGAGTCCTTCGCGAACGCCCCGGGCACGGCCCCCGCGCTGCGTACGCCGAACCCCTCCGCCGTGCTGCAGCCCCGTGCGGAGGAGGTCCGCAAGGCGACGGGGGTGGACTTCGTCGTCGTGATGAACACCGACGGCATCCGCTACACGCACCCCAAGCCCGACCGCATCGGCAAGAAATTCGTCGGCACGATCGGCCCGGCGCTGGCCGGCGGCACGGTCACCGAGCACGTCAACGGCACGATCGGCCCGCTGGTGCAGGTCGTGGTGCCGGTGAAGGACTCCGCCGGCCAGGTGGTGGGCCTGGTGTCCGCCGGGATCACCACGGCGCACGTGGGCGGGGCCGCCGACCAGACGCTGCCGCTGCTGCTCGGGGCGGCCGCGGCGGCACTGGCGCTGGCCACCGGGGGCACGGCGCTGGTCAGCAGACGGCTGCTGCGCCAGACGCACGGTCTGGGACCGTTCGAGATGACCCGGATGTACGAGCACCACGACGCGGTGCTGCACGCGGTCCGGGAGGGTGTGCTGATCGTCGGCGGCGACGGCCGGCTGCTGCTCGCCAACGACGAGGCGCACCGGCTGCTGGACCTGCCGGGCGACGCCGAGCAGCAGAGCGTGCTGGAGCTGGGCCTGGACGCCGAGACGGCGGCGCTGCTGGCCTCGGGCCGGGTGGCCACGGACGAGGTGCACCTGGTCAAGGACCGGCTGCTGGCGATCAACCAGCGCCCCACCGAGCTGCGCGGCGGCCCGGCGGGCAGCGTCACCACGCTGCGCGACTCCACCGAGCTGCGCGCCCTGTCCGGCCGCGCCGAGATGGCGCGGGAGCGGCTGAACATGCTGTACGACGCCGGGGTGGGCATCGGCACCAGCCTGGACGTGACCCGTACCGCCGAGGAGCTGGCGGGGCTGGCGGTGCCCCGGTTCGCGGACTTCGCGACCGTGGACCTGTTCGACGCGGTCCTGCAGGGCGAGGAGCCGAGGCCGGGCACGGCGCTGCGCCGCGCCGCCTGCGCCGGCGTCCGCCAGGACTCCCCGCTGTATCCGGTGGACGAGCGGATCCGGTTCGTGCCCACCTCGCCGCAGGCGCGCAGCCTGACCACCGGGCAGTCGGTGCTGGTGCCGCAGCTGCGCGACGCCCCCGGCTGGCGGGCGCAGGACCTGGAGCGCACCGACCAGGTGCTGGCGTACGGCATCCATTCGCTGATCACCGTGCCGCTGCGCGCGGGCAGTCTGGTGCTGGGGGTGGCGAACTTCTGGCGCGCGGAGAAGCCGCAGCCGTTCGACGCCGAGGAACTGGCCCTCGCCGAGGAACTGGTCGCGCGGGCCGCGGTGTCCATCGACAACGCCCGCCGGTATACACGCGAGCACAGCATGGCGGTGACCCTGCAGCGCAGTCTGCTGCCGCGCACGCTGCCCGAGCAGGGCGCGCTGGAGATCGCCTACCGCTATCTGCCGGCGCAGTCCGGGGTGGGCGGCGACTGGTTCGACGTACTGCCGCTGTCCGGTGCCCGGGTGGCGCTGGTGGTGGGGGACGTGGTGGGGCACGGCCTGCATGCGGCGGCCACCATGGGCCGGCTGCGTACGGCGGTGCACAACTTCTCCTCGCTGGACCTTCCGCCGGATGAACTCCTCGGTCTGCTGGACGAGCTGGTGGGCCGGATCGACCAGGACGAGACCGCTGCGGACGGCTCCGCGGCGATCACCGGCGCGACCTGTCTGTACGCGGTCTACGACCCGGTCTCGCGGCGCTGCACCGTGGCCCGGGCCGGCCATCCGCCGCCCGCGCTGGTGCACCCCGACGGCCGGGTGGAGTTCCCGGAGGTGCCCGCGGGGCCACCGCTGGGCCTGGGCGGGCTGCCGTTCGAGACGGCCGAGCTGGAGCTGGCGGAGGACAGCCGGCTGGTGCTGTACACCGACGGGCTGGTGGAGGACCGCGAGCGGGACATCGACACGGGTCTCGAGATGCTGCGCGACGCCCTGAGCGGCACGCCGGGCGGCTCGCCGGAGGAGACCTGCCGCGCGGTGCTGGGCCGACTGCCGGCCCGGCCGAACGACGACGTCGCGCTGATCGTCGCCCGCACCCGGGTGCTGGGCGCGGACCGGGTCGCCGAGTGGCAGGTGCCGTCCGATCCGGCGGCGGTGTCCCAGGTGCGGTCCGCGGTGACCGGGCAGCTCGCCGACTGGGGTCTGGAGGAGCTGGTCTTCACGACGGAGCTGATCCTGAGCGAGCTGGTCACCAACGCGATCCGCTACGGGCGCGGCCCGATCGTCGTACGGCTGCTGCGCGAGCGCACGCTGATCTGCGAGGTCTCCGACCGCAGCACGACCTCGCCGCATCTGCGGTACGCGGCGACCACCGACGAGGGCGGCCGGGGCCTGTTCCTGGTCGCGCAGCTCGCCGAGCGCTGGGGCACCCGGTACATTCCCAACGGAAAGATCATCTGGGCGGAGCAGCCGCTGCCGTAGCCCTGCGGGAATTGTGTTGAGAACCGGTCGCCCGGTGGGTGATGATCTCCGCCATGTTCTCGCGCAGGGATCCCCGCCCGAAGTCCCCCGGCCTCCGCAGGGCCTGGGAGTCCCTGGACTGCGGTGATGTGCCCGGAGCGCTGCGGCAGTTGCGGGCGGCCGGCGAGGAGCAGCCGCTCGGCGAGGTGGCCCTGGTGGTGGGGCGGGCCGCCGGGTCGGCGGGCTTCGACGATCTCGCGAAGGCCGCCGCCGCGCTCGTCGCCGAGCCCGAACGCCCGAGGGCACTCTACGACTTCGGGTACTGGTGCATCGAACACGACGTGGCCTACCTGGCGGTCCCGGCGCTCCGCGAGGCGCTGCGCCGCAGCGACGGTTCGCCGGTGGCGCTGCGGGAGCTGGTGTCGGCGTACGAGCACGAGGGCCGCCATCGCGAGGCGGTGGCCGAACTCGCCCGGCACGAGGGGACGTTGGCTCACTGGCCGGACCGCTACCTGCTGGTGTTCAACGCCGTCCTGGCGGGCGACCTGGAGCTGGCCCGGCGTCAGCACGCACTGCTGGCCGACCCGGAGGACACACAGTGGCAGCCGGCGCGGGAGAGGCAGAACCGGGTTCTGGAGCGCGCGGCCGTGGCCGAGCGGGTGTCCTCGCTCGGTCCGGCCGATCTGCGCGGCTGGCAGTACGTGATCGCCGGCACCGTCCTCGGCACCCTGTCGCCGTACGGCTTCGACGCGGGCATGCACGGCCGCTACGCCTGGCTGCAGGACACCCCCGACGGCTGTCTGCGCGGTCTGCTGCGGCTGCGCACCCTGCTGACGGCGGCCGGGGTACGGCCCCGGTCCGTGTCGCTGCTGCCCGACCGGGACTCACGGATCCTCGGCCTCGCCGCGGCCGAGATGCTGGGACTGCCGGCCGAGCCGTTCGCGCCCGGCCGGCCGGACACGGTGGTCGTGGCGTACGACCTCGACGGTCTGGCGGCACACGACGGCGGCCCGGAGATCGTCGGGCAGCTCTTCGAGCGGATGCCCGGGCAGGTGCTGCACGCGCACGCGAGCTGCTGGACGGACCCGCCCGCGATCACCGCGGACAGCGTCGCGCTGCTGCATCAGTCGGTGGTGCCGCCCTGGGGCGAGCGACTGGGCCCGGGCGCGGACGGCGGCGTCGAGCGGGGCCCGGCGGACGACCGTCCGGAGGCGGAGATCGCCGCCGAGGTGACGGCGGCCGACCCGGAGGCCGACCCGGGGGACGGCACGGGCCCGGCCGACGACGACGCGGTGTTCGCCGCGTTCGCCGGGGCCGTCGGCAGCACCTGGCTGCGCGGCGACCGGGCGCGGGTACGGTCCGCCGGCCCCGTCCCGAGCTCCCGGTTCGCCTGAGCCCGGCCGAGGGTCAGCCGAGGGCGCGGTCGAGGTTGAACGCGGCGCTGATCAGGGCCAGATGCGTGAACGCCTGCGGGAAGTTGCCCTGTTGCTCTCCGGTGCGGCCGATTTCCTCGGCGTACAGGCCGAGGTGGTTGGCGTAGGTGAGCATCTTCTCGAAGGCCAGCCGGGCCTCGTCGAGCCGGCCGGCCCGCACCAGGGCCTCGACGTACCAGAAGGAGCAGATGGAGAAGGTGCCCTCGTCGCCGCGGAGCCCGTCGGGGCTGGTCTGCGGGTCGTAGCGGTAGACGAGGGAGTCGGAGACCAGGTCCTCGGTGAGGGCGTCCAGGGTGGACAGCCACTTCGGGTCGGTGGGGGCGACGAACTTGCCGAGCGGCATCATCAGCAGTGAGGCGTCGAGGACGTCGCCGCCCTCGTACTGCACGAAGGCACCGCGCCGCTGCGACCAGCCGCGGTCCATGATCCGCCGGTAGATGGTGTCGCGGGCCTGCCGCCAGCGGGGCAGGTCGGCGGGGAGTCCGCGCCGGTTGGCGAGGCGGATGGCCCGCTCGATGGCGACCCAGCACATCAGCCGCGAGTACGTGAAGTTCTTGCGGCCGCCGCGGGTCTCCCACACGCCCTCGTCGGGCTGGTCCCAGTGCGCGCACACCCAGTCGACCAGCTGGCACACATCGTCCCACTGGTCGCTGGAGATCGGCTGGGCCCACTTGTCGTAGAGGTAGATCGAGTCGATCAGGGCGCCGTATATGTCCAGCTGGAGCTGGTCGGCGGCGGCGTTGCCGACCCGGACCGGCGCCGAGCCCAGATGGCCCTCCAGATGCGGCAGCACCCGCTCGGGCAAGTCGGTGCGGCCGTCGATGCCGTACATGATCTGCAGCGGCGGGGAGCCATCGGCGTTGTCGCAGGGGCTGACATGCCTGGTCAGGAAGCGCATGAACGCCTCGGCCTCGCCGGTGAAGCCGAGCCGCAGCAGCGCGTAGACGGCGAAGGCGGCGTCGCGCACCCACACATACCGGTAGTCCCAGTTGCGCTCGCCGCCGAGCTGCTCGGGCAGGCTGGTGGTGGGGGCGGCGACGATGGCGCCGGTGGGCGCGTAGGTGAGCAGCTTGAGGGTGAGGGCGGAGCGGTGCACCATCTCGCGCCAGCGGCCCCGGTAGCGGGACTGGTGCAGCCAGCGCCGCCAGTAGGCGACCGTGGCGTTGAACTCGTGCTCGGCCTCGGCGCGGGCGCAGCCGCGCGGGGGGATCCGCTCGCCGATCTGGTCGAGGGCGAACACGGCGGACTCGCCCTCGGTGAGTTTGAAGTCGGCGCGCGCGTCCCGGGCGTCGCACTCCAGCATGACCGTCGAGGTCAGCGCCAGGGACAGCTTGGCGGACTCGAACAGCACGGTGCCGTCGTCGGTGCGCAGGGTGTGCGGGACGGCACCGTAGTCGAAGCGCGGCGCGATCGACGCCCGGAACGGGACCGTGCCACGGACGCAGATCACCCGCCGGATCAGTCGATGCCGGCCGGCCTCTCCGGTGCCGTCGGAGGTGACCGGCATGAAGTCCTGCACCTCGCCGACGCCGTCCTCGGTGAAGAACCGGGTGATCAGGACGTTGGTGTCGGGGAAGTAGAACTGCTTGGTGCGTGCCGCTACCGTGGCGGCCAGCTCGAAGGCACCGCCGCGTTCGGCGTCGAGGATGGCCGCGAAGACGCTGGGCGCGTCGAAGGACGGGCAGCAGTACCAGTCGATCGTGCCGTTGGTTCCGACCAGCGCGACACTGCGCAGATCGCCGATGAGGCCGTGCTCGGCGATCGGCAGATAGCGCGGGCCGGGGCGGACGTCCTCGGCGAACGGGGTCTCGGCCATCGGCGGCCTCCCGGGGAACGGAGCGGGATGTCTTCCAGCTTAGGAGCGTGTGCTCTCCGGTGGCGTGGGAAGGCGCTGCGGGGAATGGTGAGAGTGTGCCCCGTTCGGCGGCACCGGCACGGATGCGGTCATCCGGACCGAGGAGGAGGCATCATGTCGACAGTCACACCTGACGAATCCCGGTCGTCCGACGACCACTGCACCCCGGACGCCCTGCTCCACTCCGCTCCCTCGCGGGACATCACACCGGAGGACCTGGTGATGGCGGCGGGCAGGGACGTCACCCCGAAGAACCTCGAGTGGGCACGCCGCAAGATGGAGAAGGAGGGCCCGACAGCCATCGAGAGGCTGCTGCCGTAGGGCGGTCCGGGGAAACTGGGGAGACAAGGCCTCACATGTCAACGGGGGAAGGGCGGCCGGCCCGAGGGGCGCGGGCCGTGTTTGACATGCGGCTCCGCAGCGGGGCGCGATCAACCACACACGACCCGCACCCGCCGAACGGTACAAACCCCTACGGCGAAGAGCCGTCGCCCACACACACCACCTGTACGAAACACACCGCGTTATTGGCAAACCCACCCCGATTCCAGCACTGCTCAAGAGGCTGGGTCGAACCGGCGGAGTCAGTCGCACGCGCGCCCACCCCGTACTCGCCCGGCGCCGGCGCCCAGTCGTGGTGCCAGCCCCGCCAGGCCCACCGCTGCCCGTCCATGGCGGGGGCGAGAACGGCCGGCGCCCAGCTCGCGCCGCTATCCGTGCTGACCTCCACCGAGGAGACCGGCGCCTGTCCCGACCACGCGCGGCCGAAGAGCCTCACCCGTCCCGGCCGCACCACCCGTGTCCGGGACATGAAGTCGGGAAACCCCGGTGGGACCAGCAGGGCGCGCGGCGCGATGCGTGTGACCGGCTCGCCCTCCTCGTCGGCGGCGCGCCGGACGCGATAGGCGACCGTCTGCTGGAAGCCCGTGAACGGCCTGGCGCTCACCGTGACCGAGCGCAGCCATTTCACGTGGGCCATGCCGTACCAGCCGGGCACGATCAACCGCAGCGGCCGGCCGTGCTGCGGGGGCAGTGGCGCGCCGTTCATGGCGGTGGCGACCAGTACCTGTGGGTCGTCGCCCAGGGCCACGGCCAGTGGCAGGGCCCGCCGGTAGTCCTGTTCGATCCCGCGTTCCACCCCGTGGTCGGCGCCGGTGAAGACGACGTCCACGGCCGCCGGGTCCGCGCCCGCCTCGGCGAGCAGCAGCCGCAGCGGTACGCCGGTCCAGTCGGCGGTGCCGACCGCCTCCACCAGCCAGGGCTGGCCGAGTGGCCGGGGCGTGAGCAGGGCCCGGCCGTTGCCCGCGCACTCCAGGGTCACCCGGGTGGTGACCTGCGGGAACGACAGCAAGTCGGCGAGGGACAGGTCGAGCGGGACACAGACCTGACCGTCGACGGCCAGCCGCCAGGCGCCGGCGTTCGGCACATACGGGATGTCGTAGTGCGTGAGGACGTAGTGCAGTCCGGGCGGGGTGACGTCGTGCCGCAGGGCCTCCAGGGGCAGGCCGTGGTTGCGGGTGGCGAGCGTGAGTTCGCCGGCGCCGATCCCCTCGTCGGGAGCGGCCGGCCGGGCGGGGGTGCTCGGGTCGCCGGATCGCTGGCCCATGGCGTCATTGTCCTCCCGGGCCAGCGGCTCGGCGAGAACGGACGAGGAGAGACGAGGAGAGCGGGCGGTGGTGGCAACTCCCGTGCGGATCGGGTGATTTCGAGGGCGGCGATCTCTTCCGGAGCGGACCGGAGGACTGACAGACTGCCGAGGGTGCTCGACTTCGACTTCGACATGCTCGTCATCGGATCCGGTCCCGGCGGTCAGAAGGCCGCCATCGCAGCGGCCAAGCTCGGCCGCCGGGTCGCGGTCGTCGACCGCCCCGACATGCTGGGCGGGGTCTCCCTGCACACCGGAACCATTCCCTCCAAGACCCTGCGCGAGGCGGTGCTGTACCTGACCGGGCTCACCCAGCGCGATCTGTACGGGCAGAGCTACCGGCTGAAGGACGACATCACCGTCGCCGATCTGACCGCACGCACCCAGCACGTCGTCGGCCGCGAGGTGGACGTCGTACGCAGTCAGCTCACCCGTAATCACGTGACCGTGTACTCCGGCACGGCCCGCTTCGCCGGCCCGCACACCATCGCCCTGTCCGAGCTCTCGGGCCGGGAACGGCTGCTGAGCGCCGGGCACATCGTCATCGCCACCGGCACCAGGCCGGCCCGCCCGGACACGGTCGAGTTCGACGGGCGGACGATCATGGACTCCGACAATGTGCTCTCGCTGGAGCGGGTGCCGAGGTCCATGGTGATCGTCGGGGCGGGGGTCATCGGCATGGAGTACGCCTCCATGTTCGCCGCGCTGGGCAGCAAGGTGACCGTGGTGGAGAAGCGCCCCGGGATGCTGGACCTGTGCGACGTGGAGATCGTGGAGTCGCTCAAGTACCACCTGCGGGACCTGGCCGTCACCTTCCGGTTCGGTGAGACCGTGGCCGCCGTCGAACGCCATCCCCGGGGCACGCTCACCGTGCTGGAGAGCGGCAAGAAGATCCCCGCGGACACGGTGATGTACTCGGCGGGCCGGCAGGGCCTCACCGACGAACTCGGCCTGGACCAGGCCGGGCTGGCGGCGGACGCGCGCGGCCGGATCGAGGTGGACGAGAACTACCGCACCGAGGTGCCGCACATCTACGCCGTCGGTGACGTCATCGGCTTCCCGGCGCTCGCGGCGACCTCGATGGAGCAGGGCCGTGCGGCCGCGTATCACGCGTGCGGGGAGCCCGCCGGGCGGATGCACCATCTGCAGCCGATCGGGGTCTACACCATCCCGGAGATCAGCTTCGTCGGCCGGACCGAGGACCAGCTGACCGAGGACCGGGTGCCGTTCGAGGTGGGCGTGGCCCGGTACCGGGAGCTGGCCCGCGGGCAGATCATCGGGGACTCGCACGGCATGCTGAAGCTGCTGGTCTCCCCCGTGGACCGCACGCTGCTCGGGGTGCACTGCTTCGGCTCGGGCGCGACCGAGCTGATTCACATCGGGCAGTCGGTGATGGGGTGCGGGGGCACGGTGGACTATCTGGTCGACGCGGTGTTCAACTATCCGACGCTGGCGGAGTCGTACAAGGTCGCCGCGCTGGATGCGACGAATCGACTCCGTCAGGTGGACCGGCTGGATTAGCGCCGTGGGGGTTGCTTTTCCGTCGCCGGGTGCGGGTAGTGAGTGGTTCCTCGCGCCCCGCGGCGGAGCCGCACATCGAACACGGCCTCGCGTCCTCTGGGCGGACCGGGCCCCTCCGCCGAAAGGCTCAGGTCAGTCCGCCGACTGTTCCGCCAGGCCCGCCGTCCACTTCTCCTCGATGCGGCCCGCCTTCCACACCAGCAGGGCGATCGCCCAGGTGGCGAAGAACAGGCCGACGATGACGAAGCCGACGGTGTTGAGGT
This sequence comes from Streptomyces sp. IMTB 2501, assembly GCF_001953885.1. Lineage (GTDB taxonomy): Bacteria > Actinomycetota > Actinomycetes > Streptomycetales > Streptomycetaceae > Streptomyces. The sequence goes on along the minus strand of NZ_MQUS01000001.1, from coordinate 572,874 downwards.
CGAGGCCGGAGATCCAGTCCCAGAAGGCGCCGTGGAGATCCAGCTTGTCGGCGAGGAGGCCGAGGAGTTCCACGGTGCCGATGATGAGGGCGACGGCCACGGACAGGCCGGTGATCGTGAGGTTGTAGTAGACCTTGCGGACCGGCTTGGAGAACGCCCACTCGTAGGCGAAGTTCATGAACGAGCCGTCGATGGTGTCAAGGAGCGACATACCCGCGGCGAACAGGACCGGCAGGGTCAGGATGGCGTACCAGGGCAGGCCGGAGGCGGCGCCGGAGCCGGCGAGGACCAGCAGGGCGATCTCCGTGGCGGTGTCGAAGCCGAGGCCGAACAGCAGGCCGAGCGGGTACATCTGCCAGGGCTTGCTGATGGAGCCGGTGACCCGCCCGAGGAGGCGGTTCATGAAGCCGCGGTTGTTCAGCTGGGTCTCCAGGGCGGCCTCGTCATAGGCGCCGGAGCGCATCTGCCGGAAGACCTTCCAGATGCCCGCCAGGATGACGAGGTTGATGCCGGCGATGAGGTAGAGGAAGGTGCCGGAGACCGTCGTGCCGATCAGGCCGGTGACCTCGTGGAGATGCGAGTTGTTGTCGCGGACCGGTCCGGCCAGGGTCTTCATGCCGAGCGAGAGCAGCAGGGCGAGGCCGAAGACGATGCTGGAGTGGCCGAGGGAGAACCAGAAGCCGACCGACAGCGGGCGCTGCCCCTCGCCCATCAGCTTGCGGGTGGTGTTGTCGATGGCCGCGATGTGGTCGGCGTCGAAGGCATGGCGCATGCCCAGCGTGTACGCGGTCACGCCGATGCCGATGCCGAAGGACTCGGTTCCGACGCTGAAGTGCTGTGGCGCGATGATGCCGATCAGGGTGCCCCAGCCGATGATGTGCAGGGCGAGCACGAAGCCGGCCATCCCGCCGACCCTGATCCACTCCTGCCGTGTCATGGAGGCTCGGACACGGTGCCAGGCCGAGCGCTTGGCTTCGGCCTGGGAGGGGAGGGACGGAGCGGATCCAGGGGCGGCCGTCATCGGGAGGGGCATCCTTCGGTGGTGCGGGGACGGCTGCGATCACAGCCTTGCGCCATCCTCCTGCACTTGCAATCGATGTGCAATAAAGACAGCGGCAGGCCTTTCCCATGGAAAGGGAAAAGCCACGGCAAAGGCCTGCCGTCGGAGAACGGTGAAAAGGGCTGGTCAGGCGGAGAACATGCCACGGCCCAGCCAGTCCTTGGCGTCCCGGACGCCGGGCAGGGCGAAGAAGTAGCCGCCGCCCGTGGGCGAGATGTAGTCCACCAGCGGCTCGTCGATCAGCCGGGTCTGTACGGCCTCGAACTGGCGCTTGACGTCCTGCTGGTAGCAGCAGAAGACCAGGCCCATGTCGAGGTTGCCGACGTTGTCCACGCCGCGGTCGTAGTTGTAGCCGCGGCGCAGGATGCGGGAGCTGTCGGTCTTCGCGGTGCGCGGGTTGGCGAGGCGGATGTGGGCGTCCACCGGGATCGCGGTGCCGTGCGGGTCCTTGGCGTAGTTGGGGACGTCGGTCTCCTTGGCGCCGTCGAGCGGGGCGCCGGTGTCCTTGCGGCGGCCGAACATCTTCTCCTGCTCGGTGAGCGAGACCCGGTCCCAGAACTCGACCAGCATCCGGATGATCCGGATCACCTGGTAGCTGCCGCCCGCCGTCCAGGCCGGTTCGCCCTGGCCGTCGCCGACCCAGATCAGCTTGTTGGTCTCGCGGGCGGAGGTGACGTCGGGGTTGGCGATGCCGTCCTTGAAGCCGAGCAGGTTGCGCTGGGCCCCGGTGGGGCGCGGGGCGTTCTGGAAGCCGTCGATGCGCCACTTGATCTGCATGGCGCCGCGGGTGTGCCGGGCGATGTCACGCAGCGCGTGCAGCACGGTGTCCGTGCTCTGGGCGCAGATCTGCAGGGACAGGTCGCCGTGGCACTCGGCTGCGTTCAGGTTGTCGTTCGGGAACGTCCGCATCGGGGTGAGCCGGGCGGGCCTGGCCTTGCCGAGGCCGTAGCGGTCGTCGAAGAGGGAGGCGCCGACGCCGACGGTGACGGTGAGGCCGTCCGAGGGGACCTCGGGGCCGAGGATGCCGTTGTCGGCGGGCGGCGCGCCGACGCCCAGGTCGGTGGGGGTGCCGCCGGAGGTGAGGAAGCGGGCGCGCTCGGTGATCGTCTTCAGCAGGTCGGTCAGGCCCGCGCGGTCGTCGGCTATGACGTTCAGCGAGACGAAGGTTGCGGCGGCAGGGGTCGGGGTGATGATTCCGGCCTGGTGGGCGCCGTGGAAGGAGACCTTCGCGGCGCTGTCGGCGCCCGCGGGCTGCGCCTCGGCGGTGCCGCCGCTCTCCGCGAGCGCGTAGCCGCCGCCGGCCAGGACCGCTCCGGCGGCACCGGCGCCGAGCGCGGTGCGTACGAAGGAGCGGCGGGCAGGGCCGACGGGGCAGGTCGGCGTGTCGGCGGTCGACATCGGTGGGGTCCCTTCGGAGTGCGGGTGCGCGGCGGTCGTCGGACGGTCTGCCGGATCGCCCGGCGAGCGGTCTTCGGGCCGGCTCATCAGGCGGACTTCCGGATCTCGAGCAGGTCCGGGATCGGGGCGAGGTCCTCCAGCAGCTGGCCCGTTGCGCCGTTCAGCTGCTGCCGGTCGGTCGGGGCCAGCTTGTCGACGCCGGTCCAGTGGTCGCCGCCGTGGGCCGCGTCCAGGAGCTTCTGCACGCGCGCGATGTCCGCGTCGACCGTCGGGAGCAGCTGGGGCGCCCGGGTGGTGAGCAGCGGCTTGAGGACGGTGAGCAGCTCGCGGGTGCCGGCGAGGTTGGCGTCGGCGGTGGCGAGGTTGGTGCCGCTGCCCTCGTCGGTGTCGCCGGTCAGCTCGAACTGGAGGGTGTTCTCCAGGATCTCGTGCGCGCGAAGCGGGAGGTCGCCGGGGTCGAAGTCCTGGCTCGGGAAGGCCTTCTGGAGTCCGGTGGCGTCGGTGACGAGCTGCTGGGCGGGGCCGGTCAGGTCCTTGGCCGACTGGCCGTGCCACAGGCCGTACTCGATGCGGTGGAAGCCGGCGAAGTCCTTGTCCTGGACACCGTCCGGCAGTCCGTCGGCCCGGCCGTTGATCTTCTTATCGAAGTCCTCGAAGGTGCCGTAGGCGGCGCCGAGCGAGGAGTAGGTGCGGTGGGCGGTGAGCCAGTCGGTGCGGGCCTTGTCCAGGTGGTTTCCCTGGATGTCGTCGGCGAGGGTGCGAGCCTGTCCGACCAGGGTGGTCAGGCCCTGGCCGACGTACGCCTTGTACGCCTTCAGCGGTGCGGCGAGGTCCTGCTCGGAGACGGGGACGACCGGCTTGGTGGCGCCGCCGCCGGTGACGGTGACCGACTTGGAGGTGACGGCCTTGCCGTCGGTGGGGACGCAGCGCCAGGCGTAGGTGCCGCCGGCGACGGTGGCGACGAGGTCGCGGGTGGTGCCGGGAGCCAGGCCCTCGATCTCGCCGTAGACCGCGCTGGTCGACGGGTCGACGAGGTAGACCTCTGAGGTCTTGCTGCCGGTGTTCTGCATCTGGAAGGTCTGGCGGCCCGGCTTGGGCGCGGTGAAGCCCTTGCCGCACTCGGTCTCGGAGACGGCGACGGTCTGGTCACCGGCGGGCTTGGGCCGGGCGAGGGCGACGACGAGTCCGGCGATCACGGCGGGTACGGCGACCACGGCGGCGGGCACCACCCAGGCCGGCCGGCGCCGCTCGGGCCGCTCGGCCTTCGGCTCGGCCGCGGGGCGTTCCTTCGCCGGCTTCGGGGCGGTGGTCCGCACGCCGCGCACGAACAGGGTCATCACGACGGCCAGGTAGGCGACGTAGGCCACCACCTGGAGCCAGGTCATGGTCGGGGTGAGGTTGAAGACGCCCTGGATCAGGGTGCTGTACCAGGAGCCGGCGTCGACGCTGCTCGCCAGGTCGACCGCGTAGGCGGTCTTGCCGGGCAGCACGCCGCCCTCCTGCAGGTCGCGCAGGCCGTAGCCGAGGACGCCGGCCGCGATGACGATCAGGACGGCGCCGGTGGCGGTGAAGAATTTCGTCAGGTTGATCTTCAGGACGCGCCGGTACAGGCCCCAGCACAGGACGGCCGCGAGGACGAGGCCGATGCCGGCGCCGGTCAGCGGGCCGGCCGACTCACCGGCCGCCCGCGCGGTGGTCCACAGGAACAGGGCCGTCTCCAGGCCCTCCCGGCCGACCGCGAGGAACGAGGTCAGCACCAGCACCCCGGAGCCCATGGCAAGGGCGCCGGTCACCTTCTCCTTCAGCTCGCCGGAGAGGCTGCGGGCCGAGCGGCGCATCCAGAACACCATGGCGGTGACGAACGCGACGGCGATCACGCTGAGGATGCCGCCGAACGCCTCCTGGGCGGTCTGCGGCATGGACGCGGCGGTGAAGGTGAGTACCGCTCCGAAGCTCATGGCGACCGCGATCGCGGCCAGGACGCCGGTCCACACCTGGGGCAGCCGCGAGCGCGCCTCGGCCCGCACCAGGGTGGCGACCAGGATGGAGACGATGAGTCCGGCTTCGAGCCCCTCCCTGAGTCCGATCAGGAAACTCGGAAACGCGTCGTCCCACATGCCCTGCTGCCCTCCCTGTTACTTAGCGAAGGCATACCTTACCTTCGCGGACCATCATGGCTACACCCATGCAGTCGGCCGGTCACAAAGAGGCAATGAACAAGTAAAGCCGGGGAACGAACGCCACTCTCCGTTCGTCTACAGTCCGGTAGACCGTCTACAAATATGTAGTCGGATCTTGTCGAGGAAGTCGATGGAAAGGGCGTACGGCGATGGCCGCTTCCCCCCACCTGGCGTCGCAGCTCGCGGTCAATGTGCTCGACGCCCACTCCCTGCTCGCCGCTTTCGGCGTGCTCGGCGTCGGCGTGGTGCTCTTCGCGGAGACGGGCCTGCTGATCGGGTTCTTCCTGCCCGGGGACTCCCTGCTGTTCACCGCCGGCCTGCTGTGCACGGGATCCGCCACCAGTGGGGTGCACCTCTCGCTCGGTCCGCTGCTCGTCGCGGCGGCCGTCGGCGCTCTGGCCGGCTCGCAGTGCGGATTCCTGATCGGCCGCAAGGCCGGCGGGGCGCTGCTCGCCCGCACCCGCTCGGCGAAACTGCGCGAGGGCGCCCAGCGCGCCGAGGAGTTGCTGGAGCGGTACGGCTACGCGAAGGCCATCGTGCTGGCCCGCTTCGTCCCGGTGGTGCGCACGGTGCTGAACCCGATGGCGGGCGCGCTCGGCGTGCCGGCCCGGACCTTCACCCTCTGGCAGGTGGCGGGCGGGCTCGTGTGGAGCCTCGGTCTCACCCTCGCCGGTTACGCACTGGGCTCCTCGATCCCGAACATCGACAAGTATCTGCTGCCGTTGATCGCGCTGATCGTGGCCGTCTCGCTGATTCCCGTCGCCGCCGAGGTGCTGCGCTCCCGCCGGGCCGCGAAGGAAGCCCGCTGATGTTCCCGGCGCTCTCCGGCTCGTCGGTGGACGGGCCGCTGTACCGGCACGTGGTGGGCCTCGCCCACCACTCCCCCGCCTGGCTGGACGACCTCGTGGCGGTGTGGTCGGCGTACGGGCTGGCGGTGTGCGCGCTGCTCATGCTCATCGGCTGGTGGCGGGCCCGCCGGGCGGGGGCGCGCGCGGCCATGACGGCCCTGGCGGTGCCGGTGGCCGTGCTGGTGGCCTTCGCCGCGGACTCCGTACTGAAGCTCCTGGTGCGGGAGGACCGGCCCTGCCGGGGCCTGGCCTTCCGCACCCTGGAGGCGTGCCCGGCGCGCGGGGACTGGTCTTTCCCGAGCAATCACGCCGCGATCGCCTTCGCGGCGGCGGTGGCGCTGTACTTCGTCTCCCGTCGGCTGGGCGTGGTGGCGGCCGTGTGCGCGGGCGCCATGGGGGCGTCCCGGGTGTGGGTCGGGGTGCACTATCCGCACGACGTCGCCGCGGGAGCGGCCCTGGGCGCGGCGGTGGCGTTCGTCGTGATGACCGCCGTGAGCAGGCTGCCGGAGGACCTGCCGAAGCGGCTCTCGGACACCCGGCTGCGCCCCCTGCTGGTGTCATGAACCGCGGCAAGGCCGCGGAGCCGGCCGGCACGCTGGCCCTCGGCGCCTGGATGGCGTTCGCGGTGCTGGCCGCCGTGGTGGTGAGCGATCAGGGCGGCCCGCTCTATCTGGACCATGGCCTGCTGTCCTGGTCCGTCCGGCACCGTCCGCCGGAGGCGGTGGCGGTGGCCCGCGGGCTGACCGCCACGGGCACCGGCATCGTTCCGTACGTCCTGGTGGTCGTGGCGGGGCTGATCGCGGGGCGCACCGCGCGCCGGCGGCTGATGGCCGTGCCGCTCGCCGCGCTCTGCCTCGGCGCGGGCCAGGCACTGCGGTACGGCGTGATGGAGCTGGTCACCCGGGCACGGCCGCCGAGGTACGACTGGCAGACGCAGGCCTCCGGCTGGTCGTTCCCCTCCGGTCACGCCACCACGGCCGCGCTGACGGCAGGCCTGCTGATCGTCGCCCTGTGCCTGCGTGCACCGCGCGGGCGGACCGCCCTGTGTCTGCTGGTCGCATGCTGGGGCGCGGGGGTCGGTCTGACCCGTGTCTTCCTGGGCGTGCACTGGTTCTCCGACGTGGTCGGCGGCTGGCTGTTCGCCGCCGGCTGGCTCGGTGTCTGCGTCGGCGCGGCGGCCCGGTGGCTGCCCGAGCGCGAGAGTGCGTGCAGGGCGTCGCGCGGCAGACAGGAGTTGGACGACACGACCCAGGTCCCCCGTGCCCCGGAGCCGGGCACACCCCATCCGAGCGAGACGGCCGACGGGCCGGTGGAGAAAGATGCGTCCCAGGATCCTCATCGTCGAGGACGATCACGCCCTGCGTGACGTGCTGCGCCGCGGTCTGCATGACGAGGACTTCGACACGGTCTGTGCCGGCGACGGCGCCACGGCCCTGCGGCTGGCGACACCGGACGTGTCGGCCGTCGTGCTGGACGTCGGGTTGCCCGACGCCGACGGCCGCGATGTGTGCCAGGCGATGCGCGCGGGCGGCTACCTCGCCCCGGTCGTCTTCCTGACCGCGCGGCACGGGCTCACGGACCGGCTGTCGGGCTTCTCGGCCGGGGGCGACGACTATCTGCCCAAGCCGTTCCATCTCTCCGAGCTGGCGGCCCGGCTGCGGGCGGCGCTGCGCCGGGCGGTGCCCCCGGCCGGGACCGCCGGGGCGGGCGGACTGGTGCTGGACGCCGTCCGGCACAGCGCCACCGTGGAGGGCAGGCGCGTGGAACTGACCCCGACGGAGTTCCGGCTGCTGGCGGCGCTCAGCGCGGCCGGCGGGGAGCTGGTGCGCCGCCGTGAGCTGCTCCGCGCGGGCTGGCCGGAGGGAGCACAGGTCAGCGACAACACGCTGGACCAGTATCTGACCCGGCTGCGCCGCAAGCTGCGCGCGGCGGGCAGCGACCGGACCATCGCCACCGCACGCGGGATCGGCCACCGCCTGACATGAGGCTCCCGCACAGCGGATCGTTCCCGGCCCGTCCGCCGTCGTCCCTCGCCCGCCTCACGTCGTGGCCGGCGCCGCGGACCCTGCGCGGCCGGCTCTCGCTGGCCGCCCTGGTCACCGCCGCGCTGCTGATGCTGATCCTCACCGTCGTCTTCAACAGCGTGGTCGGCCACCGTCTCCGGCAGGAGGCGGACGACGAACTGCGCACCCGCGCGGCGGCCGTCGCCACGACCGTCGACACCCGTCACGGCAGGGTGCGGGTGCTGGAGACCTCCGGCGACCGGCTGCTGGACACCAACGCGTGGATCTACGCGGACGGCAGGCTGCTGGAGCGGCCCCCGGCCGGCGCCGGCGCGCTCACCCGCGCCGCCGATGCGCTGGCCGCCCGCGGCCGGCGCGGCTGTGCCACGGTGCACGGCCCCGACACCGTACGGCTGTGCGCGGCGCCGGTGCCCGGTGCGGCGGCGCGGACCACCGTGGTCACGGCGCTGGACCTCGCGCCGTACCGCAGTTCCGCCCGAACGCTGCTGCTGGGCTCGTGCGCGCTGGACGCGGTGATGCTCGTGTGCACCTATGCGCTGACCCGGCTGGTGGTGGGGCGGGCGCTGCGCCCGGTGCGCACGATGACGGACCAGGCGACCCAGTGGAGTGCCGTGGGGTCCGAGGAGCGCTTCGCGGGTGGCGGCCGACCGGCCGAACTGGCCGCGCTCGGCGTCTCGTTGGACTCCCTGCTGGACCGGATCCGGGCGGTGCTGCGGCATGAGCGGCAGCTGACCGGCGAGCTGTCGCACGAACTGCGCACCCCGCTCAGCCGGATCGTCGCCGAGCTGGACTGGTGGCGCTCCCGCCCGCGCTCCGACGCCGAGACCCGGGCCTCCCACGAGGTCCTGGCCGAGGCCGCGCAGTCGATGCGCACCATCTGCGACACCCTGCTGGACGAGGCCCGCGCGGGTGCGCCGACGGCCCCCGGCACCGCCGATGTGCCGACGGTGCTGCACCGCATGGCCACGCACGCGGACGCTTCCGGCACGGTGCGGGTCGTCGTACCGGACGGGCCGGGGCCGCTCACGGCCGGGGTGCAGCCGGCGCTCCTGGAACGGATCGTCAGTCCGTTGCTGGCCAACGCGGTGCGCTATGCGCGTACGACGGTCACACTCGGCGCGTCCCGGGCGGACGGCGGTATACGGGTCGAGGTCACGGACGACGGCCCCGGCGTGCCCGCCGCCTTCACGGAGCTGCTCTTCCAGCCCGGCAAGCGGGCCGACCCCGGCGACGGACACGGCGGCGCGGGCCTCGGCCTGCCGCTCGCCCGGCGCCTGGCCAGGTCAGCAGGGGGTGAGGTGTCCTATGACCCTGGGTACGGGCCTGGGGCGCGGTTCGTTGTGAGCCTGCCCGCGGGCTGAGCAAAGCCTTGCCGGCGTCCGTCTGTGTCCATCGATTCACCGGTCCTTCCTGTGGTGAACCGTCCGCACACGTCTGGGTCTTCGAGAGGCAGCGAGCTGAACTCCCCCGCGGCGGGGTGTCTTTCCCAGGCAGGTCTGCGAGGAGCCCCGCAGTCTTTGACCGACACGGGGCAGGAGCGGTTCAGGCAATGTCGACCTGGCGCCGTACGGTGGCGTAGCGCACAGCGGCAGCACGGTGCTGTGCTGGGAGTTGCGGGTAGGTTCCAGATGAGCTGCGCGGTGCTGAGTGCCGCTGCGGCGAGGCTCAGGATTCCGGTGATGACGCGAAGTGCCGTCTGTGACGAGTCGGCCAGCGTGGCGAAGATCGCCGTACCTACTACGGTGGACAGTGCGGTGATCGAGATGGCGGTCACGCGGTCCCAGCGGTCGAGGCGTTCCGCTGCGATGTTGTGAGCGACATGCAGGACCCGTAGTCCTTCTGCTCAGTCAGGGGCAACTGAGATTTCTACCCATTCGGGCAGGCCTGGAAGAGGGGTGAACAGGCCGTTGCATCCAGCGCCTTGCCCGCCTGAGCTCCCGCCATGCGAGGTCATGCGTACGACAGGACGTCCTCGACGGCGGCGAGGACACGGGGGGTGCGCGGCAGGTAGTGCTGTTCGAGTGAGGGAGCAGGGTAGGGGGCGTCGAGGCCGGTGACTCGGCGGATGGGGGCTTCGAGGTGGTAGAAGCAGGACTCGGTCAGCCGGGCGGCGATTTCGGCGCCGTATCCGCCGAAGCCGGCCGCCTCGTGGAGGACGACGGCTCGCCCGGTACGACGAATGCTTCTGACCAACGTCTTGTCGTCGAGCGGGACGAGCGTTCGCAGGTCGACGACCTCCAGTTCCCAGCCGTATGCCTGGCCTTCTTCGGCGGCTTCCAGAGCGACGTCCACGGTCGGACCGTAGGCGACCAGGGTGGCCGTGGTGCCGGACCGGCGGACGGCAGCCTGTCCGAAGCCGCCTGTACGTTGTGGGAGGGCCACGTCCTCCTTGCGCCAGTAGAGGCGTTTGGGTTCGAGGAAGATGACCGGATCGGGATGGTCGATCGCCTCTCGGAGCAGTGAGTAGGCGTCGGCCACTGTGGATGGCGTCACGACCAGGAGGCCCGGGGTGTGGGTGTAGTAGGCCTCGGAGGAATCACTGTGGTGCTCGACCGCGCCGATACCACCGCCGTAGGGGATCCGGATGACCATGGGCAAGGCGAGACGGCCGGCGGTTCGGTTGCGCATCTTGGCGACGTGGCTGGTGATCTGCTCGAAGGCCGAGTAGGCGAACGCGTCGAACTGGATCTCGATCACGGGACGCAGGCCGTTCATCGCCATGCCGACCGCGCTGCCCACGATGCCGGACTCGCACAGGGGGGTGTCGAAGCACCGGTGGCTGCCGAAGGCCGCGGCCAAGCCATCAGTGACCCGGAAGACGACGACGCTGTCGTCGGCGCTCAGGGCATCGCACAGAGCCTGGTTGAGTGCACCCGCGAAGTCATGCACGGGGCTTCTTCCTTCCGGCGAACTCGGTGGCTTGAGCTGTGAGGTGCGGCGGTGGCCGGGTGTAGACGTGCGCGGTCAGGTCACGCAGGTCGGGTTCGTAGGGTGCGTCGACACGGGCGCGCAGCCGGGCGGTTGTGGCGTGCGCCGCTGCCCGTAGGCCGTCGGTGACCTCGGCGGTGAGCAGATCATGGTGGGTCAGGTATGCGGTGAACCGTTCCAGCGGGTCGCGCTGCCGCCAAGCGGCGGTCTCGCTCGCGTCGCGGTAGCGCGCAGGGTTGTCGGCACTGGAATGCGGGCCGACGCGGTAGGTGACCGCCTCGATCAGCGCCGGTCCCGCTCCGGCTCGGGCTCGCTCAACGGCGGTGCGCACAGTGAGCATGACGGCCAGAACGTCGTTTCTGTCGACGATTTCGGCTGGGATGCCGTACCCGATCCCTTTGTGGGCGAAACTGACGGCGGCGCTCTGGAGCCGCGAGGGGACGCTGATGGCGTATCCGTTGTTCTGGACGACGAAGACGACGGGAGTGGCCAGGACGGCTGCGAAGTTCAGGGCCGCGTGGAAGTCGCCCTCGCTGGTGGCTCCGTCGCCGAGGAGGACCAGAGCCACGGTGTCCTCGCCGCGGTAGCGCGCCGCGTAGGCGAGGCCCACAGCGTGCGGGGCGTGTGTGGCCAGAGGTGTGCACAGTGGCGCGACACGGTGCGCGTGAGTCGAAGCCCTGGTGGCGGCGGCCAAGAAAACCGGCCAGAACCTCGGCGGGGTCCACCCCACGGGTGATCACCGCGATGGAGTCACGGTAGGTCGGGAAGAGCCAGTCAGTGGGATCCAGCGCCCATGCGGCGCCCACCTGGACGGCCTCCTGCCCCTGAGCAGCGGGATAGGCGACGAGGCGCCCTTGCTTGGCCATGGCGGTCGCGGCATCCTCGATGGCCCGGCCCAGCCGGAGAGCCCGTTGCATGGCGACCAGTTCCGGCCCGTGCGGCAGCGGCCCGAGAGGTGTGGACGCGCCGGGCGGTGGCGCGTCGTCGAGGACGCCGTGCACCTTTTCGGGCAAAGCGCCGCCGAACAGACAGGGCGTTGGTCGCATCAGAAGTCGTCGTTCGCATCGTTTGGCTGGTACTGGTAGATCCACAGCTCCAGGGACGGGCGGTTGACGCCGAGAACGCGCGGGTTGCGCGTGGCGGTGACGGCGGTCGTAGCGCCCAGGGCGTGGCAACGCCCAAGTGCCGCTTCCTGCATGACCCGTGAAAACCCGAGACCCCGGTACGGTTTCACGACGGCGCCGCGTGTTTGGAACGCCGTGTCGCCTCTCGCCGTGACAGCACTTGCGGCAACGGGTCTCGGCGGGTCTCCATGGCTGATGATGATCAGCTCGGTGAGAGCCCGGGCCCGGTGAAACGGTGCGAGGATCTGCTCCGGGTTCTGCCGCGTTTCGGGGAAGCACGCGGCGACCACTGCCTGGAACTGGACGTCTGTGACCGAGTCGCCGAGCCGGACGGTGGACAGCGTGAAAGGGGGGCGCACCTGTGGCCGCCTCGGACGTGAGGACTCCACGATGATGTGGAGAGGCTCCACGCGTCGCCAGCCGTCCGCCGCGTGCCGGGGCGGGGTTCTGTCGCACGGGCAGAAGACAAAGCCCGGCGGGTAGGCCGGTCCCCACTGTTGGCGCCAGTAGGCACTGACCGCCTCCAGCGTGTCGGCCTGCGGCAACTGCCGTTCCAGGCAGACGACCGGGGAGTAGCTCGGCGCCGGGTACCCGTTCACGACGAAGGCACGGAAAGCGCCGTCGGCGACATCCGTGACGTTCTGAGCCAGGACGGTGAAGCCCTGGAGCGCCGCGGAAAGGAGTTGCATGTGCTCGCCGGTCATGCTCAGTGGCCTTTGCCTGACCAGAGGTCGGGAGCGTGCCCGCGTGACACGACGGCGGGCTTGGTCTTGAGGCAGTCGGACAACTGCTCCAACGGGCCGCACTCGATCCAGAATGCTTCCGGGCTCCGCTCCGAGATGGCACGCAGAGCAGCGTGCTGAGTTGTCATCCGGGCGCGCGTCCGGTCAGCGACGCCCCGGCCGGCCACTGCCGTGCGCGGGTCCACGCGCACGCCCAGGCTCCGCTGCGGGCCGTACGGGTCGTCGAGGTCTTCGGGTACGAGAATGACCTGCGCGCCGATCACTTCAGGGGAGTCGGTGGCGGCCAGGCGCAGGCTGTCCACGGAGAACACGGCGTCGTACAGCCTCACCATGTCGTTCAGCCGCCCCTGGACCCGCAGCGCCGGCAAGTCCCGCGCGCAAGGACATGTCACCGGTCCCTCGATTCTGTCGCCCAGCGGCAGACGGAGCAGAGGGCGCCCCGCGGGAAGACCGACGGCGCGCGTCAGGCAACACCGTTCCGCGGTCAGTTCCAGGATTTGGCCAGGCCACAGATGATGTACACCGAGGGCGCAGTCCGGGAAACCGAACGCGACTCCGCCGGCTTCGGAGGACGAGTAGACACTCCAGAATTCGAGCTCCGGATTGAGTTCACGCAGGAGCGCGGCGCATCCCGACGTCAGGTTTCCGCCCGTCCAGATGACGAGGCGGGGCCGCAGCCCGAGCCGATTCCCGAGCACGGTGCGGGCGAAAAAGGCGAGCATCTCAGGATAGCCGGCCACGGCGTTCACACCGATGCGCGCCAGACTCGGTGCGAGTCCGATCAGATCGCCTGCCTCGGTCACCCCTGGCACTGTGTGAGCTCCGCACAGTGCGGCTGTGCGCTCGGCGGTCAGGTAGGCCCCGCCCGTGGAAAAGAGATTGAGGAGCACGTCACCCGGGCGCATCGGCCGCCATTGGCTGACGTGAGCACTGGACACGTCTTCCCTGGACGCCAGGCCTTTCACCCTCGGCGGCCCAGTCGTCCCACTGCTGACGGTGTAATAGGCGGGGCGGCCGCGGAGTTGGCGGCCGGCGGCCTCCAACCCCTGCTCCACCGTCATATGCGGCAAGTCCGTCAGCCGCCGGCCGTCACCCTCCGCCAGCCACCGGCGGCAGGTCATCGTCAAGGCCGGACATGCTGCCGCCCACGCGGCGACGCCACGCAACTGCGCCGTGGTCAGCTCGCCCACGGTGCGTGATGCCAGGGACTTTGCCTCCACAGTCCCAGGTTCGCCCATGGACCGGGAGTCTGCATGTCGAGCCTGTGACCCCGACGTCCGTAACAGCGGAAGGAAACGAGGCCTTCCGGAAGTTCGTCCGCCCGGACCAGCTCGGCGATCCCGGCCTCAACTGCGCCAGGCTCATCATCGCCGGGTCTGCGAAGCCCTTGGCCATCCGACGCTTCGCCTGGCACAGGTTCACTGCGTGCCCTCCGCCGGTCTGCGCTCCACTTCCTGGCGCAACTGGTCACTCCGGGTTCGACGCTCCTCGTCCGACGGGGCGGCGATGTCCGCCGGCCCGGCCGTTCCTCATCCTTCCGTCCCCTGCGTGTCCCCTGGCAGTCACCTGAGACCCCCGCCGTCGAGGGCGCTGAGCAGCGTGACTACATCAACGCAGCTTGCCGGCCGAGGGAGTTGAGAAGGCGAGCTCTCGCGCGGCGGAGCGCCGTACCGGCGCGGTGGAGTGCTGCTGAAGAGGCTGTGCACGGCCGCGGCGGGCTTGGCCACGAGACCGACGGCGCTCTTGCAGTCCTCGTGCGTCACCCGAACGCCGAGGTTCTTCATCGCCTCCAGGGTCCGCACGCTGAAGACGCAGATGGGGCCGGTGGTGTATGTCTGCGGGACGGGCTCGCCCCACGTGGCGTAGTACCGCTGCCCGCTGGTCTTGTGCAGTTGCCGGACGGAGACGTGGACCATGCCGGGCCCGAGGGGGTCAGGGCGCGGCGTGCGGTCCGTCCGGGCGCTCGCCGCGCCAGAGGATCATCTCCCGGCTCAGTTCCTCGGTCTCTGCCTCGGACAGCCGCTCGAAGCCGTCCTCGGTGAGGACGCAGACGACCGGGAAGATACGGCGGTTCAGGTCGGGGCCGCCGGTGGCCGAGTCGTCGTCCGCCGCGTCGTACAGCGCCTGGAGCGCGGCGAGGGCGGCCTCGCGGCGGGTGAGGTCCGGCCTGTAGAGCTTCTTCAGGGCGCCGCGGGCGTACGGGGAGCCGGAGCCCTCGGCGTGGAAGTCGTGTTTCTCGTAGAGGCCGCCGGCCGCGTCGAAGGAGAAGATGCGGCCGCCCCTGCCCTCGGCTGCGGTGAGGTCGTATCCGGCGAGCAGCGGGACGACGGCGAGGCCCTGCATGGCCTGGGCGAGGTTCTGCCGGATCATGGCCGCGAGCCGGGTCGCCTTGCCCGGCAGGCTCATCGGGGTGCCCTCGATCTTCTCGAAGTGTGTCAGCTCCACCTGGAAGAGCCGCACCATGTCGACGGCGAGGCCGACGGTGCCGGCGAAGGCGACGGCCGTGTGGTCGTCGGTGGGGTGCACCTTCTCTAGGTCGCGCTGGGCGATGAGGTTGCCCATGGTGGCCCGGCGGTCGCCGGCGATCAGCACGCCGTCGCCGTAGGTGAGGGCGAGGACGGTGGTGCCGTGCGGGAACCGGTCGGGGGCCGCCCGTACGCCGTCGGGCAGTGCGGGTGCGGTCGGCAGCAGCCCGGGCCGGTGCGCGGCCAGGAACTCGGTGAAGGACGACGTCCCCGGCGTGAAGAACGCCTCGCTCGGCAGCCCCGCGGTGTCGTTCTCCGGCATGGTTCTCCCCCTCCATCGACGGCACAGGTCACCCGACTCCTACCTGCGGTGGGGGCGCGGGAAACTCCCCGTCTCTCACAGGGCCTTGCGCCGCACCAGCACCCCGAGCACCAGCAGGCCCGGGAGCAGCGGCAGCCACACGGTCAGCAGCCGGTAGCCGAGCACTGCGGAGGCGGCGGCCGCGCCGGGAGCGCCGGAGACGGTGAGGCCGAGGGCGAGCGCCGCGTCCAGGGAACCGAGGCCGCCCGGCGTGGGCAGCAGGGCGGCGGCGCCGCTGGCTGCGAGGTACAGCAGGGCCACCTGGAGCGGGGGCAGCGGCAGGGCCACGGCCCGGGTGACGGAGATCAGGACCAGGGAATGCAGCACGGCGAAGGCGAGGGAGCCGCCCCACAGCGCCGCCGCCCGCGCGGGGCGGTCGTGCAGGGCGCGGATGTCGGCCAGGACGGCCGAGAGGGCCTGACGGCAGCGCGCCCACCAGGGGGTCAACGGCAGGGTTCCGAGCAGGGCCAGGGCGGTCAGGGCGACGGCGAGGGCCGCCGGGGTGCGCTGCGGCAGGCGCAGTACGCCCGGGCAGGCCGGGGCGAGCAGCGCGATCAGTGCCAGTCGGACGGCGGCGCCGGCGGTGGCCTTGACGGCGACGGCGCTGGCGGAGCGGCCCGCGGGCAGTCCGCAGCGCATCAGGAACCGCAGGTTCACCGCGCCGGCGCCGAGCCCGGCGGGCAGCAGATGGCCCGCGGCGGAGGCGGCGAACTGGGCGGCGACGAGCCGGGGTCCGGGCAGCCTTCGGACGACCGCGCCCTGCTGGGCCAGCGCCGACGCGGCCCAGGTGCCGAGGGCCGCCGTCGCGCCGAGCAGCAGCCAGCCCTGGTCCGCGTCGGCCAGCCGTCCGGCGCCGCTCTCGACGGCGGGCCAGTGCCGCCGGGCCACGTACAGCCCGCCGAGGAGGACGGCGAGCAGGACGCCGGCGTGCCAGTAGGCGCGGCGCCGGACGGAGGATGCGGCGAGTTCCGTGCCCTGGGGCGTCATCGGCCGCTCCCGGGCACGGAGTAGTACAGCCGCTGTCCGTCGAGGAGCGCCGACGGCCAGGCACGGGCGTACGACGGCGGCCGGGAGCCCGCGGGGACCAGCGCGGCGACCGGCGTACGGCGGGCGGTGCCGGCGATGCGGTCCGCGGTGCTGTTGGCATCGGGCCCGTCGGTCGCGGCCGAGGCGCAGCCCGCGTAGAACGCGATCGGGATGGCGTCGCCCGCGGTGAGCAGACAGGGCGGGCGGACACCGAGCCGGTGCAGGGCGGAGGCCGTGCGGGACCAGCCGCGGTGGGCCGCGGTGGTTCTGTCCACCGTGTGCACGAGTACGGCGAGTTGTACCGCGAGATGGGCGGCGAGCCCGAGGCAGAGCAGGGTCGCGACGAACGGACGCCGGGGCGGGCGCGCGACGGTGAAGAGGTGCCGGAGCGCGTCGGCGACCGGGAGCGCGAGCAGGGCGTAGGCCGGCAGCAGGAAGCGGGGGGCCGCATAGCCGATGAGGAACAGATACGGGAAGGCCGCGCTCACCGCGCAGGCGAGCGGGAGCGCCGTGGCCGCCGGGCGCCGGGTGCGGACCGCGACGACGAGCCCGACCGCGGCGAGCACGGGCAGCACGAACCACCAGACGCTGACCGCCGAAGGGGGCACGGGGCCGGTGCACGGTCGGCACAGGGTCTCGCCGCCGAGGCTGCGCAACTGGTCGGTGACGGCGATGTGCCAGCCGAGGCCGCCCTGGATCGCCGAGCCCTCGGACAGGCGGTTGATCAGGCCGCCGTAGCGGACGTAGGCCTCGATGACCCACTCGGCGGCGCCGGCCGCGAGCCCGGCGATCAGCACCGCGAGGGCCCGCCAGTGGCGGCGGGCGAGACCGAGGGCGAGGAGCGGCAGCACGGCCCAGACGGCGTCCGTGGGCCGCATCCACGCCATGAGCGCGGCACTCGCCGCCAGGCCCCAGCAGGCCGAACGCCCTGGGCTGCCGTGGGCCCGGAGGAAGCAGGCGACGGCGGCCAGGGCGCCCACCGCGACCCAGTAGTTGGGCATGGCCTGCGGGCCGTAGAACAAGGTCACCCAGAGGGAGGCGAACAGGGCGCCGGCGAGGGCGAGGACGCGGGCCGGGAACAGTCCGCGCCAGGCGCGCAGGGCCAGGAACAGGGCGAGGCCGGACAGGGCCGCGAGGTGGATCCGCAGCAGTGCGGTGGAGGACGACCAGCTGGCGACGGGTGCGACGAGCAGGGAGATGCCGCGCGCACGGGGTGCGCTGAAGAAGGCGGCGGGGGCGTGGGCGCTGACCTGGCTGACGTACACCGTCTCGTCCCAGCCGAGGCCCATGCCGGGCCGGACGAAGAGCAGTTGGGCCAGGGTGAAGGCCGCGGCCACGGCCGCGAGCGGGGCGGTGGTACGCACCGGCCGGGTGCCGCCGGACGTGCGGAGAACGCGCGAGCGCCGGATTCCGGCGAGTGTGGCGTACGCGCTGCCGGCCATCATCACCCCTCTGCCCCCGCGGCGTGCCGGAACCCTTGCCACCCTACAACCTGTAGGGTCCAGGACGGGAGCCGGGGAAAACACCGACAAAGTACCCCTGATCCCTGCCTTCCGCCGGGCGGACGGGGCCATCCGGCCCATGGCACTACGCGCTGTAAGGTTGGGGCATGGCTGGCACAGGGTCCCGCGGGAGGGCGGAGCGGCGCAGCGCCGGTGAGCTGGAGAGCGAGGTGCTGGCCGCGCTCTGGGCGACCGAGCGGCCGCTGACCCCGGCGGAGATCCAGGCCGAGATCGACGGCGGACTCGCCTACAACACGGTGCACACCATCCTCAAACGCCTCTACGACAAGGGTCTGGTGCTGCGCGACGCCGATGGACGGCGCGGTGCGTACCGGCCGGCGAAGAACGCGGCCGAGCTGACGGCCGAGGCGATGCACGAAGCCCTGGACCGGGGACCGGACCCGATCGCCGCGCTCCAGCAGTTCGTGACCGGGCTGCGCCCCGAGGAGGAGCGGGCGCTGCGCGAACTGCTCGCCGAAGGCGGAGCATGAGGTTCGACGTGTACAGCCCGCTGGTGCTCTCCCTGCTGCTGTCGGCGGTCGGGCCGGTGATCGCCCGGCGGGTCGCTCCGGCCCTCGCCGTGCGCGTCCTGACCTCCGCGGCCGTACTGACGGCCGCGGCCACCACCTGGTCGTTGCTCCTGCTGGCCACCGCGCTGCTCGGGGACGCGCCGCCGGTGATCCACGAGGCCCGTGAGGACGGGCGCACGGTCACCGATCCGGTACCCGAGGCGATCGGCCTCGCGGCCTGCCTGGCGCTGATGGTGATCGCCCTGCGGGTGTACCGGGCCGTACGCGCGGAGCGGGGCACCCGGCGGACCCTGCGCCGGCTGTGCGCGGGGCACCCGGCGGACAGCGAGCTGATCGTCGCGGCCTCCGAGGTGCCGCAGGCGTTCACGATCCCGGGCCGGCCGGGCCGCATCCTGGTCACCTCGGCGATGCTGAGCGCCCTCGATCCCGCCGAGCGGCGGGTGCTCCTCGCGCACGAGCGCGCCCATCTCACCCACCGGCACGGGCCGCTGGTCACCGCGGCGACGCTCGCGGCGGCGGCCGACCCGATGCTCGGACCGGTGCGTGCGGCCGTCGGCTTCCTCGTGGAGCGGTGGGCCGACGAGCAGGCGGCGGCCACGGTCGGCGACCGGCACACCACCGCCCGGGCGCTGGCCCGCGCCGCGCTCACCGCCGGCCGGGACCGTGCCGCCTGCGCCCTGCACTTCACCGACCGGGCCGTGACCCGGCGGATCGCGGCCCTGCAGACGAGCCCGCCGCCCCAGCTGTGGCCGGCCGCTGCGGCCGTCCTGCTCCTCGGCACCCTGCCCGCACTGCTCGCCGCAGACGCCACGAGCGACCTGCTGCGACAGCTGTCCGGCGCACTGAACTGAGCAGCCGACGACGGCGCCGCTGACAACCGGCGGCGATTCCCGGCACCTACAGCGGAGCGCTCGGCCCCCGATGCAGCGGCTGTTGAGGGGCGGGGCGGCGGACAACCGGCGGTACGGCCCGTACGGCCGGCTCCTCGGTGCTCACCGTCAGCGGCTCACCATGATGACGCAGGGTCAGCGGCGGCCCGTCCAGCAGCGCGTACGTCGCCTTGTCCGCGCCGATGTCCACACGCAGCCGCCGGCCGCGGAACTCCACATTGAAGGCGAGCCGGCTCAGCCGGTCGGGCAGACGTGGCGCGAACCGCAGGCGCTCGCCGTCGCGGCGCATCCCGCCGAAGCCCGCCACGAGCGCCATCCACGTACCGGCCAGCGAGGCGATGTGCAGCCCGTCTCGGGTGTTGTGCTCCAGGTCCTGCAGATCCATCAGGGCCGCCTCGGTGGTGTAGGCGTAGGCGAGGTCCGGATGGCCCGCCTGGGCGGCGATGACGGCCTGGCAACAGGCCGACAGGGAGGAGTCCCGGACGGTCAGCGGCTCGTAGTAGGCGAAGTTCCGGGCGACCTGGTCCTCGTCCTCCTCGGCGTGTCCCGTGGTGAAGAAGTCGCCGCAGGTGTACATGGCCAGCACCAGGTCGGCCTGCTTGATCACCTGCTTGCGGTAGAGGTCGAAGTAGGGGAAGTGCAGGAGCAGGGGGTACTGGTCGGCGCGGGTGGCGGCGAAGTCCCAGCGCTGGTAGCGGGTGAACCCGGCATGCTGCTCGTGGACGCCGAGTTCGGCGTTGTAGGGGATGTGCATGGCCTCGGCGGCGTCCCGCCAGGCCGCGCTCTCCTCCTCGTCGACACCGAGCCGGGCCGCCTCGCGTGGATGGCGTTCGACGGCGTCGGCCGCGGCGAGCAGGTTCTGCCGGGCCATGAGGTTGGTGTACGTGTTGTCGTCGGCGACCGCGCTGTACTCGTCGGGTCCGGTGACGCCGTCGATGTGGAAGACGCCGCGGGAGTCGTGGTGGCCCAGCGAGCGCCACAACCTGGCCGTCTCCACCAGCAGTTCCACGCCGGCCTCGCGTTCGAACACGGTGTCCGCGGTGGCCTCGACGTACCGGATCACGGCGTCGGCTATGCCGGCGTTGACATGGAAGGCGGCGGTGCCGGCCGGCCAGTACGCCGAGCCCTCCGGCCCGGCGATGGTCCGCCAGGGGAACGCGGCGCCGCCGAGCCCCAGTTGGGCCGCGCGCTCCCGGGCCTCGTCCAGCGTGTTGTACCGCCAGCGCAGCGCCTCGGCGACGGCCGCGGGGGCGGTGTGGGTGAGCACGGGCAGCACGAACATCTCGGTGTCCCAGAAGGCGTGCCCGTCGTAGCCGGAGCCGGTCAGGCCCTTGGCGGGGATGGCGCGCTGCTCGGCGCGACTGCCGGCCTGCAGCACGTGGAACAGGGCGAAGCGGACCGCCTGCTGGACCTCCTCGTCGCCCTCCACCTCGACGTCCGCGCGGGCCCAGAAGTCGTCCAGGCAGGCCCGCTGTTCGGCCAGCAGGCCCTGCCAGCCGTCGTGCGCGGCGGCGGCGAGCGCGGCGTCGACCTGGTCGGCCATCGCGGGCAGCGAGCGGGTGCCGGACCAGCCGTGCGCGACCAGCTTCTCCACCCGCAGCGTCTGCCCGGGCTCCAGCACGGAGGTGACGGTGAGCCGGGCCACGTCGCCGCCGCTCTCGCTGCGCGTGGTGGTGCGCTCGGGTCCGCTGACGACGTGGTCGGCGGCCACGGCCACCCTGAGGCCGCTGCGCCGGGTGCGGTGCACCAGCCGCAGCCGGCTGCCGGAGACGAAGTGGTCCTCCTGCTCCAGCGGTGACTGCAGCGCCATGGCCGTGCGCGGGTCGCCGTTCGACTCCGGCAGGGTCTCGTTGGCGACCAGCTCGGACTGGATCACCACCCGGCTGCGGCCGCCGACGGCCTCCACCTCGTACGCCACCGCGGCCACCGCGCGCTGGGTCAGCGACACCAGCCGGGTCGAGCGCACGCGGACCGTGGAGCCCGCCGGGGAGGTCCACTCGCAGGTCCGCTCCAGCACCCCGCGACGCAGATCCAGGACCCGCTCATGGGCGACGAGCCGGCCGTAGCGCAGGTCGAACGGCTCGTCGTCCACCAGCAGCCGGAGCACCTTGCCGTTGGTGACGTTGATGACCGTCTGGCCCGACTCCGGGTAGCCGTAGCCCGCCTCCGCGTACGGCAGCGGGTGCACCTCGTGCACGCCGTTGAGGTAGCTGCCGGGCAGGCCGTGCGGTTCGCCCTCGTCGAGGTTGCCGCGCCAGCCGATGTGCCCGTTGGCCAGCGCGAACACCGACTCGCTCTGAGCGAGTACGCCGAGATCGAGGGCGGTCTCCCGTACGGCCCACGGCTCCACGCTGTACGACCGGTCGGTGATCACCGCTTGCCTCCCAGCTCGGCGAGGTCCTTCACGACAACGGTCGCGCCGTGCGCGTACAGCGCCTCGGTCTGTCCCACGCGGTCCACCCCGACCACGTATCCGAAGCCGCCGGCGCGGCCCGCCTCCATGCCGGCCAGCGCGTCCTCGAAGACGGCGGCCCGTGCCGGCTCGACGCCCAGGTCGTGGGCGGCGGCGAGGAAGGTGTCGGGGTGCGGCTTGCCCGGCAGCCGCCGTTCGGCGGCGACCACGCCGTCGATGCGTACGTCGAAGAAGTGCTCGGCGCCGACGGAGCGCAGCACGTCCTGGCAGTTGGCGCTGGAGGAGACGATCGCGGTGCGCAGTCCCTCGGCGCGGACGGCCTCCAGATAGCGCAGGGTGCCCTCGTAGGCCTCCACGCCGCCGGTGCGGATCCGCTCCAGGAGCAGGGCGTTCTTGCGGTTGCCGAGGCCGTGCACGGTGCGGGCCTGAGGTGGGTCCTCGGGGGTGCCCTCGGGCAGCTGGATGCCGCGCGAGTCGAGGAAGGCGCGGACGCCGTCGGTGCGGGGGCGGCCGTCGACGTACTCGTCGTACTCGGCGACCGCGTCGAACGGCCGCCCCTGTTCCCCCTCGTAGTCCCGCAGGAACGCGTCGAACGTCTCCTTCCAGGCGGCCGCGTGCACGACGGCCGTCTTGGTGACGACCCCGTCGAGGTCGAACAGACAGGCCTGGATTCCGTCGGGAAGACCGAGCTGAGTCATACCGGCACTCTTCCCCATGAGTCTCACTCCAGTGAGTGGCGCACGTCACAGCGGGCCTACTTCTCGGCAAAGGTTTCGGTGCCACACTGTGCCGTGTGCCGCTGACCTTCGACGACCTCCTCTCTCGTGCCCGTGGCCTGGTCCGGGACGGCCGGCGGGCCGTGCTCGGGATCGCGGGCAGCCCCGGTGCGGGCAAGACGACGCTCGCCGAGCAGCTGGTGCGGGCGCTGAACGCCGACGGGCCGCCCTGGGCGGCGCACGTTCCCATGGACGGCTTCCACCTCGCCGACGTCGAACTGGACCGGCTCGGCCGCCGTGACCGCAAGGGCGCGCCGGACACCTTCGACCCGGCCGGGTACGCGGCGCTGCTGCGGCGGCTGCACGAGGACACCGACGACGTGGTCTACGCCCCCGGCTTCGAGCGGGTCCTGGAGCAGCCCCTCGCCGGCGCGATCCCGGTACCACCGACTGCCCGGCTCGTGGTCACCGAGGGCAACTACCTCCTGCTGACGGAGGGTTCGTGGGCCCGGGTACGGCCGTTCCTCGACGAAGTCTGGTTCTGCGAGACGGACGACGACGAGCGCGTCCGCCGGCTGATCGCCCGCCACGAGGAGTTCGGCAAGGACCACGACACCGCCGTGGCCTGGGTCCTGAGCACGGACCAGCGCAACGCCGACCTGATCGCGACGACCCGGGGGCGCGCGGACCTGGTCGTGTCTTCCGGCTAGCCTGCGTTCTCATGGGGTTGGACATCACCGTGCTCGCGCTCGACTGGGAGCGGCTGGAGCGGACAGCGCCGGCCGAGCGGGAGGGTGTGCTGTACGAGGCGGCGTGCCCCGACACCGACTGGGACGCGGAGCCCGAATCGGGCTGGGTGTGGCCGGCCTCGCCGGAGGTGCCCTGGGCCGGCCGGTACGAGTTCCACGGCACCACCGGCTCGTACAAGCCGCACTTCTGGGCCGGTGAATCCTGGGACGACGTACGGCAGTTCGCCCATCCGGCGCTCACGCGGGCGCTGGACGCCTTTCTCGGCGGCCTGGGGATGTGGTACGACGGCACGGACGAGGACGACGACGCTTTGGACCCCGGCCTGTTCCCGGCGGATCCGGCGCCCTGGCGGCCGAGGCTGCTGCTCGTCTGCCCGCCCGCGACCGTGTCCGCGCTGGCCGCCCGCTGGTCCGATGCCGAGCCCCTGCTGCACGGCCTGCGCGAGGAGTACGGCACGCACGCCGCCGCGCCCGGCCGGTGGATCGAGAACTTCGACGAGTTCGCGGTGCTGCTGCGGGAGTGGGCCGTGGTGGTGCGTGCGGCCGAGCAGCGCGGCTGGGGGCTGCTCGGCCTGCCCGTCTGAGGCCCGGCGCTCAGGCGCTCAGCGTCAGCCGGGGTTCGCCGCGGGCATCGCCCACGGGATCGCCGACCACTGCCGTGAACGCCTCGGTGCGTACCGTCAGACCCCGTTCGTCGTGGTCGAAAGTGGGCGCGAAGTCGCCGCCGGGCCCGTACCGTACGGCGAACACCTGCAGCCCGTCCGGGGCGCCCGGTGCCGGGCCGGCCTCCAGGGCGCTGGAGGAGATGAGGTGGCGCCAGCCCTCGTCGGGGTTGCCGTAGCCGCGCGGGTCGGCGGCGAGGGTGAACGCGGCCTGTTCCTGGGTGAGTTCGGCACGGGCGTCGAAGTGGTCGGGGCCGGTGTCCGTGGGGTGGGTGAGGCGCAGGCCGCCCGCCGCGGTGACCTCGCCCTCGGCACTGCGGCGCACCCGGTCGCCGTCGTCGGCCGCGTACGGCATTCCGGACAGCAGGTACGGCGCCCCGTCGAGCCGCTCCACGGCGACCGTCATCCACAGGCTCGTGCCGTCGGTGACGTACAGCGAGCGCACATGGCGCAGGACATGGTCGCGGCCGACGACCGGCTTGGTCACCAGCTTCGCCGCGAGCCCGTCGGCGCGGGCGTCCGCGACCCGGACCTCTCCCATCGGGCGGCACAGCAGGAAGCCGTCGGCGACCGGGCCGAATCCATGCTGGCGGCGCACGGCGGCGGGCAGGTAGTAGGTGCCGCCGGCCTCGATCAGGGAGGGAGTCATCCGGTTGTCGAAGGCCACCGAGACCGTGCCGGAGCGCAGGTGGTGGCGGGTGGGCCGGGTCGACGGGGTGCGGTGCCAGCGGGTGGTGTCCTGGATCTGCCAGACCAGCATGAAGGCGAAGTGCCCGTCGATCCGGCCGTCCCGCTGGACGGCGTGCCGGCCCCAGCGGGTGTCGCCCCGGTAGCGGCCGAGGTCGGAGCCGATGCGGGCGCTGAAGTAGCGCAGGCCCAGGACGGATTCGAAGCCGGAGTGCTGTTCGCTGTAGCGGGGGCCGCCGTTGTCGTAGCCGCCGGAGGTCAGGCGGGCGTCGATGTAGCGGGCGAGGGTGTCGCCGTCCTGGGCGAAGATCTCCTCGCCGCTGACCCGGTGGGCCTGGGCCAGGAAGGACAGGGAGATCGGGCCGTAGTTGTTGTCGTAGGCGCCGCCGTGCTCGGGCGGCAGCAGGGCGCCCCGGTCGCGGACCCGGTGGGCGCGGATCGCGT
Organism: Streptomyces sp. IMTB 2501; assembly: GCF_001953885.1. Lineage (GTDB taxonomy): Bacteria > Actinomycetota > Actinomycetes > Streptomycetales > Streptomycetaceae > Streptomyces. The sequence continues at coordinate 548,124 of NZ_MQUS01000001.1, read as the reverse complement.
CGGTGTACAGGGCGAGGGCGCGGGAGCGGACCGGCTCGCCCTGGTCTGCGGGCAGGTGGCGGGCGAGCATCAGGCCTCCGACCACACAGCCGATGGCCTGGTTGCCCGCCTCCTGCGGGTTGAAGAAGGTGACCTCGGTGAGCCGGCGCCAGTAGCCGTGCGCCAGCTGTCGTAGTTCCGTGCGCTGTTCGCCGTCGAGGAGGCCGTCGGCCGCGTCGAGGACGTTGACCGCCTGAAGCAGCGCCCAGACCGTGCTGGGCCAGTCGCCGATCGGGTGGGCGCCTGCGGCGAGTACGTAACGGGCGTACGGAAGCCACGAGTTGACGGCCTTGAGGTTCGGGTAGCCGGGGTTGTCCTCGGTGTACACGCGCTCGCGCAGGTGGAAGGCGAGGCTGCGGCGGACCGCCTCCGGGAGCCGGGGGTCCTTGCCGCGCTGCCAGGCGAGGGCCAGCAGGGAGGTGATGCCGAGGGAGGTGTCGCCGATGTCGTCGTGGGCGTCGGGGTGTTCGAGGCTGCCCTCGGGGGTCATGCGGGCGAGGGCCTGCTCGGTGACGGCGGCGAGGACGGCGTCGTACGCCTGCGGGGTGTCCGGCAGGTCGTGCAGCGGGCCGCGCTGGTAGGGCAGATGCACGCTGGTCAGCCCTTCATTCCGGTGGTCGCCAGGCCTTCCACCAGTCTCTTCTGGAAGACGAGGAAGCAGATGAGCGTCGGGGCGAGGGCGAGTGTCGACATGGCGAACATCGCGCCGTAGGAGGAACCGCTGGTCTTGTCCAGGAAGAGGGTGAGGCCGAGGGGGACGGTGAAGCGGGCGTTCTGCTGGAGGTAGACGAGCTGGTGGAGGAAGTCGTCGTACGTCCAGACGAAGGTGAAGATCGTGGTGGTGACCAGGGCCGGCTTCATCAGGGGCAGGATGATCTTCCAGTAGATCTGGAGGGGGTTCGCGCCGTCCATCATCGCGGCGTGGTCCAGCTCGCGCGGGATGGAGCGGATGAACTGCACCATCAGGAAGATGAAGAAGGCGTCCGTGGCCAGGAACTTCGGCACGATCAGCGGCAGGAAGGTGTTGATCCAGGTCAGGTTGTAGAAGATCGTGTACTGCGGGATCAGCACGGCCTGCACCGGCAGCATGATCGTGCCGAGCATCAGGCCGAACCAGATCTTCTTGCCGCGGAACTCGAAGCGCGCGAAGGCGTAGGCGGCCAGCGAGCAGGAGATGACGTTTCCGATCACCGCGCCGATCGTGACGATCAGCGAGTTGGTGATGTAGAGCGAGAAGGAGTTGCCGCTGCCGCTCCAGCCCTCGGAGTAGTTCTGCGGATGCAGCTTGTCCGGGATCAGGCCGGGGTGCGTGAAGATCTCGGTGTCCGGCTTGAGTGAGCTGCTGAGCATCCACAGCAGCGGGTAGAGCATGACGAGCGCGACGCCGATGAGCAGGGTGTGCAGGAGGATACGGCGGGGGCCGGTGAGTGACCGGAGCGATCGGAGCTTCTCAAGCTGCGAAACACTCGGGGTGATGGCGGACATGGTCGAAGAACCTCTCGTTCAGGCGGCGTCAGTCGTCGTAATGCACCCAGTAACGGCTGGCGACGAAATTGACCGCCGTGAAACCCGCGATGACCAGGAACAGCACCCAGGCCAGCGCCGAGGCGTAGCCCATCTGGAGGTCGGTGAAGCCCTTCTTGTAGAGGTAGAGGGAGTACAGCATGGTCGAATTGAGCGGTCCGCCGGTGCCGTTGCTCACGACGTAGGCGGGGGTGAACGTCTTGAACCCGTCGATGATCTGCAGGACCAGATTGAAGAAGACGATCGGGGTGAGCAGCGGGAGGGTGATCCGGAAGAACCGGGTGAGCGTTCCGGCGCCGTCGATCGCGGCGGCCTCGTAGACGTCCTTGGGCAGCTGCTTCAGCCCGGCCAGGAAGATGACCATCGGCGTGCCGAACTGCCAGACGGCGAGCAGGATGAGCGTGTAGATCGAGGTGTCCGGACTCGATATCCAGTCCTCGCCCTTGATGCCGAACCAGCCGAGGAAGTCGTTGAACAGCCCGTCTCCGCCGAAGACCTGGCGCCAGACGATCGCGACGGCCACCGCGCCGCCGAGCAGCGAGGGCAGATAGAAGGCGGCCCGGTACACGCCGATGCCCTTCAGCGGCCGGTTGAGCAGGACGGCCACGCCGAGCGCGAGCGCCAGCTTCAGCGGGACGGACACCAGGACGTACAGCAGGGTCGCGTGCACCGAGTCCCAGAACACCGGGTCGTCGGAGAACATGTGCGTGTAGTTCCGGGCACCGATCCACTTCGCGGGCGTCAGCAGGTCGAAGTCCGTGAAGGACAGGTACAGCGAGTCCAGCATCGGGTAGATCGTCAGCCCGAACAGGCCCACGAACCACGGGGCCAGGAAGACGTACGGCCACCATCCCCCGCCGCGCCGCCTGGCGGCACGGCGGCGCAGACGTGCGCGCTCGCGCGGGCCAGCGGGGGGCGTGGGGGCCGCCGGCGCCTCCCCAGCGGCCTCGTCGGTCCTGGCGGTGGTCATGCTCATCGTCTCCCTGGCCCTCTCCCGGTGCCGGACTGTGCTGGGGCGGGCGGTCAGCCCGCGAGGATGGACTGCGCCTGGTCGAAGAACTCGCTGAGCTGCGCCTTGATGGTCTTCTTGCCGAAGGCGACCGCCAGGTTGGCCTGGAACAGCAGGTCCCAGATCTGATCGGCGCCCTTGGGCGGGGGCACGGGCGCGGGCAGGGCGCTGGTCGCCTTGGAGACCCGCTGGGAGATGTAGTCGGCCATCGCCATGTTCCGCCGGTCGGTCTCGTTCAGCCCGGCCGAGATCAGCGAACGGGCCTTCTGGGTCGGCGGGATGCCACGCAGCAGTTGCATGTCCTTGATGGCGGTGGGGTCCTGGGCGAAGAAGTCCATGATCTTCACCGAGTCGGCGATCTTCTTGCTCGCCCTGGTCGCGCTGAGCAGCACGCCTCCGTTGACGAAGTTGCCCTCGCGGGCGCCGGAGGAGCCGCCCTGCGGGGTGGGCAGGAAGTCCAGCTGGGCGTCGGTGATCGAGCCGCCGGCGCCGTAGACACCGGAGTCGAATGTGAACAGGGCCTTGCCGATGACGACCGCGTTCTTGGTGAGGTCGTTGTGCGCGGCGGAGGTGACGGCGGGCGGCGGCGAGGCGTTGTCCTTGCGCATCGCGGCCCAGAACTCCCACCACTCCTGGAGGATGTCGCCGGTGAAGCCGAGCTTCTTGCCGTCGTCGGAGAAGAACGGCCAGCCCTTCTCGCGGGCGAAGATCTCGAAGCACTGCAGGGTGGAGCCGCCGCCGTCGTCGACGCCGTAGATCCTGCCGCCGCTCTTCTTGTAGACCTGCGTGGCGATGTCCTTCAGATCGTTCCAGGTCCACTCGCGGTCGGGGAGCTTCAGGCCGAGTTTCTCCAGGCCGCTGCGGTTGACGGTCAGCTGGTTGACGCCGATGCCGGACGGGACGCCGTACAGCTTGCCGTCGACCGTGCCCGCGGCGAGCAGCGTCTTCGAGAAGCCGGTCAGGTCGAGGGACTTGCCGATGTACGGGTCGAGCGGGGCGAGGATGCCCTTACGGGCGTACTGGGCGACCAGCGCGGTGTCCATCTGCAGCAGGTCTGGGGCGCTGCCGCCGGCGACCTGGGTGTTGAACTTGTCGAAGTAGCCGTCGTAGCCCGAGTAACGGGTCTCTGTCTTGATCTTGGGGTTGTTCTTCTCGAAGGCCGCGAGCGCCTTCTTGTAGGCGGCGTGCCGCTCGTCGCTGCCCCACCAGGTCATCGTCAGGCTGCCGTTGTCGCTGCCCGCTCCGGTGCCGCCGGCGCAGGCGGTGAGCGTGGGGCCGAGGGCGCCTGCGACGGCGAGCCCGCTCGCGGTGCGGAAGAGGGTTCTGCGCGAGATCTGATGACCCACCGGGTCCTCCCTGAGGGGTGCGTGACGGAGCCCCGGCCGGTCACCGCGGCACGAATGGGGGTGCGCGGTCGCTGCGGCAGGGGTGTGTTGCTCGGGAACGTGCGCCTTCCGGGGGCGGCCTCGCCCGGCCGCGCCGCCTGGGTACGGGTGGGATCCCCGGCCGCCTTGAGGCCGGTGCCGCACGAGCACGCCCTCGTGCGCCGTGCCGTACGTCGTGTACGGCCCGGATGCCACCCCAAGCCGGTGTCCCGACCGGCCTAGAAAGCGCTTGTCCGGACATTGGCAGAACGAGCCGGAGGCCGTCAATCCTTCCGTCGCGGGGCCTCGGTCACGGTTCGGACACCGCGGGCGACCGCGAGCCGCGCCGCGCCGACGACGGTGCCGAGATCGCCGACCGTGCTGCTGACCACCTCGGTGGGCCAGCTCAGCCGCGCCAGTTCGGCCCGCACACCGGGCAGGAGCTGCGGGTCCGCGCCGGTGCTGCCGCCGAGCACGATGAGCCCCGGGTCGAGTACGGCGGCCACGGCGGCGGCGAGCCGGCCCACGTCGGCGGCATGGCGGGCGACGACGGTGCGGGCCGGGGCGCTGCCCCGGCCGGCGAGGGCGAACAGCCGCTCGGCGGTCGCCGGGCAGGGGCCGTCCGTCTCCCGCCAGGCCGTGGCGGCCCGCCGCAGCAGCGATGCGGCGCCGATGTACTCCTCCAGAGCCTCCAGCCGCGGCTCCCGGTCGTCGTCCCAGGGGTAGGGCAGCCGGGCCAGCTCACCGGCGGCGCCGTTCGCGCCACGCAGCACCCGGCCGCCGATGACGATGCCGAGGCCGACGCCCACGCCGACGCGCAGATAGCCGAAGGTGTCGCGGCCCCGGGCGGCACCCTCGTGGAGTTCGGCGAGGGCGGCGCAGTTGACGTTGTTCTCCAGCCTGACGGGGACTCCCGGCGGCAGCGCGACGGCCATGGCGTCGAAGACCGGGCCCGCCTTGGCGGTCGCCGGACGCATCCCGGTACCCTCCGCCGCCCGCGCGGTGACATCGCCGACAGCGACGACGATCGCGCGCAGCGGGGTACCGGCGGGCAGCGCGCGGAGGGCCCCGCGTACGGCGCCGGCCGCGTCGGCCCTGGGTCGGGTGGCCTCGGCGAGCGGGGTTCCGTCGAGGGCGCAGCCCCGTACCCGGGTGAGGTCCGGGCCCAGGTCGACGGCGAGCACGGCGCCGGCGTCCGGTCCGAGCCGGTAGACGGCGGCGGTGCGGCCGGTGCCGCTGGAGGCGGTGCCGGAGACGGTGGCGAGCCGGGCGCTCTCCAGCTCCGCGACGGCGGCGGACACCGTCGGTTTGGACAGTCCGGCCAGGCTCGCCAGTTGGGGCCGGGTCGCGCTGCCCGCCCGGGCGAGCACGGCGAAGACCGCGCTCGCGCTCTCGGACAGCCAGGGCGCCGCCACCACGTCGTGTTCCACGGTTCTCCCACAGGTAGCGAGGACTCTTGACGCACTCTACTTCGTTAGTTAACTTCCTAACGAACTTCACGGTACTCGCCTGCCGTACTCCGTCCGAGGCCCGTCCCGGGGCTTCCCGACCGCTCCAACTCCCCTTCACCCAGGCACGGTTCGCCCACCGTCGCAGCACCGCGCACCGCGAGAGAGATCCCGTGCAGGAGTCCACGCCCGTCCTGGTCGGCATCGACGTGGGCGGCACCAAGACGCATCTGAGAGCTCTGGCCGGTGGCACCCTCGTCGCCGACCGTGTCCGCACGAGCGGCGGCTGGCGGCCGCACGACCCCGTGGCCGCCGCCGGCTGGCTGGCCGGGCTGGTCACCGACGCGCTGCCGGCCGGCGTTCGTCCGTCGGCCCTGGCCGTGGGCGGACACGCCTGTGAGACCCCGCGCCAGTGCGCGGAGATACGCACCGTCCTGCGCGCCCACGTCGACGTGCCCGCGCTGGTCGTGGGCGACGCCGAACTCCTCGTACCCGCCGCTGCCGGGTTGGACCGGGGTGTGGGTCTGGTCGCCGGCACCGGCTCGGTGGCGGTGGGGCGGCGGGCCGACGGCACGCTCGTGCAGGTCGGCGGCTGGGGCGCGCTCCTCGGGGACGAGGGCGGCGCGGCCGGGCTGGCGCGGGAGGCGGTACGTGCCTGCTGGGGCGCCCATGACCGCGGCGAGGCTCCCGACGCACTGGCGGCTGCCCTGCTCGACGCGTTCGGCGCACCCGAAGTGCCCGCGCTGGGCGGGGCGTTGGAGAGCGCCGCGGACCCCTCCGCCGAGTGGGGCAGGCGCGCACCGGCCGTCTTCGCCGCCGCGACGGCGGGCTCGGCGCTCGCCCGTACCGTGATCGCCGCCCAGGGCCGCGCCCTGGCCGCGCTCGTGGCGCTGCTGGCCGGGCGGGGCGCGGCGGCCGACGACGTGGTGGTCGCGGGCGGCACGGTGCTGGCCCAGCCGCTGCTGTACGACGCGTTCGCGGCCGCCCTCGCCGAGACGCTCCCGGCGTCCCGACCGCGGCCGCTGCGGGTGCCGCCGGTCGACGGGGCGGTGGCGCTGGCGCGTTCGCTGCTGTGAGGGCGCCGCTGTGCGTTCCCTGTCGGATTCTGTGCGCCGGGCCCCCCGCGTTCACCTGCCGAACAGGCGAAGATCACCGGCGTCTCCTCGACGGGTCACACCCCGGCCCTAGATATTCCCTCGTTCAACTTCTTTCCCCCTCCTTCCCCTTCTGGCCGCGCCGGCCTACGCCTACGCCGTACCCGAGCGCTTCCAGGAGCTGGTGACCCGCGCGCACGAGCTGGCCCACACCCGGATCGTGGCGGGCATGCACCACACCGTCGATGTCATCGGCGGCCGGACCATGGCCACCGCGCTCGCCGCGGCCACCCTCGCCGACCCGGCCAACGCGGAACTGAAGGCCGCCGCCCGCGCGCAGGCCCTCGCCTGCTTCACGGCGCGGACCGGCACCACCGCCGACACGCTGTACGCCGCCGCGCACACCGGCTCCGACCCGTACGCCGACCGGGACGCCAATGCGCGCGCGGTCCGGCCTCGGCTGACCTACGTCCTCACCCGGCAGGGCCGCGAGCTGCCGCTGACCGTGCCGAAGGGCGCGGAGGTGCTGCTGGAGACCCGCCTGCCGTATCTGACCGCGGACCAGCGCCGCGAGGTGCTGCGCACCACCGGCCTGCCCTCCGGGTATGTGCTCCTCGACGGGGTCGAGCAGTGGGGCCGGCTGAACCTGTTCGCCGCGGCAGACGGCTACGGCGCCTTCGACTCCGACGTCACGGTCGCGCTGGACGCCGCGGCGGACGGATTCTCGGCCGCCGGCGCCTGGCGCGACGACATCGACGGGCCCGGCGGCCTGACCAAGCGCGGCACCGGCTCCCTGGCGCTGACCGGCCACAACCGCTACACGGGCGGGACGGTGCCGGCCGAGGGCACGCTGGCCGCCGGCTCCGAGGACGCCCTCGGCCACGGGGACGTGCGGGTCACGGACGGCACGCTGCGGGTCTCCGAACGGCTGCGGGTGCGCGGCGCGTACGCGCAGGACACGGGCACCCTGGAGGTCACGCTGCGCGCCGGCCGCAAGGCGCCGCTGACGGTGAGGCACCTGGCCGCCCCGGGGAGTGCGGCGGTGCTCTCGCTGCGCCTGGACACCGAACGGCCGCCGGCCGAGGGCGGCACCCTGCCCGTGATCGGCGTACCGCGGCTGCGCGGCCGGTTCACCCGGATCGAGATGAACTCCGACCGGCTGCGGGCCGTACCCGTGTACACGGCAGAAGGTCTGTCGGTACGACTCGTGCAGCGGTGACGCCGCCGACGGCGGGAGCGGTGCGACAGTAGGGCCATGACCGGGCCCTCGACCGTCCCCGCCGCCCCTCGGCCGGTGCCACCGCGGGGCGGATGATGGCGCGCGAACAGCACCTGGTCCTCAGCCGGACGGCTCCCGCCGAGGAGCCGTCCCGCCCTGACGCCGGGCTGCGCAGGCACCGCCGGTGGCTGGTGCCGCTTCTGGTGGCGTTGCTGCTGGCCCAGATGGCGGCGGCGATGGTGACGACGGCCGTCCAGCAGACGCCGACGATCGACGAGCCGGTGTACGTCGCCACGGCCACCGACTATCTGCACGAGCACCGGATCCGCTACAACCCCGAGCATCCGCCGCTCGGCAAGCTGCTGATCGCGACGGGTGTGGCGGTGGCCGACCCGCACTACGACCCGTCGTACACCGGCACCCAGGGGGACGTGGGCCGGCATCTGCTGTACGAGTCGGGCAACGACCCCTGGCGGCTGATGCTGTGGGCACGACTGCCGGTGATCGCACTGACCCTGCTGTTCGGGCTGGTCGCCTTCGCGTTCGCCCGCGAACTGACGGGCACGGCGGGCGGCCTGGTCACTCTCGCCCTCTACGCCTTCTCCCCCGACCTGATCGCCCATGGCTCACTGGCCGGCCTGGACGTGCCGGCGGCCGGGTTCGTGCTGACATCGGCCTGGCTGGTGTGGCGCGCACGACGGCGACCGCTGGCGTATCTGCCGCCGGCCGGAGCGGCACTGGGCGCAGCCGTGGCCACCAAGATGAGCGCATTGCCGGCGGTGCCGGTACTGATGGGGCTGGCGGCGGTGTCCGTTGTCGTGGCGGGCCGGCGGGGGGAGGCGCCACCGGCGGTCGGGCGGGGCGCGAACGCCGGCCCGCGCACAGCCCTGTCCGCTCTTTCGGGCCCGGCCGACAGCCGTCGGCGTAAAGCGTTTTCCCTCCTCGCGGGCACGACCGGCGGTCGGCGCCGGCAGGTGGTAGCGGCGGTCGCCGGTGCGGTCGGCGTGGCGATGGTGGCTCTCGCCGTCGTCTGGGCCACGTATCTGGTCGTCGATCCAGGACTGCGGTTCTCCCCCGCCGAACCGGTGGCGGCGCTGCACGGGCTGCGCGGGCGGCTGGTGGATCTGTTGCCGGTGCCCGAGGCCTACCGGGCGGGGATGCGGGTGCAGTTCGGGCTGGAGGAGTACCCGTGGCAGGGCTATCTGTTCGGGCGTCTGTACACCGGTTCGCTCTGGTACTACCTGCCGGCCGCCCTGCTGGTGAAGACGCCGCTCGGGCTGCTGGCACTGGGCGCGGCCGGCGCCGTGGCGGTCGTGGCGCTGCGGCGGCTGCGCCCCGCGGCGCCGTATCTGCTGCTGCCGCCCGGGATGCTGCTCGCCGCGGCCATGACGGGAGCGCGGGACTTCGGGACGAGATACGCGCTGTTCGTGCCGATGTTCCTCGCGGTGGCGGCGGCCTGTGTGCCGCGGCCCGGCCGGCGGTGGACGGCCGTCGCGACGGCCGCGCTGGTGCTGTGCACGGCGGTGAGTTCGCTGCGCACGTTCCCGTACTACCTGCCGTACTCCAACGAGGCCTTCGGCGGCCCCGCGCACACCCATCGGCTGCTGCACGACTCCAACGTGGACTGGGGGCAGGACCTGGGCCGGCTCGCCGACCGGCTCCGTCAGCGGTATCCCCACGAACGGGTGTGGCTGGTGTACAAAGGCAGCGGTGTGCCGTCGTACTACGGCATCCACGCCGGCGATCCGCGTACGGTGCCGGTGCGGCAGGTGCACGGGCTGCTGGCGGTGTCCGACTCCGCGCTCGCGAAGGCGCGAGGACGGCTCGCCGAGCTGGTCGACAGCAGCCGGCCCGCCGGTGAGGTGGGCTGGTCGATCAGCCTCTACCGGCGTTGAAACCTCCTGCTCAACCCCCTGTTCATGACGGTGGGTGAGCTATGTTGAGTGCTTGTGGCAGACAAAGGAGGCGGGCCGGTGTCCTCGCCGCAGCAGGCACGAGCACAGGCATCAGCGATCACCTCGGGCAAGGCCGTGCCCGCGGCCGAGGCCGCTCCGACCTCCCAGCTCCGGGAACTCTTCGACGGCCCCCGTCTGTCGCCGGGGCAGCGGCGCATCGCCCAGTATCTGATCGAGCACATCACCGAGGCCGCGTTCCTGTCCATCACCGAGCTGGCCGACCGGGTCGGGGTCAGCCAGCCCTCCGTCACCCGCTTCGCCGCCGCCGTCGGCTTCAGCGGCTATCCCGCGCTGCGCGAGAAACTCCAGTCGATCGCGCTGAGCACCCTGGCCGGCGGGGCGGGCGAGGAGAACAAGGCCAACGAGCTCCAGGCCGCCGTCGACGGCGAGATCGCGAACCTGGAGAACCTGCGGCGCGACTTCGCCGACCCCGACCAGATCATCCGGGTCGGCCGCGAGCTGTCCCGCTCCACCCCGCTGACGGTGCTGGGGCTGCGCATCTCGGTGTCGCTGGCCGAGTACTTCGGCTACGCCGCCCGCCGCATCCACCCCGACGTGCGGCTGGTCACCCGGGGCGGCAGCGTGGCCTACGACGCGCTGCTGCAGTGCCGCGAGGCGGGCGGCACCTGGGTGCTCGCCTTCGCCATGCCCCGGCACTCCCAGGAGACTCTCCAGGCCGTGCGGGTGGCGCGCGGCGCAGGTCTGAAGGTCGCCCTGGTGACCGACCTCGCGCTCGGGCCGCTGGCCGACGAGGCCGACATCACCTTCGCCACCGGCACCGGCTCCCGGCTGGTGTTCGACTCCTACGCCGCGCCGGGCGTGATGGCCGCCGCGCTGCTGCAGGCCATGACCGACGCCGATCCGGAGCGCACCCAGGCCCGGCTGGAGAAGTACGAGCAGCTGTCCGACCAGCATCAGTTCTTCCTGAAGGACTGATTCCGGCCGACCGGTTCGCGCGCCCGCGGGCAGGGTCCGGTGAAGATCTTGCGGTCACCCATGCCGTGGACGGGGATCATCCACGACAAATCGCGCATGAATGTTTTCATACGTCTTGCAAACAGCACGGCATATATAAATACTGCTCACGGATCGCGCCCGGCCCACTCCAGGCACGTTCCGCACCTGCGGACTCACCGCTCGCACACCGCCCCGAGAAAGCCGACGGACCGCCCATGCGTACGCAAGTCTCCACGCAGCGCCGGTACCCGATGCCCGGGGCCCCCGCACGGACACCTCCAGCCGCCGTCCCCTACCCACGTCGGCGCCCGGGGTGTGCCGGGGCGCATCGTCTGCGCGACGCGCCCGGAGCGGCCCCGGCCATCCCCTAGGCCGGGGCCGCCCCGAACCCGTCGGACCACCCTCACGACGCCGCACACCGGAAGCGATGACCATGCCCCTGACCAGCACGCGTATCAGCCCCGACTGGCCCTGCCAGGTCAAGACGCCGGGCTCTTACGACTGGGAGCGCTCGGCGGCCAAGTGGCTGCGCGAGCTGATCCCGGCGCGTTACGCCAGCTATCCGGCCCTCATCCGCCACCCCGTGCTGCTCGCCCGGCACGCGCAGCTGCAGGTCCAGCAGGAAGTGCGGGTGGCCCGCACCGCGTTGCAGACCGCACGGGCCGAGCTGCCGATGCTCGGGCTGCCCGAGTCGGTCATCGAGCACACGATCAAGCTGTACGCCGCCGAGGTCATGCAGCTGCAGCACATCGCCCGTAGCGTCCGCGCGGTCAGCGAGGCCCTGGCGGGACGCGGCAGCGGCCGCTGATCGGCAGGTCACCCGCGCGGCACGCGGGGCGGAGCCCGGTCAGTCGTCGTCGCGATGTCGCCAGTACCAGCACAGGCCGGCGACCAGGGCGAGCAGGAACACGGCGGGCACGAGCAGGCCCGGGATGCGGGAGCCGGTCATCGGCGTGGCTTTCTGTGGTGCGGCGGAGCACGCGGCCGTCGGCCGCGGGTTGCCCATGGTGAGACCCGGCCCCTCCCCCGCACCCACGGCTTTTCCGAGCCCTTGCCCGGCGTTCGAATCCGGTCAGTCCGTCAGTCCAGGGGATGCCCCGCGTCGATGGCGGCCGCGTCGGACAGCCGCAGCAGAGGTCCGCCCCGCCCCTCGTCCCAGCGCACCGGTTCGAGGACGTAGCCGACATGATCGCCACCGTCGGTGCGCTCGACGACGCTCCCGACGAACCAGGCCGCCGCGTCCCGCAGCACCACCGCGCCGCCGTACTCCTGCCTCCACTCCACACGCGCGAACTTGTCGATCTCGTCGCCCGTCTCACCACCGAAGAGTTCCGCGAGGTCCCACTGGTCCCGGGTGAGCAGGTGGACGGCGAGGTGCCGCGCGGCCAGGGCGACGCGGCAGGTGTGGTTGACCTTGGACAGCCAGACGGTGAACCGGGGCGGGCGGATGGAGCACTGCGAGGCGAAGCCGACGAGACACCCGGCCCGCTCATCGTCGGCAGCGGCCGTGACCACGCACATGTCAGGATCCAGCCGGTCGAAAAAGCAGGCGTCGAGGTGAGCCCTCGTACCGAGTCCCCGCGCATCCTCCGCGCCCGCGACACCGCCCGCCACAACGTCCGCGTCGTCCCTCATGACACTGCTCCCGTCCCCGCTCCGGTCCGGCCTCGGCTCGCGGAGCGCGGCCCGGTGCCGCACGCGCCGCCTTCCCGGGGTTCCCCGCGTGCCGGTCAGGAATCGTCGCCGGATCCGGTCCGTGACTCCAGTGCGCGGCGGGTGTCGTTGCCGTAGACGCCGGTCTCATCGCCGCTGACCCCGTACCAGAGCTGGAACCGGGCCACGGCCGCGGCGAGGTTCGCGTCGTAGGTGCCGCTGGTCGAGCCGTCGTGGTAGACGTCCGGGACGCGCAGCAGGCGCTGCTGCAGTTCGGTGACCTCGGGGCCGGTGTCGCCCTGGCGGAGGGTGCCGGGGCCGTCGGGGTCGGTGGCGGCCGTGGGCGCGGGGGACGCGGTGGGGGTGGGGGCCGGGGTGGCGGCGGGCGGTGCGGTGGTCGCCGGCCGGTGCGGAGGCGGGGTGGCGGTGGCTTCCTGGCGGCCGGTGAGCAGCAGGGCACAGCCGAAACCGAGGAGCGCTGCGGCCGCCACGAACCCGGCGACGGCCACCCGGCGCGGGCGGGAAGTGGCGGGTGCCGGCGGTACGGGCGGCAGTTCCCGTGTCTCCTCCTCGTCGGTGGGCGCCGTCTGCGCCGGGCCGGTCTCCATCTCGCGCATCAGTTCCGCGAGGGCGTCGAAGCGGCGTGGCCGCAGCACCCGGACAGGTTCCAGGACCGGTCCGGAGTACGGCCGTTCAGGATCGGGCGGTGTCGGCACCTGGCTCTCCTTCCGTCCCGTACGGACGGGACTTCCGAGCTCCCCGTGCTGAGATACGGCCCACACGGCAGCCCTGTTCAGGCCGCAAGCCCACACCCCCGAACGGCACCACCCCACCCCTCCAAAACGATCGAAACACTCAACTCCGCAAGAACTAGTGAGCGTTTGAGAAAGCGCATGCTGGAAAGCGCCGTCATGACGACTCCTTGGTCACGCCGTGGCTTTCTGACCGTCTGTTCGGGAACCGCAGTCGCCCTGGGTCTCGGCACCCGGGCGTTCGCGGCGCCGGACGGGTTCGCGACGCTCCGCGCGAGGTGGCGCACCCTGATCCTCGGCGAGGGGTTCGGCCCCACCGTCGAACCGTTCAAGAGCCGGCTCGCCGACCTGGGCACCACGGCGAGCCAGTACCGGGCGACGATGGCCCCCGCCGCCGGCTCCCTGTGGCCCGACATGGTCTACGCCGCCCCGGATCCGGACACCGACCAGGAATCGTACGGCTACTCGGCCGCCATGAACACCAGCTACACCCGGCTGAGCACGCTCGCCCAGGCCTACTGCCAGCCGGGCACCGGCCTGACCGGCGACGCCGGCCTGCGGGACGCGATCGTCACGGGCCTGGACCATCTCCACGACGACGTCCACAACGCGAGCCAGGCCCGCTACGGCAACTGGTAGAACTGGCAGATCGGCGCCCCGCAGGCGCTGCTGGACGTCTGCGTGCTGATGTACGACGCGCGCACCGACCCGGTGAACGCCTCGTAGGCCTATCTCCTGCTGCCGGGGGCCACCGCGGCAGCAATGCGGGCGCGGGCCGCGGACCCGAACTGGCTGACCGTGCTCGCCGACACCGACAGCCAGCAGGGCATCTTCGTTCGCTCGCTCGCCTTCACCGGAGTGAACTTCTGGTTGGGCGGAACGGTCGGAACGCTCACCGCAAGCGATCCGTGCTCCGTGATGATCAGTGAGAGCGAGAACGGGACCGCCTTGATCGCGGTGAGCGATCCGATGCGGATGCGCACGAGCCTCACCCTGACCCGGCGCCGGCCGGTCGCCGCGGTGACGCCCGCACCGGGCACACTCGCCTCGGCAGCCACCGGCTCCACGCTGACGCTGACTTTCGGCGATCTCACAGGCACGTCGGGGGCACCCCAGCAGGTCGCTGTCAGGCTGGGCTGAGCGCCCCGTGCGCGAACCGGCTCAGGGACGCCGTGAAGGCGGTGACGAAGGCGTCCCTGGCCTGTTCCGGCAGGGCTTCGAGGGACAAGTAGGGGTTGAGGTCCTCCAGTTCGACCAGCAGGAGGTCGCCGTCGCGGGTGCGGCAGGCGTCGACGCGCTGGATGCCGTGGCCGAGGTCGTTCCAGTCGATGAACCGCCGGGCGAACTCCAGGTCGCCGGCCGTGGCCGCATAGGGCTGCAGTTCCCAGCGGCGCTCGGGATCGGGGGCGTACAGCGCGTACTGGAAGTCGTCGTCGACGAAGTAGAAGGACACCTCGTGGACGAAGTCGACGCACGGCTGGACCAGGACGTGGCCCGTGGCGAGGGCGGCGACCTGTCCGGCGGGGACGACGCGCAGGCCGAGGGAGTCCGCGCCGAGCACGGGCTTGACCACGTACCGCTCGGCGGCCGGAAGCAGGCGCAGATCCTCGGCGCGGCCGACGGTCGGGATGACGGGGAAGCCCGCGGCGCTCAGGTCGAGGAGGTACTGCTTGCCCGCCATGTCCGCCTTGCCGGTGAGCGGGTTGTACACGCGGGCGCCGGTGGCCAGCGCACGCGCGCGGAAGGCGTCGTACGCCCGCTGGTGGCCGAGGACGGGCCCGCTGTTGCGGACGACCACGGCGTCGAAGCCGTCCATCAGCGCCGCGGCGTCCCGCGGATGGCACAGGGCGAGGTCGAAGCGGGCGCGCAGCCGGGAGGTGAGGAAGATGTCCTCGTCGCAGTAGCGGCGCCCGCGGGCCTCGTACGCCAGGTCGGTGACGTAGAGCAGACGGGGACGGGCGGCGGGCATGCGGGATCTCCTCGGGCGGTGCGGCCGTGTCGGCAGCGGGATGCAGAAAGGTTACGTCGGGGGGTGACCGCGCCTCTCCCCGGCCCGGGTCCTCACATCGTGCGAGGCGCACCCTCTCAGCCCCGCCGCCCACAACTCCCCGATGTCCATGCCTTCGAGGCCCCCGCGCACCGTGCGCCAGGGCACTGCCTCGACGTCGTGTACGACGGCACGGGGAGCACCCGGCAGCCCGCCGCCCAGGCCGCGGCGACGCCACCCGGCGAGCCCTCGACGGCCAGGCAGGCGAGGTGTGGGCTCGGGCGTAGTGGTGGGCGATGTCGAGGACCCGTTTGCCCGCGAACAGGATGGCGGCCAGGGTGAATTCGGCGACCGGGAGGGCGTTGGCGGCGGCCGCCGAGGACACGGTGATGCCGCGGGTCCGGACGGCATTGGTGACATGGTGCTTGACGGAGCCCGCCGCGTGGACGACGGCCCGCAGCCGGGGCAGGCGGTGCAGCGCTTCCTCGGTGAGTGGGGGGCGCCCCAGTGGGTGAAGAGCACTTCGGCGCGGGCGAGCCGGACGGCCGCGGCCGGGTCGGCGTCGCTGATCGTTGTGATCGTCGCGGTCGTGTCGACGCGGGCGACCGTGTGGAGCCGGTCGAGAAGGCCGTCGGCGAGCAGGACCCGGTGGATGTCCGTGCCCATGGCGAGGGCGGTGCGCGGGCGGGACGGCCGATGGGCGGGGGTCACGGTCACCTTCACTTCACCGCGCCGGCGGTCAGGCCGGAGCGCCAGAAGCGCTGCAGGCAGACGAAGACGGCGATCAGCGGGAGCACGGCCACGAGCGAGCCGGTGATCACGAGGGCGTAGTCCTCGGGTTGCTGCTGGGTGACGGTGTTCCACATGAACGGGCCGAGACTGACCGGGTAGAGACGGTCGTCGTTGAGCATGACGAGCGCGCCGAAGAAACTGTTCCAGCTGGCCGTGAACGAGAACAGGAAGATCGTCATGAAGCCGGGGGCCGGCATGGGCAGTCCGATGCGGGCGAAGGTGCGCAGTTCACCGGCGCCGTCGACGCGGGCGGCCTCCAGCACCTCGTCGGGCACATAGCCCTCGGAGAAGACCCGGGCCAGGTGGACACCGAAGGGTTTGCCAGGGCGGGCAATAGCAGCGCCCAGTAGGTGTTGACCACGCCGGCCCTGGTGGCGAGCAGGTACATGGGCAGCTGGATGACGGTGACCGTTCGACCAATATAATCAAAACGATCGCCGCAACGATCGGTTCACGGTCGTTGGGCGGTCGGTGGATCAGGAGCCGTCGGCGGGGGCCTGGCCGCCGCAGGAGGAGCGGATGCGCAACTCCGGGAGCAGGTCGATGTGTTGGCGGGGTCCAGGCCGTTCGCCCGCGGTCTTCTCGGCGAGGCGGCGCAGCAGCAGGTTCGCGGCCAGCTCGCCCACCGCGCGCGTGGGCGGGGCGATGGCGGTCAGCGGGACGTCGGCGAGGCCGGCGACCTTGTCCTCGTAGGCGATCAGGGCGAGGTCGCCGGGCACCCGGATGCCGTGCGCCTGGAGCCGCGGCACGAGCACGATGGCGTCCTCGTCGCTGTGCACCAGGGCCGCGGTGACGCCGCGTTCGCGGACCGCGCGGACGAGATGGTCGACGGAGGCGTCGTAGTCGCCGTGTTCGCGCACGCTCGGTGCGCTGTCGTCGACCTCGATCCCGCGTGCGCGGACGGCGGCCTGGAACCCGGCGCCGATCTGGACGGCGTGCGGGCCCTCCTGGAGGAGCGCGGTGATCCTGTGGTGTCCGAGGGCGGCCAGGTGGCCGACGGCAAGGGCGGCGCCGTGGGCCCGGTCGGTGCGGACCCGGTCGAGGTCGGCGGCGGGGTTGCCGGGCGGGGCGGAGCGCTCGACCAGGACGGTGGGCACCCCGCAGTCCATCAGCCCCTTCTCCTGCCCGTCCCGGGGGACGCCGACGAACCAGCTGGGCGCCACCAGCAGGCCCTGGGCACCGCCTGCGATCAGATGCTCGGCCTGCACGGAGTCCTCGGTGTCGACATAACCGGAGAGCCCGAGGACGAGCCGGCCACCCCGGGCGCCGACGGCTTCCCGGGCGCCGCGCACGATGTCGGCGAAGAGATTGACGGTGGTCGGCACGATCATTCCGATGACGGTGCCCGCCAGGGACTCCTGCCGTGGTGCGGCACCCGCGGCGGGGCCGGTGGCGCGGTCGCCCGGCCAGACCACCGCGCCGTGCAGCCGCTGCACCCGGCCCTGGGCGGCGAGCGTCTCCACGTCGCGCCGCAGGGTGACGGCGGAGACGCCGAGTTCGGCGGCCAGTTCGGCCACGCGGAGGCTGCCCCGCTCCCGGACGAGTTCGAGCACCCGCTCGCGGCGCTGGTCGACATGCAGTCGCATGGGGTTCCCCCTGGAACAGTGATCCCGAATCGCTTACGTTACGCCCACGATCGTATCGATCGATTCCAATCAATTCGATCGCTCCGATGTTCGGTCGTACGCCCTATCGCACACTCCCAAAGCACTCAGTTCCCCCACAGGGCCACTCGATCTGCACTGAGTGTCATGCGACCCGTCCGGGTGCTACGTTCCCCTCCATGAGCTCCACCAGCGCGGCGCCGGCCGCGAAGCCGCCGATGCGGGAGGCCCTCGTCGCGGCGGCCTTCCAGCTCTTCCTGGAACGCGGGTACGAGCAGACGACCGTGGACGACATCGTCGCCCTGGCCGGGGTCGGCCGGCGTTCGTTCTTCCGCTACTTCCCCTCCAAGGAGGACGTGGTCTTCCCCGACCACGAGCGCTGCCTGGCCGACATGACCGCCTTCCTCGCCACGAGCGACAAGAAGCACGAACCGGTGCGGCGGGCATGCGACGCGGCTCGGCTGGTGCTGGGGATGTACGCGGAGAACCCGTCGTTCTCCGTGCAGCGCTACCGCCTCACCAAGCAGGTGCCGGGTCTGCGGGCCTACGAGCTGTCGGTGGTGTGGCGCTACGAGCGCGCGCTCGCCGAGTACCTGCGCGGGCGGTTCACCGGCCGGCCCGACGGGACACTGCGGGCCGACGTGATCGCGGCCGCGGTCGTCGCGGCGCACAACAACGCCCTGCGCTCCTGGCTGCGTTCGGACGGCCTCGGCGACGCGGGAGCGGCGGTGGACCACGCGCTCGGGTATGTGCAGAGGACGTTCGGGCGCGCCGCCGAGCCCGCGCAGGCGCCCGCCTTCATCAGCCCGGCGCCGGAAGGGTATCCCGACGACGTGGTGGTGCTGGTGTCCCGGCGGGACGCACCGCTGTGGCGGGTGGTGCAGGAGCTGGAGACGGCCCTGGGCCGCGCATAAGGGGGCTCCGGTCATGAATCAGGGGTACCCCGGATCTTGAATTAGGGGTACGGAGTGCCTTTACTGGTGACACTGAGTGCCATACCCTGTCGGCGTGCACGGTGGCACGGCCGCCGGCACGCGTGTGCCCGGTGCGCGCCGGACACGCGGGATTCCGGCCGAGCGCAGGGAGTTGACCAGCGTGTACCACTACTCAGCAAACGCCTCGCATCCGGCGGCCGGCTCCGCAGGGGCGGGTGTTCTCGACCCCGCCCCCGCGGACTCCAAGGACGCCATCACCTTCCAGCGGTGCACCTGGTGCGGCACCGCGACGTACCACCGGTTGCTGTGTCCGGTGTGCCAGGGCAGCGAGCTGCGCACCGAGCGCAGCGAGGGCGTCGGGACGGTGCGGCATTCCACCGTGGTGCACCGCAACACACCCGCGGCACGCAATGTCTCGCTCATAGAGATGGCCGAGGGGTTCGTCGTCCGTGGCCGGGTCATGGGCCCGCCGGTCGGCATCCACAGCGGCGACCGGGTCCGGCTGTCCACCGCCCAGGATCCGGTGCGGGGCGAGCCGGTCTTCCAGCTGCTGGACGAGCAGTACCGGAGTGCCTGGACCTGACGGCACCCGGCGGCTGAGACGGGCGCCGGGCCCGTACCCTCCCCTCCCCGGCGCCGCGATACAGGCCGTCACCGGAACACGGCGGCACATACCGTCAGCGGCGCCACAGCTCCGGGATCAACTCCCTTACGGTGACCGGCTGTCCGGTCTCGAAGGCCCGGTTGGCGCCGAGGCCGACGGCGAGGGCGAGCGCGCCGTCGCGTTCGGTGGCCGTGGGTGTGTCACCGGGACCGGCCGCGTCCGCTTCGCCGACCGAGCTCGTCGAGCCCACGGAGCCCACCGAGTCCGCTGGGGCCACCGGCCCGAACAGGGCGTCGAGCATGCGCGGGTCCCCACCGCCGTGAGCCTCGTGCACGGCTCGCAGCTCGATGTCCGTCGGGGCTTGCCACAGCGGGCGCAGGGTGAGCCGTACGCCGCCCGCGTGTGGGGCCGCGATGTCGCCGTGCGCGGCGCCGCCACCGGGCCCCGGGAGCGGAGTGGACGTGGTCACCGCGGACTGCCGGCGGCTCTGCTCCACCTCCAGTTCCAGCCGGCCGGCGCTGCCGTTGACCATGACCCGGTAGCCCTCCCAGGGCGAGTAGGCGGTCAGGTGGTACGTCATCGTGGCGCCGCGCGTGTAGCGGACGAGGACGGCCATGTCGTCCTCGATGTCGACCGGGCCGTCGAAGACGTTGCGGTCGCGCAGATAGCCGTTGTCGCCCTCGGCGTCGAGGTAGAGGGCGCGCAGGGTGTCGTCGGCGGTGAGGTCGAGGGCGAAGGGGTCACCGACCGCCTCGGGCGCGCCGTGGGCGCGGGTGTAGTCGCGGCGCAGGCCGTGGCGTTCGCCCGCCTCACGGCCGTAGAAGCCGAGCCGGCCGTAGCCGAAGACCTCGGCGGGTTCGTCGTGCAGCCACCAGTTGACCAGGTCGAAGTGATGGCTCGCCTTGTGCACCATCAGGCCGCCGCTGTGCCGCTTGTCGCGGTGCCAGCGGCGGAAGTAGTCGGCGCCGTGCCGGACGTCGAGGAGCCACTCGAAGTGCACGGAGAGCACCTCGCCGACGACGCCGTCGGCGAGCAGTCGCCGTACCCTCTCGTGCACCGGGTTGAAGCGGTAGTTGAAAGCGACGGTCAGCGAGTTGCCGGTGGCGCGCACGGTGTCCAGGATGCGGGCACAGCGGTCGGCGTCGACGGTCATCGGCTTCTCGGTGACCACCCGGCAGCCGGCTTCGAGCGCCGGCACGATGTAGTGGTCGTGGGCGGAGTCGACGGTGGTGACGACGACTTCGCCGATGTCCTCCTCGGCGAGCATCTCGGTGAAACGGTCGGGATTCCACTGGGCGGCGGCCGGTTCGCCCGCTTCGGTGAGCAGCCGGTTGTGGAACGCCATCCGGGTGGGGCTCGGATCGCACAGGGCGGCCAGCCGGTGGCCGGGGCGGGCGGCGAGGGCACGGGTGAACAACCGGGCGCGGTGCCCGGTTCCGACGAGTGCGGCGCGCAGCGGACGCTGGGTTCGGCTCATGCGGATGGCCTTTCCAGCCGGACGGTGGTCCAGTCGCGGAGGGGACGGTGGGCCGGTGCGTGTCCGAGTGGAGCGCGCGAGGTGTACGTCGACGGCACCCGTGCGGTCGGCTGCGGCAGCGCGCTGCGCAGCGCCGTGTACGTCATCGGCGCCGACCACAACTTCTTCAACTCCGAGTGGACGCCCGGCTCGTCCGCGGCGCCTTCCGAGGACGGGCTTCTCCGGCGACCCGCGGCTCCCGGACCCGGTCTGCGACAGACACGCGGCGACCCGGCTCCCCGCCGACCAGCAGCACCATTTGAGGACAGGGCCCAGGGCGCGCGAGGTGCGGGTGCTGCTGACGGCGGCCACCCGCGTCTGGCTCGCTCTCGGCTGGGTCGAGTCGACGGAGCTGACGTCGCGTTCGGCGTCCGGGCAGGCCTGGCTCGTGGATGCGTGGGGCCGGCGGCCGGGGACGCCGGCGGTACGGGCGGCGGCGTTGCCCCGCGTGGACGTCGGCCGCGCCACCGTGGACGCGGGCGACTCGGGCGTGCGCACCTTCCCTGTTCCGGTCGAGGTGACGGGCCACGGCAGGGGCCAGGTCCGGGTGTACGCCGTCGGCCCCGGCCACCGGGAAGGCCGAGGACCGGATGGTGACGGTGCGCCCGGGCGGTCATGACATCGGCGTACCGGTCGAGGTGAAGGCAACACGCGCTACGGCCGGGACGTGTTGTACGACATTCTCGTCAAGGCGGTCCGGGGCGCGGTCGTGGGCTGCCGCCGGGCGGGATCACCGTCCACGACGACGATCCGGCGCAGGCGATGACCGTCACGCCTGTCGCCGACCCTGCTCACCCAAGGGCAGCCGTCGAGGTGGCGGGTGTCGCTGTCCGAGGCGGCCGGCGTCGGCATGACCTGAGCGTCGGGGCGAGCCGGGGTCCGGCGGGGGCCGGTGCTGTCCGGTTCGGTGCGGGAGGCGTCGTAGCGCCTGTTCCGGTGGTCCTCACTCAGCGAAGGTCACCCGGATCCCGACCGTGCCGTCCAGGCCGCGCCGCAGCCGGCTGCCCAGGAGGGTGAGGCGGCCGAGGATGCCGTACTTGCGGGCGATGAGGTCGCGGTAGCGGGCGGTGGTGGCGGCGTCGGCGATCTGCGCGGTGGCCGGCAGTTGCTCGCCGATGGGGTTGCCGCGCAGGTCGCAGGGGCCGACGAGGACGCCGGGGCGGCGCCGGATCCGCTTGACCTTGAAGCTGTCGGCGGCCGTCCAGACCCCGAGCGAGGCACCGTCGCGGACCACCCACACCGGGGTGGCGACCGGGGTGCCGTTCTTGCGGTAGCTGGTCACCAGCAGGTACTTGCCGGAGCCGAGCCGGTCCAGGAGCGTGTCGTCCATGCCGGGCAGTCTATGGGCGGGGCGCGGGAGTGACCGGATGCCGGGGGACACGAGGCGGAGATCGATTCGGGCGTCTAGATTGCGTCCAGAACGGTGTTTCACTCCCGTCAGGCATCCCATCCGTACCCAGGAGCTGACCCACGTGACCGACAACCCGGCAGCCACCGACGACGTGGCCGTGTCGCTGCGCGCCCGTATCAACACCGGCCAGGCGCACACCGCCCGGATCTGGAACTACTGGCTCGGCGGCAAGGACCACTACGAGGTCGACCGCCAGGCCGGCGACCAGATCCGCCGACTGCACCCCGGTATCGGGGAGTACGCGCGCGCCGACCGGCTGTTCCTCGGCCGCGCGGTGCGTCATCTGGTCGGCCGGGTGGGCATCCGGCAGTTCCTGGACATCGGCACCGGGCTGCCCACCGCCGACAACACGCACGAGGTCGCCCAGCGCATCGCCCCGGAATCGCGGGTCGTGTACGTCGACAACGATCCGCTGGTCCTCGCACACGCGCGTGCCCTGCTGACGAGCACACCGCAGGGCCGTACCGACTATCTCGACGAGGACCTGCGCAACGTCGACGCGATCCTCGAACACGCGGCGGGGACACTGGACTTCAGCGAGCCGGTGGCGCTGATGCTGCTCGGCGTGGTCATCTTCATCGGCGACGACGAGGATCCGTACGGTCTGGTCCGGCAGTTGACCGACCGGCTGCCGGCGGGCAGCCATCTGGTGCTGTCGCACACCGTCACCCATCCGTCGATGCCGGACGTGGACGAGGCGGTGAAGTTCTGGAACGAGCACGGCACCCCGAAGCTGACCCAGCGCACGCCCGAGGACGTGGCCCGGTTCTTCGACGGCCTCGACCTGCTGGAGCCGGGCGTGGTGTCCTGCTCGCGCTGGCGTCCGGAACACGACCACGGTGGCGAGCCGGAGGAGGTCGCGATGTTCGGCGGGGTGGCCCGGAAGAGCTGAGCCGCACCGGCCGGCATCACCGCTGCCGTTGAACGCGGCGGCCCCGGGCCGCGTATGGAGGTGCGGGCCCTCGACGACCCGAGGGTCTCGCGCCGCCGGCACAGGCGGTGCGCGTTCGGTTCGGCTTCGGGAGCCCTGCATGCGGCACGCACGACGACGGATCGTCAGGCGGGTGACACGCCTGGCGGCGGTCGGCGGACTCCTCCTGGGCGGCGCGATGGTCACCCAGGCCGCCATGGCGAGCGAGACACCTCCCGCCGCCAGAACGCTCGCCGCGTCCGACGGCACCGGGGGCACCGGCGCGGCGCTGGTGGCCCGGCTCGGCACGGCCCGGACGGCGGGTGACTGGATCGGCGCCGACGGGCGGCCGGCGGTGGCGGTCACCGACGAGGCGGCGGCCCGGGAGGTACGGAACGCGGGGGCCGACGCGAAGGTCGTGTCGCACAGCATGAACGAGCTCAAGTCGGCCACGGCCACGCTGCGTTCGGCGCCGCGTGTGGCGGGCACCGCGTGGGCGGTGGACTACCGGACCAACCGGGTCGTGGTGAGCGCGGACAGCACGGTGTCCGCCGGCGACTGGTCCCGGATGAGCCAAGTCGCCGCGAGGATCGGCGGCTTCGTGCGGATGGAGCATGCGAAGGGCACGTTCACCACACGGCTGAACGGCGCGCAGCCGATCCTGTCGACGGGCGGCCGCTGCTCGGCGGGGTTCAACGTGACCAACGGGCAGAGCGACTTCATTCTCACGGCCGGTCACTGCGGTCCCACGGGGTCCACCTGGTTCGCCGGGAACCAGGGCAATCAGCAGCTGGGCCAGACGGTGAGCAGCACCTTCCCCGGCAACGACTTCTCGCTCGTGCAGTACGCGAGCGGCAAGGCCGGTGACGGCGCCGACGTCGTAGCGATCGGCGGTGGCAACGGGGTACGGATCACGGGGACCGCCGACGCGTCGGTGGGGCAGCGGGTGTTCCGCAGCGGCAGCACCAGCGGCCTGCACGACGGCCAGGTCACCGCGCTGAACGCGACCGTCAACTACCCCGAGGGGACGGTCACCGGGCTCATCCAGACCAATGTGTGCGCCGAACCGGGCGACAGCGGCGGGCCGCTGTTCTCCGACGGGATCGCGCTCGGTGTGACCTCGGGCGGCAGCGGTGACTGCAGGGCGGGCGGTACGACGTTCTTCCAGCCGGTGACGAGGGCGCTGGCGGCGCTGAACGTCAAGCTCATCGTGTCGGCGCAGACCGCCGGCGGTGCCCCCCGCAGCGCCTCTCCCGCACCGTCGGCCTCGGCCGCACAGGGCGCGGTCGCCCCGAACGCGGCCTCGCCGGGTTCCTCGGCACCGGTGACGGGCACGCCGGGGCAGACGCTGCTGGCGCGGCTGACGGACACCCGGAACGTCGGTCCGGGGCTGCTGGTCATCGCGGGCAGTCTGATCGCGCTCGTGGCGACCCGCTATATCCGCGCGGAACAGGACCGCAGGGCTTATCAGCGGTACTACTCGGCGACCTGGGGCTGACGCGAGGGACGGGTGGGACGGGTGGGCGGCGACGCCCGCGGGAAACGCTGTGAAAAGGGCACCCGCGCTCACGGGTGCCCTGGACGATACGGTGACGCCACGGCGCGGTCCGCGCGAGGTCGGTCAGGCCGCCCGCTGCGACGGCGGCGTCGCGGCGGCCCACTCCATCACGAGGCGCTGGTACTGCGCGCGCTGCTCGGTGGTCAGTGTCCCGCCCGACCGGCGCCACAGGGCCCTGATCTCCTCGTTGACCTCCGCGGCCGATCGCTCGGGGGCGGCTTCAACAGTGGTGGACATGCTGTGAAGCATATGCTGATCAACGTGAAGGCGCTGTGAGTAAGCACACTCGATGCGGACATTTCGGACCGTGTTACTCATCACGTCGATGTGTCAAGCGGTGGACGGGAGTTCACACCTGCCCCTCACCCCGGGCCCGCACCCAGCACGAGCACCTGGATCGCCAACACGGCGGCGCCGCGCGCCCAGTCGTGGAAGTCGGACACCTTCGTCTCCAGGTCGACCGGATCGGCGTGCGGATGCCGGTGGGCGCGGATGGTCTCGTGGACCGTGTTCCCGGCCACATCCATCAGGCCGACGCCCTCTCCGGCGAGCAGGATCCGCTGGGGCATCGCGAAGTTGGCGATCTGTGCGACCAGGACACCGAGGGCCCGGGCGGCCTCGCCGACGACTCTGGCGGCCATGGGGTCGCCCGCGGCGGCACCGGCGAGGATCTCCTCGTAGGGGGTGTCGCGGCCGGTTGCGGCGCGGATCTGGTACTCGATGCTGGGGATGGTGAGCAAGGACACAGCGCTGCCGCGCTCTCCGGTGGGGGTGAGCGGGCCGTGGGGGTCGATGATCCAGTGCCGGCCAAAACCGCGGCCGTCCTCGGCGAACGGGACGCGTCTGCCGCCGATCACCAGCCCGTACCCGATGCCGGCGCCGATGGTCAGCACGGCGAAGCGGTCGAGTCCGCGGCCCGCGCCGAACCACGTCTCGGCCTCGACCAGGGCAGCCACGTCGTTCTCCACCACGACCGGCAGCCCTGTGCGCTTCGCCACCAGCGCGGCGAGCGGTACGTCCCGCCAGCCGAGGAACGGCGACTCGGCGACCACCGCACGCTCGCGCACCAGACCGCCCACACCGATGCCGACACCGGCCGGAGCGGGGCGGCCCTCGGCCAGGACCGCGGCCATCTCCGCGAGCAGCGCGGCCACGGTGCCCGGATCATGCGTGGTGAGCTGCCGGTCGAGCCGGCCGGTGACCTCGCTGCGCAGCGTGGTGACGACGCCGTGGACCATGTCAGCTGTGATCTTGAAGCCGAGGAAGGAGCAGGCGTCGGCCACGACCCCGAGCGGCTGCGACGGCCTGCCCTGACGCGCCTGGGCAACACCGGACGCCTCAGGGGCCTCGACGAGCAGCCCGGACTCGATCAGCGGCTTGGTCAGCCGGGTGAGACTGCCCTGTGAGAGCCCGAGGCGCCGGGCCAGCTCGGTGCGCGACAGCGGCCCGTGCACGAGCACCTCGATCGCCACGGAGCGCTCGGCGGGGCTCAGTGGCAGCCAGCTGGTCATGAGTCCCGGCCCCTCGCTTTCTTCCGACCCAGAAGTAACCACTTCACCTTACTGTGCCTTGTGCGCGCCGTAGAAGCTTCCACTCACCCCTTGACGGCAAGATTCTTCTGCACCAAAAGTAACTGGCATGACCTTCTCTCTCGGTATCGTCGGCGCCGGCCAGTTCTCCGGTCAGTTCGCCACGCTGTTCCAGGCCCATCCCGGCGTCCGTGACGTGTATGTCACCGACCTGCTGCCCGAGCGGGCCGAGCGGCTCGCCGCCACGCAGGGTCTCGCCGGCACCTTCCCGTCGTACGACGCCATGCTGGAGTCGACGGCGGTCGACGCGGTCGCGGTCTTCACCCAGCGCTGGACGCACGGGCCGCTGGCCCTCAAGGGCCTCCGCGCGGGCAAGCACGTGTACTCCGCCGTCCCCATGGCGATCAGCACCGACGAGATCTCCGCGATCATCGACGCGGTACGGGCGACCGGGCTGACGTACATGATGGGTGAGACCAGCCAGTACAACCCGGCGACCGTGCACGCCCGCAACCAGATCGCCGAGGGTGCCTTCGGCCGGCTCTTCTACGCCGAGGGCGACTACGTCCACGACATGGACCTCGGCTTCTACGAGGCGTACCGGTACAGCGGCGGCGAGAACTGGAGGGCGACCGCCAGCTATCCCCCGTTGCTGTACCCGACGCATGCGGTGGGCGGGGTGCTCGGGGCCTGGCGGACACATGCGGTGAGCGTGTCGGCGATCGGGGTGCGGGACGATCGCGGCGACGGCGTTTTCGATCGTTCGGTCAGCCAGTTCGACAACGACGTGTCCAACGCGACCGCGCTGTTCGAGGTCGCGGGCGGTGGATCGTTCCGTACGAACGAGTTCCGGCGGGTCGGCTACCCCTCGCACATCCGTGAGTCCCGGTTCCGGTTCTTCGGTACGGAGGCCAGCATGGAGCAGCTGGCGACGGTGGCGCTGTGGCAGGACAAGAGCGGGGTGAAGGACATCAGCGAGCTGCTGGAACCCAAGCCGACCCTGGCCCCGGACGATCCGTCCCTGGCTCACATCGCCCCCGAGCTGCGGGCGGCCTTCACCTCGGGTTCGGCGCCGGTGCACGACCGGGCGCGGCTGCCGCGGGAGTTCGACCACCTCCACAACGGCCACGAGGGCAGCCATCACTTCCTGGTCGACGACTTCGTCACCGCCGTCGACACGCGAGTGCTGCCCTCGGTGAACGCGTGGGTGGCCGCCCGGTACACCCTGCCGGGCATCATCGCGCACGAGTCAGCGCGGCAGGGCGGCATCCGGCTGGAGATCCCCGACTTCGGGGACGCGCCGCAGGGCTGAGGGACCGGGCGGCGACGGTTCAGGTGCCGCTCAGGTGCCCGGCTTGCGGCCGTAGACGAAGACGTCGTCGCCAGTCTTCAGCAGTGACCAGTACGTCCTGGCGTCCTTGGTGGTCATGTTGACGCAGCCGTGCGAGCCCGGCGGGTTCCACATGCTCAGGCCCACCGAGTGGAAGGCCTGGCCGCCGTCGAAGAACTGGCTGTAGGGCATCGGCACGTTGTAGACGGTCGAGACGTGGTTGATGTCCCGCCAGTAGATCTTCTTCAGGCCGGTGCGGGTCGCGAACCCCTTGCGGCCGGTGCGCACGGGCACGGGACCGTAGACGAGCTTCTTGCCGTCCTGGATCCAGCTGAGCTGGAGCGTGAGGTTCACGCAGGCGATCCGGCCCTTGTTCACCGGGCAGGCGCCGTCCTTGTTGGGGTTCTTCCCGACGGCCTTCTGCTTGTTCATCAGGTCCATCACGCCCCAGGTGACGGATCCGGCGTAGCCGATGTCGGGCATGATGCCGTGTTTGTCCTGGAATGCCTTGATGGCCTGGCAGTCGGCGGCGGACTGCTTGCCGTCGACAGGCCGGCCGAGGAACTTCTCCACCTGCTTCTGGTACGGACCGGCCTGCGTGGTGCAGCTCGCGGCCTGGGCCGGTGCCGCGGTGAGGGCGAGTGTGAGCGGCGCCACGAGTCCCGTCAGGCCCAGCGCGACGACGCCCCGTCTGCGTATGTCCCCCATGTGCAACCTCTTCTCCCCTTGTCGCCCAGGGCCTGCCCCGGGTACTCCCTGCGCGATTCCCGCGATGTCGGACTACTAGACCTGCACGGGATGGCGGGGGTTGTGCTTTCCGGTCAGGCTGTGACGAAACGGTGAACCTCGTCACCGCGCAGCCGGCCGGCGGGGAGTCCGCGGCCGTAGGCGATCAGCAGAAGGTCCTGGCCACGGCCGTACAGAGGCGTGCCCGAGCCGAAGGACCAGTCGAGGTCGTCCGCACACAGCCGTACGCCGGTGAGGTCGGTGCCGAAGACGCGGAAGGCGCGCGGGTCGATGGCGTCGAGGAGGATCCGCAGACGGTCCTCGGGCACCTGTCGGTCCAGGCCGAGGGCGACGGTGACGTCCAGGCCGTGCACGACGTCGTGGCCGAGGGCCGCGGCGAGGCCGCCGATCGGGGGCGTCCAGGGGTGGTGGGCGTGGGTGCGCAGGAAGGCGGCGAGCACGGCGTCCGGGTGGGCGGCCGCGTCGCGGCGGGCGAGCCGGTCGGTCATGCGGTGCAGGCTGCCGCGCGCCTTGACCAGTTCCCTCAGCACCCGCGCGGTCGGATGGCGGAACCCCATCGACATGTGCGCCACGACCTCTCGCACCCGCCAGCCCGCGCACAGGCTGGACGCGTCCCACTGGGCGGGCGTCAACGCCTCGAAAAAGTCGGCCAGTTCAAGTCGTTCCGCGGCGATGGCGGCGGCCATGGTGGCCCTGTCCACGGCGGTGCGTGCTGCTTTCCCCATACCTCCAGGGTGTGGGGCCCGTGACCGGAAGTCCAAGACATGATCCGTCTCCCATCTAGCATCACCGGTTATGGAGTTGAGGCAGCTGCGGTACTTCGTGACGGTGGTGGACGAGGCCGGGTTCACCCGGGCCGCCGAACGGCTGCATCTGGCCCAGCCAGGGCTGAGCGCGCAGATACGGCAGCTGGAGCGGGAGTTGGGGCAGCCGCTGCTGGACCGGTCGGGCCGCTCGGTGCGGCCGACGGAGGTGGGTGAGGCCGTGCTGCCGTACGCGCGTGCCGCGCTCGCGGCCGTCGACGGGGTGCGGCGGACGGTGGAGGAGTACACGGGTCTGCTGCGCGGCCGGGTCGCGGTCGGGCTCGTCCCCGGCACCCTCGCGCACGCCTTCGACATGGCCCGGCAACTGGCGGACTTCCACGACGCGCATCCCCGGGTGGAGATCACCCTCACCGAGGACACCTCGGACCGGATGCTGGCCGCGCTGCGCCGGGGCGAGCTGGACCTCGCGGTGATCGGGGTCGCGCAGGAGGCGCCGCCGGCGGGCATCGCCCTGCACGTGGTGATCGACGAGCCGCTGGTGGCGGCGGCCGTCCCCGGGCATCCACTGCTCCTCGCGTACGACGGCGCGGATGCCGTTGCGCCGACGGCCCTGCGCGGGCACCGGCTGATCAGCCTGCCGCACGGGACCGGGATGCGGGGTGTCCTGGAACGCCTGTGCGCCGAGGCCGGCTTCCGCCCGCACATCGCGTTCGAGGCGGCGACCCCGGACGGCCTGGCCCGACTGGCGGCCCGCGGCCTCGGCGTCGCGCTCCTGCCCGGCCTCGGCCCGCGGACCGGCCTCGGCACGGTGCGCGTCACCGCCACGAACGCACGCTGCCGGGTGGCCCTTGCCTGGCGCGCGGAGGGTCCCGCGGTCCCGGCGGCACGGGAGCTTCTGGGACGGCTGCGGGCGGGGATGGGCGGGGGCGGGTGAGCACCGCGGGGGTTCTGGCCGTTGCCGGGTGCCGCGCAGTGCCGCCGCTGAAAACTCACGGGTGCCGTAGCGCCGCGTGGAAGCCGGTGTTCACCGCGGTGAGGCCGCCGTCGACCACCAGGGTCGTGCCGGTGATCCAGGCCGCGTCCTGGGAGGCCAGGAAGGCGACCGCGGCGGCGATGTCCTCGGGCTCACCGACCCGGCCGAGCGGGTACAGCGGGCGGAGCGCGTCCAGTTCGGCCTCGCGCCCCTCCCACGCCGAGGTGTGGACCGTACCCGGCACCACGAGGTTCACCCGCACGCCCCGGGCCGCCGCGTGCCCGGCGAGGGTGCGGGTCAGCGAGCCGAGGCCGGCCTTGGCGGCGCTGTAGGCGTGGTTGCCGAAGTCCTGCAGGCCGTTGACGGAGCCGATGCCGACGATCGCGCCGCGTCCGGACGCGGCGAGGTGGGGCAGTCCGGCACGGCAGCAGCGGTAGGCGCCGGTGAGGGTGATGTCGAGGTCGAGTGCCCACGCGTCGTCGGGGTCGTCCTCGAAGCGGGGGACGTCCGGGGTGCAGTGGGCGGCGCAGTTGACCAGGACGTCGAGCGAGCCGAACGTGGCGACGGCGTGGGCGACGGCCGCATCCACCGAGCCGCGGTCGCCGATGTCGCACGCCAACGCCTCGGCGACCAGACCCAGTTGGCGCAGAGCGGCGGCGGTCCGCTCGGCCTCGGGGCGGTCCCGGTCGGTGACCAGGACCCGGCCGCCCTCCTCGGCGAGCCTGCGGGCGACCGCCGCGCCGATTCCGCGGGCCGCGCCCGTGACGAGAACTCCGTGTCCCGCGAAGCGGGTGTGATCGGTCATGGGGCGACCGTACGGCCCTGCGGGCGCCGTTTCACCGGTGTCCCGTGACGTCCGCTCAGCGGTATCCGGTGACGTCGGCCGGCTTGCCCGCGTCCTGCACCTCGACCAGGTACCGCCAGGCGTCGGGCCGGCTGCCGTCGAGGTCGGTGAAGCCGTACACCTGGGCGAGGCCGCCGCTGGAGAGGGACTGTCCGTTGAAGCGCGCCACGCCGGGGTCGGCGGCCAGGGCGGCGACGGCGCGGCCGACGTAGCGCGGGGTCTCGGAGATGGCGAAGTGCGGTGCGCGGGCGAGGGCGTCATGCCAGTTGTCCTCACGGACGCCGTACTCGTCGAGCATCAGCTCCGAGCGCAGCCAGCCCGGGGTCAGGGCGAGCGCGGTGGCGCCGCGCGGGCCGAGTTCATGGCCGAGGGCGAAGGCCATGCGCAGTACGGACGCCTTGGCGAGGTCGTAGAAGAAGTTCACGCGGTAGGTGTCGCGGTTGTGGTCGGCGGTGCCGTCGGTCATCTCCACGACCAGGCCGCCCGGGTGGCGCAGCAGGAGGGGCAGCGCGAAGTGGCTGGTGACGGCATGGGTCTCGACCGCGAGCCGGAGGAGCCTGAGCCCGTTGTCGAGGTCGTGCTCCCATAGGGTCGTGTTCCACTCGAAGAGTTTCTCGCCACCCCAGATGTCGTTCACGAGGACGTCGAGGCGGCCCTGTTCGCCGGCGATGCGGTCCACGAGGGCCCGTACTGCTGACCTGTCCAGGTGGTCGACGGCGACGGCGATGCCGTGTCCGCCGGCCGCGGTGACGAGGTCGGCGGTGTCCTCGATGGTCTCGGGGCGGTCGTACTCCGAGCGGCGCTCGCGTGTGCTTCGGCCGGTGGCATAGACGGTGGCGCCGGCCGCGCCGAGTTCCACCGCGATGCCACGTCCGGCACCCCGGGTCGCGCCCGCGACCAGCGCCACCTTGCCCTGCAGCGGTCCTGACATGTCCGGCCTCCCGTGCTCTGCGACTGCTGTCGTCGACGACTGTCGCGGGAAAGCCGGACATCCTCTGTCGGTGTTACCGGCGCGTTCTCAGTGTCCGCGCCTGATCCACTCCTCCAGGTGAGGTGCCTCTGCGCCGATGGTGGTGGAGTCGCCGTGGCCGGTGAGGACCTTGGTCTCCGGCGGCAGGGTGAGGAGCTTGTCGCGGATGGATTCGATGATCGTCGGGAAGTGGGAGTAGGAGCGTCCGGTGGCGCCCGGGCCGCCGCGGAAGAGGGTGTCCCCGGTGAAGACGGCGCCGAGCCCGCGGTCGTAGAGGCAGACGGCGCCGGGGGCGTGACCGGGGGTGTGGAGCACGGTCAGGTCGGTACCGGCCGCCTCGATGACCTGGCCGTCCAGGAGGTGCCGGTCGGGGTCGCGGTCCGGGTGGGTCATCTTCCACAGCGGCAGGTCGTCGGGGTGCAGCCAGATGGTGGCGCCGGTGCGGGCGGCGAGTTCCGGTGCGGCGTTGACGTGGTCGTTGTGGGCGTGGGTGCACACGATGGCGGTCAGCTCGCGGTCGTCGACCGCGGCGATGATGGCGTCGGCGTCGTGGGCGGCGTCGATGACGATCACCTTCCGCTCGTCACCGACGATCCATACGTTGTTCTCGACGTCCCAGGTGCCGCCGTCGAGGCTGAACTGCCCGGAGGTGACGAGGCGTTCGATGCGTACGGTCATCAGAGCACCACCACCGAGCGCAGCACGTCGCCGTGGTGCATCCGCTCGAACGCCTTCTCCACCTCGTCCAGTTGGACGGTCTCGGTGACGAACGCGTCGAGCGGCAGCCGGCCCTGCAGATGCAGGTCGATCAGCATGGGGAAGTCACGGGAGGGCAGACAGTCGCCGTACCAGCTGGA
Organism: Streptomyces sp. IMTB 2501; assembly: GCF_001953885.1. Lineage (GTDB taxonomy): Bacteria > Actinomycetota > Actinomycetes > Streptomycetales > Streptomycetaceae > Streptomyces. Next base: position 515,779 of record NZ_MQUS01000001.1, on the reverse strand, counting down.
CTTCAGGGCGCCGCCGCGGCCGAAGACGTCCAGCAGGGGCAGTTCCAGCTTCATCTCGGGGGTGGGGACGCCGACCAGGACGACGGTGCCGGCGAGGTCGCGGGCGTAGAAGGCCTGCTCGTACGTCTCCGGGCGGCCGACGGCCTCGATGACGACGTCGGCGCCGAAGCCGCCGGTCAGCTCGCGGATCGCCGCGACCGGGTCGGTCGACCTGGAGTTGACGGTGTGGGTGGCGCCCAGGGTGCGGGCCTGGTCCAGCTTGCGGTCGTCGATGTCGACGGCGATGATCTTGGCCGCGCCCGCGAGGTTCGCCCCGGCGACGGCCGCGTCGCCGACGCCGCCGCACCCGATGACCGCGACGGAGTCGCCGCGCCCGACGCCGCCCGTGTTGATCGCCGCGCCGATGCCGGCCATGACGCCGCAGCCCAGCAGGCCGGCGACCGCCGGGGACACGGCCGGGTCGACCTTGGTGCACTGGCCGGCGGCTACGAGCGTCTTCTCGGCGAACGCGCCGATGCCTAGGGCCGGGGACAGCTCGGTGCCGTCGGTGAGAGTCATCTTCTGCTTCGCGTTGTGCGTGTTGAAGCAGTACCAGGGCCGGCCCCGCAGACAGGCCCGGCAATTCCCGCACACGGCACGCCAGTTGAGGATGACGAAGTCACCGGGCGCCACATCGCTCACGCCCTCGCCGACCGACTCCACGACACCGGCGGCCTCGTGGCCGAGGAGGAAGGGGAAGTCGTCCGAGATGCCGCCCTGCTTGTAGTGCAGGTCGGTATGGCAGACGCCGCACGCCTGGACGCGCACCACGGCCTCGCCCGGCCCCGGATCCGGTACCACGATCGTCTCGACCCGTACGGGCTCGTCCTTCCCCGGTGCGATCACGCCGCGTACTTCCTGCGCCATGGGCTGGCCCCTTCCTCGTTTGCCTTCCCTGCCGACCCTACGCGCGACCGATCGGTAGCGGGACGGACCACGGCGGGGAGAGTGGATCTTTCCGGCCGCCGGGCGAGCGTGCCCCCTCGTGCGTGCTCCTTCGGGTGTGCTCCTTCGAAAGGAAAAGCCTCTCCCCGGTAAGAATTTGACCGAATAACGTCATTCGATGATGGAAATCTTTTTGCTGGGTGCATGAGTCTGCCTGGTGTGGGCGTCGGCCCGGTCATGCCTCAATGGGGAGATGCCCATCGAAGGCTGCAATGGACGTACCGCATTCCTGTTCTCGGCCGGTGCCGCACCGCGCCCCGGAACAGGCCGTGAACTCCGGGGCACCTTCCCGGTGTTCGCCGACACGCTGGACGCCATCTGCGCTCGGCTCGATCCGTATCTCGAACTGCCGTTGACATGCGTGATGTTCGCGGACGACGGCACCCGTACGGCCACGCTGCTGGACCGGGAGTCGTACGCCGGGCCGGCGGTTTTCGCGCTCCAGGTGGCGCAGTACCGGCTGCTGCGCAGCTGGGGGGTGCGGCCGGACGTGGTGTTCGGGCAGGCGGCCGGGCGGATGGCCGCCGCGTATGCCGCGGGTGTGTTCTCCCTGGCCGAGGCCTGCCACGCGGTCGGCACCCTGGCCCGCCTGCTGGGCGGCCTCCCGGCTCCCGGGCCGCGCTCCCCCCGCCTCGACGGCATCCTCGACGCCTACGGCCGTACCCTCGCCACCCTCCACCCGTGTGTGCCGCGCCTGCCCCTCGTCTGCGATGTCACCGCCCGCCCGGTGGGCACCGAGACCGCCGAGCCGGAGTTCTGGGTGCGGCGCGCACCGGCGCGCTTCGCCGAGGCGGTCGGCCTGCTGCATCGCGAGGGGGTCCGCACCTGGCTGGAACTGGGCCCCTCGGACCGGCTCACCCGGCTGCTCCCGGACTGCCTCCCGGGCGGTACGGCCTCGGCTTTCGCGCTGTCCCGCGACTGGGCGGCGCTGCGGTCGGGGCCGGGCACCGAGTCCGGGATCGCACCGCGCTGAGGGGCGCGCATCGCCCGGGAGGCGGGCCCGTCGGCTGCGCTTGCCGTGGCCGCCGGGCCGGAGGAGTCTCGAAGGGTGGGGGGTCCGTGCGGTCCGCGCCCCGCCGGGCCGCGGGCGCCCCAAGGAGGTCACCATGGGCAGCGCGACAGGTTCCGCCTTCGACACCGAGACACTGCGCCGGGGCATAGAAGGGAACACCGGGAACACCCTTCTGTCGCTCTACGCCGACGACGCCGAGATCCGCATCGTCGACCAGCACAGCCAGCCCAGTCACCCCACCGTGCTGCACGGCCGGAGCGAGATCGCCGTGTTGCTGGACGACATCTACCGCCGCGACATGACACACAAGCTGGGCCAGTGCGTCATCCAGGGTGATCACGCCGCGTTCACCGAGTCCTGCCAGTACGGGGACGGCACCCGGGTCCTCGCCGAGTCGATGGTCACGCTGCGGGACGGCAAGATAGCCGACCAGTTGATCATCCAGGCCTGGGACGAGTAGGCACACCCCGGTATGACGGGCGCCGGAAGGAGATTCGCGAGGGTCCAGGTCACCTCCCGGCTGACCTGGACCTTCTCGGCCCGGGCGGGCCTGGGCCGGCTGCCGCGGGCCCGTCCTCGACGGCCTGCACCGGCTTCCGCCGCGGGTCTGCCGGTGTCCGCGGCGCTGCTTCGGTCGGCGCTGAGAGCAGCGCGCCTTCGCCCGCGTCCTCCGCTGCCGCGTGCGCTGCGAAGGCGGCACGGCCGGTGCCGGTGAGCACGGGGCCGGGGGCGTACGCATGCTCGGTTACGCTGTACGCGGGCCGTGACTGGCGCTGAGGTGGAGTACCACCGGGGAGCGGTCCGTGGTGGCTGCCGCGCGCCTGGGCGAGAGAGTCGATCCAGCTCAGGAGTGTGCAGCATGACCCAGGCCCGTCTCATGGACGGCACCGCCGTCGCCCGCCGGATCGTCGGGGACACCACGGAGAAGGCCGGCGGCCTCACCGCACGGACCGGCACCGCCCCCTGTCTCGCGACCGTGCTGGTCGGCGAGGACCCGGCGTCCGTGACCTACGTCCGGATGAAGCAGAACCGGTGCCGCAAGGCCGGTATCGAGTCCCGGCACGTGGCCCTGCCCGCCACCACGACCACCGAGGAACTCGTCCGCGCCCTGCGGGAGTTGTCGGCCGACCCGGCCGTGCACGGCATCCTGCTCCAGCACCCGGTCGGCGACCACATCGACGAGCGGGCCGCGTTCGAGGCGATCGCGCCGGAGAAGGACGTCGACGGCGTCACCTTCGCCTCCTTCGCCACGATGAGCTTCGGCCTGCCGGGCTTCGTCTCCTGCACGCCCGGCGGCATCCTGCGGCTGCTGGACGAGTACGGCGTCGGCCTGGCGGGGAAGCGGGCCGTGGTCGTGGGCCGCAGCGCGATCCTCGGCAAGCCGGTGGGCATGCTGCTGCTGGCCCGGGACGCGACCGTGACGTACTGCCACTCGCGGACGGCTGACCTGTCGGCGGCAGTCCGCGAGGCGGACGTCGTGGTCGCCGCCGTGGGCCGGCCGCGGCTGATCCGCGGGCAGGACATCAAGCCCGGCGCGGTCGTGATCGACGCGGGCTACAACCCGGGCAACGTCGGCGATGTCGACTTCGGCTCCGCCGTGGAGCGCGCCTCGCTGATCACGCCGGTGCCGGGAGGTGTCGGGCCGATGACGATCGCCACGCTGCTGGAGCAGACCGTCGCGGCCGCCGCCCGGCAGCTCGGCGCATAGGCACCGGCACGCCTGGGGCCGGCCCCAGGGGTCAGCGCATCCAGGCGCTGTACTCCATCACGTCCCCGGCCTTCACTCCGTACCGGGGGTCGTCCCGGGTGAAGGTGGTCTCGAGACCGAGGACGGCACCGGTGCGTGGATCGAGGACCAGCATGCGCCGCTCACCCGGCACGTCGTACACATACGCCTGCCCGGGTCGCCCGAGCCGGTCCGTCACCTGTCCGGCGGGCCGCAGGCCCTTGGCGTCGGCGAAGATCCGGACCAGCGCGGCCGATTGCCGGGATCCGAGTGTCCAGTGGTCCAGCAACTCCTGTACGGCATCCAGGAGTTCGGCGGCGGACAGGGCGCGCGTGCCGGTGCGCGCCGTCTCGGCGAGATAGGCACGCAGGGCGGCCGGATCGTACGGGGGGCTCGCCTCGGGCGGGGCGTCGCTCCAGCTGGGCGGGTAGGTGGTCCGGCTCAGCACCTGGCCGTCCGCCACGAGGTGCGGCGCTTCGCCCTCGTCGGTGAGGACCGGTCGGCCCGGACGGCTCGGGTCGGTGGCCACGACGAGCTCGGTGTGGCTGCCGTCGGCGTTCCAGCGCACGACGCGCTCCTCGGGGAGGGCCACGGGCGGCTTGTCCTCGCTCATACCGAGGCTCCAGGACTGCACATGGGTGCCCTTGCACAGGCCGGACGACCCGTCCGCGGCGGCCGCGGCGGCCGCAGCGCAGAATTCCCGACTATCTGGCGGCGGAAGGACTCACGACGCTCAACACGGTCTCAACGATCTTCTCGTTCCTGCTCGGCTCTTCCATGCTGCCGTTCTTCTACAACGTGTGGAAGACGGCCAAGTACGGCGAACGGGTCGGGAGCGGCGACCCCTGGGGTTACGGCCGTTCGCTGGAGTGGGCGACCTCCTGCCCGCCCCCGCGCCACAACTTCACCGCCCTGCCGCGGATCCGCAGCGAATCCCCGGCGTTCGATCTGCACCACCCGCAAACACCGCTGCCTGAGAGGGAGTTGACCGCACGATGACGGCACAGGAGGAGCGGGCCCTGGTCCAGGAGATCGAGGGTCATCTGCTGCTGGCCGCCGTACGGGAGGAGAGCCGTACGGCGGCGGCACGCACCGCTTCCCGGCTGGGCTGGCTCACCGAGTCCCAACGGGACGTCCTGGAGCGGCAGTTCGAGGATGGGTACCTGGCGCTGTCCCGTCGTTCGTGGGAGCGCACCGCCCAGCGCGCCGAGGAGCTGCGGCAGATGTACGAGACCCGCTATCGGGCATTGCGGCAGCGGCTGCTGGCGTTTCTGCTGCTGGGGTGCGCGGTGCTCACGGCGGCGGGCCTGCTGTGGGTGTCCGCCGCCGTGTAGCGCAGCCACGGTCAGGTCCGGGACCACTTCTGGTTGGCGCCGCCGTCGCAGCTCCACAGCACCAGTGACGTCCCGTTGCCGGTGGCGGCGTTGTACGCGTCCTGGCACAGGCCCGCGTGGACGTTGGTGATGGTGCCGTCGGTGTTCAGCGTCCACTTCTGGTTGTCCTGGCCGTTGCAGTCCCAGATCACCACCTTGGTGGCGTTGGCGGTGCCGAGGTTGTAGGCATCGAGGCACTTGTCGCCGTAGACGACGAGTTCCTTGCGGGAGGTGTACGTCCAGGCCTGGTTGGCGCCGCCGTTGCAGTCCCACAGCTCGGCCTGGGTGCCGTTGGTGATCGTGTTGTTGTAGATGTCGGCGCACCGGCCGGACTGTGCGCCGACGAGGAGGGTGCCGTCGGTGGCGAAGCTGTTCCAGGAGGCCCAGCCCATCGGTGCGGCGGGCACCGGAATCTGATGGTTCGTCAGTGCGGAGGCCGGGCCCGGCTGGGCGAAGACCAGGGCTGCGGCCACGGTCAGGACCAGGACGAGCGCGCGTACAGCGGCGGTTGTACAGCGTCGTACGAAGCCTTCGGCGATCGGACGGGGTGGGGGATACATCGGCGCCTCCGCGTGCGGACGGAATCCACGCTGATCGACAGACTCATCGATCGCATTGATCGATATATCGAACTTGGATCGGTTATCCGAACAGGTCGCGCGCCGACGGTAGAGCCGCGCGAGGGTGAAGTCAACGGCTGCGACAGGCGTGAAACCACCATCGTGGCCGGGACTTTGGGCCCGTGCGGGGCCGATTGCGGCCATACTGACCGTCGTGCGCGTTGCGATCATGACGGCGGGATCCCGGGGCGATGTGGCCCCCTACAGCGGCCTCGGACACCGGCTCGTCCGGTCCGGGCACGAGGTCACCCTGGTCACCCACGCCCGCTTCGAGCCGCTGGTGGCGGGCTCCGGCATACGGTTCCACTCCTTGCCGGTCGATCCGCGGGCGGAGCTGGAGTCGCCGCGCGGCCGGGGCCTGCACCGCAGCGCCAGCGAGGCCGGGAAGCTGCTGCGCCTGGCGGACATGGCGCGCCGGATCGTCGGGCGGATGACCGAGGACCTGATCACGGCGGCCCGGGACAGCGAGATCCTGCTGCTGTCCGCCTCGCTGGCCCCGCTCGGCCACGCCATCGCGGAGGGTCTACGGCTGCCGAGCATGGGTGTCTTTCTCCAACCCATCGCCGGGACAAGGGAGTTCGCACCTCCGGTACTCGGCGGCGGCTCCTGGGGGCCGGCCGTGAACCGGCTGGCCGGGCACGGCGTGTGCCTCGCCACGGAGCACATCTTCACGGGCGCCCTGCCCGGGGTGCGCAGGCGGCTCGGACTGCCCCCTGTGCGGGCCGGTGCCGCGCGGCGGGCCCGGGAACGGCGGCTCTGGCCGGTGCACCACGGCTTCAGCCCGCTGGTGGTGCCCCGGCCCCGGGACTGGCGGCCGGGTCTGGCGGTGAGCGGCTACTGGTGGCCGTACGACACGGAGGCCCAACTGCCCGAACGGGTCCGGGAGTTCCTCGACGCCGGCCCGGCGCCGGTCTTCGTCGGGCTGGGCAGCGCCACCGTGCCGGACGCCGGCCGGCTCAGCGCCCGGATGGTGGCGGCGCTGCGGCGGGCCGGACTGCGCGGGGTGATCCAGCGCGGCTGGGGCGGGCTCGCGGCCGCCGGTGACGACATGCTGACCATCGACGAGGTCCCGCACGCACTGCTGTTCCCGCACATGGCCGCCGTGGTCCACCACGCGGGTGCGGGGACGACCGCTGCGGGGCTGCGCGCCGGGGTGCCGGCCGTGCCGGTGCCGGTCCAGTTCGACGCGGGTTTCTGGTCCGCCCGGCTGGTCGCGCTGGGGGTCGCCCCGGACGTCGTTCCGCTGCGCCGCCTCACCGCGGACGCCCTGGCCTCGGCCCTGGTACGGGCCACCCGTGAGCCGGTGTACCGGGATCGGGCGCGCGCCCTGGGCGCCCGCATCCGCTCCGAGGACGGCGCGGCCCCGGTCCTGGCGGCGCTGGAACGGCTCGGCGGCTGATGCCGCGGCCGTAGTCGGTTCTCAGGCGTCAGCCGTTGGTGAGCACCATCCGGAAGCGGGCCTGGCCCGCGAGCATCTTCTGGTAGGCCTCGTCCGCACGGTCCAGCGGCACGGTCTCGGTCATCGGCCGGATGCCGTGCAGGGCGCTGAAGGCCATGGTGTCCTCCACGTCCTGGGAGGTGCCGGAGGGGTGGCCGCGGACGACGCGGGCGGCCATGAGCAGCTGGGCCGGATTGATGCCCATCGGTGCGGTGTCGGCTCCGATGACCACCAGCTCGCCCCGGGGCGCCAGCCCGTCGACGGTGGCCGTGATGGCCTCGGAGTTCCCGGCGGTGGCCAGGACGGCCTTGGCGCCGCCGAGGGACTGCAGTGCCTCGGCGACCGGGGTGCCGGAGGTGCTGTCGACGTAGTGGTGAGCGCCCAGTTGCTTGGCGAAATCGGCCTTCTCCGCGCCTCGGGCGATCCCCACGGTCTCGAAGCCCATCGCGACGGCGTACTGCACGCCGAGATGCCCCAGACCGCCGAGACCGAGCACGGCGACCAGGTCCCCCGGCCGGGCCGAACTGCGCCGCAGCCCGTTGAACGTGGTGACGCCCGCACAGGCCATCGGTCCCGCGTCGGCGGCCGACAGGCCGTCCGGGATCCGGGCCAGCGCGTCGGCGGGCGCGATCACCTTCTCGCCGAAGCCCCCGTCGTAGGCCCACCCCGGGACCTTCAGATTCGCGCACACGATGAAGTCGCCCTGCCGGCACGGCTTGCAGTGTCCGCAGCTGCCGCCGAACCAGCCGACCGCCACCCGGTCACCGACCTTCCAGCCCCGTGACCACACGTCATGGCCCAGCTCCTCGATGTGCCCGGCCATCTCGTGCCCGGGCACCTCGGGGAACGTCACGCCCGGCAGTGCTCCGCTCACGAAGAGGGCGTCGCTGTGGCAGATCCCGCACGCCTCCACGGCGATCCGCACCTCGCCGGGCCCGGGCTGCGGCACCTCCCGATCGACCAGCTCGAACGCGCCGTTCGGGGCGGTCACCTGCGCGACTCGATACGTACTCATGTGGCCCTCCTGCGTCTGCCGGTGTGTCTCCAGGACTCCGGAGCACGGGTACGACGCCCCCGCACCAGCAGACCAGCTCCGGGCCGATCCCGCGCGCCGAGCCGCACACCATCACGCTGACCTGCGCAGACGGGCTTCGCCGTGCGCGCCCTGTCACTCGGTGGCGGGCCGCCAGCCCGCCGGCCGGAGCATCCCCAGCAGCAGCCGCACCAGCTCGTCCACCACCTCGTCGAGCGTGGCGTCCACCCAGCCCGCGCTCCAGTCGTGCAGCAGGCCGTTGACGCTGCCGACGAAGGCCGTCGCCGCGAGCCGGTAGTCACGGGGCGCCGCCTCCCCGCGCGCCACGGCCGTGTCCGCCTCGGCCCGGATGAGGTCGATCCAGCGGGCCCGGCGGGCCAGGCGCTGCTCCTCCAGGCGGGGGCTGACGCCGACGATCTCCACGAAGGTGATGCGGATACGACGCGGATCGCAGGTCACGTCGCGGGCGTAGGCGCGGAAGAGCACGGCGGCGCGCTCGGCCAGCGGCAGACCGTCCGCCGTGGCCAGGGCGTCCAGCACCGCCTGCTCCGCCCAGCCGTTGACCTCCAGGTGCAGCGCGGCGAGGACGTCCTCCAGGGTGCGGAACTCCTCGTAGAACTGGCGGGTGGACAGGCCGGCGGCCTGGCTCAGCGCGGCGACGGTCGTGCCGCGGTAGCCGGGCATGCCGCCGAACAGGCCCAGGGCCGCGTCCAGGAAGCGCCGGCGCCGCTCGGCCTGCCGGTCCTCGGCCGTACGGCCGCCGTAGCGGCCCGTCGGCGCCTTGAGCCTGCCCGCCACACTTTCCCCCTCCGTCGCCCCACCGACTCCCATTCTTGTCGTGCACACATCTTGTCGAGTAGCCCATCCCGTCCTTACTTTTCAGTAAGTTCACTGTGAATGCGCCCGTGTTCAGATTCCCCCGAGGAAAGAGAGCAGTCATGCCTGCCTCCAGAACCAGGCACCTTTGCTCCGTGGCCGCCGCCCTCGCCCTGACCGTCGCCGGCCCGGCGACCGCCGCCTCCGCCGCGAGCGGCGCCTCCGGCGGGCTGCGCGAGGTGCTGTTCGTCGGCAACAACTGGGACGGCACCGCCGATGTCGTCAAATCCTCCGGCGACTTCGCGAAGGTCGGCCGGATCAACATCGTCCCCGACAAGGCGCAGCGGCTCGCGGAGATCAACGCCGACCCGGTCAAGTGGATCTACTACACGTCCATCCGCAACGAGGTCGGCCAGGGACACGACCAGTACGTGGACGACATGTACTCCACGCCCGACGGGAAGTCCGTGGTCGTCTCCCGGCCCAGCTTCGCCGATGTCGTCTCCATCGACCTGGCCACCGACAAGGTCAACTGGCGCTTCCCGGTGGCCGGTTACCGGGCCGACCACATGGCGGTCTCGCCCGACGGCAGCCGGGTCGCGGTCTCGGCCTCGACGGCGAACAAAGTGCAGGTGCTGGACATCGGCACCGGAAGAGAACTGGGTGAGTTCGACACCGGCGACAAGCCGCACGAGAACTTCTTCACCAACGGCGGCAAGTACATCTGGAACATGTCCATCGGCGAGGTGACCACCTCCCTCGACGACCCCGCCTGGGACTGGACCAAGGGCGACCGGCACATCACGATCGTCGACGCGGACACGTTCAAGCAGGTCAGGACCATCGACATGCGGCAGCGGCTGGACGCGATCGGGCTGAAGGACTTCTCCAGCGCGGTCCGGCCCGCCGCTTTCACGCCCGACTGGTCCAAGCTCTACTTCCAGGTGTCGTTCTTCAACGGCTTCCTGGAGTACGACGTGGCCACTGACAGGATCACCCGGGTGAAGACGCTGCCGGAGAACCCGGCGACCAACCCGGACCGCACCACCTGGCTGCTGGACTCGCGCCACCACGGCATCTCGATGAACCCCGAGGGCACCAAGCTGTGTGTCGCCGGGACGATGGACAACTACGCGACCGTCGTCGACCGGGCCTCATTCGACGTCGGCCCGCTCGTCACCGCGTCGACGCCGTACTGGGCGACCGTGAGCGGCGACGGCAAGGACTGCATCATCTCCGAGGCCGGCGCCGACCAGATCACGGCCATCGACTTCGCCACCGGCCAGAAGGTGCTGTCCGTGCCGGTCGGCGACCATCCGCAGCGCGTCCGGCTGGGGCATGTCCAGGCCGACTGGACCGGCCCGAGCGGCAGTTGAGCGCCGACGGCCTCCGGGGGGACCCCACTCTCCCCGGGGGTCGTACGGCTTCGGGCTCAGAAGTGCGCCGTCGCCCAAGCGGACAGCTCTGACCTGGCCGCGGTCAGCAGGTCCGCCGAGGGTGCAGTGGCCCCGTCGGTCACCAGCGCGTAGTGCAGGGCGCCGGAGTCGGTGTCGGTGAGCAGCAGCCGGCGGCTGCCGGTGCCGCCGGGCTCGGGAGCGACGGCGACGGGGGTGGCAGCGCCGGTGTAGGCGGGTGGCCCGTACACCGTGCCCAGGTCGGAGACGACGGTGGTCGACGCGGTGCGGAAGGACGCCGGCAGATGCAGTTCCGTCGGGGCGGTGCCCTCGCCGGAGCGCCACACCAGCAGCCCGTACCGGCCGGAGCCCACGAGCTGCGCCACGTCGGGCAGGGAACTCGGCACCGGGTTCCAGGTGAGGGTCGTGGAGCCGTCGCGGGAGCGGTCCTCGTAGGTGAAGGCGAGGGCCGTACCGGCGGTGGCGCTCGGGTAGAGGCGGTCGAGCAGCCGGGCGTCCTGGCGCAGGGTGATGTTCCCCGAGCCGTCCAGGTCCACGGCGGAGAGGTCCTCGTCGTTCCAGGCGTCGCCGGAGGTGAGCACCTTGCCGGGGTTGCCGTTCATCAGCTCGTGGTGCCGGCCGTTGTAGAGGTCCCACTGCCACTGGGTGCCGGAGAGCACCGGTCCCGATGCGGACGGGTTCGACCACCAACTGGCACCCGGCAGACGGGAGTCCAGGGCCTGGTACATGGCCTTGAGGACCGTCGGGGCCTTGTCGGAGACCGTGCCGGACAGCGGGTGGCCGAACTCGCTGACCACGGCGGCGGTGCCGGCCGAGGCGGCGCGGTCGCGGACGGCGGCGAAGTCGGCGGCGTACTGGCCGTCGGCGGCCTTGCCCCACATCAGGATGCCGGAGATGGCCTTCTGGTCGTAGAAGTGGGTGTTGAAGACATAGCGGGGGCCCAGGGTGCCCGCATCCAGCAGGCCGCCCTCCTGTTTCTGAGTGGAGATGTTGGCGTTCCAGAAGAGGTTGGGTTCCACGAAGGCGGGCTTGTCCTGCCAGCCGGCGGCGTCCATGCGGGCGCGGAACTTCTCGTAGAACGGCCAGAGCAGGTCCTTCTCCCAGGTGCGGGAGGTCTGCCCGGAGTCGTAACTGCCCGCGTAGGGCTCGTTGTACGGGTCGAAACCGGCGATCTCTGCGAACTCCTCCCCGTTCAGGTGCTGTTGGAGGTAGGTCATGGCCGCCTGGGCGGTACCGAGGAAGGCGTCCTGGAGACCGTGGGTGTTGTGCCAGAAGTCGTACTGGGCTTTTTGCACGGCCGCGTTCTGGGTGATGTTCTGACCCCAGAAGAGGCAGATACCACACGACTCGGCCGGGTAACTACCGGCATCGACTGCCCACTTGGGGGCGCCGTCGCCCGTGTACCAGCTGCCGCTGTTGAAGAGGTAGCGGGAGTAGAGGTCCTGGTGGAAGTCGGGGAAGACACGGATGCCCGCGTCCAGGAAGACGCGCATCTGCTCGGTGACGGCGGCCAGATAGCCGCTGTCCACCTGTCCGCGCACGGGTTCGGCGTGCGCCCAGGAGAGCAGGAAGCGGACCGTGTTCGCGCCGCCGAGGGCGCGCAGCGCGGTCGCCGACTTCTCGGCGTCGGCGACCGAGGCGAAGGGCAGCCCGCCGTTCTCCTCCAGCTTGCTCTCGCCGGAGACGTTGTAGCCGCGCAGGACGATCTCGCGCCCCTGGCCGTCGGTGAAGCGGCCGCCCTGCACGGTGAGCGGGGCGCCGTCGAACCAGAGGGAATCGGCAGGCGAGGCGGGGGTGGCGGCGGCGGGCGGGAGGCCCGCCACCGTCAGGAATCCGCTGAGGACGACCAGAACAACCAGCACACGCACCCGGAAATTCGGCATGCCCACCACAATCCGGCGGGCTCAGGGCAGCGTCAATACCACCTGACTCACAGGTAAGTTGACTCACAGTCAGCTCAGCTGGTCCGCTCTCCCACCCGGCGCATCACATTCAGCAGGTACTCCTTCCGGTTCAGCGGGTTGTGGTCGGTGCGCGGCCGCTCGGGGATCGTGCCGTGTGCGACCGGCGCGTAGTGGTCGAAGGCGGTCTCCAGCTCCCCCTCGCCCCGGGTGAGCCCGGGCAGCCGCTGCTCCAGCTCGTGCACCCGCGCGGCCGGCACCGCGCCGTGCAGCACACAGACCGCGCCGAGTGCGCCGGTGGTCTCCGGTACGGCGCCCAACCGGGCGAGCACCGGGAGCAGCGCGCCGAGGGTGTCCGCCGGAGCCTGGAGGCGGAAGCCGTGCAGGGGCTCGTGCACCAGGGTGCCGGCCCGGCGGAGCGCCTCGGTCAGGACCAGCGGGGTCAGGCCCCGGAAGTCGTAACCGGTGCTCGACATGCTCTTGTCGAAGCCCTGATGCGCGTGGCTCTGCCGGGGCGAGTAGCCGGAGTGGGTCAGGGTGACCGTGCAGTCGGGGACCTGCCAGCCGTGCAGTCCCTGACCGAGCGTCTCGCGGACGGTGCCCTCCACGGCCTTGAAGAAGGCGTACGGCATCGAGCCCAGCTCCACCTCCAGCCGGAACTCCACGCCCGAGCCGGGCGGTGCGGGTTCGACGCGCAGGCCGACGGTGGCCAGGAACGGGTTCGGCTCCTTCTTGTTGAACTCCACCGCATGACCGGTGCCGACCGGCCGCTCGATGCACAGCGTCGTCGTCTCGCGGAAGGCGACGTCCAGGCCGTACTCCCCGGCGAGGGTCGCCTGGACGACCTCCTTCTGCACCTCGCCGTAGAGGGACACCGAGGTCTCCCCGCGCAGTTCGTCGTGCCGGACGCCGATGAGCGGGTCCTGTTCGGCGAGCTGGGTGAGCGCGAGGTGCAGCGAGCGCCGGTCCGTGCCGGGACCGGGGACGACGACGGTCTCCAGAGTGGGCGGTGCGAAGTGATGCCCGTACGCCGGCGCGGGCCGGCCGAGCGCATCCCCGATCCGGATCCCCCCGAGCCCCCACACCTTGACGATCCGCCCGGCCGCGGCACTGTCCCGCCGCACATCGGTGCCGCCCTCGAAAACTCCGAGCCCGGTGACGCGCCCCTCCGGGCGACGCAGCGCGCCCCGTCCTTCCACCGGGCCGCCCCCTTCCCGGCCCTCCGCGCGGCCGTCGGCCTCGGCGCCCGCTCCGAACGGCACCCGGTCGCGCACCCGCAGCGTGCCGGAGAAGATCCGCGCGTAGGCCACCTTCTCCCCCGCCGGGCCGCGTTCGACCTTGAAGACCGTGGCCGACAGCGGGGCGGCCGGGTCCCCGCCGGCGGTGGGGAGCAGCCGTTCGATGCCGCTGATCAGGTCGGGCACGCCCGCTCCGGTGATGGCGGAGCCGAAATACACGGGGTGGACCAGCGCGCGCCGGGTCTGGGTGGCCAGGGCGGCATGCAGCCGGGCGTCCCCGACGCCGCCGTCGAGGTAGGCGGCGATCAGGTCGTCGTCATGGCCGGCGAGCACGTCCAGCGCGGCCGGGGCGAGGCCGGGCACGAAACCGGCGGCCCGCGTGCCGAGCGCGGTGGGGTGCCCCATGGGGACGAGCGGTACGGCCAGCCTGCGGGTCATCTGGTCCAGCACGGCGGAGCCGTTCGCGCCGCCCCGGTCGATCTTGTTGACGAAGACCAGGGTGGGGATGCGCAGCCGGCGCAGGGTGCGCATCAGCACGCGCGTCTGCGCCTGGACGCCCTCGACGGCCGAGACGACCAGCACGGCGCCGTCGAGCACGCCGAGCACCCGCTCGACCTCGGCGATGAAGTCGGGGTGACCCGGGGTGTCGATGAGGTTGACGGTGACACCGGCGAGCGGGAACGACACGACGGCGGACTTGATGGTGATGCCGCGCTGCCGCTCCAGCGCGAGCGTGTCGGTGGTGGTGCTGCCGGCGTCGACGCTGCCGATCTCGTCGATCACTCCGACGGTGTGCAGCAGTCTTTCGGTCAGGCTGGTCTTACCGGCGTCGACATGGGCGAGAATTCCGAGATTGAGCAGATGCACTGAGCGTGATGTCCTTCGGCACGGGGTGGATTCCTTCCTGGGCGGACATGCACGCAGCGCGCATCGCTGATCCTCTCTGTGTGACGACGGGTACCGCGCAGTGCAACAGAAGGCAGCGGCGAGCGGCAATGGATTAACGGTCAACAAAACCCCTCGCACAGCACTCGCCGCGACCAGAGCGCGGTCGTAGGGTGACCTACATCACGCCATATGGCTCGTTTCCTCACCCTTGGTGGCTGACTTCCCTCTCCCGCACAGTCTGGAGGGCATATGACCCGCATCTCGGTGAACGTGGACGGCACGACGTACCAGGACGACGTGGAACCCCGCCTCCTCCTGGCCCACTACCTCCGCGACCGCCTCGGCCTCACCGGCACCCCGATCGGCTGCGACACCTCCAACTGCGGGGCGTGCACGGTCGACCTGGACGGGGCGACCGTGAAGAGCTGCTCGGTGCTCGCCGTCCAGGCGGACGGGTGCGCGGTGACGACGATCCAGGGGCTCGCGCAGGACGGCGAGTGGACGGCGCTGCAGCGCGCGTTCCACGAGCAGCACGGTCTGCAGTGCGGCTACTGCACCCCCGGCATGATCATGGCGGCGCGGGATCTGCTCCGCGAGAACCCGCACCCCGGCCCGGACGAGGTCCGGCAGGCCCTGGAGGGCAACCTCTGCCGCTGCACCGGCTACCAGAACATCGTCCGCGCGGTGCTCGCCGCGTCCGGACAGCGGGACACCTCCGGCCACCAGGTCGGCGAGGAGGTCCCGGCATGACCGATCAGGCCGTCGCACCCGAGGTCGGGCGGCGCCGGCTGCGCAAGGAGGACGCCCGGCTGATCACCGGCCAGACCAACTGGACCGACAACATCCAGGTGGCCGGGCTGCTGCACCTGGCGGTCCTGCGCAGCCCGATGGCGCACGCCCGCATCACCCGCGTCGACGTCTCCCCCGCCCTCGAACGCCCCGGTGTCATCGCGGCGTTCAGCGGCGCCGACCTCGCCGAGGAGCTGGGTTCGCTGCCCTGCGCCTGGCCGGTGACCGAGGACATCGTGCTGCCCGACCATCCGCCGGTCGCCGTGGACGAGGTGCGCTACGCGGGCGACCCGGTGGCGGTCGTGGTGGCCCGCGACCGGTACGCGGCCGCCGACGCCCTGGAAGCGATCGAGGTCGACTACGACCCGCTGCCCCCGGTCCTCGATCTGGAGACCGCGCTGGCGCCGGACGCCCCGCTGGTCCACGCCGGCAAGGGCACCAACCGCTGCTACACCTGGCCGCTCGCCACCGGCGAGAGATTCGAGGCGGTACGGGGCCGCGCCGAGGTGATACTGAAGCGCCGCTACCACCAGCAGCGGCTGATCCCCAACGCGATGGAGCCCCGCGCGGTCGTCGTCACCCCGCTCGCCGCCTCCGGTGAGTACACGGTCTACTCGGCGACCCAGATCCCGCACATCCTGCGCGTCATGCTCGCGGTGGTCACCGGCATCCCCGAGCACAAGCTGCGCGTGATCGCCCCGGACGTGGGCGGTGGCTTCGGCTCCAAGCTGCAGGTGTACGGCGAGGAGGCCCTCGCCCTCACGGTCGCCCGCAGGCTCGGCCGGCCGGTGAAGTGGACCGAGTCCCGCTCCGAGGGCGCACTCGCCACCCACCACGGCCGCGGCATGATCCAGGACGTCGAGATCGCCGCCACCCGCGAGGGCAGGCTGCTCGGCCTCAAGGTCGACCTCCTCGCCGACATGGGCGCCTATCTGATGCTCGTCACGCCGGGCATCCCGATCCTGGGCGCCTTCATGTACCCGGCGATCTACAAGATGGACGCCTACGAATTCCATTGCACCGGCGTCTTCACCACCCGCACGCCCACCGACGCCTACCGCGGCGCCGGACGCCCCGAGGCGACCTTCGCCATCGAACGGATCATGGACGAGCTGGCGGCCGAACTCGGCCTGGACCCGGTCGAGTTGCGGCGCCGCAACTGGATCCGGCACGAGGAGTTCCCGTACACCACGATCGCCGGACTGACCTACGACAGCGGCAACTACGAGGCGGCGACCGACAAGGCTCTCGCCCTGTTCGGCTACGACGGCCTGCGCGCCGAGCAGCGGGAGCGCAACCGGCGCGGCGACCCCGTACGGCTCGGCATCGGCGTGTCGACGTACACCGAGATGTGCGGGCTCGCACCGAGCAGGGTGCTGCGCGACCTGCGGTACGCGGCCGGAGGCTGGGAGGCGGCGAGCATCCGCATGCTGCCCACCGGCAAGGTCGAGGTCGTCACCGGCACCAGTCCGCACGGACAGGGGCACGAGACCTGCTGGAGCCAGATCGCGGCGGACGTGCTCGGCGTGCCCTTCGAGGACGTCGAGGTGGTGCACGGCGACACCAAGGCTTCCCCACAGGGCATGGACACCTACGGCTCGCGGTCGCTGGCCGTCGGCGGCGAGGCCGTGTACCGGGCCGCGCGGACGGTCGTCGACAAGGCCCGGAAGGTCGCCGCGCATCTGCTGGAGGCGAGCGAGCAGGACCTGGAGTTCAGCGGCGGCGTGTTCTCCGTGAAGGGCTCCCCGGAGGCCCGCAGGACCATCCAGGAGATCGCCTTCGAGACGTTCACCAACCACGACCTGCCCGACGGCGTCGAGCCCACGATCAACGCCGAGCACGTCGTGGACCCGGAGAACTTCTCCTATCCGCACGGCACCCACCTGTGCGCGGTCGAGGTCGACACCGAGACCGGGCGCACCCGCATCAGGTCGTACGTCTGTGTCGACGACGTCGGCCGGACCGTCAACCCGATGATCGTCGAGGGGCAGGTGCACGGCGGACTCGCGCAGGGCATCGCCCAGGCGCTGTACGAGGAGGCCGTGTACGACGACGACGGCAACCTCGTCACCGCCACCCTGGCCGACTACCTCGTGCCGTCGGCGGCCGACCTGCCGGACTTCGTGACCGACCGGACCGAGACCCCGGCGTCCTCGAACGCGCTCGGTGTCAAGGGCGTCGGCGAGGCCGGGACGATCGCGTCGACACCCGCCGTGGTCAACGCCGTCGTGGACGCCCTCAGGCCGCTCGGCGTGCACGACGTGCGGATGCCCTGCACACCCGAACGCGTGTGGCGAGCGGTGAAGGAGGCGTCGGCATGATTCCCCCGGCCTTCGAGTACGCCCGTCCGGAGAGCGTGGACGACGCGGTGCGCGTGCTCGCCGACGCCGGCGAGGAGGCGAAGGTGCTGGCCGGCGGGCAGAGCCTGCTGCCGCTGCTCAGGCTGCGACTGGCCTTCCCGGAGCTGGTGGTCGACGTGGGCCGGATCCCGGAGCTGCGCGGGGTCCGCGAGGACGGCGACACGCTCGTCATCGGCGCGCTGACCACGCACCACGACGTGATCCGCGACCCGCTGGTGCGCCGCCACGCCGGTCTGCTGGCCGAAGCCACGGCGACGGTCGCCGATCCCGCCGTACGGCACCGGGGCACCCTCGGCGGATCGCTGGCGCACGCCGATCCCGCCGGAGACTTGCCCGCGGTGGCGCTGGCCCTGGACGCCGAACTCGTCGCCGCCGGACCGAACGGCCGGCGCACGATCCCGGCCCGGGACTTCTTCGTCGACTACCTCCAGTCGGCGCTCGCGCCCGACGAACTCCTCGTGGAGGTACGGGTACCGAAGACGGACGGCTGGGGCTTCCACTACGAGAAGTTCCACCGGGTCGCCCAGGCTTGGGCGATCGTCGGTGTCGCGGCGCTGGTCCGGCGCGACGACGGGCACATCGCCGAGGCACGCATCGGGCTGACCAACATGGGCGCGACCCCGCTGCGGGCCTCGGCGGCCGAGGCGGCGCTGGCCGGGGTCGGTGCCTCGGACGCCGTGGCCCGGGCCGCCGGGACGGCGGCCGAGGGCACCCGGCCGACGAGGGACGTGTCCGCCTCGCCGGAGTACCGGGAACACCTCGCGCGTGTCCTGACCCGGCGGGCGGTGCTGGCCGCGACCGGAATGGGGTGAGCGCCGATCATCACGATGGACGACCCGGAGCAGGTGCGGGCCCGCCTGGAGGAGACGGGGTACCTCGTCGACGAGGGGCTGGCCGTCACCTGCTTCCTGGCCCTGAGGCTGCACCGGCCGCTGTTCTGCGAGGGCGACGCGGGCGTGGGCAAGACCGCGCTCGCTTCCGCCCTCGCCGACGCACTCGGCGCGCCGCTGATCCGGCTGCAGTGCCACGAGGGCATCGACGCCTCACAGGCCCTGTACGACTGGGACTTCCCTCGCCAGCTGCTGCACCTGCGCGCCGCCGAGGCAGCCGGGGTGACGGACGCGGACCGTTTGGAGAGCGAGCTGTACGACCGCCGTTTCCTCATCGCCCGCCCGCTGCTGCAGGCCCTGCAGACGCAGCCGGCGGTGCTGCTGGTCGACGAGATCGACCGGGCCGACGACGAGTTCGAGGCGTTCCTGCTGGAGCTGCTGTCCGAGTACTCCGTCACGATCCCGGAGCTGGGCACGCTGCACACCGAAGACCCGCCGGTCGTCGTCCTGACCTCGAACCGGACCCGGGAGGTGCATGACGCGCTGAAGCGGCGCTGCCTCTACCACTGGTTCGACCATCCCTCCTTCGCCCGTGAACTGGCCATCGTGCGACGCCGGTTGCCCGGGGTGTCGGCACGGCTGGCGGAACAGGTGACGGCACTGGTGCAGGCGCTGCGCGGCGCCGACCTGCTCAAACCGCCCGGTGTCGCCGAGACCCTGGACTGGGCCGAGGCCCTGGACGCGCTGGGGGCGAGCGAGGTGGACGCGGAGCTGGCGGTGGCGACACTGGGCTCGGCGCTGAAGTACCGGGAGGACACGGACCGGGCCCGGGGGCTCGATCTCACCGCGGTCCTCGCCGCCCGGGGCGGGCGAGGGCGGTGAGCAGGACCGGGAGCGGGACAAACCCTCCGCCGGAACAGGATGCCGCACGACTCGGGGCGGATGCCGCACGGTACGGGGCAGATGCCGCACAGCACAAGGCAGATGCCGCACGGCACAGGGCGGATGCCGCACGGCACGGGGCGGATGCCGAAGGGCTGGGGGCGGATGCCCGACGGCTCGGCACGGATCCCGAAGGGCTCGGGAGCGACGCCGAACAGCCCGGCACGGATCCCGAAGGGCTCGGGAGCGACGCCGAACGACTCGGGAGCGACGCCGAACAGCCCGGGACGGATCGCGAGCGGCCGGGGAGGGACGCCGAACAGCCCGGCACGGATCCCGAAGGGCTCGGGAGCGACGCCGAACAGCCCGGGACGGATCGCGAGCGGCCGGGGAGGGACGCCGAACAGCCCGGGACCGACCCCGAACAACCGAGGTGGGACGACCGACAACCCGGGACCGACCCCGAACAGCCGGGGACGGACACCGAACGGCTCGGGGCCGACCCCGAACAACCCAGGTGGGACGACCGACAACCCGGGACCGACCCCGAACAACCCAGGACGGACGCCCAACAACCCGGGACCGACCCCGAACAACCCAGGACGGACGCCCAACAACCCGGCACCGACCCCGAACAGCCGGGGACGGACGCCGAACGGCTCGGGGCCGACGCCGTGCTGATCGGTTTTGTGCGGGCGCTGCGGGCGGCCGGGGTCGACGCGAGCACCGAGCGGCTGTATGCGTTCCTGCGTGCCGTGGCCGCCCTGCGTCCGGGGGTGCGAGCGGACGTGTACTGGGCGGGGCGGGCGACGTTGTGCGGCGGGCACGACGATCTGGAGCGGTACGAGCGGGTGTTCGCCGCGTACTTCGGGTCCTGCCCCGAGGAGACCGCCCGCCCGGTGCGTGCCGCTCCCGCGGCCCGGCTCCGGCTCGTCGCGCGGGAGGCTCCCGTGGGGTCGAGCACGCCCAGCGAGGGCGAGCCGCCCGGACCGCCCGTCGCCGCGCTCGCCAGCTCGGCCGAGGTGCTTCGGCACCGCGACTTCGCCGGGCTCGACACCGCCGAGCGGGCCCAACTGCACTCTCTGCTCGCCGCTTTCGCCCTGCGGGGGCAGGCGCGGCGTTCGGCGCGGCGCAGGCCCGCCCGGCGCGGCGAGGTCGATCCGCGGCGCACCGTACGGGAGTTGCTGCGGCGGGGCGGGGAACCGGCACGGCTGCGCCGGCATGCCCGGGTCGAGCGGCCCCGCCGGGTGGTGCTGCTCGTCGATGTGAGCGGTTCGATGGCGCCGTACGCCGACGCGCTGCTGCGGTTCGCGCATGCGGCGGTACGCGCGGGCCGCACGGAAGTGTTCACCATCGGCACCCGGCTGACCCGGGTCACCCGTGAACTCTCGCACCGCGACCCGGACTTGGCGATGACGGCCGTCGGGGCGGCCGTGCCGGACTGGCGCGGCGGCACCCGGCTCGGTGAGCTGGTGCGCGAGTTCCTGAACCGCTGGGGGCAGCGTGGGATGGCCCGCGGGGCGATCGTCGTGCTGCTCTCGGACGGCTGGGAGCGGGGCGATCCGGAGCTGCTCGGGCAGCAGATGCGCCGGCTGCACGCCCTGGCCCACCAGGTGGTCTGGGCGAACCCCCGCAAGGCGCGCCCCGGTTACGCGCCGCTGGCCGCCGGGATGGCGGCGGCACTGCCCAGCGTGGACGCCTTCGTCGAGGGGCACAGCCTGGCCGCGCTGGAGCGGCTGGCGGCAGTGGTGCGCGGTGCGGACGCCAGTGCCGACCGCAGGACCGGTGTCGACCGCCTGACCGGTGCGGCCCGGGTGAGAGGAGCGGATCGTGCGTGAGATTCTGCCGGCGCTGGCCCGCTGGCACGCGGCCGGGGTCCCGTTCGGTATGGCCACGGTCGTCGCGGTCAGCCGCAGCGCGCCGCGCGGCCCGGGTGCCGCGATGGCGGTGGGCCCGGACGACGAGGTCGTGGGCAGCGTGTCAGGGGGCTGTGTGGAAGGCGCGGTGTTCGAACTCGCCCAGGAGGTCGTGGCGAGCGGCGAGCCACGCCTGGAAACCTTCGGCTACAGCGACGAGGACGCGTTCGCGGTCGGCCTCACCTGCGGTGGCGAGATCACCCTGCTGGTACGGCCGGTGACCGCCGCGTCGGACCCGGCGTTCGGCGCGGTCGCCGCGTCGGTCACCGCGGGCGAGCCGGTGACCGTGGCCACGGTGGTGGACGGGCCCGCGCCGCGCGGTGCCACGCGCGCGGTGTGGCCGGACCGGGCGGCGGGCACACTCGGCGCGGAGGGCCTCGACGTCGCCGTCACCGCGGACGCGCGCGGCGAACTCGCCCTCGGCGCCTCGGCCCTCAGACACTACGGTCCGCACGGCGAGCGTCGCGAGGACACCGTCACGGTGTTCCTCCAGTCGTTCGCACCGCCGCCGCGCATGCTGGTCTTCGGCGCGATCGACTACGCGGCCGCGGTGGCCCGGATCGGTGACTTCCTCGGCTACCGGGTGACCGTGTGCGACGCCCGCCCGGTCTTCGCCACGCCCAAACGCTTCCCGGCGGGCGCCGAGGTCGTGGTCGACTGGCCGCACCGCTATCTCGCCGGTACGGAGACCGACGACCGCACGGTGATCTGCGTCCTCACCCACGACCCGAAGTTCGACGTGCCGCTGCTGGAGGAGGCCCTGCGGCGTCCGGCCGCCTACATCGGGGCGATGGGCAGCCGGCTCACCCACGAGGAGCGCCGCGCACGGCTCCTCGACGCCGGTCTGACCGAGGCCGAACTGTCCCGGCTGAGCTCGCCGCTCGGGCTCGACCTCGGGGCCCGTACGCCCGAGGAGGTGGCCGTCTCCGTCGCCGCCGAGATCGTCGCCCTGCGCTGGGGCGGCAGCGGCGCACCGCTGACCACCACCGCCGGAGCCATCCACCCGACCGCGGTCTGACGCGTCCGAAGGGAGCATGTCATGGAGCTGCACCACGAGTTCACCGTGCCCGTCCCGGTCGACGACGCCTGGCACGCACTCCTCGACATCGAAGGGATCGCGCCCTGTCTGCCGGGTGCGGTGGTGGAGGACTACGACGGTACGACCGTGACCGGCTCGGTGAAGGTCAAGGTCGGCCCGGTCACCGTCGCCTACCGGGGCACGGCGGTCTTCGACGAACAGGACACGGCGGCACACCGGATGGTCCTCGTGGCGAACGGCCGCGAGACCCGGGGCCAGGGCACGGCCAGGGCGACGGTCACCGGCACGCTCAGCGAACGCGACGGCATTACGGCGGTGTCGGTACGGACCGACCTGACGGTGACCGGCCGCCCGGCCCAGTTCGGGCGGGGCGTGCTGGCGGAGGTGGGTGACCGCCTGGTGGGCCAGTTCGCGAACTGCCTGGCGGAACGGCTGGCCACGCGCCCCGGGCCGACCGAAGAGGAACCGGCCGCCTACGACGACGAGGAACCGCAGCCGCTCGACTTGCTCCGCACGGCCGGCCTGCCGGTGGCAAAGCGTGCGGCGGCGCTGGCACTGGTGATCGCCGTACTGGCGGGGCTGGCGGCACGGCTGCGCCGGAGGGGGCGAACCATGTCGCATCGGCGACGGGCAACTCCCTAGGGGCGCGGGGAACTGCGCGATCAACCACCAACCACTCGCACCCGCCGACGCACCGCCCCCGGCAGACGGGTGGGCGTCACCGCCGCCCACCCGGCAGAGCCCTCGGCAGCGAGACGAGGGCGAACACCGCCGCGACCCCGTACAGAGACGCCGGAGCGAGGGCCACCGCATGGAATGCGCGCAGGAATCGACCCGCACCGCCGGCTGCCCAGCCACCGCCCCCGCGACCTCGATTCCCATCGCACCCCGGCCTGCCGCGCCGTGCTGTTGACAGCCGAGGCCAGCCGGCACGCTCACCCGGCACGGCGGCGATCGCGGCCGCCACCACGGCCGGGGTGAGCAACCCGCCCCCGATTCCCCACGACAAGAACGCGGGGACCAGCAGCGCGAGGCCGGAGTGAGCGGTGGCCCGGGCGAGCTTGGTGGGCCCGGCCGCGGCCACCACCAGCCCCGCGGCAGCCGGGATCCGGGCCCCGATACGACTGGTGACCCGGCCGCCGAGCAGCGCGAACACCGCGAGCGGGGTGAACAGCGGGAGCATGGTCAGGCCTGCCTGGAACGCCGACCGGTGCCGCAGCGACTGGAGGAACGCCATCGGCGCAGCAGAGCCGGCGGGACCATCGCGGTGTCTCCGCGCCGGACCTCGGCCACGGCGAGCCCCGCCAGGGCGGCGATGCCGAAACAGGCGGCCACCAGGACCTCGGGGGCACCGGGACCGGAGCGGCCGCCCTCGGTGAAGGCACAGGTCACCGCGAGGAGAGCCACCGCGCCGAGAAGCAGCCCCGGTATGTCCAGCGGAGCAGCGTGATCATCACCGAATGATCGCGCGGCCCCCGCCGCTGTGGCTCTCTCGTTGTGGCAGGCGGTGCAGGGTGACCTCGGTCAGTGCCCCGTCGGCGACGGTGGCCGTCAGGTAGGTGCAGTGGGGCTGGCGGCGGCGGTCGGTCGGGGAGCCGGGGTTGAGCAGGCGCAGGCCGGTCGGGGCGGTGGTGTCCCACGGGATGTGGCTGTGGCCGAAGACCAGTACGTCGAGATCGGGGAAGCGGGCGGCGCAGCGGGCCTCGCGGCCCTGGGCGGGGCCGGTCTCGTGCACCACGCCGAAGCGCAGGCCGCCGAGCTCGGCGTACGCCACCTCGGGGAGCCTGGCCCGCAGCT
Source organism: Streptomyces sp. IMTB 2501 (assembly GCF_001953885.1). Lineage (GTDB taxonomy): Bacteria > Actinomycetota > Actinomycetes > Streptomycetales > Streptomycetaceae > Streptomyces. Next base: position 491,722 of record NZ_MQUS01000001.1, on the reverse strand, counting down.
CCGGGCCGTCGTTGTTGCCGTAGACCCCGATGAGTCGCCGGCTGCGGCTCTCCAGCAGGTCCAGGGTCGCGGTGTCGACCCAGTCGCCGGCGTGGAACACCACGTCCGCGTGCGGGAGTTCGGCCAGCAGCTGCTCCGGGAGCCGCTTGGCGCGCTTCGGCAGGTGGGTGTCGGAGACCATCAGCAGACGCACAGGGCCAACGTAGCCGAGAAGGGCGACCATCGATCGCCACGCACCCAACAATTAATCAGGTAAAACTGAACAGCCTGAGCTGGACAGGTTCTGCTGTCCGTCCTACGCTGGCCGCATGACTGACATCTCCGACTCCGCCGCCCGTGCCGCGCGCGATCTGCGCGTGGTGTTCAGCCGGCTGCGGCGTCGTATCCGCGAGGTCGCTCAGGACGCCGACCTCAGCCCGTCGCAGGAGTCGGCGCTCACCCTGGTCGGCAAGCACGGCGCCGCCACGGCCAGCGCACTCGCCGCCGCCGAGGGCGTGCGCCCGCAGTCGATGGCCACCACGCTGGCCGCCCTGGACCAGCACGGTCTGATCCGGCGCGCGCCCGACCCGGACGACGGCCGCCGCCAGCTGGTCACGCTGACCGACGCCGGGCGGGCCCGGACGGAGGGCAACCGGCAGGTGCGTGAGGAGTGGCTGGCCCGCGCCTTCCAGGACCGCTACACCGAGGAGGAGCGGCAGACCGTGCTCAGGGCGCTGGAGCTGATGGAACGGCTCTCGCAGCCGTGATACCGAGGCTCGCCGCACGCGCCGGGAAAGCCTCCCGCCCCTCCCCCGCCGGATTCGACCGCCGGCTGATCCCGCCGATGCTCGTCGGCTCGGTCCTCAATCCGGTCAACTCCTCGATGATCGCCGTGGCCCTGGTGCCGATCGGCGTCGCCTTCGGAGCCCCGCCCGCCGAGACGGCCTGGCTGGTCTCGGCGCTCTATCTGGCCACGGCCGTCGGGCAGCCCGTCATCGGCCGCCTGGTGGACATGTACGGCCCCCGCCGGCTCTACCTCGCCGGTACGGCGCTGGTCGGCGTCGCCGGTCTGCTCGGCGTGCTCGCCCCTTCGCTGGGCGCGCTGATCGCGGCCCGCGTCCTGCTGGGCTTCGGGACGTCGGCGGCGTACCCGGCGGCCATGCGGCTGACCCGCAGCGAGGCCGAACGCACCGGGCAGGACAGCCCTGCCGGGGTGCTGGCCGCGCTGGCCGTCGCCAACCAGACGGTGGCCGTCGTCGGGCCCGCGCTCGGCGGACTGCTGATCGGCCTGGGCGGCTGGCGCGCCGTCTTCACCGTCAACGTGCCGCTCTCGGCGGCCTGTCTGGTGCTCGGCGCGCTGCGACTGCCCCGGTCCGCGACCCGGCGGCGCCGTGTCGATCTGCCCGGCATGGCCCTGTTCGCGCTGACGCTGGTCGCGCTGATGCTGTTCCTGATGCATCCGCGCGCCGACCGCTGGTATCTGCCGGCGCTGTCGGCGGCCGCTGCCGCCGCTTTCGCGGTACGCGAGCTGAGGACGGAGGACCCCTTCGTCGATCTGCGCGTCCTCGGCGGCAACGGCCCGCTCCTCGCCACCTACCTGCGTCAACTCCTCGCCTACACCACCTCCTACGCCTTCATGTACGGCTACACCCAGTGGCTGGAGCAGGGACGCGGCCTCAGCGCCTCCACCGCCGGCCTCGTCCTGTTGCCGCTGTCCGTGACCGCGCTGCTCGTGTCCACGCTCACCGGACGCCGGGAGGCGGTGCGCGCCAAGCTGCTCATCGGGTCCGTGCTGCAGATCGCGGGCTGTGCGCTGCTGCTCCTGGTGCGGTCCGGCAGTCCGCTGTGGCTGGTGCTCGCGATCGGCGCGCTGCTCGGCGTCCCGCAGGGCCTCATCGGCCTGGCCACGCAGAACGCCCTGTACCGGCAGGCCGATCCGGAGCGGATCGCCTCCGCGGCCGGGCTGCTGCGGACCTTCACGTACCTCGGCGCGCTCGGCTCGTCCGCAGCCACCGCGGCGTTCTACCCGCACCGCGCCGACACGGCCGGGCTGCACGGCCTGGCCCTGTTCATGCTCGCCGGCTCCGCCCTGTTGCTGGCGACGACCCTGCCGGACCGTTCCCTCGGCTGGCTCACCCCTCAACGCCCCACCACCACCGGAAAGGCCTGACCGGCTCATGTCGCTCACCACGCTCGACCCCCGTACCGCCCTCGTCGCGATCGACCTGCAGAACGGCATCACGGCGATGCCGACCCAGCCGTACACCGGCCCCGAGGTCGTGGCGCGTACGGCCGAACTCGCCGACGCCTTCCGCGCCCGGAACCTGCCCGTGGTCCTGGTCCGCGTCTCCTTCGCCGCCGACGGCGGGGACGTCCTGCCCGGCCGCACCGAGCGCCAGGCCCCCCGGGGCCTCGCCTTCCCCGAGGGCTGGGACGTCATCGTCGACGAGCTCTCCGGCCACCCCGGCGACATCCGCGTCACCAAGCACAACTGGAGCGCCTTCCATGGCACCGACCTGGACGTCCAGCTGCGCCGCCGCGGCATCGCCCAGATCGTGCTGACCGGCGTCGCGACCAGCATCGGTGTGGAGTCCACCGCCCGCGACGCCTATGCCCACGGCTACCACGTCTCCTTCGCCACCGACGCGATGGCCGACGCCGACGCCGTGGCGCACGCGAACAGCATCGAGCGGATCTTCCCGCGGCTCGGCGAGAGCGGCACGACGGCCGAGGTCCTGGAGCTGCTGGCCAAGACCCACACCGCCTGACGCACGCATGCTGGCCCACGGCGCCTGACCCGACCGGCCCGGCCCGGCCCCTTGCCACGGGGTCCCATACCCGTGCGCAAGGGCGCGCTTGTCGACAGCCTCACCCGCACAGGATGCTCCGGCGTCCGCTCCTGCGCGGGCTTCCAACGCTCGGACACCGTCGGCTACTTCAAGAACCTGTGCGAGTCTCCCGACACGGCCGAGCGGATGAGCGGACGCCTGCTGCCGGCGCCGTTCGAAGACCACCGGCGCGCGCCGCTGCGGGAGATGCACGCGGTCGTCGTCGAGCGCTTCGGCCCCAGGGTCGCCCACGGCGAGTGGGACGGCGGGGTGCGGCCCCACACCGTCCCGGCCGGAGTCGCCCGACAGGACGGCACCCAGCGCATCGGGCTCACCGTCGAGCACACCCCCGCGGGCGGCCCGTTGACCATCCCGGCGGATATCCCCGGGCCCCCGGCGGACGGTGCGCCCCGCGACCGCGTCGAGTCCGGCGGCCCCGAAGGCGCGCGGGTCCGGCACGTGTGTGAGCAGGACCTGGGCGGCGGGCCGGTGGTCGCGGAACTCCTCCACCAGTGAGCGGATCCCGCCGACGACGAGGTCGTCCCCGAGGTTCCTGGCGGATGCGATGGACTGAATCTGGCCCTGTTCGTACGACTGGGGCGTCGGGGCGGCATGGCTCTGATGCCGACGGAAGTTTGCCGGGTAGCGTCACTCGCGATGACGGAACTATCGGACATCTCGGACATCAAGGATGTCGTCGCACGGTACACGGCACCCGCCCCGCGTCCCGGCCGGACCCTCCTGCGCCGGCTCTCCACCGCCGACCACAAGGTGATCGGCCGGCTCTACATGGTCACGGCGTTCTGCTTCTTCCTGTTCGCCGGGCTGCTCGCCCTCGGCATGCGCGCGGAACTCGCCCGGCCGGGCCTGCAGTTCCTGAGCCAGCAGGGCTACAACCAGTTCTTCACGATCCACGGCACGATCATGATGCTGCTGTTCGCGACCCCGATGTTCGCCGGGTTCGCCAACGCCGTGATGCCGCTGCAGATCGGCTCGCCGGACCTGGCGTTCCCCCGGCTGAACGCGCTGTCGTACTGGATGTACCTGTTCGGCGGCCTGATGGTGGTCTCCGGCTTTCTGGTGCCCGGTGGGGCGGCGGCCTTCGGCTGGTTCGCCTACGCGCCGCTGAACAGCGCCTACTTCTCCCCCGGCGCGGGCGGCGACCTGTGGGCGATGGGGCTGGTGGTCTCGGGTGTGTCGACGACGCTGACCGCGGTGAACTTCATCGCCACCATCCTGTGCCTGCGCGCGCCGGGCATGACGATGTTCCGGATGCCGATCTTCACCTGGAACGTGCTGTTCACCTCGATCCTGATCCTGCCCGCGTTCCCGGTGCTCGCGGCGGCGCTGCTGGTGCTGGAGGCGGACCGGAAGTTCGGGGCGCATGTCTTCGACGCGGCGAACGGGGGCGCACTGCTGTGGCAGCACCTGTTCTGGTTCTTCGGGCATCCGGAGGTCTACATCGTGGCGCTGCCGTTCTTCGGGATCGTCTCGGAGATCCTGCCGGTGTTCTCCCGCAAGCCGCTCTTCGGCTATGTGCCGATGGTCGGGGCCACCATCGCGATCACCATGCTGTCGGCGGTGGTGTGGGCGCACCACATGTTCGCCACCGGTGCGGTGCTGCTGCCGTTCTTCTCCTTGATGTCGTTCCTGATCGCGGTGCCCACAGGTATCAAGTTCTTCGCGTGGATCGGCACGATGGTGCACGGCTCGGTGTCGTTCGAGACGCCGATGCTGTGGTCGCTGGGCTTTCTGGTGTCCTTCCTGCTGGGCGGGCTGAGCGGGGTGCTGATCGCCTCGCCGCCGCTGGACTTCCATCTGACCGACACCTACTTCATCGTGGCGCATCTGCACTATGTGCTGTTCGGCACGGTGGTGTTCGCGATGTTCGCCGGGTTCTACTTCTGGTGGCCGAAGTTCACCGGGAAGATGCTGGACGAGCGGCTCGGCAAACTCCACTTCTGGCTGCTGTTCCCGGCGTTCCAGCTGACCTTCCTGGTGCAGCACTGGCTCGGCGAGGCCGGCATGCCCCGCCGGTACGCGGACTATCTGCCCGCGGACGGCTTCACGCTGCTCAACACCCTGTCGTCGGCGGGCGCGTTCCTGCTGGGCGTCTCCACCCTGCCCTTCCTCTACAACGTGTGGCGCACCGCGGCCAAGGGCGAGCAGGTCACCGTGGACGACCCGTGGGGGTGGGGGCGCGGCCTGGAGTGGGCGACGTCCTGCCCGCCGCCGCGGCACAACTTCCTGGCGCTGCCCCGGGTGCGCTCGGAGTCGCCCGCCTTCGATCTGCACCATCCGGAGGTCGTGCGCAGAGCCGAGGCGGAGGGCACCCGGTGAGGACGGAGGCGATGCTGTTCGGCGGGGTCGCGGTGTTCTTCGGCGGGTCGGCGGCGCTGTACGGGGTGTGGTCGGGGGACGAGACGGGCACGGTCGCGCTGGTCGTCGCGTGCGGGATGGCCGCGCTGGTCGCGTTCTTCTGTCTGATCCAGTACCGGCGCCGCGGGACGCGGGCCCAGGATCGCACCGACGCGGAAGTGGCGGACGGGGCCGGGCCGGTGGCGTTCTTCCCCGACGAGAGTCTGTGGCCGATCGTCACCGCGCTGGGTTTCGCGGTGACGGCGACGGGGGTGGTCTTCGGGCTGTGGCTGTTCCTCATCGGTCTGGGGATTCTGGTGCGCGGGGTGTACGGGATGGTGTTCCAGTACGCGTACCGGTGAGCGGTCTGCGCGGGGCACCGGGCCGGAACGCCGCGACGGGCACGTGGTCGGTCTCGTAGCCGCCGGTGAGGCTCTGGCGGATCTCGCCGGTGGGCACGCCCTCGGCGAGCCGCTCGGTCTCGGCCGCCATGAGAGCCCGGCACAGCCAGCGGGTGACCAGGAAGGCGAGGACCGGTGCCGCGATCAGGGCGACGCGCAGTACCCAGGTCAGGACGTTGACGGAGATACGGAAGGTCTGGGCGATGACGTCGTTGCCGCCGGCCAGCAGCAGCACGCCGTAGAACACGGTGCCCGCCACGCCGAGCCCGGTGCGTACGGGCCGCTCGCGGGGACGGTCGCACAGGTGCCGCTCCGTTCGCCATTCCCCGGTCAGCCGCTGCTCCACGAACGGATAGGCGTACAGCACGGCGAACAGCAGACCCGGCAGCACGATCGCCGGGAGCAGGACGTTCCACATGAGGGTGTGGCCCGCGAGGTTCGTCTCCCACGGCGGGACCAGCCGCAGCGCGCCCTCCAGGAAGCCGACGTACCAGTCGGGCTGGGAGCCGGTGGAGGCCTGGTCGGGGCGGTAGGGGCCGTAGTTCCAGACGGGGTTGACCTGGGCGAGGCCGGAGAGGAGCACCAGCAGGCCGGTGGCGGCTACGGCCAGGCCGCCGGAGGAGGCGGTGAACTGCGCGAAGAACGGCTTGCCGACGGCGTTGCCCTGGGTGCGGCCCGGGCCGCGCCACTGGGTGTGCTTGAGATGCACCACCAGGATCAGATGTACGGCGACCAGGGCGATGAGGGCACCGGGGAGCAGCAGGATGTGCATCGGGTACAGGCGCGTGACGATGTCGTGGGCCGGGTACTGGCCGCCGAACACGAAGAAGGCCACGTACGTGCCGACGACCGGGATCGACAGCATGATGCCCTGCGCGATGCGCAACCCGGTCCCGGAGAGCAGGTCGTCGGGGAGGGAGTAGCCGGCGAAGCCCTCGGCGAGCGAGACCACGAACAGGGTGAGCCCGATGGCCCAGTTCAGTTCGCGGGGCCGGCGGAAGGCGCCGGTGAAGAAGATCCGCAGCATGTGCACGCCGATCGCGGCGACGAAGACCAGCGCGGCCCAGTGGTGGGTCTGCCGCATCAGCAGTCCGCCGCGCACGTCGAAGCTGATGTGCAGGGTGGAGTCGAAGGCGGCCGACATGCGCACTCCACGCAGCGGCTGGTAGGGGCCCGCGTACACCACCTCGCGCATCTCCGGCTGGAAGAACAGGGTCAGCCAGACCCCGGTCAGGATCAGCACCAGCAGGCTGTACAGGGCGAGTTCACCGAGCAGGAAGGACCAGTGGTCGGGGAAGGCCTTGCGCAGCAGCGGGCCGCCGTCCAGTACGGGCAGCCGGGCGTCCACGGCGTCCACCAGCCGCTCGCCGCGGCGGCCGGCCCGGTTCATGCGTCCTCGGGCTCCGCCGCCGCCCGGGCCACCTCGGCCTCGACCTCGGGGCGTGCCCGGCCGCTCTCCTTCGCGTACTCGCTCACCGCGGTCTGCACGTCCCGGGCCAGGTCCCGCCAGGCGCGCAGCGCGGTCTCGTAGGTGCCGGACTGGGCGCCGGTCATCCCCCGCTCGGCCGGCGGGCCGTACGTGTCCCGCAGCTCCTCGACCGTGGCGTGGGCCGCGTCGGCCGCGCGCTGCTTCTGGACGAGTTCTTGGAAGGTGTGTGCCACGCCTATCGACCCTAGGCACCGCGTTCCGCAGATGCCCCTCCAACCTGCCGGAACGCCCCCGTGAACGCACCCGTGTGGCCGTCAGCCGTCGGGGACGAGGTCCGCCCACACCTGCTTGCCGCCGCTGACCGGGAGTGTGCCCCAGGCCGCCGACACGGCCTCCACCAGCAGGATGCCCCGGCCGCCGGTGGCCTCCCAGCCGATGCTGGTGGGTTTGACGGGGCTGCGCGGGGAGGAGTCGGCGACGGCGAGTCGCAGGCGGTGGTTGACCAGGCTCATGTCGAGGCGGACCTGGCCGTCGGTGTGCACGAGGGCGTTGGTGACGAGTTCGGAGACCACCAGCAGGGCCGTGTCCATGGTGTCCTGCGAGATGCCCCAGGCACGCAGGGTGCGCCGGGTGAAGCGGCGGGCGTGCCGTACCGCCTCCGGTACCCGCCACACCGTCCAGCTCTCGCGCAGCGGGCGTACGGCCAGGCCGTCGTAGCGCATCAGCAGCAGAGCCACGTCGTCGCGGCGGTGGGCGCCGGTGAGCAGCGCGTCGGCGACCAGCCCGAGGTGCGCCGGGTCGGCGGCGGCCAGCCGGGCGGCGAGCCGGTCCATGCCGGCGTCGATGTCGGTGTCCGGCGCCTCCACCAGGCCGTCGGTGGTCAGCGCGATCACCGTGCCGGGCAGCAGCCGCAGCGGGGTCATCGGGAACTCGGTCTGGCCGAGCACCCCGAGCGGCGGTCCGCCCTCGGCGCGGACGATCTCGGCGGTGCCGTCCGGGTGGCGCAGCACGGGCTGGAGATGCCCGGCGCGCACGCACCAGGCGGTGCCCTGCTCCATGTCGACGTCGACGTAGGCGCAGGTCGCGAACAGGTCGGTCTCCATCTCCAGCAGCAGCCGGTTGGCGTGCGCCACCACCACGTCCGGCGGGTGGCCCTCGGCGGCGTAGGCGCGCAGCGCGGTGCGCATCTGGCCCATCACGGTGGCGGCGCCCGCGTTGTGCCCCTGGACGTCGCCGATGACGAGGGCCACGTGATTGTCGGCGAGCGGGATCACGTCGTACCAGTCGCCGCCGACCTCCAGGCCTGCCGTGGTCGGCAGGTACCGGGCGACGGCGACCGCGCCGGGCAGCCGGGGCAGACGGCGCGGCAGCAGGGTGCGCTGGAGCATGCCGACGAGTTCGTGCTCGGCGTCGAAGGCGTGGGCGCGCAGCAGGGCCTGGCCTGCGAGGCCCGCGCAGGCGGTGAGCAGGGCGCGTTCGTCGGGGCCGAAGTCGTGCGGGCGGTCCCAGCCGATCAGACAGGCGCCGGCCATCCGGCCGCCGGCGGGCAGCGGCAGCACGGCGAGGCCGCCGGGGCCGACCTCGGCGAGGGCGGGTTCCAGCGCGCTGCCGGCCGGCCAGATCCGGGCGCGGCCCTCGCGCAGCGCGGCGGCCAGGGTGGGCATGGCCCGCACCGGCGCGTCCGGCCATTCGGTGCGCCACTCGCTGCGCCACAGGTCGGGCCAGGCCTCGGGTTCGGGCGGGTCGAGGACGGTGACGACGAGACGGTCGTTCTCCAGTTCGGCGAGCGCGATCCGGTCGGCGCGCAAGGGCCGGCGCAGCGCGGCCACGACGGCCTTGCCGACGTCCTTGACGGTGCCCGCGGTGGCGAGGGCGGCGGCCAGGCGCTGCACCCGGGCCACGTCGGTGACGCCGGTGCGCAGGGTGGAGGCGTCGGCGACGGTGCCGACGAGCCGGGCTGCGTGGCCCTCGCCGCCGGGCAGCAGCCGGCCACGCAGCCGCAGCCACTTGGGCGGTCCTGAGGGCTGCAGGATGCGGAACTCCAGCTCGCGGTCGCCGATGGACATGTGGTCGGCCTCGACGACGGACATCAGCGCGGGCAGGTCCTCGGGCACGCACAGCCCGAGCAGGGTCTCGACCCGGCCGTCGAAGCCGTCCCGGCCGAGCCCGAACAGCCGCAGGATGTCGTCCCCGACCTCGATCCGGCCGCTGTCCATGGCCAGGCTGAAGGCGTCCGGCGCCAGCTCGCCGCCGTCACCGGCGGGGCCGGCCGGTGCGGGTACGGCGACCGCGCGGGCGACCAGCTCCAGGCAGGCGCGGTCGTCGGTGCCGAAGCCTGCGGGGTGCTCGGTGACGGCGAGCAGACAGCCGCCGCCCGCTGCGCCGAGCGGCAGGACGGCCACGGAGAAGTCCGCGGACGGGGTGCGGCGTGCCTCGGGGCCGCCGGCCAGCTCCGCGGGGCCGAGCCAGCGCGGGTGTCCGGTGCGGTGCGCCTCGGCGACCGGGGACCCGCCGGCCGCCGGATAGCCGTCGCGGAGCCCGTACAGGGTGCGCGGCAGGCCCGCCGACTCGGCGAGGCACAGCTCGGACGGGTCGTCGCCGGGCGTGTACACCCCTGCGAAGGCCGCCCCGGCGAACACCAGCGCCTGTTCGAGGACCCGGCGGAGCCGGTCCGGGGTGGCGGATGCCGTGGTGAGCGTGTCCAGGGCGGCTTCGGCACGCTCCGGCGCCGTTCGCGTTCCGCTGATCGCAGCGCCCTCACTGACCACGTTCGCCATTACAGCGCGTACGGGCGCACCGCGCAGCCCCTGTGGGCGGTCCGGCTGCTCCGGCGCGCCCGCTTCGTTCGAAAGGCGCCGAACGCATCTTGACCCGTGAGTTCCGCATGGTGTCCTCGTGACAGACGTGACTGTCCGCGACCACCCGGCTCCTGGGAGTGTCTTCTGCGTTCACACCGGGAGGGGCATAAGGCGCATGGACAAGCGGTACGAGGTGTACGCGCTCGCCGACGGGCACTTCTACGACACGCCCGACCGGCTCGCGGGGGCGGGGGGTGAGCCGGCACCGCTGTTCGCGACGGCGCGTCGCACCGTCCCGGACGGCTGGCGGGCGGCGCGCTCCGGCGACTGGCTGACGCTGACCCCGGTGAACGCCGCCGGCACGCCGCTCGACGCACCGGCGCAGGGCTGGAAGATCCACTCCTCGGCGACCGCCGCGAACGCGGAACGGATCGCGGGCATCGTGTGGGACTACTGCGTGCCGCGCCGCATCCCCTTCAAGTTCGTGCCGGGCCCGCACCTGCTGCACCTGCGCAACGCCAAGTACGCGGGCCGTGACACCAGCGGCAAGTTCGTCACGCTGTATCCGGCGGACGAGGAGCAGTTGCAGCGGACGCTGCGTGAACTGGGCGCGCTGCTGGAGGGTTTCGAGGGTCCGTACATCCTCACAGACCTGCGCTGGCACGACGGCCCGCTCTATGTCCGCTACGGCGCCTTCGCCCGCCGGTACGTCGTCGACGAGCGCGGCTCACTGGTCCTCGCGGTCGCCGACGGCGCGGGCAGGCTCGTTCCGGACCGGCGCACCCCGTCCTTCCAGGTGCCCGGCTGGGTGACGCTGCCCGCGTTCCTGCGGCCGCATCTGGAGGCCCGCAACACCACGACGGTCGGCGAGCTGCCGTACCGCATCGAGAAGGCGCTGCACTTCTCCAACGGCGGCGGGGTGTATGCCGGCACCGACACCCGGGACGGACGCCGGGTGGTGCTGAAGGAGGCACGGCCGCACGCGGGGCTTGCAGCCGACGGCGCGGACGCGGTGGCCCGGCTGGAGCGGGAGAAGGCGGCGCTGGAACGGGTCGCCGGGACGGGTGTGGTGCCCGAGGTACGGGACTGGTTCACGCTCGGCGAGCACCGGTTCCTGGTCATGGACCAGCTGGCGGGCCGTCCGCTCAACTCCTTCTTCGCCCAGCGGCATCCGCTGCTCACGCCCGACCCCGACCCGGCCCGGATCGCCGCGTACACGGCGTGGGCGCTGCGGATCCACGCGGCGGTCGAGCGGGCGGTGGCGGCGGTGCACGAGCGCGGGCTGGTCTTCAACGACCTGCATGTCTTCAACATCATGGTGGCGGAGGACGAACAGTCGGTGTATCTCATCGACTTCGAGGCCGCCGCGCCCGCCGCGGAGAACGCCCGGCAGACCGTCGCCCACCCCGGTTTCTTCGCCCCGCCGGACCGCCGCGGCGCGGATGTCGACCGCTATGCGCTGGCCTGTCTGCGGCTCGCCCTGTTCCTGCCGGTGACCACGCTGTTCGTGGTGGACCGGGGCAAGGCGGCGCATCTCGCCGAGGTGATCGCCGAGCAGTTCCCTGACGTACCGCGCGCCTTCCTGGACGAGGCGGTGGCGGAGATCACCCGGGACGCCTCGGGTGGGAGACGCGCCCGGCCGGCCCCGCCGGTGGTACCCGGCGACTGGCCCTACAGCCGGGACTCGATGGTGAAGGCGATCCTCGCCTCCGCCACCCCGGAACGCGACGACCGGCTCTTTCCCGGTGACATCGCCCAGTTCGCGGACGGCGGCGGCCTCGGCCTCGCGCACGGCGCGGCCGGCGTGCTGTACGCGCTCCAGGCGTCCGGGGCCGGCCGCTACGACGAGGGCGAGCGCTGGCTGCTCGACCGCACCGCCCCGTCACCGCCCGGCACCCCGCTCGGCCTGTACGACGGCCTGGCGGGCGTCGCCCTGGTCCTCGACCGACTCGGCCATCGCCGGCGGGCGTTGGACCTGATCGACGGCATCCTGCGGGAGAACTGGCGCGCACTCGCCTCCGACCTGCACGGCGGACTCGCCGGGCTTGGCCTGGTCCTCGACCGGCTCGCGGACACGACCGGCGAGGCGGCCCTGCGGCAACACGCCGCCGAGGCCGCCGAGATCCTCGTACGACGGCTCGCCGAACCGCTTCCGGACACCCCGCGCCGGCGCGCCGGACTGCTGCGCGGCGCGACCGGGCCCGCGCTGTTCCTCCTGCGCCGGTACGAGCAGACCGGCGACGGACGCTGCCTGACGGCGGCGGGCGAGGCGCTCCGCCGCGACCTTGACTGCTGTGTCGTCCAGGAAGCGGGCGGCGGTCTGGAGGTGGACGAGGGCTGGCGGACGCTGCCCTACCTCGGCGACGGCAGCGCGGGGATCGGGCTCGTCCTCGACGACTACCTGGCGCACCGGGACAGCGACTCTCCCGCGCGGCCGGACAGCAGCTGTCCTGCGCACCGGGACAGCGGCTCGCCGGCGCATGCGGACAGCGTGGCGTTCGAGCGCGCCCGGGCCGGCATCCTGACCGCCGCCACCTCCCGTTTCTACGCCCAGCCCGGCCTTTTCCAGGGCCGCGCCGGACTGATCCTGCACCTCGCCCGCTGCTCCGCCCCGGGCGCCACACCCGAGCGGCTGGAGCAGCAGATCGCGGGGCTCGGCTGGTTCGCGATGGACTACCAGGGCCAACTGGCCTTCCCCGGGCACCAGATGATGCGGCTCTCCATGGACCTCGCCACCGGCACGGCAGGCTGCCTGCTCGCGCTCGCCGCGGCCCGCGACGGCGCCCGCACCGCGCACCTGCCCTTCCTCCCGCCGCCACCGGCGGCCCGCACCCGCGGCTCCGCGACCTGACGGAGTCGTGACACAACCCCGTCCCCAAATCAAGGGAAAGGACCACGACCATGGCACTTCTCGACCTGCAGACCCTCGAGTCCGAGACGGACGCCCACGACGGCGCGAGCACGGTGAGCCTGCTCTCCTGTGTCTCCGCGGCGAGCGTTCTGCTCTGCCTCTGACCGAGCCGGTGAGTCCACGGCTCCGGACGGCGCCCTCCCGCGTGGGAGTGGCCGTCCGGAGCCCTCCGGCTGAAAGGGGCGCCAGAGTGCGTCCGCGAGGGGACGGCCTTCCCGGCCCTCGCCTCCCTGGCCCTCCCGTTGCCGTCCGACCCAGCGAGGCCCCGTCGATGAACTCCCGCCCCGACAGCGCCACTTCGGCGGCCGGTCGTGCCCTGTCGCGCGCGGTGCTGCGCCAGGGCGGCGCCCGCTGTGCCGCGCTGTGCGCCGTGAGTACGGCCGCCACGGCGACCGGTCTCCTCCTGCCCGCCCTCCTCGGCCACACCCTGGACCTGCTGCTGGCCCACGCCCCGGCCGCCCGCTGGATCGGCGGCTGTGCCGGCCTCGTCCTGCTGCTGGCCCTGCTGGACGGCTGCGCGAGCGTGGTCACCGGCACCTGTGACGCCCGGGCCACCGCATGGCTGCGCCGGCGCCTCACCGGGCACGTCCTGGCGCTGGGCCCGCGGGCCACCGCCCGGTTCGGCGCCGGGGACCTGGTGGCGCGGCTGGTCGGCAACGCCGCGCAGGCCGGGACGGCGCCGGGCGCGCTGGCCGCGCTGCTCGCCGCGTTCGCCGGGCCCGTCGGGGGCGTGGTCGCGCTCGCCCTCATCGACCCCTGCCTGGCTGCCGTGTTCCTGGCCGGGGCGCCGGTCCTGGCCCTGCTGCTGCGTGCCTTCGCCCGGGACACCACGGCATGCGTGGCCGACTACCAGCGGGTGCAGGGCCGGATCGCCGGCGCGCTGGCGGAGGCGGTCGGCGGGTTCCGTACGATCCGGGCCGCGGGCGCCGAGGAGCGCGAGACCGCCCGGATCCTGGCGCCGCTGCCCGAACTGTCGCACGCCGGACACCGCATGTGGCGGGTGCAGGGCCGGGCCGCCGCGCAGGCGGTCACCGTGGCACCGCTGCTGAACCTGGGCGTTCTCGCGGTGGCCGGACTGCTGCTGGCCCGGCACCGCGTGTCGGTGGGCGAGATGCTGGCCGCCTCGCGGTATGCGGTGCTCGCCACGGGTGTCGGCGCGCTCGTCGGACAGCTCGCCGCGCTCGGCCGGGCCCGCGCGGCGACCGGCCGGCTCGCCGAGGTTCTGGCCGAGCCCGCGCCCGCACACGGCACCGGCCAACTCCCGCCCGGCAACGGCCGGCTGGAGCTACGGGCGGTCACCGCCTGCCGGGGCGGGCGAACCGTCCTGGACGGGGTCGAGCTGACCGTCCCGGGCGGCACCACCCTGGCGGTCGTCGGCCGTTCCGGCGCCGGCAAGTCACTGCTCGCACAGGTCGCCGGCCGGCTCGCCGACCCCGACGCGGGCGAGGTCCTCCTCGACGGCGTCCGGCTGCGCGACCTCACCCACGCCGAACTGCGCCGCACCGTCGCCTACGCCTTCGAGCGGCCCGTCCTGCCGGGCACGACCATCGAGGACACCATCGCCTTCGGGCGCCCGGGCACCACACCGGCCGCCGTCCGCGCCGCCGCCCGGCGAGCCCACGCCGACGACTTCGTACGGCGCCTCCCCGCCGGCTACGCCACCCGAACCGCCGACGCGCCCCGTTCCGGCGGCGAGGCCCAACGCCTCGGCCTCGCCCGCGCCTTCGCCCACGGCGGCAGGCTGTTGATCCTCGACGACGCCCTGTCCAGCCTCGACACGGTCACGGAACACCGGATCACCGAGACCCTGCTGGCCGCCGACCCGGACCGCACCCGCCTGCTGATCGCCCACCGCGCGACGACCGCGGCCCGCGCGGACCGGGTCGCCTGGCTGGACGCCGGCCGGGTCAGGGCCGTCGGCACACACCGGGAGCTGTGGCGGGAGCCGGAGTACCGGGCGGTGTTCGGGGGCGACGGCACGCGTGATGCCGAGGCCGGCGGTGGTCAGGAGCAGACGGACGTATGTGACGGGCGACGACGAACGCCGGACGGCGACCGGAACGAACAGCCACGGGGAGACATGTACCGGACCGGGAGCGGGAGTTGACGGGCGTGCGCGGCTCGGGAATCCGTGCGCGCCGGGCCTGCCGGTTTCTGCGGGCGCGGTGGCGGGTCCTGGTCCGGCTCGGCGCATGGTCCGTGCTGGAGGCGGGACAGACGTTCCTCGTCGGATACGCCCTCGCACGAGCCCTGGACGCCGGGTTCCTGGCCGGGAACGCGCGGACCGGACTGCTGTGGCTGGGGGCCGCGGGGCTCTCCGTGTGTGCCGGGGCATACGGGACCGGGCGGGTGTACGGCGTGGTCGCCGCGCTGGTCGAACCGGCCCGGGACCGGCTGGTGACGGCGGTGGTCGCGCGCGGGGTGCGGGAGGCGGACGCTGGGGCACTGTCCGGGCTGACCCAGCAGGTGGAGATCGCCCGGGACACACTCGCCGGGGTGGTGATGGTGACCCGTTCGTTCCTGTTCACCGCCGCCGGCGCCCTGATCGGCCTGTGCTCACTGGCGCCGCTGCTGCTCGCGGTCGTCCTGCCGCCGCTGCTCGCCGGGGTGGCCCTGTTCGCCGCGACGCTCGGACCGCTGGCCCGCCGGCAGGAGGCGTTCCTGACCGCCGACGAGGCGCTGGCCCAGGAGCTGGGCGAGGTGCTCCCGGGGTTGCGGGACATCACCGCGTCCGGCGCCGAGAAGCGCGCGGCCGACGGCGTCGGCCGACGCACCGACGCGGAACTACGGACCGCCCGCACCCTGGCCCGCTGGAGCGCGGCCCGCGTGGCCGCCCTGGCGGTGGGCGGCGAACTACCGGCGGTCCTGCTCCTGCTCACCGCTCCCTGGCTGCTGGCCCACGACGTCACCCCGGGCGCCCTCGTCGGCGCCCTCGCCTACGTCACCCAGTCCCTGCTCCCGGCCCTGAACAACCTCATCCACGGCCTGGGCACAAGCGGCTCGCGCCTGACAGTGGTTCTGAACCGGCTCCTGGGCCAACCCCCGAAGGGGCGCGGGGCTGTGTCTGATATGCGGCTACCGCCGCGTGGCCGCGACAAGCCACACACAGCCCGCACCCGCCGTACCACCGCACTCCCCCCTTCCCCAGACGCACACACCGCACTCGCCGTCACTGCCCTGACCTTCGCCTACGGCCCCACCAGCGAACCCGTCCTGGACGACCTCGACCTCACCCTCCCAGCAGGCGCCCACCTGGCCGTCGTAGGCCCGAGCGGCATCGGCAAGTCGACACTCACCAGCCTCATCACCGGCCTCCTCACCCCACAGCAAGGCAGCATCCATGTGTACGGCCACCCCGCCCCGGCGCCGCAGGCAACCGTGCTGATCCCGCAAGAGGCCTACGTCCACACCGGCACCCTGGCCGAGAACCTGACCCTCTTCCGCAACGAGCCCCTACCGGAGCCCGAGCTGCTGGCGGCCGCCGACGCGGTCGGCCTGACCCCCCTGCTGAAAAGGCTGGGCGGACCAGGCGCCCCGGTCACACCAGCGGAACTCTCCGCGGGGGAGCGGCAGTTGATCGCCCTGACCCGCGCCTACCTCTCCGCCGCCCCGCTGGCCCTCCTGGACGAGGCGACCTGCCATCTCGACCCGGAGGCGGAGGCCCGCGCCGAGCGGGCGTTCGCGGCGCGTCCGGGCGGCACGCTGATCGTCGTGGCGCACCGGATCAGTTCCGCCCGCCGCGCCGGCCGGATCCTCGTCATGGACGGCGCGCGCACCGCCTGCGGCACCCATGACGAGCTGCTGCGGGCCTCGGCGCTGTACCGCGACCTGACCGGCCGCTGGACGCCCCGCCCGGCACCACTGTCCCGCTAGGCACGACCCCCTTCACACCCATCCCTCGCCCCGCGATATGCGGATCGCGTCGACGCGGTTGCGCGCGCCGGTCTTGCGGGTGATCGACGCCATGTAGTTGCGGACGGTGCCGTAGGACAGATGCAGGCTGCCGGCGATCTCCGCGATGGACGCGCCCGCGGCGGCCAGGGACAGCACACTCAGCTCGCGTCTGGTGAGCGGCATCTGGGCCGCCTTGAGGAACCCGAAGCCCAGCGAATCATCGACGAAACGTTCCCTCCGGGCGACGGAGCGGATCGCGCGCACCAGACGGTCCGGCGAGCCGGCCTTGTCGACGAAGCCGAGCGCGCCCGCCTCGGCGGCCTGCTTCAGCAGACCCGGCCGGTTCGCCTGGGCCAGCACCACGAGCGCCGGCAGCCTGCCGCCGGTCCCGGGCGGACACAGCTCGCCGAGCGGCGGCACGCCTTGGCCGTCGGCACAGTCGAGGTCCGCCGCGCACACGTCAGGACCGAACGACCGCACCCGGGCGGCGGCACCCCGCCACGGCGTGTCGTCCACATCCAGTCCCTGCTCCCCCCGCAGCCATTCCGCCAGAACCGATCGCACCAGACACGCGTCGTGCACCAGAAGAACCCGGATCATGCTCCGCCCCCTCGGATGGTCGTCCCACACCCGTTCCTCGTCGTCACCCCTGCCGTCGCGGTCCGCGCCCTTCTCACCCCTCGCGGCCCGCCACAATCCGCACCGCGCCTCCGGTGCGTAAAACGCGTGCCCATTCTTGGGTGCCGATACCGTCTGCGGGCGCGGAGATCCGGCCATCAGGGTGCGCGGGGGCGCACACGAGGCGCTCGTACGCCGCCCGCGCTTCCGTTGCCCGGGCATGGGTGCGGGCGGGCGGGGTACGGCAGGCGACCCGCCAGGAGGGGCCGTGTGCCCGGGCCGGGCGGCTGCTCGCCGTGCGCGGCACGCCCCCGCGAGGGAATCTTGTCCCCAGGACGCGCGACGCGGAGGAGGTGGTCGCCGTGTCCGACGGGCCGGGGCCGGCACCGGCGGCCGACAGGGCGTCCGCCGCCCTGCCGGTGCTGTCGCTTGCGCTGGTCTCGATGATGCAGGAGGTGCAGGCGCACTCCGGCGCGGTGTATCTGCTCAGGCCCGAGGAGCGGGTCCTGGAGATGACGGTGCACGCGGGTATGCCCCGGGCGTTCGCGGCGCCGTGGGAGCGGGTCGGGCTGAGCGCGCCGATCCCGGTCGCCGACGCGGTGCGCGAGCGGCGGCTGGTGTGGGTGGGCGGCGAGGAGGCGATGGCCCGCTGCTATCCGCGTATCGCGGTGGTGCTGCCGTACCCGTTCGCGCTGGCCGCGCTGCCCGTGGCGACGGAGCGGCAGGTGTACGGCGCGGTCTTCGTGACCTGGCCCGGCGCGCATCCGTCGGAGCTGTCCGACGGGGAACGCGACCAGCTGTGGGCGGCCTGCGACCGGCTGGCGCTGCGGCTGGAGCGAGCCGCGCAGGAGGACCGGCCGCTCGCCCTCGACACGGCCGAGGTGGTGGCGACGCCAGTGGCGGGCGTGGCCGACACGCTGGGGTCGGTGGAGGCGGCGCGGATGGTGTCCCGGCTGCCGTATGGGCTGGTGTCGATGGATCTGCACGGCCGGATCGCGTTCGTCAACGCGGCCGCCGCCGAGCTGCTCGGCCGGCCGGCCGGGGAGCTGCTCGGCACGCTGCCGTGGGTGTCGGTGCCCTGGCTGAACGACCCGATGTACGAGGACCGTTACCGGGGAGCGCTGCTCAGCCAGCAGATGACGTCGTTCGTGGCGCTGCGCCCGCCGGGCGAGTGGCTGTCGTTCCGGATGTATCCGAGCACGACCGGGCTGAGCATGCGGATCACCCGGGCGCGGACGGTGGCGGAGATCGCGCGCGGAGCGCCGCAGGCCGATGTGTCCCCGTCCCGGCTGGTGACGATCTCGCAGGTGCTGGGCCTCGCGGCCGCGCTGACCGAGGCGGCCGGGGTGCAGGACGTGGTGCAGCTGGTCTGGGACGAGGTGGCCGCGGCGGTCGGCAGCCAGGCACTGGTGATCCTCGGCACGCAGGGCGGACGGCTGCACGTGCTGGGGCATCGCGGGTACCCGGATCCGCACACCGTGGAGCGGTTCCACGGGCTGCCGCTGAGCGAACGGACGCCGGGCACCCACGCGCTGAACAGCGGGGTGCCGTCGTTCTTCGACTCCCAGGAGGAGCTGGAACGGCTGTATCCGGGGCTGCACTCGACCCCGGACGGCTTCGCGGCCTGGGCGTATCTGCCGCTGATCGCGTCCGGTCGGCCGGTCGGCACCTGTGTGCTGGCCTATGCGGAGCCGCATGTGTTCCCGGCCGACGAGCGGGCCGTACTGACGTCCCTGGGCGGGCTGATCGCGCAGGCTCTGGAGCGGGCCCAGCTCTACGACGCCAAACACCGGCTCGCTCACGGCCTCCAGCAGGCCCTGCTGCCGCACTCGCTGGCCCCGCCGCCCGGCATCGAGGCGGCCGCCCGCTATCTGCCGGCCACCCATGGCATGGAGATCGGCGGCGACTTCTACGACCTGGTGCCGAGCCTGCCGCTCACGGCGGCCGTGATCGGGGACGTCCAGGGGCACAACGTGACCGCGGCGGGCCTGATGGGGCAGATCCGCACCGGTGTGCGGGCGTACACCACGGTCGGGCAGGCGCCGCACGAGGTCATGAGCAGCACCAACCGGCTGCTCATCGACCTCGGCACCGAGCTGTTCGCCAGCTGTCTGTATCTGCGGCTGGACCCGGCGCGCGGGCAGGCCGTCATGGCGCGTGCGGGGCATCCGCCGCCGCTGCTGAGACGGCCGGACGGACGGGTGCGGGTGCTGGACCTGGCGGGCGGCCCGCTGCTGGGGATCGACGCGGCCGCGGTGTATCCGACGACCGAGGTGTCCCTCGCGCCCGGATCGGTGCTCGTCCTGTACACCGACGGTCTGGTGGAGGCACCGGGCATCGACATCGAGGACTCGCTGGTCGGCCTCGGCGGGCTGCTGTCGGAGATCGGCGACCAGCCGCTGGACAAGCTCGCGGACGAGCTCGTCCAGCACAGCGCGGCGGCCCGGGACCGGATGGACGACGTGGCGGTACTGCTGCTGCGCGCGGCCGACCGCACCTGACGCGGTCCGGCCCTCCCGCCGGAGGGCCGGACCGTTCCCCGCCGGCCGGAACCGCGGGTGAGGCCGGCGGAGAGACGGCGGGGGCGGCGCGACGGCGCCGCAGACGAAAGGCGGCCTGATCGCGGCACCCATCGCCGCACTCCGAGCGGAGCGCTCGGCGCTCAGCGCGTGCCGGTCAGAGACGACGACCCGTCGTTCGCGGAGCCGGCGCCGGACGGGTCGCTCCCACTGCCGGACTGGTCACCAGATCCGGAGCCGGTACCGGAGCCCGTGCCGGAACCGGTGCCGGTGCCGGACGGGTCGGTGGCCGAGTCGGACGGGGCGGCGGAACCCGACTGGTCGCCCGCGCCGCCGATCTGCGCGCCGCCCGCGCCGGACGGGTCGCTGGCCGAGGCCGACGGGGCGGCCGAGCCCGACTGGTCGCCCCCGCCGTTGCCCGCGTTGCCCCCGTTACCGCCGTTACCGCCGTTACCGCCGTTACCGAGGGTCGCGCCGGTGGCCTGCAGGGCGGCGGTGACCGGCTGGAAGAAGGTCTCGCCGCCGCTCTTGCAGTCTCCGCTGCCGCCGGAGGTGAGGCCGACGGCGCTGCCGTCCTGGGTGAACAGGGAGCCGCCGCTGTCCCCGGCCTCGGCGCAGACGTTGGTCTGGATGAGGCCGTTGACGGTGTCGGTGCCGCCCGGGACGGTCTCGCTCGCGAAGTTCACGGTGGCGTTGAGGCCGGTGACCTGGCCGTTGTGCAGCCCGGTGGTCGAGCCCATGCGGAACACGGTCTCGCCGACGGTGGCGTCGGCGGCCTTGGTGATCTGCACGGTCTGGCCGTTGCCGGCGTTGACCTCACTGGGCGCCTGGGTGGTCTTGTCGTTGTACTTGACGAGCGAGAAGTCGTTGCCGGGGAACTTGGCCTGGTCCACGGTGGCGACCGGCTGTCCGTTCTGCGAGTCGGACCAGGCCTTGGCGGCGACTCCGCAGTGACCGGCCGTCAGAAAGGCGGGGCTGCCGTCGGAGGCGGTGACGTTGAAGCCGAGGGAGCAGCGAACGCCGCCCTGCTGGGTCTGGGAGAAGATGGCGTCGCCGCCGGAGACGAAGGTCTTGAAGGCGCCGGCGGACTTCGTCAGCGTCGCCATGCCGGAGCCGAGGCCCTGCACGGTCGACTGCAGTCTGTTCCACTTGGCGCCGGTGACGGTGGAGTCGGCGGTGACGAGGACCTTGTCGGTACGCGGGTCCACGGCCCACGAGGTGCCGGGGATCGTCGCCTTGGTCTTCAGCGTGCCGGCGGCGGCCTTGAGCTCCTTGATGCTGTTCTGCACCTGGCGCACGACCGCGCCCGCGTTCTTCGCCTGGGCGATCGCGTTGTTGTCGCCGCCGACCGCGTTGACGACCAGTTGCTGCTTGCCGCTGTCGAAGTACGACCCGGCGAAGGCGTCACCGAGGATCTTCTGGACCTGGGCGGCCAGGCCGGACGCCTGGGTGGCCTTCAGGGTCTTCGCGGTGCCGCCTGCCGCCGACGCCGCGTTCGCATCGTTCTTGTCCTGCGAGGCGTTGGCGTTCGGCAGCAGGAGGGCCGCCGCTCCGAGCGCCGCGACACCGCCCACCGCTATCGCGGCTTTGCGCTTGGGCATTCGCTTGTGACTCAAACTTCTCGACCTCCTGGGACGGGGGTCTGCCACTGACGGGCAGCTCGTATCGGGGCGCCTGGATGGCCGTAGGTACGCACCCACCGCGCGGTGTGTTCAATTCCGTTTCCCAACGGCCGTGCCGGCAGGGCGAATCGGCCACGTCGTGCGTGCCGCGCGGAGCGGCCGGGAACAATCGCCCATATGACGATGACCCCCGCGGAAGCCGACAAGATCCTCATCGCACACTTCGCGCCTTGGGTGCTCGATCTCGGGCTGACCGTCGAGGCGGTGGGCGAGGACCGGGCCGTGCTGCGTCTGCCCTGGTCGGAGCGGCTGGCCCGGGAGGGCGGCGGGTTGTCGGGGCAGGCGCTGATGGCGGCCGCCGACACGGCGACGGTGATCGCGGTGTCCGCCGCGCGGGGCGGTTTCGTACCGATGACGACGGTTCAGCAGTCGACGTCGTTCCAGCGGGCGGTGTCCGGTGCGGATGTCCTGATCGAAGCGGTCCTGACGAAGCTGGGCCGACGGATGGCGTTCGCGGACATCACGCTGAGCGACGCCGGCTCGGGGGCGCTCGCGGCTCGGGCGAGCACGGTGTACACGATTCTGGGCTGACACGCTCCGCTACCGATCAGTAACGGTCCGTTCCGAGCGAGATGCGGAATCCCTCCTTCAGGGAATCTGCACATTGAATACTCAACCAAGTCACTGACGGCCAGGGATCTGCACATTCGCACGCCCCCCGGCACTCCTTTGGCGAGGAGTGCCGGATTCGCCGCGCCGCAGGCAAGGGACCGGACGCACCGAAGTCGTGCCGCATGTGAAGGAGTCGCTGACATGGCGTGCACACGCCTGCACGGATGAACCCTTGCGTGACTCAAGTGCCCTGGTGAGAGCCCTGATTGATTGGAAGCCCGCGCCGCCTGCGTGCTTTGATCCATCGCACCGCGGGGGTCGCGGCGGGCTCCCGGAGACGGGTGCCCGGCGCCCGCGGTCGCGGCCGTCCGTCTGTCCCCAGAGGGGGGCCGCTCCCCCCTTGTGAAATATCCATTAGGAAGGGAAGTTCCATCATGAACTCCACCCCCCAGGTTGAGACCGTCGAGATCTCGGACGCCGAGCTGGACAACGTCTCCGGCGGTCTGTCCGTGAACGCCCTCAACTCCGTGACCGGTGCCGTCAACGGCATCGCCCCGGTTTCCGGCCTGGCCAACACCGCGATCGGCACCGTCGAGGGTGTCACCGGCCTGAACGTTGCGCCGGTCACCAGCCTGGTCGCCGGTCTCTGATCGCGCCACGTCGCATACGGAAGTCCCGGAGTCGTTCCTCGGCTCCGGGGCTCTCGGATGCCCTGAAACACCAGCGTCTCTCCCACAGGTGAGGGAAGTTCCGTGCAGTTCCGCCAACAGGCCCTCGCCAAGCTCCAGTCACCGGAAGAGCTCGATCTCCCGGTACGGCTGGCCCGCCCCCAGGGCTGGCTCGCCCTCGGCGTCACCGTCGTCGTGATGGCGGCGGCCTCCGTGTGGGCGGTGACCGGTTCGGTCGCCTCCACGGTGGGCGCACCGGCCATCCTCACGCACGGGCAGGGCAGCTACCTGCTGCAGAGCCCGGTGTCCGGCCAGGTCACGGCCGTCCTCGCCAAACAGGGCGAACAGCTGCCCGCCGACGCCGCCGTGCTCAAGGTCCGTACGGCTCAGGGCTATGCGGTGGTCCGTACGGTCGCCGCGGGCCGGGTCACGGCACTCGCCGCCACCATCGGGCAGATCATCCAGACCGGCACCAACGTCGCCGCCGTGGAGAAGGTCGCCCAAGCGTCCGATCCGCTGTACGCGACCGTGTACGTGCCCGCCGGGAACGCCGCCGACATTCCGGCGCACGCCGCCGTGGACCTCACCGTCTCCTCGGTGCCGACGCAGACGTACGGTGTGCTGCGCGGCCATGTGAAGTCGGTGGACCGCACCGCGCAGTCCGCCCAGTCGATCTCCGCGTTCCTCGGCGACAGCCAGCTCGGCCAGCAGTTCACCAGCAGGGGCCGCCCGGTGGCCGTACTGGTCGCGCTCGACACGTCGACGGGCACGAAGAGCGGTTACCGCTGGTCCACCACGGACGGGCCGCCGTTCCGGCTCGACTCCATGACCCTCGCCTCCGGTTCGATCAGGCTGGCCGACCAGCATCCCGTCGATTGGCTGCTCCCGTGACCACCACGCAGGAACGCGGCCGCAGACGCGCCGCCCCGGCCAAGCGGCCGGTCCCCAAGCCCCGTGGCGGCACGGTCCGTACACCCACCGTGCTGCAGATGGAGGCCGTCGAGTGCGGCGCCGCCTCCCTCGCCATGGTCCTCGGCCACTACGGCCGGCACATCCCGCTGGAGGAGCTGCGCATCGCCTGCGGTGTCTCGCGCGACGGCTCGCGCGCCTCCAACCTGCTGAAGGCCGCGCGCAGTTACGGTCTGACCGCCAAGGGCATGCAGATGGACCTGGCCGCCCTCGCCGAGGTGCGGGCACCGGCCATCCTGTTCTGGGAGTTCAACCACTACGTCGTCTTCGACGGCATGGGCCGCCGCCTCGGCCGGCGGGGCGTGTACATCAACGACCCCGCCAAGGGCCGCCGGTTCGTGCCGATGGAGGAGTTCGACGGCAGCTTCACCGGTGTGGTGCTGGTGCTGGAGCCGGGCGACGGCTTCACCAGGGGCGGCCGCAAGCCCGGCGTGCTCGGTGCGATGCCGGCCCGGCTGCGCGGCACCGCCGGCACCCTGCCCGCCGCCGTCCTGGCCAGCCTGCTGCTGGTCGCGGTCGGCGCCGCGGTGCCCGCGCTGAGCCGCACCTACATCGACAAGTTCCTCATCGGCGGCCAGACCTCCCTGCTGGGCGTGCTGTTCGCCTCGATGGCCACGTGTGTGCTGCTCACACTGGTGCTGACCTGGCTGCAGCAGGCCAACCTGCTGCACGGCCGGATCATCTCCTCCACCCTGTCCAGCGCCCGCTTCCTGCGCCATCTGCTGCGGCTGCCGGTGACGTTCTTCGCCCAGCGCTCCCCCGCCGACCTGGTGCAGCGGCTGCAGTCCAACGACCAGGTGGCGGAGACCCTGGCCCGTGACCTCGCGGCGGCGGGCGTGGACGCGATCGTCGTCGTGCTGTACGCCGTGCTGCTCTACACCTACGACCCGCAGCTGACGTTCGTCGGCATCGGCGTGGCCCTGCTCAACGTGGTCGCCATGCGGCTGGTCGTACGGCTGCGCGCGACACGTACGGCGAAGCTGCGCGCGGACACGGCACGGCTGACCAACACCTCGTACACCGGTCTTCAGCTGATCGAGACGATGAAGGCGACCGGCGGTGAGGACGGCTACTTCCGCAAGTGGGCCGGGCAGCACGCCACCACCCTGGAGGAGCAGCAGCGGCTCGGGGTGCCGAGCGCCTGGCTCGGGGTGGTCGCGCCGACGCTCGCCACGTTCAACAGCGCGCTGATCCTGTGGATCGGTGGCCTGCGCGCGGTCGAGGGACACATCTCCGTCGGCCTCCTGGTCGCGTTCCAGGCGCTGGTCACCCGCTTCACCGCGCCGCTGACCCGGCTGAACGGCGTGGCGGGCCGCATCCAGGACTTCGCGGCCGACGTGGCCCGGCTGAAGGACGTGGAGAACTTCCAGGCCGACCCGCTCTACGCCCGTCCCGGCACGGGCGATTCCACGCGCCGGCTCCAGGGGCACGTCGAGCTGGAGAACGTCACCTTCGGCTACAGCCCGCTGGACCAGCCGCTGCTGACCGGCTTCGACCTGACCGTGGGTCCGGGCCAGCAGGTGGCGCTGGTGGGCGGCTCCGGCAGCGGCAAGTCGACGGTGTCCCGGCTGATCTCGGGCCTGTACGGGCCGTGGGACGGGGTGATCCGCATCGACGGCCGCCGCCTGGAGGACATTCCGCGCGGCGCGCTCGCCGCCTCCGTCTCCTTCGTCGACCAGGACGTGTTCCTCTTCGAGGGTTCGGTCCGCGACAACGTGGCGCTGTGGGATCCGTCGATCCCGGACGAGGCCGTGGTGGAGGCGCTGAGGGACGCGGCCCTGTACGACGTGGTGATGCGCCGCCCGGGCGGCATCCACAGCAAGGTCGAGCAGGACGGGCACAACTTCTCCGGCGGTCAGCGGCAGCGCCTGGAGATCGCGCGGGCGCTGGTGCGCCGGCCGAGCATTCTGGTGCTGGACGAGGTGACCAGCGCCCTGGACGCGGAGACCGAGCTGGTCGTGATGGACAACCTGCGCCGGCGTGGCTGCGCCTGTGTGGTGATCGCGCACCGGCTGAGCACGGTCCGCGACAGCGACGAGATCGTCGTGCTCCAGCACGGCACGGTCGTCGAGCGCGGGCGGCACGAGGAGCTGGTGGCGCACGGCGGCGCGTACGCCGCGCTGGTCAGGGAGCGATGAGATGACGACCGTCAGCGAGGGCGACCTCGTTCTCGGCGCACTGGGGTCCATGGGCACCCGGATCGACTGCGCCGGCTTCAACCGCCTGGATCTGCAAGGCCCGCAGGTGCTGTGGCTGGTCGCGGCCGGCGCGCTGGACCTGTTCGCGGTGGACGCCGTCCAGCAGGGCCACTGGCACCACCTGGGCCGGCTGGAGGCGGGCGCGCTGCTGCTCGGCCCGGTCGCCGGGCCCCAGCACACCCTGGTGGCCCGCCCGGTCCGGGACTGCGTGGTGCACCGCATCAACCTGCGCGAGCTGTACCAGCCCGCGAACACCCAGACCTGGTCGTACGACGAGTACGGCAACCCCCAGTACGTGCCGCCCGCCACCAGCCCGCTGGAGTACGCGGTCGCGCTCGGCGTCGGCCGTGGCCTGTCCGTCCTGTTCCAGGCGCCGATGGCGGAGGAGCGGGCCGCCGCGCCGACCGACGACGACGTGTTCTGGATGCAGGTGCCGCCGGGCAGCGTGCAGTACGGCGCGCTGTACGGCGCCGAGGCCGCTTCCGATCTGCTGATGGACCCGGCGCTGTGGCAGTCCATGGTCGACCAGCAGTACCGGCTGCTGACCGCGCTGGACCGGTGGATCGAGCAGCTGGAGCGCACCCACGAGACCCGCACGGCCGCCGGGATCAAGGCCGGTGAGGCGGTGCGTGCCCAGGCCGACCAGACGCTGCTGGCCTCCATCGGCAAGCGCTCGGCCCGCCGGACGACGGCCGCCGACGCCGACGCCGGCTACGCGGCCTGCAAGCTGGTCGCCGAGGCGGCCGGGATCACCCTGGCGGAGCCCGCGCAGAGCGGCACCGAGAGCGAGCGCCTCGACCCGGTCGAGCGGGTGGCGCTCGCCTCCCGGGTGCGCACCCGGGCCGTACGGCTGCAGGGGCGCTGGTGGCGGGAGAACGTGGGTCCGCTGGTCGGGCACCGGGCGCTGTCCGGGGCGCCGGTCGCACTGCTGTGGCGGCGCGGCGGCTATGTGGCCGTCCATCCGGGCACCGGGCGCGAGACGCCGATCGAGAAGGCGAACGCGGACGAGTTCGAGCCGCGCGCGGTGATGTTCTACCGGCCGCTGCCCGACAAGGTGCTCTCGCCGCTCGGTCTGCTCCGGTTCAGCCTCCAGGGCACCCGTGGTGACCTCGTCGGTCTGCTGCTCGCGGGCCTGGTGACGGTGGCGATCGGCGCGCTGGTGCCGGTCGCGACGGGCAAGGTCCTCGGCGAGTACGTGCCGACGGCGCAGGAGGGCCTGATCGTCCAGGTGTGCCTGGCCGTGATGGTGAGCGGGGTGGTGGCGGCGGCGTTCACGCTGCTGGAGAACCTGTCCATCCTGCGTCTGGAGGGCCGGATCGAGGCCGCGCTGCAGCCCGCCGTGTGGGACCGGCTGCTCAGGCTGCCCACCCGGTTCTTCACCCAGCGCTCCACGGGTGAGCTGGCCAGTGCCGCCATGGGCATCAGCGCGATACGCCGGCTGCTGGCCGGTGTCGGCCCGGTGGTCGCGCAGTCCGTGACGGTCGGCGCGATGAACCTGGGGCTTCTGTTCTGGTACAGCCCGGCGATGGCCATGGCGGCGGTCGGCATGCTCGTCGTCATCGCGGCCGTGTTCCTCGGGCTCGGGCTGTGGCAGGTGCGCTGGCAGCGGAAGCTGACGGTGCTCGGCAACAAGCTGAACAACCAGGCTTTCCAGACCCTGCGCGGCCTGCCGAAGCTGCGGGTGGCGGCGGCCGAGAACTATGCCTACGCGGCCTGGGCGCGGGAGTTCGCGCGCAGCCGTGAGCTGCAGCAGAAGGTCGGCCGGATCAAGAACCTCACCACGGTGCTCGGCGGAATCTATCTGCCGGTGTGCACGCTGCTGATGTTCATGCTGCTCGCGGGCCCGGCGAAGGGCGCGATGTCGGCGGCGGACTTCCTCACCTTCAACACCTCGGTGACGATGGTGCTGACCTCGGTCACCCAGCTGACCGGCTCCTTC
Organism: Streptomyces sp. IMTB 2501; assembly: GCF_001953885.1. GTDB lineage: Bacteria > Actinomycetota > Actinomycetes > Streptomycetales > Streptomycetaceae > Streptomyces. The sequence goes on along the minus strand of NZ_MQUS01000001.1, from coordinate 463,979 downwards.
GTCTCCGCGGTGGCCGCGCTGCCGCTGTTCGAGGAGATCAAGCCGGTCTTCGAGGCGACGCCCGAGGTGCGGGAGGCGAGCACGCGGCCGGGCCCGCTGTCGGGTGCGCTGGAGACCCGCCGGCTCTCCTTCCGGTACGCCGACGACGGTCCGCTCGTCCTGGACGACGTGTCCTTCGCCGTACGGCCCGGTGAGTTCGTGGCGGTCGTCGGCCCGAGCGGCTGCGGCAAGTCCACGCTGCTCAGGTTGCTCATCGGCTTCGACAAGCCGGTCTCGGGCAGCGTCCTGTACGACGGCCAGGACCTCGCGGCACTCGACCAGTCGGCCGTGCGCCGCCAGTGCGGGGTCGTGCTCCAGCACGCCCAGCCGTTCACCGGCTCCATTCTGGACGTCATCTGCGGAACCGAGCCGTACACGCCGGAGGAGGCGATGGCGGCGGCCGAGATGGCGGGGCTCGCGGAGGACATCAAGCGGATGCCGATGGGGCTGCACACGATCGTGGCCGGCAACGGCGCGATCTCCGGCGGTCAGCGGCAGCGCCTGATGATCGCCCAGGCCCTGATCCGGCGCCCGCGCATCCTGTTCTTCGACGAGGCCACCAGTGCCCTGGACAACGACACCCAGCGCATCGTCATCGAGAGCACCCGCAAGCTGAACGCCACCCGCGTCGTGATCGCGCACCGCCTGTCGACGGTCCTGGACGCCGACCGGGTGATCGTGATGGAGGACGGCAAGGTCGTCCAGCACGGCACGCCGGCCGAGCTGCTCGCCGACACCACGGGCCGCCTGCACGAGCTGGTGCGCCGCCAGCTGACGTAGCGTCCGCCGGGAGCGCTCAGTACTTCCCGCGGCTCTGCTTCTGTGTCTCGCCGACTCGGTCGTGATGGGTCGGCATCCAGTGGTGCTCCGTGAACCAGCGGCCGAACAGGGCACCGCCGTAGATGACGAAGCCGACGCCGATGAGCCAGGACTCCACCACGAGGACGGTGCCGACCGCGCCGTAGCTGAGCGCGTTGGTGACGATGAGCGGGGTGAAGACGAGGTAGGAGAAGGCGCGCAGGCCGGCCAGGCCGACGACGGTGGCGAGCGCGCCCGGCAGCAGGGCGCGCCAGCGGACCTGGCCGCCCAGCAGGAAGCGCTGCCCCCACCAGAAGAAGACGATGCCGCTCACCGTGGACAGCGCGATCCGCTGGCCCCCGTGCAGCGCGGCCTTGGTCGCCACCTCCTGGTAGAGGTAGCCGGTGAGCACCACCAGCCAGGTCGCCTGCCGCCAGACCCGGTGCCAGGGGCCGGAGGCCAGGCCCCAGATCCGTTCGTAGGCGTTCTGCACGCTGCCGCCGAAGGCCACGCCGAAGACGGCCAGCAGGACGGCACCCCAGACGCTGGTGGTGCCGATGACCTTGCGCGGCGGGCTGATCACATCGGTGACCACGCGCGCGGACCGCCCGGACAGCCCCATGCCGTCGGTGAGCCAGGAGGCGAAACCGCCCCGCACCAGCGGATCGGCGGCGGCGACCACGATCAGCAGCGGGGCGAGCGTCACCAGTGCCAGGGTGGCGAACCCCATGGCCCGGTGCATCAGTTCCAGCTCACGGCCGTGTTCGAGCAGGGCCCCGGCCCTGAGCCACTCCCAAGCGCGGTGCAGGCCGCGCCGCCACCGCCTCACGGCTCCTCCCGTGCTCACCGCCCACACGCTCTCCTGAGCCGATTCATCCACCCCGGCGGGCTCGGGGCAACTCGCACCGGTGCCGTGTCCGGGCGACACGGCGCCGGAGTGAGGGGGTTTTCGGGCCGTGCGCACCGGAGAATCGGAACCCGTGCGTACTCCTGCCGAGGTGCCCTCCCCGCCGCCGTCGCCGCCGGGCGGCCGACGGCGGCCGCTGATCCTCAGCGCGAGCATGGGGGCCGGTCATGACACCGTGGCCGCCGAACTGGCCCGCCGGGCGGCGGCGTACGGACACGAGCCGCAGGTGGCCGACGTCCTGCAGCTGCTGCCGTACGGCCTGGGCGGCGGGCTGCGCCGCTCCTACCAGGCGTCGGTACGGCACTTCCCGTGGGTGTACGCCGGTGTCTACGGCGCGTTCCTGCGCGGCGGCAGGGGGCTGCGCCCGAGCGGGGTGCCGCTGGCCCGGCTGGCCGGTGACCGGCTGACAGACCTCGTGGAGCGGCTGGACGCCGATGTGGTGGTGTCCGTCTTCCATCTGGCGGCACAGCTCACCGGCCACCTACGGGCGCGGGGCCGGCTGCGGGTGCCGAGCGCCGTCTTCCTCGTCGACTTCGCGGTGCACCGGCAGTGGCTGCATCCGGGCAACGACCGGTACCTGTGCCTCACGGACGGGGCTGCGGCCGAGGTGCGCGCGGCGCTTGGCACGCCGGTCGTGACAACGGGACCGGCGGTGGCGCCCGGGTTCCGCGGGCCGGCGCCCGGGGCGGCCCGGTGGCGGGAGCGCTTCGCCGGGCAGGCTCCCGGCCGGCCGCCGGTCGTGCTGTCCGCGGGTGCCTGGGGTGCCGCGTCCCGCCCGGACGCCACCGCCCGGCTGCTGACCGGGGCCGGCTATCTGCCGGTGGTGCTGTGCGGCCGCAACCCGCGGCTGCGGGAGCGAGTGGCCCGGGTGCCCGGGGCGCTGGCCCTGGACTGGGTCGAGGACATGCCCGGGCTGCTGTCCGCGGCGTACGCCCTGGTGGACAACGCGGCCGGCCAGACCGCCGTGCAGGCCCTGGCCGTCGGGCTGCCCGTGATCGGGTACCGGCCGCTGCCCGGCCACGGGATGGACGGGGTACGGCGGATGGCCGGTCTCGGCGTCTCGGAACTGGCCCCGGACGCACCGGGGTTGCTCACGGCCCTCGGCCGGCTCACGGAGGACGGCCCGGAGCGCGTGGCCCGGGGGCGCGCGCTGTTCCGGGACGACCCGATGGCGCACGTGGCCCGGCTCTGACACGCTGCCACAGGCAGCTGCCCAGCATGGCCGCAGCGGGACGCGATCCCGCGCCGGACCCTCAGCCGGCTCACGGACGCTGCCACAGGCAGCTGCCCAGCCTCGCCGCAGCGGTACGCGATCCCGCAAGGGGCCGCAGTCCCGCACCAGGCGCCGGGCAGGGCGCCGAACGGCGGCAGCCGGGGGCCACGAGCCTGTCGGAGTCGTGCAGCAGGACGGCGCCGCCGCGACCAGGACCCGCACGGACGCCCGGTTGGCATCGGCCGTCCCGTCCTTGCCCCACGCCAACCACAACACCAGCCACAGCCCGGCCCACCGCGCGGCCAGCCAGCGTCCGGAGACGAGGACCCCCGAAGGGGCGGGCGATACCACTGCGGCCGATGGCCCGAGATGCCGTGCACAGCGCGGACGGTCGTGGGTTCAGCCGGGCACCGTCCACACCCCGCTTCCTCGACGCGCTGGACGAACTCGGCGTACGCGCCACCTTCTTCGCGCTCGGCGAGCACGTGGCGCGCCATCCCGCGCTGGTCCGGGAGACCACCCGGCGCGGACACGCACTCGGGGGGACAGCAGCAGCCGTACGCCCGGGGGCCAGATGGCCGCCGGTCCGATGTGCTCGGCGGCGACGGCCGGTACCAGGACGGCCGACGTCCGCCAGGGACAGCTGGACCTCGGGGACGTCTCTGACCTGCTGTCCCGCACGCCTTCTCACCGGTGTGTCCGGTGCAGGCGTCTCCCCCTGCCGTCGCCACCCCGCGCGGACGCGTCCCACTCCAGTCCGACGGCCGGTGTCCGGGCCAGCCCGACGCTGCCCGCCCCGATCAGCGCGACGCCGACCGCCTCCGGCAGCATCCGCAGCCCCAGATGGACGGTCTCGGCGAACAGCACCCAGCCGAGGACGACGCTGGTGAGCGCGTCGCCGAGGGTGAGGGCGGGCTGGGAGGCGGTGAGCGAACCGGCACCGAACGCGCTCTGCATCAGCAGGAAGGCGACGGTTCCGGCGCCGACGGTGGCGTACGGCGACCAGTGCGTGAACATCGCCGCGGGCCCCTGCCCGAGCCGCCCCACGGCCTCCTTGAGCAGCGCGGCGGTGGTGGCGAAGCACACGGCGGAGGCCAGACCGAGCAGCGCGGCGCGGGGCGCACCCCTCGTCGGCCGAGCGGCGGCTACGAGCAGCACGACCGCGCCGAGCGCCCCGCCACCGCCCAGCAGCCAGGCCCGGGGCGGCGCGGTCGGCCGGCCCGCGACCGGGGCGGCCGCCAGGAGGAAGACGGCCAGCCCGGCGGCGAGGGCGGCGAAGGCCAGCCAGGTGCGCAGGCCCGGGCGGCGCCGGAAGACCACACCGCCCACGACCAGGGTGAACAGCAGCTCGGTGGCGAGCAGCGGCTGGACCAGGGAAAGGCTGCCCACGGCCAGTGCCCCGGCCTGCAGCAGCCCGGAGACCGCCAGCAGCGCGGCCCCCGCCAGCCAGTACGGGCGCCGCAGCAGCCTCCCGAGCCGGCGCACGGCGGCCCCGGCCCCACCGGCCACGCTCTCCTCGTACGGCTCCTGTACGGCGGCCCGGCGCTGGAGCACGGACGCGGACGCGTTGGTGAGAGCGGCGAGCAGCGCGAGCAGCACCGTGACGGCGATCATGGCCGGCTCATCCGAAGCGTGCGGCGAGCCGCCGGTACAGCCCGGGTGCGACGCCGCGCACGCGGGCGGGAAACCGCAGCCAACCGGGGACGTACACCTCGTCCTGGCTCTGCCGGACGGCGGTCCAGACGGCGTCCGCCACCCGTTCCGGCGGCACCGGCCGCGGCCATGCCCGGGTGTAGGGGGCACCCCGGCGGGCGAAGAAGGGCGTGTCGACGGCGCCGGGGATCACATGGCTGACGCCCACCCCGGTACCGCGCAGCTCGTAGCGCAGGGCGTCGGCGAAGGCGGCCAGGCCGGCCTTCGCGGCGGAGTACACGGCCTCACCGCGCACGGCGACGCTGCCCGCGACGGATCCGATGAGCACGATGCGGCCCGACCCGGCCGCGACCATGTGGGGCAGCAGGGCGCGCACCAGGTGCAGGGTGGCCAGCAGGTCGACGCCGACGATCTCGTCGATGCGGGCGCGTGGCATGCCGGTGAAGTCACCGGCCCAGCCCACGCCGGCGCTGGCCACCAGCAGGTCGAGCCGGCCCGCGCGGTCCAGGACCAGATCGGTGAGCAGACGGCCGGCGTCCGGCCGGGTCAGGTCGGCCGGCAGGGCCAGGGCGTCGAGCGGGGCGGCCACCTGCTCCAGGCGTGTGACGTCACGTCCGTTCAGCACCAGCCGCCAGCCTTCCTCGGCGGCCAGCCGGCGGGCGACGGCGGCGCCGATGCCCGAGGAGGCGCCCGTCACGAGGGCGGTGCCGCCACGGCTCGCCGGGCCCTGGGCGGAGGGCCGGACGGAGCCCGCCGGGGCAGAGGTCGCGACCGGCCCGCTACGGTTCGACGGTCCTGCGGGGGGCGGGGCGTGGGACATGGTGACGACCTCACTGCGACGTGGTGACACGGGTTCGCGGGCTCCGGGGCCGAACCTTCGCGCTGTATCCAGGGCGCCACACACTGGAACACCGCGCACGGCGGAAACCCGCCGAACGCCCGCGAGACGTGCGCGGTGGGGCCCGAGTCACCGCATGGTGCATCCGGGACGACGATGGAGATCGAGGGACCGAGGGAGGCGCCTTACGACCGACCGTACGCCGGGACACCTGGGTGGAGAAGCGCACGCGGCACACCGGGGTACTGGTCGCGGGTGCGGGCCCGGTCGGTCCTACGGCCGCACTCGAACTGTGCCGACGGGATGTGGACTGCGCGCCGGCCGACCTGCTCCCGGCCCGGTTGCCGCTCGCCGAGGCCGTCGGCGTCCAGCCTCGGGCCACCGTCTGGTGGACCGCTGTGGCGAGGTCCGGGTGTTTCATGTCGCCGGCGACGCCACGCACATCCATCCACCGACGCGCGCCAGGGGCATGAACACCGGGATCCGGGACGCCTGCAATCTCGCCCGGAAGCCGGCCCTCACAGTGGTGGGGCGCGCGGCGCCCGGGCCGTAGGAGAGTTACGACGCGGAACACCGGCCGGTCGGCGAGGAGTTGGTGGGCCGCACCCTCCGGCACGCGACACACGGTCCGCAGGCCGACCACGACGACTCCGAGACGATCATGTCGCACGAGGCCCAGCTGTAGATCGCGCACCCGGACAGCCCGATCGTGGCACCCGGCCGGCCACGGCCGCAGGCGACCGCGCCCCTCACTGCGGATGCCTGCCCGACCCGATCGCGGCGTTCCCCGTCCGCCTGCACGAGGTACTGCGCGAACGTGGCCACGTCCTCGTGCTCCACGCCGACTCGGCCGACGGCACACGGGGGCTTCGCGGAACTCGCGGAGGAGGCGGCTCGTCAGTCCCACGGCCGACTGATCAGCCACTGTGTGTTCCGGACGACATCGACCCCGGCTGTCTGTCATTGCCGGTCCTCGGAGACACCCGCAGCGAGCTCCGCGCCCGCTACGCGGCCGAGGCCGGCACCGCGTTGCTGATCCGCCCGGACGGCCACCTGACCGCCTGCGCGTCGTACCCGTCGGCCCTGTCCACGCCTTTGACCCGGGTGTTCGCGAGCCGACCGGCGGGGCCGCAGCCGGTCAGCTCGCGACCGGCCCCTCGGCCTCCCGCTCCACGCCGACGGCCACCCCACGTCCCGCTCAGTCCAGGCCCGGAACAGGAGCGCCCGAGGGCACTCCGGCGTCGGTGTATGCGTCGTAGAACCGCTTCCAGGGCGCGCTCAGCCCGGTATGGGGCCCCTCGAAGTGTTCGCCGTGGGCCTTGGCGTCGAGGGCGGTGAGGCATACCTCCCAGCCGGCGCCGTTGCGGGCGGCGGTGTTCGGCGCGGCGAGGACGTTGGTGAGCGTGAACCGGGTGCGCTGTTCGCCGACGGCTTCCAGGTCGAAGCGGAGTTCGTCGCCGCCCCACTCGAAGGACAGGTGCCGGGGCGGGTCGATGGCGAGCATCCGGCCCGTGAAGTCGGGCATGCCCGGGTCGCCGCTGAAGCGGATCGTACCGCCAGGACGCAGCTCCATCTCGGCGCGGAAGGGGAACCACTGCTCCAGTTCGTCGGGATCGGTGACGAACCGCCAGACGCGGTCCACCGGGTGGTCGTAGGTGCGGCTGAACCGGACGGCGGGACGGCCGTCGTCCAGGGTCAGATAGGTGCCGGTGAGGTCGACGGGCATGGTGCTTCAGTCCTTCGGTGGTGGGGGGTGTCCGGTGTCGTCCGGCGTCTGATCGAGGCGCCGGCCCAGGGCGTCCAGGCTGCTGTTCCACAGCCGGCGATAGGGCTCCAGCCAGGCGTCCAGCGTGGCGATCGGCGCCGGGTCGAGGGCGTAGACACGGCGCTGCGCGTCCTGTCGGACCCGGACCAGGCCCGCTTCCCGGAGCACCTTCAGATGCTTGGACGTGCTCGGCTGGCTCAGTCCGCAGGCCTCGACGATCTCCCCGACGGACCGCGGGCGTTCCCGCAGGAGCGCGACGATCGCCCGCCGGCGGGGATCGGCGAGGGCGGACCACAGCGCTGCGTCGGACATGGAGCGAATATGCCTTGCCAGTTATATGCCCGTCAAGGAATTCAAGCCCGATCGCACCTGATCACACTCGCCCACACCGGCCCACACTCGCCCACCGAAACGAAACGTTGCCGTTTCGCTGAGAGTGTTCTACGCTCCATGTGTACGAAACGGTTTCGTTTAAGGGCTCTTCTTGTCCGCCCGTTTCGGCATGAAGCGGCACATTCCCTGCATCCGAACGACTTTCCCTGGAGTGGTTCCCCATGCCCCAGAAGACCCTTGCCGAAGGCTCCCGAGCGGGGGCCGCGGCGATCGAGCACAAGGCGGCGTCGCCGAAGCGGTGGTGGATCCTCGCGGTCATCGCCCTCGCCCAGCTGATGGTCGTTCTCGACGCCACGATCGTGAACATCGCCCTGCCGTCCGCCCAGACCGACCTCGGCTTCTCCGACGGCAACCGGCAGTGGATCGTGACGGCGTACGCCCTGGCCTTCGCCTCCCTGCTGCTGCTCGGCGGACGCATAGCCGACCTCTTCGGGCGCAAGCCCGCCTTCCTCGTCGGTGTCGTCGGCTTCGCCGCGGCCTCCGCGCTCGGCGGCGCCGCGAACGGCTTCACCATGCTGGTCGTCGCGCGTGCTCTGCAGGGTGCCTTCGGCGCGCTCCTCGCACCGGCCGCGCTGTCGCTGCTCAACACCACGTTCACGGACGCCCGGGAACGGGCGCGCGCCTTCAGCGTGTACGGCGCGATCGCCGGTGCCGGCGGTGCCGTGGGTCTGCTGCTCGGCGGCGTACTGACCGACGCGCTCGACTGGCGCTGGACCCTGTACGTGAACGTGGCCATCGCGGTCGTCGCCTTCGCGGGCGGCTGGGTCCTGCTCGGCAACCATCGTGACGCGGCGAACGCCAAGCTGGACGTGCCGGGCACGGTGCTCGTCGCGGCCGGGCTGTTCACCCTGGTCTACGGCTTCTCCAACGCCGAGACCCACGACTGGGGTTCACCGCTGACCTGGGGCTTCCTGATCGCGGGCGGTGCACTCCTGGCGGCCTTCGCCTGGTGGCAGACCCGGGCCGCGCACCCGCTGCTGCCGCTGCGCATCCTGCTCGACCGCAACCGCGCGGCCTCCTACCTCGCGGTGCTGATCACCGGCGCGGGCATGTTCGGCGTGTTCCTCTTCCTGACCTACTACCTCCAGCTCAACCTCGGCTTCAGCCCGACGAAGACGGGTGTGGCGTTCCTGCCGATGGTCGGCGCGCTGATGGTGACCGCGCAGGTGGGCACCACGGTGCTGCTGCCCCGGCTCGGCCCGAAGACGGTCATCCCGCTGGGCTTCGCGATCGCCACGGCCGGTATGGCCTGGCTGACCGGCATCGGCCTCGGCTCGCACTACCTGAGCGCGGTGCTGCCGCAGCTGATCGTGATCGGTGTGGGCCTCGGCATGGTGATGCCGCCGGCCATGCAGCTGGCCACCGGCGGGGTCGCGGCGGAGGACGCGGGCGTGGCGTCCGCGACGGTCAACGCCATGCAGCAGGTGGGCGGTTCGATCGGTACGGCGCTGCTGAACACGCTCGCGGCGAGCGCCGCCACCGGCTATCTGTCCGGCCGCGACGCCACCAGCAAGCTGGTGCGGGCGCAGGCGACGATCGAGAGCTACACGACCGCGTTCTGGTGGTCCGCGGGCTTCTTCGCCGCCGGCACTCTGATCGCCCTCGTGCTCTACCGGCGTGGAGTGCCGCAGCAGGACGCGGAGGCCGCTCCGGTCGTCCACATGTGACAGCCGGATTCCGAGCCCGAGGGGCCGCCGTCAGCAGGGAGACGGCGGCCCCTCGGCCTGTCATGGTGGAGGTGTGCGCAGGGCGACGGCGGTGCTCGGCAGCACCCTGTTCCTGGTCCTGGCGGCGGGTTGCGCGGCGGTGCTGGTGCCGTGGTGGCTGACCGGCGGCTGGCGGACCGGCCACTGGTGGCTTCCGCTGCGGCTGCTCGGCCTGCTCCCCCTGACGGCCGGTACGGCCGTGATCCTGGAGGCCTACGCCCGGTTCGCCCTGGAGGGGCTCGGCACACCGGCGCCGGTCGCGCCGCCCGCGCGGCTGGTGGTGAGCGGCCCGTACCGGTACGTGCGCAATCCGATCTACGTCGCGGTCGTCGCCGTACTCGCCGGGCAGGGCCTGCTGCTCGCCCGGCCGGTGCTGTTCGTCTATGCCGCCGGTGCCTGGGCGGTGATCTGGGCCTTCGTCCACTGGTACGAGGAGCCGGGGCTGGTGCACCGTTTCGGGGCCGACTACGAGCGCTACCGGCGGGCGGTGCCGCGCTGGTGGCCGCGGTGGACTCCCTGGCGGGGCACGTGAGTTGGCGGCTCCGGCGGGTGTCCGTGGTGGATCGTGGAGGGTGGCGTCAGGGCCTCGCGAACCGTGTGCGTGTCGCTCTCCGTGCCCGTCCGTCGCGTCGCCGCTCCACCTGATGCGACACGAGTCACCGGCCCAAGGCCGCGGACACCGGATGAAACCGGTTGTTTCTCGCCGCTCCCCAGGAAGGCCCCCCACGGGCCCGCCCGGGGAGCGGCTGTGTGCCCGGGAGCCGGCGGGCGGCCCCACTCCGCCCGTCGGCCCCGGTGCGAGATCGCAGGTACCCCGCTCCAGGGGCCGCACTCCCCGGTTGCGGACCTGTTTCCGGCGTATGCGGGGTCCGTGCGATCCCGGTCTTTAGAAGGCGAAGACGCCCTCACCCGTGGCGTCCCGCATGCACGAGTTGCCGAAAGTTCGCTCGTACGCGACGCGCTTGCCCTGCCAGACACCCTGCACGGTGACGACGACCGGGTTGTACAGCTGGGTGCACCACACACCCGGGTCGGCCTTCAGGGCGGCGAAGTCGCCGCCGATGCCGCTCAGTTCGGCGCAGGCCTGGGCCGCGGCCGGGTGGGTGCCGGAGGCCGTAGGAGCGCAGCTCAAGGTGGCGGCGCGCTCCGGAGTGGCCGTGGCCGCGTCGCTGCCGTGGCCCGTGGTGAGGACCAGCGCCGAGGGGGCGTAGAGCGACGACGGGGCGACACTGGGTGCAGCGACGGCGGCCCCGGTCAGGGGTCCGCAGACGGCGACGGCAGCAAGGCCGAGGGCCGCTGCCCAGCGCGCGGTGTTCCGCATTGTGTGCATCCTTCCGCTTGATACAGACGTGGCGCCGGCCCGAGCCCGGTCGGGCACCGGAGCGGCGAGCGCCACTCTGCCGAGTCCGCCGGGGAAACACACATCGGGCACATGGATTTCGGTAACCTTTCGTGTTGAAGCAGTGGCGTGATGTCACGGAATCCACACACCGTGACCCAGCAACTACGCGGGTTCCGCCCGTTGAGCCCGGCCCGATGGCCGAAAATCAGCGCTTCGTTAATCGTCCTGAAACATTCCGACTCCGACCCCCTCAAGCCCCTTCATGACTCCTTGTGTTCATGAAGTGATCACCATGGTGGGACGGTTCGGAGCTCCGGCGGGTGGTCGATTACTCCATCGGCGGCGCGAAAGCTGGATGAACCGTCCTCCGGGTCGCACGGCCGCGCCCGCCGTAGCAGCCGGGTGATCATCACCTGCACCAGGCCGTGGAGGGGCGTGGGCGTGGGGCGAGGTGGCCGCCGGGATGTGCGCCGTCAGGACGCAGTCGTCCGGGCGTCCCGGTCGGGCAGGCGGCCGCACGGATCGAGCGGATCGTCGCCGAAGGAACTCCGCGCCCCGGCGCGACCTTCTTCGAACCGGTCGTCCTCAAGCGGCCGTTGGGCCGCGCGCCTGAGCTGTCCCAGTGCTCCCGTGGGAACACCGGGACAGTGGCGCCGGCCGAGCGGCTCAGGCGTCCTTCGCCGGGGGCCGGGCGGGCCGGGTGGAGGGGCCGTCCGTGCCCGCGGTGGACAGGGAACCGGGGCTCGCCGAGGGCGCGTCGGTGACCCAGCGCTGCCCGGCGGAGCCGTCCCGGACCTTGACGACGAGGTCGGCGCCCACTCTGTCGGCCGCGGTGGTGAGGGCGAGGGAGGGGTCCCAGCGGGGCAGCAACTCGCCCCGCTGGGTGAGGTCGTAGCGCACGTCGTCGCCCCGCTTCGAGCCGGCGTCGGCGCAGCTGCCCAGGATCACCACGCCCGCGTCGGCGTGCGAGTCCAGGCACAGCCCTGAGTCGGCCGCACTGCGCAGCAGCCCGTCGGCGTCGTACGTCCACTGCTGGGTGAGCGCCGCGGAGCAGACGGCGAGCACCGCGCCCGCCCCGGCCTTCGGGGTGCCCTCGATGTCCAGGCACAGGTCGGCGGCGGCGTTGCGCAGCCGGCTGGGGCGGCCGGCGGTGGGCCGTCCCGCGGTGCCGGAGGCCCCGGCGGAGGGGGGCGGGGACCGGTGGGCGGTGGTGCCGGGGAAGGCGCCGGTGGAGGCGACCGGGTCGGCGCCTTCGCCGCTCTCCGGCCACAGGCTGATCGCGAGGACGGTCGCGAGCAGTCCGGCCGAGGCCACGCCGACTCCGGTGAGCAGCGTCCGGGAGGACCAGCCGGTGCCGGAGATCCGGGCGAGCGGTCCGGGTTCGCCTCCGCCGTGCCGCCGGCCGCGCGACGCCGGTGCCGGGGACCGGCCGTCGCCGCGTCGACGCACGCCGGCCAGGGCGGCGCGGGCGAACAGTCCGGGCTTGTCGCCGCCGCCACGTCTGCGTCCGCCGGAGCGCCGGGAGCCGCCGCGGGCAGGGCCGGGGCGGCGGCCGGGACGGGATTCGAGGTAACGGCGGGCGCCCCAGCCGAGCACGGCCTCGGTGAGCAGCACACCCGACGCGGCTTCCGCGTGGCCCAGTTGCTCCGCTGCGTGCCGGCAGTACGAGCAGGCGGAGAGATGCTCCTGGACATCGGGCAGCAGGGCGCCGCCGCGGCGGATCGGAACGTCGAGCAGGCGGTTGTAGTAGCGGCATTCCTTGCCGGGCGCGAGTTCCCGGTGGGCGCGCACCAGGCCCTCCCGGAATTTCTCGCGGGCCTGTTCCAGCGCGGTCGCCGCACTGTCGACGTCGAGGCCGAGCAGCCCGGCGGGAACGGTTATCGGTTCGGCCTCGACCTCGATGTGCCACAACAGCGCCTGTTCCAGCCGGGGAAGGGCGTGAAAGGAGCGGTCGGAGAGGACGCGGTTTTCCGGTATCAGGGTCTTGGCCGCGCGCATACCGCGGCCTCCGGCGGGTTTCCCGAGTCCGGGCAGTACGGCGGTGATGCGGTCGGTGCCGGACCAGTTGACGACCGTGTCCCGGACTGCCACGAGCAGCCGGGGCCTGAGCGCCTCGGCGGGTTCGCCGAGGGCGAGCCGGCCGAGTACCTGGTGGAAGGCGGTGGCGGTGACCATGTGCGCGAGCGGACCGGAAAGAGCCAGGCAGACGACCGCGTAGTCGTGCGCCGGCTGCCAGTGCCGGGCCATCAGCAGGGCGGCGGACCGGGAGCCCTCCGCGTCGGATCCGGCCCGCAGTGGGCCGGCGAGCGATTCGTCGGACTCCCCGGGGTCACCGCCGGGCGGCGGATAGGGAGGACGAGGGGGGTGGGGGGTGGGCACTGAGCGGATTCCTTTGGTGCGTGCTGCGTCGATACGTACCTCTGCGGCGCGCGGGGAGGGAATTGGCCGGCGTTCGGCCGGTGAAGTTCCGCAACTTCCGGAAGAACCCCGGATTTCACCCCCCGCACGGGCGTTGCAACCCTTGCACAACTTCCACATGAGCAACAAGGCACCCGCACACATCGGCTGTTTTGAAAGAAAGTCAGAATACGACCGCCGCCCTGCTCACGTGCACCGGCTTTCGGAATTCCATGCGCCCCGTGTGAAGTGTGCGCACACACCGGTGGGCACACGCACGCTTCCGAGGGATGCGGCCCGGCAGTGGACTGGGGAGCGGTCTCCACGGAAAGGCCCCGCGCGGGGTGGAGGTCTCCCGGCTCGAACGAAACCGAGAGCTGGAGAGGCTCTCCCGCGCGACACCGGCCGCCGGCCCCGTTCCTCCCGCCCTCGGCCGGCGGCCCCGCGCACCCTGTCCCGGCCGGCGGCCCCGGCGGCTTCCCCCGCCGGCCGGGGCGGGCCCGGCGACCGAGGGCCTGCGGGGCTCAGATCTGCCAGGAGCGCAGCCGGTCGGCCGCGCCGTACACATCGGCTTTGCCGGAGATCAGATCGCGGGCCAGGTCGACGAGGGCGCCGTAGGGCGGGTCGATGCCGACACCGCTGACGAACATGTAGGCCACAGCCGTCGCGCAGGCGAAACGGGCGTTGGCGGTGGGCAGGGGCTTGAGCACCGCGAGGGTGTGCAGCAGCGCGGCGGCCCGCCAAGCGGGGTCGGAGTCCACGCCGAGCCGCGGCGGATCCACGCGGTGCCGGGCGACGGCGGCGACCAGCGCGGAGAAGTCGTCGACCGCGGGCTGGTCGGGCAGGACCTCCTCATGGCGCTGAAGCAGCCAGGGGACGTCGATATGGATGACGGAAGGCATGCGTCAGGCGGCCTCGTCCTTCGCAGGGGACTCGTCGTCAGGGAAGGCCGCCGCGAACTCCTCGGCGTGCGCGGCGAAGAACTGCCGGAAGGCCTGTGCGCCCTCCTGCAGCGCCCGGTGCCGAGCTATGTCTGCGGCGGCGGCCTCGCGCACGAGGGCCTTCATCGACGTACCGCGCTCCTTGGCGATCTGCCGCAGGTCCTCGAGTTCCCGTTCGCTGAACTCCACATTGAGAGCTGGCATACCCCTTACGGTACCGCGCGGGTACTTACCCGTAAATATCGCCTGGTCAGGTGCCCTTTCCTTCGGTACCTACTGAGTCCGAGAGCCATGTCCGATTCCCGCCGGTCACGGACCGCTCGACGCAGCAGACTCGGCAGCACGGAAGGAACACGGGAGAGCAGAAGGAGCACCCCGATGAACATCCGCACCGTCCACACCGTCCACCCCGGCCCGCTGGGCGACCTGCTGCTGACCGGGTCGGTCGCGCCGTCCGGGTTCACGCTCATCTCGCTCAGCATGCCCGGGCAGCGCGGTGCGCCCGTCGTCCGTGCGGCGGATCGCGACGACGCGCCGTTCACGGAGGCGCACCGGCAGCTGGACGCCTACTTCGCGGGCCGCCGGACCCGGTTCGAACTGCCGCTCGCGGCCACCGGCAGCCCGTTCCAGCGGGCGGTGTGGCAGGCCCTGGAGGACATCCCCTACGGCACGACGTCCACGTACGGCGAACTGGCCGCCGGGCTGGGCGTGCCGCGCGCCGAACTGCGCGCGGTCGGCCGGGCCCTCGGCGACAACCCGCTGCTGCTCGTGCGCCCCTGTCACCGGGTGATCGGCGCGGACGGCTCGATGCGCGGGTACGCGGGCGGAGTCGAGCGCAAGGTGTGGCTGCTCACCCACGAGGGCGCGCTGCAGCCGTCCCTGGTGTGAAGCAGGCCGCATCACACTCACTCCGGCCGAGGCCTGCCGCCGAGCCGGGCGAGCACGGCAGCGCTGTGCTCCCCGGACGTGCCGAGACGGGTGGTGGTCTTCCCGCTGCAGGCGGTGATCGCCCTGGACACGTACGGAACCGACTACACCGACGGCGAGTTCCTCATGGTCGAGCAGCGCCCGCGCGCCCGGTCCCACCCGTGGCCGCCCCGTACACGCCCGTCGCGGCTGGTCCGCCGGGGCGATGCGGCACGGAGTGAGCACCGGACGTTCCGGGAGGCGCCGCACCCTGGAGCTGGTCTTCCACGACGCCGCGTGAACGGTCGCCTCGGAGCCGGTGTCACGCCTCCAGCCGGCTGATCCGCACCGCCCCCTTGGCCTCCCCCGGGTGGGCGCTGGTCAGCGTGAGGCGGAGCCTGGAGCCGCGCTGGGCGTCGAAGGTGATCACGGTCGGGGTGTCGGAGGCCGTGGCCCAGTCCACCTTCGCGCCCGTCACCGGCACATGGGCGCGGCCGTCCCAGACCGCCGCCTCGATCTGCGCGGGCAGCGTATGGGTGGTGTCCACCGTGAAAGAGACGGCCACCTGGTCGAAGGTGCGGCTGCGTCCGAAGTCGACCGACACCCAGTCCGTCGCGCGCGCCCCGCTGAACGCCGGCAGCAGCGCGGTGGCCGACTTGGCGAAGGCGTTGGACCAGCCGGTGGCCGGGTCGCCGTCCAGCATCGCGGCGGGCAGGGTGTCCGGGCGCCCGGAGTAACTGGCGTCCGCAGAGGGGTAGTTCAGGGGCTCCGGGTGACCGGGCTTGAAGTCCGCCGCCGGGGTGCGGGTCGGCTCGCTCGCCGGGGTGGTGCGCACCTCGACCGCGCCCGCGCGCAGACCGTCCGCCCGCGCGGTGACCTTCAGTGGGCCCGGCCGGGTGCCGGAGCGGACGATGGCGAGGGCCTTGCCGTGGAACGCGGTGCGGGTGCTCGCCTGGTAGCGCTCGGCGCTCTCCTCGCGGCCGTTGTCGACCCCGGCCAGCGAGCCGCCGGTGACGGCGAAGGTGATCAGATGCCCGGCGTCGGGCACCACCACGCCCCGCGCGTCGACGATCTCGGCGGTGACGAAGGCCAGGGAACGGCCGTCCGCGGGGAGCGATGTGCGGTCAGT
The DNA here is from genome assembly GCF_001953885.1 of Streptomyces sp. IMTB 2501. Taxonomy (GTDB): domain Bacteria; phylum Actinomycetota; class Actinomycetes; order Streptomycetales; family Streptomycetaceae; genus Streptomyces. The sequence goes on along the minus strand of NZ_MQUS01000001.1, from coordinate 447,952 downwards.
GGTGAGACGTACGGCGTGCGGGGCTCCGGCGGTGCGCAGTACGTCGGTGGCGACCACCTTCCCGTCCCGCCGGGCCACCGCCTTCAACTCACCCGGCTGGTACGGCACTTTCCAGGTCAGATGCAGCTTGCCCGCGCTGCCGTTGGGGCTGGTGTAGCTGCCCGGGTAGGGGCCGTCGGTGTAGGTCTTGTCGTCGCCGGTGGCCTCGGTGGTCTCCAGGTAGCTCCGTCCGTCGGTGGTCTTCTTGACGTCGAACTCCCGTGTCCCGAGGGACTTTCCGTTGAGGAACAGCTCGACCGACGGCGCGTTCGCGTACGCCCAGACCTCGATGGTGTCGCCCTGCTCGTGGTTCCAGGTCATCGGCAGCAGATGGACCATCGGCTCGGTCGTCCACTGGCTCCTGAAGAGGTGGTACATGTCCTTGGGGAAGCCCGCCGTGTCGACCGCGCCGAAGAACGACGCCTTGACCGGGAAGACGTCGTACGGGGTGGGCTCGCCGATGTAGTCGATGCCGGACCACAGGAACTGCCCCGCGAACCACGGCCGGTCCCGGTCCTTCTTGTGCCCGTACTCGCCGCTCATCGTCCAGGAGGCGAGGTTGTTGTCGTAGGAGGAGGTCTCCCGCCTGCCGGGGGTGTGGTTCTCGCCCGTGTTGAGGTGCTCCGGCTCCTGGTACGCGCCCCGGGTCGAGGTCTCCGAGGAGGATTCGGACTCGAAGAGGAACAGGTGGGGGTACGTGGCGTGCAGGGCGTCGACGGACTTGGCGGTGTTGTAGTTCAGGCCGAGGCCGTCGAGCTTGGCGAGCATGCGGTCGGCCGGGGAGCCGGTGGCGGGCACACCGTGGTACTTGTTCGAGCCGATGACCACCGGCCGGGTGCTGTCGGCGGTCTTGATCGCGCCGATGATCCGGTCGGCCATGGCGAGCCCGGCCGTGGAGGTGGAGTCCGGGATCTCGTTGCCGATGGACCACAGGACGACGGCCGGTGAGTTCCGGGCGGCCAGCACCATCTCGGTGGCGTCCTTCTCGCACCACTCGTCGAAGAACCGGCCGTAGTCGTACGTCGTCTTGCCGGTGCGCCAGCAGTCGAAGGCCTCCACCATCATCACGATGCCCAGTTCCTCGCAGACCTGGATCATCTGCGGCGAGGGCGGGTTGTGGGAGGTGCGGAAGGCGTTGACGCCCATCGACTTCATGATCCGCATCTGTCTGCGCACCGCGTCGACGCTGATCGCGGCACCGAGCGCCCCCTGGTCGTGATGCAGGTCGACGCCCTTGATCTTGGTGTGGGTGCCGTTGAGGGAGAAGCCCTCGTCGGGGTCGAAGCGGTAGGTGCGGATACCGAAGGGCGTCTCATATGTGTCCGTGGTACGGCCCGCGACGCGCAGCTCGGTGTGCAGGGTGTAGCGGTGCTCCGGGGTCGTGACGTCCCACAACAGGGGCTTGTCGACCGTGAGTTCATGGGTCTCGGTGGCCTGGCCGGAGACGGCGACCGTGGTGGACGTACCGGCGACCGTGCGGCCGTCGGGGCCGGTGATCCGGGACAGGAGCCGTACGTCCGTGCCGGTGCCGGACTCGTTGCGCACCGTCGTCGCCACCCGGACCAGGGCGCTGGCGGCCGAGACCTCGGGGGTCGTGACGTAGGTGCCCCAGCGCGCCACGTGCACCGGTTCGGTGATGACGAGCCTGGCCTCGCGGTAGATGCCGCTGCCGGAGTACCAGCGGCTGCTGGGCAGTTGGTTCTGCACCTTGACCGCGAGCACGTTGGGGGTGGTTCCGTCGGTGTGCACGAGACCGGTGAGGTCGAGGGCGAAACCGGTGTAGCCGTAGGGGTGGTGGCCGGCTTCCGTGCCGTTGCAGTAGACGTGGGAGTCCATGTAGACGCCGTCGAACTCGACCGAGATCCGCTTGCCCGCGTAGGCCGGCGGAAGGATGAACGCGAGCCGGTACCAGCCGAGACCGCCCGGCAGGAAACCGGTGCCGCTGGTGGTGCCGTGGTCGGTGGTGGGGGTCTGCTCGATGCTCCAGTCGTGCGGGACGGCGACCTCGCGCCAGGCGGAATCGTCGTAGCCGGGGTCGGCCGCTCGCGCGTAGGCGCCGGTCGGGTCGGTGATGCCGTCCGGGTTGGCCAGGGCGAAACGCCAGCCGTCCCGCAGGGGCACGGTCCGGCGTCCGCCGGGGGACGCCTCGGCGGCGGCCGGGGCCGCGGGAATGCTCAGCAGCGCGCCGGCCGCGGGTGTTGCGGTGGCGGCGACCAGAACCGATCGGCGAGTGACCGTCATGGCGGCTCTCCCTCATCAGGGCCCAGAAGTACTCACAACTAATCGTGAACAAACAGATTCTGACGGTCTGCCACACGCGATCGTCAAGGGCCGGGAACCGCGCGTCTGCCCTCCGCGCAAGATCGACCGGATCTCCACCTTGACCGTGTTCGACCGACCGGCCGGGCGGGTGGAGGTTGCGGCTCACGGGAGTCCCCGAAGCACTACGCTGGAACACGAGAGGTGCCACCTGTTCACTGTGAGTGTGCGCTTGGGAGCGGCGACGATGAGCCGGGTCTATCCGTTCGACGACGCAGCGACGGCCCGGGCGGTCATCGACGACGACGGGACGCTGGTCGAGTGGAACGAGGGCGCGCGCCGCCTGCTCGGCCACCCCGCGGACGCGGTCCTGGGCCGCCCCGCCGCCCGTCTCCTGGCCGGGGACGACGCCCCGGCCATACCCACGGGCACCCGCTGGGCGGGAACGGTCGGATTGCGCCACCGGGACGGCCGTACCGTCCCCGTCTGGCTGCTCGCCCACCACAGACCCCCGCACGACGGACACGGCGGCAGCTGGCTGCTGGTCACCCCGCTGACCGGCACGGAAGCGCACGACGAGGACGACCCGCTCACCGCGGCGGGCCTGATCCAGTCGCCGTGCGCGGTCGCCGTGTACGACGCGGAGCTGCGGCTGCGCCGGATGAACGACGCGATGGCCGAGGTCCTCGGTCTGCCCAAGGAGCGTCTGCGTGGGCTGCGGCTGCCGGAGATCGGCGGCAAGCCGCAGAGCGAGGACCTGGAAGAGGGCATGCTCCGGGTGCTGACCACGGGGCGTTCGCTGGACGTGGAGACCTTCCAGCGCACCGGCGGCGAGGACCGCGCCCGAGCCTGGCTCGCCCGGATGGCCCCGGTCAGGGACGCGGGGGGCCGGGTGCGCGGCGTGTGTCTGGCCGCGCACGACATCACCGAGAACTACCGGGCCCGGCAGCGGCTGCAGCTGGTCAACGAGGCGAGCGTGCGCATCGGCAGCACCCTCGACGTCACCCGTACGGCCCAGGAGCTGGCGGACGTGTGCGTGCCCGCGCTCGCCGACTTCGTCACCATCGACCTGCTGGACCCGCCGGAGCACGGCGGCGAGCCCCCGGCCCGGCTGACGGCGCCGGTCACCCTGCGCCGGGCCGCCCATCGCTCGGTCCTGGAGGGCGTACCGGAGGCGGTGCGGGAGCCCGGGCAGGCCGAGGAGTACCCGTCCGGCTCGCCCCAGGCCGACTCGCTGACCGCGGGGCACACCATGATCGCCTCGGGCGCGGCGGGCGACATGCTGTCGTGGCTGACCTGGAACACCGTGCGGGGCGAGCGGGTGCGCCGATTCGGCATGCACACCTCGATGGCGGTGCCCGTCCAGGCCCGCGGGCTCACCCTCGGCGTGGCGGTCTTCACCCGCCACCGGCGCCCGGACCCGTTCACCGCGGACGACCGGCTGCTCGCCGAGGAGATCACCACCCGGGCCGCGGTCTGCATCGACAACGCCCGCCGCTACTCGCGTGAGCGGGAGACCGCGCTCGCGCTCCAGCGCAGCCTGCTGCCCCGCACCCTGCCGCGCACGGCCGCCCTGGAGGCCTGCTCCCGCTATCTGCCGGCCGCGCGGGCCGGGGTGGGCGGCGACTGGTTCGATGTGATCCCACTGTCCGGGACGCGGGTCGCGATGGTCGTCGGGGACGTCGTCGGGCACGGTGTGGAGGCCTCGGCCACCATGGGCCGGCTGCGCACCGCCGTCCGCACCCTCGCCGACATCGACCTGGCCCCGGACGAGTTGCTCACCCACCTGGACGACCTGGTGGTCCGGCTGTCGGAGGAGTCCGGCGTCGACGGCAGCCCCGGCGAGGTCGGCGCCACCTGCCTGTACGCGGTGTACGACCCGGTGTCCCGGCGCTGCACCCTGGCCCGCGCCGGGCACCCCACGCCCGTACTGCTGCGGCCGGGCGGGCGGCCGCAGCTGCTGGAGCTGCCCGCCGGTCCCCCGCTGGGCCTCGGCGGGCTGCCCTTCGAGTCCACCGAGCTGGCGCTGCCCGAGGGCACCGTCCTCGCGCTGTACACCGACGGTCTCGTGATGTCCCGGGAGCGGGATGGTGACACCAGCCGCGCGCTGCTGTACGAGGTGCTCGCCGGGCACACGGACTCCCTCGACGGGACCTGCGACCGTGTACTGCGCGCCCTGCTGCCGGCGGGCGGCGCCATCGACGACGTGGCGCTGCTGCTCGCCCGCACCCGGGGCCTGCCCGCCGACCAGGTGGCGACCTGGGACATCCCGGCCGACCCGGCGCTGGTCGCGCCGATCCGCAAGCAGGCCGTGGAGCAGCTGGACGGCTGGGGGCTGAGCGAGGCAGCGTTCACGACGGAGCTGGTGGTCAGCGAGCTGGTCACCAACGCCATCCGGTACGGCGCCCACCCCATCCGGCTGCGGCTGATCCACGACGCGACCACGCTGACCTGCGAGGTGTCCGACACGAGCCCCACCGCGCCGCATCTGCGCCGGGCCAAGACCTTCGACGAGGGCGGCCGGGGCCTGCTGCTGGTCGCCCAGCTCACCCAGCGCTGGGGCAGCCGGCACACCCCGGAGGGCAAGACGATCTGGGCGGAGCTCCCGCTGTACGAGGTGGACCGGTAGGGCCTGGGGCCTGCCCGACGGATCCGGCCACAGACGCGGGAGCTGATGAGGTTGTCGATGTCCTGCGACCGGATCCGCCGGACAGGCCCTGGTGCCCCGGCAGGCGACGTTTGCCCGTCAAGGGGCGGCGTGCCGGGCGTCGCGACGGGGCGAACGCTGCCTGTTGGGGTACTAGGACCCCGCCAGCCACGGCCGTACCTGTTTGCGGGCCTCGTGAAGGCGGGATTTCAGGGTGCCGAGCGGGATGCCGACGCGCTCGGCGACCTCGGCGTAGTCCAGCTGGCAGATGTCCCGGTAGACCAGCGGCGCGACCAGGTGCGGATGCGTCCGCTCCAGCCGGTCCAGCGCCTCCAGCAGATCCACGCGGGAGCCGGCGATGACGCTGGTGGTCCGCGGGTCGACGACGTACGTGGGCTCGATGGCGGCCGGCTGCTCGGCGGCCCGCCGCTTGAGCTCGCGGTACTTCTGCCGGCAGCAGTTGGCGACCACCGTGAACAGCCAGGTGCTGAAGCGGCTGCGGCCCTCGAAGCGGGAGATGTGCCGGGCCACCTGGAGCAGCACGTCCTGTGCGGCCTCCTCGGCGTCCTCGCGGCACGGCAGGAAGCGGCCGCAGCGGCGCACCACCTCCGGCCGGATCTCAAGCAGCAGCCGGTCCAGCGCCGCGCTGTCGCCGGCGGCTGCCCACCGGGCGAGGTCTTCCATCGGCGGCTGGTCCTGCACGAAGGGTCCCCCTTCAAGTCGATCTCAGGCCAGGCATGATAGTCGTATGCACTCCCTGGATCGGATCGGCCGCTACCGCCTCGAACGTCCGCTGGGCACCGGCGCCTTCGCCACGGTGTGGCTCGCCCACGACGACGAGCTGCAGGCTCCGGTCGCGGTGAAGGTCCTCGCCGAGAACTGGGCGCACCGGCTCGACATCAGGGACCGCTTCCTGTCCGAGGCCCGGCTGCTGCGCCGAGCCGGTTCCAACCGCGTGGTGCAGGTCTACGACATCGGTGAACTGGCCGACGGCAGGCCGTACTTCGTGATGGAGTACGCCGACGGCGGCACCCTCGCCGACCTGCTGGCGGGCGGGCCGCTGCCGGTCGGCCAGGCGCTCGCGCTGACCGCCGAGGCCGCCCGGGCCGCCGCCGCGCTGCACGAGGCGGGCATCGTGCACCGTGACATCAAGCCGACCAATGTGCTGCTGCACACCGCCCGGGACGGCACCCGGCGGGTGCTGCTGGCCGACCTGGGGCTCGCCAAGAGCCTCGCGCAGGCCTCGGTGCTCACGCTGGCCGCGGGCTCGGCGGGCTATCAGCCGCCGGAGCAGGCCGAACCCGGCGAGGGCATCGACGAGCGGGCCGACGTCTACAGCCTGGGTGCGGTCGGCTACGAACTGGTCACCGGGAGTGTGCCGGGCCCGCCGGGCCGGGTCGTTCCGCCCGGGCGGCTGCGGCCGGACCTCGGCGAGGACGTGGCGCGGGCGCTGCTGCGCGCCCTGGAGCCGGACCGGGCGCGGCGCTGGCCCGGCGCGCAGGCGTTCGCGGACGAGTTGGACCGGCTGGCGGCGGGCGCGCCCGCGCTGCGGCCCACCCGTCGGCTGGACGGGGTGCGCGGCCGGCTGAACACGGTGACGCTGACCCTGGCCGCGCTGCTCGCCGCGGCGGCGGCCGCGGCCGGGGTGACCGTGCTGCTGCACCGCGGCGGCTCCCCGGACCAGGTGCGGTTGACGGACTCGACGGGGCGGGTGGCCGTCAAGGTGCCGGCGGGCTGGAGCCACGAGTTGCGGGACTCCGGCTGGGACCCGAGCGCGCTGGGGCTCGACAAGGGACACGAACCGGGACTGGTGGTCGCCGACGACCTGTCCCGGTGGCCCGATCTGGACGCGGGCGTGAACGGCGTGTTCGTCGGGGTCAGCGAGCACGGCGATGTCAGTGACAAGGTGAAGGCCCTCGCGCACTCGGGCTGCCGCTTCTCCGGCAGCCGTAGTTTCACCGACGCCGACTGGCACGGTCTGGTGCGGGCCTGGAGCGGCTGCCCGGACGGCGGCTCGGTCACCGAGTCCGCGCTGAGCCCGGCGGGCGGCGCCGCACAGCCTCAGGTGTACGTACAGGTGCGCGAGCGGGGCGACAAGGACGCGACCGAGGACATACTCCGTTCGCTGAGCGTGACCTGACGGGCGCCTGCCTTCGGTCACGACGGGGAAGAAATCCCTGCGTGTGCCGAACTTTTCCGGGGCTGCGCGCATCGGAGTGTGTTGGCGGCGCACTCGGTGCCGTAGGCGCGCGGTCCGTCGCGTGCCATGACCAACCTGGAGTGTTGAGCGACATGGTGTACTCCCCCCGGTCCGCGCGGCACGGGGCCCTGCTCGTGGGCACGGTCGCCGTGCTGGGCCTCCTGTCCGCCTGTGGCAACAGCCACGACGTCCACAGCAATACGCCGGTCACGGACTCGGGTACGGCCGCGCCGGCGACGGGCGGCACGTCGAGCCCGGCGTCCGCCGGCTCCGCCCCGGTTTCGGCGCCCGCCGGTGCCCACTCGTCCTCCACCCCACAGACGTCCCCCTCCGCCGGCGGCGGTGGCGGCACGGTCGCGGCGAGCGCCCGCTGCCACACCTCCGAGCTGAGCGCCTCGGTGGGCCGTAACGACCCGGGCGCCGGCCAGGAGAACTTCCCGGTCGTGCTCACCAACAAGTCCGGCCGGACCTGCACCCTGCGCGGCTTTCCGGGCGCGGCGTTCGTGAACGGCTCCGGCACTCAGCTCGGCCCGGACCCCAAGCGTGAGTCGGGCTCCCCGACGACGATCACCCTCAAGCCCGGGCAGAGCGCCTGGGCCGGGCTGACCTACTCCAACCCCGGTATCAGCGGCGCCAAGACGGCCACGCCGGCCGCGCTGCTGGTCACTCCGCCGGACGAGCGGGACGCGCTCAAGGTGGCGTGGTCGGGCGGATCGGTGCCCGTGTCCGGGAACTCCTCGTCCGTCTTCCTGTCGGCGCTCAGCCCCGGCACCGCTCCCTGACCTGCCGTAACACCCCCGACTGACCTGCCCCAAGGCCCCCGAGAACCCCGCTGCCGCACGCCCCGGGCAGCGGGGTTCGTCATGACCGCGCCACAACTGTCACAGGACGGCAACAGCGCCCCCCGGCCCCGATCTTTCCTTCGGCTCCCGTCATCGAACCCGTCGACCCACACCGGCGAGCAGGCCCAGCAGGGGCCGTGACAGGAAATCGGGGAGCAAGATGAGCGGGATCTCACGCAGGCGAGTGCTGACGGCGGGCGCGGCCGCGGGCGCCCTGGGCACGCTGGCCGCGTGCTCCTCCGGCACCGGCCTCTCGGTCGACGGCCCGGCGGACGGCAACGCGGACGGCGACGGCACCGCCCAGGCCAAGGCGAAGCCGATCGGGGACGGCTCCACCGCCGACACCGGCGCCCAGCCGCACCAGCCGACGCCGGAGCGGCTGAAGTCCGGGCAGAAGCCCCCGCAGTTCGTGGTGTTCTCCTGGGACGGCGCGGGCGAGATCAGCAACCAGCTGTTCTCCCGGTTCCGCAAGGTGGCCGCCGACCACGGCGCCAAGATGACGTTCTTCCTCAGCGGCATCTACGCCCTGCCCGAGTCCAAGAAGCACCTGTACCGCCCGCCGCAGCACCCGGTCGGCGCCTCCGACATCGGCTACCTCGCCGACCGGCACATCCACGCAACCCTTCAGCAGGTCCGGTCGGCCTGGCTGGAGGGGCATGAGATAGGCACCCACTTCAACGGGCACTTCTGCGGGGCGACCGGGGTGCGCAACTGGTCCCCGGCCGAGTGGCGCAGTGAGATCGAGCAGGCCAAGAGCTTTGTGACGCAGTGGAAGACCAACACCGGCTTCACGGACCTCGACCCGCTCCCCTTCGACTACGACAAGGAGCTGATCGGCGGCCGCACCCCCTGCCTGGAGGGCCAGTCCAACCTGCTGCCCACGGCCGCGGCCCTCGGCTGGAAGTACGACGCCAGCTCTCCCGGCGGACTGCAGATCTGGCCGGGCAAGGTGCAGGGCGGGAAGATCTGGGACTTCCCGCTGCAGTCCATACCGTTCCCCGGGCACAACTTCCAGGTGCTGTCGATGGACTACAACATGATGTTCAACCAGTCCGGTGGCAACCCGAACGGCGACCGCGCCCAGTTCGACGCCTGGCGCTCCCAGGCCCGCGATGCCTATGTCGCCGGTTTCCAGCGGGCGTACACGACCAACCGCGCGCCCTTCTTCATCGGCAACCACTTCGAGCGCTGGAACGGCGGCATCTACATGGACGCCGTCGAGGAGGCGATCGGGAAGATGGCCGCGTACGGCGACGACGTGCGCTTCGTGTCGTTCAAGCAGCTCGTGCACTGGCTGGAGGCGCAGGACCCGGCGGTGCTGCGCAAGCTGCGCACCCTGATTCCCGGGCAGTCCCCGGTGGGCGGCTGGGCGGAGTTCCTGGGCGCGGCGGGCAGCCGGTCGTCCTGACCGGTCCACGACGGTCTGTCCGCTTTGCTGCTCGTCGCCGTGCTCGCCTTCGCGGGCGTACGGAACGCGACCCGGGTGACCTGCTCCAGACGCTCGGCGGGAGTTCGGCGGCCGAGCTGCCGGACGCGGTGGCGGAGCGCTTCGGCGGCCCTGCGTGCGCGAGGAGCGGCCGGGCGGTGGTGGCCCAGGACGGCCACCTGTCGCGGCTCGGGTCCCTCCGGCGGATCAGGTCGTCGCGGGGACAGTGACGGTGCCTCACCAGCGCGGGCGAGCGGGGGCTGGTGCGTCCGGTTGCAAGGCGGAGGAGGACGTCGACGCGATGGAGTCCCCCGTGCGAGCGAAGCCGAGCGTGGGGGAGTCGGGGACCGACCACAACGCCGCAGATGGGCGTGCCAGGCCCCCGTCCGCGACAGGATCCGCCGGACAGATCCCAGGCCGAAGAGCCTCGGCCCGGCCGTCCGGTTCGCGGTCGACCACGCGCCGTGCCCGGTGCTGCCGGTGTGGCCGGAACCGGCCCCGGGGCTCGGCACGATCCGGACGCCACCGCCGCACCACCCCTGAGTCAGCGGCGGTGACGCCCGTCCCCGTACCCACTGCCGCCGTACCCACCGCCGCCGTCACCGCAGTAGTACGGGTAAGCGGAGCAGGGGTCGAACGTGGCGGACGGTGTGGGCGCCGGGGAGGTGGTCACCGTCGGGGTCGGCGAGGCCGAGGGCCTGGATGCCTTGGGGGTGGGCGTCGCCGAACGGGTCGTCCGGTGTGGGGTGGCCGTCGGCGACGGGGGGCTGTCGCTGCCCCAGTTGACGTTCTGCATCTGCAGCTCGGGCTTGGCCGTGTCGACGCCCCAGCGCTGGGCGGTGCCGGGAGCGCGGTCCTTGAGGACCAGGGCGCCGGAGCCGTCGGTGGCGGCCGGGGTGAGGGCCAGCTCCTGGTTCCAGCGGGGTATCAGAGTGCCCTGGAGGGTGAAGTCGTAGCGGATGTTCCGCGCGGCCTCCCCGGTGGCCGAGCAGGGGGCGAGGCGGACCGAGTAGCCGAGGTGGGAGTCCAGGCACAGGTCGGGCGCGGCGGAGTTGCGCAGCAGTCCGTCGGTCTCGTACGTCCACTGCTGGCTGGGTGTCGCGGAGCAGGGGGCGAGTTCGGTTTCGGCGCCCTCGACGGCCTTCTTCCCGACGACGTCGATGCACAGCCCGGAGGCGAGATTGTGCAGCCGGCCGTGCACGGCGCCCTGACCGCCAGCGTTCGCACCGGTCCAGGAGGCGCCGGGATTCCTGGTGTTCTTGCCCGGCGCCGGCGAGGACGCGCCGCCCCCGGCCGGTCGCACGCCGTGGCCGGAACCGAGCACCGACCACAGCACCAGGGGTACGACGACCAGACCGCTCACGGTGACGACGGCCAGGGCGAGATGGCGCCGCCGGGCACGCCGGGCACGGGCGGCACGACGGGCCGAGCGGCCGGACACGACGGTTTCCCCACGGTCGGCCGGCGCTGCGGCCACGGCGCGCCCGGCCGCGTGGGAGGAGCCACGCCTGCGTGGCGTCTCCGTGGCCGGCAAGGCCTCGTCGGGCAGGGGTGCGGCGACCGGGGGTGGCGGGGTCGGTTCGGTCGGCTGCCCGGCGCGGGTGGCCCGGGACTCCACATAGGCGTGTGCGGCCCAGCCCAGGACCGCCTCGGCGAGGGCGAGCCCAAGTCCCTTGTTGAACGCAGTGAGTTGGTCCGCGGTCCGGCCGCAGTGGCCGCAACCGTCCAGATGCCGGCGCAGGTCCGGGTCGATGTCGACGCCGCCGCGCCGGAACGTCACGTCGAGCATGCGCAGATAGCGCTGGCACTCGGTGTCGGGGGCGAGTTCACGGTGGACCTGCAGGCACTCCTCCCGCAGCCGCTCCCGGGCCCGGCGCAGTTCGACGCGGGTGTCCTCCTCGTCCAGGCCGAGCAGGGCGGCGGGTACGGCGAGCGGTTCGCTCTCGACTTCCGTGTGCCACAGCACGGCACGACTGGCCTGGGGCACCCGCTGGAACGCCCGGGACAGCTGGCGCCGGCCGGGCGGCGGCAGCAGCCGGGCGGCGGCCCGCTCACCGGCGGCGCCGGACCGCAGCTCCGGGTGGAGGAGTTCCCGGCGGCCGTCGGTGTCCCACTCGGCGGCGATCCGGCGGACGGCGACCAGCACTTCGGGCCGCCAGGCGGCGGTCGGGCCGTTCTGCCGTAGAGATTCACCGAAGAGCCGGGTGAACGCGGCGGTGCTGAGCATGCCGGCGGCTCGGGTCCCGTCCGTGCACAACCGGGCGTAGGCGAAGGCCGCTTCCCAGTGCCGGTCGAGGAGTTCACCGACGGGATGGAGCGCCGGTGACCCTCCCGTCCACTTCTTCAGCTCGGCACTCAGTCGTTCGTCCGACGGGCCTGCCTCATTCACGACTGCATTCCTCCAGACGTGATAACGAAATTAGTCCATACCAAACGGTATGGGAGGGTGATGGGCTGCTCGAACGTCCACCTGAGGCGGCTCTTTTGAAGCGTGGGGGGTGTACGGGGAGCGGCCTGACACATACGTCGGGAAATGCGATGTGCCTGCGCGCCGACAGCGCACACTTTTGCACAGACGCACACGCCCGAACAAGAGATCTTTCGATTATCGACAAGTGCGTACGGTCAAGTTCCTTATTGACGCGGATTCAGGCGAATCCTTTTCTTCCCCTTATCGCCTTGTCACCGTTCGCCCGCCCGGTAGGCGCCGGGCGGCACTCCGTAGCATTCCCGGAAGATCCGGCTGAAGTGGAAGGGGCTGGTGAATCCGGAGGCCGCGGCCACCCGTTCCACCGTCAGGTCGGTGGCCTCCAGCAGCCGGGCCGCGTGCCGCAGCCGGGCCTCGCGAAGGGCCCGCATCGGGGACCGGCCGGTGCACAGGGTGAACAGGTGCGCGAACCGGGACGGGGACAGCGCGACGCTCTCGGCGAGCGAGCGGACCGAGTGCGGGGCGCCGGGGTCGGCGGCGATCAGCTCCTCGGCACGGCGCACCCGGGCGTCGGCACCCGGCGCGGGCGGCTGCGTCGGGTCCGGCGCGGAGTGCGGGGTGGTCCGGGCGGCACCGGCGGCGAGGAGGACGATCTCCTCCAGCGCGCACAGGGCCAGTTCCCGTGCCAGGCCGCCGTGTGCCACGGCCACCGGGTCCGGTGCACGCAGCGGGTCCGGCTCGCGCGGGGTGCCCTCGGCCGGTCCGCGGGCGTCGGCGAGCATCCGGCCGAACGCCGCGTCGATCCGGCCGTGCAGGGCGCCGGGCACGGCCGGTACGGCGTACAAGCCGTCCGACACGGCGTAGGGGGTGAGCCAGGGCGTCCAGGACGGGCGGGCCCGGCAGTGCGTCCACCAGAACCGCCAGCGTTCGGCACCTGGCGCGACGGTGTAGCGGTGGGAGGTGCCCGGGGCGAGCACCACCAGATCCCCGGCGCCGGCCCGGGCCCGGGCAGCGCCCTGCCGGAGCAGTCCGCAGCCGCCCAGGGTGAAGGTGAACAGCCAGCTGTCCGAGCCCCGTGGCCGGTTCACACCGTAGCCCGGCAGTTGGTCGTAGCGGCCGGTCACCACCAGACCGGGCGGCGGGGACGGGTCGGCGGCGGCAGCCGTCACGGGCAGGTCATCAGCACGCACAGGCATCCTCCCGTCGGGCGCGCAGGCCTAGCGTGGCAGGTGAGTGACCAACGGATCCCCAGTAGGCGAGCACCGGATCCCAGGAGCACAGGAGCGGACACATGACAGTCATGGACAACGACGCCGTCCTGCCCGAGGCGCTTAGGCAGCGGTTCGAGGAGGACGGCTTCATCGTCGTACGGGGGCTGTTCGGCCCGGCCGAGACCGAGCGGCTGTGCGCCGTGTTCGACGTGCTGCACGCGGCCGGTCCGGTGCCGGGGCACTTCGCGCCCCGCCCGGCCGATCCCGATCCGCTGCGCCGGTACCCCCGGGTGATGCAGCCGCATGAGTTCAGCTCCGTGGCACGGGAGTTCCTGCTGGACGCCCGGCTGCGGACGGTGCTGGAGGTGCTGTTCGGCGAGGAGGTGCTGGCCGCGCAGAGCATGTTCTACTTCAAGCCGCCGGGGGCGCGCGGGCAGGCGCTGCACCAGGACAACTTCTATCTGCGGGTCGAGCCGGGCACCTGTGTGGCGGCGTGGCTGGCCTGCGAGCCGATCGACCGGGACAACGGCGGTCTCGAGGTCGTCCCGGGTACCCATCGGATGGACCTCTTCTGCCCCGAACTCGCCGACGAGGAGCTGTCGTTCGCGCGCGAGTACGTTCCGCCTCCGGCCGGGCTGATCCCGACTCCGGTGGATCTGGCCCCGGGTGACGTGCTGTTCTTCAACGGCAGCCTGGTGCACGGCTCCGGGCCCAACCGCTCGGCCGACCGGTTCCGGCGCTCGTTCATCGGGCACTACGTGGGCCGTTCGGCCGAGCGGATCGGGGCGTACTACCGGACGTTGACCATGTCCGGCGAGCGGGTTCCGCTGCCGGAGAGCGAGGGCGCCGGTCCGTGCGGCACGGAGTTCACACCGCACGGACCTCATTGAGCCGGCCCCGCCTGGTGCCGCCTACCTGGCGCCACCGTGGCCGCTGATCGCGTGCGGGGTGTACGGCTGCTCCAGCTCCTCGATCTCCTGGTCGCTCAGTTCCAGTTCCGCCGCGGCCGCCGCGTCCTCGATGTGGTGCTGTTTGACCGCGCCGACGATCGGGGCCGCGACCGTGTCCTGGTGCAGCAGCCAGGCGAGGGCCACCTGGGCGCGGGGTACGCCCCGGTCGTTCGCGACGCGGGTGACGGCCTCGACGATCGGGCGGTCGCTCTCCAGGTACAGGCGGCTGCCGAAGTTGTCGCCCGCGCTGCGCTCGGTGACCGTGCCCCAGTCGCGGGTGAGCCGGCCGCGGGCGAGCGGGCTCCACGGCAGTACGCCGACGCCCTGGTCCGCGCAGAGGGGCAGCATCTCCCGCTCCTCCTCGCGGTAGAGCAGGTTGTAGTGGTTCTGCATGGACACGAACTTCGTCCAGCCGTGCCGCTCCGCCGTGTACTGCAGCTTGGAGAACTCCCACGCGTACATCGAACTGGCCCCGATGTAGCGGACCTTGCCCGCCTTGACCAGGTCGTGCAGCGCCTCCATCGTCTCCTCGACGGGGGTCGAGTGGTCGTAGCGGTGGATCTGGTAGAGGTCGACGTAATCGGTGCCGAGGCGGCGCAGGCTGTGGTCGATCTCCGTCATGATCGCCTTGCGGGACAGCCCGGCCCCGTTGGGACCTGACCGCATCCGGCCGTTCACCTTGGTGGCCAGCACGATCTCGTCGCGGTCCGCGAAGTCGCGCAGGACCTTGCCGACGATCTCCTCGCTGGTGCCGTCGGAGTAGATGTTGGCGGTGTCGAAGAAGTTGATGCCCGCCTCCAGCGCCTGCTGGATGAGCGGACGGGACGCCTCCTCGTCGAGTGTCCACTCGTGGACGCCGCGGTCCGGCAGGCCGTAGGTCATGCAGCCCAGACAGATCCGCGACACGTCCAGGCCCGTCGAACCGAGCTTCACGTACTGCATCGTTGCTGCTCCTGCCTTCGGGACGATGGTCACCGACGAGCCTACGGCGTGGCCCTGCGGCGACTTGACGACCGGACAGTCCGGGCGATTTGATCCTGACACGTGCCGCGCCACCGGGCGTGTGCAGGATGGAGCGGACGTGCCCCCCATGGGTGTTTCCCGCGCCGTGGGCTCCCGAAGGACCACAGGCGCCTTGGCAGCGGCCCTGATCGTCACGCTTTCGGCGCTGGCCGGCTGCGGCTCGGGCGGCTCCGGCTCGCCCGGCGATTCCGGTGGCAAGGAGGGGCGCGGCTCGTCGAAGCCCGCCGCGGTGCGGCTGCCCCCGCGGGGCGCCGGGTTCGACTACCAGATCGGCGGCGCCTATCCCCCGCCGAAGGGCGTCCGGATCGTCAGCCGCGACCGCTCCGACTCCCCCGCGCCCGGCCTGTACAACATCTGTTACGTCAACGCCTTCCAGGCCCAGCCCGAGGAGCGCTCCTCCTGGCCGGCCGACCTGCTGCTGCGCGACGCGCACGGCGAGGCCGTCATCGACGAGGACTGGAACGAGGCGCTGCTCGACATCGGCACCCCGGCCAAGCGGGAGCGGGTCGCGCAGCGCGTGAACCAGTGGATCGACGGCTGCGCGCACAAGGGCTTCGACGCCGTCGAGCCGGACAACTACGACAGCTACACCCGCTCCCACCACCTGCTCCGCGCGGCCGACGCGACCGCGTTCATGACCCTGCTGTCCCGGCACGCGCACGCCCGGCACCTGGCCATCGCGCAGAAGAACACCGCCGCGCTGGCCGGTGCGCGCGAGCGGGCCGGGCTGGACTTCGCGGTGACGGAGGAGTGCGGGCAGTACGACGAGTGCGGGGTGTACGCGAAGGCCTTCGACGACCGGGTCGTGGACATCGAGTACACCGACACCGGTCTGCGCTCGGCGCTCGCCCACTGGGGCGACCGGCTGAGCATCGTCCGCCGGGACCGCGACGTGTCCACACCGGGGAGCAAGGAGTATGTCCGCGAGGTGAGGTGACGCCCTGTCGGAAGGCCGGATGCGGGTACTGCCTTCGGGCGTTGTATTGCTGCCCCCAGGTGACATCTCCGGCGTGGGAGCCGACCGATCGTCATACTGTCTGCTCATCCTCGGCGGAGACGACCGGCATCCGGCCGGTCTCGGCCGCCCCGGAGGAAACGCGGTGCCGACTCGTCCCAACACCCTGAGAACCCTGGCCGGAGCGGCGCTGCTGCCGCTGGCCCTCGCCACCCCCGCCTGTGGACAATCCGCCGCCGCACCCGCGCCGGAGACCCCGGCCACGGTGTGCTCGCTCGCCGGCACGCTGCACGGTACGCACGGTGAGCAGGCCGATGTGAGCCTGTGCGCGGACACCGGATCCCCCAGATTCAACATCACGGCCCCGGCCACCTGCCGGATCGGCCGCACCCGGGTGCGCTACGCCTGCCGCACCGAGGGCACCTGGAAGGCCAGCCGGTCCGGCAAGTCGCTGGGCACCGGAAATCTGCCCGGCTCGGGCCTGTACCCGGGTCCGGGCACCTACGACCTCAGCGCGACCGTGCGCGTCCGGTCGACGCCCGCGGGTGTCGACCTGAAGGGCACGGTGCAGACCACCGTGTCGCTGACCGCGCCCAAGGCGAAGGTCACGCACGCCGTCACCGTCGACCGGTCCGTGCTGAGCCGCAATGCCACGACCACCGTGACCTACACGATCCGCCGGGACAGTGACGACGGCGACGGCGACGCGCGCCTGGGCATGATCGGCGAGGCGGGCACCGGCCTGCGGATCACCACGGCCGACAAGCGCTGTGTCAACCCGCTGGTGGGCCGCTACCCGTCGAAGACCCGGCTGGCGCACTCCATCGACTGCACGGTGACCGAACTGCAGCCCGGCCACCCGGAGAAGCTCAAGATCCAGTACACCGTGGGGGCGAAGTGCTCCACGGTGGTGTCGAAGCTCGGCTACTGGGTGCCGAAGGGACAGGACATGTTCACCGGGAACATGCTGGCGGGGCCGACGCTGACCTGCCACTAGAGCAGGTCCAGCGCCCGCTCCCAGGTGAAGTCCGGCCGTCCGCCGTCCGGCCGGGCTTCACCGGTGTACGCGGCGCCGAAGCGGACGCCCATCCCGCGCAGCCGAGCCAGGCTGTCCCGGTAGGCGGGGTGGGCGGCCAGCGTGTCGGCGACACAGGGCAGGACGGCGATCGGTACGCCCATGCCCACGGCCTCGCACAGGGTGCCGAGGGCGAGGGTGTCGGCGATGCCGGCCGCCCACTTGTTGACGGTGTTGAAGGTGGCGGGTGCCACCACGACGGCGTCCGGCGGCGGGAAGGGGCGCGGGTCGGCCGGTGTGCGCCAGGCCGACCGGACGGGACGGCCCGTCTGTGCCTCCACGGCCGCGGCGTCGAAGAAGCCGCCCATGGCGACCGGTGTCGCGATGACGCCGACCTGCCAGTTCCGTTCCTGGGCGGCGCTGATCAGCTTGCTGACGCCCGCGGCGATCCCGGCCGCGCACACGACGACGTAGAGGAAGGGCCGCTCGGCCTGTTCGGTCATCCGGGCACCCTACTGAAGCGGGGAGTACACCCCTCGCTCGGCCTCGGGCCGGGGTCCGTGGATACGGCGCTGCTCCTCCTCGATGGGGACGTCGTTGATGCTGGCCTCGCGCCGGGTCATGAGGCCGTGGTCGTCGAACTCCCACAGTTCGTTGCCGTAGGAGCGCGACCACTGGCCGGCCGAGTCCCGGCACTCGTACTGGAAGCGGACGGCGATGCGGTTCCCGTCGAAGCCCCACAGGTCCTTGCGCAGCGCGTACTCCAGCTCGCGCTGCCACTTGGCGGTGAGGAACGCGACGATCTCGGCGCGGCCGGTGACGAAGGTGTCGCGGTTGCGCCAGACCGAGTCCTCGGAGTAGGCGAGCGCCACCTTGTGCGGGTCGCGGGTGTTCCAGGCGTCCTCGGCGGCCTGGACCTTCTGAAGAGCGGTCTCGCGGGTGAACGGCGGCAGGGGCGGGCGGCCGGACATGGTCTCCTCCTGGGTTCGTACGACAGTGGAGAACGAGCGTTCTCCAGATGGCTGCTACCATAGGAGAACGCTCGTTCTCTCGTCAAGGGGCGTCACGGACCGATCGAGGAGTGATGGTGTCGCCGATGGACAGCACGGCCGCCCGGGACAGGGCGCTCGACGCCGCCGAGGAACTGTTCTACGCCCGCGGTGTGCAGTGCGTGGGCATGGACGAACTGCGCGGCGCGTCAGGCGTCTCGCTCAAGCGCCTCTATCAGCTCTTCCCAGCCAAGGAGCAGCTCGTCGCGGCCTATCTGGCACGGCGGGACGAGCGCTGGCGCGGGCGCCTCGCCGACCACGTGGCACGGCAGCGGGATGCGCGCGAGCGGATCCCGGCCGTGTTCGACTGGCTGGAGGAGTGGTTCGGCGAGATCGGCTTCCGCGGCTGCGGCTGGA
This sequence comes from Streptomyces sp. IMTB 2501, assembly GCF_001953885.1. Classification (GTDB taxonomy): domain Bacteria; phylum Actinomycetota; class Actinomycetes; order Streptomycetales; family Streptomycetaceae; genus Streptomyces. Next base: position 429,551 of record NZ_MQUS01000001.1, on the reverse strand, counting down.
TCAACGTCCATGGCGAGCTGGGCGCCACGTCGGACCTGGTGGCCGAGCAGGTGCGCGCCCACAAGGAGGCGTTCCGGGACTATCTCGCCTCGCTGGTCGCCGACGCCGGGCTGCCCGCCGCGCTCACCGGCCCCCTGTTCCTGCTCGCCGAGGGGGCCATGGTGACGGCGGGCATCACCGGGACCACCCGGCCGGCGGCCGAGGCCCGCGAGGCGGCGCGGACCCTGGTGGCAGCCGCCGGCCGGGGTTAGGGCCTGTCCGGCGAATCCTGCCGCAGACGCGGGGCTTGGCACGCCCGTCCGAGGCGTTGTCGTCACTCGCCGACGTTCCCCCACGCTCGAACGAACTCGCGCGGGGGACCCCCATCGTCGACTCCCTCCTCCGCCTTGCAGCCGCACGCACCAAGCCCCGCTCACGTGCGTTGACAAGGCGCCGCCGCTTTCCTCCGGCCTGATCCGCCGGGCAGGCCCTGGACCCCGCTTCTCGGATCCTGCCGGGGCGCGGGCCGGGGGGCGCCGCCGCGCGGAGCCCTCTGACCCGAGTGCGAGGCCCCGGCTCAGTCGGCCGGCTCCGACAGACTGATCGCGCTCACCGGGCAGGCGCGGACCGCCTCCCGGACCATCGGGTCGCCGGCGCCGTCCTCGCGTCCTGGCAGCAGGGTGCTGAAGCCGTCGTCGTCCTGGGTGAAGACGCCCGGCGCGGCCAGCGCGCACTGGCCCGCGCCGATACAGACGTCCTTGTCGATGTCGATGTGCATGAGCAGAGCCTCTTACCAGGTCACGGGGAGTTCCAGCATCCCCTGGATCGTGTCGCCACGCTTGAAGCGGACCTCGTCGGCGGGGACAGCCAGCCGCAGGCCCGGCAGCCGGGCCAGCAGGGTGCCGAGGGCGATCTCCAGCTCCGCGCGGGCCAGGTTCTGCCCGAGGCACTGGTGGATCCCGAAGCCGAACGCCACGTGGTGGCGGGCGGAGCGATGGAAGTCCAGGACGTCGGGGTCCTCGTACCGGGCCGGATCGCGGTTGATCACCGACGTCGAGAAGAGCACGCCGTCGCCGGCCCGGATCGTGGTGCCGTCGACATCGATGTCCTCCAGCGCCACCCGCTGCAGCCCCTCCGCGATGGACAGCATCCGCATCAGCTCCTCGACCGCCTCGGGCAGCAGCCCCGGGTCGGCGCGCAACTCGGCCAGCCGGCCGGGGTGCTGGAGCAGGGTGTAGGTGCCGAGGGAGATCATGTTGGCGGTCGTCTCATGGCCCGCGACCAGCAGGATGACGGCCAGCGACACGAGTTCGGCGCGGCCCAGGTCGCCGTCGCGCAGCCGGCCGTGGACGAGTTCGTCGAGAATGCCGCCGCCCGGTTCGGCCTGCTGCGCCTTGTCGTCGATCAGCCCTCCGAGGTAGTGCTCCAGCCGGTCGCGGGCTCCCATGGAGTCGGCCGCCGTGGGGCCGCGCAGCAGCCGGCGGGACTGTTCCTCGAAGAACTCGTGGTCGGCGTACGGCACTCCGAGCAGGCCGCAGATCACCATCGACGGCACGGGCAGGGCGAAGGCGGAGACCAGCTCGGCGGGCGGCCCCTGGGCGATCATCGCTTCCAGCAGCCCGTCCACGGTCCGCTGGATCCACGGCCGCAGCTCGGTGGCGCGTTTGACGGTGAACGACGGGATCATGATCCGCCGTTGCCGGTTGTGTTCGGGATCGTCCACCCCGATCAGGGCCACCCGGCGGTCGCGGACGCCGGCGAAGCGCTCGCTGGGGATGGGGAAGCCGGGATGGGTGCGGTTGCTGGACAGGCGGGGGTCGGAGAGCAGGGCGCGGGCGGTGGCGTGTGCGGTGACGGCCCAGACCTCACGGCCGTCGAACAGGGTGACGCGGGACAGGGGGCGCCCGTCGCGCAGCGGCTCGTATCCGGTGGGCGGGTGGTAGGGACAGGTGCGGTCCTGCGGGAAGGCGACGGGGTCGGCCTCGGCGGCCGGGCCGGTGATGTCCGTCAGTTCCGTCATGGAAAGACCTCGCAGACGAAAGAAGTGCGTCGTGCCGATCTTCATTTGATGCCTCAGGCACCTATAGGTCGACGCCAAGTTCGGCCACTTCGGTGAACCGGGTGATCTGACCGAAGACGAGGGGTCGGAGGGACGGATTCCGGCCGACCTGCGGCACGCGTCCACGGTTCACGGTACCCGGCTCACGTCGGACGGGGCCAAGGGACGGGCCACCGTGCCGAGGGCACCGCGGGGGCGCGATTGTCCCGAAAGCCATCACCCCATCGGCCCGGCTGATCCGCGGTATGGATGATTTGCCGAGCGGCCGGTGTTGAATTTCGGTGGCGGAAAGCCGTTGGACCGACGAAGGGGACGGATCCCATGCCTCTTGAGGGCGAGTACGAGCCCAGCCCGACGCAGTGGGTGCGCGAGCAGGTCGAGTTGTACGAGAGCTCCGGCGGGACGAAGGGCACGACACTCCTGGACACCGGGATGCCGGTCGTCGTGCTGACCACGCGGGGCGCGAAGAGCGGCAAGATCCGCAAGACGCCGTTGATGCGGGTGGAGCACGACGGGACGTACGCGGTGGTCGCCTCCCAGGGCGGCGCGCCCAAGCACCCGGTGTGGTACTTCAACGTCACCTCCGATCCGCATGTCGAGTTGCAGGACGGGCCGGTCAAGCGGGCCCTGAGGGCCCGTGAGGTCACCGGCGAGGAGAAGGCCCGCTGGTGGGAGCGGGCCGTCGCCGCGTATCCGCCGTACGCCGACTATCAGAAGAAGACCTCGCGGGAGATCCCGGTCTTCGTGCTGGAGCCCTTCGCCGGGAGCTGATTCGGGCCGGACACCGGCGGGATTCAGAAAAATCCACGCCGGGCAGGTGTGAACCCGTCCCGGGGCGGGCACGCGTGCCACAGGCCCCGCCGCGTTCCCCCGTCGCGGCGGGGCCCTTCGCTGTCTCGAACAGGGTCGGCTCCGCGGCTGGAAACGACCGCGGAACGGGCGGCCGCACAGCCGAATCCGGTCGGCGAGCACCCTCGACTTCGACCACGTCCGCTGTGGCCGTGCCCCTTACGGAACGCTCACCCATTCTCCGTCGCGCATCAGCTCCCGGCCCTTCAGTTCGTTCTCCTCGCGCCAGGCCTGGACGCGTTGCGGGAGGATCCTGAAGTACAGGTAGCGGGTGGCGAGTTGGCGGGGGTCGAAGCCGGTCTGGCCGGCGAAGACCTCGGCGTCCTCCTCGGGGAGGTCCTCCGGGGTCACCGCCTGGACGGTGCCGTCGATCAGGACGACGTCCCGGGTCGGGCCGAGGCCGAGACGGGCCCGGCCGGTGGCCACGAGGTTGCGGCCGGTGGTGCTCTCGGCCGGGGTGGCGATCAGCAGGGTGGCTCCGTCCCACACGAAGGACAGCGGCACGAGATAGGGGGCACCGCCGTCGGGGCCCGCGGTGGCGACCCAGAGGTCGACGTCGTGCTCCAGCCGGTGCAGGGTGTCCTTCGTGCGCTCCGCGGTGGTGCGGGCGGGCGGTGGGGTCATGGCGTACGGCCTCCTCGGGATACGGATCCCGTCCAGTGTGGCCGTCAGGCCCGGATCCGCGCGCGCAGGTGATCGAGGCGTGTCCGGGCGGCCGCCAGGAGCAGTTCGAGCGCGGCCGGGTAGGAGCTGGAGCGCATGGTGGCGACGAGGTGGGGGGCGGTGGCCGCGATGTGCGGGTGGGTGTCGGCGGGCAGCCGACCGTAGGTGCTCCGCCACACCTCCGCCTCCGCCTCGCGCGCCGGCTTCGGCAGGGCGGTGCCCGCGGAGTCCAGGGCGCCGAAGGCGAGGGACTGGTCGACGAACGCGTGATAGATCCGCACCGCCTCCGGGTCCGGGAACCCGGCCCGGCGCAGCACGCCGAGGATGCTCTCCACGGCCTGGATCTCATGGGTGCGCCCGGTGACGCGGTGGGCGCTGAGCATCGCCGCCCGGGGGTGCGCGAGGGCGCCGGCGTGCATGCGCAGGCCGAGTTCACGCAGGTCGGCCAACCAGTCGCCGGTCGGCCGCCAGGCCTTGAGGGTACGGCCGATCAGCTCGTCGGCGATGGCCAGCATCAGGTCGTCGGTGTGCCGGAAGTACCGGTACAGGGAGCTGGGATCGGCGCCGAGGGCCCGGCCGAGGCGGCGCACGGAGAGCGCGTCGGCGCCGTGCTCCTCGATCAGCCGCAGCGCGGTGGCGACGATCAGCTCCTCGGACAGCACGACGCCCTGTTTGGTGGGGCGACGGCGCTGCCGGGCGGCCGGCGGGACGACACGGTCGGGCATGGGACCTCCCTCGTTCGTGCCCGGCACCTTATGACAACATTGTTGACCTGTTAAGTGCCCCGGCAGTTTCATGTCCGGTCACCGGGGCCGACCGGGGCCCCCGCGGTGCGAGCGGAGAACCGGCATGAGTGACAGACCCTTCGGAGTGGATCCCCCCGCGCGGCCCGAGCTGCGCCAATCCCTCGGCCTCGTGGACGGCGTCGCCGTCGCCGCCTCCAGTACGGCCGCCACGACCAGCATCGGCATCGGTCTCGGAGTGACCGCGGGGGTGGTCGGCCCGCATCTGCCGGCCATCATGCTGCTGGCCTTCCTGCCCGTCCTCGGGATCGCCGGGGCCTTCGCACGGCTGAACCGGGTGGAGCCGAACGCGGGCAACGGCTATGTGTGGGTGGGCCGTTCGCTCAGCCCGTGGCTCGGTTTCATGGTCGGCTGGGTGAACTTCGTGGCGAGCGTGGCGTTCCTCGCGTACACCACGGCGGTCACCGGATCGGCGCTGCTGCAACTGGCCGGGGAGGCGGGCCTGCACCGGATCGGCTCGCTGGGCCTCGATCCGGGCTCGACCGCGCAGACCACGGCGGTGGGGATCGTCGTCCTGGTCGCCGTCACGCTGACCGCCGTGACCGGTGTCCGCACGGCGGCCCGGCTGCAGACCGGGCTGCTGGTCTTCGAGTACGTCGTGCTGCTCGGGTTCTGCGGCTACGGCATCGTCACCGGCCCGCACTCCTTCAGCCTGTCCTGGTTCGACCCGTTCGCGATCCCCTCGGCGACCGCGGTGGCGCAGGGGCTGCTGCTGTCGGTGTTCTGTTACTGGGGTTTCGAGGCCGCGTTCACCGTGAACGAGGAGGTGCGCGACCCGCGGGACGCCTCCCGGGCCGGGATCATCACGCTGGTGACGATGCTCGGGCTGTTCCTGCTCGGCTCGGTCGCCTTCCAACGGGTGCTTTCCCCGCAGGAGTTGGCCGGTCATGGGGCCCAGGGGCTCGCGTACTACGGGGACCGGCTGGCGTCCCAGCCGCTCGCCGCGCTGCCGTTGGTCGCCCTGATGTTCTCGGCGGTGGCCTCGCTGCAGGCCGGCGTCATCCCGACGGCCCGCGGGATGTTCGCGATGAGCCGGGACCGCACCCTCGGACCGGTGTGGTCCAAGGTCAGCGCCCGGTACGGGACTCCGGCGGCCGGGACGCTGCTGATCGGGGCGCTGGCCGTCGTGGTGGCGGCGGGTGCGCTGGTGATCCCGCGCCTGGCCGACATGATCAACGCGACCGTGAACGCGATCGGTGTCGTCGTCGCCCTGTCCTACGCGCTCACCGCGCTGGCGGCCGCCGTACGCTTCCGCGCCCTGCTGCGGGAGGACTGGCGGCAGGGCGTGCGGGCGGTGCTGCTGCCCACGCTCAGCGCGCTGGCCCTGCTGGGCCTCGGCGGCTACCTCGGCTGGTCCTTCTACGACTCCGCCGACCACCTCGAACTCCGCGCGGACAACGGCTGGTTCCTGCTGCTCATGCCGGTCGCCATGATCGTCTCCGGGTTCGCGGTCGCCGCCTGGGCCAAGTGGGTGCGCCGATCGCCGTACTTCCGCACCGGCGCGGGGACCGACGCCGACTCCCCCGAGCTGCTCACCACCTCCAGCTGACCACCGGGCCGATCACCATCGGCCGAACCACCAGGAAAGGCATCATGCACGCTGATCTGCTGTTCACCGGCGGCCCCGTCCTCACCCCCGGGGGACCCGAGGGCCGTACCGCGACCGCCGTCGCCGTCACCGGCGGCCGTATCACCGCCGTCGGCGGCGACGAGCTGCACGACCTGGCCGGGCCGGGCACGGAGGTGGTCGATCTCGCGGGCCGGCTGCTGCTGCCCGGCTTCCAGGACGCGCACGTCCATCCGGTGCCGGCGGGGCTGGAGCTGGCCCAGTGCGATCTGTCCGGTACGACGACGGCCGAGGAGAGCGTGGCCACCGTACGGGCGTACGCCGACGCCCATCCGGAGCGGGAGTGGATCCTGGGCGGCGGCTGGTCGATGGAGGCGTTCGCGGGCGGGACGCCGGCCAAGGAGCTGCTGGACGCGGTCGTACCGGACCGGCCGGTGTATCTGCCGAACCGGGACCATCACGGCGCCTGGGTCAACAGCCGGGCGCTGCGGCTGGCGGGCATCGACCGGGACACCCCCGACCCGGCCGACGGGCGGATCGAGCGCGACGCCTCCGGGGAGCCCAGCGGCACGCTCCAGGAGGGTGCGATGCAGCTGGTCGGCCGGCTCACCCCGCCCGCCACACCGGCCGACCGGCTGGCCGCGCTGCTGCACGCCCAGCGGCATCTGCACTCGCTCGGCATCACCGCCTGGCAGGACGCGCTGGTCGGTGACTTCCTCGGCATGGACGACCCCGCCGAGGCGTATCTCGCGGCGGCGCGGGAGGGTTCGCTGACCGCGCGGGTGGTGGGCGCGCTGTGGTGGGACCGGGAGCGCGGCGCCGAGCAGATCCCCGAACTCGTGGAGAAGCGGGCGGCGTTGCGCCAGGGCCGGTTCCGGGCGGGCACGGTGAAGCTGATGCTGGACGGGGTCGCCGAGAACGGCACGGCGGCGCTGCTCGACCCCTACCTGGACCGGTGCGGGTGCGCGACCGCCAACCGCGGCAAGAGCTTCATCGAGCCTTCCCGACTACCCAAGTACGTCACCGAGTTGGATGCGCTCGGCTTCCAGTGCCACTTCCACGCGCTGGGCGACCGTGCCGTACGCGATGCGCTGGACGCGGTCGAAGCGGCCCGTGCCGCGAACGGGCCGAGCGACACCCGGCCGCATCTCGCGCATCTGCAGGTCGTGCACCCGGACGACGTGCCCCGGTTCGCGGGGCTCGGCGCGACCGCGAACATCCAGCCGCTGTGGGCCGCCCACGAGCCGCAGATGGACGAGCTGACGATCCCCTTCCTCGGGCCCGAACGGGCCGCCTGGCAGTACCCGTTCGGCGCGCTGCTGCGCTCGGGGGCGCGGCTCGCGGCGGGCAGTGACTGGCCGGTGAGCAGCCCCGATCCGCTCCAGGGCGTCCATGTCGCGGTCAACCGGATCGAGCCGGGCGGCACCGGACCGGTGTTCCTGCCCGAGGAGCGGCTCGGCCTCACGGACGCGCTGACGGCCTACACGGCCGGCTCGGCGTACGTGAACCATCTGGACGACACCGGCCGGGTGGCCGTCGGGGCGCTCGCCGATCTGGTGGTCCTGGACCGCGATCCGTTCGCCGGGCCGCCACAGGAGATCGCGGAGACGGGCGCGGCCCTCACCTATGTGGGCGGGGAGCGGGTGTACGGCGCCGAATGACCTTCAGCGGGTCTGCTGGAAGGTCCGCCGGTACGCCTGCGGGGACACCCCGATCGCCGCGTGCAGGTGCTGGCGCAGCGAGGCGCCGGTGGCGAAGCCGACCTCGGCGGCGATCCGGTCCACCGGCAGGTCGCTGGACTCCAGCAGATGCCGGGCGCGGGTGACGCGCTGCTGGATCAGCCAGCGGCCGGGGCTGAGGCCGACCTCGTCGCCGAAGCGGCGGGCGAAGGTGCGCAGGCTCATCCGGGCGTGGCCGGCGAGATCGGTGAGGGTGAGCGGCTCTTCGAGGCGCTCCAGGGCCCAGGCACGGGTCGCCGCCGTGCTCGCCGCGCCGCTTTCGGGGACCGGCTGCTCGATGTACTGGGCCTGGCCGCCGTCCCGGAACGGCGGGACGACACAGCGGCGGGCGACGGCGTTGGCCAGCTCGCTGCCGTGGTCGGCACGGACGATGTGCAGGCAGATATCGACGCCGGAGGCGGCCCCGGCCGAGGTGAGCATGCGGCCGTCGGCGACGAAGAGGACGTCCGGATCGAGGTCGACCCGCGGGAAGCGGCGGCGGAACGCATCGGCCACCTGCCAGTGCGTGGTCGCCCGGCGGCCGTCGAGCAGGCCGGCCTCGGCGAGCACGAAGGCGGCCGTGCAGATCGAGACGATCCGTGCGTCCGGGCGGATCCGGGCGAGGGCCGCGGTGACCTCGTCCGGCAGCTCCGTGGGGATGTACGCGGGCGGCATCGAGGTGACCACGACCGTGTCGGCCGTGTCTAGGATCTCGGGGCCGTGTGCGACACCGATCGTGAAGTCGGCGCTGGTGCGCACCGGGCGGCCGTCGACCGTGCAGGTCAGGACCTCGTAGTGGCCGTCGGCGGCGCCGAGGATCCGGCTGGGGATGCCCAGCTCGAAGGGGTAGACGCCGTCCAGGGCCAGGACGACCACCCGCTCGGGGCGCCGGGTGTGCAGCGGGACATCGGTCATGGCACGATCCTATCGAAGCTTGGCATTCATGCCATTTCCCGGACGGCCGGCGCCCGGCAGGCTGGGTGACCATGAGCGATGCGAACACGATGCGAGCCATCAGCCAGGACGTCCTCGGCGGTCCCGAGGCCCTGAGGGAAGTGCAGGTGGAGCGGCCGAAGCCGGGCCCGAACCAGGTGCTGGTGCGGGTGCGGGCCGCCGGGGTCAACCCCACCGACTGGAAGCACCGGGCCACCGGCGGCTTCCTCGGCCGGCCGCCGTTCGTCCTCGGCTGGGACGTCTCCGGGGAGGTCGTGGAGACCGGGATCGGCGTGGCCGCCTTCACGCCCGGCGACGAGGTCTTCGGCATGCTGCCCTACCCCTACGGCCATGGCTCGCACGCCGATTACGCGATCGCGCCGGTCCGTGCCCTCACGCACAAGCCGGCCTCGGTCGACCACACCCAGGCCGGCGCGCTGCCGCTGGTGTCCCTGACCGCCTGGCAGGCGCTGACCGAGCACGCGGACCTGCGGCCCGGGCAGCGGGTGCTGATCCACGCGGCGGCCGGCGGCGTCGGGCACGTGGCCGTGCAGATCGCCAAGGCGCGCGGCGCGTATGTGATCGGTACGGCGAGCGCGGGCAAGCACGACTTCCTGCGCGAGATCGGCGTGGACGAGGCGGTCGACTACCGGACGACCGAGGTCACGGAGGCGGTGCGGGACGTCGACGTGGTCCTGGACACGCTCGGCGGGGACACCTCGGTGGCGTCGCTGAAGGTGCTGCGGCCGGGCGGTGTCGTGGTGTCGATCCTGCCCGGGGGCTCGCAGGAGTTCTACGACGAGGCCGAGCGGCTCGGCGTACGGGCCGTGCGCATGCTGGTGGACGCCGACCGGGCCGGAATGGAGGCGATCGCGGAGCTGGCCGGGTCCGGGAAACTGAAGGCCACGATCGCCGGGACGTTCCCGCTGGCGGATGCGGCGAAGGCGCACGAAGCGGGCGACACCGGACGGACGACCGGGAAGCTGGTCCTTCTGGTCGACTGACTGGTCAACTCGGCACGATTGCCGGGCGGCAAGCGCCAAACTCGCAGACATATGTCAACCGAACATGCTCAAATTCCTTCCATCGAGGGTAACTTGACGATCGGGAGACCGACGTCCGGGCGCGGGTGGGAGGTGATGCCGTCGTGCGAGACGAGCCTGCACCGCTCCCCCGTCACCTCCGTGTGTACGAGCACCGGGCGCACACGGTCCTGGAGTTGCGGGGCGAGATCGATCTGCTGTCGGCGACGGAGATCGGCCCGTCGCTGGACCAGATCACCGGCCGGCCCGGTGCCCGGGTCGTCATCGATCTGCGGCCGGTGGAGTTCTTCGACTGCTCGGGGCTGCGGCTGCTGTACCGGGCCCGCGCCCGGGTGCTGGGCGGCGGCGGACAGCTGCACCTGGTGTGCACGCACCCGCTGACGCTGCGCGTCTTCCGCGTCACCGGTCTGTCCCGGCTGCTGCCCCCGCATCCCACACTGGACGCGGCCCTGGCCCGGTCCGGGGCCGCGTCCGGCTCGCTGTGAGCCCGGCTCCGGCCGGCTACCGGACGATCCGGGTGACCTGCCCGGCGCCGACCGTGCGGCCGCCCTCGCGGATGGCGAACTTCAGGCCCTCCTCCATCGCGATCGGCTGGATGAGGGTGACGTGCATGGTCGTGTTGTCCCCCGGCATGACCATGTCGGTGCCCCGGGGCAGGGTCACCACGCCGGTCACATCGGTGGTGCGGAAGTAGAACTGGGGGCGGTAGTTCTCGAAGAACGGGGTGTGCCGGCCGCCCTCGTCCTTGGACAGGATGTACGCGCGCGCCTCGAACTCCGTGTGCGGGGTGACCGTTCCGGGTGCGATGACGACCTGGCCGCGCTCGACCTCGTCCCGTTTCACCCCGCGCAGCAGCAGCCCGACGTTCTCGCCGGCCCGGCCCTCGTCGAGCAGCTTGCGGAACATCTCGATGCCGGTGACCGTGGTCCGGGTCTTCCCCTCGTGGACGCCGATGATCTCGACCTCGCCGTGCACCCGGAGGATGCCGCGCTCGATCCGGCCGGTGACCACGGTGCCCCGGCCGGTGATGGTGAAGACGTCCTCGACCGGCATCAGGAACGGCTTGTCCACCTCCCGCTGCGGTTCGGGCACGAACCGGTCGACGGCGTCGAGCAGTTCGAGCACCGAGGCGGTCCAGCGCGGGTCACCCTCCAGGGCCTTGAGCGCGGAGACCTGTACGACGGGGACGGCGTCGCCGGGGAAGTCGTACTCGGTGAGCAGTTCGCGCACCTCCAGCTCGACCAGTTCCAGGATCTCCTCGTCGTCCACCATGTCGGTCTTGTTCAGGGCGACGACGATGGAGGGCACCCCGACCTGGCGGGCCAGCAGGACGTGTTCCTTGGTCTGCGGCATGGGTCCGTCGGTGGCGGCGACGACGAGGATGGCGCCGTCCATCTGGGCGGCACCGGTGATCATGTTCTTGATGTAGTCGGCGTGGCCCGGGCAGTCGACATGCGCGTAGTGCCGGTGCTCGGTCTGGTACTCGACATGGGCGATGGAGATGGTGATGCCCCGCTGGCGCTCCTCGGGCGCCCTGTCGATCTGGTCGAACGGCGTGAACGGGTTCAGCGCGGGGTGCTTGTCGTGCAGCACCTTGGTGATGGCCGCCGTCAGGGTGGTCTTGCCATGGTCGATATGACCGATGGTGCCGATGTTCACATGCGGTTTGGTCCGCTCGAACTTCGCCTTCGCCACTGCCGGCCCTCCAGGTAGGGGTGGGTGCCGCCGGGTGCCGCGCCACTCCTTCCTGTCTAGGCGCTCTACGACTGCTCGAACAGGGCGCTCACGGATTCACCGTTGTGAATGCGCCGTACCGCCTCCGCGAGCGCCGGGGCGATGGAGAGCACCCGCAGCTTGTCGGTGGGCTCGCCGTCCACCGGCACCGGCACGGTGTTGGTGCAGACGATCTCCAGCACGTCCGGCTGCTCGCTCAGCCGCTTCAGCGCACCGGCGGCGAACAGCCCGTGCGTGCACGCCACCCGGATCGACCGGACGCCGGACTCGCGCAGCCGGTCGAGGAGTTCGAGCACGGTGCTGCCCTTGGCGATCTCGTCGTCCAGCACGATGACGTCCCGGCCGGTGACGTCGCCGATGACGGAGCTGATGCTCACCCGGTCCTCCGCGAACCGCTGCTTGGCACCGGCCGCCACCCGGGCGCCGATGAGCCGGGCGAAGGCGGCGGCCTCCTTGGCGTTGCCGAGGTCCGGCGAGACGACCGTGGTACGCGCCAGGTCGTACCGGCGAAAGTGCGCGGCGAGTTCACGCAGCGCGTTCAGATGGTCGACCGGCACCGAGAAGAAGCCGTGCACCTGCGGGGAGTGCAGGGTCATGGCGAGCACCCGGCTCGCGCCCGCCGCCACGAGCAGATCGGCGACCAGCCGGCCGCCGATGGAGATACGCGGGGCGTCCTTCTTGTCGGAGCGGGCGTAGGAGTAGTGCGGCATGACGACGGTGATCCTGGCGGCGGAGGCGCCCCGGGCGGCGTCGCACATCAGCAGCAGCTCCACCAGGTGCTCCTGCACCGGCCGGACCAGCGGCTGGATCAGGAAGACGTCCCGTTCCCGGCAGTTGGCCTGCAGCTGCACCCCCAGGCAGTCGTTGGCGAACCGGCTGATCCGGGTGGGACTGAGAGGCACCCCGAGGTGGGCGCAGACCTCGCGGGCCAGGTCGGGATGGGCGCTGCCGCTGAAGACGGCGATGTCTCGCACGATCCGCTCCTCGCCTGTTCGTCACGGGCTGGGCCGTCATGCTATCGGCGGCCCGCCGTGCACCGGGGCACCGGCGACCCCACTTCCCTGACCGCCCATCAGAAACAGGTCCGTACCAGGGTATTGACGCTCGCTTTTCTCACTCCTTAAATCAAGAGGCATCACACCCCCACACCCCCCACGCCGAACGGAGAGCCATGGCTTCCCCACGCCTGCTCCGCCGATGCATCCTCGCCGCCCTGTCCGCCGCGCTGGTCGGCTCCGCCGCCGTCGGTCCGGCGCGGGCCCAGACCTCCGCGTCGGGGGCGGCGACCGTCAGCACCTTCTCGGACGACTTCGACGGGCCCGCGGGCTCGGCGGTCGACTCCTCGAAGTGGACGCTGGAGACCGGGGACAACGTCAACAACCACGAGCGGGAGTACTACACCCCCGGGACGGACAACGCGGCCCTGGACGGCCAGGGCCACCTGGTGATCACGGCCCGCAAGGAGAACCCGGCCGGCTACCAGTGCTGGTACGGCAGCTGCCAGTACACCTCGGCCCGGCTGAACACGGCCGGCAAGTTCAACGCCCAGTACGGGCATGTCGAGGCGCGGATGAAGATCCCTCGCGGGCAGGGCATGTGGCCGGCGTTCTGGATGCTCGGCACGCCCGTGAACTGGCCGGACTCGGGCGAGATCGACGTGATGGAGAACGTCGGCTTCGAACCCTCGACCGTGCACGGCACCATCCACGGCCCCGGCTACTCGGGTTCCGGCGGCATAGGCGCGGCCTACTCACTGCCGAACGGCCAGGCCTTCGCGGACGGCTTCCACACCTTCGCCGTCGACTGGGCGCCCGGCTCGATCACCTGGTCCGTGGACGGGAACGTCTACGAGCGGCGCTCGCCCGCCGATCTCGGCGGGAAGACCTGGGTGTTCGACAACAAACCCTTCTTCCTGATCCTGAACCTGGCCGTCGGCGGCTACTGGCCCGGCGACCCGGACAACAGCACCCAGTTCCCGCAGCAACTGGTGGTGGACTCGGTGTCGGTGACGACGAGCAACCGTGCGGCCGGGTAGGCCGCCCGCGGACGGCCGGCCGAGCGGCTCAGTGCAGCGTCCAGGTGTACTTGTCCCCGCCGACCCACCGGACCACGTCCGGGTCGTCCATGTCGTGGATGGTGATGCCGTACGAGGCGGCGGTCTCCAGTACGTCGGTGACGTGCCTGGCCTCACCGATCACCTGACCGTCGATCTCCATGATCCGGAAGGGCGGCTCACCCGGTCTGCCCTGGCACACACCGAGCACCAGGACCCGCGGACGGGAGATGTGCGGAACTCCTTGTTCGGTCATATAAGAGAGCGTAGAACGCATCCGGCCCCGACGAGTCCTCCACCGAAACCGGCCGGGAGATCGAGAACGCCCCTCCGGGGGGCCTGGTCCACCCTTGGTACATGGAGCCCGTCGACGCCCTGGAGCGGATCGCCTTCCTGCTGGAGCGGTCGCTCGCGCCCTCCTACCGGGTGAAAGCCTTCCGTACCGCGGCCCGGACGCTGGCCGCCCTGCCCGAGGGCGAGGTCGCCGAGCGGGCGGCGGCCGGGACGCTGGAGGCGCTCAAGGGGGTCGGACCGAAGACCGTACAGGTGGTGCGGGAGGCGCTGGCCGGGCAGCTGCCCGGCTATCTGCGCGCGCTGGAGGAGGAGAGCGGGACGGCGCCCGCCGAGGGCCTTGGAGCCGGGTTGCGGGCGCTGGTCCGCGGTGACTGTCACACCCACTCGGACTGGTCCGACGGGGGCAGTCCGATCGAGGAGATGGGGCGGGCGGCGGCCGCGCTCGGCCATGAATGGACCGCCCTCACCGACCACTCCCCGCGGCTGACCGTGGCCCGTGGCCTGTCGGCGGAGCGGCTGCGCGAGCAGCTGGCGGTGGTGGCGGAGCTGAACGCGCGGTGGGCGCCGTTCCGGCTGCTCACCGGCATCGAGTGCGACATCCTTGAGGACGGCTCGCTGGACCAGGAGCCGGAGCTGCTGCGGCGGCTGGACGTGGTCGTGGTGTCCGTGCACTCCAAGCTGCGGATGGACGCCCGCTCGATGACCCGCCGGATGGTGGCCGCCGTCCGCGATCCGCATGCCGACGTGCTGGGGCACTGCACCGGGCGCCTGGTGACGGGCCGGGGGCGGCCGGAGTCGGAGTTCGACGCGGACGCGGTGTTCGCCGCCTGCGCCGAGTCCGGTACGGCCGTGGAGATCAACAGCCGCCCCGAGCGGCTGGACCCGCCACGCCGGCTGCTGCGCAGGGCCGTGGCGGCGGGGGTGCTGTTCGCCGTGGACACCGACGCTCACGCGCCCGGCCAGCTGGACTGGCAGATCCTCGGCTGTGCCCGGGCCGAGGAGTGCGGGGTGCCCGCCGAGCGGGTGGTGACCACCTGGTCCTCCGACGAGCTGCTGGCCTGGACCCATGAGGGGCAGGTACCGGCGCGCGTGGCGAGCGGCTGAGGCGGGTGGGCCGGCCGGGGTGGTGGTCACAGAGGGTGAGACAGGTCACGTACAGCTATGGAACACCGAAGCATGGTTGCCCGTTGAACCAATTGCCCCGGTCGTGATTCCCCCGTCACGGCCGGGGCTTTGCCTGCCCCTGGCGAGGGTCCAGGCGCCCGCCTTCGCCCCGGTGAGTGCGGCGCTCCGGGCGGCTCCGGCGTCGATGAACGCGCGCAGATCCGCCGTGAGCCGTTCCGCGTGCGTGACGAACAGGCCGTGGCCACCGCGCTCGTACACCTTGAGAGTGCCGTCCGGGACGAGCCGGGCCACGCGTTCCGCGGTGCGGTCCAGGGGTGCGGAGGTGTCGTCGGTGCCGTGCACGACGAGCACCGGCACGTTCACCCCGGGCAGCTCGTCGGCGATGTCGAGGGCGGCGACGACGCCCCGGATGCCCATAGCCGCGCGCGGGCCGGCGATCAGGCAGCGGTCGATCAGATGGCGGACGTACTCCGGGGACACCTCGTTGCCGGGCAGATGGGCGGCGAAGAAGGCGTCGACCCCGGCGACGAACCAGGCCGCACGGTCGCGCCTGAACACCTCGTCGTCGGCCCGCACCACCGCCGGGTCCACACCGTCCGGGGTGCCGGGCGAGCGGACCACGCCCGGGCTGACACCGGCGACGACGGCGACACGGGCCACCCGGCCGGTGCCGTGCCGGGTCACACTGCGCAGCGCCTCCGCCGTGCCGATGGAGTGTCCGATCAGGGTGACGTCACGCAGGTCGAGGTGGTCGAGCAGACCGTGCAGATCGTCGGCGAGGGTGTCGAGGTCGTAGCCCGACCACGGCGCGTCGGAACGGCCGTGGCCCCGCCGGTCCAGGGCGACACAGCGGTAGCCGGCCTCCGCGAGCGGCAGCGTCTGGTACTCCCACATCTCGTGGCCGGTATAGGCGCTGGCGGCGAAGACGGCGACGGGACCGTCCGCGGGGCCGTGGTCGATGTAGTGCAGACGGGTGCCGTCGACAGGGCTCTCGTAGTACGGCATGGGGTGCCTCCTCGGCTGTCCGGACCAGGGGCGACGCTGCTCGGCCGCGCTGACGTCCTCGATGCTCCCCGGGTCCCGCGCGCGGGTCGATTACCTGCCATGTAATGGCCTGGTGCGCGGGAGGCGCCGTACCGGTGCGGGTCCGCTCAGCGCGGGGCCCGCTGCCGGAGGGCCGCCCGCCAGGCGGGCAGACGGTCCTCGGTGACCGGTTCGGGCCGGCGGCCGCCGCTGGCGAAGAAGTCGGCCAGCGGCAGGATCGCGGCGCCGACGGTGACCGCGTCCGGGCCGAGGCGGCCGAGGTCGATGGCCACCTTGTCGGCCGGATGGCGCAGCGCGTACGTCGTCGCGTGGCGGCGTACGGCGGGCAGGAAGCGGGTGCCGAGCTGGAGTCCGGCCCAGCCTCCGATGAGGATCCGCTCGGGCTGGAAGAGGTTGATCAGGTCGGACAGGCCGGCGCCGAGGTACTCGGCGGTCTCCTCCAGGACGGCCAGCGCGACCGGGTCGGGTTCGGCGCCCTCGGGCGGATAGGCGGCGGCGAGCATCGCGGTGAGCGCGGTCTCCTCGTCGGTGTCCTCGGGCGGCTGTCCGCCCGCCTCGTGCCAGCGGGCCAGGAGCGACTCGGCGCCCGCATAGGCCTCCAGGCAGCCGGGCGCGCCGCAGCGGCAGCGGCGCCCGCGCACCCGTACCGTCAGATGTCCCCACTCGACGGCCCGTCCGTACTCCGCCTCCGGGGTGACGACACAGGCGCCGACGCCGGAGCCGAAGAGCACGACGACGGCGTTGCGGGCGCCGCGTCCCGCGCCGAACCACATCTCGGCCTGGCCCAGGGTCTTGGCGCCGTTGTCGATGAAGTACGGGATCTCGTCCGGGAGTCGGGAGGCGGAGCGGAGCAGCCGCTCCAGCGGGACCGCGTCCCAGCCGATGGTCTGCCCGTGCACTACGGCGCCCTGGTCCGGGGTGTGCTCGACGATGCCGGGGACGCCGACACCGACACCGAGCAGCCGCTCGGGTGCGGCCTCTGCGGCGCCGAGGACCTCGGCGATGCCGTCGCGGATGTGCCCCGCGATCACCTCGACGTCGTAACCCTGCGGGGTCAGCCGTCGTTCGGTGCGGGCGAGTTCGGTCAGGGCCAGGTCGAACAGCTCGACGCGGACCCGGGTTTCGCCGACGTCGACGCCGATCAGCTGTCCGCTGCCCGGGGCGACGCGCAGCAGCGTGCGGGGCCGGCCGCCGTCGGAGTCGACGCTGCCGGCCTCCTCGACCAGGCCGTCCGCGATCAGATCGGCGACCACGTTGCTGACCGAGCCGGAGCTCAGGCCGGTGGCCGGGCCCAGCTCGAACCGGCTCAGGGGGCCGTCGAAGTACAGCTTCTGCAGCACCGCCGTGCGGTTGCCCCGCCTGAGGTCACGTACCGTGCGCCCGTTCCGCCCCGCCATGCGGCTCCCTTCACGAACCCTGCCCGACCTGCAACATACCCCTTCGGACGGCCGGAGTGCGATATTCCCCACGCCTTAGTTCACGATCTGAGCTAAGAGGTGGCCGGGACCGCCCCGCGCCACGAGGGGCACGGGGCGGTGTGAGGTGCCTGACGGTGTGTGAGGTGCGGGAGCGGGGTACGTGGCGCGGCTCAGCCCGCCGCGTACACGTCCTCGACGTAACGGCCGTCCGCCACCAGCGTGTCGAGCCAGGTCCCGGCCGCGGCCTCGTCGCTGCCCGGGGTGCGCTCCCGGTACAGCGTACGGAACGCCTCCCGGACACCGGGTGCCATCCGGGCACCGTCGCCGCACACGTACACCCGGGCGCCGGAGTCCAGCAGCGCCCAGATCTCGTCGGCCTCGGCGGCGATGCGGTGCTGCACGAAGGCGGCGCCGTTCTCGGGTGCGGCACTGAAGGCCGGGCGCAGCGAAAGGGCGCCGGCTGCCTCGGCGGCCCGCAGTTCCCCGGCGTGCAGGAAGTCGGCGTCGGGGGCGTCGCAGCCGAAGTACAGCAGCGCGGGCGGGAGTTCGGCGCCCGTGGCGCGGGCCGCGGCGCGGTCGGCGACGGCGCCGCGGAAGGGGGCGAGTCCGGTGCCGGCGGCGACCATCACGACCGGCGCCGAGCCGTCGATCCGGAAGACCTCACGGCAGGGCTGGATCCGCGCGTGGATCGTGTCGCCGGCGCCGAGGGAGGCGAGATGGCCGGAACCGGTGCCGCGGTAGCGGCCCCGGCCGGACCGGGCGGGGGCGTCGAGGACGGAGACCATGAGGTCCACGTGGTCCGGGTCGACGGACGGCGAGGAGGACACCGAGTAGTGGCGGGGCCGCAGCGGGGTCAGCAGGTCGAGCAGCAGCGGCCAGTCGAGCGCCCCGCGCAGCGCGGGGTGGTCCTCGGCCAGCTCCAGCAGGGTGCGGGGATCGTCGTCGCCCAGGGCGGCGAGAGCGGCACGCTCGGGCGGGCAGGGGTTGGCCTCGGCGAGCAGGGCGAGCTGCCGGGCCGTCGGCCGCTCCTGCAACTCGACGTGCTGGGTGAGGAGTTGCCGTGCCGACAGGGGCCGGTCCACGGCGAGGCCGTCGCGGCGCGGGCGGGCGGCCCGGATGTCCAGGACGGCGTCGGGGTCGAGGCCGAACGCGGCGACGGCGCGCTCCACCAGGTCCGGGGCGTTGGCCGGCAGGACGGTCAGATGGTCGGCGGTGCGGTAGGTGACGCCCTCGGGCAGCGCGACGCGCAGGAAGCGCTTGGTGCGCGGGTGCCCCGGCGCGGTCAGGTCGTACGCCTCGGTCACGGTCATCGGGACCAGCTCGTGCCGGGCGGCGAGGGCGTCCAGCGGGCCGCCGGTCAGGGTGCGGACCTCGTAGGCGTGCGTGGGTTCGGCGCAAGAGGTGTCCTGCCGGGCGTCGGGGTCGCCGTACTCCGTCAGGAGCGCGGTGCGCAGCCGGGCCGTGAACTCCCGTACGGTGCCGGTGAGATCGCCGGAGGCGTCGGCGGCGGCCCGGTCGGTCAGACGGGTGCCGCCCAGCTCGGCGAGGCGGGCGTCGATGCGGGTGGGGACGTGCTGGTAGGTCGCGGCCCAGTTGCGGTCGCCGACGCCGAGGACGGCGTAGCTCACGCCGGTCAGGTCGGGGCCGCCCTCCAGCCATGCGACGAAGGCGCCGGCGTCGTCGGTGGGGCGGCCGTTGTAGGAGGCGGCGGTGATGACGACGGGCCGGTCGGTGGGCAGTCCGTCCGCGAACGCGTCCAGGGCGGCGACCTCGGTGGCGCAGCCCACGGCGGCGGCCTCGTCTGCGAGCTGGGCGGCGAAGGCGCGGCAGGTGCCGTAGTTGCTGCCGTGCAGGAAGAGGGCGCGCGTGCCGGGGCGGACCCGGGCGGGGAGCGCGTCCGGGGCCGGGGCGCCGTCCTCCTGCGGGCGCGCGGCGCCGGGCAGCGGGGCGTGGACGCGGTCGGCAAAGGTGCGCGGAACGAGGGTGAGGGTGAAGCCCTCGGGCTTGAGGGTGAGCGTCTCCTTCACGCTGAGCCGGTAGTCGGCGTGGTCCTGCAACCGGTAGCGGTGGACCAGCATGGCAAGCAGCATGGTCGCCTCGTGGAGCGCGAACTGCCGCCCGATGCAGGCGCGTTCACCGGTGCCGAAGGGCTTGAAGGCGTGCACCGGGCGGGCCGCCTCCGCCGCGGCGGTGAACCGCTCCGGATCGAAGTGCTCCGGGTTGTCGCCCCACACGGGCTGCCGGTGCAGCATCGGGGTGACCACGGAGAGGGACTGGCCGGCCCGGAGGGGGATCCGGCCACCGAGCATTGTGTCCTCGCGGGCACGCCTGCTGAACGCGGCGGCGGTCGGCCACAGCCGGAGCGCCTCGTTCAGGACCTGGCGGGTGTAGGTGAGCCGGCCGATGTCGTCGTACGACGGATCCGGGTCGGCCGCGTCGCCCCACAGCGCGTCGGCCTCGCGCTGCACCAGCCGGAGCACGGCGGGGTGCTTGGCGAGGTAGTACAGGGCGAAGGACATGGCGCCCGAGGTCGTCTCGTGGCCGGCGATCAGGAAGGTGATGACCTGGTTGCGGATGTTGGCGGCGTCCAGGGTGGTGCCGTCGGCGGGGTGCGGGGCGCTGAGCATCAGCCCGAGCAGGTCCTCGGCGCCGCTCTGGTCGGTTCCGGCGCGGGAGGCGATGACGTCGTCGACGACCTGTGCGAGATAGTCGGCGTCCGCGCGGAAGGCGGTGTCGGCGGCGGAGTAGTCCTGGCCCGGGTTGCGGGCCAGCCGGTTCATGCTCCACTCCAGGCAGCGGACCATCGACTCCACGAACGGGTGCGGCTCGCCGCGTTCGAACGAGCCGAAGTCGTAGTCGAATCCGGCCAGCCCGATGGTGTCGAGGGTCATCCGGGTCATGTCGTCGGGCACGTTCACGGTCTGCCCGTCCCGGGCCGCGCGGTCCCAGGAGTCGATGAGCCGGCGGGCCACCTTGAGCATCACCGGGTGGTAGGTGCGCATCGAGCCGAGCGCGAAGGCGGGCATCAGGATGTCGTGCGCCTTGGCCCAGTTGGGCTCGTCGTTGTAGGCGGTGAACAGGCCGTCGGCGGTGAATTCCCGCACGTTCTCCAGGGCGGGCCCGACGTGCTTGGCGAACCGGTCCTCGTCGGCGAGGTCCGCGACCAGATCGGCGTCGGCGACGAACAGCACGTCCCGGCCGTACAGCCGGCGCACCAGCACCGGGCCATGGGCGCGCATCAGCTCCATGAGCTGCTGTATGGGGGTACACCCGGGACCGGTGGCGGTGATGTCGACGACGGGGATGCCGGGCAGGGTTCCGGCCGGATCGGGGTGCAGTGCGGTGGGGGCCATGGCGCGACAACTGCCTTTCGCGGTAACGGAGTACTCGCGGTAACCGAGTACTGCGTTCCAGGGTGATCGACCCACCGGGAGTGCCGGCGCCACGGCACTACACGATCGTGCAGTCAAATCTCGGTTGCGGGCCTTGCTGCGGCCCCGGAGCAGTGCCCCCCCGGGGCGCGCGGTTTGCCGCTGACCTGGATTTACGTCTTGGATGAAGGGGTGGTTCGACACTTCGGGAGGTGGCCGTGGATGCGGGGCAGGCCGACGGGGTCGTGTGGCGCAACCGGGCCCTGACGCTCTTCGACCGGGTATCGGTACCGGTCGCGGTGTGCGATGTGTACGGCCAGGTGGTGATGGCCAATCCCGCGATGGCCGCCGAGTGCGGTACGACGCCGGGGCGGCTGCGCGGCCGGGACGTACTGGAGCTGTTCCGCCCGCAGGAGGCCGGCCAGGTCGAGCGGATCGCCGTGGCGTTGCGGCTGCGGCACCGCTCCCGCTACCAGGTGTCGGTGCGCTGGCGGGCCCCCGGCGGGGGCGAGCGGTACGGCGAGCTGACGGCGGACCCGGTGAGCGACACCGTGGACGAGACCCCGGCCCTGCTGGTGATGCTACGGGTACAGGGCGAGGCAACGGCGCCCGAGCCGGAGCCGGTGCGGGTCACACCGGTGGAGGGCCGGGTACTGGCCCTGCTGGCGGGCGGCGCCACCACGGCCGCCGCCGCCCGCGAACTGGGCCTCAGCAAGGACGGCGTCACCTACCACCTACGACGCCTGTCGGCCCGCTGGCGCACGGCCACCCGCACCGAACTGGTCGCCCGCGCCTACGCGTTGGGCGTCCTCGCCCCCGGGGTGTGGCCACCCGAGCCGAGGACCACCGAAACGGGGTGAGCCGCGCCGTCCGCGTGGGACGAGGGCGTGAATCGGCGAACAGGCCCTGTCCCTACGTGCCGGGAGCGGCCGGGGCCGAGCCGGACACACAGGAAGCAGCCAGAGCCGATCCGGACATGCCGACGGCGGCCGAGGCCGAGCCGGACGTGCGGGAAGCAGCCAGAGCCGATCCGGACATGCCGACGGCGGCCGAGGCCGAGCCGGACGTGCGGGAAGTGGCCGGGGCCGATCCGGACATGACGGCACGCGCCGCACCCGAGCAGGCAGGGCAGGGAAGCAGCGGGGCCGAGCCCACAGCACCAGCAGACGCCGAGACCGAGTCGGACGCGCCCGAAGACCCCGAAGCCGAGCAGGACACCCCGGCACACGCCGCACCCGAGCAAGCAGGGCAGGGAAGCAGCGGGGCCGAGCCCGCAGCACCGGTAGACGCCGAGACCGAGTCGGACGCGCCCGAAGAGCCCGAGGCCGAGCAGGCCGTGCCCGCGCCCTCCGGGGCGCCGAAGCGGGCCAGGGTGTGCCAGACCATCTTCAGGTCCTGGAGGTGGTGGCGGCCGGTGCGGGTCGCGTCGCCGATGACGCGCGGGGTCAGCAGGCCGCGCTCGGCGATCAGCGCGCCGAGGTCGGCGTACTCCGGCCCCCGGTAGTCGGCGTGGCGGCGCAGTTCGGTGACGGTGAGCCGGTAGCCGGGGTGCCACTCCAGCGGGCAGGGCAGCCGCCGGGCCGCCGCCTCCACCGGGGTGTCCCGGTAGCTCGCGTCGAGCACGAGCGCCTCGACGTCCCGGGCGAGCAGCACACCGGCATGGACGTGGCTCTCGATGTAGTCGTTGAGCGCATCCCGCTCGTCCGCCTCCGCGAGCGCGATCAACGGCATGGCCGAGGCCACCCCGAAGTCGGTTGGCTCGGCCGCGCTGTCCGGATAGCAGAAGGTGGCCCGGTCCAGGACGGCTCCGGCGAGCCTGAGGTGCGAGGAGCCGAAGCGCGGGGCCGCCCCGACGGCCTGCCGGCGGAAGTCCAGCGCGCCGTACAGCGGACGCTCGACCGGGGCCGCGTCGTCGTACACGCCGCCGAAGATCCGGCTCTCCCAGCGGGCCCGGTCGCCTCCGGGGTGCGCGGTGAGCCCGCCGTTGCTGGTGCCGGTGACGAACTGCGAGTGGTACGCCCCGTCCCTGGCCAGCGCGTCGAGGATCGGCAGCCCGCCGGAGACCCGGTCGGGATGGAAGTTCAGGGTGATGCGCAGACCCGGGTCGAGCGGCGGGCCGGACAGCCCGGTGGCCACGTGGTCCAGCGCCCGCCGGGCGCGCGGTGGCAGCCACTGCCGGAAATCCATTGGCTCACCCTCTCATGGCTACCTAGGATAGTTATGAGCCTAATAACTTTAGGTTCAGACCTATTACTTCACGGTCACGAATCCAGAAGGACTCCCCCATGAGATCGCTCACCGAGCAGGACATCCGCAACTCCTTTATCAACTGTTCCAAGGGGGAGGCCAAGCGGCTGGCGGTCCCGAGGGACCTCGGCGAACGCCCCTGGGACGACCTGGATTTCCTGGGCTGGCGAGATCCGGGCGCACCCGACCGGAGCTATCTGGTCACCGAACGGGGCGACCGGCCCGTCGGCGTGGCCCTGCGCTTCCAGACCGCGCAGCGCGGGTTTCTGCACCGCAGCATGTGCTCGGTCTGTCTGACCACGCATCCCGGTGGCGGGGTCACGCTGATGGCGGCACGGAAGGCGGGGGCGGCGGGCCGCGAGGGCAACTCGGTCGGCCTGTACATGTGCACCGACCTGGCGTGTTCGCTGTACGTACGGGGCAGGAAGGTGCCGGAGTCCGGCGCCCGCTTCGAGGAGAGTCTGACGACCGAGCAGCAGATAGCCCGCATGACGGGCAATCTGTCCGCGTTCATCGACAAGCTGTGCACCTGAGGCTTGCGGACAGCCCCGTTCCTCGGTCCCGGCACGTTCGTCCCGCCCGAGGAACGGGAACAGGCCAAGGGATGCACGACGTACGCAAGTGGAACGCGGGGCTCCTGCGCCTGCTGAAGCGCCGCCGGGAGCCGGTGGTGGTCCAGACGCTGCGGTCGGCGACGGCGGCGACGATCGCCTACGTCGTCGCCCTGCGGCTGAGCCCCGAGCCGGCCCCGCTCACGGCCCCCCTGACCGCGCTGCTGGTCGTCCAGGTGACCTTCTACGCCACCCTCACCAACGGCATCCGACGGGTGAACTCGGTGGTGGCCGGAGTGCTGGTCGCCATCGCCTTCAGCGTGCTGGTGGGGCTGACCTGGTGGAGCCTCGCCCTGCTGATCGTGGCCGCGCTGACCGTCGGGCACCTGGTGCGGGTCGACGAGTACGTGGCCGAGGTGGCGATCAGCGCCATGCTGGTGCTCGGGGTCACCACCGTCGGGTTCACCGCCTGGGCGCGGATCGTGGAGACGCTGATCGGCGCGGTCGTCGGCACGGCCTGCAACCTGCTGCTGCCACCGCCGGTGTGGGTGGACGAGGCGGGCCGCTCGATCGGGGACCTGGCGCGCCGGGTACGGCAGTTGATGCTGCGGATGGGCGAGGAGGCCGCCGGCCGGACCCCCTGGGAACGGGCGGCCGCGCGGCTGCACGAGGCACGCCTGCTGGACCAGCACATCGCCCATGTGGACGCGTCCCTGCGGCAGGCCGAGGACAGCCTGCGGCTCAATCCGCGCGTCAAGGAGGGGCTGCTGCACCGGGTGGTGCTGCGCACCGGTCTGGACACGCTGGAGATCTGCACCGTGGTCCTGCGGGTGCTGGCCCGGTCCTTCACGGACCTGGCGAAGGCGCGCGGCGCCGAGGACCTGTTCCCGCCCCGGGTCGGGGCGACCGTGGAGCAGCTGCTGTCGGAGATCGGCGACGCGGTGGTCAGCTTCGCGGTGCTGGTCACCACCCAGCTGAGCGAGAACGCCGACGCGGCGGAGGCCCGGCTGACCGCCGAGCTGCACGCCGCGGCCGGCACCCGGGACCGGCTGGCCGAGCTGCTGCGCGAGGAGGTCGCCAAGGACTGGGCCAACTGGCAGCTGCTCGGCGCCGTGCTGACCGAGACGACCCGGATCGTCGACGAGCTGAACACCGAGCACCGCACCCGCCGCCTGCTGGAGGAACTCGACCGGGTCTCGCGCGAGCACCGGGCGAAGCTGCCCCGGATGACCCGGCTGCGCGAACGGCTCGGGGTGCAGGAGGAGCTGTGGCGGAACCGTACGGGGTTCGGCGAACGTTCTCGGTGAGGACGAACGCACTCACGGGAGGTGAGCGTTCCGATGCGAGAGCAGGGCGAAGGGGGCGACCGGATGACTGGTTCCGGGGTGCGGATCGACGGAAACACACTGCGGCTGCCGGGCGGGGTGGCGGTGCGGTTCGTCCGCACGCTGCGGCTGCCGGAGACGGGCACGCATCCGCTGCCGCCGGGGCTGGGCGAGTTCCCGGTCCGGCGGGTGGCGGACCACGCCGACACGGTTCCCGAGGAGTGGCGGGCGCGTGGTGGCGTGATGCTGCCGGTGTACCTGCGCGAGGCGATGTGGCTGAGCTTCTCCGGTACGACGGAGCCGGCCGCGCTCCAGGTCGGGGTCGGCAAGGTGTGCGCGGTGTCCGGGCGGCCCTGGAGCGACCGTCTCACCCGGGATCCGCAGAACTACGTGGTGCTGCCCCGCCAGCCCTGGCTGGACGGCATCAACTCCGGAAAGGGCACGGTCCGCCAGTTCGTCGCGGTGCCGCTGGGTCTCGGCGCGACGGTGGAGGGGCAGGTCACCGGCGAGGAGGTGTGGGGCGGAGTGCAGCTGCAGTCGTTCCCGCTGAAGGAGCCGCTGCTCACCGAGTGGCGGCGTCGCGAGCGGGAGCGTGCGGAGGAGCGGCGCAGGGCCCTGGCGGCCGGGGCGGCTGGCGGGTACGGCGCGCCGATGGCGATGATGGCGTCCGCCCCGGGCGCACCGTCCGCCCCGGGCGCGCCGCGGTTCGGCGGCGCCGCGATGGGTCTCGGCGTGGGCGGCACCATGCGCCAGGAGGTCTACCGGGACGACCGGCCGTTGACGGACTGGTCCGAGCAGCCCGCCGGGCGTGTGTTCGTGCACCTGGTCACACCGCCGCAGTGGCGGCGCATCACGGGCGAGGCGCCCCCGCCGTCACCGGTGGACCGGGCGGCGTACACGAGCGCGGGCCTGCCCTGGTACGACTACTACGACGCCGATGCCGAGGATCTGGCTCCCACGGACACCCTGGAGGCCGTCAAGCCTGCCGGCGAATGGCTCGGGGACGACCTGGATCCGTGGCAGCCGCCGTCCGAGGACCAGGTGACCCCGCTGAAGGACGCGCCGGGCAAGCCGGTCGAGGACGGCGACTGGTAGATCGCGTTGCGCGGTATGCAACCTCCGTTGCCCTGCTTGCCGTTGCCGGGTGCAAGGGCCAAGGTGGCTGTCACGACCGGGGCGAGCGACGGCCTGAGGTGCGGCATGGACACGGAGGAAGCGGGGACGGACCGGCACTGGAGCAGACGCCGGTTCGTCGGGGCCGTGACGAGCGCGGCGGCCGTGCTGGCGGTCCCGTCTCCGGCGGCCCCGCCGGCCGGCCCCGCACGTGAGGCCGACGCGCCGCGGGCCGCCGCACCGCCCCGCGGCGAGTCCGGCCCCCGGCCGCTCTACATCGGCACCTACACCTCGGCCGACGGCGGCGGCACCGGCATCGGGCTGGCTTCCTACGACCCGGGGACCGGCCGGATCACCGGCTCCGGCACACTCACCGGAGTCCCCGACCCGTCGTATCTCGCCGTCCACCCGGACGGCCGCACGCTGTACGCGGTGGACGAGCGCCAGGACGGCGGGGTGACGGCCGTACGCCTCGCCGACCGGCACCTCCTCGGCACCCGCGGCACGGGCGGCGCGGGCCCCTGCCATCTGTCGGTGCACCCCTGCGGACGCTGGCTGCTGAGCGCGAACTACGGCTCCGGCAGTGTCGCCGTGCATCCGATCGACGCCTCCGGCGCCCTCGGCGAGCGCACCGACCTGGTCACGCACACCACCCCGGCACCGGGTCCGGGTCAGGACGGGCCGCACGCGCACCAGTTCATCACCGCCCCGGACGGCGGCCATGTCCTCGCGGTCGACCTCGGTACCGACACCGTCTACAGCTACCGCCTCGACCAGGCGAAGGGCACGCTGACGGAGGTGGCGCAGGCGCACACCCGGCCCGGGGCCGGCCCGCGCCATCTGACGTTCCATCCGGGCGGCCGCCACGCCTATCTGGCCGACGAGGTGGACGACACGGCCACCGTCTGCGCCTACGATCCGGCCTCCGGCCGGCTGACTATCGGCGAGCCGCAGTCCACGGGCTCGGGCGGCGGCACCAACTACCCGGCGCAGTTCGCGGTGACGGCGGACGGCGGGTACGCGTTCCTGGCCAACCGGGGCGACAACACCCTCGCGCGGTACGCGATCGAGGACGACGTCGCCCGGCTGCGACTGCTCGGCACCGTGCCGGTGGGCGGGGACTTCCCGCGGCAGATCGCGCTCTCGCCGGACGGCGGGCTGCTGTTCGCGGCGAACCAGCACTCGGGTACGGTCACGGTCTTCCAGGTGGACCGGGCGAGTGGTGAACTCCGCTCGGCCGGCGCGCCGTTCGCCTCACCGGTCGCCGTCTGCGCGCTGCCGCTGTAGGGCGCGAGGGCAGGCGGCGGCGCTGGCCTGTGCCAGCAGGGCGTGCATACGCTCGGTGAGCTGGGCGACGTCGTCGGCGGGCGTGTGGAAGGGCAGCCGTACGTCGCCGTGGGCGCGGGTGCGCTCGATGCGCAGCGTCAGTCCGTGCCGGTCGACGGCGAGGGGCAGCACGCGGGTCGCGGCGTGCAGGCTCTCCGGTCGCACGAGGCGGGTCAGCCGCTCGACGGCGTCCGGGTGGGCGTCGGCGAGGTGGGTGAGGAGCCGGGCCTCGGCGCACGCGAGCGGGTCGGGCCGGGCGGCGGCGAAGTCGTCGAGGTCGATGACCACGGCTCCGGAGGACTGCCGCAGCACCACCCGCGTGGGCCGGAACAGCAGGGTGCCGCGGTCCGGGGCGAACCAGCCGGCGAGATAGAGCCGGGCCCGGATCCGGCCGCGTACGGGTACGGGGGCCACGTCGGCGAACTCCACTACGGCGGAGGGATCTTGACGCGGGGCGCAGACGGCCGCCGTGAACAGGGCGCTGTCGTCGGGCACCGCCAGCCGTACGGCTCCCTCGTCGGTCACTGTGTGCGCGCCGACGTACTCCTCGCGGGCACCGTCCGCGGTCACCGCACACGACCAGGCGGCGGCCAGCACCGACCGTGCCCGTTCCGCCGCGCCGGGTGCGGCCGTCCAGTCCTGCGTGTCACCCATCCGAGACCTCCTTAGGTAAGCCTTGCCTAACCTATCGGAGATCAGAGCGCACGCCAACCACTCCCCACCGGCGGCAGGGATCAGGCGATGACACCCAACAGCGCCCGCGCACACAGGTCACGCACCTGCTCACGGGTCAACTCGCCGTCGCGCAGCCACTCCAGGCACACGGCCGTGGTGAAGGCGAGCCAGCCGCGCACGGCCAGCCGGACCTGCGGGGCGCTCTCGAAGACGGGACCGAACTCGGGGTCGGCGGCGAGCGCGGCCAGGATCTGCCGCTCCTGGGCGGCAAGGGCCCGCTGATAGACCCGGCGTACGGCCTGGTCGCCGGCCGCGTCGGCGCGATGGAAGGCGCGGAAGCCGTGGGCGTGGGCCTGGACGTAGCCGAGGTAGGCGTCGAGGCCGGCGGTGAGCTGCTCGCGCACCGGAACTCCGGGCACCGCCGCCGTCATGCGCAGCATCCGCTCGCTCTGGCGCTCGACGACCGCGGCGAAGAAGTCCCGCTTGGTCGGGAAGTAGTGGTACAGCAGCCCCCGGGACACTCCGGCGATCTCGGCGACCTGCTCGATCCACACGTCGTCGTACGGGCTCTCCGAGAACAGCTTCGCCCCGACCGACAGCAGCTGCTCACGGCGTTCCTCGGTGCTGAGTCGGCGCCGGGCGCGCTCCCCCTGGTTCGCGGACATGGCCTCACTTTACTTGACGTGGGTTCAACAAGCGGACCAGACTGAAACCGGTTATTGAATCCACGTACAACACGCGCTTGTCACAGCCGCGCATCACAGATTCAACGGTCCGCTGGATCAAGGGAGATCGGCGACATGGCGGAGACCACGCAGACGATGGCGGGGACCACACAGCCCACGGACACAGGCCTGCCGAAGGGTTTCCGGAGCGCCGAGCAGGGCTGGCCCGAGCTGCACCGCATCCCGCATCCGCCGCGCCGGCTGCCGCTGCTCGGCGATGTGCTCGGCGCCGACCGGCGCACCCCTGTGCAGGACTCGATGCGCCTCGCGCGCGACCTGGGACCGATCTTCCGGCGCCGGGCCTTCGGCAAGGAGTTCGTGTTCGTGTGGGGCGCACGGCTGGCCGCGGACCTGGCCGACGAGTCCCGGTTCGCCAAGCACGTCGGGCTGGGCGTGGCCAATCTGCGGCCGGTCGCCGGGGACGGCCTGTTCACCGCCTACAACCACGAGCCCAACTGGCAGCTGGCGCACGACGTCCTGGCGCCCGGCTTCAGCCGGGAGGCCATGGCGGGCTACCACGGGATGATGCTGGCGGTCGCCGGGCGGTTGACCGATCACTGGGACCGCGAGGCGGCGGCCGGGCGCACGGTGGACGTGCCCGGGGACATGACCAAGCTGACGCTGGAGACGATCGCGCGGACCGGGTTCGGGCACGACTTCGGCTCCTTCGAACGGGAGCGGCCGCACCCCTTCGTCACCGCGATGGTCGGCACGCTCACCTATGCCCAGCGGCTGAACAGCGTGCCCGGGCCGCTGGCCCCGCTGGTACTGCGTGCCGCCGCCCGGCGCAACGCGGCCGACATGGCCTATCTCAACCGCACGGTCGACGACCTGGTCGCGGACCGGCGCCGCTCGGGCCGCGGGGACGGCGACCTGCTGGACCGGATGCTGGAGACGGCACATCCGCAGACGGGCGAGAAGCTGTCGGCACAGAACGTCCGCAAGCAGGTGATCACGTTCCTGGTCGCGGGCCACGAGACCACCTCGGGCGCGCTCTCCTTCGCCCTGTACTACCTCGCCCGGCACCCCGAGATCGCCGCCCGGGCCCGCGCCGAGGTGGACCGCGTCTGGGGCGACACCGCACAGCCCGGCTACGACCAGGTCGCCAAGCTGCGCTACGTCCGCCGGGTGCTGGACGAGTCGCTGCGCCTGTGGCCGACCGCACCGGCCTTCGCCCGCGAGGCCCGGCACGACACGGTCCTGGCCGACGACCATCCGATGCTCCGGGGCGGCTGGGCGCTGGTGCTGACACCGATGCTGCACCGCGACCCCGAGGTGTGGGGCGAGGACGCCGAGCGGTTCGACCCGGACCGCTTCGACGCGCAGGCCGTACGCTCCCGGCCCCCGCACACCTTCAAGCCGTTCGGCACCGGCGCACGGGCCTGCATCGGCCGCCAGTTCGCCCTGCACGAGGCGACACTGGTCCTCGGCCTGCTGCTGCGCCGCTACGACCTGACGTCCGACCCGGGGTACCGGCTGACCGTCACGGAGCGGCTGACGGTGATGCCGGAGGGGTTGCGACTGGGGCTGGAACAACGCCCCAACGGGGCGCGGGGCTGTGTGGATCGTGCGGCTACCACCACGACGGACCCGCAGACGAACGACGCCACATCGCGGGACGTCGAATCGTCAGCGGCCCGCTGTCCAGTGCACCGGCCGGCTGACTGACCCCGGCAACCGGGTCCCGGCGCTGCCCCGCGCAGCGTTCAGCTGCGGCTGGGTGAGGAAAAAGGCACCGGTGAGGTCCGCGTCGGTCAGGTCGGCGTCCCGCAGATCCGCGCCGATCATGTCCGCGTCGCGCAGATCCGCGCCGGTGAGGTCGGCGGCGATGAGATACGCGCCGCGCAGACTCGCCCCGCGCAGATCGGCGCCCCGGAGCCGGGCCCCGATGAGATCCGCGCCCCGGCGGTCCTTGCCCTTGCCCTTCTTGCCGCCTTTTCCGCCGCCGGCACCGGCCCGGGCCAGCTCGCTGGTGCGCAGCAGCAGCACATTGACCTGCTGCCGGTACGCGGCCACATCCAGCGCGGCCAGTTCCTCGGGGCTCTGCCGGGTCAGCCGCTCGGTCTCCTCCCGTGCCCGCCGCAGGTCGGGACGGACGGGGCCGGCGGCGGCCAAGCCGAGCGCCTCGGTCAGGTACCACAGCAACTCGTGCAGCTGCCGTACGACCGGGAACACGTCGAACATCCGGCGCGCGTGCTCCTTGGATCCCGTACGCCAGTCCTGCCCGCCGAAGGTGAGCTGCGAGACCTTCTGTCCGGCGCCGAAGCAGTCGTAGACCGTGCAGCCGGTGAAACCCTTCTTCCGCAGGTCGGCGTGGATGCCGCAGCGGTGGTCGCCCTGGAGGTTCGGGCACGGCTTGCCGGCGGGCTTGTTCAGCGCGAAGTCGGCGGACGCGGCGAAGGGCAGGGCGACACAGCACAGCCCGAAGCAGCTCGCGCAGTCCCCGCGCAGCTGCGGAAGGCCCGCTATCTGATCTGGCATGGGGGACAGCCTACCGACCTGCGGAATCAGCATTCCGCCCGTTCAGGGAGACCTTGACCTCCCGCGCTGAACGGCCGCCGCCGGCGGCGGACCTGGACAGAGCGACGCACGACGCCGCATGTCGGCGGCTGCAGGAGGTCCTCGGCCTCGCCGCACGTAGCCTCCCGTACGATCGCCGGGACCCCGCAGGGGGGTGTCTCCGCCGAGCCTGTGCGAATCCGCGCACAGCACTGGCGGCTCCTGGAACACGCCCCTCACATCGCCTGGTTCTCGATGCGGGCCCCGCGACGACGCTCCGCGTGGATGGCTTCGCCCGGGTCGGCTCGTAGCCGGTACCGCGGTCCGTGGCGCCCTGGCTGTCGGCAGAAGGCCTCGAAGGCCACCGCCGGTGTGCCGCCGAAGCGTTCGGCGCTGTCCCGGCGCGGCGCGGTGCCGTACTCGATCACCCCGTCCCGGTGCCCGGGGAACTCCACGGTGGCGACGCCGACAAACCGCCGCAGCGGGCCGTTGGCGGCGGGGTCGCCCGAGCGCCGCGCACCCCGGCCTCACGCCTCGTCGCGGGCCAGCGACAGCAACCGGTCCAGGACCCGGGGCGCGCCCGCGCGCAGGCCGTCGTGTTCGAACTCGTCCGTGACCCAGGTGCGCAGGCCGCGGATGGCGTGGGCGGTCTCCAGGGAGTGCGCGGTGTCGACGTACATGTCGTCGTGGTAGATCGCGGCGGCGACCGGGACGTCGTTGGCGGCGAGGCGGGCGGGGTCGTACAGGGGGTCCCAGTCGGTGCGGG
Source organism: Streptomyces sp. IMTB 2501 (assembly GCF_001953885.1). Classification (GTDB taxonomy): domain Bacteria; phylum Actinomycetota; class Actinomycetes; order Streptomycetales; family Streptomycetaceae; genus Streptomyces. The sequence goes on along the minus strand of NZ_MQUS01000001.1, from coordinate 397,671 downwards.
CGGCGAGCAGTTCGGCCGTGCGGCGCAGGGGGCGCAGGGCGGGGTCGGTGTCGAACATCCAGGGGTGGATCGTCTCGCCGGTGAAGAGCACCGGGCCGTCGCCCGTGAGGGACTTCGCCGCGTCGAACTGCGGGAACTCGGCGCGGACCCGTTCGGCGGCCCAGGCGGTGGGGCGGGCGTCCTGGCCGTAGATCGACTCGTGGACGAGCGCGTAGAGGGGGTGACCGGCGTACGACAGCAGGGACTGGGCCTGCTCCTGGAAGGCGTCGGACAGGTCAAGGCCGCCCGGTGTGCGCACGAAGGCGTCCTCCAGGAGGTGGTGCAGTCGGTGGCTGCCGTCGCTCGCGCCGAGCATCAGGCCCAGGGACTGGAACGCCTCGACGGTGAACTGGTAGCCGTTCGGCAGCACCACGTCATGGGTGAGGAGGTGGTCGGCGATACGGCGGGCCCGCTCGACGTCCTGCGGATAGCGGGCGTAGTGCGCGGTGGCCTTGCGTTCGATGCGCGGGTAGGCCGCGCGGTAGACGTCGTCGGCGTGGGCGTGCAGGGAGGGCAGGCCGCCGGTGACGACGGCGGTGTCGAGGCCCTCGGGGGCGAGGGAGAGGTACGACACCACGCAGAAGCCGCCGAAGCTCTGGCCGAGCACGGTCCATGGCGCGCCGCCGGTGACCTCGGCGCGGATGGCCTCGCAGTCCCGGACGATGGAGTCGGCACGGAAGTGGGTGAGGTAGTCGGCCTGCTCGGCGGGACCGCCGTGCAAGGGGAGCGTCTGCCGGGTGGCGGGCGTGGAGCTGCCGGTGCCGCGCTGGTCGAGCAGCAGGACGCGATAGTCCTTCAGCGCCCGGTCGAGCCAGGCCTGACGTCCGACGAAACGATTCGCCCCGAAGCCCGGACCGCCCTGGAGATACAGCAGCCACGGCAGCTCCTGCCCGGCCTGGTCGCTCGCGACCGCCTCACGGGCGTACAGCTCGATCGTCTCGCCGTCCGGGGCGGCGTGGTCGAGAGGCACGGTGAAGCGGCGGTCGGTGAGGATGACGCCGGGCTGGCGGTAGCTGAGGCTCAACGGGTCTCCTGGGACGTATGGGACGGGTGGATCCCAGTTCAGCACATCACCGGGCGCGCGCCGAGTGCCGGGATCATGGTTTGTTACTGAACTTCGGGTCAGCGCCCGGATCGGCGTGACGTCCGGTCAGGGCGCGGCTCAGCGTGCGGCGAGGCTGGAACGGCGTACCACCAGCTCCGGCTGGAGCACCACCCTGCGGTGCTCGTGGGTCCGCTCCCCCTCGGCCTGCTCGGTCTCCTCCAGCAGCAGTTCGGCGGCGAGGGCACCCATGGTGACCGCGGGCTGTCGTACGGAGGTCAGCGGTACGGCGGCCGCCGCCGCGAACTCGATGTCGTCGTAGCCGACGATCGCCAGGTCGTCCGGCACGGTGACGCCGGCCGCGTACAGGGCCTGCAGCACGCCGAGGGCGAGCAGGTCGTTGGCGCAGAACACGGCGGTGGGGCGGTCGGCCAGGCCCAGCAGGCGGGCGCCGGCGTCCCGGCCCGCGGCCACGTCGAGGCGTTCGGTGGGCAGCTCGCGCAACGCGTCGGGGCCGAGTCCCGCCTCGGCCAGGGCGTTCAGTGCTCCGATACGGCGGTCGCGGACCTGGTTGAGCCCGGGCGGTCCGCTGACGTAGGCGATGGAGCGATGGCCGGCGTCCACCAGATGACGGACCGCGAGCGCGCCGCCGGCCACGTCGTCCACGGACACCGAGCACTCCGTGGTGCCCTCGGCGACCCGGTCGACCAGCACGAACGGGATGTTGTGCCGGCGGAAGGCCTCGATGTTGCGGCCGGTGGCGTCGGCCGGGGTGAACAGCACACCCCGCACCCGCTGCTCGGCGAAGAGCGCCAGATACTCGGCCTCCTCGGCGGCGTTCTGCCCGCTGTTGCACACCATCACGCCGAGCCCCGCCTCGCGGGCCGCCCGCTCCGCGCCCCGCGCCACGTCCACGAAGAACGGGTTGCCCATGTCGAGCACGAGCAGGCCCATGATCCGGCTGCGGCCCGCGCGCAACTGCCGCGCGGACTCGCTGCGGACATAGCCGAGCCGGTCGATCGCGGACAGTACCCGCGCCCGGGTCTCACTGGCGACGGTGTCCGGGCGGTTGATGACGTTCGACACCGTGCCCACCGACACTCCGGCGGCGCGGGCGACGTCCTTGATACCCACCGACTGGGCCATCGGGCGGAGACCTCCAGGGGACGAGGGACGGCGGGGACGACCTTCACATTACCGTCACGCCGGCAGGGCGAAGTCGGCCACGTACAGGGGTGAGGGCGTCGCACCTGTGGATTTCTCCTGGTACATGAACGACAGGACGCCGTCCGCGCGGACCCGCGTCTCGTCGATCACCACCTCGCCGAAGGCGTTCAACCCGGCGCCGTCGTACAGCAAGGTCCAGTCAGTGTGTCCGGAGGCCTTGGACGCGGCGGCGACACGGCCGAACGGAAGGACGGCGTAGGCGTTGTCGTACCGGTCCAGAACCAGCTTGGTGCGCTGGCTGGAGTGCGGCGGGACGGGGATCTCGGTCTTCCGCCAGCTGCCGGAGGCATTCTTGCGGAGGTGGAAGGCACGTCCGTGGGCGATGCGGTCGGCGACGTAGTCCGTGGTGCACGGCCCGAAGCGGCCGGGTACGTAGCTGATGATCGCGTGCGGCCGGCCGGCCGAGTCGACGGCCTGGCTCTCCTGGTTCATCAGGGAGTGGTCGGGGCCGAGCGGGTCCACCACCAGCCCGGGGCCGGTGACGGCGACCGGGTCCGGGCCACCGGTGCGGCCCACCACCACACCCGCCTCGTTGCGCCAGGTCCGCCCGCGGTCGGCGGAGCAGAGGTACCCGGTGTCGTGATTGGCCAGGCCGCCGCCGCTGCACATCACGGAGGCGTTCTGCTCGCGCCAGGTGAAGAACGCGTGCAACAGGCCATGGCCGTCGTAGTCGATGCCGTGCAGGTACATGTTCCGGGCGGTGCTGGATCCGTGCGCGCTGGTGTAGGTGCCCGTCGAGCCGCTCCACTCCCCCAGCGCCGTCCACCGCGAACCGTCGTACTCCGCAAGGGCGTTGCGGCCGTTCCCGGAGACGCCCACACGGTAACTGAGCTGAAGCCCGCCCTCGGGGGTGGAGAGGAACTGCGGATAGGTGAACTGCGAGGTGAGCGCGAGTCCGTCGAGCGTGGTGCGGACAGGCGCGAAAGCGGCCGGCGTCCACGGGGACTCGGCGTCGAGGAGTCCGGCGACGGACTTCGCGTAGAAGAATCCGTCGCTGTGCGCGTCCATGACCACGTGCAGCCGGCCATCGGCCCGTGACACGCCCATCGAGATCACGTTGTGGGAGTCGTCGCTCTTGAGCCGGTGGCCGAGGGTCAGCGTCGCCCAGTGCGCCGCGCCCGCTGTCCGGCGGGCGAGGGTCGCGCTGCGGTCGGCGGAGTACCAGGCCGCGTACTGCAGGCCCCGGTGGGTGAACAGGCCGTTCTTCTGGAACGAGTTGTTGTTGACGAGTCCGTCGTACGACACGAAGTACAGGGCCCGGGGATCGAGGAGAGTACGGCCGAGAGGAGTGACCCCGGGGGCCGCGAGCCCGCTTCCGGCGGCGGTCATGACAGGTGGAACACCTCCGTGAGCGGCTTCATGACCTCGTCGGGCCTAGCGCCGTCCAAGGACTCGAAGAACGGCGCCATCTCCGCCTGCCAAAGGGCGTTGACCTCGGTGGCTTCCCTACCGGCCCGGGCGGCGGCGAAGTCCTCGGTCTCCAGACAGCCGACGAGCAGGCCGTCCTCGCGCAGGAACAGCGAGTAGTTGTGCCAGCCGGTCGCCCTCAGGGCGTCGAGCATCTCCGGCCAGACGGCGGTGTGCCGCTCGCGGTACTCGTCGAGGCGGTCCGCCCGCACCTTCAGCAGAAAGCACACGCGCTGCATCAACACCCCCTGCTCAGCTAGAAGTTGAACTGGCCGATGTTCTTCGCGTCGAATACGGTCGGCTTGCCGAGAGTGATCACACCGCCCTTGCCGATGGTGTACGTCGTCCCGCCGGCCGTGAAGGTCTCGCCCTCCTTGCCGGTGATCTGTCCCGAGGCCAGCGCCACCGTGGTCCGGGCGGCCAGATCGCCGAGCTTCGCCGGGTCCCACAGCTCGAAGGCGTCGACGGTGCCGTTCTTGACGTATGTGCGCATGTCGTTCGGCGTGCCGAGACCGGTAAGCCGGACCTTGCCCTTGCACTTGGAGCCGGACAGGTACTGGGCGGCGGCCTTGATGCCGACGGTGGTCGGGGAGATGATCCCCTTCAGGTCCGGGTGTTCCTGGAGCAGGCCCTGGGTCTGCTGGAAGGACTGCTGGGCGTCGTCGTTGCCGTAGGCGATCTTGACGAGCTTGATGTTCTTGTATGCGGGATCCTTCAGCTCGTCCTTCATGAAGCCGATCCAGGTGTTCTGGTTGGTCGCGGTCTGCGCGGCCGACAGAATCGCGATCTCGCCGTTGTACCCGATCTGTTTGGCGAGCAACTGCACTTCGGTGCGGCCCAGATCCTCGACGGACGCCTGCGAGACATTGGAGACGCCCTTCAGCGCCAGCACCGGCGCCGGCCCCGTGTCAGGCGGGTGGGTCATGTCAGGCTCCTCGACGACACCGGCGGACCGGCCCTAGGGCCTCCACCGCGCCGTGAAAGGTTTCAACCAATTGCCGGGACCGTAGGCACCACGGCCGGGGCGCGTCAATGGGTCCGTGTCGAAAAAGTCTCGAAGGACGAAGGTCGCGACGCAGTCACGGGCAACGGGGTCGGCCGGAGCGCTTGACACCCCTTTCGGGCGCCCTTAGCTTGCGATTCTGAATCGTTTCATACACGTCGCTACCGCCGACACCACCAGGAGTCCTGCCGTGACCGACCTCGCCGCGGTGAAGGCCGCGCTCAAGACCCAGGCCGTCGAGACGCCGTCGTGGGCCTACGGGAACTCGGGGACCCGCTTCAAGGTGTTCGCCCAGGCCGGTGTGCCGCGGGATCCGTGGGAGAAGCTGCAGGACGCGGCGAAGGTGCACGAGTTCACCGGCGTGGCCCCGGCCGTCGCGCTGCACATCCCCTGGGACCGGGTCGAGGACTATGCGGCGCTGGCCAAGTACGCCGAGGAGCGCGGGCTGAGGCTGGGCGCGATCAACTCCAACACCTTCCAGGACGACGACTACAAACTGGGCAGCATCTGCCATCCGGACGCGGCGGTACGGCGCAAGGCGGTCGGGCATCTGCTGGAGTGCGTCGACATCATGGACGCGACCGGGTCACGGGATCTGAAGCTGTGGTTCGCCGACGGTACGAACTATCCCGGCCAGGACGACATCCGGGCACGGCAGGACCGGCTGGCGGAGGGACTGGCCGAGGTGTACGCGCGGCTCGGCGAGGGGCAGCGGATGCTGCTGGAGTACAAGCTCTTCGAGCCGGCGTTCTACACGACCGATGTGCCGGACTGGGGCACCGCCTACGCCCACTGCCTCAAGCTCGGTGACCGGGCCCAGGTGGTCGTCGACACCGGGCATCACGCTCCGGGGACCAACATCGAGTTCATCGTGGCCACGTTGCTGCGGGCGGCAAGGCTCGGGGGGTTCGACTTCAACTCCCGTTTCTACGCCGACGACGACCTGATGGTGGGCGCGGCTGATCCGTTCCAGTTGTTCCGGATCATGTGTGAGGTGGTGCGGGGTGGGGGTTTCTCGTCCGAGGTCGCGTTCATGCTCGATCAGTGTCACAACATCGAGGCGAAGATTCCGGCGATCATTCGGTCGGTGACGAATGTTCAGGAGGCCACGGCGAAAGCGCTGCTCGTTGACAGGGGGGCGTTGGCTTCGGCTCAGGCTGCCGGTGATGTGCTCGGCGCCAACGCCGTATTGATGGACGCGTACGACACGGACGTGCGGCCCTTGCTCCGTGAGGTGCGAGAAGAGATGGGATTGGATCCCGAGCCGTTGGGTGCGTATGCCCGGTCCGGGTGGGCTCGGAAGATCGTCACTGAGCGAGTTGGGGGGAGGCAGGCGGGTTGGGGGGCGTAAGCAGCTGCCCGGTAAGCGCCGTTGCGGAGTGCGGGAGCGTTGTGGTTTCTCGCGCAGTTCCCCGCGGCCCTTCGATAGTCATCCTCTTCTGAACAAGGACTGAACTGCATGACCTCCCAGCCGGAAGCCGCCGCCCTACTCGCTCGTTCGCATCGCCTTGGCTCGGATCCCCGCAACACCAACTACGCCGGCGGAAACGCCTCCGCGAAGGGCATCGGCACCGATCCCGTCACCGGCGGTGACGTCGAACTCATGTGGGTCAAGGGGTCCGGGGGTGATCTCGGCACCCTTGCCGAATCCGGGCTCGCGGTGTTGCGGTTGGACCGGCTGCGGGCGCTTGTGGAGGTCTATCCCGGGGTCGCGCGCGAAGACGAGATGGTCGGTGCGTTCGACTACTGCCTGCATGGGAAGGGCGGGGCGGCGCCGTCGATCGACACCGCCATGCACGGGCTCGTGGACGCGCCCCACGTCGACCACCTTCACCCCGACTCCGGCATCGCGCTCGCCTGTGCGGCCGACGGGGAGAAGCTGACCGCCGAGTGTTTCGGGGACCGTGTGGTGTGGGTGCCGTGGCGGCGGCCCGGGTTTCAGCTGGGGCTCGACATCGCCGCCATCAAGGCCGCCCGTCCGCAGGCCATCGGCTGCATCCTCGGCGGGCACGGCATCACCGCCTGGGGCGACAGCTCCGAGGAGTGTGAGCGCAACTCCCTGCACATCATCCGTACCGCCGAGGAGTTCATCGCCGGGCGTGGCAGGCCGGAGCCCTTCGGGGCGGTCGTCGAGGGGTACGAAGCGCTGCCCGAGGCCGAGCGGAGGGAGCGGGCGGCGGCACTCGCGCCGTATGTGCGGGCCCTTGCCTCCCGGGACAAGCCCCAGGTGGGGCACTTCGACGACACCGACGTGGTGCTGGACTTCGTCTCCCGGGCCGGGCATCCACGGCTGGCGGCCCTGGGCACCTCCTGTCCGGATCACTTCCTGCGTACGAAGGTACGGCCGCTGGTCCTGGACCTGCCGCCGTCCGCACCACTGGTGGAGGCCGTCGCCCGGCTCCAGGAGCTGCATGCCGCGTACCGGGAGGAGTACGCCGCCTACTACACGCGGCACGCGTTGCCCGACTCCCCCGCCATGCGCGGTGCCGATCCGGCGATCGTACTGATCCCCGGGGTCGGCATGTTCTCCTTCGGCAAGGACAAGCAGACCGCGCGCGTGGCCGGGGAGTTCTATGCCAACGCCATCCGTGTGATGCGTGGCGCGGAAGCGGTTTCGGCGTATGCGCCGATCGAGGAGGCCGAGAAGTTCCGCATCGAGTACTGGGCGTTGGAGGAGGCCAAGCTGCGGCGGATGCCGAGGGCGAAGGCCCTGGCGACGCGGGTCGCCTTCGTCACGGGGGCCGGCAGCGGGATCGGGAAGGCGATCGCGCATCGGCTGGTGGCCGAGGGCGCCTGTGTCGTCGTAGCCGATGTGAACGGCGAGAGTGCCGCCGCCGTCGCCGAGGAACTGGGCGTGCCGGACCATGCCGTCGCCGTGACCGTGGACGTCACCGACGAGGAGCAGATCGCCGACGCGTTCCGGGCGGCCGTACTCGCCTTCGGCGGAGTCGACCTCGTGGTGAACAACGCCGGGATCTCCGTCTCCAGGCCGTTGCTGGAGACATCCGTGAAGGACTGGGACCTTCAGCACGCCATCATGGCCCGCGGGTCCTTCCTCGTGTCGCGGGAGGCGGCCCGGGTGATGATCGCGCAGGGGCTGGGCGGCGACGTCGTGTACATCGCTTCCAAGAACGCCGTGTTCGCCGGGCCCGACAACATCGCCTACTCCGCGGCCAAGGCGGACCAGGCGCATCAAGTACGGCTGCTCGCAGCGGAGTTGGGTGAGAACGGCATCCGGGTCAACGGGGTCAATCCGGACGGTGTGGTGCGCGGCTCGGGAATCTTCGCGGGCGGCTGGGGTGCGCAGCGGGCCGCGGTGTACGGGGTGCCGGAGGAGAAGCTGGGTGAGTTCTACGCACAGCGGACGCTCCTGAAGCGGGAGGTGCTGCCCGAGCATGTGGCCAACGCCGTCTTCGCGCTCACCGGCGGCGACCTCACGCACACCACGGGGCTGCACATCCCGGTCGACGCGGGTGTGGCGGCCGCGTTCCTGCGATGAGCGAGGGCGTGCGGTCGTACGCGGCGGTCGATCTGGGCGCGTCCAGCGGGCGGGTGATGGTCGGCCGGGTGGGCCCGGACACCCTGGAACTGAGCGAGGCGCACCGGTTCCCGAACCGACCGGTGCGTCTCGCGGAAGGGCTGCGCTGGGACATTCTCGCGCTGTACGGCGGTGCGATGGAGGGGCTGCGGGCGGCCGGCCCGGTGGCTTCCGTCGGCATCGACAGCTGGGCCGTCGACTACGGTCTGCTGGACGCCGGCGGGGCCTTGCTGGGCAACCCGGTGCACTATCGCGACGCACGCACGGAGGGCGTCGCGGAGAAGGTGTGGGCGACCGTGCCGGCCCGGGAGCTGTATGCGGCGACGGGCATCCAGTACGCGCCGTTCAACACTCTGTACCAGCTCGTGTCCGCCCGCTCCACCGCACAACTCGCCCAGGCCGACCGGCTGTTGATGATCCCGGATCTGCTGTCGTACTGGCTGACCGGCGAGCAGGGCACCGAGCTGACCAACGCCTCCACCACCCAGCTGATCGACCCGCGGACACGGACCTGGTCGTACGAGATCGCCGAGCGGCTCGGGGTCGACCTCGGGCTGTTCGCGCCGCTGCGGCGGCCCGGCGATCCGGCCGGGGTGCTGCGGCCGGAGGTGCTGGAGGAGACGGGGCTGACCGGTCCGGTGCCGGTGACGGCGGTCGGCTCGCACGACACCGCTTCCGCGGTGGCAGCCGTCCCGGCGGCCGGTGAGCGCTTCGCCTACATCTGCACCGGCACCTGGTCCCTGGCGGGGCTGGAGCTGACCGCTCCGGTGCTCACCGAGGAGAGCCGGGCCGCGAACTTCACCAATGAGCTGGGGCTCGACGGCACGGTCCGGTACCTGCGCAACATCATGGGGCTGTGGCTGCTCCAGGAGTGCCAACGGGCATGGGGTGAGCCGGACTTGGGGCTGCTGCTGCGCGAGGCCGGGGGCGTGCCGTCGCTGCGGTCGGTGGTGGACGCCGGGGACGTGACGTTCCTGGCGCCGGGGCGGATGCCGGAGCGGATCGCCGAGGCGTGCCGGGCGTCGGGGCAGCCGGTGCCGGTGACACGGGCGGAGGTCACCCGGTGCATCCTGGACTCGCTGGCCCTTGCCCACCGGCGGGCCGTCGAGGACGCCGGACGGCTGGCCGACCACCCGGTGGACGTGGTGTACGTCGTCGGGGGCGGCACCCGTAACGCGCTGCTGTGCCAGCTGACCGCCGACGCGTGCGGGCTGCCCGTGGTGGCAGGTGCGACGGAGGCCGCGGCCCTCGGCAACGTCCTGGTCCAGGCCCGTACCCACGGGCTGGTCGGCGACCTGCCCGCGATGCGCCGGCTGCTCACCCGCACCCAGCCTTTGACCCGGTACGCGCCCCGCGGCGACGGCGCCCGCTGGCGGGAGGCCGCGGCGCGGATCGCCACGCCGTAGCGGCACTCTCCCCTCGACGATGTCCGCCGACTACCCTGCACTCGTCCGATGACCGATCCCGAGGAGCCGCGATGCGTGTCGCCCTGTTCCTGACCTGCGTCAACGACACGCTCTATCCGGACACCGGCCGTGCCGTGGTGAAACTGCTGACCAGACTGGGTGTCGACGTCGACTTCCCGCTGGGTCAGAGCTGCTGCGGTCAGGCGCACTACAACACCGGTTACCGGCACGAGGCCGAGCCGCTGGCCCGGCACTTCTCCGATGTCTTCGGCGGCTACGAGGCGATCGTGACCCCGTCCGGGTCCTGCGGGGCGATGGTGCGGGAGCTGTATCCGCGGATGGGTGAGCGGGCGCGCGCCGAAGGGCGCGGGGACTCGCTGGCCCGGACGCTGGCGCCGGTGGTGCCGAAGACGTACGAGCTGACGGAGTTCCTGGTGGACGTGCTCGGGGTGACGGACGTCGGCGCCCATTACCCGCACAAGGTCACCTACCATCCGACCTGCCACGGCCTGCGCTCCCTCGGGCTCGGCGACCGGCCGCTCCGGCTGCTCCGGGCCGTCAAGGGTCTGGAGCTGGTCGAGTTGCCGGGTGCCGAGGAGTGCTGTGGGTTCGGCGGCACGTTCGCGGTGAAGAACGCGGAGGTGTCGGCGGCGATGGGCGCGGACAAGGTGCGCAGTGCCGAGTCGACGGGTGCTCAGGTGCTGTGCGCGGCCGACAACTCGTGTCTGATGCACCTCGGCGGCACGATGAGCCGGCTGCGTACCACCATGCGGCCGGTGCACATCGCGGAGATCCTGGCGAGCACGGAGGAGGAACCGGCGGCATGAGCGGAACGTTCGTCGGCATGCCGGCCTTTCCCGAGGCCGCGCACGATGCCGTTCACAATCCCGTCCTGCGCGGCAATCTGCGGCACGCCACGCACACCATCCGTGCCAAACGGGCTCGTGCGGTGGCGGAGTTGGACGACTGGCCGGCGCTGCGTGAGGCGGGCCGCCGGATCAAGGACCACACGCTGTGCCATCTCGACCGCTATCTCGTGCAGTTGGAGGAGTCGGTCACGGCGGCGGGCGGAACGGTGCACTGGGCCGCCGACGCGGACGAGGCCAACCGAATCGTCACTCGGCTCGTCCAGGAGACCGGTGAGTCGGAGGTCGTCAAGGTCAAGTCGATGGCCACGCAGGAGATCGGGCTCAACGAGGCCCTTCTCGACGAGGGCATCCGCGCCTACGAGACCGATCTCGCCGAGCTGATCGTGCAGTTGGGCAAGGACCGGCCCTCGCACATCCTGGTGCCGGCGATCCATCGCAACCGGGGTGAGATCCGGGACATCTTCCGCGCGGAGATGGGCGAGTGGGGCCGGCCGGCCCCCGAGGGGCTCACCGACACGCCCGCCGAACTCGCCGAGGCCGCGCGGCTGCATCTGCGGGAGAAGTTCCTGCGGGCCAGGGTCGGCATCTCCGGCGCCAACTTCATGGTCGCCGAGACCGGCACGCTGGTGGTGGTGGAGTCCGAGGGCAACGGCCGGATGTGTCTGACCCTGCCGGAGACGCTGATCTCGGTCGTGGGCATCGAGAAGGTGGTGCCGACCTGGCGGGACCTGGAGGTCTTCCTCCAGACGCTCCCCCGCTCCTCCACCGCCGAGCGCATGAACCCGTACACGAGCATGTGGACCGGGACGACGGACGACGACGGGCCGCGGACCTTCCATCTGGTGCTGCTCGACAACGGCCGCACCGACACCCTCGCCGACCAGGTCGGCCGCCAGGCCCTGCGCTGCATCCGCTGCTCGGCCTGCCTCAACGTCTGCCCCGTGTACGAACGGGCCGGCGGGCACGCCTACGGCTCGGTCTACCCAGGCCCGATCGGCGCGATCCTCAGCCCCCAACTCCGGGGCACGGCGAGCGAGATCGACGCCTCGCTGCCGTACGCGTCGAGTCTGTGCGGCGCCTGCTACGAGGTGTGCCCGGTCGCCATCGACATCCCCGAGGTGCTGGTCCATCTGCGCGAGCGGGTCGTGGAGGGCGGTCCCGCGGTACGGCAGGGCAACAAGGTGATACTGAAGCCGGCCAAGGGCCATGCGGCCGAACGGGCGGCCATGCGCGCGGCACGCTGGACGTTCACCCACCCCGGCGCCCTGCGCACCGGCCAGCGCCTCGCCTCCCGCACCCGCCGCCTCCACCCCCGTACCCTGCCCGGCCCGGGAAAGGCGTGGAGCGGCACCCGGGACCTGCCGCCCGTACCTGCGGAACCCTTCCGGGACTGGTGGCAGCGCACCCGCGGTGGAAAGGACGACGCCAAGTGAGCAGCAGGGACAGGGTCCTGGGCCGGGTACGGCGGGCGCTCGCCGACGTGACACCGGACGAGCGGCCGTACGAGGAGGCCGTGAACCGCGACTATCTGCGGGAGCACGGTCACCGCACGACCGGGCAGACGGTGGAACTGCTGGCGGAGAACCTGGCGGACTACCGGGCGATCGTGCACCGCGGCAACGCCGAGGAGGTCCCGGACCTGGTCATGCGCCTGCTGGCCGGGCACGGCTCCAGGGAGGTACTGGTGCCGCCCGGTCTCCCGCCCGAGTGGCTGTCCGCCGCGGACGTGACGCGGATCGACGACCGGCCGGAGAGCACACCACACCGGCTGGACCGGGTGGACAGTGTGGTGACGGGGTGTGCGGTGGCGATCGCCGAGACCGGCACGATCGTCCTGGACGGCTCCCCCGGCCAGGGCCGCCGCCGGATCTCGCTCATTCCCGACCATCACATCTGCGTCGTCCGCGTCCCGGACCAGGTGGTCCCCTCGGTCCCCCAGGCCCTCGAACGCCTCGACCCGGCCCGTCCGTTGACCTGGATCTCGGGCCCGTCGGCCACCAGCGACATCGAACTGGACCGGGTCGAGGGCGTGCACGGCCCGCGGAAGCTGGAAGTCATCCTGCTCGGCTGACGAACCGGGCCGTACGCCGCTGTGTCACCGCGTCGAGGGCCTCCAGCACCTGCTGGAGGCGGAATTGACCTCACCCCTTGGGAGCGGATGTTTCGCGGCTGAGGAAACTGAAGGCGGCTGGGTACAGACGTGTCCATGTGTTGTAGTTGTGGCCGCCCGCGGGCAGCACCAGGGTCTGGGTCCGGACCGGGGTGCCGGCCGCGGCCTGGGCGAACTGCTCGATGTAGTGCGGCGGGCTGAGCCGGTCCTGGGCGGACGTGGCCAGGAACAGCCCGACCGGGGCGGTGGTGTGCCGCACCATGTACGTGGGGCTGGTGAGTTTGCGGACCTCCGGGTCGCCGATCACGCCCTGATCGCCGGTGAGTGGATCGGGATCCAGTGCCGCCCCGGCCGCGAAGACCTTCGGATAGGCCAGCGGGAGCCGGGCCGCGCAGAAGCCCCCGGTGGAGAAACCCATCACGCCCCAGCCCTTGGCTCCGGGCAGGGTGCGGAACTTCTTGCTGATCAGCTCCGGGACGTCGGCCGCCATCCAGGTGGCCACCTTCCGGTTGCGTTGGTCGGTGCAGTCGGTGTCGATGCCGCCCGGGTCGACCGTGGGCATGGCCAGGATGAAGGGATGGCTGGTGCGCGCGTTCACCAGCTGCTCGAAGTCCCCCGGCATACCGCCGTGCTCCAGCCAGGAGGCGGGGCCTCCGGGGACTCCGTGCAGGAGCAGCACCACCGGGAAGCGGGTGTGGCGGTACCGGGCCTCGTTGTACTGCGGCGGTGTCCAGACGATGACCTGCCCGGACAGGGCCGAATGCCGGCCGCGGAAGTACGTGTCCAGCAGCCCTGTCTCGGTGTGGGTGAACTTGGCGCGGTCCGCCGGGGGCCCGGGCATCGCCACGGCTCCGTTGTTGCGGCCGAGGAGGTCGTCCCAGGAGGCGTAGAGACCGTAGTCGTTGTTGATCAAGGTCGCGACCACCGAGATGGCGCTGAGCTGGCACAGGCCGATCATCACGAACCGCTGCACCCAGCGCACCGGCCGGGGTCCCCTGACCACCGACCACAGCACCATCGTCCCGATCACGCACACGGCCGTGGCCACGATCAGCAGGACGAAAAACGTCGTTCCCGTCAAGCTCAAGAGTCAACCTCCGGCAAGTCCGTGATGAGTGATGATGTCTGGTTGCAACGGAATCACAGTCAGGCGCGTTGATCCAAGCCGGTTCCGGCCACGGCCCCTCGCGCCACCCCGTTCCCTCTCGTTCCGCTTCGTCGCCGAGCGTGCTCCGGCGGGCCCCGCTAGCGTGAGGGAATGATCCGGTTCGAGCAGGTCACCAAGCGGTATCCGGACGGTACGACGGCCGTGGACGACCTTTCCTTCGAGGTGGCCGAGGGCGAGCTGGTCACGCTCGTCGGCCCGTCCGGCTGCGGCAAGACGACGACCATGATGATGGTCAACCGGCTGATCGAGCCTACCTCCGGCCGGATCTTCGTCGAGGACGAGGACATCGCCGCCGTCGACCCGGTGCGGCTGCGCCGCCGTATCGGGTACGTCATCCAGCAGGTCGGCCTCTTTCCGCACCGCACCGTCCTGGACAACACCGCGACCGTGCCCGCGCTGCTCGGCTGGAAGCGGGCGAAGGCGCGGGCGCGGGCCGCCGAGCTGCTGGATCTGGTGGGGCTCGACCCGAAGACGTACGGGCCGCGCTATCCGGAGCAGCTGTCCGGCGGGCAGCGGCAGCGGGTCGGGGTGGCGCGGGCGCTCGCGGCGGACCCGCCGGTGCTGCTGATGGACGAGCCGTTCGGCGCGGTCGACCCGGTGGTGCGCGAGCAGCTTCAGGACGAGTTCCTGCGGATGCAGGCCGCGGTGCGCAAGACGGTGCTGCTGGTCACGCACGACATCGAGGAGGCCGTCCGGCTCGGCGACCGCATCGCCGTGTACGGGCAGGGGCGCATCGAGCAGTTCGACACACCGGGCGCGGTGCTCGGGGCGCCCGCGACGCCGTACGTCGCCTCCTTCGTGGGCGCCGACCGAGGACTGAAGCGGCTGTCGGTCACCACGATCGAGCCGGACGACCTGGAACAGCCGCCCGTGGCCCGGCTGGACGAGCCCGCCGAGCGAGCTGTCGAGCGACTGCGGGCCGAGCGCGCCCGGTGGGCCGTCGTCCTCGACGCGGACGGCGATCTGCGCGGCTGGGTCGGCATCGACGAGCTTTCGGCCGGCGGCACGGTCGGGGAGCTGACCCACCGGATGACCGCGTGGGTGCCGGTGGGTACGCCGCTGAAGCAGGCGTTCGGGGTGATGCTCCAGTACGACGCCGGGTGGGTCGCGGTGCTGGACGGCGCGCGCTTCCTCGGCGTGCTCACCCCGGCCAAGCTGCATGAGGCGCTGCGCCGCTCGGTGGACGCGGACGCGCGGGGCGTGGCGCGGGGGCAGGTGTCGTTCGACTCGGTGTCGGACGCCTGACACGAGGCGCCTTGGCCGCCCTGGTCACTTCAGCAGGCCCTTGTCCTTGAGATAGGCGCGGGTGACGTCCGAGGCGAGCCGCCGCCAGCTGTCGACCTGCTCGTTCATGGTGGCCAGGTCGGCCGTTGTCAGTTTGTCGTTGAGCTTGCCCAGCGCCGTCGTCACGCGTTCGCTGCCCGCGCGGGAGCGGTTGACGACCGGGACGATGTAGTCGGCGTTCTGCAGGTGCCTGTCGTCGGCGAGGAGCACGAGTCCGAACTGGTCCAGCGTGGCATCCGTGGTCGTGGTCAGTACCATCTGGTCCTGCCCGTTCTGCACGGCCCGCTTGGCCTGGGTGGTGCCGACGCCCTTGGGGTCGATGCCGGTGATGTCGATGCCGTACACCCTCTTCAACCCCGGTTCACAGTAAGGTCGTTGAACGCACTCGTCGCCCGCCGCGAGCCGTACCTTCAGCTTCGCGGCGCCAAGGTCGCCGAGGGTCTTGAGGTGGTGTTCGCGGGCGTAGGCGGCGGTGACCGCGAAGGCGTTCTGGTCGACGGCGCGGCCGGGCGGCAGGACGGTGAGCCCGCGGGGCGTGGCGAGCGCGCGCAGGGCCCGCATCGTCGCCTCGAGGTCGGGGGAGCCGACGGGCTTGGCGTCGGCGCCGTGGGTCTTGGCGTTCAGCCAGTCGGCGAAGGTGGCCGCGTACTCGGGCACGACGTCGATCTGGCCGGACTCCAGCGCCGGTTCGTACAGCTCACGGTTGGCGACGGTGAGGATCGAGGTCTTGTAGCCGGCCTGGTTCAGCAGCTGGGCGTACATCTGGGCGAGCAGGTCGCTCTCGGTGAAGCCGGCCGAGCCGATGGTCAGGTGATGGCTGTCGCCGGGCGGTGCGGTGACCTGGGCACGGTTCTCCAGGGAGGGACCGGTGGAGCAGGCCGCGAGGGCGAGGAACAGGAGGGCCGGGAGGCCTCTTCTCACGGCCCACGCCACGTCGCCACGGGTGCCGGTCACCGGCCGTCCCGCACGCACACCGGTGCCGGTCACCAACCGCCCCACGCCACCACCCGTACCAGCCGTCACCAACCGCCCCACGCCACCACCCGTACCAGCCGTCATCGGCCGCTCCGTGCCCACACTGGTGCCAGTCGCTCGGCGATCTCGAAGACGGCCTCGACGACGAGCGCGAACACGGCGACGAGCAGGGCGCCCGCGACCACCTGGGGCGTGCTGGCGAGGTTGAAGCCGGCGGTGATGATCCGGCCGAGCCCGCCGCCGCCCGCGAGCGCGGCGATGGTGGCGGTGGCGACGAGCTGGACGGCGGCGATCCGCACCCCGTTCATGACCATCGGCAGGGCGAGGGGCAGCTCCACGCGCAGCAGCATCTGCCGCCCGGTCATCCCCATGCCCCGGGCCGCCCGGACGACACCGCGGTCGACCTCGCGCATGCCGACGTAGGCGTTGGTGAGCAGCGGGGGCACGGCGAACAGCACCAGGGCCACCACCGTGGGACCCTCGCCCCACTTCCCGACCGGGGTGAGGAGCAGCAGCACGAGGACGGCGAAGGTGGGGACGGCCCGGCCGACGTTGGAGATGTTGACGGCGAGCGCACCGCCCTTTCCGAGGTGGCCGAGGACCAGGGCGACCGGGAGCGCGAGCACGCAGCTGATGACCAGGCAGACGGCGGTGAGGGCGAGGTGCTGGAGCAGCCGGTGCCCGATGCCGTCGGCGCCCGACCAGTGCGCGGGATCGGTGAGCCAGTGCCAGGTCGCGGTGAGCGTGCTCATGCGCGGCCCGCCTTCGCCCCGGCGGCCCTCGTGCGCACCCGCGTGCGCCGGGCAGACACACGCGCCCGCCCCGCTCTCGTCCACGGCGTGATCAGCCACTGCACACCCAGCAGGAGCAGGTCGGCGGCGACGGCGATCAGCACGCACAGGACGGACGCGGTGAGCACCTGGGCCTTGAAGTAGGTGTTCATGCCCGCGTAGATGAGGTTGCCGAGGCCGCCGAAGCCGACGATCGCGCCGACCGTGACCAGGGAGACCGCCGAGACCGTGGCGATGCGCAGGCCGGCCATCGCGGCGGGCAGGGCGAGGGGCAGTTCCACGGTGAGCAGCAGGCGGACGGGGCCGTAGCCGAGGCCGCGCGCGGCCTGCCGGGTCTCCTCGGGGACCGCGCGCAGGCCCGCGAGGATGTTCCGGACGAGCAGGGTCAGCGAGTACAGCACGAGCCCGGCGACGACGAGCGTGGCCGAGAGGCCGTACAGCGGCAGGAGCAGGGAGAACATCGCCAGGGACGGGATGGTGTAGAGGATCGTCGTGACGGCGAGGACCGGTCCGGCCGCCCAGCCCCAGCGGCGGGCCAGCACCGCCAGCGGCAGCGCGATGACCAGGCCGATGAGGACCGACAGGGCGGTCAGCTGGAGGTGCTGGACGACCGCGTCGAGGACGATCTGGCGGCGGGTGCTCAGATAGGCGCCGCAGATCCATTCGTTGCGCGCGAGGCAGTCGTCCGGGGGCGCGGTCACGGTTTCATTGGACCGGCCGGGCGAGCGGGTCGGCGCGTTGTACTGACCCGTATGGGGCCGGTGGGGGTGCTACCGCATCCCTGCCGCGTCCAGCAGTGCCGTCACCGTCGCCGTGGCCAGTCCGTCGCCCAGGTGCTCGACCTTCGCACCGGCCCGGGCGCTCGCGCCGTCGAAGACCAGCACGAGCTGGCGGGCTAGCAGCTCGGGATCGCGGGCGCCGCCGCGCTCGGCGTCGGCACGGAACCTCTCGGCCAGCCGGTCCTTGACCGCGCGGGCGACCACGCTCGCCGGGTGCTCCGGGTTCTTCAGCTCCACCAGCACGGCCAGGTAGGGGCAGCCGTGGTAGTCGGCGGCAGCGGAGGCCCGCTCCAGGCGTTCGAAGACGTACAGGATGCGCTCGCGCGGGGTCGCGGCCTCCGGGTCGGGGGGCGCGAGCTGGGCGTCGTAGCGGGGGATGCGCCGCTCCAGGCTCGCGGCCAGCATCGCGTCCTTGCTGTCGAAGAACTGGTACATCGACCGCTTGGAGACGCCCGCCTCCCGGCACAGCGCCTCGATGCCGACGGAGACGCCGTCGCGGTAGGAGAGCCGGGCCGCCGCGTCGAGCAGCCGGTCGCGCGGGGACATCTTGTCTGTGGAGGCCATGGAGCGAGGTTAACCGGAGCACGGATGAAAGGAAACCGATCGGTGTATATCGCTCGGCGCCCCTGCCGCTTCCGCCGAATCCACGTGACAGAGTCGCTGAACAAGCGCTTAGATAGGAGAGAGATCGGACACTGTCCCCGACCCGCCGGAGGCCCCGTTGTTCACGTCCGTCGACGACGTCTCCACCCGCCTCGCCGCGACCGGCTACCTCGCCTCGCCCTCCGTCGCCACGACCGTCTTCCTCGCCGACCGGCTGGGCAAGCCGCTGCTGGTGGAGGGCCCCGCCGGGGTCGGCAAGACCGAGCTGGCCAAGGCCGTCGCCCAGGTGGCCGGGGCCCGGCTGGTGCGGCTGCAGTGCTATGAGGGCGTGGACGAGTCCCGGGCGCTGTACGAGTGGAACCACGCCAAGCAGCTGCTGCGGATCAGCGCCGGCCGCGACGAGAGCTGGGACGAGACCCGCACCGACATCTTCAGCGAGGAGTTCCTGCTCCCCCGCCCGCTGCTCACCGCCATCCGCGGTGCGGAGCCGACCGTGCTGCTGATCGACGAGACCGACAAGGCCGACGTCGAGATGGAGGGACTGCTGCTGGAGGTGCTCAGCGACTTCCAGATCACGGTCCCGGAGCTGGGCACGGTCATCGCGACCCGCCGCCCGTTCGTCGTCCTCACCTCCAACGCCGGCCGGGAGCTGTCCGAGGCGCTGCGCCGACGCTGTCTGTTCCTGCACATCGGCTTCCCCGAGGAGGAGCTGGAACGGCGGATCGTACGGCTGAAGGTGCCGGGCCTCGGAGCCGCGCTGACCGAGTCGGTGGTCCGGGTGGTCGGGGCGCTGCGCGCGATGGACCTGCGCAAGGTGCCGTCCGTCGCCGAGACCATCGACTGGGCGCGCACCCTGCTGGCGCTGGGCGCCGACACCCTGGACGAGACGGTCGTACGGGACAGCCTCGGGGTGATCCTCAAGCATCAGGACGACATCCAGAAGGCGGCGGCGAAGCTCGACCTGGACGCGCTGTGACCGGTGTCGCCGAGCGGATCACCGGGCTGGTCGGGGCGCTGCGCGCACACGGCCTGCGGATCGGCACCGGCGAGAGCGTGGACGCGGCCCGCGCGGTGGAGGCGCTGGGGCTCGCGGACCGGGAGCTGCTGCGCGAGGGCCTGGCCGCGACGCTGCTGCACGGCCCCGGACAGCGGGCGGTGTTCGACCCCGTCTTCGACCTGTACTTCCTCCCTCGGGCGGTCGGCGGCCCGCAGGGCGCCGGCCAGGATCGGGACGAGCTGCGCGACCGGCTGGCCCAGGCTCTGGCCGGCAATGACCAGGCCCTGATGGCCCGGTTGGCTGCCGAAGCCGTCGACGGCCTGGGGGGATACGGCAGTTCACCGGGCTCGGACGGCTTCTCGGCGTACCAGACGCTCGAACGGCTGCGTCCGCAGACCCTGTTGGCGCGGGTGCGGGCGGATGTCCGGGGCCGGGACGGCAGCGGTGCCGGGTTCACGGACCGGTTGCTGGACGACGAGATCCGGCGCCGTATCGAGGAGTTCCGGCGGCTGGTCGGGGCGGAGGCGCGGCGCCGGGTCGCCGAGCGGCGCGGGCGGGACGAGATCGCCCGGCGCGGTGTCCGGCCGACCGCCGACCGGGTGGACTTCCTGTTCGCGGGCCGGGACCAACTGGCCGAGCTGCGCCGGGCCGTGCAGCCGCTCGCGCGCAAGCTGGCCACCCGGCTGGCGGCGCGCCGGCGCCGGGCCGCGCGCGGCTCGGTCGACCTGCGCCGCACGCTGCGCTCCTCGCTGTCCACCGGCGGGGTGCCGATGCGGCCGGTGCTGCGCCGACGCCGCCCGGTCCGCCCCGAACTGGTGCTGCTCTGCGACGTGTCCGGCTCGGTGTCCGGCTTCTCGGACTTCACGATGCTGCTGGTGCAGGCGCTGCACGACCAGTTCAGCAAGATCCGCGTGTTCGCCTTCGTCAACCGGCTGGACGAGGTCACCGGCCTGCTCGACCACGGGCGCGCCGACCCCGACGGGCTCGGCGCCCGCATCCGCGCGGAGGCCACGCTCACCGGCTGGCACGGCAGCAGCGACTACGGCGTCGCCCTGGGCGAGTTCGCCGAGCGGTACGGAGATGCGGTCGGACCGCGCACCACGGTGTTCGTCCTCGGGGACGCCCGGACGAACATGAGCGACCCGAACCTGGCCGCCGTACGCGAGGTCGCCCGGCGGGCCCGCCGCGTGTACTGGCTGAACCCGGAGCCGCGTGCCCAGTGGGGCACCGGCGACTCGGCCGCACCCGCCTACGCCGATCTGGTCGAGATGCACGAGTGCCGTACGGCCCGTCAGCTCAGCGCGCTGATCGCCCGCCTGCTGCCGGTGTGATCGACTGGTCCGAACGACCACGATCCACCCCGGATCGGCACCTGATCGGCACTGAAGGACGTACGTCATGAGCCACTCCCCCGTACCGCTCGGCACCTTCCCCACCCCCGTCGAACCGGCGCCCCGGCTGGCCGCCGCGCTCGGGCTCGGGCCCGAGGACCTGTGGATCAAGCGGGACGACCTGACCGGTCTGGGTGGCGGCGGCAACAAGATCCGCAAGCTGGAGTGGACGGTCGGCACAGCCCTCGCCGAGGGCGCGGACACCCTCGTGACCACGGGCGCCCCGCAGAGCAACCACGCCCGGCTGACCGCCGCCGCGGCCGCCCGGGTCGGCCTGGACGCCGTCCTCGTGCTGCGCGGCTCGCCGGGCGTCTCCCGGTCCGGGAACCTCGCGCTGGATGGGCTGTTCGGGGCGCGGCTCGCCTGGGCGGGCGACGTGGACCGGGCGGGGCTGGACGCGGCGGCGGCCGAGGTGTGCGCACGGCTGCGAGCCCGCGGCGCCCGTCCCGCGCTGATCCCGTTCGGCGGGTCGGGCGTGCTGGGCGCCCGAGGCTATGTGCGCTGCGGCGAGGAACTGGACGAGCAGCTGCCCGAGTTGCGGACGGTGGTGGTCGCGCTCGGCTCGGGCGGCACCATGGCCGGGCTGGTCGCCGCCCTGGGCGCCGGTTCCGTGCTCGGCGTCGACGTGGGCGCCCTGGCCGATCCGGCGACCGCCGTGGCGGAGTTCGCGGCACCGCTCACCACGGACCAGGTCACGGCCGAAGGGCTGCGGGTGCGCCGGGACCAGGTGGGCGCCGGGTACGCGGCGCTGACCGGCCCGGTGACGCAGGCGCTCCGGCTCGCCGCCCGCACCGAGGGCCTCGTACTCGACCCGATCTACACCGGCCGGGCCCTGGCCGGACTCCAGGCGGCCGTCCGCGACGGTGAGGTCCGGCCGGGCGAGAAGACGGTGTTCGTCCACACCGGCGGCCTGCCCGGCCTGTTCGGCCACCCGGACACGGTCGCGTTCGCGGAGGAGGGGGCGGCCGTGTTCGAAGGGTGACGGAGGACGCGGTGCCGCCCCGGGACAAGCCACCGGGCCGCACGCCGTGCGACCCGGTGTTACGGGGAAACCGCCTTCAGCCCTTCGCGTATTCCTTCGCCATGCCCCCGGCGAAGTCATAGACCACGGCCTGCTCGTCTCCCACCACCCAGGCGTCGTGACCGGGCGGGCACACGAAGACATCGCCGGGGCCGACCTCGGCCTCGCCACCGTCGTCCATGATCAGATGCATCCGTCCCCGCACCATGTACCCGTTGTGGTGGACCATGCAGCTCTTGGTGCCCGCGATCGGGCCGACGGACTCCGACCAGCGCCAACCGGGTTCGAAGGTGGCCACGGCGAAGTCCAGCCCGGTCAGGTGCAGGGCTTCGAGGTGGCCTCGGGGGAAGTCACGCCGTTCGTCCGGCTTCTCGACCGTCTTCACTTCCAGCATGACGGTGTCCTCCCTTCCGGCCGCTCACCGCGACCGGGGCCGGCCACCGTCCCCCGGCGGCCTCGGACGGCACCGGCGCTGCGGCGGCGACCGTACCCCACGCGTCCATCGTCGGCCGTGCGCCTGTGCACCGCCATTCGGCGGGAGACATCGATGTCAGAGGCGGATCGTAGGCTGGCGTACCAGATGTCCCATCCGCTCACCCGAGGTGACCATGTACGCGACCTCTCTCGGTGCCGACGGCGCCGAACTGTGCTCCCTCCAGCCCTGGCAGTCCGAGGAGTTCCTCGCCCATGTGGATCGCGGCCGGGAGTTCATCGGGCGGTTCAACGGGCTGCCCGACGTGGTCACCGACCTGGCGGCCGCCCGGGCGTTCCTGACGGCGTACGCCGAGAAGGAGGCGGCCGACGCGGGGCTCATCCGGGGGATACGGCTCGACGGCATGCTGGTCGGGGCGGTGATCCTGCGCCGGATGGATGTCCCGCAGGGTACGGCGGAGGCGGGCTGCTGGCTGGAACCGGACGCCGTGGGCCGGGGGTTGGTGACGCGGGCCGCGCGCCTGCTGATCGACTGGGCTATCCGGGAGCGGGGCATCCACCGGGTGGAGTGGTGGGTGTCGGCCGGGAACGCGCCCAGCATCGCGGTCGCCCGGCGGCTCGGCATGCGCAAGGAGGCGATCCTGCGGGAGAGTTGCCCGTACCGGGGCGAGCGACACGACGAGGAGATCTGGGCGGTGCTGGCGCCGGAGTGGACGGGAAGCGCGCGGGCCGCAGGTGCATGAGGGCGATGAGGAGGGGCGCGGGTCGGCACCGCGTGACCGGTTTCCGAGCTTCCACGACTACCAGGTGTGCTCCGCCCGGAGCAGAAAGGCGCTGTCACACCCCACGTCCGGTTGTCCGGGACGCCGAGGCAGCGGTCCAGGAAGCCGGTGTTGATCGGCGGGTCCTCCGGCTCCAGCAGAGCCACGAGCGCGCCGGACTCCAGCAGGTCCTGGCAGAGATAGCAGGGCGGCACGCCGAACCCTGCGCCGGCGGCCTCCGCCACGAGCACACCGCGCGGATCGGGCGCGGTCACGGCGGCGCGGAACAGCCGCCGGCCGAAGACGTGCCGCCAGTGGCAGCAAACGATCGGCAGATCCTCAACATAGGCGATCAGCGGGACCTCGTACCGCGCGGCCGGCCCCTCGACGGCTGACCGGTCCGCCGGCCGCTCGGGCCTGTCCGGCGGGTCAGGACCAGTTCTTCAGGTCGGCGAAGCCGAGTTCCTTTACCGTGCGTTCCCGGCCGACCAGCCGGTTCGCTTCCTTCTCGCGCGGACCCGGCCGATCCCGGCCCGCCACGACGTCACGCCCGACCCGCTCCCCGACGGCCGTTCATGTGGCATCACATCGACGCGCTCGGGCGGACGTTGTCCGACCCCGGCCGAGCCTGGTTGTTCGGACGTTGTTGTTCGCCCCCGCGCTGTCGACCCCGAACAACGTTCTCCGACTACACCAGATCACATCCGGCCCCGTGAGCGTTCGGGTGCCGGCCTGATGGAGGAGGAAGGATCACGTGTTGAAGACCAAAGTGGCCGTGATGGCCTCGGTCATAGCGGCGCTGGGAGTCATGGGCGCGGCTTCGGCCTCGGCATCCACGTCCCAGGATGCCGCTGTTGCGGCGACGCCCACCAAAGCCGCGGCGTTCAGCGACTATCCGTGCTGGACGTCGTTCGACCCGCCCAACCCTGAGGGTGCGGGTATGTGGCAGTTCTACCGCAACTGCACCAACCGTGATGTAACGGTGTGTGCCGAGGACGTCGAGGACGGCTACCTGCAGCCCGACCACATTTCACTCGAGGCCGGCTGGGTCGGCAAGTGGTACTGGGAGCGGACCACGCCGGGACACCACTACACAACCGTCTACTGCTGACGCGGTGTGGGTGCCGCTCCTTGCCGAGCAAGGAGCGGCACCCACAGGGGTCTTGGCGGAGTCAACAAGGTTGTTGTTCGAGGTCGTTCGGCAGCCGGCTGTCACGACACCGGCGAACGCTGATGCACGCACAGGTGGCGTCATCCGGGCCTGGACGGCCGACGGCACCGAGCTCACCTTCGTGCCGTTCTACGGGGCTCCGGCTGCCACTTGCCAGTGCGCCGGTGCGTCGGCAGACCGGATCCTCGGCCACGGTTGCCTGACATCACATCAGCGTCCGCTGCCGCGTGTCGTCACGTATACCGTCGTGTAGTGGTGGTCTTTGGTGGTGCTGTTCCAGCGCCAGTGGGCGACTTCATCCGGTTGCAGGTCGAAGACGGTCTTGTGCTGGTACTTGTCTTCCTCATCCACAGCGGCGACCCTCCTTTCTGCTTTTTCGCAGTTGCGGTAATACTGGTCCATCGGCGCACCCTCGGGATTGACCGGGTCGAACGACGTCCAGCATGGAGTATTGCCGCTTCCTTGTGACGTGGGGTACATGGTGATGACGGCTGTTCCCGTTGCCACAACGAGTGCCAGCATGGCGAACAGCAGGTGTTTCCGGCGGGTATGGCGGCGAATTTCGGCATGGTGGTCGGTTTCGGCGGCGATGCTGGCGTTGACGAACGCCTGCTCCCGCGGGCTGAGTGTGGCGGGATTGCCGACGGCCAATTGCCGGACGCGTTCCAGCCGATTCCCCCGGTAGAGCTCTCCGGGATCCCGGTTGAGGGCTTCCCAGTCCTCGGCGGCCTCGGTGAGGTGGCGACGCAGATGCAGGTTTTCCCGGTTCGTGGTCAGCCAGTCGCGCAGGCGTGACCAGCAGCGGATCAGTGCTTCGTGGGTGATCTGGATGCTGTCGCCGTCGAGTGTGATCAGTCGCGCCGCGGCAAATCGTTCGAGCACATTTCGGATACGCGGATCGGCGGGGAGTTCGTCCCGGCTGATGCGTCGCTTGGTGTCTTCGCCGTCGCCGGGATCGTCGGCGAGGGCGACGAGCCGCATCAGGAGGTCTTTGACCAGGTCTCGTTCGTCGTCGGTGAGAGCCTGGTAGACGGTCTCGGCGGTGTGTGCCAATGCGTGCTGGATACCGCCTGCTGCCTGGTATCCGGCGAGGGTGAGCGTGTTGCCGCGACGGCGTCGCCAGGTTGCCAGCAGCGCGTGCGAGAGCAGGGGCAGCACGCAGGCTTCACCGGCCGAGTCGGCCACGAGCGTGACCAGCAGGGATGTTTCGACGGTATGACCTAGGCGTACCGCAGGCTCGGTGATGGCTCGGCGCAGTTGGTCCGTGGTCATCGGGCCGACCAGTATCTGCCCGTCCTGCAGCGCGCCGGCCAGCTCCGGGTAGGGGGCGCATTGGCTGTAGAAGTCCGTCCGGATGCCGATGACGACCCGGGACCGGCTGGTCGGTGCATGGGTGGCGGTGATCAGCGCGTTGATGAACAGCTCTCGTTCCCGGGGGTCGCGGCAGAGCGTGAAGATCTCCTCGAATTGGTCGATGACGAGGAGGAGGTCGGTGGCGCGGCGGTCGGCCAGCGCCTGGCGTACCCGAAGGTGCAGGTTGGCCGCGTCGGCACGGAGTTCGGCGAGGAGCGAGGCTGCGGGCCGGCCGGTCAGGCCGGAGAGCTGAACGGCGCATTCCTCGATCGGACGGGGGCCCGGGGTCATCACGATGACCGGCGGTTCGGCGGCGCTGCGGCGTAGCTGTGCGATGAGTCCGGCCCGCAGCAGTGAGGATTTACCGACGCCCGAGGCGCCGAACACGCCGAGGAAGCGCCGATCCGCCACCTTGTCCAGCAGTTGCTGGGTGAGTGTTTCCCGGCCGAAGAACCGCTCGGCGTCCTCGGGTTGGAAGGCCGCCAGTCCGACGTAGGGAGGAGGTGTGTCATCGGTCGGTGCGTGATCGGGTGCCGATCGGGCGGCGAGTTCGCCGGCGAGCGCGTGCCAGCGCCGTTCCCATTCCTCGGTTTCGCCGTCGCATGCGCGCACGTACGCCAGTGTGACCTGCAGTGAGGGAAGGCGACGCCCGCTCGCCGCGTCGGAGAGAGTTCCGGCGGAGTAGTGCGCTCGGCGTCCCAGTTCCCGGTACGGAGGGCTGCCCGCTTTCACTCGCAGGGTGCGCAGGTCGGCCGCGAAGCGGGTTAACGCGTCATCGCCAGGGTCCAGTGGTCGTTCGCGCCGAGGCACAGCTCTCCCCCTTCCGTGCCGGCGTCCGCCCCCTGCGGTCGCCGTGCGACACGGTGTTACGCATGCCGTCGTTCGATTGTTCGGTGGTCGACGCCGAACAATCCAACTGTCCTATACCTCAGGGTGTGAGGCGACCGGTTCCAGGCATCCGCCACAGGACGGGAGAAGGAGTGGGGATCATGCACGTGAAACCGTTACGGCGGGGAGTCGTCGCCGGCTTGATCGGCGCGATGACGCTCGTGGTGCCAGCGGGAGGAACCGGCGGGGCGATGGCCTCGCCGGGCCTGCCGAAGACCGATACCGGCAAGTTGAAGATCGAGGAGGACTTCGCCGACCCAGGGGTGGTCAGGGGAGAGGATGGGCTGTGGTACGCGTTCTCGTCACAGACGGACCTGCCCGAACCCGCCGCGACCCGCGTTCCCGTGGCCAGGTCGGTGACCACGAACCCTGCCGGTGAGTGGCAGCCCCTGCACGATGACTCCGGCGCTCGGTCGGATGCGCTGCCCGATGCCGGGGCGTGGACCGCACCGGTGGGTCAGGCGGGCGCGGCCCCGCAGGTGTGGGCGCCGGATGTCTCCACCCGCCCCGCCGGCGGGTATCTGATGCTGTATTCCGCGCTGCCCAGAACCGGAGCCGGAGAGGGACACTGCGTGGGCATGGCCACCGCCGACCACGTCGGCCCGGACATTCACTTCGATGCCGCGCCGACCGAACTGTTCTGCGGTCCGAACGGCCCCGACGGCCAACGCCGAGGCGTGATCGACCCTGCCGTCTTCGTGGACACCGACGGCTCCCGCTACATCGTGTACAAGGTCGAGGCCGTCCGAAGCGACAACCCGGACCAGCGGGTGCCGAGTGAGATCTACCTCCGCAAGTTCGTCGACCTCGGACGGCAGGGACTGCAATGGGACGGGGAACCAACCAAGATCCTGGAGGCCGATCCATCCTTCAACGACCCCGAGAACGGCCAACTGGAGGCACCATTCCTGGTACACCACGGCACGAACTACGTGTTGTTCTACTCCGCCGGCTGGTACAACAACCCCGGCTATTACACCGGCTATGCCACAAGCAAGAGCCTCACCGGCGGATATCAGAAGTCGGGCACCAAACTGCTGGACTCCGACGTGAACCTGAGCACCGGCCCGGCTCACCCGGGGCAAGGCACACCCAAGAACTCGGCACCGAGTGGCGCCGAGCAACCTCGCGACGGTTGTGTACCAGGGAGTGCCGACCAGTTGTCCGGGCCGGGCGGGGCCACCGTGTTCAGCCAGGGAGAGGACGACTTCATCGCCTATCACGGTATCTGGACCTGTGACGGTGGCGATCTCAGGACGAGGGCCCTGTACGTGGACCGGCTTACCTGGACCACGGACGACACGCCCTACATCGACGCCGACTGAAGCATCGGGCGAAGAGCGCGTGTTACTCGGACAGTACCTCACGGGCCGCGAGGAGATCGAGGGGCGCGGGACTCCAGGACGTCGATCTCGAACGGCGCGAGCACGCCCGCTCGAAGGATCTTGCGGTTCCACACACCGTGCCGAAGACGGCGGACTCGCGGAACGCATGCGACGCAATCACCGCAGCGTTACAGGGCCCGACTCCCTTGGCCTTGGCCGCACCCGCACCCACACCCGCACCCCGGCAGGCCGTGACGCCTGCAGGCTGGTCCGGCAACCGTGGCCAGATCATGGCGTAACCGGTGGGCCCCCGCAGGGTGTTGGGGTGTCCATGTCGAAGAACTCCCAGCCAGCGACTCGGACTGCCGTCGAGGCTCGGACGGGCTTGTCCACCAGAGCCGCCTGCCGCTGACCACACTGCATCCTTGGACATGGTCGCCGACCTGATCCGTGGCTACCTGAAGGAGATCGGCTCACGGCGGCGGAAACTGCCGCCCGGGAAGATCGCTCTGGTCGTCCTCACCGCGCTCCGCCATGACCTGCGCCTTGCCGACATGGGCGGCACCTACGAGGTCTCCGCCTCGACCGTGCGCCGTTGGCTGTTGGAGGGTGTCCGTCTGCAAGCCGCCCGCGTCAGGCGACGCAGTCGGCCCGGGAGGGGCGGCGGGTGCGCGGGCACGGCGGGCGCGGGCGGGCGCGGGGTACGGCGAGCACGGCAGGCGCGGCGGGGCGGGCAAGCACGGCGGCGCGGGGGCAAGCACGGCGGCGCAGGCAAGTATGGCGGGGCGGGGGCAAGCACGGTGGGCGGGGCAGGCTCAGTGGGCGCGGGCGGGCGTGGCGAACACGGGCAGGCGCAGCCGGCGGGGACAGGCACGGCGGGCGCGGCGAGCGCGGGCAGGCACGGCAGGCGCGGCGGGCACGGCAGGCGCGGGCGAGCGTGGCAGGCACGGCAGGCGCGGGCGGGCGTGGCGAACGCGGGCAGGCGCAGCGGGCGGGGACAGGCACTGCGGGCGTGGCAGGCACGTCGGGCACGGGCAGGCGCGGCGAACACGGGCAGGCGCAGCCGGCGGGGACAGGCACGGCGGGCGCGGCGAGCGCGGGCAGGCACGGCAGGCGCGGCGGGCGCGGGCAGGAGCAGCCGGCGCGGCAGGCACGGCAGGCGCGGGCGGGCGCGGCGAACGCGGGCAGGCGCAGCGGGCGGGGACAGGCACTGCGGGCGTGGCAGGCACGTCGGGCACGGGCAGGCGCGGCGAGCGCGGGCAGGCACGGCAGGCGCGGCGGGCGCGGGCAGGAGCAGCCGGCGCGGCAGGCACGGCAGGCACGGTGGGCGCGGCAGGCGCGGCAGGCGCGGAAAATTCTTCGGTCGTCGCCTGCAACCTCGGGCGGGGTCGGACGTCTGTCGGGATGGAGGCCTCCACTTCGACCAGATGTCCGACCCCGAACGACCGAAGGAACCCATGTCCGCACACCGTGCATCCCACCCCAGCCGTGCCCGAAGGCTCCGTGCCGCCCTGGGGGTCTCCGCCGTGGGCGCGGCCCTGGCGGTCGCCGGCACCATGACCGCCCAGGCGGCCCAGAGCGGCAGCCACGCGACCCCGTCCCCCGTGCCGTCGCCGGTCCACACCGCAACCCCGACCCCAGTGCCCTCCCCGGTCCACACCGCAACCCCGTCCCCCGTCCCCTCCCCGGTCCACACCGGAACCCCGACTCCGGTGCCGTCACCGGTCCGCACGGCGACACCTCAGCCCGTACCGGCCACTCCGGCGCCGCTCCCGGCCCCGACGTGCGCCGCCCCGAGCCCCGTACCGTCGTCCCCCGCACACGCCGCCCCGAGCCCCGTGCCGGCGCCGGTGCGGCCCGGGCACCTCGCGCACCACGGCCCCGCCACCCCGGCGCCGGTTCCGCAGCACCACTGAGCAGCACCATCGAGGCAGGGGCCGGAAGCGGGCCGTCGTTCGGCGGCGCCCCGCTCCCGGCTCCGGGAGACCCATGACGACAGCGACACCACCGGCGGCGGTTCTGCCCCGGGACCGGGCGGCCGGCAGCCCACGGCGCCCCACACCCTGGCGGCGCATCACACGTGCGCTGCGGACCCGCGCCCGCGCCCGCGTTCTCGTCCTCGCCCGCACGCACACACCCTCCGATCCGGCAGCTCCCGGTACGGGCTCCGACTCCGCCCCGCTCTCCCTCTCCGGAGCCGAACATCCGCCCGGGATCGAGGAGTTGTACCACCACCGCCGGCTCTCCCTGGTCCGGCTGGCGGTGCTGCTGGTGGACGATGTGCCGACGGCCGAGGACGTCGTACAGGACGCCTTCACCGCGCTGTTCCGTCGGCACGGTCACCGGCTCGCCTCGCTCGACGACCCGGAGGCGTATCTGCGGACCAGCGTGGTCAACGCGGCCCGCTCGGTGCTGCGCCGGCGCCGGACCGTACGGGCGCACACCCCCGCAGCCGAGGGGCACGCGCCCGCCCCGGAGGAGGACGTGCTGCTGCATGAGGACCACCGGGAGGTGCTGGCGGCCCTGCGCACGCTGACCCGGCGGCAGCGGGAGGTGCTGGTGCTGCGCTACTGGTCGCATCTGAGCGAGGCCGAGATCGCCGAGACGCTCGGCCTGTCGCGGGGTGCCGTCAAGTCCACGGCCAGCCGGGCCCTGGACGCGCTCGGCCGACGCCTGGAGGGGTTGCGATGAGCGGAGGCGGTACGGGAGTCGACCGGACGCTGGTCGAGGAGCGGCTGCGGGCCTCGCTGGACGCGCGGGCGCGCTCCGTCGGTGCGGCCGACCTGCGGCCCCTGCGCCCGCCGACGGATGCGGTGCGGCCCCGCCGGGTGGCGTTGCGCCGGGCCGTGGTGGGCGTGCTGGCACTCGCCGCCGTGGCCGCGCTGGTGTTCTTCGCCGTACGCGGCGGCCCGTCCCGCCCGGCTGAGCCGGCTCGGCCCCCGCACCCGACGATCAGCACACCGTCCCCGGTACCGACCACGGAGAGCCCGTCCACGGCGGAGCCCTCCCCGAGCGCGCCGCAACCCTGAGTCCGGCCTCGTCGGGCAGAAGGCCCGAACTATGCCCCCGGGTACGCGAGTTCGCTCTCGTGGTGCTCGACGTCCGTGCCGTACACGGACACTCCGGGGGCCCGGGGCGGGTAACCGGCCGCGATGAGCATGTACGGGCCGCCGTCCACGTCGGAGAAGGCGTACGCCCCGTCGTCGCGATGGTGGTTGTGGCGACGACGTTGCCCGCAGCGTCCAGCAGGGTCACCCGGGAGTCTCCGAGCGATCCGCCCCCCACCACGCACGGAGCCGCGCACCTGGGCGCCGGGCCGCAGTTCGGCCTCGACGCGGGTGACACCGATGCCGGCGACCAGGGTCTGCATCAGCGAGACCACGATCCCACCGCCGAAGGCCGGCACCGCGACAACCAGGTTCGTACGCGCCGCGTCGACCCCCGGCCTCGGCGGGCCGAGGATGCGCATGAGACATGGTCGGGCCTCCACCGGTGACACGGTCGGCACACCCTCCGAATATAAGTCAGTTGATTGACTTGCCCAAGGGAAATGCGGGTTCCCGTGCTCACCGGTCCGGCTTCCGCACCGCTAAGTTGGGCGGTATGAGCAACCTTGACCGCGCGCCCGTGCCCAGCGTCTGCGGCGGCCGCGGATTCGTCGTCGCCGAGCCCGTCCGCGAACTGCTGAGCCCACGTCATGTGAAGCTGGGCGAGTCGACCGAGGTGCGCCGGCTGCTGCCCAACCTCGGCCGCCGCATGATCGGCGCGTGGGCCTTCGTCGACCACTACGGCCCCGACGACATCGCCGACGAGCCCGGCATGCAGGTCCCGCCGCATCCGCACATCGGCCTGCAGACGGTCAGCTGGCTGCACGAGGGCGAGGTGCTGCACCGGGACTCGACGGGCAGCCTGCAGACCATCCGGCCCCGGCAGCTGGGCCTGATGACCTCGGGTCGCGCGATCAGCCACTCCGAGGAGAGCCCGCGCCCGCACGCCCGCTTCCTGCACGGCGCCCAGCTGTGGGTCGCGCTGCCGGACAAACACCGCCACACCGAGCCGAAGTTCGAATACCACCCGGACCTGCCCACAGTCACCGCGCCGGGCCTCACCGCCACCGTCATCCTCGGCGACCTCGACGGATCCGCTTCGCCCGGTACGACATACACCCCGATCGTCGGCGCCGACCTCGCCCTCACCCGGGGCACCGACGTACGGCTGCCGCTGCAGCCCGACTTCGAGTACGGCGTGCTGGCCATGTCCGGCGAGGTCCACGTGGACGGCGTACCGGTGCTCCCCGGCTCGATGCTCTACCTCGGCTGCGGCCGCTCCGAACTCCCGCTGCGCGCCGGGTCGGACGCCGGGATCATGCTGCTCGGCGGCGAGCCGTTCGCGGAGGAGCTGATCATGTGGTGGAATTTCGTGGCCCGCACGCAAGAAGAGATCGAACAGGCCCGTGAGGAGTGGATGAGCGGGTCGAAATTCGGCGAGGTGAAGGGGTACGACGGGAATCCGTTGCCTGCGCCGCAGCTGCCGCCGGTGCCGCTGAAACCACGGGGTCGGATGCGCTGAGCTGCCATTTTCCGTGCCACGAGGCGCCTGGCGAGACGAAGAGAATGCCACTCCCATTGCTGACTTCAGTGACGTACAGTCAGCATGCCAGGAGGAGGCACCACTCGCCCCCGCCGACCCATCCCCCACGATCTCCTCAGACTTGCCGCGTGACCCCACTGCGGAGCCGCCTGGAGCCTGCTGAGCCCCGGTGCGGCCGGCACCATCTCCATCCGGTACAAGACCGGCTCCAGCCCCTACTGGTGCGGCATCCAGGCGATCGGACACCGGAATCCGGTGGCCGCGCTCGAAGTCCGCACCGCGGATGGCCGGCAGCAACTGCCGCGTACCAACTACGACTACTTCCTCTCCGCCGACGGCAGCGGGTGCAGCGGCGCGATCAGAATCACGGACATCTACGGTGAACGGCTGACCATCACCGGGATCGCGCCGCGGCCGAACGTCGTGCATCCGACCGGGGTCCAGTTCTCACGGCACCGATCGCACCGTCGTCACGTAGCCGAGCAGCTCGACTGGTCGCTTGCCGCAGGCACGGCGACCAGTCGCGAGGCACTGCCGGAAACCCGCGAGTTCGGCCGCACACCGACCGCGCGGGGGCCGTCAGACGTCGCGAAGGTCCGCGAACTTCTCGAAGAAGAACTCGTGTTTCAGGAACGACACGTCGTACTCGTGCCCCGGATACGGCGGGATCAGCTGGGACGCCTGGATCAGGCGCCAGCCGTCGCACAGGGCGGCCACGCCCGTCGCGTAGGGAGGCTCGTCGCTGTCGCCCGTGGTAGGGCATGTGCGGCCGGTACCGTCGTAGAGTGCCCAGCCGATGACGTCGGAGTCCAGTGCGGACGTGCCCAGGTACAGCACCAGAAGTTGCTGGCGGACGGTCGAGGAGGCCGGGGCGGGGGCGGGGTTGATCGCGGTCATGCGGGCACCTTCTGCGGTCGGTTCGAGACGCGGGTGACCCAGTGGTCCAGGTCGAAGTCCGCGTCGCCGGTCAGCGCCCGCCACAACAGGACGCGGTTGTACAGCTCCAGACGGCCGGTCGCCCCCTCGTACCAGGGGAAGACGGTGTTCAGTTCCGACGCCACGCCCGGGTCCGCCAGGTCCGAGGTGTCCCACAGCCGGTGCTGCCGTACTGTCGGGTTGAAGCGGATCTTGAGCATGTAACGTGGGGTGTCGCTGGCGTTGCGCCGCCCACCGTGCCAGAGGCCGTGGTGCAGAAACACCACGGTGCCCGCCGGACAGACCAGTCGGTGCTGGCCGCGCAGGTTCTGGTACCGGCCGGTGTCGCTCTCGTTCGTACGCCGCAGATGACTGCCGGGCACGCTCAGCGTGCCGCCCATCTCCAGCGTCACATCCTGCGGGTAGTACATGAGCTGCACGTCGAACGCGTCGGTCCGTGCGTCGATGATCGCGTCCGCGTGCAGCGGCTGCGCCCGGCCCTCGTGCGGCTCCCGGACGTGTACGAAGTGGTGGTCGACGTTCGGATCGGGGCCGACGAGACTGTGCAACGCGCCCGCCACCTCCGGCAGATCGATGAGCCGGCGCAGGAAGGACCCCTCGGGATACGCCTCGGTGACCGGCGTGCCGTACGGCACCGGGGGGATTCCGGCGCCGAACACCTCCATGGCCTCGGCGTTCAACTGCGAAGGCACCACGGCGTCCAGGCGCAGCGACCCATGGGCGACGAAGTGCGCCATCCGCACCGAGCTGAGCAGATGCTCGCTGGTTGTCGTCATGTGCACCACGCTAGGGAAGGCATGGCGTCCGGCGCGTGGGTCCGGCTCACCACCACTGGTAGGTTTTCACCATGCTTGAGGCCGTGGTGTGCCTGGACGAGCCGCCGGTCGTGGCGAACGTCGGCGTCGGCGTCCACGGCCCGGCCGGGCACACCGACGTCTTCCGCCTGCCCGACCTGTGGCAGTTGCACCTGTACCGGTACGAGGCCGACCTCACCGTCGACGGCACGCCCCATGTCATCCGACCCGGCCGGGTCAGCCTCATACCGCCCGCCACGACCGTCCGGTACCGCTACCGGGGCCGCTCCGAGCACCTGTACGCCCACCTGCGCATGTCCTCCGGCGGCGCGCTCCGCACGGTGCCCGTCGTGCAGGACGCGGGCCCGGAGCTGCCCATGCTGTCCGCCCTGATGCTCCAGGCCGTCGCGGCCTGGCCGAGCGCCCCGCTCCGGGCCGCCGCCGAGGTCTGGGCCGCCCTGTGGCGCGTCGGCCACCTCACCCCGCCGGCCCCGCAGGGCCCCCGGGACGGCCCGCACCAGGCCGTCACCGCCGCGATCTCGTACATCGAGTCCCGGCTGACCGACCCCCTCACCGTCCCGGAGGTGGCCCGCGCCGCCGGGATCTCCCACAACCACCTCACCCGGCTCTTCCGCGCGGCCACCGGCGAGACCGTCGTCGCCTACATCCGTCAGCGCCGCCTGGCACGCGCCCGTCACCTGCTGCGCGAATCCACCCTCTCCATCTCCGCGATCGCCGCCGCGGTGGGAATCCCCGACCTCCAGGCCTTCAACAAGGCCTGCCGCCGGGAGCTGGGAGCGTCGCCCCGAGCCGTTCGCGAGACAGCGAGGTCCGCCCGCGGGCGATCATCTGAGCGGCCCGTAGGGTGAACTGACCAGATCTGTCGAAGCGCATCGCCGCGCCCCGCCCCCATCCATCCCACAGCCGTGAAGCGCTTCGTCCATGAGCAGGTTCCATGGTCGGACGGTCGCGCTGGCCGCGGCCCTGCTGCTAGCAGCCGCCGTCTACGAACCGCCTGCCGCGGAGTCGCCGGAGTCGGTGTGACGACCCGACCGGCCTGAGGGCCATCTCGCCCGATGGACCCGAGCAGGAATGCCATTCCGGCATGAGTCACCTGCCTGACGCCAAAGGGCGAGAGGCTTCGGGTCAGGACCGCCCACCGCTTCGGCGACCACCCACTTCCGGTGAATCAAGTGACGGGCATTGACGTCTACGGCGCGGTTCCTATCATCCTGGAGAGTCCGAAGTTCCGAGCGTGGTTCGATATACCGAACTACTGGTTCCCCGTGGAGAAGTAGTAAGCCGGATCCGACAGAAGACGGAGCGATGTGATGCCCAAACCCCCGTTATGGTCCGCCGTGGTCGCGACGGTTCTCGCCCTGGTCATGGCCAGCGGCGGCACAGCCCTGCGCACCGGCGCCCACGGCATACAGGACGCCTCCCTCGCGGCGAGCAGGGCCACGGCCTCGGCCGCCGGGTGCGGCAAGGCCCCCACGCTGACGAGCGGCACCCATACACTCCGGATCAACGACAAGAGCCGCAGCTACATCCTGAAGGTGCCGGACAACTACGACCAGGACCACGCCTATCGGCTGGTGTTCGGCTTCCACTGGCTGGGCGGCACCGCCATCGATGTGGCCACGGGACGCACCGTCGAGAACGGGACCTGGGCCTACTACGGCCTCCAGCGGCTGGCGAACAACACCGCGATCTTCGTCGCCCCGCAGGGACTCGACAACGGCTGGGCCAACACCGGCGGCGAGGACCTGACCTTCGTCGACACCATGGTCGGTCAGATCGAGGGCGCGCTCTGCGTGGACACCTCGCGGGTCTTCTCGGTGGGCTTCAGCTACGGAGCCGCCATGTCCTACGCGCTCGCATGTGCCCGGGCAACCGTCTTCCGTGCGGTCGCGGTCCAGTCGGGCGGGCAGCTCAGCGGCTGCGACGGCGGCACCCGCCCCATGGCCTACCTCGGCATACACGGCATCCGGGACAACGTCCTCGGCGTCTTTGGCGGACGTGCCCTGCGCGACAGGTTCGTCAGGAACAACGGCTGCACTCCCCAGAACCCGCCCGAGCCCGCACAGGGCAGCCTGACGCACCGCATCACCACCTACTCGGGATGCTCCACCGGACACCCGGTCGAGTGGGCCGCCTTCGACGAGGGCCACATCCCCGCGCCACAGGACGGAGCCGGCGGCGACAGCGGCTCCCGGACCTGGGTACCGGCCGAGATCTGGAAGTTCTTCACGCAGTTCTGAATCCGGCACAGCGTCGGCACGTGAGACACCCCCCACAATCGAAGGAGCTCACTCATGACCGTCCGCCCGCGGATACGGCCCCTGCACCGTGCATTGCTCGCCACCGGAGCGGCCGCCGTGCTCAGCGTCGGCGTGCTCACCGGCACCGCACCCGCCGCCCCGGCGACATCCGCCGCCCCGGCCGCCGCCTCGCTGCCGTGCGACCTCTACGCCGCCGGCGGCACCCCGTGCGTGGCGGCGCACAGCACGACGCGCGCGCTGTACGGCTCCTACAACGGCCCCCTGTACCAGGTCCGCCGCGCCTCCGACAACGCCACCCGCGACATCGGCGTGCTCAGCCGCGGCGGATACGCCAACGCCGCCGCCCAGGACTCCTTCTGCGCCGGCACGACCTGCCTCATCACCGTCATCTACGACCAGTCCGGCCACGGCAACCGCCTCACCCAGGCACCCCCCGGCGGGTTCTCCGGCCCGGCCGCGGGCGGGTACGACAACCTCGCCAACGCCACCGCCGCACCGACCACAGTCGGCGGCCACAAGGCCTACGGCGTCTACGTCGCGCCGGGTACCGGCTACCGCAACAACAACACCAACGGTGTCGCCAAGGGCGACCAGCCCGAGGGCATGTACGCCGTACTCGACGGCACCCACTACAACGGCGGCTGCTGCTTCGACTACGGCAATGCCGAGACCAACAGCCGGGACAACGGCAACGGCACCATGGAAGCCATCTACTTCGGGAACATCAAGGTCTGGGGCTACGGATCGGGCAACGGTCCCTGGATCATGGCCGACCTCGAAAACGGCCTGTTCTCCGGGGTGAACCAGCACTACAACGCGAACGATCCCTCCATCAGCCACCGCTATCTGACCGCTGTCGTCAAGGGTGAGCCCAACCACTGGGCCATCCGCGGCGGCAACGCCCAGTCCGGCGGCCTGTCGACCTTCTACAGCGGAACCCGCCCCAATGTCGCGGGCTACAACCCGATGAAGAAGGAAGGCGCCATCATCCTCGGCATCGGCGGCGACAACAGCCACGGCTCAGCCGGAACCTTCTACGAAGGCGTCATGACCTCCGGCTACCCCTCGGACGCCACCGAGGGCGCTGTACAGGCCGGCATCGCGGCCGCCGGCTACGGAAAGTAGGATCACCCTTCGTAACGGAACTCGGTGGTCGCGGGCCCCGAGGCGTTGGTGTGCAGGGTGCCGTCGGGGCCACCCGTCCGCAGCCGCCACGGGTGTGGGCTGTCGGTCGTGACGCTGAGGCGGTCGCCCTCGCGGCGGACCTCGAAGCGGGCCGTCTCGCCGGGGCCGTTGGTGGACGGGATCACGACCGTGCGGCGAGCGCCGTCCGCGAAGGCGTGCACCCTCAGCTCGACATCGTCCGCCCAGGCAGGGACCGGGCGCTGGTCGTCGGCGTCGAAGGGGATGACGGAGTCGGGGCGAGCCAGCAACGGCAGGGTGTGGAAGCCGTGCTGCTCGCGCACCCAGCGGAGGCAGTAGGCCGTCGTTCCTGAGCAGCACCACCGACTCGGTCGCGGCGCGCACGGCCAGGGCGCGGTGCTCGGGGCAGTCGATCATCTCCGGTCCGATGCCGGCGTACGGATCGAGATCGGGGTCGAACTCACCCAGCGGGAAGCGGAGTTGCAGCTGGCGGCGCACCGCCCGGTTCACGTCCTCCTCCTCGATCAGTCCACGCCCCAGCGCCTCGCGCAGCCGGCCGATCACGGTCGCGCTGTCCTCGCGGTGGTCGGTGAAGCTGGCGATGCCGGCTTTCAGCGCGGCGGCGTGGGAGGAGGCGTGGTCCTCGAAGTAGTGCTCCTGCTCCACCAGGTCGCAGGGCGCTTCCTCGTCGCTGACCACGAACAGTTCATGGCCCGTCTGCCCTGCCCAGCGCCGCAGTTCGTCCTCGATGAGCGGACTGACGTGGCAGGGGCGGCCGTTGACCAGGTTGTAGGCGGCCATCGCTCCGGTGGCCGCGCCGGAGGCGACGATCGGGCGGAAGGCGGCCAGGTCGTACTCGTGCAGCACGCGGGGGCGCAGGCCGGAGGAGGCGACACAGCGGTCGTTCTCGTTGTTGTGGGCGAGCAAGTGCTTGAGCACCGGGGCGGCGCGCAGGAAGTCGGGGTGGTCGCCGGCCAGGCCCCGGCAGTACGCGGTGCCGAGGCGCGCGGTGTGCAACGGATCCTCGGGGTAGCCCTCTTCGCCCCGCCCCCATCGCGGATTGCGCAGCAGGTTCACCACGGGCGACCAGATCTGCAGGCCGTTGGTGCCGGATCCCGTCGCGGTCGGCCGGTGCCGGTGAAAGGCGCGCCTCGACCGAGACCTCTTCGCCGACGGTGCGCACCAGATCCTCGTCCCATGTGGCTCCCAGCCCCACAGCCCGGGGAAAGACGGTCGCCACCCCCAGCCAGGCCACGCCGTGCAACGCCTCGGTCCCGGTGCGGAACGAGGCGATGCCCAGGCGTGGGACGGCCGGGACGTACTGGTGCAGCATGGCGAGCCGCTCATCCAGGGTGAGCCGGTCCAGCAGGTCGTCGACACGCTTCCCGAGCGGAAGCGCGGGATCGCGGAACGGCGGCCTGGCGGTGGCGGAAAGAGAGGGAGAACCCACGAGGCACACCCCTCAACAAGCGGGAGTGGATGTCAGACTGAAGACAGAATGTCGAAGCGCATCGACGCTTCCTTCGTCATGACGGACTGTCAATGGACCTGCGAAGAGAACCTCTTTCTAGGTCCGCACTCTTGTTTCGCACGAAACATGTCCGTTAACTTCGCGAGTCAAGTGAAGCGCTTCGATACCCAGGGAAGGAGCCGCCACCATGCCACAGGCGTTGAACCGCAGAAGCTTCGTCGCTGTCCGCCCACGGGGGTGGCGGACAGCGACACACGCGTACGAACACGGAGGCGGGTCTGATGGTGGCGCGGCCGGCCTGCCCGAAGGGCATCACGGACGTGCCCCCCCCCGCGGCGGCACCGGCGTGCGCACCGGCGCCGTCAAGGGCTGAACCGGTACCGCGCCGAAGGCACATCCTCAGACCGGGAGCGGTCCCGCTGGCCCCTCCCCACCGCGTGACAGGGACCGCTCCCCCACCACGGCCGCGACAGCCACCGGCCTCCGCCTCCTGGCGCTGGTGCCGGCCACCCGTGAGTGCACACCACACCCGACTCCCGTACCGGAGGAACAGCCATGACCGCCCGCAGCATCACCGGCCGCCTGGGAGGGCTCGCCTTCGGCGGGGACTACAACCCGGAGCAGTGGGACGAGCCCGTCTGGAAGGAGGACGACGCGCTCATGCGCCGGGCTGGGGTCAACCTGGTCACCGTGGGCGTCTTCTCCTGGGCCCTGCTCGAACCGGAGGAGGGCCGCTACGACTTCGCCTGGCTCGACGCCCGCCTGGAGCGCCTGCACACGAACGGCGTGGCCGTCGACCTCGCCACACCGACGGCCTCCCCGCCTCCCTGGTTCACCCTCGCCCACCCCGACGCCCTGCCGGTCGCACCCGACGGCACCCGCCTCACCCACGGCAGCCGCGACACCTACTGCCTGGCCGCACCCGCCTACCGGAACGCGGCTCGCAAAATCGCCTCGGCCCTCGCCGAACGGTACGGCGACCACCCGGCCCTCGCTCTGTGGCACGTGCACAACGAGTACGCCACCCTCTGCCACTGCGAGCACGCGGCGGCGGCCTTCCGGGGGTGGCTGCGCGCCCGCCACGGCTCACTGGACGTCCTCAACGAGACCTGGGGAACGGCCTTCTGGAGCCAGCGCTACACGT
Organism: Streptomyces sp. IMTB 2501; assembly: GCF_001953885.1. GTDB lineage: Bacteria > Actinomycetota > Actinomycetes > Streptomycetales > Streptomycetaceae > Streptomyces. Next base: position 357,731 of record NZ_MQUS01000001.1, on the reverse strand, counting down.
CATGGGAACAGGTGCTGCCGCCACGCGCGACACAGTGGCACAAGAACCCGGGCCAGATCCTGGACTTCCGCCGTTTCTGGTCCGACGAGACCGTCGCCGCCTACCGCGAGCAGCGCGACGCGATCCGCGCGCACAGCGACCGGCCGGTGACGACCAACCTGATGCTGCCCGCCTACCAGAACGTGGACCTGTGGGCCCTGGCCCGCGAACTCGACGTGGTCACCTCCGATCACTACCCGGGGTCGCCTGGTCTGGACGCCGCCGCCGACGCCGCCTTCCATGCCGACCGCGTCCGCTCCCTGGGCGGCGGTGGCCCCTGGCTGCTGATGGAACAGGGCACCAACACCGTCTACGACAGCGACCGGGTGCTGGGCAAGGAGCCCGGGGAGATCCTGCGCCACACCCTCGGCCACATCGCGCGCGGTTCGGAGGGCGCCCTCTTCTTCCAGTGGCGGCAGTCCCGGGCCGGTGCCGAGACATGGCACTCGGCGATGGTCCCGCACGCGGGCCCCGACAGCCGTATCTTCCGCGAGGTCACACAGGTCGGGCAGGCGGTCTCCCGGCTCGGCGAGCTGGCGGGTTCGACGGTCGACGCGTCCGTGGCCGTCCTGCACGACGCGGACGCCTGGTGGGCCCTGAGCGTCGACGGCCTACCCTCCGCCGACCTCGGTTACCACGGGGAGCTGAGCCGGGCACACCGGGCGTTGTGGGACACCGGAGTGACGGTCGACTTCGCCCATCCCGAACACGAGTTGAGCCGCTACGCGCTCGTCGTCGCGCCGGCCCTGTTCCTCCTGTCCGACGCGGGCGCCGAGAACCTGCGCCGCTACGTCGCCGACGGCGGGACGCTCCTCGTCCAGCACGCGAACGGATGCGTCGACGACCGCATGCACGCCCGGCTCGGCGGCTATCCCGCCGGGCCGTTGCGCGAGGCCCTGGGCATCCGTGTCGAGGAGCACCGCCCGCTGCGGACGGATGAGCGGATCGCCCTGTCGGACGGCTCGTACGGATCGGTATGGAGCGAGTCCCTGCGCACCGAGGGCGCCGAGACGCTCGCCGCCTACACCCACGGCATGCTCGCCGGCGGCCCGGCACTGACCCGGCACCGCTTCGGAACCGGACAGGGCTGGTACGTCTCCACCCGCCTCGACGACGCCGACCATGGCGCGTTGGTCGGCCGACTCCTGCAAGAGGCCGGTGCCGAGCCGGAGTCGCCGGGGCTGCCGGACGGTGTCGAAGCCGTCACCCGGCACGCGTCCGACGGCCGTCGCTGGCAGTTCCTGCTCAACCACCGCGCGGACACCGTGCCGCTGCCGGATCCCGCTCACGACCTGCTCACCGGCGCCACGGCCCACGAGCTGCCCCCCGGTGGTTGCGCGGTGCTGCGCAGGACCTGACTCCGAGAGGCCACCATGACCGAGGAACAGCACACGATCCGCTGGGGTCACGACGCCCTTCGGCTCCAGATCGCCCTCGATGAGAACGGCAGCCCCCTCCTGACGTACCTCGGGCCGCCCGCCGACGGTGACGCGAACCCCCATGCCTCCCTGCCCCTGGTGGAGGTGACGGCCGCGGGGCACGGCCGCGGCCGGTCGGGCAACCGCCTCGTCGACACCACGATCGGTGGGCGGCTGCGCCACCGGTCCCACCACACGGCGCGCGAGGGCGACTCGCACACACTGACCGTCCAACTCCACGATCCAGAGACCGTGTTGGCCGCAGACGTGACGTACCGTTCACCCGACGGTGTGCCCGTCGTGCGCGGCGAGGTGACCCTGCGCGACGAAGGACGGGAGACACTGTTCCTGGAGTCGGTCGGCTCTCACGTCGTGGGCTGCCTGACCGCGGCAAGTCCGGCGGCCATCGACGCCGCGGACCTGCTGTGGGCGGACAACGACTGGCTCACCGAATGCCGGTGGCAGCGCCGTCCGATGCGCCTGACCTCGCCCGTCCTGGGCGGACGCGTGCACTTCGGCAACGGCAGAGGAGGGTTCGCCCTGACCGGGCAGGGCAGTTGGTCCAGCTGCGGACATCTGCCCATAGGCGGTCTGACGGACCGTCACTCCGGCGGCCTGGGTGTGGCAGATCGAGCACAACGGCGACTGGCGCTGGGAGTGCGGCGAACGCCACGGCACGGCGTACACGGCACTGTCCGGGCCGACCGACACCCACCACGGCTGGCGGCACCCCCTGGCACCCGGGGCGGCCTTCAGCACCGCAGCAGTCCACCAGCGACCAGCAGAACCTCCGGCTCTACGCGCCCATCGCGGCCTCGGCGCCCACCGCCGTCACCCCCGAGCAGGGCGCCGTCTGGGCCTACCCGCAGCCGGAGGACTCCCTCGACGAGGTCGCGTTCACGATGGCCAACGCCCTCCTGGGCCGTATCCACCTCTCCGGCCGGCTGTCCGAACTGCGGCCCGAGGCACGCGCCCTCGTCCACGAAGCGATGACGGTGTACAAGGCCGTCCGCGCCGACCTGGCACAGGCCGTGCCCTGCTGGCCCCTCGGCCTTCCCGCCTGGGACGACCCCTGGATCGCACTGGCCCTGCGCACCGGCGGCACCACCTACCTCACGGCCTGGCGCCGCCCCGGCACCGAGCCCTCCGCGACTCTCCGCCTTCCGCACCTGCGCGGCACACACGTCCGCGTGGACCTGCTCTGCCGGTCTCCAGCCAGGTCACCACCAGCTGGCACCCGGACACCGGCCACCTCACCGTGACCCTGCCCACCGCGCCCGCCGCCGTGCTGCTCCGGCTCAGCCGCCTCAACGCGCCCCCTCCGGACGGAACATCCGGCTGAGTCACGTACATCCCGTATACCGAAAGGACCTGGTGGCTTGTCTGACACCGGCCCCGCCAACCCCGTGATCCCCGGCTTCCACCCCGACCCCAGCATCTGCCGGGTCGGCGACGACTACTACCTCGCCTGCTCCAGCTTCGAGTACTTCCCCGGCGTACCCCTCTTCCACAGCCGTGACCTGGTGCACTGGACGCAGATCGGCAACGCCCTGGACCGGCCGAGTCAGCTGCGTCTGGCGGCCGATGTGCCGTCCTCCGCCGGGATCTACGCCCCCACCCTGCGCCACCACGACGAGCGTTTCTGGCTGATCGTCACCAACGTGAGCGGAGGCGGCGGCAACCTGCTCGTCACCGCCACCGACCCCGCCGGACCGTGGTCGGAGCCCGTCCGGCTCCCCGGTGTGCCCGGCATCGATCCCGACCTGGCCTGGGACGAGGACGGCACCTGCTGGTGCACCGTCGCCGGGATCGCGCAGGTACGCATCGACCCGCACACCGGGGAAACGTACGGGACACCGCGGAAGTTGTGGTCCGGCGCACCAGGTGACAAAGCCCCGGAGGCGCCGCACCTGTACCGGATAGGCGACTACTGGTACCTGCTCATCGCCGTGGGGGGCACCGAGCGGGGCCACGGCGTGGCGATCGCCCGCGGTCCGACACCGAGCGGCCCGTTCGAGCCCTGCCCGGCCAACCCGATCCTCACCCACCGCAGCACCGACCACCCCGTGCAGAACACCGGGCACGCCGATCTGGTCCAGGCGCCCGACGGCTCGTGGTGGATGGTGCTGCTCGGGGTACGGCCGGGCGGCGGCACGCCCGGCTGGCACGTGCTCGGCCGGGAGACCTTCCTGGCGCCCGTGACCTGGGTGGACGGCTGGCCGGTGGTCGGCGAGGTCGCCCTGGACCTGCCGGAACTCCCGTGGCCTCTGGTCCCTGGACCCGTCGAGGAGCCGAGGGACGACTTCGACCTGAGCGAACTGCGCCCGTCGTGGATCTCCGTGCGGGACCGCCCGGCCGAGCACTGCACCACCAAGGAGCGCCCCGGATGGCTGACGCTCCGCGCGCGGGGCGCCGACCTCGACGAACCCGACGTCGTCTTCACCGGCCGGCGCCAGCAGCACCTGTCGTGCCGCGCGCGGACCCTGCTCGATCCCTCGGCCGGAACCGGCGGCCTGGCCGTGCGGCTGGACGAGCGGCACCACTACGCGATCGAGGCGTCCGGCCGCGAAGTGCGGGTGATCGCGCGCGTCGGCTCCCTGCGCACGGTCGTGGCCGCACAGCCCGTACCCGACGGGCCGGTGGTCCTCGCCCTCACGATCACCGACCCTCCGCCGCCGCACGATGCCCGCACCGGCCCCGACGTCGTCTCCCTCGGCGTCGAGCAGCCCGACGGCACCTTCACCGCGCTCGCGGCCCTCGACGGCCGCTACCTGTCGACCGAGGTCGCCGGCGGCTTCACGGGCCGCGTCATCGGCATGTACGCCGCGGCCGGCACCGTCCACTTCGACTGGTTCACATACGAGCCCCTCAGACCATGACCACCGATCCGACCACCAACAACCCGACGCCCGAGCGAAAGGAACGACAGGTGAAGGACATACGGCACCCCGCACACCGCCGCAGCCGCGGCCCCGGGCGCCTGGCCGCCCTGCTGCTGACGCTGCTCGCCATCGTGGGCTTGTCCAGCGGCACCACGATGGCGGCGGCCGACGGCCCGGCGCGGACCCAGGTCAGGGTTCCGGCCTCCGCCATGGACGCCGTGGCGGCCATGCAGCCCAGCTGGAACCTGGGCAACACGCTGGACGCCATCCCGGACGAGACCTCCTGGGGCAATCCCGCGGTCACCAAGTCCCTGTTCGACACCATCCGCGCTCAGGGCTTCCGCAGCGTCCGCATCCCGGTGACCTGGACCGACCACCAGTCCGCCACCGCGCCCTACACCATCGACGCCACGTACATGAACCGCGTCAAGCAGGTGGTCGACTGGGCGCTGGCCGACGGCCTGTACGTCGTGATCAATGTCCACCACGACTCGTGGCAGTGGATCGCTGACATGGCCACCAACCACGACAAGGTGCTCGCCCGCTTCGGCTCCTCCTGGTCCCAGATCGCCACCACGTTCCGGAACGAGCCGCGCACCCTGCTCTTCGAGAGCGTCAACGAACCGCAGTTCAACAACGCAACGCCCGCGCAGAAGACCCAGTTCCTGAACGAGCTGAACACCTCCTTCCACAAGGTCGTCCGCTCCACGGGTGGCGGGAACACCAACCGCCTGCTCGTCCTGCCCACGCAGGGCTGTACACCCGCCCAGAACCTCATGGACGACCTGTCCGCCACGATCGGGGCACTGCACGACCGCAACCTGGTCGCCACGGTGCACTACTACAGCTGGTACCCGTTCAGCGTGAACGTCGCGGGCGGCATCCGGTACGACGCCACCGCCCAGAAGGACCTGACCGACGCCTTCACCCGGATGCACGACACGTTCGTCGCCAAGGGCATCCCGGTCTACCTCGGCGAGTACGGCACGCTCAGCTGGCCCGACTACAACCACCCCGACCCCATCGAGCGGGGTGAGGGACTGAAGTACCTGGAGCAGCTCGGACACCAGGCGCGGGTCGCCGGGGTCACCACCGCCCTGTGGGACCCCTTCTCCTACCTGAACCGCTCCACCCTCAAGTGGCGTGACCCCGCCCTGTTCACCTGGATCAAGTCGAGCTGGAGCACCCGCTCGGGTACCGCCTCCTCCGACCAGGTCTTCGTGGCGAAGTCGACCCCGATCACGGCCCAGTCACTCACCCTGAACCCGAACGGCACCACCTTCCGGGGTCTGTGGCAGGGCAGCGAGAAGCTGGTCGCGGGACGGGACTACACCGTGTCCGGCGACCGGCTCACCCTCACGGCCACCGCGCTGACCCGTCTGACCGGCAATCGCGCGTACGGGGTGAACGCGACGCTCCAGGCCCGGTTCTCCCGCGGGCTGCCCTGGAAGATCGACGTCATCACCTACGACACCCCGGTGCTGTCGAGCACCAAGGGCACGAGCGGCTCGTTCGCCCTTCCCACGCAGTACCGCGGTGACGTGCTGGCGACCATGGAGGCCACGTACGCCGACGGCGGCAACGCCGGCCCGGCCGACTGGACCCCGTACCAGCAGTTCAACCAGTCCTTCTCGCCCGACTACGCGGGCGGCAGGATCACCCTGACGTCCGACTTCCTGAAGGCGCTGCACGACAACGCGCCGGTGACGCTGAAGTTCCACTTCTGGAGCGGCGCCATCGTCATGTACCACGTGACGAAGTCCGGGAGCTCGGTGACCGGCACGGCGTCCTGACCGACCGGCCCTCCGACCTGGTTGCCCGCTCCCGTGCCGGGTGACCAGGGCACACCCCGCGTCCCGGCGCGCTGAGGGGCGCCGGCCGTGCCTCGACAGAGACGCCACCGGCGTTCGTCATTCATCCAATGTCTCGGAGAACGATCGAACAGGAGGGTCCACGTTGCCGGAACACACCTCACGCAGATCGGTACTCGCCGCCATGGCGGCCATGACGGTGGCCACCGCGGTCGGTTCCGCCACGGTGGCGGCACCCGTGTACGCAGCGCCCACCGCACCCCAGCCACTGCCACTGCCCGCCCTGCGGATCCCGAGGACCGACATGGGGGTCGAGCAGCAGCCGGATTCCACGATCCAGTGGCTCCAGGACGCCAAGCTGGGCATGTTCATCCACTGGGGCGTGTACGCGGGCCCGGCCAAGGGCGAGTGGTGGATGCACAGCGCCCCCATCACGCCGGCGGACTACCGGAAATACGTCACCGACGCCACCGACGAGCAGTTCACCGCGGACGCCTACGACCCGGAGGCCTGGGCGCGGCTGGCCAAGGACTTCGGAGCGAGGTACGTGACGCTGACCACGCGACACCACGACGGTTTCGCGCTGTGGCCGCTGAACCACCCCAACAGCTGGAACTCCGGGCAGGCGCCGCTGGGCCGCGACTTCGTCAAGGACTACGTCGCGGCGGTGCGGGCGGCGGGTCTGAAGGTGGGCCTGTACTACTCGCCGATCGACTGGCGCTATCCCGGCTACTACGACGTCCGCGGCACCCACTGCGCGCCCAACCCCTGGAACTACACGACCGATCCCGCGCACAAGGAGAACGCGCGAGTCATGAAGACCGAGGTGTACCAGTCGGTCAAGGAGCTGGTCACCCGGTACGGCCCGATCGACGACCTGTGGTGGGACGGCGGCTGGGTGGCGGAGCAGGGCAGCGACGCGGACGGCGCGTTCTTCTGGGAGCCCGGCCGGTACCGCGACCCCGCCAACGAGTGGCCGGTGGACGCCGTCTACGGCGAGACGGACGACGATGGCAGACCGCTGGGGCTGATGGGCATGGTGCGCAAGCACCAGCCCGGGATCGTCGCCACCTCACGCTCGGGCTGGACAGGCGACTACGCCAGCGACGAGGGCCCTTCCGTCCCGAGCGGGGCGATCCGCACCGGGCTCGTCGAGAAGGTGTTCAGCGTCGGCAGCACCTGGGGCTACAACTCCGATGGCACCGTGATGAGTTACGGCTCCGCCATGGACATCCTGGTCAACTGCTGGGTGCGGAACATGACCGTGATGGTCAACGTCGGCCCGGACCGGCACGGCACGGTGTCCGACGCCCAGGCCGGGCTGCTGCGGCGGATCGGCACCTTCATGACGTCCTACGGCCGGTCGGTCTACGGCACCCGCGGCGGCCCGTGGAACCCGGTCGACGGCCAGTACGGCTTCACCTACAAGGACGATACGTTCTTCGTGCACCTGCTGCCCGGCTACAGCGGCACCTCGTTCACCGTCCCGTCGCTCGGTGACGCCAGGATCGTGCGGGCCTTCGATGTGCGCACCGGTGCCGGCCTGGCGTACTCGGCCGAAGGTGACGGCCGGGTGACGATCACCGGCATCGACCGCACCACCCATCCCGAGGACAGCGTCATCGGCGTCACGCTGGACCGGTCCGTGCAGCCGGCCGACATCGCCGTCGGCCGGACGGCGACGGCCGACAGCGAGGAGTCCTCGAAGGGCAACACCGCCGCGAGAGCGGTGGACGGTTCCACCGCGACCCGGTGGTGTGCGAACGACGGCGGCACCGGCCACTGGCTCAAGGTCGACCTCGGCTCGCCCCGGCCGCTGACCGGCACCCGCATCGCCTGGGAACTGGACAGGACCAACTACCGTTACGTAATTGAGGGTTCCGTCGACAACCGCAGGTGGAGCACGCTGGCCGACAACACGGCCACCACCAGCACCAGTCAGGTCCAGGTCGCCCTGTTCCGGACCCGGGCGCGGTATGTGCGAGTCACGGTCACCGGGTTGCCTTCCGGGGCATGGGCGTCCATACGCAACTTCGAGGTCTACGACCGGCCCTTCTCCGCCGAGCTGGGATCGTAGGCGCTGGACACGTGGAACCGGGGGCTTGGCCACACAGACCAAAGCCTCCGGTTCCCGGGAAAGCCTCAGGAAGTGACGAAGACCCGGACGTCCCAGGCGCCGAGGCCCACCGATGTGCCGACGGGAATCACGCTGCCGTCGAGGACGTCGGTCAGATCGCCGGGTGCACGGACGGCGGCCTCCTGCCAGCTCCAGTCGTGCACCACGTGCGCGCGTCGCCCGTCGGGGCAGTTGCCGGTCGTCACGGTCACGGACGCGGGCAGGGTGCCCCATCCGCTGCTGGGTGCGGACGACAGCCACTCGGCAAGTGCGCGGGCGGTGCCGCGTCCGGGTACGGTGCCGACGCAGGTGACATGGCCCGCGCCGTGGCGGCGGGTGGTGATCGCGGGCCAGCGGCCGAAGTGCGGGTGCTCGTACTCGGCGAGCACCTCGGCGTCGACCACCGTCAGTCCGTCCACCCCGTGTGTCGCGGTTCCGCCCTCAGGCAGCGCGAGCGGGCTTCCGGGCGCGGCGCGCAGAGGCAGTTCAGCGGGAAGGTTGCCCACCTCGTCGTACCAGACCCCGGCCGCCGCCACGAGGCGTGCGGGAGCCTGCTCGTGGCGCTGGGAGGTCTGCGGCGACCCGGACGGCAAGCTCGGGCTCGTCGTCCACGGCGAGCCGGGATCGGGGTGCGGCACGGGCGTGCGCCGGTACTTCACCCCGGACCGCTACCGGATCGTCCTCTTCGACCAGCGCGGCCGCGGCCGCAGCACTCCCCACGCGAGCGACCCCGCGACCGACATGCGGCACAACACCACCCACCAGCTGATCGCTGACATGGAGCGGCTCAGGGAGCACCTGGGCATCGACCGCTGGCTGCTGCACGGCGGTTCCTGGGGCTCCACGCTCATCCTGGCCTTGGCCGAACGGCATCCGGAGCGGGTGAGCGAGATCGTCATCTCCGGTGTCACCACCGCCCGGCTTTCGGAGATCGACTGGCTCTACCGAGGCGTCGGCCGGTTCTTCCCCGAGCAGTGGGAGCGTTTCCTCGCGGGGGCTGACGGCATGTCACGAGATGAAGACGTCGTCGCGGCCCACGCCCGCCTGATGGAGCACCCCGACGATGCTGTACGGGAGAAGGCCACGACCGACTGGTGTGCCTGGGAGGGCGGGTCCTGTCCGGTGAGACGAGCGGCGCCTTCAGCGCCTACCGCCGACTCCACCGTGCCTGGCCTGGCTCCGAGTTGGTCGTCGTTGAAGGCGCGGGGCATCTGGGCAGCGCGACGACACGCGACCATGTGCTCCAGGCCCTCGACCCGTTCGCGTCCGTGAACTGACTACAGTAGCGGACCCGTTTTCAGCCGTCAGAACTTGCCGGGGAGTCGCCAGATCTGGTTCTTCTTGGTGCTGAGGGCGCTGGCCGGGTCGCAGGTCCACTGGTGGATGAGGGCTCCCGGAGCGGTGGAGATGTTGCTGACGTCGACGCACTTGCCGCTGTGGACGGCGACGAGTTGGTAGTCCTTGTTGCTGCCGAGCGCGGTGACGGGGTTGAGGGTGAACTGCTGGTTGGCCGCGCCGCTGCAGGTGTACTGGATGACGACGGCGCCGTCGGCGGTGGACGCCCCGGAGACGTCCAGGCACTTGCCGCTCAGCTCGTTGACCACGGTGTAGGTGTTGGTCTTTCCGCTCACTGGGTTGAGGTCGAGCATCTGCTGGTAGCCGCCCTCGCAGTGGTACTGCTGGTACTGCGTGCCATTGGCGGTGCTCAGGTTGGTGTCGTCCAGGCACTGGCCGCTGTTCTGGCTGACGGCGACGGTCGAGACGGCGGTGTTGGACGGCGGGAGCAGGGTGACGGTGTAGCCGTCCTTGGCGTTGCTCCAGGGGATGCTGACCGAGGCCGCGTTGTTGCCGACGGTCAGGGTGGTGTCGGAGATCGTCTCCGGCCCGGTCACCGCGGCGCCGCCGTTGTAGGGGACGCGCTGGACGACGGCGCGGACCTTGCCGCCCTCCACCACCGAGGTCGTGTTCAGGCCGGTGAGGTTGACGGTGACATTACCGGTGTTGCCGTTGCTGCCGAGCAGGATCTTGGCGTTCTTGGCGGTGTTGTCCTTGGTGGCGAGGCCGTCGGTGCCGGCGCCCGGAGTGAGGTTGACGATGTTGCCGGACTGTGAACCGTAGTAGCGGTACATGAACCACTCGCCCAGCGGCAGGTACTGGCCGGAGCTGTTCTTCGTGAGCAGGTTGGCCTCGTAGTCGTGCAGGTTCGTGCCGGAGGCCCAGTTGCCGCGCAGGCCGTCGGCGCCGGCGCGCTCCAGACGGCCGATGAACCAAGCACCACCACCGGGGTTCTGCTGGGAGAGCGCCGCGTACTCGTTGATCTGGTACGGGCGGGTGTTGGTCAGGCCTGCCGCGGCGAGGGTGGTGTTGGCACTGGCGACGCCCGGGACGGGGTCAGCGGGTTCGTCGTGCCAGCTGTAGATGTCGGGGGCGACGTCGTTGGCCTTGACGTAGGTGAGGTAGGTGGTCCACCAGGTGTTGGAGGAGGTCGGCTGGCCCGCCATGCTGGGGCCGACGATGAGCTGGCCCGGGAAGGCCGCCCGCACCCGGGCGTAGAAGCGGGACCACATCTGCAGGTACTGGCTCTGCGAGGGAGCCCAGAAGCCCCTGCCGTCGGGCTCGTTCCACAGATCCCACTCGACGGTCATGTGGTTGGCTTTGACGTCGTTGATCAGCTGCGTGACGAAGTTGTCGAACTTCGTCCAGTCACCGTTGTCGCCGGGCCAGCCCTGGCTGGTGGTGCTGTCCGCGCCCCACAGGTCGTGCGGGAGCAGCACGAAGGTGCCACCGAGGGCCGCGGTGCGCTTGTACTGGGCGAGCGTGGCGTTCCAGCGGGTCTGGTAGTCGGCGAGGCTGGTGCCGTAGCCGCCGCTGTTGAGCTGGGCGCCACCGGCCCGCATGAAGTGCCACTTGATGTCCTTGAAGAAGTGGTCCTGCGGCAGTGACCCGTTCGGCGTCATCCCGTAGATCATGCCGGAGGCGCGGTAGGTGGGTGCGCCTCCGGCTGTCGCGAAGTCCACCGTGACGCCGGTGTCGGCGGCCTGTGACGGGGCTGCGGGCACGAGGGTCGCAGCCAGAGCGGTCAGCAGGACGGCGACGGAGGGGACCGTTCGGCGTCCGGCGCGGGTGGTGGGGCTGGGGTGTATCCGGGGCGATTTCATGGTGCGGCTCCTGCATGGGTGTGGCGGGGCCCGGACGGTCCGGGGGCTATTGGGGGAGGCAGCCGGTCAGCGGCCGTCTCGGTGTGCGTGTGCTTCGGCCAGCAGGAGATAGCTGCTGGCGGTCCAGGTGTAGGCGCGGTCGCGCAGCCCCGTGCCGGTGAGGGCGTCGAAGTTCTCGGCGAAGCCGTGGGTCTCGCACAGGGCGCGGAAGCGGGCGCTGATGTCGTCCGCCAGCCGGTGGTGGCCGGCGCGGCGCAGGCCGTCCTCGACGAGGACGGTGGCCGGGGCCCAGATCGGACCGCGCCAGTAGCCGTCGGCGAGGTAGTGCGGTGAGGTGGTCAGTTCGGTGGCGAGGCCGTACGGGGTCAGATGAGCCTTGATGTGGTCGGCCAGGGCGCTGGCGACCTCGCCGGGCAGGTGCTCGCCCAGCACGATGGGCATCAGGTCCAGGAGGCTCGAACTGCTCCAGGTGTCCCCGCCGGCGACACCTCGGGCGACGAATCTGTCCCCGCTCCATAGCTGCTCCAGCAGTGCCGTCTGGGAATCCTCGGCCGCCCGGGTCCACCGGCACGCCTCGTCCCCCCTTCCCAACTCGGCTGCCAGCTCGGCGAGTTCGCGCAGCTGGAGGACGAGGAAGGCGGCCAGGTCGGCGGTGACGACCACGCGCTCGGGGTCGAAGGTGGTGGCGTTGTCCCAGCCGCTGTCGTTGCCATGCTGGTAGTGGGCCAGTTCGGCGCCGGGGGCTCTCCGTGCGGTGAGCCAGAAATCGGTCCAGCGCTCCAACCTGCCGTACACCTCTGCCAGTTCGGTCCGGCCGAGAGGTGTCGGCAGGCGGCGGCGCAGGTGGCCGAAGGCCCAGCCGTGGATGGGCGGCTTGACGAAGTTGTAGAGCACCTCGGAGTGGGTGACCGAGTCGGGCAGGGCGCCGCTGTCGTCCTGGTGGTCGAAGGGCAGGGCGAACTGGTCCAGGGCCAGTTCGGGGCAACCGGGCGCCAGGGCAAGGGCGTTGAAGCAGTGGTCCCAGCTCCAGACCTTGTCCATCCAGTGCTTGGACATCAGCACGGCGGGGCGGGTGACCAGGCCGGTCGGTCGTACGGTCGCCGACCAGACGACGTAGACGGCGAGCTCGGCGGCCGGGGTGGCGGACGAGCGCCAGGGGGCCACGGCGTCGACGAATTCCCTGAAGCCTCTCTTCGCGGCCCCCACGATCTCGTCGAAAGGCGCCGAGGACGCGTAGGGCGGACGAGAGGTGTCCATTTCCTCGATCGCCATCTCCCAGGTCCCGTCCACCGCGGTGGTCATGGCGAGACCGCGGTCGCCGCTGCCCAGCGCCTGGGCACCGGCCGGGGCGGCGAGGGTGCCGGACAGCACGGTGACGCGGTAACGGCGTCCGGTCTCGTACGAGGTGAACACGTGCCCGTTCGCTGCCGGGTCGTGGAAGAAGTACGTTCCGCTGAACGGGGTCAGGGCCCGCACGGCGGCGAAGACGCTGATGCCCAGGCCGCTCCCCCGCAGCCGTACGGTGTCCGGCGACTCGTAGGCGAGGTCGACCTGGCCGCCCTCGCCGATCCAGCTGAGCAGGCCCGGTGTCGCCTCGACGCGGGCCGCGGCCCGCTCGCCCGTCGCCGGGTCCAGCGGGACCAGGCGCAGGACGCCGTGCATGCCGTTCTGGTGCGAGACGAGGTGGAGGTCCTCGGCGTACGTCTTCTCGGCCACCACGGGCGAGATGTCGAACCAGGATCCGTATGTGCTGAACGGAATGTCGTGGACGGAGAAGGCCGGGCCGGACGGGGCGGCGGTCATGATGCGTCACTCGTTTCTCGGGCAGGGGGCACCGGCCGACTGGCGTGCGTGCGGCCGGAGCGGTCGTGACGGGAGGGAGGACTCTCAGTCCTTGACGGCGCCGGCGGTCACGCCGGCGGCGACATGGCGCTGGGCGAGGACGAGGATCACGGCGGTCGGCAGCGAGGCGACGACGGCGGTCGCCATGATGGCGTTCCACTGCTGGTTGTTGTTGCCGATGTAGTGGTAGATGCCGAGCGTGATCGGCTCGTGGGCGCCGCCGCCCGCGAGGGTGCTGGCGAAGACGAAGTCGGACCAGGACCACAGGAAGGCGAACAGGGAGACCGTGACGACGGCGTTGCGGCTCATCGGCAGCACCACGGACCAGAAGGTGCGCAGGGCCCTCGCCCCGTCCACCTGCGCGGCCTGGAGCAGCTCACCGGGAATGCCGGACATGAACGCCGTGAAGATCAGGACCGCGAACGGGACGGCCAGGGTCGAGTCGGCGACGATCAGCCCGGGGACGGACTGGAGCAGACCCAGTTGGAGGTAGATGGCGTAGAAGCCCATCGCCATGATGATGCCGGGGATCATCTGTGCGGCCAGCAGGAAGAAGCTCAGGATGCCGCCACCGCGTGGGCGCAGCTTGGCCAGGGCGTAGCCGGCGGGCGCGGCCAGGACCACGGTCAGGACGACGGTGCCCAGGCCGATCACGAGGCTGGTGCCGAGGTAGGGCAACTGCTCGTCGAGGACGGTGCGGTAGCCGGCCAGGGTGCCGTGCACAGGGAGCAGATCGGGCGGGCTCTTGCGCATGTCCTGGTCGCGGGTCAAGGACACGTTGAGCATCCAGTAGACCGGGAAGAGCATGATCGCGGTCAGCAGGACGCCGACGGTCGTCTTCCACCACGTACGGCTGGTGCTTCGGCTCATGACAGCGCCTGCCTCCGCTGGACCCGGACGTAGACCAGGCCGAAGACCAGGGCGGCGACCACGAGCAGGTTGCCGACGGCCGCGCCCGGGCCGAAGGCGGGCAGGAGGTTGCCGAAACCGAGCTGGTAGGACCAGGTGGCGAAGGTGGTGGACGAGTCCGCCGGGCCGCCCTTGGTCATGATCCAGATGATGTCGAAGACCTTGAGCGTGTAGACCAGCCCGAGCAGCAGGGTGATCGCGGACACCGGGCGCAGCAGCGGGAAGGTGACGCGCCAGAAACGCTGCCAGGCGTTCGCCCCGTCGAGGGCGGCGGCCTCGTACAGGTTCGCGGGGATGGACTGCAGGCCGCTGTAGAGGACGACCAGGTTGAACGGGACACCGATCCAGATGTTCGCGATGATCACCGAGGTCAGCGACCAGGACGGTGAGGTCAGCCAGTTCACCGGCTCGATGCCGACGGCGCTCACCAGGGCGTTGACGACGCCGGAGTCGCTGTTGAGCATCCACGACCAGGTGGAGGCCGACACGATGAGCGGCAGCAGCCAGGGCACCAGGAACAGGGCGCGCAGGGTGGCCGACAGCCGGAAGTGCTGGTTGAAGAAGACCGCGAGGGCCAGGCCGATGGCGTACTGGAAGACCAGGCACACGGCGGTGAAGACGGCCGTGTGGAGCAGGGCCGGGGTGAAGGTGGGGTCGTCGAAGACGGTCTGATAGTTCCTCAGGCCCGTGAAGGGTGCGTTGCCCTGCACGAAGGAGCGGACGGTGTAATGGCGCAGGCTGAGATCGAGGTTGCGGTACAGCGGATAGGCATAGAAGAGGGCGAGATAGACGGTCACCGGGGCGAGGAATCCCCAGGCGGCCCACTGCTGGGAGGTCGGACGGCGGCGTGTCCTGGTGCGGGCCGGGGACGGGGCGGCGATGGACGCTCCGTCCCGGACGCGCGCGGACCGGCGGTCCGGCGGATGGGTGGTCTGTTTCATCGGTCCCACCTCACTTGACCGCGTCCTGCGCCGAAGTGAGCGCGTCCTTGGGCGACTTGGACCCGCTGAGGGCGGACTGGACGGCCTTCCACATCTGCTCGGAGATCTTGGGGTACTTGGTGCCCAGGCCGTCGCTCGTGCGCCCCTTGGCCGACTTGACCGCGTCGACCCATGGCTTCAGCTCGGCGTTCGCCGCCACCTGCTTGTTCTGGACCTCGCTGGTGGGGGCCACGTAGGACAGCGTGGTGTCGGTGTCGTAGAGGTTCTGGGCGCTGGTCAGGCAGGTGGTGAGCTTCCGGGAGGTGGTGTAGCGGGCGGTGTCGTCCTGGACCGGGATGGTGACGAGCTCGCCGCCGGTCGGGGCCGCCGCATTGCCTCCCGTGGCCGCGGGGATGGGCAGCACCCCGTAGTCGAGCCCGGCCTTCCTCGCGTTGGCGAGCTGCCAGGTGCCGTTCTCCGCGAAGGCGTAGTCGCCGCCGGCGAACTCCTGCCAGCTGGTGGTCTGGGTGTTGTTGAGCACCGAGTTGGGGGCGTAGCCCTGCTTCAGCCAGTCCGTCCACAGCGACAGGGCGGACACGGCCTGCGCTGAGTCGAGCCCGGTCAGCTTGGCACCCGC
The DNA here is from genome assembly GCF_001953885.1 of Streptomyces sp. IMTB 2501. Classification (GTDB taxonomy): domain Bacteria; phylum Actinomycetota; class Actinomycetes; order Streptomycetales; family Streptomycetaceae; genus Streptomyces. The sequence continues at coordinate 341,999 of NZ_MQUS01000001.1, read as the reverse complement.
GCCCCAGAACCACGGCAGGAACTGGAAACTTCCCTCCTCCGTGCCGATCGCCGAGAACGTGACGCCCTTCTTGCCCGCCTTCTTGACCTTCGCCAGCGCCGCCGTCAGCGACGTCCAGTCCTTGACCGAGGCAATGTCCACCCCGGCTTCCTTCAGCACCTTCCTGTTGTAGTAGAGGGCGAGGGTGTTGGCGCCGATCGGCGTGCCGTACGTCTTGCCGCCCGACTGGCCGGCCGCGAGCAGGTTGGGGTCCGCCTTCGCGGTGTCCAGCTTGGTGTCGTCGGTCGTGGTGAGCACGCCCGCCTCGGCCAGGGTCGACACCACCGGGTTGTCCACGACGAGCACGTCCGGCGAGTTGCCCTGCTGCGCCGCCAGCAGTGTCTTGTTGCCCAGGTCGCTGGTGTCGAAGGCGGTCCGCTTGATCTTCACCCCGGCCCCGGTGCCGCACCGGTCCAGCAACTTCACCCAGGCCGAGCCCTTGTCGAACTGCGGGTACGGGTCCCAGACGGTGTACGTGCCGCTGCCGGCACCCTTGGCGTCGGTGGTGCCCGAACCGGAGGAACAGGCGGTGGCGCTGACGGCCACGGCCAGGGCTGTGAGGGCTGCTGCGGTCAGACGACGCTGTCCGGAGGAGTGCTTCATTGCAGGGATTCCTTTGTTTTGGGCATGACAATGCCGAGGGCGCGAGCTGAAGAGGAGAGACGGGCACGGCGAACGGCACCGTTGAGCAGTGCGAGCGTCCGGTGGTGTGACGAGGGGTGAAGACGGTTAAGTGGGTGCGGTCAGGGCGTCGTACCGGACCCCGCGTCCGCGGTGGGTGCGACTCCCGCGGGCCCGGTGCTGGCCCGCAGGGAGATCGGCGGCGTGAGGAGATGGTGCCGGGGCGGCGCGTCGGGATGACCGAGCCGCTCCACCAGCAGGTCGACGGCTCGCCGGCCCATCTCCGCCGCCGGTACGTCCGCCGCGGTGAGCTGCGGGGTCACAGTCTCCGCCCACCGGCCGGCCACCACCCCGGTGACGGAGAAGTCGCACGGCACATGGCGGCCCGCCCGGGCGAGCCCCCGGTAGAGGCCGCCCAGAGCGGCTTCGTTCAGCGTGACCAGGGCCGTGGTGGCCGGGTCGTCGCGCAGGATCTGCTCCACGCATGCCTGGCCGGACGCGGCGTCGTCCCCGCAGCAGTACGTCCGCACCGTCAGCCCGCGCTCGGCCGCGGCCTTGGTGAAGCCGTCCAGGCCACGGTGCGCGGACTCGTACCCGGCCCGCAGCAGCTGCTCGGGACGGTTGACGAAGGCGACCCGGCGATGGCCGAGATCCGCCAGGTGGTGCACACACGCCGCCGCCAGCGCGGTGTGGTCCAGGCCCACCCACCAGCCGCGCTCCGGATGGGCGGTGCGGCCGATGGCGACGGAGGGGAAGTCCAGCGCGGCCAGGTGATCGACCCGGTCGTCCTCCAGCCTGATCTCCATCAGGATCGCGCCGTCGACCCGTCGCTCGCCCAGCAGCCGCTGGAAGGAGCGGTCGCTGTCCACTCCGCTCGGGGACAGCAGCACGTCGTAGTCGTAGGCCGCGGCGGCCTCCACCACACTGCCGATGAAGTCCAGCTGCATCCCCGTGTAGTGGTTCCCGGCCGGCGGGAAGACCAGACCGATCGTGCTGGTCCGGCCGTTGGCCAGCGCGCGGGCACTGGCGCTGGGCCGGTAGCCCAGCTCGTCGACGACCTGCTGGATCTTCCGGCGCGTCTCCTCCGACACCGGGCGCTTGCCGCTCAGCGCGTACGACACGGTGCTCCGCGAGACACCGGCCCGCTTGGCGATCTCACCGATGTTCACGGGGACTCCTTGCTCGAACCGGTTCGCTGCTCCGGGAGGAACACAGCGCCGGGCGCCTGAGGCTGGGAACGGTGAAGAAGTGATCTCCGGTTTGTCGAACCGGTTCGCATGAAGTGAAGGTAGGAATCGCCCGAAGGCCTGTCAACACCTCCGACCGCATTCCCGCAATCCCGGGCCGGAGCCGGAGCCGGTGGATCGCGTCGAGGGGATTGCTGGCCGGGTTGCCCGGTGCTAGCTTCACCGAACCGGTTCGACGAGGTGGCTTAGGCGATCTATCGGTTCGACGTATGCCGGTACTGAAGGATTGAGGACGCGATCCATGCATTCCGCTGACGGATCCGCCCGGTGCCGCGCACCGGCCGCCGTGTCACCGCCTCCCGGCGCGGGCCTGCCGGCCGCCCCGGCCGTCCCCGCGCAGGCGCCCGAGGTGCCCCAGCCCGCCGCCCGGTACACCTTCGACCAGGAAGACCGCACCTCCGGCGAGATCGCCGACAGTTCCGGCAACGGCCTCACGGCGAGCCTGGTCAACGCCTCCACAGCCCGGTCCGTCGCGAGGGCGGACGGCGGCAAGGCGCTGGCCCTGCCCGGCGGGGCGCCCGCCTCCGACGGTGCGTACATCCTGCTGCCCCGCGAAGTCCCGGACGCCGCAAGCGACTTGGCGGTCGCCGTTCGCGTGAAGTGGGGCGGCGACAAGTCGTCCTGGCAGCGGATCTTCGACCTGGGCGCGGCGCTCGGCCCCGAGCAGATCGCAGGCACGGTCGGCAACGCGCCGACCCTCCGGCAGCTCTCGCTACTGCACCGTGTCCCCGGCGTCTTTGACCCGCCCTGCGGTGTGCACCTGTGCCGGCACTCCCGTCGACGGCTGCGTGCCGAACCGCACGACCTTGGCACCGGCGGTCGCCGCCTGCGCCGCTCCGGCGGCGCCCCGTCCGGTCAGGAGCGCTGCCGTCAGGGCGGTCACCGCGGTGAGCTCGGTTCGCCTCCTACGCCTCCGATGCGGCGCCGTGGACGTCATACACATGCCCTTCATCCGTATCTCCTTGACTGAGTGCGGCAAAGCGCGAACGCCTGACGCGGTCTCGGTGCCCGGCCGCCGGTATGGGCGCCAGTGGAGTCGAAGCGCTTCCTTTGGTCGAAATACCGAACGTCAGTCGACTGGTCGGATACCCTCGGCGCACAATATGGGTGCGCCTTGCGGCCGTCAACAGGTGCGGAGCAGCGCGGGCAAGGCCCGGGGATCCCCAGGCGGCACACACCGGCGCACAGTTCACCGCCGCCGCCCGGGCGAGCGGGGAGCGGTGGGGTCGCGCTCAGGCACTGATGGCCATGGGCCACGACGCCTGGGCCGGCGGTGACCGTGAAACGACCGAGACCCTGGTCAGGTCCGCGCTGGACAGCATGCGCGGCTTCAACGACCACGCGATGGTCGGGAGGATCCCTGGTCTCGGCCCGCAGTCGCTCCAGCTCCGCCCGCGCACTCTCTCCGAGCCGGCCACCGATCAGGCTGCAGCCGCGTCCTGAGCTTTTTTGTTATCGGTGTCCCCCTGGAGCGTCTCCTCTGCGAAAACGTCCGCACCGGGCGACCCGACGAGATCTGAGGACACCGACGTGAGAGCGCAGATCAGCCGCCGCAGCATGCTGAAGATCGCCGGTACGGCCGCGGGCGCGGCCGCCGTCACCGCCGCCGCGCCCGCGCTCCGGGCGCAGGCGGCCGGCCCGGCCTTCGCGCACCCGGGACTGCTGCACACCCGGGCCGACCTCGACCGCATGGCGGCCAAGGTCAAGGCGGGCGCCGCTCCCTACACGGCAGGGTTCGCCAGGCTCACCGCCAACTGGCACTCACAGAGCAGCTGGACAGCCCGCCCGGCCGCGACCGTGTACCGGGGATCGGGCACGCCGCAGAACTACACCGGCCTCTACAACGACGTCCACGCCGCCTACCAGAACGCCCTGCGCTGGCACGTCAGCGGCGACACCGCACACGCGGACACCGCCGTCGCCATCCTCAACGCCTGGTCGGCGACCCTGACCAGGCTGGAGGGCACCGCGGACCGGTTCCTCCTGGCCGGCCTGCAGGGCTACCAGTTCGCCAACGCCGCGGAACTGGTGCGCGATCGGCCCGGGTTCGAGCTGGCCCGCTTCCAGAAAATGATGCGGACCGTGTTCCTGCCGATCAGCTCCGACTTCCTCACCCACCACAACGGTGCCTATGTCACCAACTACTGGCCCAACTGGGACCTGGCCGCGATGGCCTGCGTCCTCGCCGTCGGCATCCTGTGCGACGACCGCGCCGGCGTCGACCAGGCGGTCTCCTACTTCCAGCACGGAGAGGGCATGGGTTCGGTCCGCAACGCCATCCCCGTGGTGCACTCCGACGGGCTCGCCGAGTGGGCCGAGGCGGGCCGCGACCAGGGCCACGCCCTGCTCGGTGTCGGCCTGATGGGCACGATCTGCGAGATGGCCTGGAACCAGGGCATCGACCTGTACGGGTACGACGACAGTCGCTTCCTCAAGGGCGCCGAGTACGTGGCCAAGTGGAGCCTGGGCGGAGCCGTGCCCTACACGCCGAACACCCGGCGCAAGGGCGCGCCGGGCGTCTGGTCCGGCTCGGAGACGGTCAGCAAGGCCGCCGCCGTGGATCCTGCCATGACACGCCCGATCTGGGCCGTGATCGCCAACCACTACACCAGGCGCCGCGATCTGGACGCCCCCAATGTCACACGGATCGCGGCCAGGACGGCTCCGGAGGGTGGCGGCGGGGACTACGGGCCCAACAGCGGAGGGTACGACCAACTCGGCTTCGGCACACTGGTGTTCACCCGCGACCGGACGAGCGCGGCCAAGGCGACGGCGTCCCCCACACCCGCTGCCGCTTCGGGTGCCGGGTCCGCCGCGCCGTCGTCCTCCGCCAGTGCGCAGCGCGGCCGGGGCAAGGACCTGGCGTCGACCGGTGCCTCCGACCTGCCCGCGTGGTCCGCCGCCGCAGGTGTGACCGCCGTCGCGGGCGGTCTGCTCCTGCTGCGCCGCCGCGAGCGCGCCAGGCGCGACGAGGCGTGAGCCGACGGCTGGACGGCGACCGGCCGGGCTGCTCGCTGCACCCGGCCCAGCCGCACATGCGGCACCCGGGTCCCGCCTCGTTCGTGCGAGCCGTGCTCGACCGTGACCCGCACCGCGGCCAGTGCCTCGTCGGACGGCTTCTGACCACAGGCCAGGGGCCGGTTCCGGGCCGCCTTGGTGATCAATGCCGCGGCGGCGTCCGCCTAGAGGATCAAGCCTCCTGCAGTGCAGGCGCAGGGTGCTCCCCCGATCCTCGGACGATCAGTCGGGTGGGAACGGTGATGAGGCGCGCGCGGGAGCGGTCGCCGTCGAGGCGGGCCAGGGCGGTGGCCGCAGCCACCCGACCGATTTCCTCGGGATCCTGGGCGACGACGGTCAGGGCGGGTTCGAGTGCCTCGGCGAGCGGGACGTCGTCGAAGGCGACGACGGCGATGTCCTTCCGCTTGCTGCGGGCGAGTTCGGCGACAATGCCCAGCGCGACGATGTTGTTTCCGGCGAACAGGGCTGTGGGCGGATCGGCCAGGCCGAGTAGCTGGGAGGTCGCGGCCGCTGCCCCCTGCTGATCGTGGGCGTTGGTGACCAGCGCACGGTCGTAGGGCAGGTCGGCCTCCTGCAGGGCCGTACGGTATCCGGCCAGGCGTTCGCGGCGGGTGTACAGCTTCATGGGCAGGTCGCCGACGAAGCCGATGCGCCGGTGGCCGTGGGCGATCAGGTGGGCGACGCCGTCATGGGCCCCCGCGCGGTTGGAGCTGACGATGCCGTCCGTGGACAGGCCGACTCCCGGACGGTCGAGGAACACCACGGGCAGTCCCGCTGCGCGGTGGTTCTTGAGGTGGGAGTGGTCGGCGCCGACGGACGGCACGATCATCAGGATGCTGACGCGCCGGGCCAGGAACTTGTCCGTCAGGGCGCGTTCCCGGTCGGGGTCGTCCGCGGAAGAGCCCATGAGCAGAGTCAGTCCCCGTTCGCGGACGGTGTCCTCGATGGCTCGCGCCACGGCGCCGAAGAAGGGGTTGGCGAGGTCGGGGATGACCAGTCCGATGGTGGTGTCGGGTCCGCCGACGCGGATGTTGCGTGCCATGAGGTTCGGCTGGAAGCCGAGCTTGGCCACTGCGGCGAGTACCTGTTGCCTGGTCTGCGCCGAGGCGGGTCCGTCCTCATTGAGGACACGGGAGACCGTCTTCGCGCTGACGCCGACCTCGCGGGCGACGTCGGCCAGGGTGGGGCGGCGGTTCGCTGCCATGGAGAAACCGTCTCCTGTGAGCCCTCGGTTCCGGCCGCGGCCTCGGCCGGACATGTGAGAGCTGAGTCGTGTTGTCAGGTGGCCTGGACTCCGGCGGCCTTCGCGGCCTCCGAGTCCGCTACGACAGTATCTCCGGCCTCGTTGACGCTGAGTGCGCCGGTCATGATGGCGACGACCTCGGCCATGGAGTAGTCGGACGGCTTGATCAGGGCGGCGCGCCGGCCCAGCCGGTGGACGTGGATGCGGTCGGCGATCTCGAAGACGTGGGGCATGTTGTGGCTGATGAGCACGACGGGCATGCCCTTGTCGCGGACGCGGCGGATGAGGTCGAGGACCTGGCCGGACTCCTTGACGCCGAGTGCGGCGGTGGGCTCGTCCATGACGACGACGCTGCGGGCCCAGGCGACGGAACGGGCCACCGCCACGGCCTGCCGTTGACCGCCGGAGAGTGTCTCGACCGCCTGTGTGAGCGAGCGCAGCCCGATCTTCAGGTCGGCCATGTGCTCGGCGGCCTCCTGGCGCATGCGCTTCTTGTCGAGCATGCGGAAGACACTGCCGAGGACACCGGGGCGGCGCAGCTCCCGGCCGAGGAACATGTTCGAGGCGATGTCCATGGAGGCGGCCACCGCGAGGTCCTGGTACACCGTCTCGATGCCATGGGCGCGGGCGCTCTGCGGACCGGAGAAAGTGATGGGCCCGCCGTTCAGGCGTATCTCGCCCGCGTCCGGCACCAAGGCGCCGGTCAGGGCCTTGATGAGGCTGGTCTTGCCGGCTCCGTTGTCGCCGATGACGGCGAGGACCTCGCCTGGCAGGAGGTCGAAGTCGGCGCCGTCGATGGCGGTGACATGGCCGTAGCGCTTGACCAGGCCGCGGGCCTGCAGGACAGGGGTGGGGGGCGTGGTGGCGGTCATCGTGCCTTCTTCCGGGAGATCTGGTCGACGGTCACCGCGAGGATCACCAGGACGCCGGTGATCAGGGTCTGGTAGATGGAGGCGACGCCCATCAGCTGCAGGCCGTTGCGGAACACGCCGACGATGAGGACGCCGATGAACGTGCCGAGCACCGAGCCGCGGCCGCCGAAGAGGCTGGTGCCGCCGAGGACCACGGCGGTGATGCTGTCGAGGTTGTCGGTCTGCCCGGCCTGTGGGTCGCCGACTCCGGTGCGGGAGATGAGCAGCAGGGCTGCGACGCCGTACAGCAGGCCGGCCACGGTGTAGATGCCGATGGTCAGGCGGGCGGTGCGGATGCCGTTCAGCCGCGCCGCCTCCTGGCTGTTGCCCAGGGCGTAGACGTGCCGGCCCCAACCGGTGCTGCTCAGCGCGTACGCGAGGAGGAGGAACAGCGCGATGGTGACCAGCGAGCCGTAGGTGATGTCGGTGTGCCCGAGCGGGAAGGTCTGCCCGAGTGCCGTCAGCGGGCCGGGCAGGCTGGTGACCGTCTGCTCCTTGGAATAGATGTGGGTCAGCGCGAACGCGACGTTGAGCATGCCGAGGGTCACGATGAACGGCGGCAGCGGGATCTTCTGCACCAGCAGCCCGTTGAGCAGGCCGAAGCCGCCGCAGACGGCCAGACCCAGCGCGATCGCGAGGAGCGGGGGAAGGGTGCCCTCGGCCGCCATCTTGGCCATCATGATGCTGCCGAACGCCATCACGGCACCGCACGACAGGTCGATGCCGGCGGTGAGGATGATCAGGGTCTGGCCGATGGCGAGTGTGCCGACGACCATCACCTGCTGCACGATCAGGGAGAAGTTCCCGCCGGTGAGGAACTGGTCGGTGGACAGGGAGAAGAAGACACAGGCCAGAAGGAGAGCGACCAGCGGGCCGGTGGTCGGTGCCGTGAGCAGTCTGCGGGCCGTGGTCGGTGCCTTGAGCTCGGCGTACGGCGTCGTCGTGGCTGTCATGCGAAGTCCTTGTCGGAAGACAGATGTCCTTGTCGTCAGGACATGGGGGCGGCCGTCCCTCGTCGGGGAGGTACGGGACAGCCGCCCTGCTGAGGGGAGAGGCGGTGGAAGTACGGTCCTCGTGGGCGGCTCAGCCCCAGCAGTTCTGCAGGCCGTAGCCGGTGTCCTTGGACGTGACGCCCGTCTGTGCCTTGTCGGTGATCAGGGTGACGCCGGTGTCGGTGTAACCGGACGCCTTCTTGCCGTTCTTGGCGTACGTCACCACGGCCTTGACGCCCTCGGCGGCCATCTTCAGCGGGTACTGCTGCGAGGTCGCGGCGATCTTGCCGTCCTTGACCGCCTGGGTGCCGGTGCAGCCGCCGTCGACGGAGACGATCAGCACGTCCTTCTCCAGGCCCTTGGCCTTCAGCGCGGTGTACGCGCCCAGGGCGGCCGGCTCGTTGATGGTGTAGACGAGGTTGATGCCGGGCGACTTCTGGAGGCAGTTCTCCATCGCGGTCTGGCCCTTGGCCTGGTCGCCGCCTGTGTCCTGGGCGCAGACGACGTCCTTGTCGGTGGCGCCGAAGCCCTTCAGGAAGCCGTCGTGCCGCTGGACGCCGACGGAGACGCCGGGCGCGAGGTCGAGGGCGGCTATCTTCGCCGTCTTGCCCTTCATCGCGGCCTTGGCGTACTCCCCGATCAGCTGGCCGGCCGTGAGGTTGTTCGTGGCGAAGAGGGCGTCGACCGCGCTCTGCGGCTCGGTCGGGGTGTCCAGGGCGATGACCAGGACACCCTTGGCACGTGCCTTCGCGATCGCGGGCACGATCGCCTTGGAGTCACTCGGCGTGATCAGGATGCCCTTCACGCCGGCGGCGACCATGTTCTCGATGGCGGTGACCTGACCGGAGTTGTCCCCGTCGAACTTGCCCGCGGCGGTCATCAGCTGGACGCCGTCCGCCTTGGCGGCCTTCTCCGCCCCCTCCTTCATCTTCACGAAGAACGGGTTCGTGTCGGTCTTGGTGATCAGACCGACCTTGACGCTGCCCGAGCCGGAGCCCGCGGAACCCGATCCGGAGCCGGATCCGCAGGCCGTCAGGGTGAGGGCCGCGATACCCGTGCAGGCGGCGGCTCTGAGGAGGGACGGGGTCAGACGAGTGGTGCGCGACATGAACGACTCCTGCGGGATCACGAGCGGCGCGGTCGGCATCGGAGCATGCCGTCCCGGAGATGTCATCGTTGACTTATGTCATCGTTGACACTGCATGGCGAGGATGATGGACTCCGCGTCCCGGCAACGTCAATGCCCTGTACGGGACACAAGTCCGTAACGTGCCCGGCGGCTGCCTGTTTCGTGCCCGCTTTCGTTCGTACGCTCGCAGAGAAGAGCCGCCCATGAGCAGCCCGCGTCAGATAACCGTCCTGGGAGAGTGCGTCGCCGACGCCTTCGCCGAACCCGTCAGCGCCTCGAACGAACTCGCCCTGCGGGTGCTGCCCGGCGGCGGACCTGCGAACACGGCCGTGTCCCTGGCCCGACTCGGCACCTCCGCCCGCTTCCTCGCACGCCTGTCCGGCGACGTGTTCGGCCGGCTGTTCCGGGCCCACCTGGAGGAATCCGGGGTGGACCTGTCGTACGCCGTCGCAGCCGCCGAGCCCAGCACGCTGGCCGTGGCGGAGCTGGACGCCCAGGGGCAGGCCGCGTACTCCTTCCATGCGCAGAACACGGCCGACTGGCAGTGGACGGCGCAGGAACTGGCAGGGGTGGATCTGTCCGGAACCGCCTGCGTGCACACCGGCTCCCTCGCGCTCGTCCGCGAGCCCGGCGCGCCAGTGGTGGAGGAGTTCCTGGCGGCGGCCTCTGCCCGGGCCACCATCAGCATCGACCCCAACGTACGGCCGCTGCTGGTGCACCCCGAGGTCTATCGCGCCCGCCTGGCGCACTGGTGCGCCCTCGCCGACGTACTGCGGCTGAGCGAGGACGACCTCGAACTGCTCCTGCCCGGAAGCTCACCAGAGCGGGCTTGCGACGTCTGGCATGCTGCCGGAGCCCGGCTCGTCGTGATCACGCGCGGGGCCGACGGCGCACTGGTCTCCCTCGACGGTGAACGGGTGCAGGTGCCGGCAGTGTCGACAGAGGTGGTCGACACGGTCGGGGCGGGGGACTCCTTCACCGCCGGCCTGCTGCACCACCTCGGCACCCGCGGACACCTCGGCGGCCGGCTGACCGGTCTCGATCTCGGCGAGGTGGCCCAGGCATGCCGGTTCGCCGCTCGGGTCGCGGCCCTGACCTGCTCGGCCGCCGGTCCCAACCCGCCCTGGCAGAGCCACCTGGACCGGCTGACGGCAGTCGGCGGCATCTGACGCGACCGGGATCCGCGCGGGGGCAATCACGCCCGAACTGTTGACGCGTTGACCGGATTGCGTTCATCATCGGGCCACTCGATGTCATCGATGACACAAGTCAACGATGACACCCTTGGTCGGCGACATGGACGATGGCGCCGGCCGGGGCGCCACCTTTCGGTCCGTCCGTGTCGGAGTCGCGCTCTGCGCTGCGCGGACGGCCGCGGCACAGGAGACCCGATGAGCTCTCGACGTGTGTTCCGGCATGCCCGTGTGCGGACGATCACGGCCGTGGCGACCGTCTGCGCGCTGGCCGCAGCCCCGTTCGCCCCCCAGGCCCTGGCGGCCGACGCCCCGCCGTACACCGAGACCTACCGTCCCCAGTTCCACTTCACCCCGGAGAGGAACTGGATGAACGACCCCAACGGCCTCGTGTACTACAAGGGCGAGTACCACCTCTTCTACCAGTACAACCCCAACGGCAACACCTGGGGCGACATGTCCTGGGGCCACGCGGTGAGCACGGACCTCGTGCACTGGAAGCAGCTGCCGCTCGCCCTGTCGTACGACGACAGGGAAATGGTCTTCTCCGGCAGCGCGGTGGTCGACTGGAACAACACCACCGGCTTCGGCAGCAAGCAGAACCCGCCCATGGTGGCGATCTACACCAGCTACTCCAAGTCCACCGGCACGCAGGCCCAGTCACTCGCCTACAGCACCGACCGCGGCCGTACCTGGACCAAGTACCAGGGCAATCCCGTCATCGACATCGGCTCCAAGGACTTCCGCGACCCCAAGGTCCAGTGGTACGCCCCCACCAGGAGCTGGCTGATGACGGTGTCGCTGTCCGCCGAGCACAAGGTGCGGTTCTACTCGTCCAGGAATCTCAAGGACTGGGAGCTGCTCAGCGAGTTCGGGCCGGCCGGCGCGACGGGCGGTGTGTGGGAGTGCCCGGACCTGTTCCCCCTCGCCGTCGACGGGGACAAGAAGCACATCAAGTGGGTCCTGGTCGTCAACATCAACCCCGGCGGGATCACCGGCGGTTCGGGCGCCCAGTACTTCATCGGTGACTTCGACGGCAGGAAGTTCACCGCCGACGACAACGACACCTACACCCCACCCGCCGGCCAAGTCGTGCAGGGCTTCGAAGGACCCGACTACGGCACCTGGACGACCACCGGCACCGCGTTCGGGGACGGTCCGGCGGCCGGGGCACTGGACGGCCAGAGCACAGTGACCGGCTTCGACGGAAAGGGCCTCGCCAACAGCTTCCACTCGGGCGACGCCACTACCGGCACCCTCACCTCGCCTCCCTTCACCGTCGACAGCAAGTTCCTCAACTTCAAGGTCGGCGGCGGCAAGCACCCGCACGAGGCCGGAACCGTCCTGGAGCAGGGGCCGCCGCCCGCGGGCACGGTCCTCGCCGACTTCGAGGGCGGCACCTACGGCGAGTGGACGACCACCGGCGACGCCTTCGGCACCGCACCGGCCACCGGCACCCTCCCCGACCAGCAGGAGGTGTCCGGCTTCCTCGGCAGCGGCCTGGTCAACACCTACCTCAACGGCGACTCCACCACCGGCACCCTCACCTCACCCGAGTTCACCATCGACAAGGACTACGTCGACTTCCTCGTCGGCGGCGGCCACCACCCCGCCGGCTACGACAACCCCACCGCCGTCGAACTCCTCGTCGACGGCAAGGTGGTCCGCAGCGCCACCGGTCAGGACGCCGAGGCACTCAACTGGGCCTCCTGGGACGTCCGCGACCTCGCAGGCCACAAGGCGCGGATCAGGATCGTCGACGACAACACCGGTAGCTGGGGCCACATCAACGTCGACCAGATCACACTGTCCGACACCCAGGCCCAGCCGGTCTCCCGGGAGACGTCCGTCAACCTGCTCGTCGACGGCAAGGTCGTCCGCAGCACCACTGGATCCAACAGCGAGAGCCTGGACTGGGCCTCCTTCGACATGCGTCCCTACGCCGGCGAGAAGGCGCAGATCCAAATTGTCGACAGCAACACCGGCGGCTGGGGCCACATCCTCGCCGACCAGTTCACCACCGCCGACGCCCCCGCCAAGTCCGTCGTACAGCGCGCCGACTGGGCCGACTACGGCAAGGACTACTACGCGGCGGTGTCCTGGGAGAACGTGCCCGGCGACAAGCGGTACATGATCGGCTGGATGAACGACTGGGAGTACGGGACGTCCATCCCCACCTCGCCCTGGCGTGGCGCGCAGAGCATCCCCCGCCAGATGGCCCTGCGTACCATCGACGGCCGCCTCCGGCTGACCAGCGAGCCGGTGGCGAACCTGAACTCGCTGCGGGAGGGATCCGCGGCGACGGCGGCCGGCGTCACCGTCACGAACACCTCACAGCCCCTGATCGGCCCCGCGGCCGAGGGCAAGGCACTCGACATCGAGGCGACGTTCTCCCTGAACGACGCGGAACGCTTCGGCCTGAAGGTGCGCACCGGCACCGGGCGAGAGGAAACCGTCATCGGATACGACACCACCACACAGGAGCTGTACGTCGACCGCACCCGCTCCGGTACCGTCGACTTCAGCAGCGCCTTCCCCGGCATCCAGACCGCGCCGCTGAAGGCCACGAACGGCAAGGTGAAGCTGCGGATCCTGGTCGACCGGTCGTCCGTCGAGGTCTTCGGCGGCAGCGGCGAGGCCGTGATCACCGACCAGATCTTCCCCCACCCCGACAGCCGGGGAGTGCGGGTCTTCGCCGAGAACGGCTCAGTGAATCTCGACAAGGCCGTCGTCTGGCACCTCGGCTCCGCAAACAACTGACAAGGACACAGGACCGTGACGAAAACCCTGCTCGCCGAGTTCACCGCCCGCGAGGGAGCGGAGGGCGAAATCGCCCGTCTGATACGGGAGTACGCGCAGAGGGTACGCGACGAGGACGGCAACCTCTCCTTCGACGTGTACACCAAGGAGTCCAATCCGCGCGCCTTCTGGATCTTCGAGGTCTACCGCGACAAGGACGCGTTCCAGGCGCATCTGAAGGCCCCGTACGGCGGCCCGTTCAACGCCGCCCTCGCTCCGCTGATCGAGGAGGACGCCTCTGTCCTGACTTTCCTCGACCCCCTGGCCTGAGGTGATCGGCCCGCGTCGGAGTCACCGAGGCGGCTCGACCGCTCGCGTACCGCTGCGAGGGCCGTGGCCGGCCACGGTTCATGTGGCAGAAGCGGGTCCCGCCGTCGCCGGTCGGGACCGTGTCGATGAAGCTCTCCATCAGTTCGTTGGGCATCACGTAATACGAGTACTGCTGCGTCGGGGCGTCCTCGGGGTTGCCCAGGACCAACGCGCTTCCGCTGAGCGGCTGGTAGTCACCGCGCAGTGCCGGACCCGCGAAGCCGTAGACGCCGTCCCAGCCGGACAGGCCGTCGGCCGTGGCCAGCCCGATGTTGCCCGTGTAGTACGTGCGCGTCCGCGCGGCCAACGGCGCCTCCATCACGGTGCGGATAACCAACGAATGCCCCTTGTCCTGTGTTCCCGGGCAACCCGACCTCAGTCAACAGGCCTTCGCCGAACTCGCTCCGCTCAAGGTCGGCCGGATACCGATCACCTGGAGCCTGCTGAGCCCCAGCACGTCCGGCACGATCTCCATCCGGTACAAGACCGGCTCCAACCCCTACTGGTGCGCTGTCCAGGCGATCGGCCACCGCGATCCGGTCGCGCGGCTGGAGGTCCGCACCGGCAACGGCTGGCGGCAGCTGCCCCGTACCGACCACAACTACTTCGTTTGCGCCGACGGCCGCGGATGCGGCAGCGCGATCAGACTCACGGACATCTATGGAGAGCAGCTGGCCATCAGCGGGATCACGCTACGGCCGAACGTCGTTCAACCGACCCAGGTCCAGTTCGCCCGCCACTGGTCCCGCCACCCACGTCCGATCCATCATCCCGGCGACAGCCCGGCCCCTGGTACTGGACCGGGGCCGCCCGGCCGAACAGGGCACCCACGAGGAACTGCTCGCTCTCGGCGGGCGCTACGCCGACCTCTACGGAATTCAGGCGACCGCCCATATGGCGAGCTGACACGGGCGGCGTGGAAGTCATCTTCGACCAGGGCGATGCACTCGGACTGCTCGACGGCGGCGACCCGCACGCCGTGCGGACGGCGATGTGCGTCCGCGGCCGAACAGAACGCTCTCCGCTGCCGCGGTACGGGAGAAGGCCACGGCCGACTGATGCGTGCCTGGGAGGACGCGGTCATGTCGGGTGGGACGAACGGCACCTCCAGCCGGTGCGGCGACCCACGTGTTCCAAGCCCTCGACTGGTTCGCGGCCGCTGATCGGCTCCAGGCGCCTCGCCTTTCCGCGACGGCCTCCAGAACTCCGGGCTGCTCTCGCACGACAGGCCCGCCGAGGGAACACGGGACGAGGCCGCCCGCCGCGGTCATGGCCTGCCCCGGCACGCGTCCCAGTATCATCAACGTCACCCTGGGCGTGCGAAACCTCGAACAGGTCGAACGAAACGTGCAGCTTCACCATCGGCACGTTCCCGACGGTCTGTGGGCCGACCTTCGCGCTCGGGGCCTGATCAGGGCGGACGTGCCGGCGCGGGCCGGCGCGGGAGGAGTGCGCGGTGTCTTTGACCGACAAGGCCATCGAGCACATCCGTGAGCTGATCCGCAGCGGCGCGTTGCCTCCGGGGTCGAAGCTGCCGCCGGAGGCCGACCTCGCAGCCCAGCTGGGTCTGTCCCGCAACCTCGCCCGCGAGGCCGTCAAGGCGCTGGCCGTCGCACGCGTGCTGGACGTCCGGCGAGGCGACGGAACGTACGTGACCAGTCTGGAGCCGAGCCTGCTGTTCGAGGGCCTCGGCGGAGCCGTGGAACTCCTCCAGAGCGACTCGGCCGCGCTGCTGGACCTGATGGAGGTTCGCAGGCTGCTGGAGCCGGCAGCCACCGCGCTGGCGGCCACCCGGATCTCCGACGGCCAACTGGCCGAGGTCAAGCGCCATCTGGACGCCATGCGCGAGGCCCGCGACGACGTCGAGCAGCTCAACGCCCACGACGTGGCCTTCCACCGGGCCGTGATCTCCGCGACGGGCAATGACTCGCTGCTCACGCTCCTCGAAGGCATATCGGGCCGCACGCTGCGTGCCCGGATCTGGCGGGGCCTGGTCGACGACCAGGCCGCGGGCCGCACGCTCGCCGAACACGAGTCGATCTTCACGGCCCTCTCCGCCCGCGACGCCTTCCTGAGCCAGGCCGCCGCGCTCCTGCACGTCAACAACACGGAGCAGTGGCTGAGGGAACACCTGCACTCCTCGGAGTCACCCGTCACCGGTTCAGCGGGGCGTCGACGGGGTGCTCCGGCGAAGGCAGGCCACCGGGAGGGGTGAGGAGCTCCCAGGGGCGGCCTCCCTGCGGACACACCACCAAGCCATGTGGGTGCCGGGTGCCTGCCGCTATCGGTGGTGCGGCGGGTGGGGTGGCGGTGCCGGGATGGTGTCGATGCCGGGTGCGGGCTCGGGCCACACCAGCAGGACGGGGCACGGGGCGTGGTCGACGATGAAACGGCTGGCATGCCCGAGGCTGCGCGGCCCGAGATGGGTGCGGTCACCGTCGCGGGCGAGGATGAGCAGGTCGGCGCCCTCGGCCGCGGCGACGACCTCCCGCTCGACGCGGCCGGTTCGCTCGACGCGGGCGCACGGGCGGCCCAGACGCCGCGCGGCCTCGGCCAGGAATGTCTCGGCGGAGGCGGCGGCCAGGTGCTCCACCTGCGTGCCGGGGTCGCGTTCGCCATGGCCGCGGCCGAGCAGCCCGGCGAAGGCTCCGTGCGCCGCGCCCGGGACGTCGGCCGCGGTGACGTGGAGCAGCACGATGTCGGCGTCGTCGGGCGCGTAGGCGCGGGCGGCGTCGATGCCGGCGGGCCAGGTGCCCTCGGTGATCCAGGCGATGACTCTCATGACGGTCAGCCTCCGATGAGGGTGAGCGAGGTCCACAGTGCCACCACCGACAGTCCCAGGGCGGCAGGCACGGTGAACACGCCGAGCCGGGTGAACTCGCCGAGTTCGACGTCGCTGTCGTGTTCGTGCACCATGCGCCGCCACAGCAGCGTGGCAAGGGAGCCGGCGTAGGTGAGGTTCGGGCCGATGTTCACCCCCAGCAGGACTGCTAGGACCGCGCCCGGCCCGGACGGGGCGGTCAGCGGCAGCAGCACCAGCACGGCGGGCAGGTTGTTGATGACATTGGCCAGCACCGCGGCCAGGGCCGCGATGCCGAACAACGCCGCCAGTCCGGTACCGTCCGGAATCAGGTGCCCCAGCCCCGCCGCCAGCCCGTTGTCGACGACCGCGCGGACCACCAGTCCCAGGGCCAGGACGAAGGCGAGGAACGGCACCGCGGCGGCTCGCACGATGGCGGTGGGTGTGGTACGGCGCTGGGCCAGAGCCCGCACGGCGAGCACGAGTGCGCCGGCGAAGGCCGCCCACGCGGGGTTGACGTCCACCATGGAGGTGAGGACGAACCCGGCCAGCGTGCAGGCCACTGTGACCAGGGTGAACACCGGCAGTTCGCGTTGCTCGGCGGTGCGCGGGGCCTGGGCTCCCGCGTCCAGGTCGGTGGCGAAGAACCGGAGGAAGACCACGTACTCGGTGGCGATGGCCACCAGCCAGGGCAAGGCCATCAGGGCGGCGAAGCGCGTGAAGCTCAGCCCGCTGGCGGCGAACGCGAGCAGGTTGGTGAGGTTGGAGACCGGCAGCAGCAGCGACGCGGTGTTCGACAGGTGGGTGCAGGCGTAGACGTGCGGTTTCGGCCGGGCGCCGAGCCTGGCGGCGGTGGCGAACACCACCGGGGTCAGCAAAACGATCGTGGCGTCCAGGCTGAGGACCGCAGTGATCACCGAAGCGGCTGCGAACACCTGCACCAGCAGGCGGCGCGGGCGCCCCGCCGCGCTACGGGCCATCCACGCACCGCACGCGTGGAAGAGTCCCTCGTCGTCACACAGCTGGGCGAGGACCAGGACGGCCGCGAGGAACCCGATCACCGGCCCGAGCCGCTCCGCCTCCTCACGGGCGTGCCCCAGCGAGAGCGCCCCGGTGGCGATCACCACGCCAGCAGCCGGGACGGCGACAACCGCCTCCGGCCACCCGAACGGGCGAGCCACGGCGCACGCCAGCACCCCCAGCAGCAGTACGACGGAAACGGCCTCCGCCACAGATGAGTTCACCACTCGATCTTCCCCTGCCCGCGACCGCGCGCGCGACCTGGCAAGGGCGGGGCCGCCTGCCGGGCAGCGGACGGCGTCGGACGAGTTCCCGGAGCAGCTGGGCTGAGCGGTACCCCTGTCTGAGAGGCTCCGGGGAAGAACCCTTCTACTGTGTGCGCAGCGAGCAACGCCTGGTCCAGGTACGAGGTTGGTGCCGATGCCGCCTGTGACCAGTCACTGAAGCTGAACTGCTCCAGCCCGTAACCGTAGTTCGGGCCCACGGCCGAGGCGTAGACCACCCACTGGCCGTTGTTGCGGATCACCGAGAAGTCCTTGATGGCCACGGTGCTGTGTTGTGCGTCCCGCTTCGGACCGGCCAGGACGCCGCTGGAGGACCACCGGAACGTCGACGGCAGTGCGCCGCCGCTGCCGCTGCCGACGCGGACCAGTTGCCACTGCTGGTTGGCCCCGCCCCAGTCGGTGAACTGCACGACCTTGGCACCGTCCGCGGTCGAGGCATTGTCCACCTCGACGGCCTTGCCGCTGTTGCGGTTGAGCAGACGGACGTAACCGTCCGACGAGTCCGCCAGCCGGAACCGCTGGTTGGCACCGTTCGCGTCGCTCCACCGCGCGATGTCCGCATGATCGGCGGTGGAGTGGTTGAGCACATCCAGCACCTTGCCCGAGTGCTGCGCCTTGAGCCGGTAGTAGCCGTCGCCCGAATCGACGAACTGGAACCGCTGGTTGGCACCGCCGGTCTGGGGCCACTGCGAGAGACTCGCCCCGTCGGCCGTGCTCGCGTTCGCCACGTCGAGCGCCTTGCCACTGCCCCGGTTGACCAGCACGTACCACGCGCTCGTGTCCACCGTGGCCGCCTGCGCCGTCCCGGCGGCGCCCAACCCGGTCAGGAGCGTTGCCATCAGGGCGGTCACCGCGGCGAGCACGGCCGTTCGCCTCCCGCGTCGCCACCACGGGACCCTGCATGCCGTACGCATGCCCGTCATCTGTGTCTCCTTCACTGCGTGCGGCTGCCTCGCCGCTGTGGGGGGACGCGCCCCGGGCGGGGCCGGGGCACGCTGCAGCTGGAACCGTTGGCCGACGTCCAGCCCCGTCTCACACCGCGGGCCGCTGGAACTGCTGGTTGGTGCCGTCACCGCAGGGCGACTGGATGAGGCGGGCGCCATCGGCGGTCGAAGCGTTCGCGACGTCCAGGCACTTGCCGCTGTGCCGGGCGACCAGGCGGTAGTAGCCGCCCCCCTGGTCATCGAACCGCCACTGCTGGTTGGTGCCCGTCGTGCAGTGGTACTGGTTCACGAACGCACCGTCGGCGGTGGAGCCCCCGTCGACGTCCAGGCACTTGCCGCTGTGCTGGGCGAGCACCCGGACGTAGCCGTCGGCCGCGTCCTGCAGCCGCCACTGCTGGTTGAGGCCACCGTTGCAGGAGTACTGCAGCGCGATCGCGCCGTCTGCGGCGGAGTTGTCGGTGATGTCGAGGCACTTGCCGCTGTGCCGGGCGACCAGGCGGTAGTACGGACCGCCGCCCACTCCGGTGACCGTGCCGGCGGCCGTGTCGATGGCGACCTGCGGGTACCACGGCAGGTTCATGGTGGTCCTGGTCGGGAAGGTCAGCGGCAGCCAGACGTACTGCGAGTCGTTGACCGTGCCGCCCATGGAGTTGCCCCAGCGGTCGCCCATGTAGAGGTAGGAGGTGCCCGAGGTTCCCTGCACGGGCAGCACGAAAGCCGTCTGGGAGCCGTAGGTGGTGGCGTCGCCGATCTCGGTCATGGCGGTCCAGGGGCCGGCCAGGCTGGTGGCGGTGGCGTACCTCTGCTGGTTGGGGTTCCATCCGCTGGTGCCGGACGTGAGCATGAAGTAGACGCCGTCGCGCTTGAACAGGGCGGGCGCCTCGGGGTAGTTGTTCGGCCAGGGGTTGGCGACCAGGCTGTCGTAGCCGGTGTAGTCGGCGGTGAGCTTGTAGATGTGCAGGTCGGCGTTGTCGGCCGCGGAGGTGACCTGGTACGCGGTTCCGTCGTCGTCCTTGAACAGTGCAGCAGCTCCACCGCACCGCCGAGCCCCTCCAAGAGCAGACTCGGCTGCAGGCTGGTCACATACGTGCCGTCGCCGCGCCTGACCTCCAGGACGCGCGCTACGGCCAGTGCCTTGACCGCTTCGCGGGCAAGGTTGCGGGACAGGCCCAGCTGCGCGGCCAGGTCCGCCTCCGGTGGGAGTTTCGAGCCTGGAGGCAGCGCACCGGTCCGGATCAGCTCACGGATCTGCTCGATGGCCTTGTCCGTCAGAGACATCGCACATCCCTCCCCCACCGTGCCCCGCGAGGACGTCCGACCTGATCAGCCCCTGCGCCCGCAGATCGTCCCAGAGGCCGTCCGGGACGCGCTGACCATGGAGTTCCACGTTTCGTCCGACCTGTTCCGCAGTCCGCATGCCGAGGGTGACGTTGATGACACTGGGATGGGTGTGCGGGAAGGCGATCGCGGCGGCGGGCAGGCTGGTCCCGTGCGCCTCGCAGACCTCGGCGATCGCCCGGGCGCGGACGACCAGAGTCGGCGGGGCGTCCCGATAGTCGTACTTCATGCCCTCGGCGGGCCGGTCGCGGGAGAGCAGTCCCGAGTTGAACACGCCCACCGCCACGACGTTCTTGCCGAGTTCCCGCGCGGCGGGCAGGACGTCGTCCAGCGCCGACTGGTCCAGGAGCGTGTAGCGGCCGGCGAGCATCACTACGTCGGCGGCCGTCTCGCGCAGGAAGCGGGCGAGCATCGCCGACTGGTTCATGCCGGCGCCGATCGCTCCGATCACACCCTGGTCCCGCAGTTCGGCAAGCGTGGGCATGGCCTCCCGGGCGGCCTGCCACCAGTGGTCGTCCGGATCGTGCAGGTAGACGATGTCCAGCCGGTCCAGGCCGGTGCGCTCCAGTGTGTCCTCGATCGAGCGGAGTACGCCGTCGCGGCTGAAGTCCCACTGCCGGCACAGGTCGTCCCGTACGGCGAAGCCTTCGGTGTCGACGCCACGTGGCTCCTCGTTGGGCACCAGCAGCCTGCCCACCTTCGAGGAGATGACGTACTCGTCGCGCGGGCGCCCCTGGAGGGCGGCACCCAGGCGGCGCTCGGAGAGGCCGAGGCCGTAGTGCGGTGCGGTGTCGAAATACCGCAGGCCGGCCTCCCATGCCGCATCGACGGCGGCGGTCGCGTCGGCGGCCGGGGTGACGTGGTAGAGGTTGCCGATCACAGATGCCCCGAAGCCGAGCTCGGTGAGTGAGACGGACGTGTTCTGGATCTTCCGCTGGTGCAAGACGTGCTCCTGGGATGCGGGCGATGGGGGGCGCCGGTCAGCGTCTGACGTGGGGCGTCCCGCCCGCGATGAGCGCCTCGATCTCGGCGAGCGAGGCCATGGAGACGTCTCCGGGCGTGGTCATGGTGAGCGCGCCGTGGGCGGTGCCGTAGGCCAGGGCCCGCTCCAGGCCGGCGTCGTCGAGCAGTCCGTGGATCAGGCCGGCGGCGAAGGCGTCGCCGGAGCCGATGCGGTCCAGGACCTGCAGGCCGGGCATCCGGGGGCCGGGGACGAAGCCGGTTTCGGCGGACCAGGCGGCCGAGGACCAGTCGTTGACTCCGGCCGATGGTACGCCGCGCAGGGTCGTCGCCAGTACTTTCGCCGCGGGCAGCAGGTCGGCCAACTCGGCGAGGGCGTCCGCCACTTCGTCGCCCCCGATGCGCGCCTGTCCCGGGTGCGTCCCGGCCAGGCCCAGGGTGCCCACCACGACGTCGGCGTGCCGGGCGAGCCGCAGGTCGGCCTCGCGGGCGGCGTCGGCGCCGCCCCGGCCTGCCCACAGGCTGGGGCGGTGGTTGGGGTCGTAGGAGACGGTGACGCCGTGGCGGCGGGCCGCGGCCATGGCCTCGTCGGCGACGTCCACCGTGGTGTCGGACAAGCCCGCGAAGATGCCGCCGGTGTGGAACCAGCGCACTCCGGACGAGAACACCGCGTCCCAGTCCACGTCGCCCTTGCGCAGCTGGGAGACGGCGGTGTGCGCGCGGTCGCTGACGCCCAGAGCGCCGCGGATGCCGTAGCCGCGTTCGACGAAGTTGAGGCCGTTGCGGGCGGTGCGGCCGATGCCGTCGTCGGGCACCCAGCGGATCAGCGAGGTGTCGACGCCGCCCTGGAGGATCAGGTCCTCGACGAGCCGGCCCACCGCGTTGTCGGCGAGGGCGGTCACGACGGCTGTGCGCAGCCCGAAGCAGCGGCGCAGTCCGCGTACCACGTTGTACTCGCCGCCGCCCTCCCAGACCTGGAAGGAGCGGGCGGTGCGGATCCGTCCCTCGCCCGGGTCGAAGCGCAGCATCACCTCGCCGAGAGCCACCACGTCGATCACGTCATGCTCCTCTCCACCGCCTCGGCGGTCAGTCGGCGGATCTCCGCATAGTCGCCTCGCTCCAGGTGGGCGGCGGTGGCCATCCAGCTGCCGCCGACCGCGAGAACCGCCGGGTCGGCGAGGTAGGCGGCCAGGCGGGAGGCGTCGATCCCGCCGGTCGGCACGAAGCGCGTCCCGGGGAAGGGCCGCGAGCGCCCGCAGCGTCCGCGGGCCGCCGAGCGGCTCGGCGGGGAAGAGCTTGACGGTGTCGAGGCCCGCCTTCAGGGCACGCATCAGCTCGGTGGCGGTGGCGATGCCGGGTACCACGGGCACCCCCAGCTCGCGGCACTTGGCCACGACCTCCCCGTCGAAGCCGGGGGACACCACGAAGCGGGCCCCGGCCGCCACCGCCCGCTCCGCCTGCTCGGGCGTGCGGACCGTGCCGGCGCCGACGGTGAGCCCGCCATGGGCGGCCATCGTCTTGAGCACCTGCTCGGCGTCCGGTGTGCGGAAGGTGACCTCGGCACACCGGGCACCGCCCGCGGTGAGCGCGTCGGCGAGTGGGCCGGCGGTGGCCGTGGACGGCACGGTCAGCACGGGCAGGAGACGGGCCCCGGCCAGTGCGGTGGCCGGGTCGGGGACGCTCACCGGCCGAGCCATCCGCCGTCGACGGGCAGGACGACGCCGTGGACGTAGGCGGCGGCGTCCGAGGCGAGGAAGACCGTGGCGCCCGCCAGGTCGTCGCCGCCGCCCCAGCGGCCGGCCGGGATCCGGTCCAGGATCGCCTTGCTGCGCACCGGGTCGTCCCGCAGGGCCTGGGTGTTGTCGGTGGCGATGTAGCCGGGCGCGAGGGCGTTGACGTTCACCCCGTGCGGCGCCCACTCGTTGGCCAGCGCCTTGGTCAGACCGGCGATGCCGTGCTTGGCTGCGGTGTATCCGGGCACGGTGATGCCGCCCTGGAAACTCAGCAGCGACGCCGTGAAGATGACCTTCCCTTCGCCGCGGGCCACCATCGCACCGCCGACCGCCCGGGTCAGCGCGAACTGCGCGTTGAGGTTGACCTGGAGCACCAACTCCCAGTCTGCGTCGGTGTGTTCGGCGGCCGGAGCGCGGCGGATCGTGCCCGCGTTGTTGACCAGGATGTCCACCGGGCGCTCGCGTCGGGCGAGGTCCGCGCCCAGGGCTCGTACGGCGGCGGGGTCGGCGAAGTCGGTCCGGATCGCCTCGAAGGAACGGCCCGCGGCGTGCACGTCCTTCTCCACCGCGCTGCCGGACTCCTCCAGCGCGGCGCTCACCCCGATGACGTCCGCGCCGGCCTCGGCCAGCGCGCGGGCCATGGCCCGGCCGATACCGCGCCGAGCCCCGGTGACGACGGCGAGCCTCCCGGTGAGGTCGAAGGCGGTCATGCGGCCGCTCCCTCGGTGGTGTCGGTGCAGTCCACGAGGATCTTCATCACGTCACCGCCGCCCTCCAGGGCCTCGAACGCGGCCGGTGCCTGCGTGAGGGGGACGACCTTGCTGATGAGGCGCTCGGCCGGGATCGTGCCGTCCGCGACCAGGGTCACCGCGCTCTCGAAGTCGCCACGGTCGTACAACCGGGCGCCCACCAGGGTGAGTTCGCGCCAGAAGAACCGGTGCAGGTTCACCTCGCGGGGGCGGGGGTGGATGGCGACGAGGCAGAGACGGCCGCGTACGCCCAGCACGTCGACGGCCGTGTCCACGCCGCCCGTCGCGCCGGACACCTCGAAGGCGACATCCGCACCCGCGTCCCGCGTCCACGCGTCGACCAGGGCGCCGATGTCGTCCGCGGCCGGGTCCCAGACGGTCAGCCCCAACTGCTCGGCCAGCAGCCGACGGTGGGCGCTCGGCTCCACCACCCGCACCTCGGCACCCGCGGCCCGTGCGACCAGCGCGATCAGCACACCGACCGGCCCGCCACCGACCACCACGGCCTTCTCGCCCTCGGCGACCTTCGCCCGGCCCACGTCGTGCACGGCCACCGCCGTCGGCTCGACGAGCGCGGCCCGGTCCAGGGCGAGGGAGTCCGGCAGCCGGATCAGGGTGGCGGCGGGCACCGTCCAGCGCTGCTGCATCGCGCCCGGGGAGTCGATGCCGATGAAGTCCAGGTGCTGGCAGATGTGCTGATGCCCGGCGCGGCAGGCCGGGCAGGTGCCGTCCCAGCGCAGTGGCATCACGGTGACCGCGTCGCCGGCCCGCCAGCCCTCCACTCCCGGCCCGACCCGCACGACCCGGCCGGACATCTCGTGCCCCAGAACGGCGGGCGTGTGGACCCGGGCGTCCATGTCGCCGTGGAAGATGTGCAGGTCGGTGCCGCAGATACCGACGTAGGCGGGAGCCAGCTCCACCTCTCCCGGACCAGGTGGCGCACCGGTCGCGGGAGCCGTGTCCAGGGTGCGGGCGGATGTGTAGCGGACGGCGAGGGTCATCGTGTCGTCAGGGTCCCTTCAGCGCGGACGCCGATGGTCAGCAGCAGGTTGGCGTAGGTACGGGTGTCGGCGGTGACGATCGTCAGCGCCAGGTCGGGCGAGCGGGCGGCGTCGTAGAACTCGAAGCGGCCGAGCGTGTCGACCGGGAGGGGCGCCAGCATCGAGCGGTACTCGGCGTTGGCGGGCGGTTCCGGTTCGCCCTCGGGCGGCACCATGACGTGGGCCGCCTCGGCGGGCAGGGCGCGCAGCAGGACGTCGAGCACGGTGGTGACGTCGAGCAGGCCGGGGGCCAGGTTGAGGTGGACGGTCCGGGCGCGCTCGCCGGTGGCGGTGCTCGCGGGGTAGTGGCCGTCCGCGAGCAGGACGCGCGATCCGTGGCCGGCTCCGGCCAGCGATTCGAGGATCCCTGGGTGCAGCAGTTCCGTCAGGAGCACGGTGTCCCCTCCTTCGTGGGGGCGGGGGTCAGGTGGTAGAAGGCGGTCGCGGTGCCGGCGAGCATCGCGTGGATCTCGGTGCCGGAGCAGCCGTCCAGGAGTTCCTCGACGGTGGCGGCCCACCGGTTCCATCCGGCGGCGAGGAGGCAGACCGGCCAGTCGGAGCCGAACATCAGCCGGTGGGGACCGAAGGCGGAGAGCAGGACGTCCCACACGGGGCGGATGTCGTCGATGGTCCACTTCTCGTGGTCGGCCTCCGTGATCAGGCCCGACACCTTGCAGCGGACCTGGGGATGCCTGGCCAGTGCGCGTACCAGCCGGGTCCAGTCGGTGAGGTCCCGCCCGGCGAGCGGTGGTTTGCCGGCGTGGTCCAGGACGAGCGGCAGCTCGGGGAGCCGTTCCGCGAGACGGATCGCCTGCGGGAGCTGGTGGCTGCGGATCAGCACGTCGTATCCGAGCCCGCGCGCCCCGACCGCAGCCAACCCCCTTTCCACGTCCGGTCGTTGGAGCCAGTGCGGATCGGGCTCGCCCTGCACGAGGTGGCGCAGGGCCCGCAGGTACCGGCCCGCGTGCCCGGTCCGCAGGTCGTCGAGTACGTCGCCGATCGCGGGGGACGTCAGGTCCGCCCAGCCGACCACGGCGCCGATCAGCGGGTCGCTGTCGGCCAGGGCGAGGAGGTCGCGCGTCTCGGGCACGGACGCGACGCACTGGACGACCACCGTGCTCGTCAGCCGTCGTCCGGCGATCGGCCGGGTCGCGGACGATCGCAAGGCGTGCGAGCTGAAGCTGCGGCGGATCGGCTCGTGCGCGGGCTCGTCCAGCCAGGGCTGCGGCCGGACGTCCAGGTCCCAGACGTGGTGGTGGGCGTCGACGAGGGCCTGGGCCTCAGACACGGGCGGTCCAGACGGGGCCGTCGGGGTAGGCGTACTCCTTGAGGGACGCGGGGTGCATCTGCGCGCTCAGCCCGGGCAGTGTCGGCGCCAGGTAGTGGCCGTCGACGATGCGCACCGGGTCGACGAAGTGCTCGTGCAGGTGGTCGACGTACTCGATGACACGGTCCTCTGTCGTGCCGGAGACCGCGACGTAGTCGAACATCGACAGGTGCTGCACCATCTCGCACAGGCCCACGCCACCCGCGTGCGGACAGACCGGGACGCCGAACTTCGCGGCGAGCAGCAGGATCGCGATGTTCTCGTTGACGCCCCCGACCCGCGCGGAGTCGATCTGCACGATGTCCACCGCGCCGGCCTGGAGGAGCTGCTTGAAGACGACGCGGTTGGCGATGTGCTCGCCGGTGGCGACCTTGATGGGGCTGACGGCCCTGCGCACGGCGGCGTGGCCGAGGATGTCGTCCGGTGAGGTGGGCTCCTCGATCCAGTACGGCTGGTAGGGGGCCAGGGCGTGCATCCAGTCGATCGCGGCCTGGACGTCCCATCTCTGGTTGGCGTCCACCGCGATGCGGATGCCGTCGCCGACCGTCTCGCGGGCGGTGCGCATGCGCCGTACGTCGTCCTCCAGGGACGCGCCGACCTTCAGCTTGATCTGGGTGAAGCCGTCGGCGACGGCCTCACGGGCCAGGCGGGCCAGCTTCTCGTCGGAGTAGCCGAGCCAGCCGGGGGTGGTGGTGTAGGCGGGGTAGCCCTGGTCGAGCAGGCGGCCGATGCGCTGTTCGCGGCCGGGCTCGGCGCGGCTCAGGATCTGGAGTGCCTCATCGGGGCTGAGGGCGTCGGACAGCCAGCGGAAGTCGACCTGCGCGACCAGGTCCTCGGGTGGCATCTCGCCGAGGAAGCGCCACACGGGCTTGCCGGCCCGCTTGGCGGCCAGGTCCCAGGCGGCGTTCACGACCGCGCCGGTGGCCATGTGGATGGCACCCTTCTCCGGTCCCAGCCAGCGCAGTTGCGGGTCGTGAACGAGGGAGCGGGAGAACGTGCCGAGGTCGGCGCAGACTTCGTCGACCGACAGGCCCACCACGTACGGGGCGAGGGCGGTGATGGCGGCGGCCTGCACGTCGTTGCCGCGGCCGGTGGTGAAGGCCAGGGCGTGGCCCTCCAGGCCGTCGCCGGCGTCGGTGCGCAGGACGACGTAGGCGGCGGAGTAGTCGGGTTCGGGGTTCATCGCGTCCGACCCGTCCAGGTGCTCGGACGTCGGGAACCGCACGTCCAGCACGTCCAGGGCGGTGATACGGGCAGCGGACACGGAAGCGGACAGGGCGGATGACATGGCGGCAACTCCTGTGAGGTGCGGGGGCGATACGGCCCCTTGCGGCGAGATGGGGGTGCGGCGGAGGATGCCGGGTGGCCTGGACGGCCGCCGCATTCACTCCTGGACCTTGCCGCCGGTGATCCGCGAGATGGTCAGGGCGACCAGGATGATCAGGCCGTTGAGGGCACCGATCCACTGGGCGGGGACACCGGCCAGCGTGAGCACGTTCTGGATCATGAAGAGCAGCAGGATGCCGCTGAACGCCCCGAACATGGTGCCCTTGCCGCCGTTCAGGCTGATCCCGCCGATGACGGCGGCGGCGAAGACGGTGAAGATGTAGCCGTTGCCCTGCGCCGAGGCGACCGAGGCGAGGCGTCCGGAGAGCATCAGTCCGGCGAGGGCGGCGAGGACGCTGCCGGTGACGATGACGATCCACAGCACCCGGTCGGTGCGGATGCCGGCCGCCTTCGCGGCGTCGATGTTGCCGCCGATGGCGTACAGCGAGCGGCCGAAGCTGGTCCAGCCGAGCACCACGATCGCGACGGCGAACAGCACCAGGCAGACCCAGATGGACGCGGGCATCCCGAACCATTCGGCGGTGCCGAGGTAGAGCATCGACTCCGGCAGCTGGAAGAAGGTCTGGCCGCCGGAGATGCCGGTGAGGACACCGCGCAGGACGATCAGCATGCCGAGGGTGACGATGAAGCCGTTGAGGCCGAAGCGGATGATCAGCAGGGCGTTGATCACGCCGACGACCGCGCCCACGGCCAGGGTCACGGGAACGGACCACGCGCCGGGGAGCAGTCCGAGTCCGTGGCCCGCTCCGGCCGGCACGACCAGCCAGGCCGCGACGCCGGGCGCGAGGCCCATGGTGGACTCAAGCGACAGGTCCATCTTCTTGACGATCAGGATCATCGTCTGCGCGAGGACCAGCAGGGCCATCTCGGACATGGTCTGCAGGACGTTGAGGAGGTTGTCGGCCTGCAGGAAGACCGGGTTGACGATCTGGCCGACGATCGCGATGACCACGATGGCCGGGACGAGCGCGAGGTCGCGCAGCCAGGCCAGGGGTATCCGGCCGCCGAGCAGCACGGTCCGCCCGGGCGCCGGCTCCGCGCCGTTGGCGGCGGTGTCCGCGAGGGTAGTTTCAGGCATCACTTCAGGCATGCAGGTCCACTCCTTCCATCGCGGCCACGAGGTCGTGGTCGTGCCAGCCGCGGGCGATCTCTGAGGTCACACGGCCCCGGAACATCACCAGGACCCGGTCGCACATGTGCAGGTCGTCGAGTTCGTCGGAGGCGATGAGCACTCCGGTTCCGGTGGCCGCGGTCTCCTCGACCTTGTCGAGGAGGAACTCCTTGGAGCGCACGTCCACGCCCGCGGTCGGGTTGATCAGAACAAGCAGCCGGGGGTCGTCGGCGAGGGCGCGGGCCATGACGACCTTCTGCTGGTTGCCTCCGGACAGTGCGGAGACGGGCAGTTCGGGACCGGGAGTCTTGATCGCGAGGTTCTCGATCATGCCCTCGGCGAGCCGGTCGCGGCGGCTGCGGCTGAGGAACCCGCCCTGGCCGAGCCTGCGGGGAACGGACAGGGTGGCGTTGTCCGCGATCGACATGTCGGGAACGAAGCCCTGGTGGTGCCGGTCCTGGGGGACGAACCCGGCACCTGCGGCGAGCGCGGCGGGCACGCTGCCCGGCCGGGGCCGCCTCCCGGCGATCTCCACCTCGCCCGCCGCTGCCGCCCGAAGCCCTACGACGGTCTCGGCGACCTCGGTACGACCGCTGCCGGCAGCCCCCGCGAGGCCGACGATCTCGCCGGCCGCGATCTGGAAGCTGACGTCGTCGTACGCGTCGCCCCGCAGAGCACGGACGCTCAGTGCGGCCGTGGCACCGGGGGCGAGGGCTCTCGTGCGTTCCTCGCGCCGGTCGGTCGCCGCCTCGCCGGTCATGGCGGCGACGAGGTCGGCGCGGGGAAGGTCCGCGACCGGTGCGGTCACGATGTGCCGGGCGTCTCGGAACACCGTCACCATGTCGCAGATCTCGTAGATCTCCTGGAGGTGGTGGCTGATGAACAGAAAGGTCACGCCCTGGCGTTGCAGGTCGCGAATACGGTCGAAGAGGCGGTTGATGGCCGCACCGTCGAGTTGGGCGGTCGGCTCGTCGAGGATGATGAACCGGGCCCCGAAGGACAGCGCGCGGGCGATCTCGACGAACTGCCGCTGCTCGACGCTCAGATCACCGGCCGGGGTCTGCGGGTCGACGTCCACCGACCAGGCCGACAGCAGGTCCCGTGCGCGGCGACGGGTGGCCTGCCAGCTGATGAGCCGGCTGTGTCCGTGGTCGTGCCGGTTCAGGAAGAGGTTCTCGGCGACGGTCAGTGCGGGGATGATGGTCGACTTCTGGTAGACGCAGGCCACGCGTTGCCGCCAGGCGTCACGGTCGCTGGGCCGGGGGGCCGGCTCGCCGCCGAAGGTCACCGTTCCCTCGTCGGGGGCCTGAAGGCCGGTGAGGACCGACACCAGGGTCGACTTGCCGGCTCCGTTGCGGCCGACCAGCGCGTGGGTCTCCCCGGGCCGGATGGTGATCCGGGCGCCGTTCAGGGCCACCGTCGGACCGAATCGTTTGACTATGCCCGCCGCCTCGACGACGGGCGGGCCCGAGGGGGACCGCCGGCCGTCCGCCCGGGCGGGCGCGGGGGTGACTGCTCGCTCCCCGTCGCTCATCTCAACCTCCTTGTCTTCGTGGGCCGTTGCGTTCCTGATGTGGAATCACCGTTGTGTCCCGATGAGAAATCAGAGGATCAGCCGAGGTTGTTGCCCCACAGCGCCTTGTCGTCGCTCTTGACGCTGGGCACGCCGCCGTAGGTGGCCCCGTCGGCGGTGACGAGCGGGGCGGAGAGCTGGTCCTCCAGCACGCCGTCGCGGACCTGGATGATGGCGCTGTCGTGGTCGGTCTTGCCGGGCTTGAACGTCTTCCCGTCGATCGCGGCCTTGACGTAGTACAGGGCGTACTTGGCGTAGAGGTCGGCCGGCTGCGAGACCGTGGCGTCGATCTTGCCCTCGGCGATGGACTGGAGCTCCTCGGGGATGCCGTCGTTGGACACGACGAACACGTGCTTCTTGTCCTTCGGACCCGCCAACAGGCCTTTCTGCTTCAGAACTTGCAGCGTGCCGGACAGCGCGAAGCTGGCCTCCATGTAGACGCCCTTGATGTCCGGGTTGGCCGTCAGGTCGGTCTGCAGCTTCTGGGCGGCGACCGCGCCGTCCCAGTTGGTGGCCTCGCCGAACACCTTGATGTCCGGGTAGTTCTTCTTCATACAGTCGTTGAACGCCTCGGTGCGGTCGCGGCCGTTGATGGAGGAGAGGTCGCCCTCAAGCATGACGACCTTGCCCTTGCCGCCGAGCTTTGTGCCGAGGTACTGGCAGGCCTTCTCCCCATAGGCGCGGTTGTCGGCGCGTACGACCATGTAGACCTTGCCGGTGTCGGGGCGGGTGTCGACGGTGACGACGGGGATCTTCTTCGCCTCCAGCTGCGCGAGGGTGGGCGCGATGGCGGCAGTGTCCTGCGGGGCCATCACGATCCCCTTGACTCCCTGACTGATGAACGTCTGTGCGTTGGCGGTGAGTTTGGCGACGTCGTTCTGCGAGTTGGTCGTCTTCAGGTCCATGCCCAGCTGCTTGCCGTACTGGGGCGTGTACTTGATGTAGGAGTTCCAGAAGTCGGTGTCGGAACGCGGGTAGTCGACGCCGACGAGCGGCGCGCCGCCGGACCCGGTGCCGGAGCCGCTGCTGCAGGCGCTGAGCAACGTCAGGGCGGACAGGACGGAGACGGCTGAACAGAGGGCGGTTCTGACTCTCATCGGTGCTTCCTCGCGCCGGTCCCGTAGCGGGAGATGTTTCGCCTCGACGACATCTGCGTATCGCCGTGCCGGAAGAGATGGGATGTTTATAGGTGCGCCCTTGCCGCCCTGTCTACCCCGCAGCCGAATAAGCATCATAATGCGAGCTCATGACCCATCCGAGATTTCGGACCGGCACCCAGAAGGCCAGATCCATCCCATCAATCCTCGCGTTTAGCTGATCCAAATGAGCCATGAAGCCCCTGACAGACATTCCATGTCTGGACAGTCGCAAATCGCATCAGATTGGCCTCAAGTAGAGCCAACTCCCTTGCTACTCAGCGCTTTTCATCCCTGCACACCGGTTGACATCCCGGGGAGACATGGCCGACCTTCATGCGTAACAAGCGACGCCCTGTATTCCCCTCCCCCTTCTGCACCAGGGATGTCTCCATGTCGAGTTCGATCAACAGACGCCACTTCCTGGCCGGTGCCACCTGCGTCGCCGCAGCGGCCGTTGCCGGAGGCGTGTTCGATGCCGGCACCGCCCAGGCCGCACCCAGCACGTATACGCCCGACTGGAACTCGGTCGACCAGCACCCGCCGGCCCCGGAGTGGTTCCAGGACGCGAAGTTCGGGATCTACTTCCACTGGGGCGTCTTCAGCGTCCCCGCCTACGACAACGAGTGGTACCCGCGGAACATGTACCAGGCGGGCAGCAACGCCAACCAACACCACATCGCGACGTACGGCCAGCCGTCGGCCTGGCCGTACCACGACTTCATCAACGGGGCACAGGACCTGGCGGGCGACTTCGTGAAGTTCGCGCCGAAACTGAAGTCGGCTGGCGGGAAGTTCGACCCCGACGAGTGGGTGCAGCTGTTCGTCGACGCCGGCGCCAGGTTCGCCGGCCCGGTCGCCGAGCACCACGACGGCTTCTCCATGTGGGACAGCCAGGTCAACGAGTGGAACTCGGTGAACAAGGGCCCGGGGCTCGACCTGCTGCGGCTCTTCTCCACGGCCATCCGCGCCAAGGGCCTCAAGCTGCTGGTGGCCATGCACCACGCGTACCACTTCAACGGCTTCTACGAGTTCGTCCCCGCCCAGACGGACCCCAGCCTCAAGAAGCTCTACGGGCAGCTGGGCTCGGCCGCGGAGAACCAGCTCTGGTTCGACAAGCTCAAGGAGGTCATCGACCGTACCCATCCCGACATCCTGTGGCAGGACTTCAGGATGGACGCCGTGGACGAGACACAGCGCCTGAACTTCCTGGCGTACTACTACAACCAGGCGGGCAGCTGGGGCAAAGAGGTCGTCGCCACGTACAAGGACGGCATGAACAGCAAGGGCGAGGTCTTCGACTACGAGCGCGGCGGTCCGGGGGACCTGGCCTCCCCGTACTGGCTGACCGACGACAGCATCTCCAGCAGCAGCTGGTGCTACACCCAGGGCATCGGCTACTACACCGTCCAGCAGATGCTGCACTCGTTCATCGACCGGGTCAGCAAGAACGGCAACATGCTGCTGAACATCGCGCCGATGGCCGACGGCACCATCCCCCAGGCGCAGAAGGACATCCTGCTCGGTATCGGAGACCACCTGAAGCGCTTCGGCGAGTCGGTGTATTCGACCCGCGCCTGGACGGCGTACGGAGAGGGCCCGACGAAGATGGGCGGCGGTGCGTTCACCACCCCGCACGCCGGCACGCCGCAGGACATCCGCTTCACCCGCGACAAGGCCGGCACCGTCCTGTACGCCACCGTCCTCGGCTGGCCGGGCAGCTCACTGACGATCAAGACGCTCAGCCCGGACCGGATCAACCTCTCGTCGCTGACCTCGGTGAAGCTCCTCGGCACCACCGCCAGCACCTACATCGACCTGCCCACGCCGGTTCAGAACTCCTCCGGCCTCACGGTCACCCTGCCCTCCTCGGCCCCGTACAGCGCGGGCGCCTACGTCCTGAAGCTCGCCTTCTCCGGCACGATCCCGGGCCTGCGGCCGCTCGCCGGCACCCTCGCCTCGACGGACGTCAACTACGGCGGCAACTCGGCCGTACTCACCCTCGGTGACTACACCACGGCCGACCTCACCTCGGCCGGGCTGGGCGCGGGCAGCATCTCCTCCCTCCGGCCGGCTCCCGGCTACCAGGTCATCGGCTACTCCGGGGACGACTTCACCGGCACCTCCTGGACGTTCACCGCCGAGAACCCCGACCTGCGGGTCACCGGCAACAACGACCAGATCGCCTCGCTGAGGGTCCAGTTCAACCCGGCGGCTCACTTCCGGCTCACCAACGCCACCGACGGACTCGCCCTGGACAGCGGCGGCGATGTGGCGTCCGGGTCCGACCTCAAGCAGTGGACGTGGAACGGCAGCTCCAACCTGCAGTGGCAGGCGGAGGCGGTCGGCGGCGGCTACTACCGACTGGTCAACCGGACGAACGGCTTGGTCGCCGACGGCTGGGGCGCCACCGACAACGGCTCTCCGGCCCGACAGGCTCCCTGGAACGGCGGTACCAACCAGCAGTGGAAGATCACTTCCCGGGGTGGCGACGCCTACTCGATCGCCAACCGCACCACCGGCCTGGTCCTCGACGGCGGTGGCAACGTCGGCTCGGGCTCCGTCACCAAGCAGTGGGCGTACGGCAGCAGCACCAACCTGCTGTGGTCCTTCACGTCCGTCTGATCCTCGGGACGGCCCGTACGCTGCGGTCACCGCCCATGTCGAGCTGTTCGAACTGAATCCTCGGAGTGGCGGCGATCTTCTCGCTCCGGGGGTGCAGGACCAACTGCCAGTTCCGGGGCACCGGCTGCCCGGAGGACACCTCGAAGGCGAGCGAGCCTCTTGGCACCACCCGGCAGCGGACCGGCCGCGGTCTTCGACGAGATGCGCACCTTCTTCGGGCCGAGGGCTGCCGTCCGCCCGCGCTCGGCGCCGCTGTCGACCTGGCGGCAGAGCTCGTCCTCGACCGGGCCGTGGTCCGGGGCCACGAGGCCGACCTCACCGTGCGTGATGATCTCGCGGGGCGCGCGCCTCGCTCTGCTCATTCGGAACGCCTCGTGCCCTTGGTCCGCACCTCCATCCCATCGCGGGCCCCGCGATGTTCACTCCGCCGACGAGCGGGCCCCCGACGGGCCGGACCCCCGTCACCCGAACGCAGCGCGATCTGCCGGAAGCATCGCCTCTCGGCAGACCGTCTCAATGGGGACGCCCTGGCGCTCGCAGATGCGGATGATCCGGTGGGTGCGGGCAGCGGTCAGGTCGTGAGCGCTGCCCGGCAACGGGGCGAGGGCCACAGCAACTGGCCGCCCCGATCGGTGACCACCTGCACGTTTTACCCCTTGCCGGTGGCGCTTGTGGGAGTAGTCGGCCCGTCCGTCGCCGACCCGGTCCCATTCGGCGAGCGTCCACATCGGCCTCGCGCAGGCCCTTCAGCAAGACGGGCGGAGCTTGCAGCGCCGGTCAGGGGCCTCGCTCGTTGCGCTTCGTGGACCGTCACCTGACCAGCGGCGCCAAGGCACGGCTGGCTCTCGATGTCGGAGGACCGAGGTCGACCGCTCCTGAGGATGGAGACGGACCGACCTCGGCCCTGATGTCCGGTCAGCCGCCGCTCACGGTCAGATTGTTGGTGTTGAAGTTGAGTCCGCCGGACGACGAGGTGATCTCATAGCCGAACTGCACGTCGCCGATGATCTCACTGCCGGGCATCCAGCCCTTGGTGTAGGCGATCCAGTTGAGGACCTGCTTGACGTCCACGGTGCCGGAGTTGGAGTTGGACGTCCGCAGGAACGAGAACACCTGGTTCGACCCGTTGGTGCCCTTGTAGACGTCCCAGTTGTGGCCGCCGAGCGTGACGTTGGCCTGCCAGCTGCCTATCGGGCCAACGGCCCCGGTGTGGTTGACCCAGAGCATGATCTCGTACTGGTGGGCGTTGTCCCAGATGTCGTACGACGTGTTGTACGCGCCGGACGACGGGACGCTGACGTCGTAGTTGCTGGTGAGCCAGCTGAGGGTGTCGATCGACTTGTTGATCGACTTCGTCGAGTTGGCGTAGGACTTGATGCCGCCGGTGTTGGGGTGGTCGGCCCAGACGCCCCAGCCGGTCCCGGAGTTGGCCCAGATGCACTGGCCGCCCGCACCGGAGCCCCATATGTTGTTGTAGAGCCTGTAACCGTCCAGGCTGGTGCTGGCCCACTGGTCGCAGGAGTTCCAGACTGCGGCCGAAGCGGGGGCGGAGGCGAGGCCGACGGTGGCACCGAGCGCCATCGCCGGCGCGAGCACCGCCATGGTTATCTTGCCTGTTCTGCTTTTCACCATGGTGTCCCTTCCATGGGTGGGGGGAGATGTGGGGGGTTCTCACCACGCCCCCTGCTGAGGACGTGGTCCTCTCCGGCGACGAGAGGGACCAGCTCCGCGTCGCCGGAAGAAGTCCTGGTGGGTGCAGGGCACCTCGCCGGTCACCGGACGGGGTCGCCGGGGTCTCAGCCCTTGATGGCTCCGGTGAGCATGCCCTTCTTGAAGTGCCGCTGGACGAAGGGGGAGGCAACCGCGACGGGGATCAGCGCGAGGACCATGACAGCCATCTGCAGCCCCAGCGAGGAGAGTTGTCCGGTGCGGACCTGCTGCTGGAGGCCGGTCGGCGCCTCGGTGTTCTTCTGGACCAGTTGGATGAGCACGTTCTGCAGCGGCATCATGTTCTGGTCGGAGAGGTAGATGGAGGCGTTGAACCAGGCACTCCAGTAACCGACCGCGTAGAACAGCGAGATGACGGCCAGCACCGCGCGCGACAGCGGCATGATGATGGTCAGCAGGATGCGCAGGTCACTGGCCCCGTCGATGCGGGCGGACTCGGTGAGTTCGGGTGAGATCCCCATGAAGAAGGCCCGCAGGACGAGGATGTTGAAGACACTGACCGCGCTCGGCAGGACCAGCGACGGATACGTGTCGGTGAGGCCCAGCGTCTGCACCAGAAGGTACGTCGGAATGAGACCGGCCCCGAAGAACATCGTCGCCATCATGGTCATCAGGAAGAACCGGTGGCCCAGACTCCCCTGCCGCGACAGGCCGTAGGCCGCCAGCACCGACACCGTCATCGAGAACAGCGTGCCGAAGAGCGTGACACCGACCGAGACCATGATCGCCCGACTGACCTGGCCGCCGCCGAGCAGTTCGGTGTAGTTGACGAAGGTGATGCCCTGGGGAATCACGACGAGGCCGCCGACCCGATCGATCACGGGTTTGGGAGAGAGGCTGGTGACGATCACGACCCACAGCGGACCGAGCACCCCCAGGCAGCAGAGCAGGAGGAAGCCGCTCTTGGCGGTGAGTTCTGCCTTGCTCGGCGGCTCCTCCCACACGGGGCGGGCGGGAGCCTTGAGGCTGCGGATGAGCTGCGTGTTGAGGCTCATTTCTTGTACACCCCCTGCTCGCCGAGCAGGTGCGCGACCTTGTTCGCGCCCAGGACGAGACACACTCCGATGGCTCCCTTGACGAGGCCGACCGCGGCCGCGTAGCTGAAGTCGCCGTACTTGATACCCACGCTCCACACATAGGTGTCGAGGACCTCGGCGGCCCTTGCACCGACCGCGTCCCGCTGGAGCAGGAACTGCTCGAATCCGACGCTCAGCGCGTCGCCCACCCGCAGGACCAGCAGCAGCGCGATCACCGGGCGCAGTGCGGGCAGCGTGACATGCCACATACGGCGCCAGCGCCCCGCGCCGTCCATGGCGGCGGCCTCGTACAAGTCGGTGCTGACGGCGGACAGGGCCGCGAGGAAGACGATGATCCCCCAGCCGGCGTCCTTCCACACGGCCTGCCCGATGACCAGATACTTGAAGACGTCCGCGTTGGTCATCAGGTCGAAGCCGCTCCATCCGTGCTTCTCCAGGGTCTGCGCGATGATGCCCGCGCCACCGAGGATCTGCTGGAACACGGTCACCACGAGGACCCACGAGAAGAAGTGCGGCAGATACATGATCGCCTGCGCCACGGCCCGCACCCGGGGCCGGATCACGCTGTTGATGACCAGCGCGAGGACGATCGGTACCGGGAAGAACAGCACCAGTTGGAGCACGAACAGGATGATGGTGTTCTTCACCGCGCTCCAGAACAGCGGGTCGTCGAGCATCCGCGAGAACTGCTCCACGCCCGCCCAGGGGCTGTGGAAGATCGCCGTGATGCCGTTGCTGGAGGCGTACGGGTCGTAGTCCTGGAAGGCGACGACGTTGCCGAGCAGGGGGACGTAGTTGAAGAGGAGGAGCAGGACGATGACGGGCAAGGTCATCAGGAGGAGCGCGCGGTCGCGGCGCAGCCGGATCCGCCACGGGACCTTGCCCGCCTTGCCGGCCTTGCTCGTCCTGCGTGGCACCCGGTCCTTCGCCGCCGCGGTGGCGACCGCGGCCGTCGGTTCCTCGACGGCCACGGAGGGGCGGGTCCCGTCGGGCCTGCTACCGGCCGTCATGGACATCAGTTGCCGCTGCCGTTCTTGTCGACGAGCTGCCTGTACCAGTCGCGCAGCTTGTCGCCACCGGAGGACCTCCAGGTGGAGATGGCCTGCTGCACATCGGACAGCTTCTTGTGGCCGCGCACGAAGTCGATCTCCAGCTGCTCGAACTGGCTGGCCAGGTTCGCGTAGCGGGTCGGCTCGACGATGTTCATGCCGTAGGTGGACGTCTTCTTCATGGAGGCACCCATCCGCTGCTGCCACTCGACCTGCTTGCGGGCGACATCGGGAAAGTCCGGGTGGGCGAAGTAGGGAGCCGGGGCGGCCAGCATCACCCAGGCGTTGATCACCTCGGAATTGCCCTGGTCGTTCTTGACCGGGATGCCGTCCTTGACCGTGTAGTGGGTGCCCTCGACGCCGTAGTCGACGAGCATGCGCTCCTTGGTGCCGTAGGGCGCTGCCGCGAAGTTGGCCGCGGCCAGCGCGTTCTCCACGGTCTCTTTGGAGGCTCCCTTGCGGATCAGCGACCAGATGCTGGCGGGCGAGGACGCCCACAGCTTCGGGTTGCCGCCGTCGGCGCCGAAGTAGTCCATGCCCTCGATCTTGAAGTCCGGATTGGACTTCGCCTGTTCGGCGGTTTTGACGTACCAGGCCGAGGCGTCGCTGGCGAAGACCAGGATCTGCCCGGAGGTGAACCGCTGGCCCGCGTCGCCGGTGCGCGCCTTGTCGTCGGGATGGACCACGCCGGCGTCGAACAGCTTGCGAGTCCACTCCAGGGCCTCAAGGTACTCGGGCTGCTCGATGCGGTAGGTCAGCTTGCCGTCGTCCCCGATGTTCCAGCCGAGCGTCCCGGAGGGGCGGACGCCGAAGATGCCCGCCGATACCCAGGTCATGTCCCCGCAGGCGTACACCTTGGCCTTGGCGCTGGTGACGTCCTTGGCCCAGCTGAGGAACTCCTCGGGTGACTTGGGTAGCGTGTAGCCCTTCTTGTCGAAGATGTCCTTGCGGTAGTAGGGCACGATGGACGACGCGGCGGCGGTGGGCATCGGGATACCGCGCAGCGCTCCGCCGAAGATGGACATGCGCCAGGAGTCGGAGGGGATCGCGGCCAGGTTCGGGTACTTCTTGACGTTGTCGCCCGCCAGGTAGGGGCCGAGGTCCATGAACTTCGCGGCCACCGCGTTCGGGATCTGGCCGACCAGCAACCAGCTGGGCAAGACCACCATGTCGGGCATGGAGCTGGAGGCGAGGACGGCGCCGAGCTTCTGGGCGTAGGTGTTGCCGTCCTGGTTCTGCCAGGTGACCTTGGTACCCGCCGCCGCGTCGACCGCCTTGTAGTACGCGCACCCGGTCTTCGGCGGGGTGCCCCAGAGGGGGGACATGATCGTGAAGGGAGCGCCGGTGCCGAGCTTGTGCGGGACCGAGGTGGCCAGGGCCGCGAGGTCGACCTTGCGGGTGTAGCCGGCCGACGAACCGTTCTTCGACGGAAGGTCCGGCTTGGCGACCGTGCCGGCGACGTAAGTCGGGAGCAGCTTGTCGGCGGCCTTGCCCGACGTGGTGCCGCCTTGCGACCCGTTGTCCGAGCCACCGCAGGCGGTGAGCAGCGGCATTCCCCCGGCCACCGCTGCGGTGGCGACCGCCGTGGAGGCGAGAAAGCTTCTCCGGCTCAGTCCGGAGGAGTCGGCGTTCGGCGTCATTGCGTCAACCCTTCATGGCGCACCTGGACACCCGGCGGTGGGCCGTCGGCTGCGGTGTCGTGACTGGAACTGGCTGAGCTGAAAGCAGACATCCCATTACTACGACGTGATTTACAGTCGAAGCGCTTCGAAGTTGCTGTGAGGTTAAGTGAACTCCCATGGACGCACAAGGGTCGGTTCCAAGATTCATACGAGGTGCAGGAAGGCACTCCACGTATGCCCTGCATGATGCATTGACGTTGATCTCTTGACACCCATCCGATGTCTGAAGAGCATCGAAGCGCTTCGAATAATCTGTCGGCGTCACCTCAAGGAAGCCCCACGTGTCCGTACACACCCCGCACACGCCACCACCTTTCCGCGATCCGCAACTGCCCTTCACGAAGCGCATCGACGACCTTCTGTCCCGGCTCACGCTCGACGAAAAGGTGGGATTCCTGCACCAGTTCGCGCCGGCCGTGGAGCGCCTCGGCATCGCCGCGTTCCGCACCGGCCAAGAGGCTCTGCACGGCGTGGCCTGGATGGGCCCGGCCACCGTCTTCCCGCAGGCCGTCGGTCTCG
Source organism: Streptomyces sp. IMTB 2501 (assembly GCF_001953885.1). Classification (GTDB taxonomy): domain Bacteria; phylum Actinomycetota; class Actinomycetes; order Streptomycetales; family Streptomycetaceae; genus Streptomyces. The sequence continues at coordinate 302,496 of NZ_MQUS01000001.1, read as the reverse complement.
GCGCAACCTGGAACACCCATCTCGTACGCCGGGTCGGCGAGGCTGTCTCCAAGGAGACCCGCGCGATGCGCGCCCGCGACGACCGCGTGGGCCTGAACGTCTGGTCCCCCACGGTCAACCTCCTGCGCCACCCCCTGTGGGGCCGAAACGAGGAGGGCTACTCCGAGGACCCGAAGCTCACCTCGGCCATCGCCACCGCGTACACCCGTGGCCTGCGCGGCGACCACCCGACGTACTGGCGCACCGCGCCCGTCCTCAAGCACTGGCTGGCCCACAACAACGAGACGGCCCGTGACGTCACGTCCTCCTCGGTCCGCCCGCGCGTGCTGCACGAGTACGACCTGCGGGCCTTCCGCGAGACGGTCGAGGCGGGCGCGACGGCAGGCGTGATGCCGGCGTACAACCTGGTCAACGGCCGCCCCAACCACGTCTCCCCGTACCTGCGCGAGCACCTGCGCACCTGGACGGACGAGGACCTCCTCGTCTGCTCGGACGCGGGCGCGCCCTCCAACCTGGTCGACTCCGAGCACTACTTCGACACCCACGAGGAGGCGACGGCCGCCGCGCTGCTGGCCGGCGTCGACAGCTTCACCGACCACGGCACGGACAGCTCGAAGATCACCGCACGGGTCCGAGGAGCCCTGGAACAGGGCCTGCTGACCGAGTCGGACATCGACACGGCGGTCCGCCGCCAGCTCTCGGTCCGCTTCCGGCTCGGCGAGTTCGACCCGGAGTACGACCCGCACGCGATCACCAGGGACTTCGACACCCCGGCCCACCGCGCCCTCGCCCAGGAGGCCGCCGAGCAGGCGGTCGTCCTGCTCAAGAACAGCGCCGGCCTGCTGCCGCTCGCACCCGACACCCGGCTCGCCGTGGTCGGCGTACTCGCGGACGAGTGCAAGCTCGACTGGTACAGCGGCACGCTCATCCACCGCTCGACCCCGTTGGAGGGCCTGTACGAGCGGTTCGGCGCGGAGCGTGTGGAGTTCGCGGAGGGCGTGGACCGGATCCTGCTGAAGACCTCGGCCGGAACCTTCCTGCACGTCCCCGAGGCGGACGCAGCCGACGACGTGCGCGGCGCCGAGGGCGCCCTCGACCCCGCCCTGCTCGCGGGCCGTACGGACCTGCCCCCGCTCACCACCGACGCGACCGGCACGGAGTTCGCGCTCGTCGACTGGGGCGAGGGCGTGCTGACCCTGCGCTCCCCCGACGGCCGCTATCTCTCGGTCGCCGAGGACGGCCGTGTCCGCGCCTCCGCCGACCAGCCCGGAGGCTGGGTCGTGCAGGAGACGTTCCGCCTGGAACCGCACGAGAACGGGCACCTTCTTCGGCACATCGGAACGGGTCACCACATCTCTGTCGCCCCCGACGGCCTCAAGGTTGCCGACGGGAACGGTGAGATCTTCGAGGTCGTCGTCGTCGAAAGCGGCGAGGACGCGGTGGAGAGGATCGCCTCGCAGGCGGACGTGGTCCTGGTGGTCGCGGGTAACGATCCGCACATCAACGGCCGCGAGACCGAGGACCGTACGACCCTGGCCCTCCCCGCCCAGCAGGAGCGCCTCCTGCACGCGGCCCGCACGGCCAACCCGAACACGGTGCTGGCGCTGGTGTCGGCGTATCCGTACGCCCTGGACCACACGTCCCTCCCGGCGATGCTCTGGACGTCCCACGGCGGCCAGGCGGCCGGCACCGCCCTGGCCCGCGTCCTCGCCGGCGACGTCTCCCCCGCCGGCCGCCTCCCGCAGACCTGGTACGCCGACGACGCCGACCTGCCCGACCTCCTCGACTACGACGTGATCGGCGGCCGCCAGACGTACCTCTACTTCGAGGGCACGCCTCTCTTCCCGTTCGGCCACGGCCTGTCGTACGCGTCCTTCTCCTACGACGGCCTCACCACTCGCGTCGAGGACGGGACACTGCACGTGTCCTTCACGGTCGGCAACACCGGTGACGTCACCGCGGACGAGGTCGCCCAGCTCTACACCCGGGCCACGGAGCCGTCGGTGCCACGGCCCCGCAGGGAACTGGCCGCGCACGAGCGTGTGACGCTCGCGCCCGGCGAGGTCACGGAGGTCGCTTTCCGGGTGCCGATGTCGGCCTTCGCGTTCTGGGACGTGGCGCAGGGACGTCAGCGGGTGGAACCGGGCCGCTACGAGATCCTCGTCGGAGCGTCCAGCGAGGACATCCGCCTGACCCGGACCGTTCACCTCGACGGCGAGCCGTCCCTCCCCCGGCCGGTCATGGCGGGCGGCCTGGACGCGGCGGACTTCGACGACCAGCGCGACACGGAGATCGTGGACCGCACGAAGACGTCGGGTGACTCCGTGGCCCCTGTGGCCGGCCGGAGGGGCGAGCTGCTGTTCTGCGACTGTGACTTCGGAAAGGGGGCTACCGGGATCACGGTGGAGGCCGCGGGTGAGGGTACGGTCGAACTCTCGCTGGGTGACGGTCCGGTACTGACAGTGCTCACGCTCTCCCCGGGTACGGCCGGGCCCCGCGACTACGCCACGGTGAGCGCCCCCGTCGTCGTGGCGGCCGGTGTGCACGACGTCCGCCTCGGACTGCGTGGCCCGGTGCGGCTCGCGCGCATCGCCTTCTCCGTCTGAGGTCCGCGTCGACCCCATGTGCACGGCAGCCGCCGCACAGGAGTCCGGCACCGGACGGCTTCGGTGCCGGACTCGGCTTCTTCGGGCCTGCGTTCGACATGGTCCGACGCCCCGAACGTGACGGCACTCGGCCTTCTCCAGCGCCGGGGCGGGCCGCACCGTTTCAGGGGTCGGATGTCCCGTAGCCGGACCTGTGGTGCTCTTGGGTGATCAGTGCCGTCACCAGCCTGTCGACAGACCGGCGATGAACGAGGTGAGCCGGTCGGCGATGCGTCGGTCGCCCTGGGCCGAGTAATGCCAGTCGCAGCCGAGGAAGTCCAGGCCCGAGTCGTCTCCGCGAGGCTGTCGGGTGTCCACGGCTCACCGGGGTTGACGGAGGTCGAGACGTCGTTGGTGCCGAGGTTGACCACCACGAGCCGGGGGCGCCAGGTACCCGGGGCCCCTTTCTTCCGGTCCAGGAATCAAGGAGTCGGCCAACTCGGCCGCCAAGCCAGAAAGACCCTGGGGACTGCAGTAACTCGTGAGGGATCCCACAAGCGCGTCGATCGGTTGGCGCGCGGACGGCGAGGGAGTTATCGTCGACTGGTAGAACGACCGGTCTTCCTCCCTCGTGAGGAAGCCCATATCGGCCTTCCCGGCCGGGCTGCCTCCAGACGGGGATCTACCAGTAGGTCGCCGGTGCACGTCGAAGAGAGATCGAAAGGTTCCGTGAAACCAATCCGCGCCCCGGCCCAGCCGGGGCACCGCGCAGAGCCGCTGCCTCATGCGGCTCCGACGGGATCAGCCTCCCGAGCGGATCAGCCGGACCGCGTTCAGCAGGGTCTTGTGGGCGGCCGTCGTGTCGTCCAGGTAGCCGGCGGCCATCGCGCCGTCGTACAGCATCAGCAGCGCACCGGCGGCCGACTCCGGGTCGGCGTGGCCGAGCCGGGTGAGCAGTTCCTGGAAGAGGTTGCGGATCCAGTCCCGGTGGGTCGTCACCAGGCCACGGACCGGGTGGTCGGCGTCCGGGTACTCGGCGGCCGCGTTCAGGAACGGCGATCCGCGGAAGCCGCGCTCGCGGGCGTGCTCGGCGATCGCCTCGAAGATCAGGTCGATCGCCTCCGCGGGCGGGTGCGCGGCGGCCAGTGGTTCGGCCACCTCCTTGTAGTAGGCGTCCTTGGTCAGCAGGTAGGCCACGACCAGGTCGTCCTTGGAGGCGAAGTGCCGGTAGAAGGTCGCCTTGGTCACCCCGGCCTCGGCGATCAGCCGCTCCACGCCGATCGCGCGTACACCTTCGTAATAGAACAGCCGCGACGCGGCCCGGACCAGGCGTTCGCGAGGAGGCAGGTCTCCTTCGACCGTGTTCTCCTGACGCTTGGGGTCGGTTGTCTTCTGCCCAGTAGTACTCACTTCCCCATTCTGCCCGTGGCCCGGCCCTGAGTGGCTCCCACCCCCATACGGCCTGCCAGGGCCGTCACTCCCCATCCCGTACGGCCCGAGCAACCTGGCCGCGCATCGAAAGGTTTGAACGATGACTCGTCGTCTTGAAGGAACCGTCGCCCTGGTCACCGGCGCGTCCAGCGGCATCGGCCACGCCACCGCCCTCGAACTTGCCCGCGAGGGCGCGTCCGTGGCTCTGGTCGGCCGGCGCGAGGACCGGCTCATCGCCCTCGCTGCGGAGATCTCAAGCGCCGGTGGCAAGGCCCTGGTCGTGCCCGCCGACATCACCACCGCCGAGGCCGCCGCGGAAGCGGTTGAGCGGACTGTCGAGGGCCTGGACCGCGTGGACACGCTGGTCAACAACGCCGGCCTCATGCTGCTCGGCCCCACCGCCGGCGCGGACCTGAACGAATGGCAGCGCATGGTCGGCATCAACCTGATGGGTCTGATGTACACCAGCCACGCGGCCATCCCGCACCTGCTCAAGGCCGCCGCCGACGGGCCGCGCCGGGTCGCCGACATCGTCAACATCAGCTCGCTGAACGGCCGCAACGCCTACGCCATGATGGCCGTGTACACCGCCACCAAGTTCGGTGTCACCGGCTTCAGCGAGGCGCTGCGCCAGGAACTGGCAAAGCAGCATGTCCGTGTGTCCATCGTCGAACCGGGCAGCGTCGACACCGAACTGCGCACCCATAACTCCGACGCCGTCCAGCAGCTCCTCAACGCCGGACTCGGCGACATCGAACGGCTGCAGAGCCAGGACATCGCCGACACCGTCGGCTACATCGTCACCCGCCCCCGGCACGTGGCCGTCGCCGAACTGCTCGTACGCCCCACCGAGCAGGCCTGAGCCCCAGCCCGGGGTCCACTCCGGGACAAGCAAGGAGGCGTGGTGGCGGTCGGCACGCCTGTCGCAGCAGCCAACACCATCGTCCGTGTCTGCCTGCTGCCGGCCACCGCCATCGCATGCGGAGACGGCCTGCAGCAATAGGCGCAGGGAGGTCCGGCGGACACGGACAACCTGCAGCGCTTCATGGCAGGCATCTACATCGGCTGGGCTCCCCTGTTTCCGGTACGGCATTCCCAGCCCAGCGGGAGTCTTCCTCGCCTGCGCCCTCCTGGATTTCCTCCTCGCACCGCCTCGCCGCCGAGACCTCCTCGGGCGGCCTCATTTTCGGCCTGCCGATGCACCACCTCGCCGTGCCGACGCTTCCCTTAGGCGGCATCGGCGAAAGCGGCAGGGGCAACTACCACGGCCGCTACTCCATCGAGACGTTCAGCCACCGCAAGGCCGTCCTCGACGTCCCGCTGAGGTGCACCATCCCCTCAGGGCGGCCGCACGCATTCCACCTGGCGACCTCACGCGCGCGCCGCGGTCCGGCAGCCCTCGGAAGAACGCACCCGCATGCGCGACTTCGTGGGTGGTGCCGATCGGTCATCGGCGTCTCCAACTTCACCCACCGCACCCGGGCCCAGTTGCTCAACGAGAGCAGCACCACGCCCATCCTCAACCAAATCGAGCTGCATCCGCACTTCTCTCAGGACGAGATCATGACCGCTGCCGCCGAACTGACATCGCCGTACGCCTCCCAAGAGGCCGACGACCTCGAACGCAATAGCAAGGAGCAGAAGCGCATCATGGACGACACGCTGCTGGAGCGGCTCGGCGCCGGCAAGTACATGCTGGTCACCAGCTACCGCAAGAACGGCACCCCGGTCGCCACCCCGGTGTGGGTGGTGCGCGACGGTGACACGCTGGGCGTGCGGACCCCCGCCGACTCCTGGAAGGTCAAGCGGATCCGGGCCCGCAGCGACATCCTCGTCGGCCCCTGCGACCTGCGCGGCAACCCGACGGGCGACCAAGTCCCGGCCAGCGCCGAGATCGTCGACGAGGCGACCGGCGCCCGCTACCGCTCCCTCATCGCCCGCAAGTACGGCATCCTCGGCCGCCTCATGATCCTCCACAGCCGACTCCGGGGAGGGGACAGCACTCTGGGCATCCGTGTGCGGCTCGCCTCGTAGCGGGTGACGTACCCTCAGCTCCCCGCCCGGTAAGGCTCGCCGAGGAGCTCGAAGGTCGGGTGCCGCACTTCAGTCACGTACGTCGGCGCTCTTGTGTCCCATCCACTCGCTTCCAATGGTTGCCCATCCCCCAATGCGGATACGGCTCACGAGGGTCGGTCGGCTGACGCAAAAGTTGGCCGTCGAACGTGCCGCGCTTTTCGGCGTACCACTCGATCATCTCCCTGATACGAGCGGGCAGGGGCACATCGCGGTACTCCCCCGCCTTCCTGTGCTTGAGAGGCCCGTACTGACGGGTCGACAGCACCACCTACTCGGTGACCCGGTACACGTCATCAGCCACGATGTTGTTCACGTTCGCCGCGAACGCTTCGCCGTTCCGCAGACCGCAGCCACTCATCAGGTCGACGACCAGCCTGAAGGCGTCGTCCCCTGCGGTTCATATCGCTCGAAGCTGTTCGAGGGACGGAATCACCGGCCGAGCCGGGTCGTACTGCGGCGGCTTGACGCCATCCAACGGGTTGTCGGAGAAGATACCGAGCCGATGCGCGTCGAGGAGGACCGGGCCACACCGGCGCCGTTGCGTTCCATGGTGCGGATGAAGCCGTCGACCACCTTGTGGTCGAAGGAGTTCATCCGCCGGCTGCCGAGTGCCGGGTAGAGATGATGTTCCAGGAGCGAGTCGAGGTGCCGTAGCGACGAGGCGGCCAGGTGTCGTTGGCCGGCCTTCCACTCCTCGACGTACTCCTCGAAGCGCATCCTCCCGTACTTCTGGACGCGCTCCGCCTTCGACTGGGACCGTGACGTCGCCTTCTTCTGGTTGTAGACCTCCATCAAACGCGCGATCGCCTTGCCCTGGGTTCCGAAGCCGGACTCCTCCGTCTGCTTGCCCCGCATTGCGGTACCGGATCTTGTACTCGTGTGGGCACTTCGACCAACGAGACTCGGGATGCTCGCAGTCCTTGAAAAAGGTGCCCATTCCGCGGGCGAGCACGCGTGCCGCCATGTGGTGCTGTCTCCTCGGCGTCGAATGCTGACCTTTTGCTGACGTCCGAGGGTCTTCGATGCCCCTGACCTCGGAAGAACCGCCGAATCCGTGATATGTGGTGGAACTTCGTCGGGCGTACGCAGGACGATGTCCAACAGGCCTGCGAGGACTGGATGAGCGGGTCGGGATTTGGGGAAGTGAAGGGGGCTGATCAACGGCATACGGTGGCGGACCCGAACCGGCGCGCGGGCGTGACGTTCCGTAGCGGTACGGGCCGTGGGACCGGGCCTACGACTTGTTCCGGCGGTGGCAGCGTGATGGCGCCTGGAAGCGGATCTTCGAGCAGCTACGGGCCAAGGCTGACGCAAAGGGCCTGATCACGTGGGATGTGAGCGTGGACTCCACTGTCGCCCGTGCCCACCAGCACGCCGCCGGGGCGCGTAAAAGGGGGATCTCCAAAAAGAGCCTCCGGGAGGGGTCGATACCGAGCCTGACGACCACGGTCTCGGGCGCTCGCGCGGCGGGTTGACCACCAATCTGCACTTGGCGGTCGAGCAGGGACAGAAGCCCCTGTCCCTGCTCATCACTGCCGGCCAGCGGCACGACAGCCCCCGGTTCCAGCCGGTTCTGGACGGCATCCGCGCGCCGCGGACCAAACCGGGCCGACCGCGCACCCGACCGGTCAAGGTCCGCGCCGACCGGGCCTACGGGTCCCGAGCGAACCGCGCCTGTCTGCGCCGACGCGGCGTGCAGTGCACCATCCCGGAGAAGGCTGACCAGATCCGCAACCGCCAGAAACTCGGCTCCCGAGGCGGCCGCCCCCCGAAGTTCGACAAGGACGATTACAAGGAGCGGCACGCCGTGGAGTGCGGGAGCAACCGGCTCAAGCGCCACCGCGCGGTCGCCACACGGTACGACGGACTCGCCGCCCGCTACTACGCGACCGCGCTGGTCGCAGCCATCAACGAGTGGCTATGACCAGCACACCTGTACTTTGCAGTGAGCTACCGCGACGCGCGCGGCGCGGGGATCAATGCGTCAGTGTCCGTCCGCCGTAATGCCGGTGTCGCGCCGCCTTGGCGCAGTCATAGCCCATCACAAGATCAGCCCGACGTGCAGGTCGTCTGCGAAGTCGGCCGTGTCCGTGAGACCGAAGGCCACGCGCTGGAGGAGGAATCCGTGCAGCAGCCCCATCACCGCGCGGGCTGCGCGGTCTGGGTCCATGGAGGCGGGCACCGTGCCCGCGGCCCGGCTGCGGCGCAGAGCGTCGGCGATAGTGGCGCGGACCTTTTCGAAGCCCTCCGCGGCTGGGCCGCGAACCTCATCGTTGCGCAGCACCTCCGCCCACGTCTGCACGACGCAGCGCAGCAGTTCCTCCACTGGGACCTCGTGCCCCGCCGCGTCCTGCACCGTCTCGCCGCTGATCGTGTCGAGCGCGGCGGCCACCAGTTCCGCGACGGACGGGGCGTCTGCGCTCTCGGCCAGCCGCTCAACCGGCTCGAAGATCAGCCGGAACGCGTCGCCCGCGATAGCGAGGATGATGTCCTCCTTGCCGGTGAAGTAGCGGTAAGGCGCGCCGGCAGAGACGCCTGCCTCCGCGGCGATGTCCGGCATCGAGGTCTGGTGGAACCCGTCGCGGGCGAAGCAACGACGGGCCGCAGCGACTATCTCCGCACGCTTCGCCTCGCGGCGCCCGGCTGTGATGCGCGGCATGGTCGCCTCCTTCATCGTGAATGAACATTCATCTTGACAGCTCTACCGTTCCGGGAACACCCTAAAAGTGAACGGTCATTTACGGAAGCGGGCCACTCTGCGGACTTCCGGGGAGGAGATCCACTGATGAGCACCAAGCTGAGCATCGGCGTCTACGCATACGAACACACCGAGGCACTGTTCGACGGCCGGGTCACGGTCGACGGGGTGGATGCGAGGTTCGAGACGGCACCGCTCGTGTCGGACATCTTCCGCCGCGCCGTCGAGGGACACTACGACCTCGCCGAGCTCGGTCTCACCTACTTCCTGCGCACCTTCGACCTCGACGACGCGCCGTTCCTGGCGCTGCCGATCCTGCCGAACCGCAACTTCCGCCACTCGGCGATCTTCGTGAACACCGCCGGCGGGATCGTGAAGCCGCAGGACCTGGCCGGCAGGACCGTCGGCGAGTTCGCTCTCTACGGCCACGACGCCGGGATCTGGCCGAAGGGCATCCTGGCCGACGAGTACGGCGTGACCCCCGGCCAGTGCCGCTGGGTGATCGGCGGCACCAACCACCCCATCCCCGCCTTCGACTGGATCTCGCAGCCCGTCCCGGACGGCGTCGACGTGCGCCACGCGGAGGAAGACCAGACCCTGGGTGCCATGCTCGAATCCGGCGAGATCGACGCGCTGATCTCCGTCGACGTGCCGAAGGCGGTGCTGGACGGCTCCCCGAAGGTCGCCCGCCTGTTCCCCGACTACGAGGCCGTGGAGCGCGACTACTACCGCCGCACCGGGATCTTCCCCCCGATGCACATCGTCGCGATCCGCAGGGAACTGGCACATCGGCGGAGCCTCACGCGAGCCGTCTACGACGCCTTCACGGAAGCCAAGGAACTCGCCGAGCGGAAGTACCTCGACGACGCCGCGAAGCAGCACATGAGCGTCATCACGCCGTGGTTCAGCACGCTGTTCGAGGAGAACCGTCGGCTGCTCGGCGACGACTGGTGGCCCTACGGGATCGGCGCGAACCGCAAGGCCATCGACACCTTCTTGCGTTACCACCACGAGCAGGGCCTGTCGAAGCGCCGGCTGACGTGCGAGGACATCTTCGTGCCGGAACTCCTCGACACCTGAGTCGAGCGGCAAAGGCGTTTCGGGCTTGCCGATCCGAGAAGGCGAGACTGGTCGTCGTCATGGCCACCTGCCGATTGGCTATGCCCAGCACTTTCGCAACAGGCCCTGGTACCACCCGCTCCACTCCACATCGAAGTGCAAGCTGATCGCCCGGCCATTCGCGGAAGACCCCATCTTGCAGAGCACGCCCAACGCCTCACGGGAGAGACCGATGCGCAGATGGGCCTGTGCCACCAGGAGCCGGTCGGTGAAGGCCAGTTCGTGCTTCGGCCCGGCCCCCGCCTCCCGCCGACGGTCGCCCTCACGTCACCCATGACGCCCGGACTCACAGCGCGCCACCCGGCGCGGGGCGAATTCCGCGACCAACTCGCCCCAATGTTGGCGCGACAGCCCGCGGAAGGACGGATGGGACATTGCCGTGCGGGCCTGTTTGATCTTCACGGATCAGACAATTCGCGGGGCCGTCTCCATGTCCACACACACCGGCCAAGATCAATCGCAGGTCGGCCGACTAGGGTCGGAGGCATGACAACACCCTTTGCCGGCAGTGCATTCGACTCGCTCCGCCTCGACGCCGTGCCCGACCAGGAGGCGCTGCGCCGGGTCTACGAAGCCCCCAGCGCCGCGGCCGTGCGGAAGCAGATGACCGAACTCACCGAGCAGACCCGGCGGTTGATCGGCTGCTCATCGCTGGTCCTGGTCGCCAGCGCGGACGCCGAGGGCAACTGTGACGTCTCCCCGCGCGGTGGCCCCGCCGGGTTCGTGGCCGTCCTGGACGCACGGACCGTGGCGATACCGGACGCGACCGGCAACAAGCGTCTGGACACCCTGCAGAACGTCGTCGCCACCGGACGGGCCGGGCTGCTGTTCGTCATCCCGGGGCGCACCACGACGCTCAGGGTGAACGGCCGGGCCTGCGTCTCCACCCGCCCGGAGCTGCTGTCGCAGCTGACCGCCGTGGGCAAGCCGCCGGCCAGTGCGCTGGTGCTGGGGATCGAGGAGGTCTACCCGCACTGCCCCAAGTCCCTGCTGCGCAGCGCGGCCTGGAAGCCGGAGCAGTGGCTGTCGGCGGACGCCCAGCCGGCCTCGGCCGAGGTGACGCTGGCCCAACTGCGGATGCCGGAGCTGACGATCGCCGACATCGAGCAGGCGGAGGCGGACTCGCTGAAGTACCGGTACGAGTAACGGGCCGACCTGCGACTGCTGAACCACCAGCCAGCCGAACGCCCGGCCGGCACGCCCCAAGATCAATCGCGGGGCAGCCCGTCAGGAGAGGAAGCCTGCGGCCTGGAAGGCAAACGCACTGCTGACGGCAGAACTGCAAGCAAAGCCAGCCAGCGTTCCAGCTGGTCAGAGGCGTAGGGTGACGTGGTGGGTGACCAGTGGGTGTGCCGGCGCCGCTGTGTCCGGCCTTGATGGGGGTGGCGTTGAACCGTTCGCAGCGGACGATCTCGTAGGTGAGGTTGACACTGCGGGCCGGTAGGTCCTGGGAGCCGTCGTTGCCTACCAGGGCCTGGATGTTGAAGCGCTCGCCGACGGTGTAGGTGGGGTCGGTCGCGTAGTCGGGGGTGCGGTTGACCAGGCTCGTCGAGAGGAGGACGGTCCAGTCGATGGTTGCCGTGTGCGTCGGCAGCACCGGGAAATTCTGGCCTTCGTTGAGGTTCTGCAGGCAGCAGCGGGCGTAGTTCTCACCGGCTCCGCCCGTTCCGGCCCATCCGCGAGGGCAGTCTCTGGTCTTGCCGCCTGTCATCGGTCGGCGGGTTCGGCCTGGGGGTGCCCAGCGGGACGGACGTACCTCCGTGCCTCCGGGGGCTGCCCGCGGCGCCCGTGAAGGACTCCTCGCGGAAAAGGTCGTACACGCATCCGGCGACGAACTCACCATCCAGGGCGGCTCCGACGGAGATGCGGGCGAGCGGGATCCCGCGGACGAAGTTGCCGGTGCCGTCGATGAGGTCGACGACGTACCAGGTGCTCGTCCACGGCGGTGTCAGCGGCGGTGACGTAGTCGAAGGGGCCTTTGGCGTGGGTGGCGAAGCGCGGGTTCCTGTTCGCGCAGGAAGCGGGCGGCGGCTCGGCAGGAGGTCTCGGCCACGGTGGCCGGTTCGGCCGCCCGCGGGGGTGGCGTGGTGGTCGTCGCGTTGGTCATGGGTGTGGGGCCGATCGACGGGGTGTGCGCGGTAACGACGTAGGAGGAGAACAGGCCGTCACGCAAGGCTGGCAGGAAGTCGAGGGGGCACAGGCTCAGCCTGTGCCCCCTCCGAGTGGCATGAACCGGCCATATCGGTCGGTGGACAGCCACGGCGAGTGGGCATGGCTCCGGCTGTGACCGGATCGGTCCGTACCGGGACCCGATGACGCCTGTCGCCGCTCCGGCCCCGCCGGTCAGGCTTGGGGGCATGACCCGAGCACTGATCGTCATCGACGTACAGGAATCCTTCCGCGCCCGCCCGCTGTGGGAGACCATCTCCAACCCGAAGATCGCCGACCAGGTGGACCGACTGGTCCGGCTCGCCCGCCAAGCCGGGGACCTGGTGCTGTGGGTGCTGCATTCCGAGCCCGGCAGCGGCGATGTCTTCGACCCCGCCCTCGGCCACGTCCGGCTGATGGAGGAGTTGCAGCGCCGGGACACGGAACCGCTGATCCACAAGACCTCGCACAACGCCTTCACCACCACCAACCTGCAGCAACTCCTCACAGAGCGCGGCATCCGCGAGCTCACTGTCTGCGGTATCCGAACCGAGCAGTGCGTCGAGACCACCACCCGCGTCGCAAGCGACCTCGGCTACCTGGTCACCTTCGTCATCGACGCCACCGCGACCAACCCCATCCCGCACCGTGACGCTCCCGCCGACCAGAGCGTCGCCGAACTGCTGTCGGACCCCCGCACCCTGAGCGCCGAGGAGATCATCAGGCGCACCGAATACGCCCTTGCCGGACGCTTTGCGGCCATCACCACCGTCGGGCAGCTGGAGGCCGCGGCCGGGCCTCGGGCATGATGACCGGATCGTGAGCCACATCGCCTTCCTCCTGGTGCCCGGACTCCATCTGCTGGACCTGGCAGGCCCCGCGCAGGTCTTTTCCACGGCCGCCGACTTCGGGCACCCCTACACCCTCAGCTACATCGCCGAACAGCCGCTGGTCCCCACCGCTCAGGGCCTGCCACTGGTGGCCCGGCTCGACTGGCCCGAGCTCGGCCCCGACGACCTGATCGTGGTGCCCGGCTGGCGGGCGCCCACCCTGACCGGCGGTCCCGCCATCGGCGCGGCCTCCCTGGAGTCCCTCCGGGACCACCACGCCAGGGGCGGGACCATTGCCAGCGTCTGTGCCGGAGCCGAGGCGCTCGGCCGCGCCGGCCTGCTCGACGGCCGCCGCTGCACCACCCACCACGATGTGCAGGACGAGCTCGCACGCCGCTACCCGAGGGCGATGGTCGTTCGCGATGTCCTGTACACCGCCGACGACCGAGTGGTCACCTCAGCCGGCATCGCCAGCGGCATCGACCTGGCCCTGCACCTGGTCGCCACCCGGCACGGTCCCGCCGTCGCCGCACAGGTGGCCCGGGACATGGTCGTCTACGCGCGGCGCAACGGCCATGAACCGCAGGCCAGCGCGATGCTCCGGTACCGATCCCACCTCGACGACACCGTGCACCACGCCCAGGACCTGCTCGACGCCCGCTTCGACCAACCGTTGCCCCTGCCCGCCCTGGCCACGGCGGTGGGCGTGAGCGAGCGCACCCTCACCCGCCTCTTCACCCGCGCCACCGGCGGCCTCACCCCCCTGCGCTATCAGCAAACCCTCCGTCTCGAACGCGCCGAGCACCTCATCAGCCACGGCGCCACGGTCGATGCCGCCGCCCGCGCGGTCGGCTTCGGGGACCCCCGCATGCTGCGCCGCCTGCGAGCTCGCGAGCACTGACCAGTAGCAGCGAAGTCCGCGCCCCTGCCGCTACCTTCCGTGTCAACTCCGCGACATGCAGGGGAAGGTAGCTGTCCAGCGCGTCGGCGTCGTCGGCGGGCATGGCCGTGGACCGCTTGGAGGAAGCTCTCCGCCCAGCCGGGGAACCGTGCACGCTGGGCCGGGTCGTCGCGGTCGTCGCCGTCGTCGATGGTCTCGGCGATCTCGCCCGAGCCGGTATGTCGCCCCCTGTCCAGGACGATGCCGTCGCGGTGCTCCAGGAGCAGCCGGCCGATCTGCCGGGCAATGGGAAAGCTGCGCTCCTGCACGAGCATCAGGGCCCGCTCTGCGCGCTTTCAGCTGTCCGGTGCCGGCCTGCCCGCGCACGTACTGCCACAGCTTTGCGCGCAACACCGCGGCCTCGCCAACCAGGTTGCGGGAACCGCTCGTACGCCGGATCCCCGCCCGGCTCGTGCAGCCCCCGCAGCCAGCTCACGATACGACCGGTCTTCGCCACGGCTTCGGCCCGGGCATGACCTGCGTTCTTCCCAGCGAGTACCTACTCGCCGGGAACCTCAGATCTTCCGCAAACCTTTCCTCAGACCATTGCCGGACTTCCCGTCGGAGGTGAGGATTTCGGCCACCACCCCCCGGAAGATCCTCGTCCGCGCCCCTCTCCGGAGGGGTGAACCGGAGGTTTCATGACCGCCCGCCGTGTCCTGGTGGCCGCCGCATCCGCCGCGCTGCTCACCCTGCCCCTGCTCCTCCCCCAGGCTGCCGCCGCGTCACCCCCGGGAGTGGATCACGAGGCGTCGTCCGGGCTTCAGCCGCCCTCGAAACAGGCCGTCGCCGTCGGCAGCGGGGGCGCCGTTTCCAGTGTGAACCCGTACGCCTCGCAGGCCGGTATCAATGTGCTGAAGCACGGCGGCAACGCCGTGGACGCGGCCGTCGCCACGGCCGCCGCGCTGGGCGTCGTCGAGCCGTACTCGGCAGGCATCGGGGGCGGCGGCTACTTCGTCTACTACGACGCCCGCACCAAGACCGTCCACACCATCGACGGCCGGGAGACCGGACCGGCCCGTATGCGGTCCGACTCGTTCGCCGACCCGTCCACGGGCAAGGCGATCCCATTCGATGAGGCCGTCAACTCCGGCCTGTCCGTGGGCGTTCCGGGCACCCCCGCGACCTGGCAGAAGGCGCTGGACGACTGGGGCACCATCCCGCTGGCCCAGGCCCTGCGTCCGGCTACCCGCATCGCGGACGACGGGTTCGTCGTCAACGACCAGTTCCGCGCCCAGACCCAGATGAACGAGGCGCGGTTCCGGGACTTCACCTCGACCGCCCAGCTGTTCCTGCCAGGCGGCGAACTGCCCGTCGTCGGTACTCGCTTCCGCAACCCGGACCTGGCCCGCACCTACCGGGAACTCGCCCATGACGGCGTGGCCGCCGTGTACCACGGCGACATCGGACGCGACGTGGCGCGCACCGTCCAGAACCCGCCGGTGACCGCGGGCTCCACGCGCAAGGTGCGCCCAGGGCTGATGGAGACCGCCGACCTCGCGGGCTACCGGGTGGTGCCGCGCACTCCGACGCATACGACGTACCACGGCCTGGACGTGTACTCCATGGCGCCGTCGTCGTCCGGTGGCACCACGGTCGGCGAGGCGCTGAACATCCTGGAGAACTTCCACCTGTCGCCCTCCGACAAGGTGCAGGCGCTGCACGACTACCTTGAGGCCAGCCGGATCGCGTTCGCGGACCGCAACCGCTGGGTGGGCGACCCCGCGTTCTCCGACGTGCCGACCGATCAGCTGCTGTCGAAGGAGTACGCCAAGGAGCGCGCCTGCCTGATCCAGCCCGGCACGTCACTGACCAGCCCACTCGCCCCAGGCGACCCGCGCCATCCCGGCCAGGGCTGCGCGCAGGGCACCGGCAGTCAGGAGCCGTACGAGGGGCCGTCGACCACCCATCTGGTGGCCTCCGACCGCTGGGGCAACGTCGTCTCGTACACACTGACCATCGAGCAGACCGGCGGCTCGGCGATCACCGTGCCCGGCCGCGGGTTCCTGCTCAACAACGAGCTCACGGACTTCGACTTCACGCCGCTGACTGCGGGCGTGCCCGACCCGAACCTGCCGGGACCGGGCAAGCGGCCGCGCAGCAGCATGTCGCCGACGATCGTGATGCGTGACGGCAGGCCGCTGATCGCGGTGGGCTCGCCGGGCGGCGCCACCATCATCACCACGGTGCTGCAGACCCTCGTGAACCGTCTCGACCTCGGAATGTCCCTGCCGGAAGCGGTCGCGGCGCCGCGCATCTCGCAGCGCAACCGCGCCACGACCGAGGCCGAACCGGCCTTCCTCGACTCGCCGGAGCGCCCCGCGCTCGAAGCCCTCGGTGAACACTTCGTTCTGGCCCCGCCTGCCTTCACCCCGTCACCCGAGATCGGCGCGGTCGCCGCGTTGGAGTTCGGACCCCACGGGCAGGTCACCGCGGTGGCCGAACCGAAGCGTCGCGGCGGCGGCTCGGCGATGGTGGTCGACGAGACCTCCTGAAGCTGGACCGGGACCCGTCACCCTCCTCCCCCGGGTGACGGAGGCGGGCGCGCCGGCCGGCGTAGGCACACCGGCGCGCCCGCTGATCCGCTTGTGGTCGCGGGCGGGCAACAGGCACGTGCACCGCCCTTCGGCACTTCCGCCGGGCTGGGCTCTGACAGTGCTGAGTGCCGGTCGAGACAGGTGCACGTATGGGCTGACACGCGCGCCGGCACAGTGGCCCGGCCACGGCGCTCAGAGTGGCCAACTCGGGGGTCGTGTCCGGGCATGCCCAATTCCGCAGTTCAAAGAGCGTGTCGGCGCTTGGGACGCTCAACGCCGAGGCGGGATGCCCAACGTCTGTATGAGCTGGACGAGTTCCTCCTGGAAGAGCTTCTCGGGGCTGGTGGTCTGGGTGTGCATGTGGCCGTAGACCTCCAGTGACACCAGTCCATGCAGGTGCCCCCAGATGCGCAGGGCGAGGGCGACGGCTGCGGGCGGCAAGTCGGGGAAGGCAGGACGCACCTTGTCGAGGAGCCCGGGGTCGAAGTCGGACCAGTCGAAGGCGCTGTCCTGGTAGAGGTGCCGGGCGTGGGGCCTCCCTCGGGGGCCTGGTAGCCGGGCACGGGGTCGCCGTAGACAAGACGGGGACCTCATGGACTCCCCCACGGGCCAGGGCGACGTCCGTCTGAGCCAACCTGGCCGGTCGGCCTTCCAGTGCTGTCAGCCCCGACATGGCCCCAGAGAGGTGCTGCCAGTGCGGATGCGGGGCAGATCCGCGTTTGGCCGTCTCAGATGCTCTGTTTCTCTTCGCTTGTCGTCTCAGGTGATCTGGTCCTGCCCGGCTGCCCCCAGCTCCGGCCCCGAGCCCCGCGGCGTCGGGCACTTCGCCCCGGGCCTGGAGGAGCTGGGGGCGTCCATCTGCCTCCACACAGGGAAGATCACCGGGCTGAGCGTGACGAGGAGGTACACACCGCCGACGGTGAGCATCGTGGTGAACAGGCCCACCGAGTCGACAAAGAAGCCCGCGGCGAGGCCGCCCAGCGGGGTGATCGTCAGGACCGAGGCAGTGGTCGCACTGAGTGGGGGCAAGGTGTCGGTGAAGGCGGCAACCGCGAAGCGAGGCATGCCGACTATGAGGAACGCGATGGTGAACACCGGCCAGCGCCGGAAGCGGCTGGCCACCGCTCCATAGACCAGTGCCCCCGTGAGCGCGCCGGCGGAGAACAACGCTTCCAGGACACCCAGGCCGGCGGGGCCGCCCAGTTCGTCGCGTGCGTGAACCGGAAGGAGCACGGCGCTCCAGCCCTGGTCGAGGCCCCTGGTGGCCAAGGTCATGAGGCAGACGCTGAGCAGTAGCGGCGTGCGGAGTACACAGCGGTAGCCCTCGCTCAGCTCGCGGCGGTAGATGTGTGGCGTCGCCGACTTGGCCCGCAACTGAGGCTGGGCCTCGGCGAGGCCACGCAACCCGAACGCGAGAAGCGAGGCGGACACGGCGAAGGTTCCGGCGTCCAGGAGCAGGATGTTCTCGGCACCCAGAAAGGCGATGAGCACACCGCCGACAGCCGAGCCGATCATCCCCGCACAGCGTGCGGCGCCGTCGTACAACCCTGCGGCTCGGGTCAGTGGCATCCCGGATCGCTCGGCGAGCGTAGGCAACAGCACGCCGCGGGCAGAATCGCCCGGGGCATGGAACAGCCCCGTGACAGCCATCAGCCCGCACAGCATCCAGAAACACAGCACCCCGGCAAACTGCAGCAACGGGACCGCGGCGACCGTCGCTCCACACAGAAGGTCAGACGCGATGCCGACCCGCCGCCGCCCGATCAGGTCGATGACCGGACCGCCGACCATCGCGGACAGCACAACCGGCAGCATCGTGCAGAACGCAACGACCCCGGCCTTGGCGGCGCTCCCGGTGCTCTGCAGCACAAACCACGGCACGCCCATCCCCGTGAGCGCGTTCCCGGTGATGGAGACGACGTTGGCGGCAAGCACGGCGGCGAAGGGGCGGCGATCGCCGGGCAAGAGCATCTCCGCGGGGTCCGGGCATCGAGACCTGGCGCATCCTGGCACGAGAACGGGTCTCGGGGCACTGCAATATTCTCGGTTGGCGTTCAGCTGGGAACTCGGAGCTCAATTCGATTTCGGCCTCAAGTGCCCTGATTCACCGACGTGTTCAAGCCGGGTGTCGCTATGGCTCGTAGTCCGCCGCGGCACAGGACTTCTCAGGGTGACGTGATTCGGCCACCGATTCCGAAAGATCTTCTCCGCATCCTAAGAGCCGGTAACCCGGTCCTGAGGGCCCGTGCAGGCAAGCTGCGGGCGGCACCATCGCCTTGGCTTTGAGTGGAAACGATGCGTCCAGGAAGGTGCGAGCTGGTCAGTCGGTTCGGCCGAGATCCTTGCCGTAGCAGATCTCGACGTACAGACCCGTGCAGTATGCGGGGATCTCGCGGTAGCCGTGGCGGACGTACAGTGAGCGGGCCTCGACCAGGTCGAGGCGGGTGTTGAGGACCATCCGGGAGGCGCCGAGCAGGCGTGCCTCGCTCTCGAGCAGTTCCAGCAAGAGGCTGGCGCCCTTCTTGCCTCGGAAGGCGGGACGCAGGTAAACGCGGGTGAGCTCGGCGCGCTCGGAATCCAGCATCAGCAGCCCTCCGCAGGCGGCGGCCTCACCGTCGAAACGGCTCACGACGAACTGGCCCGTGGGCGGCGTGAGCAGTTCCACGCCGTCGTTGGTCAGGCCTTGGTCGATCTCCTCAAAGGTCGCGGGCCGCTTCCAGTAGCGGCTGGCGACCTCGTCGTAGTAGTCGCGGCGCAGGCTGGTCGCGTCCGCTGTGTCGAAGGCTTCAGGGGCCAGATGCCAGGTCATGAGAGTTCTATAGCGGGGGTGTGCCGCCTTCACCAATCGATTTCGGGGCCGGAGTTCGTAAGACGATCACGACCGGGTCTTCTTGAGACGTGAGAAGGTCTGCTCGACGGCATAACAGCGCTTGTCCAGGTCCTTGATGTTGGGGGCTCCCTTGCGGGAGATGACCGGTAGGATCCGGCGTCTGCGCAGCTGGCGGTGGTGGGGGGTGCTGTCGTATCCCTTGTCGCCGAGCACGGCGTCTGGTCGCCTGCGCGAGCGTCCGGGCTTGCCGGCGACGGGAATGTGCAGGCAGGCCTCCGTCCCGGGCCCCACTGGACGGAGGTCTGCATCCCTGGCCGGTGCTCCCAGTCAGGCGCGAATCGATCACACGGACTTCAGTGGCACGCGCATGAGGTCCGATGACACAGGCCCCCCGGCACGGCGCTGATCCACACTTCGCCGACGCCCCATCTCAGTCGGCCTGGTCCGAATCTCGGCTGATCCGGCCCGATTCGCCCTCGCCTCAGGCGATCTTGTCGATGTCACAGCTATGCGGTGAAGTTGAGGAATCCGAGGCTGCCGTCGGTCAGGGGAAAACCCGGAGTGGTTCAGCCCGGGCAGCCGCGGCCTGGCGCTTCAAGGCCGTGGGCTGCCCGGGCGTTCTCGGGATGCCAACCGCAGGTGTCAGCCTCGGAGCGCGCCGAAGAAGGCGCGGACGTCGGTGACGAACGCCTCTGGCTGCTCCAGCGAGAGGAAGTTGCCGCCGCGTTCCAGCTCGGTCCAGTGGGTGATGCTGTGCTCCCGCTCGGCGAAGCGCCGGATGGTGATGTCGGTGTGCAGGGCGACGGCCACGCCGGTCGGGACGGTGCCCCGCGCCTTCGGGGCCCAGGCGTTCGGGTCGTGGCGTGTCTCGTAGTACAGGTTCGCCGAGGAGCCCGCCGTGCCGCTGAACCAGTAGACGCTGATGTTGGTCAGCAGGCGGTCGCGGCCCACGGCGTCCTCAGGGAGCTCAGCGGCGGGGTCCGTCCATTCCTTGAACTTCTCGGCGATCCAGGCGAGTTGGCCGACCGGGGAGTCATGCAGTCCGTAGGAGAGGGTCTGCGGGCGGGTGGACTGGATGACGTTGAAGCCCATGCCGTCCTGCTGGAAGTTCTCCAGCCGGGCCAGCCGCTCCTGCTCGCTACCGGTCAGCCCGTCGAGTTCGGCGGGATCCCCGGAAGGGAAGGTGACCAGGCCGTTGACGTGAACACCGATGACCCGGTCGGGTGCCTGGCGCCCCATCTCGGCGGCGATCCAGGCTCCGCCGCCCGTTCCCTGGACGCCGTAGGCACCGTAGCCGAGCCGCCCCATCAGCTCGGCGAACGCGCCTGCGATGCGGCCGGTGTTCCATCCAGCCTCACCGAGCGGACCGGAGAAGCCGGTGCCGGGCGTTGAGGTCACGATGACGTGGAAGTCCTCCGCCAGCGGCTGGATGACCGCGACGAACTGCACGAACGAGCAGGGCCAGTCGTGCAGCAGAAGCAACGGCACGGCCGCCGGGTTCTGCGAACGGACGTGCAGGAAGTGGATGTTCTGGCCGTCGATCTCGGTGGTGAACTGCGGGAACTCATTGAGCTCCGCTTCCGCCTTGCGCCAGTCGAAACCGTCGGCCCAGTACGCGGCCAGGTCCTTGAGGTAGGCGGTGGGCACACCCCGGCTCCAGCCGGCGCCGGGGATCTCGCTGCCCCAGCGGGTGCGTGCCAGTCGCTCCCGCAGGTCATCGAGTTCGTCCTGCGGGACATCGATGCGGAACGGGTGGATCCGGGCGTCGGTGTTGCTGCTGCTCTCCATGGGTAAGACAGTATTCTCAATATAGGCACGGTACGTGCCTAATGGCACAACAGGCTGGGTCCCATGCTCGATACCTCCGCACGGTTGCTGCGCCTGCTCTCCTTGTTGCAGACCCCGAGGGCCTGGCCGGGATCCGAACTGGCCGAGCGCCTCGGGGTGAGCGGCCGTACCATCCGCAAGGACATCGACCGACTGCGCGAGCTCGGCTATCCAGTGGACGCCACGCGCGGAGCCACCGGCGGCTACCGGCTGGGCGCCGGGGCAGCGATGCCCCCGCTGCTTCTCGACGACGAGGAAGCCGTCGCGGTGACGGTCGCCCTGCGCACCGCTGCGCAGGGCGCCGTCCCCGGCACCACGGAGACCTCGCTGCAGGCGCTGGCCAAGCTGGAGCAAGTACTGCCCTCGCGGCTGCGCCGACGGGTGCGGACACTCCAGGCGTACACCGTGGCCGTGCCGGCGGACGGGCCGGTCCCAACCGTCTCCGCGGACGTGCTGACCACTCTGGTATCCGCTTGCCGCGACCGGGAGCGGCTGCGCTTCGACTACCTGGACCACGCCGGCACGCCCACCCGCCGCCTCGTGGAGCCGTATCGGGCGGTGAACTGGGGACGTCGCTGGTACCTGGTGGCATGGGACGTCGAGCGCGAGGACTGGCGGGCCTTCCGGGTCGACCGGATCCAGCCCCGCACCCCGACCGGACCGCGCTTCACCCCGCGCGAACTGCCCGGCGGTGACGCCGCGGCCTACGTCTCCCAACGGGTATCGGGCGCGGCCTGGCGCTACCACGCGCGGGTGATCGTCCACGCCCCGGCGACGGCGGTGATCGAGCAGATCAACCCCGCGGTTGGCACGGTCGAAGCACTCGACGCAGGCACCTGCGTCCTGGTCACCGGCGCCGACACGGTGCAGACTCTCGCGGTCCATCTGGGCATGCTCGACTTCGACTTCGACGTCACCGAGCCCGCAGAACTAGTCACCCATCTGCGTCGACTCGCGAACCGCTATGCCCGCTCCACACCGCCTGTCCCCTGAGGCGAAAAGACCCGCCAGGCCCGCCAAGGCAGGTACCGACCAGATCCGCAACTGCCGGGACCCGATCACCTCGGCTGGGCGTCGAACCCATCCCGCACGTCGTCCAACGAATCCTGCTCCCGCCGCCCAGCCCGTTCCAACATCTCACTGGCGCGCTCCGCTGCCTCGTCCTCGGAGCCCGGGAGTTTCGATTTTGCCTGGTCCGCAAGCTCCTGAGCCTTGTTCCAGGTTGCCGAAGGCCAAGCCCGCCCGCATCTCCAACCCGCCGACGTATGACGACCAGCTCGTCTCGTTTCCCGACGGTTTCGATCACGACGTCGTCGGTCTGGTGGAACCACAGGTCCTGGACGGTAGACACGTGCTAGGACTGCCCGTTCCAAGCGGGGAGTTCGGCGGCGGTGACGATGCTGCGGACGCCCAGACCCGCGCCGAGAGCCGGGGTGGTCTGGTCGACGATGACGGCGCAGCCGGCCCAGTGGCCGCCGCACTCCTCGACCATCGACCGCACGGCTGCCGCCTGGCTACCCGTCTCGATCCAGTCGTCGACCAGCAACACCCGTTCTCCAGAGCCCACCTTCGTCCGCTGCAAGCGCAGTTCCTGGCGCAGCCCCCGGTAGTCGGGGTCGCTGCGCCGGGTGATCTTTGCCCCGGGAAAGATCCCCTCCTGCTTGCGTACCGGAACGAAGCCGACGCCCAGTTCCACAGCCACCGCCGCGCCGAGCAGGAATCCCCGCGACTCGATGCCGCAGACCGCCGAGACCTCGTCGTCCCGGAACGACCCAGCCAAGCCACGGACCACCGCGGCAAGCGCCGCGGAGTCGCGGAAGATCCGCCAAACGTCAGCGTGACCGTCGATCCAGCGGAAGTGTTCGAGAACCAGGGTGCGTGCTTTGGACATCATGATCGCGAGTCTGTGGACGGACAGCAGTCCAAGCAACCGGAATCTCCATTCCAGGAACGCAGACCGACCACGCGATACGGCTCCGAGACTGACCAACGAGACTAAACCTGAAGCCTGTTGCAGAACGGGATCAGCGCGGGTTTCTCGCCGTGATCGGGAGGAATCGCGGCGAGGGCCGTGGCCGCGGTCTGATCCGCGGCGCCGATCCGGAGTATCCGGCGAACCGTCACGGCCGTCCGGAACCGCTGTCCGAGTGATCGTCTCACAGGCGCACAGGGTGGCGCGGAAACTGCTCACGGTCCCGGCAAGACGGCCAAGGACGCCGACCCATCGGTGCGGCGCCATGAGAACGCGGGGTACCGACAAGCACCGCGGTCGTCGGCCGGGGACAGCGGCAGTCATCACAGTGGCGAAGTGGGTCCGGCCGATCACTTACAGGCAGAAGTTCGCCCACGGCTGGGATTTCATCAACTGGTGGTGTAGATACGTCAGTTGTTGCGACTCCTAGATCGCAACAGGCGGTGATCGCGGCAACTTCAGTCGCTCGTCCTGCGATCGCCGACCCCCCTCATGCACAGCGAAAGGCACATGTATGGCGAACAACCGCAGAATGCGCCACGGCGGACAGATGCTGGCGCTCTCAGCGGCTGCCCTGGGCATGGTCGCGGCGATAGCCGCTCCGGCCTCGGCCGATGACCAGCCTTCCCGGGCACAGCTCATAGCCGACTGCAACTCGGGTGAAGGGAAGTGCACCTTCAACGACCCGCAGTTGGGACAGGCGTATCTCGGAGGCTTCCACCGGGTCTCCGACTCGCTCTACAACTGCAGCACCTCGCCCGCCACCCAGTCGATGACCTGGTCCGACACGGTCGGTTCCACGGACTCGGCGGGCGTATCCGTGACCGCCGGCGGCAAGATTGCGGGAATCATCGACCTCAGCGTGACGGCGACCTACAGCCACACCTGGTCGAGCACGCACTCCGAGACCAGCTCCGTCAACATGACGGTGAAACCCGGTGAAGTCGGCTGGATCTCCCGTGCGCAGGTGATGCAGACCGTCTCCGGCACATGGCAGACGCATTACGACAGCCGGAAGTGGGGTCACTACTTCTGGTTCGTCCCCGATGTCGTCACCGGGCCTGCCCCGAACGGGACGGATGGCCAGAGCAACGCGGTGGTCGTCAAGTCCAGGAAGATGACCGCCGAGGAGAAGCGGTCCTGCTCCAGCCGCTCCGGTAAGGCCAAGACGTTCGTCGTCCAGGGCTGATCCACCGGTCGCGCGCCTGGCTGCCTCGCAGTCCGTATACCCGCGAGGCAGCCGGGGGCAGCCCAGCAGGGCGATCAACGCGAATAGCCGCGGCCTCATGAGGAGTTCACAGGCGGGCAGGGGCTGCGGCACGGCCTCGTGCCGCCTCGGCAACGCTGGGGGCACCGCAACCGTGACCGGCATCGAGGTGCTGTTGAATCGTCTGCGTCGGGATCCGGGGCGAGCTTCGCATTCGCCTCGTACCGGGCCGTCGCCTCACGGGACCGCATCGAACTCGGCAGAGGGACATGCCTGGAGGTCCACGTACTCGTCAGGCCTGCGCACATGATGTGTTGGCCCATCCCTCCGTGAGACTCAGCGTCGGCCCAGCGACTCCCCCGGTTCGCCGCCCAGGCCGCTCAAGTTTGCGCAGGCCCCGAGTCATGGGTTGGGACACGGCGAGGGAAGCGATGTCGTGGTTCGTCGCGCCGTGCCAGCGGGTGGTGACTCTGTCCTGGGTGGTGTTGTCAAGTTCGCATCGCTCCGTACCGAGCGGCGAGCAGAGTGCTCAGGGGAGGGCTGATGCGGGGCAGCGCGCAGGTGGAGATTCCGTCGGCCGCCAGGCCGCCGGCGTGCGGCAGCCGCCTCTGCGTTCGTGAAGTCGCCGATGGCCCTTCTGCGCGAGCCAAGTCGCCCGGCTGGATGACCGACTCATCCCGCGCGGCTCGCACTCGCTCGGCCTCCTGCGGCAGCCTCGACCTATTTAACCGCATGCCGCAAGACCTCTCGAAAACACTGGTTCTCGGCTCGGCACCGGAAAGCGCGCGCGGCCTCATGTCGGAGCGTTGTGACGCTGTGTGATTCCGTCGGCCTGGAGCTGCCTGTCGGGCTGCTTCCGGGGCATGCTGGTGTCATGGACGGGCACCCTCCGGTGATTGTGCACCCGCCCGCGCAGGACGGCGGACGGCGGGTGACAATCCGCGGTGAGCCCATGGGCACTGCTTACAGCCTCTTCGACGTGCTCGAATTCCTGCACCAGGCGGTGCTGCCGAACACCGACACCGCGATCGACGACCCCGAGCTGATCGAGTGGCGCGGCGGCGGACCGTACGACTGGCCGAACAGCACATAGATCCCCTGTCGGGGCAAACCGCAGCAATCCGGATCGAGGAATTGCCAAATTTAGCAATTGGTTAGATGCTGTGTTCGCTGTGCTCGCAGGTAGCCGCGGGCACAGCTTCTGTGTGTCTCGTCCCGAGCGGGGCTGTGCGAAGGAAGCTGAGGGGTCGTGTCGGTTCCGCTGTACCAGGCGAAGGCGGAGTTTTTCCGGATGCTGGGGCATCCGGTGCGCATCCGGGTGCTGGAGCTGTTGCAGGACGGGCCCATGCCGGTGCGGGAGCTGCTGGCCGCCATCGAGGTGGAGCCCTCCAGCCTGTCCCAGCAGCTGGCGGTGCTGCGCCGCTCGGGGATCGTCACCTCCACCCGTGAGGGCTCGACCGTCGTGTACGAGCTGGCCGGCGGTGACGTCGCGGATCTGATGAAGGCCGCGCGGCGGATTCTGACGGAAATGCTCGCCGGGCGGAACGAGCTGCTGGCCGAGCTGCGGGAAGCCGAGGTCGCCGCCCGATGAGCAGGATGGTCGCCCAGGCGGTCAGGGCCCGGATCACCTCGTTGCTGCCCTCCCGCTCCGATCTGGCGCAGGTGCGGCGTGATCCGCGCCGTGATCTGCTCGCAGGGCTCACGGTGGCGATCGTCGCGCTGCCCCTCGCCCTGGGTTTCGGCGTCTCCTCCGGTCTCGGTGCTACGGCGGGCCTGGCGACAGCCGTGGTGGCCGGCGCCCTCGCCGCGGTCTTCGGCGGGTCGAATCTTCAGGTGTCGGGGCCGACCGGCGCGATGACGGTCGTCCTGGTGCCGATCGTCGCCCAGTACGGTCCGACCGCCGTGTTCACGGTGGGTCTGATGGCCGGTGTGATGCTCGTCCTCCTCGCGGCGCTCAGGGCCGGGCGCTACATGCAGTACGTACCGGCGCCCGTGATCGAGGGCTTCACGCTCGGTATCGCCGGGGTGATCGGGCTCCAGCAGGTGCCGAACGCGCTCGGCGTGCCCAAGCCCGAGGGCGACAAGGTGCTCGTCGTCACCTGGCACGCGGCCGAGGAGTTCATCAAGGCCCCGCACTGGACCGCCGTCGCTCTCGCGGGCGCCGTGGTCGTACTCATGCTGGCCGGCGGGCGGTGGCGGCCGACCGTGCCGTTCTCCATCGTCGCCGTGATCGCAGCCACGGTCGTAGCCCAGGTCGCCCACCTGGACGTGAAGCCCATCGGCAACCTGCCCGCGGGACTGCCCGCGCCCTCCCTCTCCTTCCTCGATCCCGGCTCGCTCGGCTCGTTGCTCGCCCCGGCGGTGGCGGTGGCCGCGCTGGCCGCGCTGGAGTCGCTGATGTCCGCGGCCGCCGCCGACGCGATGACGGTGGGACAGCGACACGACCCGGACCGGGAACTGCTCGGCCAGGGCCTGGCCAACATCGCCGCCCCGCTGTTCGGCGGTGTCCCGGCCACCGGAGCCATCGCCCGCACCGCCGTCAACGTCCGCACCGGCGCGGGCTCCCGGCTGGCCGCACTCACCCACGCCGCCGTCCTCGCGGTGATCGTCTTCGCGGCGGCACCCCTGGTGTCCAAGATCCCGCTCGCCGCACTGGCCGGTGTCCTGCTGGCCACCGCGATCCGCATGGTCGAGGTCGGCTCGCTGAAGGCGATGGCCAGGGCCACGCGGTCCGATGCCGTGATACTCGCCCTGACCGCGGTCGCGACCCTCGCCCTCGATCTCGTCTACGCCGTGATCATCGGTCTGGTCGTGGCCGGCGCCCTCGCGCTGCGTGCGGTGGCCCAGCAGGCCCGCCTGGACCAGGTACCGCTCGACCGTGCCGACCACACGGCCGAGGAGCACGCCCTGCTCGCCGAGCACATCGTCGCCTACCGCATCGACGGGCCGCTGTTCTTCGCCGCCGCGCACCGCTTCCTGCTGGAGCTGACCGAGGTCGCGGACGTACGGGTCGTGATCCTGCGTATGTCGCGCGTCTCGACGATGGACGCCACTGGTGCCCTCGTCCTGAAGGACGCGGTGGAGAAGCTCGACCGGCGCGGCATCGTCGTCCTGGCCTCCGGGATACGGCCCGGCCAGCGGCAGGTCCTCGACTCCGTCGGCGCGCTGGAGCTGCTGCGGCACGAGGGCCGGGAGTACGCCTCCACGCCCGAGGCTATCCGTGCCGCCCGCGATCACCTGGAGATGGCCGGAGTCCTTGCCGCGGTCCCCGCCCGTAGGACGAGCCCGAAAAGCACAGACACCAGCGAGGAACCAGTCCTATGAGCGCCTCCTCCAGCACCCCGCGCATGGTCGAGGTCTCCGGCGCGGAGGCACTGTGGCTGCTGGAAGGTGCGGACCTGGGGCGGCTGGTGTTCGTGCAGCGCGAGGTGACCGTCGTACGGCCCGCCCGGCATGTGTGGGAGTACGGCCGGCTGGTCGTGCGCACCCCGGTCCAGCCCGCTCTCGTTCCGCTGACCGCGAGCTACCACGCCGACGACATCCAGAAGGCCACGGGCACCGGCTGGTCGGTGACCGCGACCGGACCGGCCGAAGTGATCACCGACCCGGACGAGGCCGCTCACTACCGGCGCACGCTGCCCGGCTGGACCCACGGCCCGCACGACACCGTCGTACGCCTCCACCCGCAGACAGTCACCGGCTTCCGCCTCGCCCGGGGAACGGAGAGGCGATGACCGCACAGTTGGAGACGCTGCCGCACCGCCACGTGCTCACCCTGCCGTCCGTGCCGGCCGCGGTCCGCGTGGCCCGTCAGACCGCCGAACAGACCCTGCAGGAGTGGGGCATCGGGCTGCGGCACCCCACCGTGGACCCGGCCCTGCTGGTCCTGAGCGAGCTGGTCACCAACAGCGTCCGGCACGCCGCCGCCCGCTCCCCCAAGATCACGGTCTTCTACGCGGCCGGCCAGGACTGCTTCGTCTTCGCCGTCCACGACCGCCACCCCTACCAGCCGCCCCTCTACGGCGCGATCACGGGAAGGGGCAGTGGCGGCCTGAGCACCGTGATGGAGCTCGTCCTCGGCCTGCGCGGCACCGCGGTCGTCCGCGCGGACGCCGACGGCAAGGGCAAGAGCATCTGGATCACCCTGCCCCTGTAACCCCACCCGCACCGCAGCAGTACAAGGAACCCACCCTCATGACCATCGACTGGCGCTACACCATCGAGCAGGATCTCGGCATCCTCTCCGTCGCCGGGTATCTCGGCCCGGACGCGGCACACCGCTTCAGCGGCGCGATCGGCTGGGTCGTCGCCCGCGGCACCGGGCCAGTCGTCCTCGACCTGACCAAGCTGCGCGGCTGGTCCACCGAGGGCCAGCTGGCCATCACCGAGGCCGCCCGCCGCCTCGCCGACGCCGGCCGGAGCCTGGAGCTGGCCGCCATCCCCGCCGACGGTTCACTCGTCCCCGCCGGCGACTGCCCGGACATCGCCGTCCACTGCGACCTGGCCACCGCCCTCGCCGCCCACGGCCGAGGGCCGTCGGCTCCTGCAGAGGATCAGCAGGAGTGGCGCACCGACGGCTGGCCCGCCTGACGCACGCTCCCCCTTTGAGTACGTATCAGCTCACCGAGTGAAAGACACTGGTCCCATGAGTGAAGTTCTTCCCCCTTGCCCCGAATGTTCCAGCGTGTACACGTACGAGATGGGCGCGCTGCTCGTCTGCCCGGAGTGCGGCCACGAGTGGTCACCGTCCGCCGCGGCGACTGACGCCGGCGGGGACAAGGCGATCAGGGATGCGGTCGGCAATGTGCTCGCCGACGGCGACACCGTGACGGTGGTCAAGACGCTCAAGGTCAAGGGCAGCCCGACCGGCATCAAGGCGGGCACCAAGGTGCGCAACATCCGGCTCATCGACGGCGTGGACGGTCACGACATCGACTGCAAGATCGACGGCTTCGGTGCCATGCAGCTGAAGTCCAGCGTGGTCAAGAAGGCCTGACCCGGCTCTCCTGCCGGGCCGGTGGCACCAACGGTCAGCTGCGGTCGGCGTCCCGTGTCCGCCGGTCGGTGCCCTGAGCCGGCTGATGGGGGTGCCTGTCGAAGGACAGCCTGAGCATGCGGACGTCGCCACAGCGCGGGCAGTTTCCGTCCGGGCCGACGGCGGCGGGAGGGCACTCGAAACGGCACATGCGGCACTTCAGCCAGGCGACTCAGGCGACTCTGCTGCCGCGCAACGGGGTGACCCGCATGCGAGCCTCCTTCGCCGGTGCTACGGAATGCCACTGTCAGCAATTGATGAGGCCCACCACTGGATGCAGACGGCCCGGCTTCTCGATGCGGGTTCGGTTCTGCCGGTGCCACGCGCGAGGATGGGTCGCATGTTCGTGACGAGTGGGTGGATGCGATGCCGAGTGGTCCGGCCGGTCAGACCGTGCCGTGCTGAGGGGAGGACGGCACGGTGAGTACCCCGCTGTACCAGCTGAAGGCCGAGTTCTTCAAAACGCTCGGCCACCCGGCCCGCATCCGCGTCCTGGAGCTGCTGAGCGAGCGCGAGCACGCGGTCGCGGAGATGCTGCCCCAGGTGGGCATCGAGCCCGCTCACCTCTCTCAGCAACTGGCCGTGCTGCGGCGGGCGAACCTGGTGCGCACCCGCAAGGAGGGGTCGAACGTGTACTACTCATTGGCCAGCCCCGAGGTCGCGGAACTGCTGCGGGTGGCCCGCTCGATCCTCTCCGGCGTACTGGCAGGGCAGGCAGAACTGCTCGCCGACCTGAGAGCGGCCCAGTCGGAGGGGAAGCCACCGTCGTAGCGACGGATCCATGATCGGCGGCCGTCTTCCGTTGAGACGGACGGCACTCTGCGCTACGGGGAGGCGGCCGCCTCGGAGCTCTTCGACGATCCTGCGGGCGGCTCGGCCGTGGAGAACGTCTCCGTCGCACGCGATGGCCATCGGACAGCGATCGTCCCCGCGGGGAGGCGGCAGCCGTCGGCGCATCACCAGACGGATAGCCGGACTGCTTCACCTCGTGGTGGAGGCGGCAGAATCGAGGGAGCGGCCGTTCCCTTGCACCGCAGGTAGCAGCCTGCCCTTCGCCGGCCTGCGCGCCCTTGAAACTGCCCGGCCGGTTCGGTCGTCCCCAGGGCCTGTCCGACGATTCCCGTCTGCCCAGCGAGGCCTGGCACGCACCTCCGAAGGGAGCACCCCAGGCCGCGCTGCCGGAGCGCCTTGCGATCGCACGCTCACCGCGCTCGAATGCTCCCCACTCGGCTTCGCTCGCACGGGGGACCCCACCGCTGGGCACCCCCACCGCCACCGCTGGGCCCGCCCTACGGGCGGACGACGGGAATCGTCCGACAGGCCCTAGCACTCCCCGGCAGCCGGGTACGGGCCCGCCGATCCGGACGCCTTCCCCGGGTCGTCCCCGGTGCTCGCGGGACGCAGCCGCTTTCCGGACCGCCTGAGTGCCTGCCGGCCGGCACGGCCCAGGACCACATGGCCGCCCATGAAGAGAAGCTTCAGGAGGACGATCGCCACGATGGCGTTGACGCCCCAGCCGGTCCACGACGAGGCGGCCAGTACGGCTCCGCCCAACCCCAGGTGCAGGGCGACGACCACGACGCCGACCGCGGCGAGTCCCATCACTTTGCCGATCCCTCGGCCCTTCGCGACTCCAGCGGCCGGCACGTCGGTGATATAGGCAGTCTCACCGGATGGGGCATCCGACGCTTCAAGTGGCCTCCAGGTCACCGTCAGGCGGTCGCGGCGACCGATCTTCTCGACGCGTCCGGCGATGCCGTTGCGGAGTCGCTCCATGGCGTCCTCGTCGTCGGCTTCGACGCGCAGCGTGAGCGTGTCCGAGGTGGCCTGCAGTGTGCACAGGCCCTGGGCGAAGCGGATGGTCCCGTGGGTGTCGGAGTAGTCGACGTGCCGCACCTCGGGGGGCATCTGACCGCCACCGTGGGCGACAGGCGGCCGGTGGCGCATTCCGCGCATTTGGCTGAGGTGACGGCAGAGTTGGACGAGGTAGCGACTCGCCCGGTCGGTCGGGACGAGAGCTTCGGCGGTCGGCATGGCATTCCTTTCTGGACCATGGGGCACGGCGCCTTCGGTACGGGCGCCGACGGGCTTTCGGCCGGTGCAACGGGCCGGCCCGGCGGGAGTTCAGATCCTGGTGGCGGCTACGAGCCAGGCCCGGATGCCGTCCGGATCGGTGGTGATGTCGATCGTGGCGGGTTCGACGGAGTCGGTCCGCCACACCTCGGCGAAGGCGGCATCGATCTCGCGGCGGGTCACCCGCCGCGGCCCCTGGTCACCCGGCTGCAGATCGCTGAAGCACAGCATGAAGTAGCGGCCACCCTGCCTCAGCACGGAATGGAGGCTGCCGACGAAGGCGCTTCGGTCGGTGTCGTCGAAGACGTGGAACAGCCCGCAGTCCAGCACCGTGTCGAAGGACTCCCCGAGACCGGCGAGGCGGCGGGCGTCGTGGAGCAGGAAGCGCGCGGTGAGGCCGCGCTCGCCGGCCTTCTTCTCGGCGGCGTCGATCGCCCTGGACGCGAGGTCGACACCGGTGGCGTCGAGGCCGAGGCCTGCGGCCAGCAGAGCGTGCTCGCCCGTGCCACAGCCGACGTCGAGTACCCGGCCCTGGACGGCGCCGGCTTCGGCGAGAGCGAGGAAGGCCGGCTGTGGACGGCCGATGTCCCATGGCGGCCTGCCGGCGTACAGGTCATCGGGCCGGTACCACGGATTCCCGGCGCCGGGGTGGCGGTAAGGGGGCGTGTCGGACATGAGGGGCACTCCTGGCAGGTTGATCGCCCGGCTCTGGGGCTCGGTCTCCGCCACCGAGCTTTATCGATACAGACTGTCTCTGTCAATGCATAGTGTCACGCCCTTGGCGTCACGTATCCTGGCAGGGTGCCGAAGCTGTGGAACGAGACGATCGAAGAGCACCGTCGTACGGTGCGCGAGGCGATCCTGGACACCACCTGGGAGCTGGTGGCCGAGCGAGGGCTGCTGTCGGTGACGATGTCGCAGATCGCGGAGAAGACCGGCATCGGACGGGCTACGCTCTACAAGTACTTCCCGGACGTCGAGGCGATCCTGGTCGCCCACCACGACCGGCACGTCACCGAACACCTGCGCCAGCTCGCCGACCTGCGCGACCGGCCGGGCGGCGCGGGCGAGCGACTGGCAGCGGTGTTGGAGCGGTACGCGCTCATCTGCCACCACCGCGGGCGCCACGGCAACCAGGAACTCGCGGCCCTCGTGCACCGCCCCGAGCACATCGCGCCCGCACAACGCCAACTCGTCGAATTGTTCCAGGACCTGCTCACAGAGGCCGCCAAGGCCGGCGAGCTCCGCGACGACATCGCTTCCGAAGAACTGGCGAGCTACTGCCTGCACGCCCTCACCGCCGCAGGCGGCCTACCCTCCGAAGCGGCCGTCCGACGGCTCGTCGCAGTCACCCTGGCGGGGTTGCGCCCTGCGGGCTGACCCGAGTCACTGACCCGCACTCGGCCGACGAATCGACGAAGCGTTCGGCCATGCGCACCGCGCGCAGCGCAGGGTCAAGGCGAGTTCAGGGCCCGCACACCACCGGCAACGACAGGAGCGGGGCAGCGATCGCGGCCGCCAGGGCAGCCGGCCATGTGGCGCGATGAAGCCGAGGCTGTGGGGGTGAGGAAGCGGCGCAGCCGGATGAGCGCGCCCGCCGCGAGGAGGCGCCGGCGAGGGCAGGGGCGTTGCCGCCGCCCTCGTGCGGATCCGCCGTCAGTGCACGTGTGGGCCATCGACCTGGGCAAGTCGCAGAAGGCCCAGTACCTGCTTCCAAGTGACTCGCACCCACGCAGCGCCACCGCGTGTCAGGCCGGCTCCGCCGTGGTGCCGCGGACGACGAGGTGCGGGGTGAGGGCGACCTCCCGGGGCTCGGTCCGGCCCTGATCGAGGCGTTCGACGGCGGCGGTCACCGCATGCCGGGCCTGTTCCCGGGCGTTCTGGCTGACGGTGGTCGGATCGAAGCAGCTCAGCCGAGCGAGCGTGTCATCGTCGTAACCGGCCACGGACACCTGCCCCGGTACGGAGACACCTGCTCGGGCGAGGGCCGCCAGGACGCCCGTTTTGGACACCTCGTTCACCCGCGTGCCCGCCGACGCGCCGGACAAGGTGCCCACCGGGTACGGATTCTGGTGCAACGCCTGGCCCGAGAACCCGGCCTGGAAGTTCGTCGCCGTCGGCCTCGGCAACGACATCCCCTTCTGGACCGAGTTCCTCCGCGCCCTCGCCGAGATCGACCCGGACATGGCCGTGAACATCGAGCACGAGGACACCGCCTACTCGCAGACCGAAGGACTCGCCCTGGCCGCCAAGAACCTCCACAGCGCCGCCGCAGCACTGTAGTCCGTCCCCTCTGTGTCCCCGTTTCCGCCGGCCGGTGGGAGCGGGGCCCCTGCCTGTGCGGCGAAGGGGAGGCAGGTCCGTCACGTCGACTCGCGTACCACCAGTCGGCAAGGGACCGTCCGCACCCCGGGTGTCGCCTCTCCCTCGTCGATCGCCTCCAGCAGCCGCAGGGCGGCGATCCGCCCGATCTCCGCGAGATCCATGTCGATCGTGGTGAGCGGAGGGCGGCTGGCCAGCGCCATGGTGTCCCAGTTGTCGTAGCCGACGACCGCGATGTCCGCGGGGACGCCGACGCCCCGTTCGCGCAGCGCGTCGGTGACCCCGCGGGCGATCTGGTCATTGCCGCAGAAGACGGCGTCCGTGTCGGGGGCCGTGCGCAGGACGGCATCGGCGGCGCGGCGGCCCCATGCCTCGCTCCACTCGCCGAAGTGGACGCGGTGGGTGGACAGTTCGAGGCCGGCGGCCTCCAGGTACCGTACCGCGTGGCGGGCCCGGTCGCGGGCGGCCGCGTGATGCTCCGGTCCGGTGACGTGGGCGATGCGGGTGCGGCCGGTGGACAGCAGGTGCTCCATGGCCAGCTCGGCGCCGCCCTTGTCGTCCGTGACGACGGACATGTCACCGGGGTCCGTGGACGGTGAGAGCGCGTAGACCACCGGGATCGACTCAAGGCCCGTGATGCCGGTCAGCGGCGGGCGCGGGTCCGTGCGGCGGCCGGTGACGATGATGCCGTCGACCCGGCGGTCCATGAGGTTGCGCAGGTGGTGCTGTTCCCGGATGGCGTCGCCGCGTGTGTCGCACAGCAGAACCGAGATCTTGCCCGCGCCGAGGGCGTCCTCGGCGCCGAGAAGGACCGGTGTGCTGAAGCGGCCGATGCCGTCGGTGGTCATCAGGCCGACGGTCCAGCTGCGGCCGGTGTGCAGGCTCTGGGCGTGCTGGTTGGGGCGGAAGCCGAGGGCCTCCACCGCGTCCAGCACGCGCTGCCGGGTCTCCGGGCGCATCCGGCCGGCGCCGCTGAGCGCCTTGGAGGCCGTGCCCACGCTGACGCCGGCGAGCGCGGCGACGTCGGCGAGCCTGGCCCGGCCGGTGGGAGGAGAGCCTGGAGCACCAGCGGGAGCGGTCACGAGCAAACCTTTTCCTCGACTACGACGACGCCTTCCATCGTGACAGTCACGGCAGTTCCGTGCCAGTGGCTGAGCAAGCCGGAAAATGTCTTGCCGCACCCCTTGACCGAAGGGTGCGCCTGTCCTGTACTTCTCGCTCAGGAAAACGGTTGCTCACATACTTTCCCGCTTGCTCACCCAGCATCCCCTCGGAGAGCCATGCCCCGCACACGCTCCGTTCCGCCCTCTCCCGCCGGTGCCGTGGGTCCGGTCCGGCTCGGTCCGGCCGCCCGTGCCGCGCTGCGTCCTGCCGTCGCCGGCATCGACGCGGGCTTCTGGCACACCCGGCGCAAGGCCAACGCCCGCACCTCCATCCCGCAGGGCCCCGAACTGCTGGAGTCCGCGGGCAATCTGCACAACCTGCGGCTCGCGGCGCCCGCGCCACAGGCGCTGCCGAACGCAGCCATCGAGGGAGAGTTCCAGGGGGCGTACCCCTTCGTCGACACCGACGTCTACAAGTGGCTGGAGGCCGCCTCCTGGCAGCTCGCCCAGGAGACCGACGGCGAGCTGGCGGCCCATGTCGACCGCATCGCCGGACTCGTCGCCGCCGCCCAGCAACCCGACGGCTATCTCAACACCTGGTTCCAGCTGGTCAAGGGCGGCGAGCGATACCAGGACCTGCGCTGGGGGCACGAGCTGTACTGCGCGGGACACCTCATCCAGGCCGCCGTCGCCCACCATCGGACCACCGGACGACGCGAACTCCTCGACGTGGCAAGGAAGTTCGCCGACCAGATCGACTCCGTCTTCGGCCCGCCCGGCAGCGGCAAGCCCATCGACGGCATCGACGGCCACCCGGAGGTCGAGACCGCCCTGGTCGAGCTGTACCGGGAGACCGGCGAGCGCCGCTATCTCGACCTCGCCGCCTACTTCGTCGACCGCCACGGCCACGGCCTGCTCGGCGGCGAGGCCTACTGCCAGGATCGCGTCCCGGTACGGGAGGCGACCGACGTCGAGGGGCACGCCGTACGGCAGTTGTATCTGCTGGCCGCGGCCGCCGATCTCGCCACCGAGACCGGGGACGGCGAACTCCGCGCCGCCGCCGAGCGGTTGTGGCACGCGATGACCACCACGAAGACCCACCTCACCGGCGGACTCGGCGCCCACCACGACAAGGAGGACTTCGGCGACCCGTACGAGCTGCCCAACGAGCGCGCCTACTGCGAGACCTGCGCCGCCATCGCCTCCGTCCAGTGGAGCTGGCGCATGGCTCTGCTCACCGGTGAGGCCCGCTACTCCGACCTGATCGAACGCACCCTGTACAACGGTTTCCTGGCCGGGGTGTCCCTGGACGGCGAGCGCTGGCTGTACGTCAACCCGCTCCAGGTCCGCGACGGCCACACCGACCCCGGTGGCGACCAGTCCGCCCGCCGCACCCGCTGGTTCCGCTGCGCCTGCTGCCCGCCCAACGTGATGCGGCTGCTGGCCTCCCTGGAGCACTACCTGGCGAGCACGGACGACGGCGGCCTGCAGATCCACCAGTACGTCAGCGGCCGTTACACCGGTGACAGCATCGCCGTGAGCTGCGCGACCGACTACCCCTGGAACGGCACGATCGCCCTCACCGTCGAGGAGAGCCCGGGCGACCGCCCGTGGACGCTCTCCCTGCGCATCCCCCCGTGGTGCCGTGATGTGCGGATGCGGTGCGGCGGGGAGTCCTACGACGGTCCGGTGACCGATGGCTGGCTGCGGCTGGAGCGGAACTGGGCCGAAGGTGACCGGGTGGTCCTGGAGTTCGCGCTGGAGCCCCGCCTCACCTCGGCCGACCCCCGGGTGGACGCCGTACGCGGCTGCGTGGCGATCGAACGGGGCCCGCTCGTGTACTGCCTGGAGCAGGTCGACCATCCCGGTGGCGGCCTGGACGACATCGTCGTCGACACCACGCGCCCCCTCGCCGTGAAGCACCGCCCCGACCTGCTCGGCGGCGTCACCACGGTCGTGGCCGCGGGCCGCCGGCGCCGGATACCCGACGCGGGCTGGTGGCCGTACGCGCCGTACCGGCCGGAGCCGTCGCACAACCCCGCGGACCCCGCACCCGGCTCACTCCAGGGCGAACCCGGCGAGCCCGTCGAGTTGACCGCCATCCCCTACTACGCCTGGGCCAACCGCGAAGACGGCAGCATGCGCGTCTGGCTGCCCACCTCCTGACTCCCTCGTCCGACGAACATCGAGGTCAGCCCGTGATACCCACCCGCCGCACACTCCTCGCCGCGCTCACCGCCGTCGGTGCCCTCGCTTCCCTCACCGCCTGTGGAGGCGGCTCCGGCTCCTCGGGCTCCACCGGCGCGTCCACCGGGACGTACACCTTCTGGGACCCGTACCCGCAGCTCGACGCCTCCTCCCCGTGGGGCACGCTGGTCACCTCGTGCGGGTCGAAAGCCGGGGTGAAGGTCAAACGCACCGCGTACGACACCACCGACCTGGGAAACAAGGCCCTGCTGGCCGCCCAGCAGGGCAACGCGCCGGACGTGATGCTCGTCGACAACCCGGTCGTCTCGACGCTGGTGGAGGCGGGGATCCTCACCAAAACCAGCGACCTCGGCCTCGACACCACATCCGTCCAGAAGAACATCATCGGCGCGGGCACCATCGACGGCTCGGCCTACGGTGTGCCCATCGGCGCCAACACGCTCGCCCTCTACTACAACAAGAAGGTCCTCTCCGCCGCCCACGTCGACCCGGCCTCGATCAAGGACTGGAACTCCCTCACCGCCGCGCTGAAGAAGGTCAAGGCGGCCGGTAAGAAGGGCATCACGTTCTCCGCGATCGACACCGAGGAGGGCAGCTTCCAGTTCCTGCCCTGGTTCTGGGGCGCGGGCGGCGACCTCACCAGGCTGAACTCGGCCAAGGGCGTCGCTGCCCTCTCGCTGTGGAAGCAGTGGGTGGACGCGGGATACGCACCCAAGGACGTCCTGCAGAACACCCAGACCACCAGCTGGCAGGAGTTCGCCACCGGCACCTACGCGTTCGGCGAGAACGGCACCTGGCAGCTCGGCAACGCCGGCAAGGCCGGTTTCGGCTACGGGATCATCAACATCCCGGCGCAGAACGGGGGTTCGGCACCCGTGCCGACCGGTGGCGAGTTCGTCACCGTCCCCGTGCAGAAGGACACCGCGCGCTACGGCGTCAGCAAGAAGATCGTCGAGTGTCTCACCAGAGACAGCAGCCTGCTGGCGACGGACACCACACTGATGTACGTGGCGCCGACGGCGGCGGTCCAGGCCGCGCAGGCGAAGCAGAACCCGGAGCTGAAGCCGTGGGTGGCCGCGGTGGCCGCCGCCCGGGGGCGCACCAGCGGCGGTCTGGGCACCAAGTACCCGACCATCTCCCAGCCGATGTGGACCGCCGTGCAGTCGGCCCTCTCCGGCGGCAAGAGCCCCCAGTCGGCCCTGGACACGGCCCAGGCGAGCGTGCGGAAGAACTGAGGCCGCCCCGTGACCATCACCCACGTCGACCGCCCCCGGCGGTTGAGGACGCCGGCGAAGATGAGCGGGTCCCGCCCGCTGCCGCCGCAGCGCAGGCAGCGGCGCCGGAGCCGGCTGACCGCACTCGCCTTCGTCGCCCCGCTGATCGCCTACCTCGCCGCCTTCTACCTCTATCCCCTCTACCGCAATCTCGACCTGAGCCTGCGCGACTACACCGTCCGCTCCTTCGTCGCCGGCGACGCGCCCTTCTCCGGCTGGAACAACGTCCAAAGGGTCCTGAACGACCCGACGTTCGGCCCGGCACTGCGCCACACGATGGTCTTCACCTTCGTGTCCATCACCTTCCAGTACGTCATCGGTCTCGCCCTCGCGGTCTTCTTCAACCGGCGCTTCCGGCTCTCGGGGTTGCTGCGGGCCCTGTTCCTCATCCCGTGGCTGCTGCCGCTGATCGTGTCGGCCTCCACGTGGTCGTGGATGTTCAACAGCGAGTCCGGAGTGGTGAACTACTTCCTGCACTTCGCCGGAGCCGGTCCCGTCGGTTGGCTCACCTCGCCGGACTGGGCGCTGACCTCGGTGATCGTCGCCAACATCTGGATCGGCATCCCGTTCAACCTGGTCATCCTCTACAGCGGACTGCAGAACATCCCCGCCGAGCTGTACGAGGCGGCGGCACTGGACGGAGCGAGCGCCTGGCAGGTGTTCCGCCGGATCACCTTCCCGCTGCTGCGGCCGGTGTCGGCGATCACCCTGCTCCTCGGGCTCGTCTACACGCTCAAGGTGTTCGACCTGATCTGGATCATGACCAAGGGCGGGCCGGGCGATTCTTCCTCGACCCTGGCGACCTGGTCGTACCAGCTCGGATTCGGCACGCTGCTGCCGAAGTTCGGCCCGGGTGCCGCCGTCGGCAACCTGCTCATCCTCATCGCCCTTGTCTTCGGGCTGCTCTATGTCCGGGTCCAGAGGAGGCAGGAGACATGACGCGCCGGCGCCATACCGTCATCGGTCTGCTGCTCACCGCGCTGATGCTGTTCCCGGTGTACTGGATGCTCAACGTGTCCCTCACCCCGCAGCAGGACATGCGCAAGAGCCCACCCGACCTGTTCCCGCTGCACCCGACCTTCGAGGGCCACCGGGCGGTCCTGGACGACCAGTTGCCCTACCTCGGCACCAGCCTGCTCATCGGCCTCGGCACGGTCGCCCTCACCCTCCTCCTCGCCGCCCCGGCCGGCTACTCCCTGGCGAAACTGCGCCCGCGGGGCGGCGGAGCGCTCGGTCTGGTCCTGCTGATCGCGCAGATGATCCCCGGCATCGTCATGGCGATGGGCTTCTACGGCGTCTTCCTCGACCTCGGCCTGCTGAACTCCTGGTGGGGCCTGATCATCGCCGACTCCACGATCGCCGTGCCCTTCGGCGTGATCTTCACCGCGTTCATGTCGGGCATTCCCGGCGACCTGATCGCCGCCTCCCGCATCGACGGTGCGGGTACCTTCCGCATCTTCTGGTCGATCGTGCTGCCGGTGAGCCGCAACGCGCTCGTCACCGTCTCGCTCTTCAGCTTCCTGTGGGCCTGGTCCGACTTCGTCTTCGCCAACACCCTCGACGGTGGCGGCGAGCTGAGGCCGATCACCCTCGGCATCTACAAGTACATCGGCAACAACAACCAGGAGTGGAACGCGATCATGGCCACCGCCGTCGTCGCCTCCGTCCCCGCGACAGTCCTGCTGGTCCTCGCGCAGCGTTACGTGGCCGCGGGCGTGACCGCGGGCGCGGTCAAGGACTGACCTCCCTCCCCCTTCCCTCCGTCGAGGAGAAACCCCTCCATGAGCCGCACGAGAACGCTCACTTCTCTCCTGGGCGTCTGCGCCCTGGCCGCCTCCGCCGCCCTCGTCACCGGGGCCCCGGCCGAGGCCACCCCCACCTCCTCCACCACCCTGGTGGTCGACGCCGGCCGGACGCTCCGCCCGGTGAGCCATGTCGCCACCGGCAGCCTCTACGGCCTCGCCGACAGCGGCACTCCGGCCGACAGCCTGGTCACCCCGCTCAAGCCCAACACCTTCGTGCAGATGGCCCCGGGCGGCTCCCAGCTCCCCAACGGCGAGCCCAAGCCGGCCGGTGACGCGCTGGTCGTCGCGCCCAAGGCGGCCCGCGCCGGCGCCAAGGTGGTCGTACGGATGCCGGACTGGTACCCCGGCTTCCCGTACAAATGGGTGAGCTGGGGCGACTGGCTGTCCGCTGTGGACAAGCAGGTCGCTTCCGTGCAGTCCTCGGGCGCGGGCGACATCGCCGCCTACGAGCTGTGGAACGAGCCCGACTGGACCTGGGACACCGGCAATGCCGGTGCCTTCGACGCCGGTTGGGCCCGCACCTACCACGAGGTCCGTGCCAAGGACACCAGGACACCGGTCCAGGGCCCCAGTTACTCGGCCTGGAACC
This sequence comes from Streptomyces sp. IMTB 2501, assembly GCF_001953885.1. Taxonomy (GTDB): domain Bacteria; phylum Actinomycetota; class Actinomycetes; order Streptomycetales; family Streptomycetaceae; genus Streptomyces. The sequence goes on along the minus strand of NZ_MQUS01000001.1, from coordinate 261,887 downwards.
AGTCCTGGATGAGCACCTTCCTCACCGACGCCAAGGCGAGCGGCACCGTGCCGGACATCGTCTCCTGGCACGAACTGCAAGGCAGCAAGGACATCGCCGCGCACGTCTCCGCGTACCGCGCACTGGAATCCAGCCTCGGCATCAGCCCGCGGCCGATCGCCGTCGAGGAGTACGCCGAGCCGTCCGAAGTGGGCGTCCCGGGTGCCCTCATCGGCTATGCCGCCAAGTTCGAGCGGGCAGGCGTGCACGACGCCGAGCTGGCCTTCTGGAACCACTACGGCACCCTCGGTGACACCCTCACCGACACCGGCGGCTCGCCCAACGGCTCGTACTGGATGTACAGGTGGTACGGCGACATGTCGGGCACCATGCTGGTGACCACTCCCCCGGCGCAGACGGGAATCGACGGCATCGCCTCCCTGAACGGCTCCGGCAACCGGATCAGTGTCATCGCGGGCGGCTGTACCGGCTCCTGCGCGGTGACCGTCAACGGCCTGTCCTCGCTGCCGGCTTTCAGCGGCACGGTCCACGTCAAGCTGGAGTACACGCCCGACACCGGGCGTACGACCGCCTCCCCGGGCCCGATCACCATCTCCGACGCCGACTACACCGTCTCGGGCGGCTCGATCACCGTGCCGGTGACGATGAACGCCTCCGACGGCTACCACCTGGTGATCACCCCCGCCGGCACCTCGACATCGCTGGCCGGGCGCTACCAGATCACCAACCGGAACAGCGGTCTCGCCCTGGACACCCTGAACGCGGGTACGGCTCAGGGCACCTCCGTCGTCCAGACCGCGTCCACCACCGGCACCGACCAGAACTGGAGCCTGGTCGCGGCGGGCTCCGGCCTTTACAAGATCGTCAACCAGAAGTCCGGCCTGCCGCTCGGCATCCAGAACATGAGCACGAGCGACGGCGGCACCGCCCTGATCTGGGGTGACAACGGCACCGCCGACCACCTCTGGCAGATCGTCCGGGCCCGTGACGGCTATTACAAGATCGCCAACTACAACAGCGGTCTGCTGCTGGGCGTGGACCGGATGAGCACCTCCTCCGGCGCCCAGGTCCTCCAGTGGTCCGACAACGGCACCGCCGACCATCTGTGGAAGCTGACCGCGCGCTGAGCCGTCGGCGGACCCGGGCGCCCGGCGCCCCCGAGACTCCTGTGTCCCTGACCGATGTCGGCGGCCAGGGACGCAGGCGAAGGCCTGCTCGGCGCAGCCACCCCAGGCCGGACGGCCCGTCATGGAGTGGCGTCGGCGCGGGTCGTGGAGCATGGGCACCGCCCGTTGCGCCACGACGTCCGTTCGTGCACGTCTCCCCCACCGTCCGGTCGCCGATCCGGTCGCCGATCATCGCGGAGATGCGCGCGAACGGCTCCACCGACTCCTCATCGGCGACCTGCCGAAGAGGCCGGCCCCGCTCCGGCCGCACCTTCCGCCCTTCACAGAAGCGCAGGTCCGGCTGCACCGTTCGGCCTGGCGGCGGCGCGGGACGGGAGCCACCCGGTCGGACTCGCCGTCAAGTCGGGCTCATGAGGCCACCGTCATCGGATCAGGTTCCGGCCGGGCAGGCAGGCGGCCGGATCGCGCGAGCAGCGCGACGCATCCGGCGCAGAGCGCGCCCGTCACGGCGAGCATCCACCAGGTCAGTTCCGGGTGCCCCAGGCGGTCGGTGGCGTCCCAGACGGCGCCCGTGGCGAGGTTGCCCAGGGTGACGCCGAGGCCGGAGACGGAGTTGTAGAGGCCGTAGTGCGTGGCGACGAGCCTGCCTCCGGCAAGGCGGACGACGGTGTCCATCTCGAAGGGGTACACCGCGGCCGTGCCCAGCCCGAGCAGGGCCACCGAGACGAGCAGGGGGCCGAGCGTCACGGCCCGGTCGAGGAGGCCGGACCTCCCGTCGACCGTCGGGCCGGCGGTCACCAGGGGCAGGAAGGCCGCGCCCATCAGGGAGATGCCGTAGACGATCGCGCGCCGCGGGGACCAGCGGGCGCGTGCCCAGGCGGTGATTCTCAGCTGCCCGACCACGGCCACCGCAGCGGAGACCGCGAACAGAGCCGTGGTCACCGCGTCGCCGCTGCCCGGCGCCACGCGGTGGGCTTCGAGCGGCAGCGCCAGATAGACCTGGAAGGACAGCACGTACGAGCCGATCATCGCGAGGGAGAACAGGACGAAGGGGCGGTTGCGGACGACGGTCCGCCAGTCGGCCAGGACACCGCTCGGCTCGGCCGAGGGAGTGCCGCCACGGGCGGGCAGGAGCCGCAGCTGGAGGAGTGTCAGGGCGAGGAACAGCACGGCCGCCACGGAGCAGACCAGACGGAAGTCGGCGGTCAGCAGCGCGAGTCCGACGAGCGGGCCGACGAACATGCCCGCCTGGTAGAAGACGTTGAAGGCGGCGAAGGCCGCCACCCGCCGCTCGCCCGCCTCGTGGGCGAGATACGCACGAACGGCCGGGTTGAACATCGCCCCCGCGAACCCGGTCGCCGCGGACGCCGCCACGAGAGCGGGCAGGCTGGCGACGCATCCGAGAAGGCCGAAGCCGACGGTGCGCAGCACACAGCCCGCCACGATCACGGATTTGTAGCCGACCCGGTCGGCGAGCGTTCCGCCGACCAGGAACATGCCCTGCTGGGCGAAGTTGCGCACGCCCAGCACCAGGCCGACCGCCCATGCGGCCATGCCCAGGTCGTCCGCCAGGTGCGCGGCGAGATAGGGCATGAGCATGTAGAAGGCGGTGTTGATGGTGAACTGCTGGACCATCAGCAGCCGGATGCATCCGTTGAACGAACGGAACTGTGCGGCAAGGGAGTTCATCGCACCGTCACCTCAGGCACGGTGACGTCGGTGCAGCGGGTCCATCGCTCGACCACTCGCTCATCGGGCCGTGCGATCTCGTCCGGGTCGGCGGCCGGCGCGCCGCCCAGCAGGTCGTGAGTGCGGCAGTAGGCGTCGCTGTAGACGGTGTTCCAGTAGCGGTGCACGCCGTCCGGGAAGATCGCCACGGTACGGGTCCGCTCCGGTTGCGTACGGGCGAGCCAGCCGGCCACGAGGGCGACGGCGCCCACACTCCATCCACCGCTGGCGTAGTGGCCCCGGGCCAGCTCCCGGCAGGTCCGCACGGCCTCGCCGGGAGCCACCCAGTGGACCTCGTCGAAGGCCGCGTGGTCGACGTTCCTCGGGTGGATGCTGCTGCCCAGGCCGCGCATGAGGCGGGGGCCCGCCGGCTGGCCGAAGACGGTGGAGTGCACCGAGTCGACGCCGACGAGTCGCAGCTCGGGGTTGAAGGCACGCAGGGTGCGCGCGATGCCCGCCGAGTGCCCGCCGGTACCGACGGCGGCGACCAGGACGTCGATCCTGCCGAGCTGAACGGTGAGTTCCAGGGCGAGCGGGGCGTAGGCGGCGACGTTGTCGGGGTTGTTGTACTGGTCGGGGCACCAGGCCGACGGAGTACGGGCGAGCAGTTCGCGCACCCGCTGCCGGCGCGCCTCCTGCCAGCCGCCCACCGGGGCCGGCTCGGTGACCACGTCCACGCGGGCGCCGAGTGCGCACAGCTGGTGCACCATCAGCGGCTCCATGCCGGGGTCGGTGACGAGGGTGACCGGATGGCCGTACGTGATGCCGGCCAGGGCGAGACCGAGGCCGAGGGTGCCACTGGTGGACTCGATGACGGGTGCTCCCGGTCCGAGTTCGCCGCGCTTGCGGGCGGCGGCGACCATGTGCAGACCCGGGCGGTCCTTGAGGCCGCCCGGGTTGGCGCCCTCCAGCTTGGCCCAGAAACCGCGCCCGGGCGGATGGACGGGCTCCCCCACCCACAGGACGGGCGTGTTGCCGACCAGGCCGGCCGCTGACCGGTGCGGGGCTCCGGCCGGTTCCGGGAGTTCGTGTGCTGCGAGGAAGGAGCTGATGTCGCGCGAGGAGATGCTGCGCAGAGCTGTGCTCATGAAGTCGTCTTTCTGCGGCCCGGTGGCAGTCGTGGGCCGCCGTGCGTGTGCCGTACGGAACGTGTCCCGGCCCGGCGCGCCGGCCCTCCTCGAAGGGCATCCGGAGGTGCGCGAACCGGGCGTGGCCCGTCAGGTACGGCTGACGCAGACCAAACGCAGGATATGGACTCCGGCGCAGGCCGGCGGACGCTCCGGTCCGGCCCGCCCCAGTGTGTCGCGCGCCGACGGGCTCAGCAGGTCACGACGTGCGAGGACGAGCAGCAGCAGGGCCAGAACCAGAGCTGCCGTGGACGCGCGATGGTCTGCGGGCCGGTCGGCCGGGTCGCAGCACGAGGTGTCGTGATCGTGATGGCCGTCCGCGCCGTGCCCCGCCGGACGGCCCGCGGAATCGGATACGACCGCCAGGGCGACGGCGCCGTGGGCCTCGCCGGTCATCGACACGGTCCGCGGCGCGGTATGCGGGTGGCCGTCGAGGTGGTGGAGCGCGCAGGAAACGACGTGGGCGACGAGCATCAGCGTCAGGCCCACGAGGAGGGCGAGGACCGGCATTCGCCTCCCAGCGCGTCCGGCCACCGATTCCTGCAGCATGCGACAGATAGTAGGCAGCTCATCACCGTACGCATGCGTTGATCCACTTTTGAGTTAACTTTTCAGCTTCTCGGCAAGCCGCGGGTGTGGAGCGCGGCGATGATCCGGATGGTCGAGCGCACGGAGGAGACCTTGGTGATGGACTGGCTGAGCCGCACGCCGCTGGACCCGCACGGCAGGCATCCGGGCCCGGCCGGGCGGCACCCCGCCTCCTCCGACGCGGCCTATCTGCGCCGCCGGGACGACCTGGTGGCCGCCGCCGAGGGGCACCGCGTCGGCGTCCCGTCGCCGACCGTGGAGTACACCGAGACCGAGCACGCCACCTGGCGCACCGTCCACGCGGCGCTGGTCGAGGCGCACCGGGAGCACGCCTGCCGGGCCGTCCTGCGGGCCTGGGAGCGGGCCGCGATCCCGGGGGACCGGATTCCGCAGCACGAGGAGGTCTCCGACCGCCTCCAGGAGCTGACCGGCTTCCGGTTCACGCTGGCCGGCGGGATCGTACCGAACAAGCGGTTCCTGGGGGCCATGGCCGACGGCTACTTTCACGCGGTGCAGTACGTCCGCCACCCGGCGATGCCCTTGTACGCACCCGAACCGGACGTCCTGCATGATGTGTTCAGCCACGGCACCCACCTGTGCGACCCCTGGTTCGCCGACCTGTACCGCGCCGTCGGCCGCGCCGCCGCCCGCGTGGAATCGCGCGACGCCCTGGATCTGATCAGCCGCCTGTACTGGTTCACGCTCGAGTTCGGTGTGGCCTGGGAGGACGGCCGTCCCAAGGCGTACGGGGCCGCACTGCTGTCGTCGTACGGCGAACTCGGCCACTTCCAGCGCGCCCGCATCCTGCCCCTCGACATCGCCGAACTGCTGCGCCGGCCCGTCCAGATCGCCGGCTACCAACCGGTCCTGTACGCCATCGACCCGCTGCCCCGCCTGGCGGACTTCCTTCACGGCTTCCTCGACGGCTTCGACGACGACACCCGCGCGCGACTGCGCCTCCCCGCGCTGCACGAACGCGGCTCCATGGCACGCCCCGACCCCACGAACGGTCCCGACGCCGACTCCGGCGGTGCACGGCGTGGCATGCCGGCAAAGGGCCTCCTGTAGCGCGGAGAACGACTCGCCCAGCACGTTCGTCGGCGCCGAGATCACCGGCGTGCCCTTCGAGGACGCCCCCCATCAGCGCGCGCTCACCGTGCTGCGTGCCTCACACCCGCATCACGCACCTGCCCGGGTTCGGACATCCAGCTCGGTTCGTGCAGCCTCTCTTGCTCTGCCGGGCCACTACTACCGCTGACAGCTTGTGCGTGCGCCACCACGGCTTTTGGCAGCGAGCGGGCAAGCCCACCAAGAGGACGGAGGTGGCCCCGAGATCGAGCAGCGCCTCAGCGGCAGATCAACACACGCAGCAACGGCTGCTGCGGCCTGCCGATGCCTGCTTGGCCTGTCCGATGTTCGTCACGAACCCCGAGTTCCTGCCCGAGCACCGGGAACAGCGGCAGCAGTCGCTGCAGATCGTCTCGGCTGCCGAAGCCCGCGGCCAAGCACGCATGGTCGAGATGAACCGCCACGCCCTCGGCAACCTGGAGAAGATCATCACCGGTCTGGAAGACCACCCCGGACAGCCGGAGGCGACCGCCGGTGCGAGCTGACAACCAAGGCCGCCGCCGAGGCAGGGGGCGTCGGCAGGCCGGATCTACGCCGACATCTCCGACGAGGACCGCGCGGTGGCCGGGCGGGTGCTGACCCTGGTCACCGACCGCGCCAACACGGAACTGGCCGCCCTGGAAGCCGCACGACAGGGTTAGTGGAATGTTGAACCAGTGCGTTCCGTTGTGGCTGCCGAAGGAGGTCACGAGTGGAGACGCAAGTGGAGACCCAGCAGGAGACGACGTACTACGACCACGGCACACCGGCCGAGCGCTGGGAGCGTGCGCGGCAGTTCTTCGACGCCAAGGACTACGCGGGCGCGGCGCGGGTGCTGACCGGGCTCGTCGAGGAGGTGCCGGAGCAGACCGGACCCCGGCTGCTGCTGGCCCGTGCCTACTACCACTCGGCCCAACTGCACCGCGCGGAAGCCGAGTTGCGGGACATCGTGGAGCGTGACCCGGTGGAGCACTACGCCCGGCTGATGCTGGGCCGGACGCTCCAGCGGCAGGCCCGGCACGAGGAGGCGGAGCGGCATCTGCGGATCGCCTCGGCGCTCGCGGGTGACTTCCCGCAGGAGTGAGCCGCAGGGCGAGGGCCCGGTTCCCGGCAGGGGGCCGGGCCCTCGGCATGTCTCACACCGGCGGTACGGCAGTCCGTGTCTCGCACCGGCGGTTTGGCGGGGGGTCCGTGCCTCACCCGTCGGCCGTACCGTCCCGGCGACCGCCCGGTGGTTCCTGCCCAGCCGCCGGGTGCGGGTGAAGCCCCGGCTCTCGGACAGGGCGAACGTGCCGTGGTGCGGGAAGGACCCGGACGCCGTGCCGTGACCCGTGTGTTCGCCGCCGGGCGTGGACGTCGGCACGGACGGGGTGGCCTGGCCGAGGGCGGTGCACAGGTCGCCGATGGTGCCGTGCAGGCCGAGGGTGCGGCGCCGCCCGCCGGTGCCGCGGACCTTGCGCAGGGCGCGGCGGCGGGAGAACCAGAGCACCAGCCCGCCCGCCGTGATCACCCAGAGCCGGCTGGCGGCCGGTCTCGCCAAGGTGCAGATCGCGGTGGAGTTCGTCGATCCAGGTGCAAACGCGCAGCCCACCGGTCGATCCGTACTGTTCACCCGGCCGGTGCAGGGGTCGACGAACACGGCGAGGGTGTGCTCGGGATCGATGCCCTTGACGCCGAGTTTCCCGGCCTGGCACGAGCCCGCGTACGCAGTCCGGTGACGACGGCGACCAACAGAGAGGGGCGACGAGCACGCCGACGTAGAAGTGCAGGCGCAGGGGTGCCCAGCGGCCGCGGCGGTCGAGGAGGCGGTGGTCATGGGGAGGCTCCGGGGGCTCGGTGCACAGGCGCGGGCGGTCCAGTGGCCGGGCCGCGAAAGGGCTGAGTTCCCCGGGGTGTTGGTGAGCTGCGCCACAGGGGCGGACGGGGTGGCATGGCATCCTGACGCGATGGCACCTCCCCGTGATCACGCATCGCTCGCCGAGCGGGTCGAGGAACTCCTCGCCGCCGGCGGCCCCCTGCCCATCGTCGCCGCCGGGCAGCCGGTGCTGCGGCGCGGCACCGAGCCGTACGACGGTCAGCTCGGCCCCGCTCTGCTCGCCCGCTTCATCGACGCCCTGCGCGAGACCATGCACGCCGCCCCCGGCGTGGGCCTCGCCGCACCGCAGGTCGGCGTGCCGCTGCGGATCGCGGTCATCGAGGATCCGGCGCCGGTGCCCGAGGAGGTCGCGGTGGCCCGGGGCCGGGTCCCGCAGCCGTTCCGTGTCCTGGTCAACCCGGTGTACGAGCCGGTGGGCACCGCTCGTGTCGCGTTCTTCGAGGGCTGCCTGAGCGTGCCGGGCTGGCAGGCCGTGGTGGCCCGGCACGCCGAGGTGCGGCTGCGCGGCGCGGACGAGCACGGCCGGGCGCTGGACGAGTTGTTCACCGGGTGGCCCGCCCGGATCGTCCAGCACGAGACGGACCACCTGGACGGCACGCTCTACCTGGACCGAGCCGAACTGCGCTCCCTGTCCACGAACGAGGCGATCGCCGCACTGTGGAACCGGCCGACCCCGGAGGCGGCGGCCGACGCCCTCGGCTTCGAACTTCCCTGATCGGCGGGTCAGTTGTCGCGGTATGCCTCCAGCAGCCGCAGCCACACCTCGCTCAGCGTCGGGTACGACGGGACCGCGTGCCACAGTCGGCTGACCGGGACGCGGCCGGCGACGGCGACGGTGGCGGAGTGGATGAGTTCGCCGACGCCCGGCCCGACGAAGGTGACGCCGCGCAGGACCTCGTCCTCCAGGTCGACCACCATGCGGGCCCGGCCCTTGTAGCCGTCTGCGTACAGACCGGCGCCCGCGACGGAGGAGAACTCGACGTCGACGGCACGGACGCGGTGGCCGGCCTGTTCGGCCTCGGCGAGGGAGAGGCCGACCGCGGCGGCCTCGGGGTCGGTGAACACGACCTGGGGTACGGCATGGTGGTCGGCGGTGGCCCGGTGCGCGCCCCAGGCCTCGTCCCGCACGGAGTCGCCGGCCGCGCGGGCGGCGATGGCGGCGCCGGCGATGCGGGCCTGGTACTTGCCCTGGTGGGTGAGGAGGGCGCGGTGGTTGACGTCGCCGACCGCGTACAGCCAGTCGGTGCCGGTGACGCGGAGGGTGTCGTCGGCGTCCAGCCAGGAGCCGGGTGCCAGGCCGACGGTGTCGAGGCCGATGTCGTCGGTGTGCGGCACACGGCCGGTGGCGAAGAGGATCTCGTCGGCCTCCAGACGGTCGCCCGCCGAGGTGATCACCACGACGGTGCCGTTCTCGCGGGTGACGGACTCCACGGAGGTGCCGGTGCGGACGTCGGTGCCCGCCTCGGCGAGCGCCTCGGCGACCAGTTCCCCGGCGAACGGTTCCATCCGGTTGAGCAGGCCCTTGCCGCGGACCAGCAGGGTGACCCGGGAGCCGAGGGCCTGCCAGGCGGTGGCCATCTCGGTGGCGACGACACCGCCGCCTACGACGATCAGCCGGCCCGGGGCCGCCTTGCCGCTGGTGGCCTCACGGCTGGTCCAGGGCTTCACCTCGGCGAGGCCGGGCAGGTCGGGCAGCTGGGCGCGGGTGCCGGTGGCGACGGCGACGGCGTGCCGGGCGGTGAGGGTCGCGAACGTGCCGTCGGGGGCGGTCACGGTGACCGTGCGGGGGCCGGCGAGCCGCCCGTGGCCGCGGTACAGGTCGGCGCCGATGCCGTGCACCCAGGCGACCTGGCCGTCGTCCTTCCAGTGGGAGGTGTACTCGTCCCGGCGGGCGAGGACGGCGGGGGTGTCGAGCGGGTCCTGGACCGCCTGGGTGAGGCCGGGCAGCCGGCGGGCGTCCGCCTGGGCGATCACCGGCCGGAGCAGGGCCTTGCTGGGCATGCACGCCCAGTAGGAGCACTCGCCGCCGACCAGTTCGCTCTCCACGATCGCGGTGGTGAGGCCGGCCGCACGGGTGCGGTCCGCGACGTTCTCCCCCACGGGTCCGGCCCCGAGCACCACGACGTCGTACGCGATGGATTCCGTTTCCGTCATGAGGTCAGTCTGGTGGGTGGTGTGCGCGACGGCCACATGGGTACGCGCGCCGAACGACAGACGTGCACGTGTGGAATAGGCGGCCCGACGGCCGTGTTTCCGCCGTCGGCACACCCCACACCAGGAAGAGGGATTCACGCCATGAGCAGCACCGTGGAGCTGACCAAGGACAACTTCGACCAGACGGTCAGCGAGAACGACTTCGTTCTCATCGACTTCTGGGCTGCCTGGTGCGGGCCGTGCCGCCAGTTCGCTCCCGTGTACGAGAAGGCCGCGACGGACAACCCGGACCTGGTCTTCGGCAAGGTGGACACCGAGGCGCAGCCGGAGCTGGCCGCGGCCTTCGGCATCCAGTCGATCCCGACGCTGATGATCGTCCGTGACAAGGTCGCCGTCTTCGCCCAGCCGGGCGCCCTGCCCGAACCCGCGCTGACCGACCTCATCGGGCAGGCCCGCAAGCTGGACATGGACGAGGTCCGCAGGAGCATCGCGGCCCAGGAGGCCCAGAAGGGCAACGCCGAGTAAGCCCTTCGGCGGGTCCGGCGGCGCGTCGTCACATGCGTACGGACGTCAGCTGGACTCGCGTTCCACCACCGACGCGCCCAGCACCTTGTGCACCTCCGGCTCGCCGCCCGGGTCACGGACCGCTCGGTCGACCAGTTCGGCCAGGTCGCGACCCGAGGGCAGCTCGATGTGCACCGTGCTGAGGCGCGGCCGCAGCAGTCGGCCCAGCATCAGGTCGTCGGCGCCGATCAGGGCCACGTCCTCGGGGACGCGCACTCCTTCGTCCTGCAGGGCGCGCATCAGCAGCATGGCGTACTCGTCGTTGTAGGCGAACACCGCGTCCAGCCCCGACTCCCGCCAATGGGCGGCTAGTTGGGCGGCGGACTCCTCGGTGTACGCGAGCGGCAGCTCCGTGACGGTGGCCTCCGTGCCGTGCAGCGCCTGGCGCACACCGGCGAGCCGGGGCCGCGAGTAGGCTTCCAGGCCGGACTCCTCGGGCACCACGACACCGATCCGGCGCCGGCCGCGGGCGTACAGATGGGCGCCCGCGCACTGGCCGACGGCGTCGTGGTCCATCAGCAGGGCGTGTGCGCCCTCGACACGTTCGGGGCCGAGGGTGACCACGGCCCGGGCTCCGGAGCGCTTGAGGACGCCGACGCCCAGCGGCCCGAGCTCCGCGCCGGGCACCAGGACGGCGACCGGCCGCAACTCCGCCCAGGCGCGGGCGGCTTCGTCGCCCTGCAGGCCCACGGTGCCGTACTGCACGACGGTGTAGTCGAGCCGGCCGAGCGCCCACTGGAGCTCATTGAGGAATCCGCTGTAGAGGGAGCCCACAGGGATCGCCGGAGCGGGCATGAGGACCATGCGGCTGTGTCCGGCGCGCAGGCTGCGGGCGGCGGCGTGCGGCACGTACCCCAGTTCCCGCGCGGCCTCGTGCACGCGCCGCCGTGTCGGTTCACTGATCCGTACGGCGCTGGTGTTGTTGAGGACGTAGGACACGGTCGCGCGCGAGACGCCGGCCAGGCGGGCCACATCGGCACTCGTGGGCGTGTTCGGTATCTGCACCATGACAGACCGCATCTTGGCAGAGGGGCGGGGACCGGGCGGCGGCGGGGCGACGTGGTTCACCTTTCCACGAAATCCGGGGCACCGGCATCTTTGGCGTCCGGCGCATGGATCTGCTGGCGAACATGTTCGTCACGTACTTGTTCGTGACGAACATGTTCGTTAAGGTCTTCCCATGCCCGCCACTCCCCGCTCCCGTCGTGAACGTCCCGCCAAGCCCGCCCTGACCCGGGAGGGCATCGTCACCGCCGCCGTCGCGATCCTGCGCGCGGAAGGGCTGCGCAAGGTGACCATGCGGCGGCTGGCGCAGGAACTGGACACCGGTCCGGCCTCGCTGTACGTCTACGTGCGCAACACCGACGAGCTGCACGCGGCCGTCCTGGACGAGCTGCTCGGCACGGTGCCCCCCGCGCCGGCCGAGGGCGACTGGCGGGAGCGGCTGGAGGCGGTGCTCACCGGCTACACCGCGATGCTCCTGGAGCATCCGAGCCTCGCCCGCTCGGCGCTGACCGCGTGGCCCAGCGGCCCGCACTATCTGCGCCTGATCGAGACCCTGCTGGGCCTGCTCCAGTCGGGCGGCGTGCCGCGCGCGCAGGCGGCGTGGGGCGTCGACCTGCTGCTGCAGCACGCCGCCGCGACGGCCGCCGAGCACGCCGGGGAGGAGTCCCCGGGCGACTTGCGGGCGCTGTCCCACGCCCTGCGCAAGGCACCGCCCGGCACCCATCCGCACATCGCCGCGAGCGCCGACGCGCTGCTCTCCGGCACCCCCGAGGCCCGCCTGTCCTGGGCCTTCCAGACCCTGATCAACGGCATCGAGCGCACCGCCGTACCCGTCTGACCCGCCAGGAGGCCCCATGACCACCAGCCCCGCCCACCACCCGGTCACCGTCGTCGGCGCCGGTCTCGGCGGGCTCGCGTTCGCCCGCGTTCTGCATGTGCACGGCATGACGGCCGCCCTCTTCGATCTGGATCCCTCGCCGGCGGCGCGGATCCAGGGCGGCATGCTCGACATCCACGACGACTCCGGTCAGGAGGCGCTGCGCGCCGCCGGCCTGTACGAGGAGTTCCTGCGGCGCGTCCACCCCGGCGGCCAGGCCATGCGCGTCCTGGACCGGCACGCCACCGTGCGGCTCGCCGAGGGCGACGACGGCTCCGGCGGCCGGCCCGAGATCGACCGCGGTGACCTGCGCGCGCTGCTGCTCGGCTCGCTGCCCGAGGGCACGGTCCGCTGGGGCGCCAAGGTCACCGGTGCCCGCCCGCTGGGCGGCGGCCGGCATGAGGTGACACTCGCGGACGGCACCGTGTTCACCACGGACCTGCTGGTCGGCGCGGACGGCGCCTGGTCCCGGATCCGCCCGCTGCTCTCCCCCGCCCAGCCCGCGTACACGGGCGTGTCCTTCGTCGAGGCCGACCTGCTGGAGGCCGATCTGCGCCATCCGGTGAGCGCGGCGGTCGTCGGCGGCGGGATGCTCTTCGCGCTGAGCGCGGGCCGCGGCCTCCTCGCGCACCGCGAGACGGACGGCAGTCTGCACGTGTACGTGGCCGTGGAGGCACTGGAGGACTGGCTGGACGGCATCGACTTCGGCGACACGGAGGCGGCGAAGGCGGCCGTACTGAAGGAGTTCGACGGCTGGGACGAGAGCCTGCGGGCTCTGGTCGCCGACGCGGACGGCACGCTCGTGCCCCGGCGGATCCACGCCCTGCCGGTCGGTCACCGCTGGGACCGGGTGCCCGGGGTCACGCTGCTCGGGGACGCGGCCCATCTGATGTCGCCGTTCGCGGGCGAGGGCGCCAATCTTGCACTGCTCGACGGCGCCGAACTGGGCCTCGCGCTGGCCGCGCACCCCGAGAACACCGACGCCGCGCTGGCCGCCTACGAGGACCGGATGTTCCGGCGCGCCGAGCTGTCCGCCACGGAGTCGGCGCGCAACACGGCGCTGCTGTTCCGCGCGGACGCGCCGCAGGGACTGCTCGACATGTTCGCAGGCCAGGGGGCCGAGGCCGGTGACTGACCGGCGCTCAGCGGCGCGGCCCGGCCGCAGACCAGCGATCAGCGGGACCGTGGCGGCCGACCGGCGATCAGCGGGACGGCTCAGGCGGTCGGGGCGGCTCGGTTCCGGTCACCCGCGCGACCAGGTCGATCCAGCCCGCCTCCAGCCGCTCCATGGGCATCCCGCACCGCTTGGTCTGGTGGTGGATCACCGCCGGGTCGAGGGAGGCGAGGAGGGTCTGCGAGAGCAGTTCGCAGTCGGCGTCGGGCACGATCTGCCGCAGCAGCATCGACACATGCGTCCGCAGCGCGTTGACCGCCGGGTGGGAAAGTCTGCGGGTGGGTTCCGTCTGGGCGGCCAGCAGGAGGTCGAGTTGCTCGGCATAGCGGTACAGCACCGCAACGCCGAACGCCCGCAGACGGTCCAGGGGCGGCGCTCCGGGCCCCAGCGGCGGGGGGCCGCCCAGGAAGTCGGCCTGCAGCTTGCGGTCCGAGTGGTCGAGCAGGGCCATCAGCAGTCCGGTACGGTCGCCGAAGCGGCGGAAGACGGTCCCCTTGCCCACCTTGGCCGCCGCCGCGACCGCCTCCATGGTTACCCCGGCGACCCCGTGCTCAGCGATCAGCCGGGCGGCGGCCTCCAGCAGCCGGGCCCGGTTGCGCGCCGCGTCGGCACGCAGGCACGGCTCCTCACGCGCCGTGCCCACCTTGAGCAACTGGGGCTCGTCGTAGGGCTCTTGCGGCGGCGGGAAGGGCGGCAGGGCGGGGGACATGAAGACAGCGTAAAGCATCGGGAACAGAACTGGACCGGGGTCCGCTTATGGTGCTAGAAAGTTAAGCGGACCCCGGTCCGGATCGTAACAGCGATGTTTCAGCCTCTTTGGAGTTCCCATGTCTGTTCGCATCCTCGCGCTCGTCGGCAGCCTCCGCGCCGGTTCTCACAACCGCCAGCTCGCCGAGGCGGCCGTCAAGCTCGCCCCCGAGGGCGCCGAGGTCGTGCTGTACGAGGGCCTGGCCGACGTCCCCTTCTACAACGAGGACATCGACGTCGAGCGCAACGTGCCGGCCGCCGCCGCGAAGCTGCGTGAGGCCGCGCAGGCCGCCGACGCCTTCCTGCTCTTCTCCCCGGAGTACAACGGCACCATCCCGGCCGTTCTGAAGAACGCCATCGACTGGCTGTCCCGTCCGTACGGCGCCGGCGCCTTCGGTGGCAAGCCCGTCGCCGTGATCGGCACCGCCTTCGGCCAGTACGGCGGCGTGTGGGCGCAGGACGAGACCCGCAAGGCCGTGGGCATCGCCGGTGGCAAGGTGATCGAGGACATCAAGCTGTCCATCCCGGGTTCGGTGACCCGCTTCGCCGAGACCCACCCGGTCGACGACGCCGAGGTCGCCGCCCAGCTGACCGAGGTCGTCGCCCGGCTGCACGGCACCATCGGCGAGGTCACGGCCGCCTGAGCCGTGCGCACCGCGCAGGGGGCCGGATCCGTCCGGCCCCTTTGTCGCGTACGCAGGACGCAGCCGCGTCCCCTCTGCCGGGCGGCTCGGTCGAGGCCCACCGGCCGCTCCAGCCACGCGGAGGTCGCGCTCAGCCGGTGACGGGCTCGCCTGTGTAGGCGAAGGTCTTCCTCGGGTGAGCACGGGCTCGCGTTGCAGGCGTCGGCGTACCGGGCCACCAGGCGCAAGGTCATCCTCTCCCCCGCCGCCGATCATGATTCCCGGATGCGGGGTGCTCACGGGTGCGGGCACGCACAGGGTCTCCGCGAGCCCGTACTCCGGCCCCCGAACGGGCCGTCCTTCCCGGTGTCCCACATCTCACACCGAGGCCGTGGTGTTCGCGGACGTACCAGGCGGCGCCGATGCACAGCGTGACCCGGCCGCCGGACAGCACGTCGAGGCGGACGGTGGAGGTGTGGGCAACGTTCGCCCCGTCGCGACGCCCGGCCCGCCCTCTCGCCACACCGGCCGAAAGCCCACGCACGCCCAGCCCATCGGGCACGGCCTCCGGCCGGCACACCGACACCACGCACCGGACGCCGCTCCCCCACGCGCAAACGTTGCCTGTCGCGGCACTAGACGCCCGGGCGCGCTCCAGGACGAGCCGACTCGGGCCCCTGCACCGCCCGGACACCAGGGGCGCACACCAGTCGCTCGGCCAGGGCGCTGCGTCGGTACAGCACCCGGCGTCCGTCCCGGGTGCGGGTCACCAGGCCTGTGGCGGCCAGGACGCGCAGGTGCTGGGAGACGGCGCTCGGGGTCACGGCGAGTCGGCGGGCCAGTTCCACCGTGGGGAGCGGTTCCGCGAGCAGGCGCAGCAGGGTGGTCCGGGGAGCGCCCAGCAGGGCGGTGAGCGCGGAGGCGTCAGGGGCGGGTTCCGGTTCCCACAAGGTCGCCGTGCCCCGGCCCGGATAGGCGAGCATCGGCGGTGCCTCGGCGCTGATCGGGGGTGCCGGCTTGTGCGCGAACACCGAGGGGACCAGCCGCAGGCCCCGCCCGGCGCCGTCCACCGCGTGCCGGCCGATCATCTTCTCGACCGTCAGCACACCGTCCCGCCAGCCGAGGTTCGGATGCAGACCGGAGAAGAGCGAGCGCGCCCCGCCGGTGGCCAGCTGTCCCGCGCGGTGCGTGATGTCGGTCTCCAGGACGAGCCGGATCCGCGGCCAGTGCGGCAACAGGGCCGTCTGCCAGTAGCGGTGCAGCAACGCGCAGAGGGCGTCGAGGAGTTCGCGGACCGGGCCGTCACCGGGTGCGTCGGCCTGTCGTAGTGCGCCGGGGAGCGGGCGCGGGGCGTGCGCGGCGCGCAGGTCGCGTCGTACGACCTCCAGGGGCGTGCCCCGTACGACGGTCAGCTCCTCGTCGAACGTGGGCGCGTAGGCGATGGGCCGAGGGGTCAGGAAGTCGGGCAGGGCGAGGGCCGGGCCGACCAGGGCCGACAGCAGGGGCAGGTCGGCGGGGGCGAGGGCGGCGAGCACGGTGCCGCGCCAGCCGCGGTGCAGGGGGTGCAGGGCCGGGGCGCGCAGGACGCGGAGACTCTCCATCAGCTCGCCGAGCGGGGAGATGGCGAACCGGGTGTCGGCGAGGTCGTCGACTCCGAGCCGGAAGCTGATCATTTAGCCCCCGCCTGCATCCTTCGCCAACTGCCCGCGCACGGCGTGGACTTCGGCGCATGACGGATCACCACACCGGGCAGCGTACCGCGCCCGCGTCCGGACACTGCCGGCTCGTCGCGCTGCTGGCGCTGGCCTGCGGGGTCGCGGTCGGCAACGTGTACTTCCCGCAGGCCGTCGCCCCGCTCGTGGCGGCGGGCCTCGGCGTCTCCCCCGGCACGGCGGCCGGGGTGGTGACGGCGACCCAGTTCGGCTATGCGGTGGGCATCTTCCTGCTCGTCCCGCTCGGCGACCGGCTGCCGCCCCGCCCGCTGCTGGTCACCCTGCTCACCGTGACCGGCACCGGCCTGTGCGCCGCGGCCGCCGCACCCGCACTGCCGGCGCTGTTCGCGGCGAGCGTGCTGGTCGGCGTGGCCACGGTGGTCGCCCCGCTGGCCGGTCCGCTGGCCGCCGGGCTGGTCCCGGCCGAGCGGCGGGGTGTGGTCGGCGGCACGCTGCTGAGCGGCGCCCTCGCCGGAATGCTGCTCTCCCGCACGGCCGGCGGCGCCCTCGGCGACCGTATGGGCTGGCGGGCCCCCTACGTCCTGGCGGCGCTGCTGACCTTCCTGGTCGCACTGCTCCTGGCTCGCGCGCTCCCGCCCGGCGCCCCGCCGTCCCCGCGGCCTTACGGCCGTCTGCTGGCCGAGCCCGTCCGCCTCCTGTGCACCGAACCGGCCCTGCGCCGCTCCTCCTTCTACCAGGCGACCGTGTTCGCCGGCTTCTCCGCCGCCTGGACCGGGGTGGCGCTGCTGCTGACGGGACCGGTGTACGGGCTCGGCGCGGACGCGGTCGGACTGCTCGCGCTGGTCAACGCCGTGACCATGTTCGTGACGCCGGTCGCGGGGCGGCTGGTGGACCGACGGGGGCCGGACACGGTGAACCTGGTCTGCTTCCTCGTAGTCCTCTCGTCCGCGGCGTTCCTCGTCCTCGGCGGCCTGGGCGGCAACCCCGGTCTGCTGTCCCTGGCGACGGGCACACTGCTGCTGGACGTCGGCATGCAGTCCGGCATGGTCGCCAACCAGGTGCGTGTCTACGCCCTCGCCGCGGATGTCCGCAGCCGCCTCAACACCGCCTACATGACCTGCGCCTATCTGGGCGGCAGCCTCGGTTCCTGGCTCGCCGCCCGCACGTTCGGGTGGGGAGGCTGGTCCAGCGTGTGCGCTCTGGTCGCGCTGCTGACCGGGTTGGGCCTGGTACGGCACCTGGGAGCACGGTCCGGCCGCCGACCGGCGTCCCGGACGGCTCCCTTCTGACCTGCCACCCCGGGCGCCCTCCCTCCGAGTGGATCAGGAAGACAGAGACGGGGGCGTCGTGTTGCTGACCTGCTGGAAGATCATCGAGGTGCGGAAGCCAGTGATCTCGGCACGCTTGCTGAGCCGGTCGACGAGGAAGGCGTGCAGCCGGTCGAGATCCTGTACGGCGACATGGAGGAGGAAGTCGTCGCCGCCGGAGAGCACGAAGACATGGAGGACCTCCGGCAGCGAGCTGGCAAAGCCCTTGAACGTGTCGATCACGGTGCGGTTGAGCGGGCGCACCTGGACCGAGACCAGCGCCTGGACGCCACGGTTGAGGGCCGCGGGATCGATGTCGGCGTGATAGCCGCGGATCACTCCCCGCCGGGTGAGGGCCCGGACCCGTTCCAGACAGGTCGAGGGCGCCACACCGAGTTTGCGGGCGAGTTCGCGGTTCGACTGCCGCGCATCCGATTGCAGAAGCCGCACGATCTCCGAATCAAGTTCGTCCATGGACGCGAACGGTACCCGTCTTCCAACCATTCGTTCGGCACGGCATCCACAGGCGGTTCGTTTGCGCGATGGTTTCCACCGTGCCCCGTACGGATGGAAGGAGGTCGAGCCGGTGCTCGATCACGAAGAGGTTGTCATCCGAGTCGGTCGCCGATCCGGTCTGCCGGTGATCGTGGCCGTTCACTCCACCGCGCTCGGGCCCGCGGCAGGCGGACTCCGGATCTGGAACTACCCGCACTGGCGGGACGGACTCACCGACGCGCTGCGCCTGTCGGCGGGCATGACCCTGAAGATGGCCGTCGCCGGACTGTCCAGCGGCGGCGGGAAGACGGTCGTCGCACTGCCGGAAGGGACGAGTCTCGGCCCGGACCGGCGGCGGGCCGTGCTCCAGGACGTCGCCGACGTCATCGCCTCGCTGGACGGGAGGTACGCGACCGGGCCGGACGTCGGAACCGGGCCGGCCGACATGGCGGTCATCGGCGAGGCCATCCCGCATGTGTTCTGCCGGCCCGAGGAGTCGGGCGGGAGCGGCGACTCGTCCCCGCACACCGCGCTGGGTACGCTCGCCGCGCTGCGCGCCGTGAGCCGGCACCTCCATGGCACGCCCGCCCTGGACGGCCGCCGCCTCGCCGTGATCGGCCTGGGCCGGGTCGGCGAGCACCTCGCGCGGCTGCTGACCGCCGAGGGGGCCGAGCTGACGGTCACCGACATCGCACCCGGCAGGCGGGCCACGGCCGAGGCGCTCGGCGCGGTCTGGCGCGAACCTGAGGAGATCCTCACCGAGGACGTCGACGTCGTCGTACCGGCGGCGCTCGGGGCGCTGCTGACCCGGGAAGTCGTCCCGCGCCTGCGCTGCAAGGCCGTCGCGGGACCGGCGAACAACCAGCTCGCCACGCCGGACGTCGCCGACCTGATGCGGCGTCACGGCATCGTCTGGGTACCCGACTACGTCGCCGGGGCGGGCGGAGTCGTGAACGCCATCAGCACCGAACTCCACCACGCCGGACCCGGCGAAGCCCGCACACGGGTCCTCGCCATCGAACAGACTGTCGGGGAACTGCTCGACACCGCGGCACGCGAAGGTGTGACGCCCGCGCGGGCCGCCGCCGAGACGGCCCGGCGACGCCTGCACGCCGCGGACCGCCCGTCCACCCCTCAGCCCTAGGAGCCCGTGCAGACCATGACCACCGCCATCGACCACTACGCGCAGCTCCTCGCCGAGCACTACACCTGGATGCTCGGCGGCGACATCGCCGCTGTCGCCGAAGGCCAGGCGCGCCTCCTGAGCGAGCTGGGCGTCCGTCCCGGAACCGCCGGGACGCTCGCCGCCGACCTCGGCTGCGGGCCGGGACCGCAGAGCCTGGCCCTGGCCTCGCTCGGCTTCTCTCCCGTCCTCGCCGTCGACACCAGCGAACCGCTGCTCGCCGAACTCACCGAACTCGCGGCACACACCGGCCACTCCTCGGCCGTCCGGCCCCTCCACGGCGACATCCGTACGGCACTGGGAGAACACGCCCAGCCGTCAAGCCTGGCCGCGGTGGTGTGCATGGGCGACACGCTGATCCACCTGCCGAGCACGACGGACGTGACGGCGATGCTGGCCGACGCAGCCCGGTGCCTCGCCCCCGGCGGCCAACTGGTCCTCAGCCACCGGGATCTGACCCGCCCACGCACGGGCACCGACCGTTTCCTTCCGGTACGCGCCACCGACGACCGGATCATGACCTGCGTCCTGGAGTACGAGGACGACGAGACGGTCATGGTCCACGACCTGATCCACACCCGCACCGGCGCGACCTGGGAACTCCGCGTCAGCGCCTATCCGAAGCTCCGCATCAGCCCCGCGTGGCTCGTCGAGTGCTGCGGCGGCCTGGGGCTGGACGTCCGGCACAGCGCCGAGGGGCCGCGCGGCCTCCATGTCATCGTCGCGGTCAAGCGATGAGGCACCGCCGCTGAAGACATCCGGGCGAAACCCCTACGGCCGTACCCCCGCTGACGTTACCGTTCAGTAGACATCGTTCCCGGAGCCCCCGGAGGTGCTCGCCCATGCCCACCGACCCTTCCGCCGGTCTCGTGGAGACCCGGCGTGCGCTCGCCGCCGGGGAGGCGACCTCCCGTGCACTGGTGGAACGGGCGCTGGCCCGGATCGAGGCCACCCAGGGGACGTTGAACGCCTTCCGGATCGTGCGGGCCGAGGCCGCGCTCGCCGAAGCGGACGCCGCCGACCGGGAGTTGGCATCCGGTGAGCGGCGTCCGCTGCTCGGGGTGCCGGTGGCGGTGAAGGACGACACGGACGTGGCCGGGGAGCCGACCGCGTTCGGCTGCCCGGGCACGTTCCCGCCGGTCACCGAGGACGGGGAGGCGGTACGACGGCTGCGCGCGGCCGGGGCCGTGATCGTCGGCAAGACCAACACATGCGAGCTGGGGCAGTGGCCGTTCACCGAGGGCCCGGCGTTCGGGGACACCCGCAATCCGTGGCACACCGGGCACACACCCGGGGGTTCGTCCGGGGGTTCGGCCGCCGCCGTCGCCGCCGGGCTGGTCCCCGCCGCGCTCGGCTCCGACGGCGCCGGCTCGGTGCGCATACCGGCCTCGTGGACCGGTCTGATCGGCATCAAGCCGCAGCGCGGCCGTATCTCGACCTGGCCGCACGGAGAGTCCTTTCAGGGCATCACGGTCAACGGCACCCTCGCCTGGACGGTCGCCGACGCGGCCCTGCTGCTGGACGCGGCGAGCGGCAACCACCTCCGGGACCCGCACCGGCCGACCGCGCTGACGGTGGCGGACGCGGTCGGCCGCGACCCGGGCCGGCTGCGCATCGCCCTCTCCCTGAAGCCGCCGTTCACCGCCGTACCGGCCCGGCTGGACCCGGAGATCCGCACTCGGGTCGTCCAACTCGCCGACAGACTTGCCGCGTTGGGGCACGAGGTGGAGGAGGCCGATCCGCCGTACGGGCAGATCGGACTGACCTTCGTGCCGCGTGCCACCGCCGGGATCGCCGAGCGGGTCCGCGAGGCCCCCGATCCGGCGCTGCTCGATCCGCGCACCCGGGACGCGGCCCGGCTCGGCCGACTGCTCGGCGGGGCCCCGCTGCGGGCGGCCCGGCGCGCCGAGGCGGTGCTGCACCGGCGCATCGGCGGGTTCTTCGGGCGTTACGACGTGATCCTCGCGCCCACGACGGCCGCTCCCCCGCCCCGGATAGGGGCCCTGTACCGGCTGCGCGGGCTGGCCACGGACCGCGCGATGATCGCCGCGTGTCCGTACGCCTGGCCGTGGAACGTGCTGGGCTGGCCGGGGGTCAACGTGCCCGCCGGGTTCGTGCATGACGGCCTGCCGGTGGGTGCGCAGCTGCTCGGCCCCGCCGACAGCGAACCACTGCTGGTGTCCGTCGCCGCCCAGTTGGAGGCGGAGCTGCGCTGGCACGAACGGCGGCCGCCGGAGCCCACAGCGACAACACGGGCCGCCTGACGGCGTGCGCATGCCTTCCGTCTCCCCTCCCTGTACTGCCGAACTGCCCTTGCGGGCCCCTCCAGCCTTCGGAGGGCAGGCGCTCCTTGCCCCGCGGAACCCGCCCACTAGGGTGCCTGCGTGACCACGTTTACCGATGAGAACGTCCCCGGCCGGTACGGCCGCCACGCGACCACCGAGGCCGACCCGCGCGAGGTCGGCCGGGTGCGCACCGAGTACTCCCCGGCCCATGACGGCGACCCCGACCCCGGCGAGATCGTGTGGACCTGGGTGCCGTTCGAGGAGAACGACGGCCGGGGCAAGGACCGCCCGGTGCTGGTCGTCGCACGGGAGGCGGCCGGCACCCTCCTCGCCGTACAGCTGACCAGTAAGCGGCATGACGGCGACCGGGACTATGTGGCGATCGGCAGCGGGCCGTGGGACCGGTCGGACCGGGACTCGTGGGTGGACGTGGACCGGGTGCTGCGGCTGCACGAGGAGGGCATGCGCCGTGAGGCGTGCGCGCTGGACCGGATGCGGTTCAATCTGGTCCGGCAGCGACTGCACGAGCGCTACGGCTGGACCTGACCGGCGTACGGCGCGCCGGCCCGGGACTTACGGCGCCGGCGGCCCCGGTCTTACGGTGCACCGGCCCGGGCCTCAGGGAAAGGCCCGGGTGAACGCCTCCCGCACGACCGTGCCCGGTGTCCGGTCCAGCACCCCGAACACCACGTGCTCGAAGGTGCGGGCGAACCGGCCGCCGGGGCCGAGCAGCGCCCGGAACGCGCCCGCGACCTGCGCCGGGTCGTTCTGGAACACTCCGCAGCCCCAGGCGCCGAGCACCAGCCGGAGGTATCCGTGAGCGGCGGCCGTCTCCAGCACCCGCTCGGCCCGTGCCGCGAGGGCGCCGGGCAGTTCGGCGGCGCGGTCCGGTTCCGTTCGCCGTACGACGCCCGCGTTGGGGGCGGCCGCGGTCAGGAAGCCCGCGAGGTACGGCTCGGGCAGCAGCCGGCCCCGGTCGTCGCGGAAGACCGGGACGGCCGGTGAGTGGATCACCCGGTCCGTGTAGAACGGGTCGCGGTGGGCGCGGTGGTGGTCGTAGAAGGAGCGGGCCGTCAGCAGGCAGGTGTGCAGCGCGGAGGCACGGCACAGGGCCTCCTCCTGGGCCTGCGCGCCGTTGAGATAGCCGCCGCCCGGATTCCGGGCCGAGGCGAAGTTCAGGACCGCGACCGGAGCGGCGGCCAGCCGGCGGGCGGCCTCCAGGCTGCTTTCGCCGGTGACCTCGAAGAACGGCTCCACATCCCCGTCGGTGGGCACCGGCACCGGCTCGGGGCCGAACATCCGCGTACCGGCCCGGGCGGCCTCGGTCCGGGCCGCGAGGGACACCTCCCGGCCGTCCGGCGAGCGATAGCGACCCGCCGCCACGATCTGTTCCGTCTCCGCGGCGATCCCGCGCAGGCGCGCGCTCACGGCGCCACCCCCGTCGGCACCGTGTCCGCGGCCGGCGCGGTCTCCCCCGTCGTGCTCATGCACGCATCCTGGGTGATGCTGGTGATGCGGTGCAACGGAGTTTCGCACCCCCGGAACGGTCCGCAAACACGTAGGGAAACGGAGGTGACCGAACCAGAACGTCCCACGGGGCACCCTTGTGCGAATCGGCTCGAGGGTCTTGGGTGGAACCCGTGTGTGCCCGGCCCGACGATCACACCGGGTCGGTGGCATGGTGGAATCTCAGGAGGATCCCGACATGTCCGATTCGCAAAGTGACGGTGGCGACTGTACGGACCACCGCACCGCCGTCACCGAAGCCGAGGTGGAGGCCCTGGTCCGGGGCATCTGCTTCAAGACCGGGCCGCCCCGCGTGCTCGGTGTGGAACTGGAGTGGCTCATCCATGAGCTGCGGACGCCGCAGCTCCCCGTGACACCCGAACGACTCAAGACCGCCTACGCGGCACTGCGGGCCGTGCCCCTGCGGTCGCCGCTCACCGTAGAACCCGGCGGCCAGCTGGAGTTGAGCTCGCCCCCCGCCGCCTCCCTGATGGAGTGCGTAGGCACGGTCTCCGCCGATCTGGACACCGTCCGCGCCGTCCTCGCCGCGGAGGGCCTCGGTCTGGTCGGCATCGGCCACGACCCCTGGCACAGACCCCGCAGGTTCCTGCACGAGCCGCGCTACGACGCGATGGAGACGTGCCTGGACCGCGCCGGTCCGGCGGGCCGCCACATGATGTGCGCCTCCGCCTCCGTGCAGGTGTGCGTGGACGCGGGCCACGAGGAACCCGGTCCGCTCGGGCACGCTCGCCGCTGGTGGCTGGCGCATCAGCTCGGGGCGGTCCTGGTGGCCGCGTTCGCCAACTCCCCGTTGCTCGGCCACGAGCCCACGGGCTGGCAGTCCACCCGGCAGCTGATGTGGATGGAGATCGGCGCCGGCCGCGCGGGCGCTCCCCCGCTGGACGGCGAGCCGAGGGCCGCCTGGGCCCGGCATGTGCTGGACTCGCCGGTGATGTGTGTACGGCGGGACAGCGGGCCGTGGGACGTGCCGCAGGGGCTCACCTTCCGGGAGTGGACCCGTTCCCGGTCGCCCCGGCCGCCCACCCGGGCGGACCTGGACTATCACCTCACCACCCTGTTCCCGCCGGTCCGGCCGCGCGGTCATCTGGAGCTGCGCATGATCGACGCGCAGCCCGGCGACGACGGCTGGATCGTGCCGGTCGCGGTGACGGCGGCGCTGTTCGACGATCCGCAGGCCGCCGAGACGGCCTACCGGAGCGTGAAACCGCTCGCGGAGCGGGCCCTGAACCTGCCCGCCCCGCACAACCCCCTGTGGACCGACGCGGCCCGATCCGGGCTCGCCGACCCGGAGCTGCGCGAGGTCGCCGACGTGTGTTTCGCGGCGGCGCTGGAGGCCCTGCCCCGGCTCGGCGCCACCGACGAGGTGAGCGAGGCGGTGGCCGCGTACCGGGAACGCTATGTCGCCCGGGGCCGCTGCCCGGCCGACGACCTGCTGGACCGGCTGGACGGCGGCGAACCGCCGCAGTCCCGGCCCGGCCGTACCGGAGGCACCCCCACCGCCCGCGGGAGGAAGGACATCCGTACATGACCGCCCCCGAGACCGACACCGCGACGACCGGGACAACAGGGCCGACGCAGACGGCCGTCGAGGCGCTGCGCGAGCGCGCGCTCGCCTCGCTGACCACTGCCCGGGCCCGCACCACGCTGCTCACCAGCTGCGTCGAGGACCCGGACCTCACCGCCCAGCACTCGCCGCTGATGTCCCCGCTCGTATGGGACCTCGCGCACATCGGCAACCAGGAGGAGCTGTGGCTGCTCCGGGCGGTCGGCGGCCGGGACGCCATGCGGCCCGAGATCGACGGCCTGTACGACGCCTTCGAGCATCCGCGGGCCGAGCGGCCCTCGCTGCCACTGCTGCCGCCCGCCGAGGCCCGCCACTACGCGGCCGAGGTGCGCGGCCGGGTCATGGACCTGCTTGCGGGCGCGGACTTCCACGGCACCCGGCTGACCGAGGCCGGGTTCGCCTTCGGGATGATCGCCCAGCACGAACAGCAGCACGACGAGACCATGCTGATCACCCATCAGCTGAGAAAGGGCCCGCAGGCCCTGACCGCCCCGGACCCGGAGCCGGCCCCGCTGTTCACCGGCCCGGCCGAAGTCCTGGTCCCCGGCGGCCCGTTCACGATGGGCACCTCGGCCGAGCCCTGGGCGCTGGACAACGAACGCCCCGCGCACGTCCGGGAGGTGGCGCCGTTCTGGATCGACACGACTCCGGTGACGAACGCGGCGTACCAGGCGTTCATCGAGGACGGCGGCTACGACACCGAGCGCTGGTGGACGCCGGAGGGCTGGACGCACATCAAACGGCACTCGATCACGGCGCCGCAGTTCTGGCGCCGCGACGGCGACCGCTGGCTGCGGCGCCGCTTCGGGGTCACCGAGGCGGTGCCGCCCGACGAGCCGGTGCTGCACGTGTGCTGGTACGAGGCCGACGCCTACGCCCGCTGGGCCGGGCGCCGGCTGCCCACCGAGACGGAGTGGGAGAAGGCCGCCCGGCACGACCCGGCCACCGGCCGCTCGATGCGCTACCCGTGGGGCGACGCGGACCCGGCGCCGGAACACGCCAACCTGGGCCAGCGGCACCTCAGGCCCGCCCCCGCCGGCAGCTATCCCGCCGGTGAATCCCCGCTGGGCGTGCGGCAGTTGATCGGAGACGTATGGGAGTGGACGGCGAGCGACTTCCTGCCGTATCCGGGGTTCCGGGCCTTCCCGTACAAGGAGTACTCGGAGGTGTTCTTCGGCTCCGGCCACAAGGTGCTGCGGGGCGGTTCGTTCGCCGTGGATGCGGTGGCCTGCCGTGGCACGTTCCGCAACTGGGACTATCCGATCCGGCGGCAGATCTTCTCCGGGTTCCGCACCGCACGCTCGGAGGCCGTCTGATGTGCCGTCATCTCGCCTACCTGGGACCCGAGGAGCCGCTCGGCCGGCTTCTCGTCGAGCCCCCGCACAGTCTGGTGCGCCAGTCGTGGGAGCCGCAGCGGCAGCGCTCCGGGACGGTCAACGCCGATGGTTTCGGGGTCGGTTGGTACGCCCCCGACGACCCCGTCCCGGCGCGCTACCGGCGGGCCGGGCCGATCTGGGCCGACCTGTCCTTCGCCGACCTGACGCGGGTGGTGCGCTCCGCTGCGGTGCTCGCCGCCGTACGGGACGCGACGGCCGCGACGGCGGACGGCGAGGCGGCCGCGGCGCCCTTCGCGTCGGGGCGGTGGCTGTTCAGCCACAACGGCGCCATCGCGGGCTGGCCCGACTCGGCGGCCCCGCTGGTGTCCCGGCTGCCCCCGGTCGAGCTGCTGTCGCTGGAGGCCCGTACCGACTCGGCGTTCGTCTGGGCGCTGGTCCTGCACCGGCTGCGCTCCGGTGACGAACTGGACCAAGCCCTCGGCGAAACGGTTCGCCAGCTGGCCGGGGCGGCCCCGGCCTCCCGCCTCAACCTGCTGCTGACCGACGGCGCGAAGATCGCCGCCACCGCCTGGGGCGACAGCCTCTGGTACCGCACGGAGCCCGGCCGGAGCACGGTCGTGGCCTCCGAGCCGTACGACGACGATCCGCTCTGGCAGGAGGTCCCCGACCGCACCCTGGTCACCGCGAGCCGCGCCGGCGTGCTGCTCGCCCCACTGGAGGAACCGGCGTCCGCACCATCCAAGGAGCCCTGTACGTGAGCCCCCTTCTTGTCACCCGCACCCTCCCCGAGGACGCGACGGACGCCGCGCTGCGCGCCGACGTCCGGAACGGCCTCACCGTCCATCCCAAGTGGCTGCCGCCCAAGTGGTTCTACGACGCGCGCGGCAGCGAGTTGTTCGAGCAGATCACCGAGCTGCCCGAGTACTACCCCACCCGCGCCGAGCGGGAGATCCTGGCCACCCGGTCCGGCGAGATCGCCACGGCGAGCGGCGCCCGGACGCTGATCGAACTCGGCTCGGGCTCCTCCGAGAAGACCCGCTATCTCCTGGAGGCGCTCGCGCCCTCGGCGTACGTCCCGGTGGACGTCAGCGAGAGCGCCCTCACCCAGGCCGGGCAGGCCCTCGTCGAGGACCACCCGGACCTCGAAGTCCATGCGCTGATCGCGGATTTCACCGCCCCGCTCACCCTGCCCGCCACCCCCGGACCCCGGTTGCTGGCGTTCCTCGGTGGCACGATCGGCAACCTGCTGCCCGACGAGCGCGCGAAGTTCCTGTTCTCCGTGCGCTCGCTGCTCGCGCCGGGCGACGGGCTGCTGCTCGGCACGGACCTGGTCAAGGACGAGCAGGTGCTGGTCCGGGCGTACGACGACGCGGCCGGGGTGACGGCCGCGTTCAACAAGAACGTGCTGGCCGTCGTCGACCGCGAACTCGGCGCCGACTTCGACCCGGACGCCTTCGACCACGTGGCGCTGTGGGACACCGAGCGGGAGTGGATCGAGATGCGGCTGCGCTCGCGTGTCGCGCAGACCGTGAAGGTGCCCGCCCTGGACCTCGCCGTGGACTTCGCGGCGGGCGAGGAACTGCGCACCGAGGTGTCGGCCAAGTTCCGCAGGGACGGCGTGACCGCCGAACTGGCGGCCGCCGGGCTGGAGTTGACCCACTGGTTGACGGACGCACAGAGCCGCTTCGCGCTGTCGCTGAGCGTGGTGCGCTGAGTCAGACGTCCGGCGTGAGCTTCTCGGTGATCTCGGCGGAGGCCCGGCGGGCCTCCGTGGCCGGGTCCGCTCCGTTCAGCACCCGGGTCATGTACTCCTTGATCGGGTTGTCGGCCTCGACGTCGGCCCACTGAGGGGTGCTGGGGGTTGCCCGGCCGTGCGCCGCGCCCGCGGCCATGGCGGCAACCCCCTCCTCACCCGCGACCGCGCGCGCCAGCGTGGTCTTGTTGGGCACGTAGTTCATCGTGCGGGCGAGTTCGGTGTCCCACTTGGCGCCGGTGAGCGCCCCGACGACGGCGGTCGCGGCGAACTGGTCCCGGGTGCGGCCCGGGACGACGAGGTCGGAACCGCCGGTGAACACGGTGCCGGGCCGTACGGCGGTCTTCCCGGGCACCGGGAAGAAGCCCAGCTTGCCTTTCAGGTCCGGGTTCTGCCGCACGATCGCCTGGGCGAGTCCCGGTACGCCGACGATCTGTGCCACCTTGCCGCCGGCGAACACCCCGGCCTGGGGCGGGTGTTCCTCGTCGGCGCCCGCCGGGCCCCGGCCCTGCGCCTGCAGCCGCCGGTAGAAGTCCATGCCGCGCAGCGCGGCCGGGGTGTCGAGAGCGCCCTCCCACTTGTAGTCCTTCAGCCGGGCGAGGTCACCGCCCTCGTCCCAGATGAACCCGGAGAGGGTGTACCAGTCCTGTCCGGCGAGGTAAATACCCTGATTCCCACCGGAGTTGAGCCGTTCCGTGTCCGCGAGCCACTCCTCGCGGGTCTTCGGCGGGCGGGTGATGCCGGCTGCCCCGAACAGGTCCTTCCGGTAGATCACGACGCGGTTGGCCGCGTACCAGGGGATCCCGTACTGCGCGTTGCCGTCCTTTCCGGGCTCGGCGAGACCCGGCAGCCACTGGTCCTGACCCCAGTCGCGCATCGACTCCAGCGTGAGGTCGGCGAGCCGGCCGCCGTCGGCGTACAGCGGTACCTGGGTGTTGCCGACCTCGATGACGTCGGGTCCGTCGCCGGAGTCGTCGGTGAGGGCCCTGCGGACCTTGTCGACGATGCCGGTCCAGTCCTGGATACGGATGTCGAGGCGCAGGTCCTTGTGGGTGCGTTCGAAGTCCTCGGTGAAGCGCTGGAGAAAGTCCTTGGAAGCGCTGTCCTTCATCAGCCATACGGTGACGGTCTTGCGCTCGTGCTCGCCCGGGAGCATCCCGCAGGCGCTCACGAGGGAACCGGTGACACACACGAGGGCGAGCAGACGACGTCTCACGAAGGGTCCTGTTCTGTCTGGCGAAGGGTGCGGACAGGGGTGGGGGCCCGACGTGGGGGGACGAGCGGGACGCTCGTACGGGTGTGCTGGATTTTGGTATGGACCAATACGGAGGGTCAAGGGGCGAGCCGGACCGGGATGGGGCACGGTGGAGGGTGGCGTGACACGAGAGGAGCACCTCATGTCGAATCACACCTACCGGGTCACCGAGATCGTCGGCACCTCGCACGAGGGCATCGACCAGGCCATCCGCAACGGCATCGCGCGCGCCGACCAGACCCTGCGCAACCTCGACTGGTTCGAGATCACTCAGGTCCGGGGACAGATCGAGAACGGGCGGATCGAGCACTACCAGGTGGGACTGAAGGTGGGCTTCCGCATCGAGGACCAGACCTGAGGGCCGGCCCCCTGTCGCCTCAGGTGCGGCCCTCCCGCTCCTGGGCCTCCTGAAGCGCCTCCGACCGTACGGCCCAGCGGGCCCGTACGACGGTGAACCCGGCGCGCTCGGCGTCGTCACAGACCAGCTCGTCGTCGTCCACGAGGAAACGTATCTCGCCGTCCTGGGTGAGCCGGCGCAGGATCTCCAGCTTGGTGAACCGCGCGGGCCTGCGGTCGGCGTTGCCCCGCATGTGCACCCGGCCCTCGGGGAGCCCGTGGGCCGCGAGCCAGTCCAGGGTGTCGCGCCGGCACCGCTCGGGGCGGCCCGTGAGATAGACGACCTCGCACTCCCGGGCGCTCGCCACGGCCAGCTCGACCCCCTCGGCGAGCGGTGGGTCCGCGGGCGCGGCGGCGAAGAACCCGGCCCAGTTCCTCGGCCGGGCCTCCAGGAAGTGCTGCCGATGGCCGGTGTCGGCCAGGGTGTTGTCGAGGTCGAACACGGCGAGCGGCCGCTTGTCGCTGTCGGTCACGGGGTCACCTTAGACGGTGTCCCGCAGGTGCGTCCGAGTCGGTGTACTCATCTCGTGCGCCAACCGAGATGTCCTCTTATGATCCGGTCGTGGAAGACATACCCGATGAATTGATCAAGCTGGAGTGTTCCGCCGAACTGGAGCGGGCAAAGCTCGCGGGTCTGGCCGGCGACGAGTACGACGACCAGTGGCGCCGCTGGCGTGCAGCCATGGAGGCCGTCCAGGCGGCGATCATTGCGCACGCCGCAGCGACCGGGGCCGGCCCGGACGAGGTCGCGGAGGCGGTCAAGGCCGTGGTGCGGCACACGCAGGAGGATCCTGCCGTGGAGTAGCCGGACGTGCGCCTGTCCGCAACCCGGGTGAGGCTGGTGTCATGCCCGTACCCATGCTCGTCAAGGTGAGGGGTGGGTCATGGCCCAGCGTCGCGTGATCGTGTTCCCGCCGTCCGAACATGGTGGCCGGCGTGTCCAGGTCGACGGCGAGACCCTCGGCACGGCGTTCGGCCTGCACGATCTGGCCGCGTTCTTGCAGCGTGCCGGGCTGGAGGATGTGGACGAGCTGGATGTCGCCGAGTCGCCGGTGATCGAGTGGCACGGGGGTGGGCCGGAGGAGTGGCGGGGGACGTCATGGACACCGTGACGCGTGAGCGATCCTGGAGGACGAAGCGGAACACGCAGACGACACCCTCCTCCGCTGATCCGGCGGTTCCTACTTCTCCTTCCGTCCCACCCCCAGCGCCTTCCTCCTCTCCCGCTTCTTCCGCGTCGGGGGAGGGTTCTTCCACTTCTCCCGGCATGTCCTCGGTGGGCGGCGGATCCCGCGGGGCGGGACCATCCGAGCCGCCTCCCGACGCACGTGGGTGGTCGAGAATGAGAAGGCGGAGACACATCACAGCAGTTCCGTAGATGGTGGGCTTCCCGGCCGGCGGGTCCGTCACGTCGCCCCTGCGGCGGCGAGCACCTCGTCGGCCATCGGCTTGTCGAGGGCCGCGTGGACCAGACCGTCGGCCAGGCGGGTCATCTCACGGCCGGGGACGAGGCCGCCGAGTTTCCCGGGCGAGGCGGGAAGTCCGAGGCGCCGGGCGCCGTCCAGGGCCTTGCGGTCGATGTACGGCGCGAACTCCGGCCACACCCCTTGGACGTCGCGCAGGAAGATGTCGGCCCCCGTGGGCCCGATCCCGGGTATGTCCAGCAGGGCCTTCTTCGGATCGGGTTCCTCGCGCAGGCGGCGCAGATCGCCGTCGTATCTTTCGAGCAGCAGCTCGGCTCCCTTGCCTAGCAGGGTGGAGGTGCGCTCGTCGTAGCGGCGGTAGCCGCCCTTGCCGAGTGCGTCGACACGTTGCTGCCAGGAAGCCTCGGCCATCGCACGCGGGTCGCGCATTCCGGCGTCGAACAGGGCCCTGGCCGCCGCCACCGCGATGTCGGCCCTGATACGGGCGCTGAGCAGTGTCGCGAGGACGAGCGTCTGGTAGAGCGGCGCGGGCGTGTTGCGCAGCCGGATGCCGGCCTGCGCCGGATAGGTGCGCTGCTGTCGGTCGAGCAGGGCGCGGACGACGGCCTTGTCCGTCGCGCCGGCCGTCCTCCCGCCGGCTTTCCTGTCGGTCTTCGTGGTCATCGTGCGGTCACCGATTCATCGGTTTCATCGGTTCGCCGACTCGTAGGTCTCGCCGGAATCAGCGAGTACATCGGTACGCGCGCCAGTGCCTCATCCGCGTACCCGTCCGGGTCCGGTTGATACCGGGCTCTGCCGCACCGGAGACCACGGCGGCCGCCGAACACCTGGAGAGCCGCTCTGGGCGTTCGGGTCCTGCTCCATCGCGGTGATGCTCGAACGGCCGCGCCGTCTCCCCCGGCGTGCGCGGGGTGTGGGAGGCGCCGGGCACGGTACACGTTGCTGGTCCGTGACGGTTCGCGCCGGTGAGGAGGGGCGATGCGGCAGTCGTGGCGCGCGGCCTCGGGTGAGGTGCTGGTGTGGTGGGCGGTGCTGGTCGTCCTGGAGCTGATGTTCATCAGTTCGGTCTCGGTACTCGAACTCGCCGTGGCCGCCGCAGGGGCGGTGATCGCCGCGGTCGCCGCACGGGCCGTGCACACGGCGTCGGAAGCCGGGTTGGGCGGCACCGCCCGCTGGGGCGCGGCACTGCTCGCGTGGCCCGGCGCGGTATGCGCCGACATGGCGGGGCTCTGCCGGGTCACCGCGCTTGTCCTGCGCGGCCGCCCGGCCGGGGGAAGCCTGCTGACGCTGACGCTGAAGTCCGGTACGGGGGCCGCCTGGGCCTGCGGAGTGCTGTCGTCCACGCCCGGTGCCTACGTCGTCGACGTTCCCGGGGAGCGAGCGGTCGTCGCCCACTTTCTGACCGATGACCGCACCCGGCTGGAACTCCTGCTCACCAGTGGAGGGCGGCGGTGAACGCGTGGCTGGTGGCCGCCGCGGTCCTGTCGACCCTGGGGATGCCGCCGTGTCTGTGGGCGGTGGCCCGGGGCCCGGCACATGAGCGGCTCGCGGGGCTCAGTCTGGCGACCGCCTTCGCCACCGTGCTCTTCCTGCTGACGGCGCAGGGCGTCGGCCGCAGCTCCTACGCCGATCTCGCCCTCGTCCTCGCCGTGCTCGGGCCCGCCGGAACCCTGGTCTTCGCCCGCTTTCTCGGCGGACGGTCGATCGAAGCCGGCGACACGGGACGGGGCAGGGAGGGATGAGGTGACGGTTCGTCATGGATGTGCGGTCGCGCTGCTCGTCGTAGGGACCGGTGTGCTGCTGCTGTGCGCCGTCTGGCTGGTGGCGCTGCCGCGGCCGTACCAGCGGCTGCACGCCCTCTCCCCCGCCACCTCCGTCGGAGGGCCGCTCGTGGCGCTCGCCCTGGCCGTCGAGACCGGCCCCGGGCGTGCCGCGGTCAAGCTACTGCTCATCGGCGCCCTCATGGCCGCCGGCGGTGCGGTCACCACCATGGCCATCGGCAGGGCGACGGCCCGGCATGACCGCCTGGTGCGAAGGGGCTCCCCGCAGTGAACGCCGCCGGCCTCGACAACTATCTGATCGCCGTGGCGTTGGTGCTGGTCACGGTGACCGCGACGGTGGCCGCGCTCACCCGTGATCCGGTGCGCCAGGCCGTGGTGCTGGCTCTGCTCGGTCTGTGTCTCACCGTGCTGTTCACGTTCCTCCAGGCGCCCGACGTGGCGCTGTCCCAGCTGGCGGTGGGCACGGTGGTCACACCGTTGCTGATCCTGCTGACGGTACGGAAGGTGCGCCGCTCCTCGAAGGGGCGGCCCCGATGAGCCGTACCGCGCGCATCCGGGTCTTCTGGGCGGCGGCCGTCGTCTTCGCGGTGGCGTTCACGGCCGCCTGTACGGGGCTGCCGCGCTTCGGGACCGAGGTGCACCCCTACGCCACGCGCGCGGTGGCGACGTCCCTGCGTCAGCGCACCGCCAACGTGGTCTCGTCCGTCAACTTCGACCAGCGGGCCCTGGACACCCTCGGAGAGGAGTCGATCCTGTTCGCCTCCGTGCTGGGAGCCATCGTGCTGCTGCGCCATGCCCGTGACGAGCGCGTCGGCCGTCCCCGGGCGGGACGCGTGCTGCCGACCACCCGGCTGCTGGGCGTGGTGCTGCTGCCGGTCACCCTGCTCACCGGTGTCTACATCGTCGCGCACGGCCAGCTGTCGCCGGGCGGCGGCTTCCAGGGCGGTGTCATTCTCGCCACCGGTCTGCATCTGGCATACGTCGCCGCGGACTACCGCGTCCTGAAGCGGGTCCGGCCGCTCGCCCTGCTGGACGCGGCCGACGCCCTGGGCGCGGGCGCCTTCGTGGCCCTGGGGTTCGCCGGGCTGATCGCCGGTGGTGCCTATCTGCAGAACGTGCTGCCGCTCGGCACCTTCGGGCAGCTCTCCTCCGGCGGCCTGGTGCCGCTCCTCAATGCGGCGGTCGGCGTGGAGGTCGGCTCGGGCGTCATCGTCCTGCTGGCCTCCTTCCTCGACCAGGCGGTCGAGGTCAGATCGCCGCAGAACCCGGATACGGGAGGCGGCACATGACGGTCCTGCCCTTTCTCGCCGCCGGCTGGATCTTCCTCGCCGGGGTGTACGGGATGGTCACCAGCCGCAACGCCATCCACGCCATCGGCTGTCTGGCCGTGGCGCAGTCGTCGACGTACGTGCTGCTGCTCGCCGTCGGCTACCGGCGTGCCGCGACCGCGCCGTACTTCACCGACACTCCGCTGGGCACGCGCGTCGTCGATCCGGTCGTGCAGGCCCTCGCCCTCACCGATGTCGTGGTGGGCGCGACCGTCACGGCGCTGCTGCTGGGGCTGGCCATGCAGGTGCGCAAGCGGCACGGCACCGTCGACCCGGACGCCCTGACGGGGCTCAGGGGCTAGCGGGCGAGGTGGTGCGTACCGCGGATCTGCTGCCGCTCGCCGTCGCCGTCCCGCTGCTGGGGGCCGTCGTGCTCGTCATCGGCGGGCGCCGGCTGCCACGGGTCGCCATCGACTCGCTGGCCACCGCCTTCGCTCTGCTGGAGGTCGCGGGGCTCGTCCTGCTGTGGGCGCGTACCGGCGACGGCCACGCCGTGTCCTGGGTCGGCGGCTGGTCTCCGGTCCGCGGGGAGAGCGTCGGCATCGTGCTGGCCGGCGACCGGATCGGCATCGGACTGGCGCTGCTGACCGGTGCGCTCGTCCTCGCGGTCGTCGTCTACTCCTGGCGCTACTTCGACGAGCCGCCCGTACAGCACGCCGGCGTCTTCCCCGCCCTCATCCTGCTGTTCGAGGCGGGCATGTGCGGCTTCGCGCTGACCGGCGACCTGTTCGACGCCTTCGTCTTCTTCGAACTCATGGGTGCCGTCGCCTACGCGCTCACCGGCTACCGCATCGAGGACCCGCGTCCGGTGCAGGGTGCCCTGATCTTCGGCATCGTCAACTCGCTGGGCGCGTACTGCTCGTTGCTGGGCATCGCGCTGCTCTACGCCCGTACCGGTGAACTCGGCTTCGCACAGATCGGGTTGAAGGCGGCCGGGCATCGCGGCGACGCCCTGCTGGCGGTCGCCTTCGTGCTCGTGGTCACCGGGCTGCTGGTGAAGGCGGCGGTGGTGCCCTTCCACTTCTGGCTGCCCGACGCCCATTCCGTCGCGCCGACCCCGGTGTGCATGCTGCTGTCGGGCGTCATGGTCGAGCTCGGCGTCTACGGCGCCGTACGCGTCTACTGGACGGTGTTCTCCGGCCCACGCGGCATCGCACAGCCGCATCTGCGGGCCGTGTTCGTCGCCGCGGGTGTGCTGACCGCGCTGGTGGGCGCGGTGATGTGCTGGCAGCAGCGGCACCTCAAACGCATGCTGGCCTTCTCGACCGTCGGCCACGTCGGACTCTTCCTCGTCGGCATGGCGCTGCTCAGCCCTGCCGGAACCGCCGGGGTGGCCCTCTACGTCGCCGCGCACGCCGGGGTGAAGGCGGCGCTGTTCGCCACCACGGGCGTCCTGCTCGACCGGCACGGCTCCGTCGACGAACACGGGCTGCACGGGCGAGGGCGTGATCTGCCGCTCGCCGGTGCGCTGTTCGCCCTCGGCGGGCTCGCGCTCGCCGGTCTGCCGCCGTTCGGCACCGCCCTGGGCAAGGCCGTCACCGAACACGCCGGCGAGGACCGGTTCCCCTGGCTGCCCGCCGTGTTCGTCCTCGTCTCGGCGGCCACCGGCGGGGCCGTACTGCGCGCCTCGGCGCGGATCTTCACCGGCGCCGGGCCCCGGCCGCGGGAGCGGTGCGCCGGACCCGAGACCACCGGCACCGGCGAGGAGCCCGAGATCCGCGACCCGCAGCGTCGCATCCCGGTCCCCATGCTCGCCGTGCCCGCCGTCCTGCTCTGCGCCTCGCTCGGCGTCGGACTGCTACCCGCGGTGGGCGGCGCACTCGGCCGCGCCGCCCGGCAGTTCACCGACCGCACCGCCTACACCGCCGCGGTCTACGGACACTCCGTCGCCCCGTCCTCCCCCGTGCCGGACACCGGCTGGTCCGCCGAGGGCGTGCTCCTCTCGCTGGCCTCGACCGCCTTGGCCACGCTGCTCGCGGCAGCCGCCGTGTGGGGTGCGAAGTGGCGGGGCGCGGCTCGCGTCGGATCTGTGGGCCGGGCAGTGGGGCGTGGGGTGGTGCTGCCGCTGCGCCGGTTGCACTCCGGCCACCTCGGCGACTACGTCGCCTGGCTCGCGGTCGGTGTGGCGGTGTTCCTCGTCGTCATGGCGGTGTAGCGCGCCGGCATGCGCCCGCGTGGAGCGGGAACCCGGGGCGCGTGGGACGGTCCTCGCGGTGGATCGAGGTGGCTGGGTATGCCCGTCTCCCCGTCTGTGACGGATCTGTTCGAGGGTGTGCCGGACGAGGAGCGCACGGCGCTGCGGCGAGCGGCTCGGCCCGGGAGCCCCAGGCCGATGCTGGCGACATTGACGGAGCGGTACTTCTCGGATCCGGAGTGGATATTCGAGCGCAAGCTCGACGGGGAGCGGTGCCTGGGTGTCCGTGACGGCGCTCGCGCCGGGCTGTTCTCCCGTACCGGCCAGTCGCTCACGGACACCTATCCCGAGATCACCGACGCACTCGGTGAACAGCACTGCGACGACTTCGTGGTGGACGGCGAGGTCGTGGCTTTCGAGGGCTCACGGACCAGCTTCGCGCGGCTGCAGCAGCGCATCGGGATCCACGACTCCCGCCGGGCGCGTGCCAGCCGGGTGGCGGTGACGTACTACGTTTTCGACGTGCTGTACCTGGCGGGCCACGATCTGACCGCCCTGCCCCTGCGCACCCGGAAGGCCCTGCTGCGCCGCGCCCTGGACTTCTCCCCGCCGCTGCGCCTCACCCCGCACCGCAATGCCGACGGCGAAGCGTATCTGCGCCAGGCGTGCGAGCGGGGCTGGGAGGGCGTCATCGCCAAGCGCGCGGACAGCCGCTACGAGCACCGGCGCTCGACGAAGTGGCTGAAGTTCAAGTGCGGGCGGCGGCAGGAACTGGTGATCGGCGGATTCACCGAGCCCGCGGGCAGCCGCACCGGCTTCGGCGCGCTGCTGGTCGGCTACTACGAGGGGCGACGCCTCGTCTATGCGGGCAAAGTCGGTACCGGTTACGACCGTGAGACGCTCGATGCGCTGCGCGCGCGGATGGACCGCCTGGAGCGTGGCCGCTCCCCCTTCGCGGGCAGTGCCCCGCGGGAGCGCGGCGCCCATTGGACCGAGCCGCGGCTCGTCGCCGAGATCGGGTTCACGGAGTGGACGGACGACGGGAAACTGCGCCATCCGCGATTCGTCGGACTGCGGACCGACAAGCCCGCGCACAAGGTCGTACGGGAGCAGCCCGGGAAGCCCGGAACGGACTCATGAGCGCCGGGACGGGGCGGGCGCCGTGTAATCCGCCGTGTCGTAGGTACTCGGAGTGACAGACGTCTTCTTGAGGAGATGAATCGGATGCTGTTCCTCGGACTGCTTCTCCTCGCGGCCACGGGCGCCTTCACGGGCCTGGCGATCGCGGGCAACCTGTCCGGCGGTCCGCAGTACGGCGTGTCGGTCCTCGGCCACCACATCGCCACGCTCAGCCCGCTCGGACTCTTCTGCTCCGGCCTCGCACTGGCTCTCATCTTCTGTCTGGGCCTGGCCATGGCGAGCGGAGCGGCACACCATCGCAGGAGCCCGCGTCCGCGCAAGGCACACCGTCGTACCACGGTCGGCCCGATGATGGGACCCGGCACCCGGGCCTGACACCCGCGTGTCGCTTCGTCCGGCGCGCGTGGCCCGCGCGCGCCGCCGAACCGCTCTGCCGGGACGACGGGCGTCGGGGTCGCGTCCACGGGTACCCGGCGAATGCGCAAGGTTTCTTCGGCGCTCGTCGCGCACGGCGGACGGAGGTGGCTCGGCCATGACTCGGTACGTGCGGGAGATCATGACGCAGGATCCGGTGACGGTGTCCGAGAAGACTCCCCTCACCGAGGTGGCGCGGCTCATGCGGCAGAAGGGTATCGGCGATGTCATCGTCACGGAGGGCGAGCACGTCTGCGGTCTGGTGACGGACCGCGATCTGGTGATCCGGGCCCTCGCCGACGAGCGTGACCCCACGCTGACGGTGGTGGGGCAGGTGTGCAGCAGGGACATGGTCACCTGTTCGTCGCAGGACCCGGTCGACGAGGCGATCCGCCTGATGCGGGAACACACCCTGCGGCGGCTGCCGGTCATCGACGACGACCGGCTGGTCGGGGCGCTCAGCCTGGGCGACCTGGCCGTCGAACGGGATCCGCACTCGGCACTCGCCGACATCAGCGCCGCGCGGCCGAACCGGTAGGCCGGCGCTGGCGCACCCGTATCCCGCCGAGGTGGTGTGCGGGTCCGTGAAATGGGCACATGGTGGGCATGGTCGGCGACACGGGCGACGAACTGCTGGCGCGGCGGCAGGGCACCGCCGGCCATCGGGCGGTGCCGCACACGGCGGATGTGGGGATCGAGGCATGGGGGCCGAGCCGCGAGCGGTGCCTCGCGGAGGCGGTCCTGGGGCTGGTGGAGTGTTTCGCCGACCTCTCCGGGGTACGGCCCACCGCCGTGGAGCGCCTGGAACTGGCCGAGTCGAGCGACGAGGAGCTGCTGGCGACCCTCCTGGACGAGGTGGTCTACCGCCTGGAAGTGCGCGGTGAGGTGCCCGTCGACGTGGAGGCGGAGGCGGTCGGCGACGGTCTCGGCATCCGGCTGTCGGTCGCAGGACTCGCCACGGTGGAGGTCACCGGGGCCCCGCCCAAAGGCGTGTCATGGCATCGGCTGCACATCGGGCCCGACCCGTACGGCTGGTCCTGCGGAGTGACCGTCGACGTATGAGCGGTGACGGTATGACTGGTGGCGGTATGAGCGGTGACGCCGAGGCCGGTTGACGGTCTCCCGTGTCCCCCCTGATCACGTCCCCGTGTCACCCTTTGACCACGCCGAGCGGAACCAGCCGGGCCACCCTGCCGCACAGCCCCGCCTCCTCGGCGACGGTGACCACCGCGTCGACGTCCTTGTAGGCCTCCGGCGCCTCCTCGGGCAGGCCGCGCCAGGACAGCGGGCGTGCCGCGATGCCGTCCCGTTCCAGCCTGGCCCGCAGTTGCGTGTCGGTGATGGTGCGCACGGCCTCGTGGCGGCTCATCGTGCGGCCCGCGCCGTGGCAGGTGGAGGCGAAGGCGCCCCCGCCGGGCACTCCGGCGAGGACGTACGAGGCCGTGCCCATGGTGCCGGGGATCAGCACCGGCTGCCCCACTCCGCTCAGGTCGCGGGGCAGATCGGGATGGCCGGGCGGGAAGGCGCGGGTGGCGCCCTTGCGGTGGACGCACAGCCGGCGGCGTGTCCCGTCCACGGGATGGGTCTCGATCTTGGCGAGGTTGTGCGAGACGTCGTACACCAGCGACAGCCGGACTCCCGCGGCCCGTTCGAAGACCCGGCGTGCCGCGTCGGTGAGCAGCTGGCGGTTGGCGCGCCCGTAGTTGGCGGCCGCCGCCATGGCACCGAGGTACGCGCGCCCCTCGGGCGAGTCCACGGGTGTGCAGGCCAGCTGCCGGTCCGGCACCGTGATGCCGTAGCGGGCCATGGCGCGGCCCATCTCCCGCACGTGATCGGTGCAGATCTGGTGTCCGAGGCCGCGCGAGCCGCAGTGGATCATCACGCACACCTGGCCCTCGGCCAGCCCGAACGCGGCCGCGGCCCGCTCGTCGTACACGCGGGCGACCTGCTGCACCTCCAGGAAGTGGTTGGCGGAGCCGAGGCTGCCGACCTGCCCGAGGCCGCGCTCGCGCGCCCGCCGGCCGACCCGGGTCACGTCCGCGTCGGCGACCGCCCCGCCGTCCTCGCAGCGGACCAGGTCGCGCTCCTCACCGTGCCCCTGCTCCACCGCGTAGCGGGATCCGCCCTCAAGGATCCGCTCCAGCTGCCGGGGCCCGTCCAGCCGCCACACCCCACCGGGCCCGGCCCCGCGCGGGATCGCCCTGTCCAGGCCGTCCATGACCGCGGGCAGGGCGGGCCGCAGCTCCGCACGGTCGCAGTCTGCGGCCAGCAGCCGTACCCCGCAGGAGATGTCGAAGCCGACCCCGCCGGGCGAGACCACGCCCCCCTCGTCCACGTCGGTCGCCGCCACACCGCCGATGGGGAAGCCGTAGCCCCAGTGGATGTCCGGCATGGCGTACGAGGCGCCGACGATTCCGGGCAGCGTGGCCACGTGAACCACCTGCTCCAGCGACTTCTCGGCGTCCTTCAGCAACTGCCGGGAGGCGAACACCATGCCCGGCACCCGCATGTCCCCGTGTCGTTCGATGCGGAAGCGGTAGGGCCGCTCCTCGACCAGTTCCATGACATCCTCCCGCGGTCACCTGGTCGTGTGCCGGCGCCGCGTCCACAGGGGCCAGGCGAACCAGCACAGCAGGTACCAGGCCAGCACCGCGGCGACCAGCCAGAGCACGGAGCTGTCGTGGGTCGCGACCCTGAGGACGAGCAGGAGCGCGGAGGTCGTCGTGGCGAGCAGCAGGACCAGGCCGACCAGGGTCAGCCGGGCCGCCCACACGACCGCCTGCGGTTTCACGCGTCGTCCGGCGACGAGCCGGTGCACGGACACCGGGCCGATCAGAGCCCCGGTCGCCGCGGCGCCGAGGACGATGGTCACGATGTAGATCGTCCGGTCCGTTCGGCCCAGCTGCGCGAACCTCGGTGTGAACACGACGGTGAGCAGGAAGCCGAAGAGGATCTGCACGCCCGTCTGGGCGACGCGGACCTCCTGGATCAGCTCTCCCCATCTGCGGTCGGCGCGCTCCTCCGCGGTCTCGTCACGCCCGGTGCGCGCGGTGCCCCCACCCCGTTCGGTGCCCGTCACGGCTCCTCCTGGATCAGCGGCTGCGCCCCCGCCGTCCCGGTACCCAGGGAGGCATCCTGTACACGCCCGGTCCCGGAACGGGCGGTCCGGTCCACCGGAAAGACGTCTGATCCGCGCGTTCGGGGAAACTCGGAGGCCAGGAGGTGCAGAACATGCTTGCCATCCTGCTGGTCCTGCTGCTGGCGCTGCTGCTCTTCGGCGTCGGCTTCGCGGTGAAGATTCTCTGGTGGATCGCTCTCGCGGTGTTCGTCGTGTGGCTCCTGGGCTTCCTGTTCCGCAGCGCGGCCGTCGGTGGGGCCAGGCGCCGCTGGTACCGGTGGTGAAAACGCCGTCATGAGTCCCGAGGCCAGGACGAAGGACCAGATCCGGGTCGGCGGTCGACGGGTGTCGTTGTCGAACCCGGACAAGGAGCTGTTTCCGGACGACGGGATCACCAAGGCCGAACTGGTCGACTACTACCGCTCCGTCGCCCGCCCGATGCTCACGCATCTCAGGGGCCGGCCGCTGGTGATGGAGCGGTACCCCGACGGGTACCAGGGAAAGTCCTTCTTCCACAAGGATGTTCCGGACTATTTCCCCGACTGGATCCGCACCGTCGAGGTGCCCAAGGAGGATGGCCGCCTCACCATGGCGGTGTGTGACGACACGGCCACCCTCGTCTATCTGGCCAACCAGGCGTGCATCACGCCGCATCCGTGGCTGAGCCCCGCGAACTGCCTGGACTGCCCCGACCGGTTGGTCTTCGACCTCGATCCTCCCGAGGGCGGGGAGAACGGCTTCGAGACCGTACGGTGGAGCGCCCGCACCCTGGGTGATCTGCTCACCGAACTCGGGCTGCGCCCCGCTCTGATGACGACAGGATCGCGGGGCATGCACCTGCTGGTCCTGCTCGACCGGCGCACGGACTTCGACACCGCGCGGCACTTCGCGCGCCGCGTCGCCGACCTGCTCGCCGCACGGCACAGCGACCGGCTGACGACCGAACCGCGCAAGAACAAGCGCCGGGGCCGCCTCTACCTGGACACCCAGCGCAACGCCTACGCCCAGACCTCGGTCGCCCCCTACGCCGTACGCGCCCGCCCGCACGCTCCTGTCGCCACCCCGCTGCACTGGGACGAGCTCGACGACCCGGACCTCGGCCCGCGCCGGTGGACACTGCGCACGCTGAGTGAGCGTCTCGACAAGTACGGCGACCCGTGGAAGGGGCTGGGCCGCTGCCGCCGCTCCCTCCGCACGGCACAACGGCGTCTGGACGACCTCACCTGAACGGACGAGTCGCCCGGCCGGGCTCCGGCGCGCACCATGGAGAGGCGCACGAACCGCCCCTCACGGCCCACAGACATCACGGATCCGGACGGATCCGGGCCGGCGCGGGAGAACGGAGACGCAGATGCTGATGCCCGACCTCAGAACCGCCGCCACGGCGCTGCGCGCCTACCGGATCGCTCAGGCCCGCCTGCTGCGGAATCCGGCGAATCCACTCCGCCGCCGTCAGTACGACGACACCGCCTACACACTCTGCGTACTGATGGGCAAACGCGACGCCACGGAGGCCGCCGCAGTGGCGGAACGCCTGCTCGCCGCGTCCTCCGCCGACACGAAGGCGAACCGTGCCCGCCGTACACGCACCACCATTCCCTGAGGCCTGCGCCGGGCAGCGTTCGCGGCGCGGATGCGGGCCCCGAGATGCGAACGCGGCCGGTCACGGTGACCCTGGGAGGGAAAGCCTCAAGTGATGAGGAGGGCTGCCATGTCCGTGATGGACAAGC
Source organism: Streptomyces sp. IMTB 2501 (assembly GCF_001953885.1). Classification (GTDB taxonomy): domain Bacteria; phylum Actinomycetota; class Actinomycetes; order Streptomycetales; family Streptomycetaceae; genus Streptomyces. The sequence goes on along the minus strand of NZ_MQUS01000001.1, from coordinate 219,346 downwards.
TCAAGCAGATGCTCAAGGGTCATGAGGACCAGGCCAAGACGGGCGTCGACAAGGCGGGCGGCACGATCGACGAGCGGACCCAGGGCAAGTACCGCTCCCAGGTGGACACCGCGCAGCAGAAAGCGGACGAGTTCATCGACGAGAACCGCCAGGACAACCCTCCGCAGTAGCAGCGCACGGGCGCGGATAGAGTTGTGCGCCTATGCACAGCCCTCATGACCAGTACGTCCGCGTCCGCGGCGCCCGCGAACACAATCTCAAAGGCGCCGACGTCGACATCCCCCGCGACGTCCTGGCCGTGTTCACCGGCGTCTCCGGCTCGGGGAAGTCGTCCCTCGCGTTCGGGACGATCTACGCCGAGGCGCAGCGGCGGTACTTCGAGTCGGTCGCGCCGTATGCGCGCAGGCTGATCCATCAGGTCGGGGCGCCGAAGGTCGGCGAGATCACCGGGCTGCCGCCGGCGGTGTCGCTGCAGCAACGCCGCTCGGCCCCCACCTCCCGTTCCTCGGTGGGCACGGTCACCAATCTCTCCAACTCCCTGCGCATGCTGTTCTCACGCGCCGGGGAGTATCCGGCGGGCGCGGAGCGGCTCGAGTCGGACGCGTTCTCGCCGAACACGGCGGCCGGGGCCTGCCCTCAGTGCCACGGGCTGGGCCAAGTGCACGACACCACCGAGGAGTTGCTGGTCCCGGATCCCGGGCTGTCCATCCGCGAGGGTGCCATCGCCGCCTGGCCGGGCGCCTGGCAGGGCAAGAACCTGCGGGACATCCTCGACACGCTCGGCCATGACGTGGACCGGCCCTGGCGCGAGCTGCCCGCCGGGGCACGGGAGTGGATCCTGTTCACGGACGAGCAGCCAGTGGTCACCGTCCACCCCGTCCGTGACGCCGACCGCATCCAACGGCCGTACCAGGGCACGTACATGAGTGCCCGCCGGTATGTGCTGAAGACGTTCGCGGACACCAAGTCGGCCTCGCTGCGGGCGAAGGCGGAGCGATTCCTGAGCAGCGCGCCCTGCCCGGTGTGCGGAGGCAGCCGGCTGCGGCCCGAGGCGCTCGCGGTGACCTTCGGCGGCCGGACCATCGCCGAACTGGCCGCGCTGCCGCTGACCGATCTCGCCGTGCTGCTCGACGGGCGCGACGAGACCACCCGGGTCCTCACCGAGGACCTGAAGTCCCGGATCGCGCCCGTGGTCGAACTGGGCCTCGGTTATCTGAGCCTGGACCGGTCCACGCCCACCCTGTCCGCGGGTGAGCTGCAACGGCTGCGGCTCGCCACACAGCTGCGTTCCGGACTGTTCGGCGTGGTGTACGTGCTGGACGAGCCCTCCGCCGGACTGCACCCGGCGGACACCGAGGCGCTGCTGACCGTGCTGGCGCGGCTGAAAGCCGCGGGCAACTCGGTGTTCGTGGTGGAGCATCACCTGGAGGTGGTGCGCGGCGCCGACTGGCTGGTGGACGTCGGCCCCGGCGCGGGCGAGCACGGCGGGCGCGTGCTGTACAGCGGGCCGCCGGCCGAGCTGGCGTCGGTGGAGGAGTCGGCCACGGCGGCCTTCCTGTTCGACGAGTCACCCGGCCCGGCGCGTGAAGTCAGGGAGCCTTGCGGCTGGTTGACGGTGGGTCCGGTGACCCGGCACAACCTGCGCGAGGTGACGGCCGAGTTCCCGCTGGGCGCGTTCACCGCCGTCACCGGGGTATCCGGCTCCGGAAAGTCCACGCTGATCGGTGAGTTGACGGAGGAGTCGGCGGGCGTGGACCGGCTGGTCCGGGTCGACCAGCGGCCGATCGGACGGACCCCGCGCTCCAATCTGGCCACCTACACCGGCCTGTTCGATGTCGTCCGCAAGGTGTTCGCCGGCACCGAGGAGGCACGGACGCGCGGGTACGGGGTCGGCCGGTTCTCCTTCAACGTGGCCGGAGGGCGCTGCGAGACCTGTCAGGGCGAGGGGTTCGTCAGCGTCGAGCTGCTGTTCCTGCCGAGCACCTACGCACCCTGCCCGGACTGTGGCGGCGCCCGCTACAACCCGGAGACGCTCCAGGTGTCGTACCGGGACCGGAACATCGCCGAGGTGCTCGGTCTGACGGTGGAGGGCGCGGCGGAGTTCTTCGCCGACGTCCCGGCCGCCGCCCGGAGCCTGGGCACCCTGCTCGACGTGGGCCTCGGCTATCTGCGGCTCGGGCAGCCGGCGACCGAGCTGTCCGGCGGCGAGGCCCAGCGGATCAAGCTGGCGAGCGAGTTGCAGCGCGGCCGGCGCGGCCGCACCCTCTATCTGCTGGACGAGCCGACGACCGGGCTGCACCCGGCGGATGTGGAGGTGCTGATGGACCGGCTGCACGGGCTGGTCGACGCCGGGCACACGGTCGTGGTGGTCGAGCACGACATGACGGTGGTCGCGGGCGCCGACTGGGTCATCGACCTGGGCCCCGGCGGCGGCGACCGGGGCGGCCGGATCGTCGCTTCCGGTCCGCCGGAGCGGGTCGCCTCGGCGGCGGGCAGTGCGACTGCGCCCTATTTGGCGCGGGTCATGCCCTGAATGGTCAGCGCCGCGCAGTGCCGTCCGTCGTCCGCAGCGCCGTCGTGGCCGGTCGCGTCGGCGCGGCGGTAGCCGCATGGGAGATACAGCCCGCGCCCCTTCCGGGACTCGCCTGGGCGTCGGCCACCAGCACCGCGTGGGTCCAGTCGGGCTCCGGGGCGATCGACCGGGCCGCGGCAGCGAGGGTACGCCGGTCAGGATGGGTGCCCGGCTGGATCACCGGCCGTATCTCCACCTCGGCGACCAGGCCCCGGGTACGGGCCACCCGCCACAGGGAGGCGAGCAGGGTGTCCTCGCCGACGAACGCGGCGGCCGTACTGGCCGTACCGCCCTCCTGGGTGTAGCGGAGCCGCACCGGCTGCACAGGTACGCCCGCGTCCAGTGCGGCCTGGAAGACGGCCCGGTGGAAGCGGCCGTGGGCCCGCCCGCACCAGGTGCTGCCCTCCGGGAAGGCGGCCACGGCCGCGCCCTGGCGCAGCGCCTCGGCGATCCGGGCGACCGTCTCGGGCAGGGCGCGCAGCCGGTCCCGCTCGATGAACAGGGCTCCGCCGCGCGCGGCCAGGGCGCCCGCGACCGGCCACTGCCGGATCTCGGTCTTGGCGAGCATCCGGGCCGGGCGTACGGCGGTCAGCAGCGGGATGTCCAGCCACGAGACATGGTTGGCGACCAGCAGCAGTCCGCCGGACGGCGCGGCGGCGCCGGTGATCCGGACCTGGACCCCGATGGCGCGCACGATCGCCCGGCACCACCGTCCGACCCACTCGGCGGGGATCCTCCCACCGAGCGGAGTCAGCGTGACCCCGGCCAGGACCAGGGCCACGACCGCGGTCAGCCGCAGTACGGCCCGGGGCACGGCCGCGGCGGCCGGGGCCGGCTCCACACAGGCGCCCGGGGTACAGGGCGCGGTGGGCAGCCAGACGCTCATCAGGCCGGCACGAGGGAGAGGAAGTGCCGCAGATAGCGCGCGTTCACCCGGCGCATCGACAGCAGTACGTACATGTCGGCGACGCCGAAGTCCGGGTCGTGCGCGGGCTCGCCGCACACCCAGGCGCCGAGGCGGAGGTAGCCGCGGAGCAGGGCCGGCAGATCGGTGTGCCCGGCGGGGGCCTCGGTGTTCGGGATCCACGGCACCAGCGGCCGTACCCGGAACTCCTCGGGTGCCAGGTGCTTGGCACGCACCCGCTCCCAGGTGGCCGTCGCGAGGGCGCCTCCGTCGGCGAGCGGCACCGAGCAGCAGCCCGCCAGCCACTCGTGGCCGCGGTCGACCATGTAGCGGGCGATGCCGGCCCAGATCAGGCTGATCACGGCGCCGTCGCGGTGGTCGGGGTGCACACAGGAGCGGCCGACCTCGACCAGGGAGGGCCGGATCCCGTCGAGGGCGGCCAGCTCGAACTCGCCCTCGGAGTAGAGCCGCCCGGCGACCGAGGCCCGCTCCGGGGGCAGCAGCCGGTAGGTGCCGACGACCTGACCGGTCACGGTGTCGCGCACCAGCAGGTGGTCGCAGTAGGCGTCGAAGGCGTCGACGTCGAGGCCCGGCTGCGGGGTGGCCAGCAGGGCCCCCATCTCCCCGGCGAAGACGTCGTGCCGCAGCCGCTGCGCGGCACGCACGTCGTCCTCGTCACGGGCGAGGGTGACCGTGTAGCGGGTCGGTGCCGCGGGCTGCGGGGGGCGGTCTAGGGTGGAAACGCCGGTCATGGCTCTCTCCTGGTCACGGGCCGGTTCGGCGACGGCGACGGCGGCGGGCCGCGCGTACGGCCTGCTGCTCCTGTTCTTCCGACGCCGGTTGGCGAGCGCGTGACCTGTGCCCGGAGAGAGGATGTGGGAATGTTGAACGCCGGGGTCCCGGCGATCACCGGAAAGCCAGACGGGGCCGGGAAGAGCACCGCTCCCGGCCCCGCCCGTTCGCCTGTGCGACGAACGTCTCACTCTCCGTGGGGCGCTACCGCTTCCCCACCTTCCGGGTGGCCCGCAGCCACTCCCTGTTCATGCCGGTGATGGACACCAGGGGAATCCCCTTCGGGCATGCGGTGGCACACTCGCCGGTCAGCGTGCACCCGCCGAAGCCCTCCGCGTCCATCTGCGCCACCATGTCGAGCACCCGGGTCTCGCGCTCGGGTGCCCCCTGCGGCAGCACGTTCAGGTGGTTGACCTTGGCGGAGGTGAACAGCATCGCCGCACCGTTCGGGCACGCGGCCACACACGCCCCGCACCCGATGCACTCCGCGTGCTCGAACGCGAAGTCCGCGTCGGCCTTCGGCACCGTCGTGGCATGCGCCTCCGGCGCGGATCCGGTCGGCGCGGTGACATAGCCGCCGGCCTGGATGATCCGGTCGAACGCGGACCGGTCGACGACCAGGTCCTTGATCACCGGGAAGGCGGCGGCCCGCCACGGCTCGATGTCGATCGTGTCGCCGTCCTTGAAGGACCGCATGTGCAGCTGGCAGGTGGTGGTGCGCTCGGGACCGTGCGCGTCGCCGTTGATGACGAGCGAGCAAGCGCCGCAGATGCCCTCGCGGCAGTCGTGGTCGAAGGCGACGGGATCCTCGCCCGCGAGGATGAGCTGCTCGTTGAGGACGTCCAGCATCTCCAGGAAGGACATGTCGGACGAGATGCCGTCCACCTCGTACGTGGACATGGCGCCGTCGGCGTCGGCGTTCTTCTGCCGCCAGACGCGCAGGGTGAGCTTCATGCGTAGCTCCGCTGAGTGGGATGGACGTACTCGAAGACCAGGTCTTCCTTGTGCAGGGTGGGCGCCTGGCCGGTACCGCTGAACTCCCAGGCGGCCGCGTAGGAGAACTCCTCGTCCCTGCGGGCGGCCTCGCCGTCCGGGGTCTGGGACTCCTCGCGGAAGTGGCCGCCGCAGGACTCGGAGCGGTGCAGCGCGTCGAGGCAGATCAGCTCGGCCAGCTCCAGGTAGTCGACGATCCGGTTGGCCTTCTCCAGCGACTGGTTGAACTCCTCCCCGGTCCCGGGCACCTTGATGCGCCGCCAGAACTCCTCGCGGATCTGCGGGATGCGCTCCAGGGCCTTGCGCAGCCCGGAGTCGGTACGGGCCATGCCGCAGAACTCCCACATCAGCTCGCCGAGTTCACGGTGGAAGGAGTCGGGCGTACGGTCACCGTCCACGGACAGCAACAGGTTCAGCCGGTCCTCCGTCTCGGCCAGCACCTCCTGGACGGCGGGGTGTTGGGCCGTCACCGCCTCCTGGTGCGGGTTGCGGGCCAGGTAGTCGTTGATGGTGGCCGGCAGCACGAAGTAGCCGTCGGCGAGGCCCTGCATCAGCGCGGAGGCACCGAGCCGGTTGGCGCCGTGGTCGGAGAAGTTGGCCTCGCCGATCGCGAACAGGCCCGGGACGGTGGTCTGCAGGTCGTAGTCGACCCACAGTCCGCCCATCGTGTAGTGCACGGCCGGGTAGATCCGCATCGGCACCTCGTACGGATCCTCGTCGGTGATCCGCTGGTACATGTCGAAGAGGTTGCCGTACTTGGCCTCGACGGCCCCGCGCCCCATCCGCTCGATGGCGTCGGCGAAGTCGAGGTATACGCCCTGCCCGCCGGGGCCGACGCCCCTTCCCTCGTCGCAGACGTTCTTCGCGGCGCGGGAGGCGATGTCGCGCGGGACCAGGTTGCCGAAGGACGGATAGATGCGCTCCAGGTAGTAGTCGCGCTCGTCCTCGGGGATCTGGTTCGCGGGCCGGGTGTCGCCCTTGGCCCTCGGCACCCAGATACGGCCGTCGTTGCGCAGCGACTCGCTCATCAGCGTCAGCTTGGACTGGTGGTCGCCGGTGCGCGGGATGCAGGTCGGATGGATCTGTGTGAAGCAGGGGTTGGCGAAGTAGGCGCCACGCCGGTGCGCCCGCCAGACGGCGGTCGCGTTGGAGTTCATGGCGTTGGTCGACAGGTAGAAGACGTTTCCGTACCCGCCGCTGGCGAGGACGACGGCGTCCGCGAAGTACGTGTCGACACGACCTGTGATCAGGTCACGGGCCACGATTCCCCGGGCCCGCCCGTCCACGACGATCAGGTCGAGCATCTCGGTGCGCGGATGCATCTCCACGTTGCCCGCGGCGATCTGCCTGCTGAGGGCCTGGTACGCGCCGAGGAGCAGCTGCTGCCCCGTCTGGCCACGGGCGTAGAACGTACGCGAGACCTGTACGCCGCCGAAGGAGCGGGTGTCCAGCAGGCCGCCGTACTCGCGGGCGAAGGGCACACCCTGGGCCACGCACTGGTCGATGATCTCCACCGAGATCTGCGCAAGGCGGTGGACGTTGGACTCACGGGCGCGGAAGTCGCCGCCCTTGACGGTGTCGTAGAAAAGCCGGTGGATGGAGTCGCCGTCGTTGCGGTAGTTCTTCGCCGCGTTGATGCCGCCCTGCGCGGCGATGGAGTGGGCGCGGCGCGGGGAGTCCTGGTAGCAGAACTGCACGACGTGGTAGCCCTGTTCGGCGAGGGTGGCGCCCGCGGAGCCGCCCGCGAGGCCGGTACCGACGACGATGACGGTGTGCTTGCGCCGGTTGGCGGGGTTGACCAGCCTGGCCTCGAAGCGGCGCTTGTCCCAGCGCTCGTTGATCGGGCCGGACGGGGCCTTGGCGTCGGTGACCGGCTCGCCCGTCGCGTAGTTCACGTATTCGGTCATGTCAGCTCACCACTCCGGTCATGACGCCCACGGGTACGGCGACGAAGCCGGCCGTGAGCAGCAGCGCGAGGACGTTGGCGACGGTCTTCAGGGCGCGGTCGCGGGCGCGGCTGCCGACGCCGAGGGTCTGCGCGGCGCTCCAGAAGCCGTGCCGGATGTGCAGGCCGAGCGCGAGCATCGCGACGATGTAGACGACGTTGCTGTACCAGTGGGAGAAGTCGCCGACGACGTTCTGGTACGGGTGCCCGTTCTGGAAGTGTCCGGGGTGCACGGTGCCGGTGGTCAGGTCCAGGACGTGCCAGACGATGAACAGGCCGAGGATGATCCCGCCCCAGCGCATGGTGCGGGTGGCGTAGCTCGCCCGCGGCCTTGAGTGCACGTACTTGCTGGGCCGCGCCCTGATGTCCCGGCGGCTGAGCTGGTAGGCGGACGTGGCGTGGGCGGCCACGGCGACGACGAGGACGATCCGGATGAGCCAGAGCGTCCACTCGTAGTGCATGAAGGGTTCGCCGATGGTGCGCAGCCAGTGGGCATAGTGGTTGAACTCGCCCGCTCCGAAGTAGATCTTCAGATTGCCGATCATGTGCGCGACCAGGTACAGCAGCATGATCACGCCGCTGACGGCCATCACCGTCTTCTTGCCGACGGAGGAGTCCCACATCGTGCGCGCCATGGACGGCCGTCGGTCCGTCCGCGTTGCCAGAGCCATGCCAGGCACGCTAGGGCCGGAGGGCCCGATCAGTCCAAGACATGGTACGGCTGGATTCAATAGGCAGAAGCTATGGTGAAACCATGCAGTTCCAGCAGCTTCAGTATTTCGTCGCCGTCGCCGAGACCCGGCACTTCACCCGCGCCGCCGAGCTGGTGCATGTCGCCCAGCCGTCGCTTTCGCAGCAGATCAAGGCGCTGGAGCGGGAGCTGGGCGCGGATCTGTTCCTGCGCGCCCGGGGCAACATCACGCTCACCGACGCGGGCGAGGCCCTGCTGCCGCTGGCCCGGCGGATCCTGGCCGACGCGGACACCGCCCGGTACGAGGTGCAGGAGCTGGTGCAGCTGCGGCGAGGCCGGGTGCGGCTGGGGGCGACGCCGAGTCTGTGCACGGGTCTGCTGCCGGATGCGCTGCGCGCCTTCCACGACCGCTATCCCGGTATCCAGCTGATGATCGAGGAGGGCGGCTCGCACGACCTGGTGCGGGAGCTGGCCCGGGGCGCGCTGGACCTCGCGCTGATCGTGCTGCCGCTGCCGACGCCGGCGCCCGCGCTGTCGACGGTGGAGCTGCTGCGGGAGGAGCTGGTGGTGGTGTCCTCACCGGAGGCGCCCGCGCCCGGCCGGGGTGGCCGGGTGGTGCACATCGCCGACCTGGAGGGCGAGCGGCTTGTGATGTTCCGGCACGGCTACGACCTGCGGGAGCTGACCGTGGCGGCGTGTCGCTCCGCCGGGTTCGAGCCGGACTTCGCTGTTGAAGGGGGCGAGATGGATGCGGTGCTGGGTTTTGTCCGGGCGGGGTTGGGGATCGCTGTGGTGCCGCGGATGGTTGCCACGCGGTCCGGGCAGGGGCTCAGGGTGACTTCGCTGGCCCGTCCAGGGTTGCAGCGGGCCATTGCATTGGCTCATCGCAGTGACGTGGCGCCGCCGCGGGCTGCGCGGGAGTTGCAGCGGATGCTTCTTGAGCGGTGACGGTGTCTGTCGCCGGGTGCGTCTGCCTCTGAAGCGCCGTTTCGGGGTGCGGGTGCGTCGTGGTCGCTCGCGCAGTTCCCCGCGCCCCTTGTGGGGGGCTGCGCCCCCCACACCCCCCGATCAGCCCGTCGCGTCCACCAACGCCAAGTCGTGCAGGCGTTCCGGTGGGCCCGGGCGGGCGTAGTACCAGCCCTGGGCCGTGTCGCAGCCCAGCATGCGCAACTGCTCGGCCTGGGCGCCGGTTTCGACGCCCTCGACGGTGACCGCGAGGTCGAGGCTGTGGGCCAGGGTGACGATTCCCTCGACGATCTTCAGGTCGACGGGGTCGGCGGGGAACTGCTGCATGCCCTGGGTGAAGGAGCGGTCCAGTTTGAGGATGCTCACCGGCAGGCGGCGCAGGTTGGCGAGGTTGGAGTACCCGGTGCCGAAGTCGTCCAGGGCGATGTCGACGCCCATCTCGGCCAGCCGGTGCAGGGGTTTGAGCAGATCGTCGTCGGCGCCGATGAGCGCGGACTCGGTGACCTCCAGGCACAGGGCCTCCGGGGCGACGCCCGCACGCTCCAGGATGTCGACGGTGTCCTGTACCAGGCCGGGATGGCTGAGCTGGCACGGCGACAGGTTGACGTTGATGCGCAGGGGATCGGGGGCCGTCTCCTCGCCATGGCGTTCTCGCCAGGCGCGGGCCTGACGGATGGACTCCTCCAGGACCCAGCGGCCGAGCGGGACGATCAGCCCGGTGTGCTCGGCGAGCGGGATGAAGCGGTCGGGGCCGAGCACCCCGTGCTGCGGGTGCAGCCAGCGGACCAGGGCCTCGGCGCCGCGCACACTGCCGTCGCCGAGGTGGACGAGCGGCTGGTACTCGATGAAGAACTCGCCCCGTTCCAGGGCCGTGGGGAGGGCGGTGGTGAGGCCGTGGCGGGTGATGGCGCGGGCATCGGCCTCGGGGTCGGCCAGTTCGGAGCGGTTGCCGCCCGCCGACTTCGCCCGGTACATGGTGATGTCGGCGCTGCGCAGCACCTCGGCCGCGGTGCGTTCGCCGGCCGGGCCCTCGACGATGCCGAGGGAGCCGCGCACCATCAGGTCCCGGCCGTCGATGCTGATCGGGGTGATCAGGGCGCTCATGATGCGCTCGGCGAGTTCGTCCACCGCGCGCTCGGTGCCCGGCCCGGTGGTCAGGGCCACGAACTCGTCGCCGCCGAGCCGGGCGACCATCTCGCCGGGCGCGGTCGCGCAGGACTGCAGCCGGTCGGCGACCTCCACCAGCAGCCGGTCGCCGGCCGCGTGCCCGAGGCTGTCGTTGACGGTCTTAAAGCCGTCCAGGTCGAGATAGCAGAGGCCGAAGCGCTGTCCCTCGCCCGCGGCCAGCACCTTCTCCAGGCGCTCGAAGAACAGCGTGCGGTTGGGCAGGCCGGTGAGGGCGTCGTGCGTCGCCTCGTAGCGCAGCCGGAGGTTGAGCAGCCGGCGCTCGGTGGTGTCCTCCATGAGGGCGAGCTGGTACTGCGGTGCGCCGTCTGCGTCGCGCAGCAGGGAGACGGTCAGATTGGTCCACAGGACGGTGCCGTCGGGGCGGTTGAAGGCCTTTTCGAGGTGGTAGTGCTCGCGCTCGCCGCGGACGAGTTCGTCGTAGAGCTTCCAGGTCTGGGGCGCGTCCTCGGGATGCACCCAGTCCTGGACGCGGCGGCCGCGCAGGGCGTGGTCGGACTGCCCGAACATGCGCAGCAGCGCCTCGTTGACCTGGAGGACGTTCCCTTCGAGGTCGGCGATGCCGATCCCTATGGCGGCGCCTTCGAACACCGCGCGGAAGCGGGCCTCGCTGGCGTGCAGGGCCTGGGCGACCAGGCCCTGGGCCTGCAACGCGGCCTGGGCGATGGACTCCTGCTCGGTGAGGGTGCGCTCGCGCAGTGCCTCGGCGTACCCGGCGGCCATCGCGTGCTGCAACCGCGAGGAGCGCATGCGCGGTTGGTCCTGGGGGCCGTCCTCGGCGCAGTACAGCACCAGATAGGCGTCGACGCAGTCCAGGGTCCGGGCGAGCGCCTCGGGGTCGGTGCAGTGCGCGCCGACCAGGGCGGCGCCGACCCTCTTCGCGCCGTCGGCGTCGAAGCCGCGAGCCCGCAGCAGCTCGCTCAACCGGCGTGCGAGCGGCAGGAGTTCTTCCTCGAACTCGGCGCGGGTCAGCGACGTGGAGGTCACCGGGTACACCGCCCGGCTCCAGATCGTCGTGAACCGGCGCAGTCTGCCCTCCGGCCCGTCCGGCCCGGCCCTCACGCCGTACGCCCCACGCCGGCGAACCCGGAGAAGGCGAACGGATCCTCGTCCTCCGGCGCCGACTCCGGCCGCCAGTGCGGCATCGGCACCAGTCCCGGTTCCACCATGTCGTACCCCTCGAAGAACCGCGCGATCTCGTCGCGCGAGCGCATGATCAGCGGGTTGCGAATGTCCTTGTATACGTCCACCGCGCCCTCGGCCCGCTCGGCAGGCACCGGGATTCCCTCGTACGAGGCATGGGTGAGGATCAGCAGGCTGCCGGGCGCGAGCGCCTCGCGCAGCTCGGCCACCGCACCGTAGGGGTCGTCCGCGTCTTCCACGAAGTGCAGTATGGCAACCAGGAGGAGGGCAACCGGCCGGTTCAGGTCGATCAGCCCCTCTACCTGGGGGCTGGAGAGGATCTCCTCCGGCTTGCGCAGGTCCGCAGCAACCACATCCGCGTCATCGTTCCCCGCCAGCACCGCCTGGCTGTGTGCGACGGCGACCGGGTCGTGGTCGACGTAGACCACGTGGGCGCCCGGTACGGCCGCCTGGGCCACCTCGTGGACGTTGCCGAACGTCGGGATGCCGGAGCCGATGTCCAGGTACTGGGTGATGCCCTGCTGGGCCGCGAAGCGCACGGCGCGGCGCATGAACGCCCGGTTGGCCTGCATGATCTTCGGCAGCCCCGGCATGAACTCCATCGCCTTGCGGGCCGCGTCCCGGTCCACCTCGAAGTTGTGCGAGCCGCCCAGGTAATAGTCGTAGATCCGCGAGACGCTCGGCACCGAGATGTCGATGCTCCGTGGGGCCCAGGCGGGGCGCTCCATGTATCTCTCCAACGCGTAGACGACAGGGCAGGCGATCCGGTGTTCGAGCTGAGGCTACTGATCGCCCGCCAAAGGAGCGACCCAAACCGGAAATTGACCGTCCGTTCCCCGCCACTGCCTGCGGCAAGTGCCCGTATGACCCCGCTGTGTCACGGCTGTTCCCGGGTTGGACCGCTCCTCCCGACCCGCCCGGCCGCCCCGCGCACTCCTCACCTGCACAGCCCCCACGCACAACGGTCCGCCCCCTCCGTGCGGTGCGGAGGGGGCGGACCTTCGGTGGCGCTCCGGGTCGGGCGGGGCGATCGACCCTGGGGAGGTGATCTAGTTGCCCGGCGCGCCGACCGGCTTGCCGTCGGGCGCGACGGCGTACCAGGTGCCGCCCACGCCCTGACCGTTGGTGTCACCGGGGGCCTTGTCCCCGGAGAAGGTGTAGATCGGCCAGCAGTTCACGGTCATCTGCTGGACGCCGTCGGGACGAGTGAAGCCCATCAGGCCCTTCTTCTTGACGCCCTGGGTGTCCCCGGGCTTGACGATGCCGACGGCCGGCCACTTCACCAGGCAGGCCCCGGTGCAGTTCGAGACGGACTTCGGCCAGGCCTTGTCCTTCAGGAAGCGGTAGACCGTCCTGCCGTTCTTGTCCACGACGATGTTGCCGAGCTTGGGGTCCTTGCGGACGGACAGGCCGGGCAGGGAGGCCAGCGAGGCCTTCTTGCCGTCGGGGGCGAGCGCGAACCACTTGCCGCCCACGCCCTGGCCGTTGACGTCACCGCCGTTGACGTCCTTGACGTAGCGGTAGGCGGGCCAGCCGCCGATGGTGAGCTGCTTGGTGCCGTCGGCGCGGGTGACCTCGCCGAGCAGCGCCTTGTCGACGCCGGCGCCCGCGGAGGCGTCGCCGGCGGGCACCGGCGGCCAGGTGGTGGCGCAGTCGCCGGCGCAGTTCGACTTGGGCGGATTGGCGGTGTCCTTGTCGAACCGGTAGAGGGTGAGGCCGGAGCCGTCGGTCAGCACGTTGCCGAGGTCGGGGTTGGCGGCCACGGTCAGCTTGCCCGCGGGGGCGGCCTGGGCCGGGGAGCCGGAGCTCTGGTTGCCGTCGGCGCCGTAGCCGTTGCCCGCCGCGGTGCCGGTGCCTACTCCGGCGCCGGTGGTCGGGCTGCCCGCGGGAGCGGTGGCTCCCACGTTCTGGGCCGCCGCGGCCGGAGTGGTGCTGTTGTCCTGACCGCACGCCGTCGTCAGCGCCAGCACCGAAGCGGCTGTGGCCACCAGTGAGGCGGTCCGCCAGGAGGTCTTCATGTCCAACTCCCCATATTCGCCTGAATGTTGCGGCGCTCTGCCGCGCCGCCGCACGGCCATGGGTACGCATGGAGGGGGCCGGAGTGTTCAACGGGGAGGGGAAGTTCTTCGGGAATTTCTTTCCGGATCCTGTGACACAGGCCGCCGCGCGCGGCCCGTACGGGCGTGCGCTTCACGCCAGTTGATCGATTCACCGCGTCAAACCATTGGTCGCGGTATGTGCCCCTTTCGGAGCAATCCCGGCGTACTACGGCGTACCAACGGGATTCGCATCGCATGATCTTCGTCGTGCATGGACCCGAAGTGACCCGATGCGCGCCCGCCGCACGGGTGTTGGCCCTGGTGGCGCTGACCTGGACCCTGGTGGGCTGCCCGGTCGGCAGCGCCTCCGCCGACGCCTGTGCGTACGCCTCGACGGGCCCGGACGGCACGGTGGCGCTGGCCTACGCCGGCGACCACCGCTGGCCGACCCCGCCGTCCTGGCCGAGCCCCACCCTGCCGCCGTGCCCGCCCACACCGACCCCCACGCCGAAGCCGCCACCGCCGCGGCCGACGCCGACTCCGCGCCCGGCGCCGAAGCCCGCCCCGAGGCCGAGGCCGCCGGCCCGGCCCGCCCCGGAACCGCCGGCGCCGCGGCCGGCCCCGACGCCCACCCCCACACCGACACCGACACCGGTGCCGAGGCCCGAGCCGACGCCGAGTCCCGCGCCCACCGCGCATCCCCTGGCGAAGAAGGTGAGTTATCCGGCGTACCACCCGCATCCTCTCGCGCACACCGCGCCCGACCACACCACGCCGGTCACCTACGTCCTGCTCATCACCGTTCCGGCGATCGTCGCCGTCGCGGCCCTGCGCCCGCGCTGACGCGCCGGCCAGCTCACCTTCTGGAGGTATCCGTTGCCGGATTGGCTTGTTCTCGTCCTCGCCATGCTGGCGGCCTGTGCCGTGGTGGTGGTCGTCACCCTCGTACGGAACAAACGGGCCCCCGTGGACGAGGATCCCAGCGAGACCCCGGACGTCATCGAGTACATGACGATGTGGATCGGTGTCGTGTACGCCATCGTCCTGGGGCTGGCCATCGCCGGTGTGTGGGAGGCCCACAGCTCCGCCCAGGACCATGTGCAGAACGAGGCCCAGGCCCTGCACGAGATCTCGGAGCGGGTCCGGGTCTATCCGCCGGACGTCCGTAACCGGATCCGGGACGATGTCAACACCTATGTCGGCTACGTGGTCGACCACGAGTGGAAGACGATGTCCCACAACGAGCGCGTCACCGACCGCGGCGCGCGACTGCTGCAGAAGGTCCGCCAGGACGTCACCGACTACCAGCCGAAGAACGACTTCGAGGCGCAGGCCTACCAGCCGCTGCTGGACCAGATGACCGCGGCGGACCAGGCACGCAACGCGCGCGCCGACTCCACCGGGGCCACCATGCCGTCGGTGGTGTGGTGGGGCCTGCTCACCGGGGCGGCGGTCACCATCGGCATGGTGTTCGCGCTGCAGATCCGGCGTACCAAACGGGAACTGGTCCTGGCCGGGCTGTTCTCCGCGACCATCGCGTTCATGCTGTTCCTCATCTGGGACTTCGACGCCCCCTTCAGCCGGGGCATCGCGGTGACCGCGGAACCGTTCATGAACCTGTTCCCGGGCGTCTCCGGATAGTCCCCTCTCCCGCCGCCACGCCCGTGCGGACGGCGGCCTGTCGCTCTCGCTGAAAGGCTTCGCCTCGGTTCCCGCGAGGGACCGGGGCGATCGCCTTGTCGGCGTGCGCCGTGCGCAGGGGACTGGCCGGCAGACCGCGGGGGCGAACGACGGGGCGTCAGAACCGCTTCTCGTTCCTGCGGCGCAGCCAGTACACGCCGCCCCCGATGACGGCCCAGGCCACGAGTCCGGCGCCGATGGCCGTGTCGGCCCGTGTGGCACCCGCGCTGATGCCGCCCGCACCGCCCTCGACGCCGCCGAGCACGGTGAACGCGGACGGGCGGGTCAGGCTGCGGCCGTCGCAGTGGGCCGTGATGTCGTACCGGCCGGGACGGGCGTCGTTGTCGATCCTCGCGCCGGCGCGCGAGGTGTCGTCGCGCAACGGGTGGAGCTGGGCGGTCGGGAAGGCGCGGGAGGAGACCGTGCCGCCGCGGCAGTCGTCGACGGTCACGGAGAGCGGGGCACCGGTCGCGATCGCGCTGGGGGTGGCCTCGATGTAGCGTCGGCCGTCGCCGTCACTGCTGGCCAACTCGTCGCCACGACCACCGAATTCACCGCCCCGGCCGCCGTTCCCGCTGTCGTCGCCCCGGCTGAGGACGTCCCCGCGGCCCGGGTCACGGCCACTGTCCCCGCCGTCGCCGAAGCCGCGGTTGCCGTTGTCGCTGAAGTGGCCGTGGATGCTGGTGTCGCCGCTGAGGTGGCCGCTGAATTGGCCGTAGCCCGGGTCTCCGCCCCCGTTGCCGTGGCCCATGTCGTCCGCGGCGGCCACAGGGGCGGCGAGCCCGAGCGCGGCGACCGCTGTGCACGTGGCCGCCAGGGCACATTGGTTTCGCATGTGATCCTCCGCGGGAGGCGGACCGGGACCCGTCCCCGGTCGCTCGGCGAGAAAACACCTCCTGGGAAGACCGTGGGGCGCGCGGAACACGCCCGCATGTCGAGAATCGTCCGTCCTGGTGAGGCAACACGCCGGACGAAAAGCACACAATCGGATATTGCCGCAGGTCACGGACCGTCAGAAAGTTCCTGGAAGCGGCAACTCGGATGGCGCACCGCGACGGGCGCGGGCCACCCGTTCGCCGCTCGACCCGTCGCCCGCCGCGCGCGCGGGACTTAGCGTTTTCTCATGCGCGATGGAGGTGGTAACGGCCGCGTCGAGAGGGGCTGGCAGATGTTTGCGTCCGACCCGTCCAAGCTCTTCGAGCTTGCCGAGTTCGCCGAAGAAGAGGAGCGGCGCAGGAAGCGCGCCCCGTGGGGTGTGATGGCGCTTCTTCTGCTGACCGGCCTGGCGCTCATGCGCAATGGTTCGGGGGAGTTCGACGTCGGTCCGCCGCAGCCCGCTTCGGCGGCGGCCCCGGACACCCGTACCGGCATGGGCACCTTCGGCACGTCCGTGGCGCCGCTCGCCTTCTCCGCCGCCGACCGGATCCGGATCCCCGCGATCCAGGTGGACGCGCCGGTCATGCCCGTCGGCCTGAACGCGGACGGCTGGGTCGGCGCGCCGCCGGCGGACAACGCCAACCTGGCCGGCTGGTTCACCGGCGCCGTCTCCCCCGGTGAAATGGGCACCGCCGTCGTCGTGGGGCACGTCGACAACCAGCGGGGCCCCGCCGTGTTCTACGGACTCGGGGCGCTGAAACAGGGAAGCCGGATCGAGGTCCTGCGCAAGGACGGGAAGACCGCGGTGTTCGAGACCTATGGCATCGAGGTCTTCCCGAAGAACGGTTTCCCGGGTGACCGCGTGTACGGCTCGAAAGGAACGCCGGAACTGCGGGTCATCACCTGCGGTGGCGGATTCTCCAAGAAGAACGGTTACGACGGGAACGTCGTCGTCTTCGCCCGCCTGGTCGCGGTGAACTGAACCACCGCGGCCGGGTGGGCGAAAGCCCCGGGAAAGACCCGGAAGCGGTCATACGCGTCGCTGTGGGACCGTCAGGTGATATCCGGAGTCGAGGAGATGGGGCAGCCATTCACGGATCGCGTGAACGGTCTGCGAGCGATCGCCCCCCGCGTCATGGGAGAGCACCACGACCCCGGGGGCGGCGCCGCTCTCCACCCGGTCGATGATGGTGTCGGTGCCGGGCTCCATCCAGTCGGTGGTGTCGAGCGTCCAGGCCATCGGCTCCATGCCCATCTCGGCGCCCAGTTGGAACGTGGCCCGGTTCCAGGCGCCGTAGGGTGCGCGGAACCACTGCGGGCGCTCGCCGTAGGCATCCTCGATGATGTCGCTCGTGCGCTCCATCTCGGAGCGAATCTGCTTGCGGTTGAGGGTCGTCAGCAGCGGATGCGTCCAGGTGTGGTTGCCGACGACATGGCCCTCGTCGGCCATCCGGGCCACCAGTTCCTTGTAGTCGGCCACGCACTCGCCGCACACGAAGAACATCGCCCGCACGTCGTACTTGGCGAGGGTGCCCAGGATGTGCGGGGTGTATTCCGGGTTGGGGCCGTCGTCGAAGGTCAGCATCATCTGCCGGCCGCGCCCGGAGATCTGGAGGATGGGCTCCCTGCGGACCTTCAGCTTGTGCGGCGCGGCACGTGGCGGTCCGTCACCGGCGAATGGCTGGAGCCGGAAGGCGGAACCCTTGAGCGCCTGGCGCGCCTGGGGGCCGGGGACGGGGGCTGGGCCCGGGTCGGCGGAGGTCCCCGTGGTCTCCTCGGAGCGACCCGCCAGGACGCCTCCGGCGGTACCCGCGGCGCCCAGAGCGGCGGCGCCGGCGAGGAGCAGCCGGCGCCGGGTGAAGAAATGATCCTTCTGCATGACTCATCAGTCGCCCCACGGGACTCCGGCGCACCGCAGCGACACTGGTGCGGTGGCGGGAATACACCCGGACGGCCGAGTGCGGGGGCGGTGGTGGTGCGCCGGAAGGGGTTCTGATAAGCAGTCATACCGCAGCAAGTGCCATGAGTGATACGGGGGTCGAGCCGAGTTGGTCGCGCACGGGGGAACGAACACGCGGACCGGCGGCATACCGCGCAGCGCGCTCGCGGTGGTGCTGCTGGCCGTCGCCCAGTTTCTGGTCGTCTTCGACACGACCGGCTTCGCGGTGGCGCTGCCGTTGGTCGCGCGTGACTGGGGGCTGGCCACCGCCGGACTAACCTGGCTGCTGTCCGCGTACAGCGTGTGTTTCGCCGCGCTGCCGGTGCTCGCGGGAGCCCTCGGGAGGGCGTTCGGGCAGCGGCGGGTGCTGATGGGCGGGCTCGCGCTGTCGAGCCTCGCCGCCGCCGCGCCGGCGGTCCTCTCCGGCGACGCCTGGGTGCTGATGGCCTCACGGGCGGTGCAGGGGATCGCGGCCGCGGCGATGACGGCCGGTGCGCTGGCCCTGATCGACGCCACGCATCCCGAGGGCCCGGACCGGGACCGGGCGCTGAAGGTGCACTTCGCGGTCGTCGCCTGTGCCACTCCGGCGGCACTGCTGCCGAGCACCCTGCTGCTGGACGCCGCGGCGTCGGAGAAGACGATCTTCTGGGTGCAGGCCGTCGCCGGGGTGCTGCTGATGCTGCTGGTTCCGGTGGCGCTGGCCGAGTCCGCGCCCGAGCCGACGGCCCGGCGCGGGGTGGGGGGTGCCGCGCTGGCGGTGGTTCCGCTGGGCTTCCTGGCCTGGTTCGCCGACTGGCTCGGGGGCCGGAGCGTGTCGGCGACGACGGTCATCGTCATCGCCGTGGCCGGCGCGCTGGTGCCGTCCGTGCTGGGCTGGTTCGGCCGGGGCACGGGCGTGCCGGAGTCGCTCGCCCGGCTGCACCGGGAGCGGGCCGCGTTCGGCGCGTACACGGTGGTGGCGTTGCTGGCGGCAGGCCTGTCCGGTGTCGTGTTCGTCCTCACGTTCGCCCTGCAGTTGATCGGCGGCCTCGCCCCGATGGAGGTGGGCTGGGGCCTGCTGTCCGCCGTCGCCGGGGTGGTGCTGGGCTGTCTGGTGCTGCCCGTTCTCGCCGGCCGGGTGGGGCTCGCCGCCTCGGTGGCCGGGGCCTGTGCGGTGGCGGCGGTCGGGTTCGTCCTGCTGTGCCGGCCGGGTGCGCGCTACGACTTCGCGGACGTGCTGCTGCCGCTGCTGATGATCGCGTTCGGCTGCGGTGTGCTCGCGCTGCCGACGGGGTTCGCGCGGTCCGGGAGCGGTGCGCTGCCCCGGGGCCTGAACTCGTCGCGACAGTTCGGCGCCGGTCTCGGCGTGTCGTTGTTCGTCGGGATCGTCTCGGTGGCCGAGCAGCGGGCCGGGGCCCTCACGTTCCCGCGTCGAAGGGAGTACGAGGCCGCCCTCTCGGGCGGGTTCCGCGACTGCTTCGGGCTCGGTACGGCGCTCTGTCTGGCCGCCGCGGTGATCGCCCTGCTGACCCTGCCCGGGCGCCGCGTCCGGACGGGTGCCGGGGCCCCTGACACAGACCTCAGCGGCGGCGCACCAGCGGGAACGGGAGGGTCTCCCGAATCGTCAGGCCGGTGAGGAACATCACGAGCCGGTCGACGCCGATACCGAGGCCGCCGGTCGGGGGCATCGCGTACTCCAGCGCTTCCAGGAAGTCCTCGTCCAGTTCCATGGCCTCCGGGTCGCCGCCGGCGGCCCGCAGCGACTGCTCGGTGAGCCGCCGCCGTTGTTCCACGGGGTCGGTCAACTCGGAGTAGGCGGTGCCGAGTTCGGTGCCGAAGGCGACGAGGTCCCAGCGTTCGGCGAGCCGCGGGTCGGTGCGGTGCTGCCGGGTCAGGGGCGCGACTCCGGTCGGGAAGTCCTTGTAGAAGGTGGGGAGTTGGGTGCGCTCCTCGACAAGCCGTTCGTACATCTCCAGGACGATGTCCCCGGGCCCGTCGTCGGCGGTGTACGGCACCCCCGCCCGGTCGCACAGCCGGTGCAGGCGCAGCAGTTCGGAGCCTGGGCCGATCTCCTCCCCCAGTACCTCGGACAGCGCGCCGTAGACCGTCTTGACCGGCCACGGTCCGGAGATGTCGTACTCCTGCCCGTCCTTGCGGGCCACCGGGGAGCCGAAGGCGGCGGTCGCCGCGCCCTGGATCAGCTCGCGGGTGAGGTCGAGCATGACGTCGTAGTCGGCGTACGCCTGGTAGGCCTCCAGCATCGTGAACTCGGGGTTGTGCTTGTAGGAGACGCCCTCGTTGCGGAAGGTGCGGCCCAGTTCGAAGACCTTCTCCAGGCCGCCGACGCACAGCCGCTTCAGATACAGCTCGGGGGCGATGCGCAGATACAGGTCGAGGTCGTAGGCGTTGATGTGGGTGGTGAAGGGGCGGGCGTTGGCGCCGCCGTGGATCTGCTGCAGCATCGGGGTCTCGACCTCGACGAAGCCGCGGTCCAGCAGGCCCTGGCGCAGGGCCTGTACGGCGGTGGAGCGGGCCCGGATCACGGTGCGCGCGGCCGGGCTGGTGACGAGGTCGAGGTAGCGGCGCCGGACCCGCGCCTCGGGGTCGGTGAGGCCGCGGCGTTTGTCGGGCAGCGGGCGCAGGCATTTACCGGTGAGCTGCCAGTCGGTGACGAAGACGGTGGGCTCGCCCTTGTCGCTTCGGCCGGCGTGGCCGGTGGCGGTGATGTGGTCGCCGATGTCGGTGCCGGCGGCGAAGCGGTCGAGGGCGGCCCCGGCGCCGCTGCGGGTGAGGGCGATCTGGTGGTCGCCGGACCAGTCGCGCAGCACGGCGAAGACGATGCCGCCGAAGTCACGGACCAGCAGCAGCCGTCCTGCCACGGTGACGTCCGTACCGGGGGGCACGTCGGCGAGGGCGTGGGTGGGGACGGGGACGCCGACCGGGTAGGGGTCGGTCCCGGTGGCGCGGAGTGTGTCGAGCTTGTGGTGCCGGACGCGGACCTGTTCGGGCAGGCCCGCGTCCGGGGCGACGGGCCCGGCCCGGTCCCCTCCGTCGAGACCGAGCGCCGTCAGGGGAGGCAGCCCGTGGGCGGTGGCGGGCTGCTGCCCGGTCTTCGGGTGCCCCTTTCCCCAGAGTTTGCGCAACGACGGTACGGAGACGAAGCCTTCGGCGATGCCGGAGGCCAGGCCGATGCGGGCGAGGGAGGCGGTCTCGCCGTAGCAGATGAACCGCGGGTACCACTCCGGGTGGTATTTGGCGTTGGAGCGGTACAGGGCCTCCAGTTGCCACCAGCGTGAGAAGAACAGCAGCATGCGGCGCCAGAGCCGGAGGACGGGGCCGGCGCCGATGCGGGCGCCCTCCTCGAAGACGGAGCGGAAGACGGCGAAGTTCAGCGAGATGCGGCGGACACCCAGCTTGGGGGCGGCGGCGCACAGGTCGGCGACCATGAACTCCATGACTCCGTTGGGCGCGGCGCGGTCACGGCGCATCAGGTCCAGCGAGACGCCGTCGCGGCCCCAGGGCACGAAGGAGAGCAGGGCGAGCAGGCTCCCGTCCTCGCCGAGGGCCTCCACTAGCAGGCAGTCGGCGTCGGCGGGGTCGCCGAGCCGGTCCAGAGCCATGGAGAAGCCGCGCTCGGTCTCCGTGTCACGCCAGGCGTCCGCCTTGTCGACGATCTCCTCCATCTCGTGCTCGGTGAGGGTGGCGTGGCGGCGGATGCGGCAGGTGGCGCCGGTGCGCCGGACGCGGTGCACGGCCTGCCGGATCACCCGCATGTCGCGACCGTCCAGGTCGAAGGCGGCCACGTACACGATCGCCTCGTCGCCGAGCTGGAGGGCGCCGAGTCCGGCGCGGGCGTAGGCACGGGCGCCGTCCTCGGAGGCGCCCATCACGGCGGGCACCCAGGCGTAGCGGCGGGCGTGGTCCAGCCAGGCGGCGATGGCGTGCGGCCAGGCCTCGGGGTCGCCGACGGGGTCGCCGCTGGCGAGGCAGACGCCGGCCTCGACGCGGTAGGTGACGGCGGCCTTGCCGCTGGGCGAGAAGACGACGGCCTTGTCGCGGCGGGTGGCGAAGTAGCCGAGGGAGTCCCGTGCGCCGTAGGCCGCGAGGAGGGCGCGGATGCGGGCCTCCTCGTCGCCGTGCAGGGCGGCTTCCAGGCGCTGGGAGCGGAACAGCGTGGCGGCCGCGTTGAGCAGGGCGAGAGCGCCGAGCAGACCGAGCACGAAGGTGACCTTGCGGGGCGGGCGGCCGCTGAAGGAGCTGGGCGGGAACAGTCCGCCGAGGACCCGGTCGGCCGCCCAGACCAGGTGCTCGTTCGCCGGCAGCGTGCCCGGGAACAGCATGACCAGGCCCCAGCCGAGCAGGATGGCCACGGCGAGCCCGGCCAGCAGGACGCCGATGGCCCGCCACAGGGCACCGCGGCGGGAGGCGGCGTAGAACTCCTTGCGGGCCACGACGAGCAGGAGCAGCAGCAGGCCGCACAGCACGAAGGACGGCACCGACTGGGCGTACAGGCCGAGGGGCAGGCCGAGCGCGTCGGTGAGGACGAGCAGGCCGAGATAGACGACGACCAGCCACCAGGCGACCTTCTTGCGGGCGGCGAGGGCGCCGGCCAGCAGGAACAGGAAGACGGCGTAGGCCAGGTTGGCGCTGATGGGCACCAGCAGCTGGTCGAGGGCGTGGGCGACCGGGTGGAACACCCGGCGCAGGGGTTCGATGAGCGCGAGCAGGGCGCACAGCAGGCCGAGTGCGCCGAAGAGTGCCGCGAAGGCCTCGGGCACCCAGCCGAGCCGCCCGCTCTTGGGCGGACCGGCCGGGGCCGTGGGGTCCCTCCGGGCGACGGGCTCCGCGCTGGCGGTCATGATGTCGACTGTAGGAAGGGGGCGCCCGGCTCGCCCGTCGAGACGGCGCCCTTAGCCTTTGCCCGGCCGCCCCGGAGGCCTTGTCTCCCGGTGCGGAACGGCCCCGCACCTCCTAAGGAACCGTCGGTTCCGATAGCCTCGGGCCGTGACGGAACAGCACGAGCAGCACACCCCCTCGCATGCGCAGTTCGAGCGGGGTACGGACGGGCCGAAGGTCATCGTCGTCGGGGTGGACGGCTCCGACTCCTCGCTGCGTGCCGCGGCGTACGCGGGCGGGCTCGCCCGGCGGCAGCATGCGCTGCTGGCGGTGGTGTACGTGCAGCCGGTGCTGGCGGCCGGGGCGGCGCTCGGGGCGCCGGTGGCGGAGACGACCGACGAGATCGCCGAGGACCTGGTCACCTACATCCGGGAGGCGGCCGAGCGGGTCAAGGGGATATTCGAGGTGCGCTGGGAGTTCCACACCTTCCGCGGCGACCCCTACAACGGCCTGGTCAAGGCGGCCGACGAGCTGAAGGCGGACGCGGTGGTCGTGGGCGCATCGGAGCAGGCCGGGCACCGGATCATCGGCTCTGTGGCGGTGCGGCTGGTGAAGGCGGGACGCTGGCCGGTGACGGTCGTTCCGTAGGGCGCCGCAGCAGCAGCGGGGTCGCGAGCAGCAGGATCCCGGCCGTGGCGATCGCCGTGCGCGGGCTCGTGAGGGCGGCCAGCAGGCCCCACAGGGCGGTCACGGCGGCGGTCGTGGCCTTGCCGGTGACCGACCAGGCGGCGAGGGTACGGGCCACGCGGTCGGAGGGCGTGAGATCGAGGCGCTCGGCGGCGAGTACGGGGCTGAACACGCCGTTGCAGGTGATCAGTCCCGCCTCGGTCACCATGACCACCAGCAGTCCGGGCACTCCGGGGCCGACGAAGGCGAGCCCGACGGACCACAGGGCACGCAGCACGCCGGTGGTGAGCAGGACCCGGCGGCGGCCGTAGCGGGTGGCGAGCGGGCGGGCCAGCCGGGAGCCGAGGAGTCCGCCGAGGCTGGGCACGGCGAAGGCGAGGCCGTACTGCCAGGGCGCGAAGCCGAGGTGCCCGAGCATGAGTACCGAGAGCACCGGCAAGACGGCCATGATCAGGGCGTTGTTGGCGAGCGAATTGAAGAACAAGGGGCGCAGGGCGGGGCTGGTGAGCAGGTGCCGCCAGCCGTCGAGGAGGTCGCCGGCGCGGGGCGCGGCGGTGCGCTCCGGGCGGGGCTCGCCGGTTCCGATGGCGCGGATGCCCAGGGCGGAGAGCACATAGCTGACGGCGTCCGCGATCACGGTCGTCACGGGTCCGACCAGGCCGATCGCGGCGCCGCCGAGCGGCGGGCCGAGCACGGTGGCGATCCAGCTGGTGGACTCGAACCGGCTGGTGGCGGTGAGCAGGTCCGCGGGCGGCACGAGGGTCTTGAGATGGGCACCGGAGGCGGCGGTGAAGGTGATGTCGGCCGCCCCGACGATCACGGAGACCGCCAGCAGCTGCCCGAACCCGAGCACCCCGAGCGCGTAGGCGACGGGCAGGGTGAGCAGCGCGGCACAGCGCACGAGGTCGGCGGTGATCATCACCGGCCGCTTGCGCCGGAACTCCACCCACGGCCCGAGCGGTACGGCGGCCACCGCGCCGACCGCCACGCCGGCGGAGGCGAGCAGGGACACCTCGGCGGAGCCCGCGTGCAGCACGAGGACCGCGATCATCGCGAAGGCGTCGAAGGCGAGCCAGGTCCCGAAGGTGCTGACCGCATACGCTCCCCACAGCCATCCGAACTGCCGGCCCAGCTTCATCCACAACCTCCCGTTGACCCGGGACATGAAATCCGGCAGGCGGTGCTCGCTTCAAACAACCGGAGGGAAGCCCGCCACAACCGTTGGTTGTGCCAGTAGGCTGACGGCGTGGACCTCAAGGCTGTGCGCACCTTCGTCACCGTGGTGGACGCCGGGCAGTTCCAGGACGCCGCGGACGTTCTCGGCATCACCCAGCAGGCCGTCTCCAAGCGGATCGCGGCCCTGGAGAAGGAACTGGGGGTGCGGCTGTTCACCCGGACCCCGCGCGGCACGGCGCCGACCATCGACGGGCAGGCGTTCCTGCCGCACGCCCGGGAGCTGCTGCTGGCCGAGGAGCGGGCCGCGGCCTCGGTACGGCCGGGCCGGCGGGCACTGCGGGTCGATGTGCTCGGGGCGCGGCTGGCCCCCGCCGGGCTGCTGCGCGCGTTCCACGAGGCCGAGCCCGGCACGGACCTGGACATCGTGACGCTCTTCGACGCCGCCACGGCCGTGGCGGCCGTACGCTCCGGCACGATCGACGCGACCGTCCGCGCGGTCACCACGAAACCGCCCGAGGGCCTGCGGGCCGCCCGGGTTCTGGACGAGCCGATCCAGGTGCTGACGGGTCCGGGGCACCCGCTCGCCGGGGCCCGGTCGGTGACGCCGGCGCAGCTGGCCGGGCACCGGATCTGGATGCCGGGCCTCGTGGACGGCACCGAGTGGGCCGACTACTACGGCTCTCTGGCCGCCGAGTTCGGGCTGACCATCGACTCGGTCGGCCCCAATTTCGGCATCGAGCCGCTGCTCGACGCGGTCGCGGACTCCACCGAGCTGGTCACCTTCGTCGGCGAGGACACCCGGCTGGTCTGGCCCGCCGGACACGACCTGCGGCGCGTCCCGCTCACCGAGCCGACGCCGGTGTATCCGCACTCCCTGGTCTGGGCCGCCGCCAACACCCACCCGGGGCTGGCCGCGCTGCGCACCCATCTCGCCGCCCGGCGCCCGGCGCGGCCCGCCACCCGGACCTGGACACCGGCCTGGGCCGTGCGTGGCGTCTAGCGTCCGGTCCCCGGCTGAGCCATCATGATCCGCCGTCAGCCGTTTGCCGTCGGCGAAGAGGTGAGGCTCATGGAAAGGCTCCGCGCGGGTGAAGGCATTCTCCGCCGCAAACCCATCGAGCACATCGAGGACACGGAGGTCCACGAGGGCGTCCGGCTGGACCGGTCGCTGGGCCTGTGGCAGCTCACCGCGATCGGGGTGGGCGGCATCATCGGCGCCGGCATCTTCACGCTGGCCGGCACGGTGGCCAACGGCACGGCCGGACCCGCGGTGCTGGTGTCGTTCCTGATCGCCGGTGTGGCGAGCGCCTGTGCGGCGCTGTCGTACGCCGAGTTCGCCGGGCTGATCCCGAAGGCGGGGTCGGCGTACACCTACGGCTACGCGGTGCTCGGCGAGTTCGCGGGCTGGTTCATCGGCTGGGACCTGCTGCTGGAGTACACGGCGATCGTGGCGGTGGTGGCGATCGGCATCTCGGGCTACTTCAGTTTCCTGGTCGAGGAGATGGGCGCGAATCTGCCGCACTGGATGCTGGGCGCGCCCGGCACCGGCGACGGGCACCGGGTCGACCTCTTCGCGGCGATCCTGTGTCTGCTGATCGCCTGGCTGCTGAACCTGGGCATGCGCAGCGCGGCCCGCTTCGAGACGCTCGTCGTGGCGCTGAAGGTCCTGGTGGTGCTGCTGGTGATCGGGGTCGGCGTGTTCCACATCGACACGGCGAACTACCACCCGTTCTTCCCTTACGGCGTCGGCGGCGCCTTCACCGGCGCGGCCACCGTGTTCTTCGCGGTGTTCGGCTACGACGCCATGTCGACGGCGGCCGAGGAGTCCAAGGACGCCCAGCGGCACATGCCGAAGGCGATCATCTACTCGCTGGCGATCTCCATGGTGCTGTACGTGGCGGCCTGCCTGGTGCTGACGGGCATGCAGAACTACAAGCACATCAACAAAGAGAGCGGTTTCTCCACGGCGTTCAAGTCGGTGGGTCTGAACGCGCTGGCGGACGTGATCGCGGTGGGCGCCATCATCGGCATCCTCACGGTGATGTTCACGTTCATGCTGGGCGTGACCCGGGTGTGGTTCTCGATGTCCCGCGACGGACTGCTGCCGAAGTGGTTCGCCAGGACGCACCCGACACGCCATGTGCCGACCCGGGTGACCTGGATCGTCGGGGCGGGCTCGGCGGCCATCGCGGGGTTCGTGCCGATCGGCTCGGCGGCCGAGCTGACCAACATCGGCATCCTGCTGGCGTTCGTGGTGGTGTGCACGGCGGTGATCGTGCTGCGCTACCGGCAGCCGGAACTGCCGCGCACCTTCATCACGCCGGGGATGCCCGTGGTGCCCGCGCTCGGCGTGGTGTTCTCGGTCTGGCTGATCACGTTTCTGCAGTGGGAGACCTGGGTGCGGTTCGCGGTGTGGTTCGTGATCGGGTGCGTGATCTACTTCGGCTACTCCTACCGGCGTTCCGTGCTGGCGGAACAGCGGCCCACCGAATGACCACCGCTGACATCCGGCGGGTCACTCCCCCATGACCAGGCCGTCCTTGGCGGCGCCACGGCTGAGCACCACGTCCCTGATGCGGTCGCGCACCCCGTCCAGGGCGGCGGCGCCGTCGGCGATGGCCCGGTTGACGTTCACCACCCGGCCGGCGTCGAGGTCGTACAGCTGCGGGATGAACTCGGCCTTGGTGACCCGCCAGCGGGCACCCTGCCGCGTGGGCGGGGCGAAGGTGAAGCGGCCGATCGTGGACTCGTTGCCGCGCCCGTCCCGGACCCCCTGGGCGTTGTACATCGCGCCCGCGATCTGGTCGCCCATGCCGTAGACCACCCAGGTGCCGTTGACCTTCTCGTACGCCTGCGGGACATGGGCGTGGGTGCCGAGGATCAGGTCGATGTCC
The DNA here is from genome assembly GCF_001953885.1 of Streptomyces sp. IMTB 2501. GTDB lineage: Bacteria > Actinomycetota > Actinomycetes > Streptomycetales > Streptomycetaceae > Streptomyces. The sequence goes on along the minus strand of NZ_MQUS01000001.1, from coordinate 192,049 downwards.
GGGCGGCCGTCGGTGGCGGCGGCGGTGAGCCGTTGCGCGAGGCCGATCTGCAGCTGGTCCGGCGAGTCCTGCCATTCGGTGCCCCACTGCACCGAGACCACGACGACATCGGCGCCGGCCTTCCGGGCGGCGCGGGCGTCGGCGATCATCCGCCGTTCGTCGATCAGGTTCACGGCCCAGGGCCGGCCTGAGGGCACCGCGGTGCTGTTGGTGCCGAAGGTGTACGCCAGGTGCGCGACCTTGGCGGGGCCGGCCTGCAGGATGGTGACCGAGTGGGCCTCGGCCTCGCTGCGGGCGGTGCCGGCGTGCCGGAGGCCGGCCTGGTCCATGGCGTCCAGGGTGCGGCGGATTCCGTCGGCGCCGTCGTCCAGGGAGTGGTTGGAGGCGGTGGAACAGCCGTCGTAGCCGGTCGCGACGAGGCCCTGGGCGATCTGCGGCGGCGACTTGAAGGCGGGGTAGCCGGAGTACTCGCCGTCGGCGCCGTAGACGGTCTCCATGTGACACAGCGCCAGATCGGCGCGGGCGATGACCGGTTGGACGCCGGAGAGCATGGGCCGGAAGTCGAAGCCGCCCTCGCCGGAGTCGTAGGCCGCCCGGTCGATGACGGACGTGTGCGGCAGGACGTCACCGGAGGCGACGAGGGTGAAGCCCCGGGCGGCGAACCCGGACGGGGTCGCGTGCCCGGACTCCCCCCGCGCATGGTTCTGGCAGGCGGCCCCGGCGACGAGGACGGCGGTGAAGGCCAGGGCCACCTGTTGTCTGCGTCCGATCATCAACTCACCCCAGGAATGTCGTATTAGCTGACAAAGCCGTCACGGGCATATGAGTACGAACCTGGCCCATCGGATAAACGGCTTGGCCGTTGTCCTTAGCCCATCCGGTGCCGTGCCGGAGTGTTCGCCCGGACGCCTGCCCGACCGTTCACCGACACGATCGAGCATCCTGTGCGGACCCGTGCACGCACTCTGTTCCCCGGCCGCGCCCTGTGCTGCCATACGGCCATGACGGCCGGAACCTCACTCATCCACGGGACCGTGACACCGACCCACCGGACGACGACCGCCGAACACGAACTCGCCGCGCTCCAGCGCGAGCACGGCGGACCCCTCTTCACCCTGCTGCTCAGACTCTGCGACGGAGACCGGCAGCGCGCCGAGGACCTCGTCCAGGAGACCCTGGTGCGGGCCTGGCAGCATCCCGAGGCGCTGCACGCGCACGACTTCGACTCCGTACGGCCCTGGCTGCTGACGGTCGCCCGGCGGCTCGCGATCGACGCCCGGCGGGCCCGGCAGGCACGGCCGCCGGAGACCGGCGACGAGATCCCCGAGACCGCGCGGGTGACCGCCGATCACGCCGAACGGGCCGCCGCGATGCTCGATGTCCGGGAGGCTGTGAAGACACTCACGCCGGAACACCGTGACGTCCTGGTACTCGTGTATTTCCTCGGGGCCAGTGTGGCGGAAGCGGCGCAGACCCTGGGCGTTCCACCCGGTACCGTGAAGTCCCGCGCGTTCTACGCGCTGCGCGCGCTGCGCCGGGTCCTTCCCGGTTATGCGGCCGACCTGCACTGAAACCGGCCACAGGGCAAAGCTCTCGCAAAGCGCCTTGCTGTGGCCCCCGTTCGGGCAATGGGCTGTCCTCATCAGCGTTCCGGGCGAGGGCCGGGGCTGCGCCCCGACGGGGTCAGGGCGACGGGTACGTACCGGAGGAAGGGCAGGAAGGGATGCTGCACAGAGGGCACGAGAGCACGGACGGCACCGACGGCGGTGAACTGGCCGTCCCCATGGCCTGGTTGTACGCCGAGTACATCGCCGACGAGCTGCTGCGCACCGGCGATCTGATGCCGCCGACGTCCTTCGAGTTCCGGGCCGGCCGGGACGCCCTGGCGCTCACCGTCTTCCTGTCCGACACCGACGGGGAGCTGTCCGGGATCCGGGTGATCTCCCAGCTGGAGAACTGGCTGTCACTGACCGCCTACGACCAGCCGTGGCGGGACTGGGTGCGCGAACGCGTCGCCGAGCTGGCCGACGCGGCCGAGCGGTCCGGCACCCGCTCCCCCGATCTGGCCCTGGCGGCGGACGCCTGGCGCTGGCTGGAGGAGACCGAGCTGCTCGCGCCGGACCTGGACGCGGTGCCGGGCGGCGGTGCGCTGGCCGGAGAGGACGACGGGCCGAAGGTGTGGACACCGGCCTGGCGCCTCGGACTGCCCCTCGGGCACCTCGCGATCCACCTCTTCTGAGATCTTTTTCGAGGTTTCTCGAAATCCGACCAATCCGCGGGCCGGGCCGCTCCGAATCTCCTCTCCGGGATTCTGTGGGCGGCTTGAGTGATTCAGCTGTCGGCTGCGTACGGATGGGTGCACGGAGTAACCCCACCCGCACCCATCGGCACGAGGATTCGGCATGAGGTCCCTGGAAAGGCATCGCGACGTCGGCGCGTACGCGCTCGGCGTGCTGGACGAGGCGGAGGCCTTCCGCTTCGAGGACCACCTCATGGAGTGCCCGCAATGCGCGGCACAGGTGACCGAATTCGGGTCGGCTACACGGCAGTTGATGCTGTACCGCCGGGCCACGCCGCGCTTTGTGCATCCCCTGGCACAGGCTGGTCCCCGGCTGCTGGACCGGCTGCTCGGCGAGGTCGCGCGCCGCCAGCGGGTGCGCCGCCGTCGCCTCCTCTACGGGCTGGCCGCCTCGGTGGTGCTGGCCGTCGCCGGTCCGGGGATCGTGGCCTTCGCCGGCCATCGGGAGCAGGCGGCCGCGCACGTCACCGCGGCGACGGACCCGCAGACCGGGGTGTGGGCCGAGGTCACGGCCGACGACGGGGACACCGGCAGCCGGCTGCTGCTGCGGGTGAAGGACGGCACCGGCCCGCACCGGTGCCGGCTCGTGGTCGTGGGCCGTGACGGCTCCGAACAGGTCGTCGGCACCTGGACCGAACGCGGCCACGACACCGCCACCTTCACCGCGCTCGGGTCCTCCACGATGCGTCCCGCCCAGATCGACCGCTACGAGGTGCGCACCGAGGAGGGGCAGCACCTGGTGTCCGTCGAGGCGTCGTAGGTCTCACGCCGGCCGCCGGTCTCACTTCAGCAGCCGGGACAGTCTGCGGTCCGCCAGGGGCTTGCCGCCCGTCTGGCAGGTCGGGCAGTACTGCAGCGAGGAGTCGCTGAAGGAGACCTCGCGGACGGTGTCGCCGCACACCGGGCAGGGCTCTCCGGTGCGGCCGTGGACACGCAGACCGCTCTTCTTCTCGGCCTTCAGCCGTCCGGCGGCCACACCCCGGGAGCGGTCGACCGCCTCGGTGAGCGTGGTGCGCAGCGCCGCGTAGAGCCGGTGGGTCTCGTCCGGGGTCAGGGAGGCGGCGAGCTTGAACGGGGACATCTTCGCGGCGTGCAGGATCTCGTCGCTGTAGGCGTTGCCGACGCCCGCGATCAGGGACTGGTCGCGCAGCGCGCCCTTCAGCTGACGTCTCTCGTCCTTGAGCAGGGCCGCGAAGCGGTCCTCGTCGAATTCGGCGGCCAGCGGGTCCGGGCCGAGCCGGGCGATGCCCTCGATCCGCTGCGGGTCGCGGACGACGTACACCGCGAGGCGCTTCTGGGTGCCGGCCTCGGTGAGGTCGAAGCCCTCGCCGGTCTCCAGCGCCACGCGCAGCGCGAGCGGGCCCTTGCCCGGCTTGGGCGGGCCGTCCGGCAGCCGGTCCTTCCACTGCAGCCAGCCGGCGCGGGCCAGGTGGGTCACCAGGTGCAGCCCGCTGTCCGCCGCCAGGTCCAGGAACTTGCCGTGCCGCCGCACGGCCGTCACCTCGCCGCCCTCGAAGGCGGTGACCGGAGGGTCGTACGTCTTCAGGACGCTGACGGCGACCGGCAGCACCCGGGCCACCCGGCGGCCGACCAGGTGCTCGGTGAGGAAGTCCTTCAGCGCTTCTACCTCGGGCAGTTCCGGCATAGGTCCAGAGTGCCACCCGGTACTGACAACTCCCCCACGATGAGCCCGGTCAGCCGTCGAGACGGAACTCGCACCACACCGCTTTGCCGCCGCCGCGCGCCTCCACGCCCCACACGTCGGCGAGCAGGTCCACCAGGAGCAGACCCCGCCCGGAGACGCCCTCCTCGCCCGCCTCACGGCGCCGGGGCAGAGCGCTGGAGGAGTCCTCGACCTCGATCCGCAGTCTGCGCTCACCGTCGTCCAGCGCCCGCAGGGTCACGATCGCGGAGCCCTCGGTGTGCATCAGCGCGTTGGTGATCAGCTCGTCGGCGACCAGCTCGATCTCGTCGGCGCGGTCGTCGGCGCCCCAGGAGCGGACCGCGGCGCGGATCATGTGCCGGGCGTGGGTGAGGGCCTCGGGGTCACCGGGGACCACGTGCTGCTGCAGCCGGCCGCCGGTCCGCGCGGCCTCCGGGGTGCGGCGGCGCAGCAGGAGCAGCGCCACGTCGTCGTCGCCGCCCCGCTCCTCGGCCAGCTGGATCAGCCGGTCGGCAAGCTCACGCACGTCCTCGGGGCCGTCGGTGACGAGTGCCGTGAGGCGCTCCATGCCGTCGTCGAGATCGGTGCCGGGCTGTTCGACCAGCCCGTCGGTGCACAGCAGCAGGGTGTGGCCGGGGTCGAGTTCGAGGGTGGAGACCGGGTACTCCAGCCGGCTGAACTCGGCGGACAGACCGAGTGGCAGCCCGCCCTCGACCGGGACCCGGCAGCACGTGCCGTCGCTGTGCCGGATCAGCGGATCGATGTGGCCGGCGCGGACCGCCTGCACGACTCCGGTGGACAGGTCGGCCTCGGCGTACAGGCAGGTGGCGAAGCGGTCGGTGTCGAGTTCGTGCAGGAAGACGGAGGCACGGGCGATCACGGTGGCCGGGGTGTGGCCCTCGGCGGCGTAGGCGCGCAGCACGATCCGCAGCTGGCCCATGACGGCGGCGGCGTGGGTGTCGTGGCCCTGGACGTCGCCGATGACCGCGCCGACTCGGCCGCCGGGCAGCGGGATCAGGTCGTACCAGTCGCCGCCGATGTCCCGGCCGAGGGTGCCCCCGGCCGTGGCGGCGCGGTAGCGGACGGCGATGTCGGCGCCGCGGACGCTGGGGATGGTGCGGGGCAGCATGGCCTGCTGCAGGCCCTGGGCGAGGTCCTTCTCCTGCTCGTAGAGCATGGCCCGCTGCAGGCTCTGCGCGATGCTGCTGCCCAGCGCGACCAGGACGGCGCGCTCCTCGGTGGAGAAGCCGCGCCGGTCGCTGTAGAGCAGCCCCATCGCGCCTATCGGACGGGCCTGGGCGATCAGTGGCAGATAGGCGGCCGAGGTGATGTGCAGATCGGTGAGGTACGGCCACAGGATCGGGTAGCCGTCGGCGAACTCCTCGGGTGACTCGATGAAGCGCGGCACGAGCGTGCGGACGACCTCGCTCATCGGGTACGGCTCGTCGATGCGGTTCACCTGGCTGCCGGCGGGCACGAAGCTGCCGACGGGGGCCTCGGCGACGACGCGGATCCGGCCCGCCTCCACCAGGCCCATCACCAGGCTGGTCGCGCCCAGGCGGCGGATGCCGTGGGTGTCCTTGAGGACGTCGATGACGTCCCGGACGGTACGGGCGTGGGCCAGGGCCGCGGAGACGACCTGGACGATGTTGGTCTGCTGGCGGAAGGCCTCGTCCTGGGCGGCCCGCAGGCTGCGTGTCCCGCTGTCGGCGAGTTCCTCGGTGGCGTCGCGGACGATGCCCACGACCCGGCGCGGGCGACCGGAGTCGTCCCGGCGGATGTAGCCCTGGGTGTGGGTCCAGCGCGGGGTGCCGTCGCGGCGGCGGATACGGAAGTAGGTGCCGTAGTTCTCGCTGCCGTCCTTGATGGCCCGGGCCACGACCGCGTCCAGCCGGGCCGCCTCGGGCTGCGGCACCCGGACGATCAGGGACTCGGGGCGTCCGTCGTATTCCTCGGGCAGCAGGTCGAACACCTGGTATGCCTGGGCGTCCATGTGGAACAGGCCCGTGTCCAGGTCCCAGTCGAAGGTGCCCATGCGATTGAGCGCCAGGATCGGGTCCGGGTGGGCGGGCCAGTCCTCCGGGAGTGACATGGCACTCGCTCCCCGATCTGCCATGGGCCCACCTTGCCAGGATTCACCGGATTCTTCGACCTGATCGTCCGGTGGGATCGCGGGCGTCCGCGGCCGGTGCCGGCGGACTCAGCCGCCGGGCAGGGCCGTGGGGGTGTCCCGGGTGCCGTGGCCCGTCGCGCCGGGCCCGATGGCCTGGTCGCTCGGGATGCCGTACGGGACCAGTCCGCCGTCGGGGAGGTCGGTGCCGGGCGGGCCGACCCCGTCGAGCGGGCCGACCCCGTACGGCGGGTCCGGGGCGTCGGGCGGGTCCGGCGGGAGGCCGGGGGAGGGCGGGGTCCACGGGTCGGTCGTACCGGGGAGCGTGGTGTTCCGCCCTGCGGGCCGGTGCGGTGCCGTCGGGGTGGCGGTGCCGGGTGACGCGCCGGTCGTGCCCGGCGAGACTCCCGGCCGGGTCTGCTGCGGGCCGGGTGGGATGCTCGACGGCGGTGCGGTGCCCGCCGCGGCCGTGTCCGTCGGGACGGGGGCGTGGGGGGCGGCGGTGGCCCAGGTGGGCGCCGGTACGACGTGGTCGTCGCGTACGTCGTGACCGATCCGGCGTTCGATCCAGGTGCGGGTCTCGACGTTGACGATGGTGAAACTGGTGACGGCTCGCGGCGCCGGCGTCACCGCGATCACCTGGTCCGGGCGGTACCCGGCCCAGGCGCTGCCCCGGGCGCCGAAGCCGCCGTGGGCGGGCGCGGGTGATCCCAGCGGATTGCCGCAGGCACAGCGCACGCGGGGCACGCCCCGGTTGTCGACCAGGACGGCCGTGCCGGCCTGGAGCACGGCCTGGTAGGCGACAGCGTCCCCGTCGCGGTAGCCGTGGTCGCTGACCCGGGTGTCGGCGCGCAGCACCACCGGGGTGAGGCCGTGCAGATACCCGGTCAGGCCGCCGCCGGAGACACCGGCCGTGCGGGCGAAGGCGCCGGCCTTGGCCCGGTCCGCCGTGAGATACCCGATCTGCCGCGCGACATCACAGCCGGCGACGCGGGCGGTGCCGCCGTAGAGGCCGGGGGTCGCGCCGGACAGGACGCGCATCGCCCGCGGAGGTGGTACGAGCAGTGCGGCGGGCACCGCCGGCCGGGAGGACGCGGCGACGGGCGATCCCGTGGCGCTGACGCCCAGCGCCGCACGGGCGGTGGGATCGGCGCTGCCCGTGCCGGGTGCCGCCGGCGTGGCGGTCGCGCTGACCGTGGAGCCGGTGAAGGGGTCGGGCCCCTGCGCCGCCGCGGGCAGAAGATAGACGTCCACGCCCATCCGTGCCGCCTTGACCCCCGGGCGGACGCAGCCGGCGACGAAGAGCGCCACCGAGAGGGCGCAAACGAGGGCGATGGATCCGGTGGGTATCCGCACCGTACACTCCGCATCACTGTGGGTGACTTCCCCCCATTGTGTGCATTACGCCTGTTTGGCTGGCAACTCGGGGAGAGCCCATGATGAAGAGGACACCGGCTGTTTGGCCGTGACGAAGGGCGCGCACAGCCGTGGACTGGTTCACCGCTCCCGACTACTGGCTGAGCCGACTGGTCTGCCAGCGGGCTCTGGCGGCCGTGTACCTGGTCGCGTTCCTGACGGCGGCCCTGCAGTTCCGGGCTCTGCTGGGCGAGCGCGGCATGCTGCCGATCCCCCGTTTCGTGGCGCGGATCCCCTTCGGGCGGGCCCCGAGCCTGTTCCATCTGCACTACTCCGACCGCTTCTTCGCGGGCTGCGCCTGGGGCGGTGGCGCGGTGTCGGCGGCGCTGCTCGCCGGCGCGGACTCCCTGTTGCCGCTGTGGGCCGCGATTGCGCTGTGGCTGGTGCCGTGGGCGCTGTATCTGTCGATCGTCAACGTCGGCCAGACCTGGTACGCGTTCGGCTGGGAGTCGCTGCTGCTGGAGACGGGTTTCCTGGCCGCGTTCCTCGGCAACGACGAGGTGGCGCCGCCGGTCGTCGTCCTGTTCCTGTTGCGCTGGATCCTGTTCCGGATCGAGTTCGGCGCCGGGCTGATCAAGATGCGGGGCGACGCGTGCTGGCGGAAGCTGACCTGCCTCTACTACCACCATGAGACACAGCCCATGCCGGGCCCGCTGAGCTGGTTCTTCCACCATCTGCCGAAGCCGCTGCACCGGGTCGAGGTCGCCGCGAACCACTTCACCCAACTCGTCGTGCCGGTGCTGTTGTTCACCCCGCAGCCGATCGCCTCGGCCGCCGCCGCCCTGATGATCGTCACCCAGCTGTGGCTGGTGCTGTCCGGCAACTTCTCCTGGCTGAACTGGATCACCATCGTGCCGGCCCTGTCCGCGCTCCGGTTTCCCGCATCCGCGCCGTCCGTGCCGGAGGCGCCGCTGTGGTACGAGGTGCTGGTGCTCGCGGTCGCGGCCCTGCTGGTCTTCCTGAGCTACCACCCCGTGCTGAACATGATCTCCCGCCGCCAGGTCATGAACCGCTCCTTCGACCCGCTGCACCTGGTGAACACGTACGGCGCGTTCGGCAGCGTCAGCCGGGTCCGCTACGAGGTGGTGGTCGAGGGCACCCTTGACGCCCTGCCGCGCGAGGACTCCGACTGGCGGGAGTACGAGTTCCGGGGCAAGCCGGGTGACACCCGGCACTGGCCGCGCCAGTTCGCCCCCTACCATCTGCGCCTGGACTGGCACCAGGTGGATTGGTACAAGGAGCGTAGCATCCAGGGCTACCGGGTACTTGAGCGCGCCGACCAGGAGGTTCCCGCCGATGCGGTGTGGCAGGAGTACAGCTTCCACGGCAAGCCGAGCGAGCCGCAGCGGTGGCCACGCCAGTTCGCGCCCTATCACTTGAGGCTTGATTGGTTGCTCTGGTTTGTGGCCCTCTCCCCCACCTACGGCCTCGACTGGTTCGACGGCTTCGTCTTGCGGCTCCTGCTGAACGATCGTGACACGATGCGCCTGATTCGCCACAACCCCTTCTCCGACCACCCTCCGGCGTTCGTGCGCGCCCGCCTCTACCGGTACCGCTTCACGACCTGGCAGGAGCTGCGAGCGACACATGCCTGCTGGCACAGGGAGTACGTCCGAGACCTGGTTCCCCCCATCCGTTTGCGCCCACTCCCCAGCTCTCACATCCCAACTTGAGGGGCGAGAACTAACCCCCGACTCGGGGTAAACCGGGGGCTAGCGGGTCAGGGGCGTTACCTACGCGCCAATCTCCCCATGGTCCACAGCGCTGACGAACGCGGCCCAAGCCGAGCGACTGACGACCAGGGCGGCTCCGTCCTTGTCCTTTGAGTCCCGGACGGGCACGGCCGGCAGTCCGTCAACGACCTCGACGCAGTCTCCGCCGTTGTTGGTGCTGTAGGTGCTCTTACGCCATGCCGCATCGGGCAGGCTGTTTGCGCGGATCACGATGATTCCTTCATGACGTCGGCGATCAGGTCGATCGACGCTTGCACGGACAGGGCATCGCCCATGAGCAGATCATAGGCTCGTGCAGCCGCTTTGAAATCTGCTGGATCCGCCAGAAGTTGGCCCCGGAGAAAGCCGTCCACGTGGACCACCGGCAGCGTTGGAGCGTCCTTGGTGCCTTCCTTGAAGGTGAGGGTATGGAAGGCACCAGCGATGCCGGAGTGGGCGCCGACGCTGAAGGGCAGGACCTGAATCACGATTGACGGCCGTTCGGACAGGTCCAGCAGACGCTGTAGCTGCTCACGCATCACCCTGTCGTCACCCACCTTCCGCCGCAACACGGTTTCGTCTATGACAACCCACAGCTCTGGGGGGTTGTCCCGTTCGAGGATGGTCTGTCGTTCCATGCGGGCGTCAAGCAACGTGTCCACGTCGTTGGTTCGGCCGACAGTCAGGGTTGCCTTGGCGTAGTCCCTGGTCTGCAAAAGTCCAGGGACGACCGACGGCCCAAACGTACGGATGACGGCTGCTTGTTTCTCCAGTTCGACAAACGGCCGGAACCAGCTCGGATACGCATAGAGGATGACGAGCGGCCACAGCCGAGTCAGATGGTCGTCCGCGTCCAGAAACTCGTCAGCCTCCTTCGCGAAGTCTTTTGACGGCACTCGCACAGCGTTCTCAATCTTGTTGACGAGGGTCCTCGTGCAGTGGGTGGCCTTGGCCAACGCATCCTGAGATGCCCCCTTCTTGGCGCGTAGCCGCCGCACCTCGGACCCGAAGAACGCCAGCAGCGAATCCTTGCCTTCCAGGTCCTGTTCCTCGACCGCCACCCTCAACCCTCCCTGTGACAAGCCCTGTTGTCACCGTGACCAGCGCATCCGTCACGACGAAACCTCTGTTGATCGTAGCGCCGCAGGGCAATCATCTAACTACGAACAGCAACGACATCCCCCTGAGAGGTTCCCGTGAATCCCCCCATCACGCGCGACCCGGAGACAGCCGAGGCGACGCTCGAAGCAGAGGAAGCAGCGATGGCACTCGGCGGCGCCTTCGAAGAGGTCAGCATCAGGCTCCCCGGACTGCGTGTGGATCAGGGCGACTTCCGGGTGCAGCTCGGCGCTTGCAACGTCGGGGTGGCGCTTGCCCTCACCAGCCTCGCGCGGGACGCCGCGACCCTTCGCCGCAGGTACCCCAAGGAGTCCGTCAATGCCCAGCCGTGACGCTACGGACGCCTTGGCTCATCTCCAGAAGGCTCTTCTGGGCGCTGGCATCATCGTTGATGCGGGGATTGATCCCCTGGGCTGCTTCCTGTGGCTCAACTGCCTGGGCATCGAGCAGGCCGAAGAGTTGGCACTGCGCATCGAGGCAGGCACCGAAGCAAGGGTGGTCCACCTGTGACGATCAAGACGCTGAAACGCTTCAGGCGCTGGAAACCAACACAGGACGGCGCCCTCTGGGGTGGCCTACTGCTGTTCGTCGTTTGGGCGTCCGCAGTCACCTTCATCATGTCCGCCGTCCTCCAGGGAGGGCACTGATGCGGGACGACGAAGCCCCCGAGACCAAGAACAGCACCGATTCATCGAAGCTCGTCCAAGACATGTACCGGAACACCCGGAACCTATCGAGCGAGCTGCACAACGCCGAGTACACCGCTGACTTCGATAACCAGGATTGGAAGGAGTACGCGCTAGGGCTCGGGAGTGCCTTCCGTGCACTAGACACGTTCCTCATACAAGGTGGCCCCTTCCCACACGAGTGGGTCATGGGCATCACCACCCCGTGAACGCCCGCTCTACCGGCTGACACCTCGATGGCTCCCACACCACATCGACAACCCCCGGTAGAGCGGGTTCCAGCCCCTCTCTCCGCCCCGGTGCACTCCTCCCGCACACAACAGGCGGGGCGGGGAGAGGTCACCCCCTTGTAGCTCAGTCAGGAAGAGCACGCTTCGCGCCGCCCTTTAATGCGGATACGGACGGTCCGGCGCTGGCGAAGACTCCGGTTCGAGTCCGGACGAGGGGACTCGCAAAACAACTGCATAACGACCCCTTGTAGTTCAGTCAGGAAGAACGCCTCATATGCGCCAAACGCCAACTCCTAGGCATATCGCAGGGCGCGGGGAGACTCTCGGTTCGACTCCGGGCAAGGGGACTGCTCGACCTGCTCTGACGGGTAGGTCGAGCCGCAAGGCACCACAACTCGAACAGAGGAATGCATATGAACCTGATCGAGGCGCTTCCCCTCGGGCGGCCGGCACCGATCGGCACCGCTCCCGTGGGACTGCGGCCGTACGCGCTTCAGGGTGCGCGATTCCGCGTCTCTGACCTGACGGCCCCGATCGTGGAGACGCGTGTCTACGACCCCGTGGCGCAGACCGCCTCCATGGGCGACGGCACGCCGCTGGTCGCCATGGCCACGAGCAAGAAGACCAACCCGGATGGTGACGTGAAGAACCCCCCGCCGAGCGACGAGGGTAGCGACCCCGGGTACATCGAGTGACCGTGCTTGTAGTGGACGGCCCGTTCGAGGCTGGCACCGACCTCATCGTCGGCGAGCTGGTCTCGGCGGGCGTCCCCGTCTTCCGGATGGACACAGCTCAGTTCCCGCTTGAGCTGGAGCTCCGATCAACATTCGACAAGGGCCAGTGGCAGGGCGCGCTGGCCACCGAGCAGCGCAGCGTTGAGATCTCGGATATCAAGGCCGTGTACTGGAATCGCCCTGGCATGTTCCGGCTCCCCACCCTCTCTGAGGCTGATGAGCACTACGCTCGCGGAGCGGCCAGGATCGGGTTCGGTGGGGTGCTGGCAAGCATCGACGCTCCCTTCATGAACCACCCGTCCAGGGCGACCTTCGCGGAGTTCAAACCACAGCAGCTCCGCGTTGCTGACGCTGTCGGCCTGACGACGCCGCGAACCCTCATCACCAGTGATCCGGATGCCGTGAGGCGGTTCGCACAGTTCATTGATGGCCCGATCATCACGAAACCGCTGGGCATCCCTGTCGTTGCGCATGAGAGCGGGTGGGATCAGATGTATACCCGCCGTGCGGACCTGTCGGACCTCGCTGGTGTTTCGGTCACTGCTCACCTGTACCAAGAAGAAGTCGAAAAGGACTTCGAGGTACGCGTCATGCTCATCGGGGACAGCTGCTACAGCGCACGCATCGACGCTGGCAGCGACCAGGCCAGGATCGACTACCGGTCCGACTACGACGCCATCACCGTCACCCCCGTGTCCACCCCCGCAGCGGTGCAAGAGTCCTTGCGGGGGTACGCCGCCGTGTTCAAACTCGCGTACTTTGCGGCCGACTTCATCGTCAGGCCCACGGGCGAGTGGGTGTTCCTTGAAGCGAACCCCTCTGGCCAGTGGGCCTGGGCCAATTCCACGGACTTGCCTCTCGCTTCCGTCTTCGCCAAGACTCTGGAGGAATGGTGCAAACGTTGAACTGGAAGAGCATGGCATCGAGCCTTGCCACCGAACTTCAAGAGTCGGGAGACCTCACGACAAAACGCCTGATCGAGGCCGTCTCCTCGACTCCCCGTCACCTCTTCGTTCCCCGGTACTTCCAGAACGCGGGCGGTGCTCCGACCCTGTGGCAGGAGCGCACGGAAACGGACGGCGATGACTGGCTCAGGCCGATCTACTCGAACCTGACGCTGGTCACCGCACTCGACCAGGCCGAACAAGTCACGGGGGGCTGGCACGGCACTCCCACGTCGTCCAGCACACAACCCAGTCTCACGTGCCGCATGATCGAAGCCCTCGATATCCAGAGCGACGATCACGTACTGGACGGTGGCCTCGGCACCGGATACCAGGCCGCCCTAATCGCCACACAGCTCAGCCGCGGCAACCAGATGAGCGCCTGTGACCTCAGCGGCACTTCCGAGGCCAGCGAGCGTCTGAAGCAGCTCGGACTCAACATCGGTGTAGTTCCGGCCGACGCGACGACGCACAACTTCAACAGGACGTTCGACAAGGCCATCTTCTCCTTCGGCCTGCCTCGGGTCACGCCCACGATCCGCTCCGCTATGGCTCCGGGCGGACGTCTGATCGCTAACGTCTTCGGTCCCCTCAGCGCCGCCATGGTGCTCCTGGAAGCCCACGAGGACGGCAGCCTCAGCGGTCCCTTCCTGGAGGACGGGGGCGCGTTCATGCCCGCACGCCATGAGGACGAGACCGCCGTGCAGAGTGCAGAAGTGGCGCCCGGCTCCCAGGGGTACACCGACATCCCCGTCTCGATCTTCGACGACTACCACTTCAAGTTCTGGCTGGCCGCCCATCTGCCGGGCGTGGACCTCCAGTACGGTGTGGAGGAAGGCCAGTCGATGCGTCGTCTGGTCATGCCGGATGGCCGGTGGTGCGAGGTCGTCTACAACGATGACAAGGCGAACGAGCCGAGGTTCCACGGGCAGGGCGAGCCGGAGGTCTGGGAAACGCTTCGATGGGCCTGGCAGTGGTGGACGGAGCACGACATGCCCCGTTGGGAGCGCTTCGGCCTGACAGTGACTGACACCGAGCACCGACTCTGGTACGAGGCGCCTAGTGGGGAGTCGTGGGCCCTGCGGTAACCGTTGCCCTGGAGGAGCAGGCGACACATACCGGTCCGTGAGAACCCATCTTTGAACCTCTGACGATCTCACAAGCTCATAGCGGAAGCGCCGCCTCCGGCCCGCGCCGTGCACCAGGCCGGAGGCGGCGCTTCGCTGCCACGATCACGGCAGGATGTCGCTGACCTGGCGGAACCCTAGCCGTTGCAGCAGGTCCAAGAACCGTTGGTTTCCTCGGCGTGCCACCCCGGAGGGCAGAACGGCTCGCTCGGAAGGCTGACGGCCCAGCACTGTTGCGCCGGAGCGTGGCTCGGGGCTCCGGCGGCGGCTGAGACCGCCGGCCCGCCCTCCGCGTGCACCAGCGGGACAGTAGTGCCGGACAGCGCGGCGGTCATCATGAGGGTCACGGCAGCTCGTTTGAGCAGACGCATGAGGGTCTCCTGTCGTCGACTGGACGGTGTCCCTGAACTCCCTGGAGTGCGGGAGGTGTGATCAGCTGCTCAGGGCGGGGATCGATGCAGGTGCGGATGCCAGAACTCCAGCGTGGCGGTGGTAGCAGCGACCGCAGGGCGGATACGCATGTTCATCCTCGGAAGCCTTGGCTGGGGGCCTGCCTGATTAGTCTTGCGGCCTCCCGGACGGGGCACCACCCGATTCACCTGAAGGGGTGATTCTCCTGAACCGGCCTCGCCCCGGACCTGAGGCAGCCCGAACGCGCCGGGCCTACAACCCGGCTCCGGGACCGTCCGCAGCCGCGATCCGCAGCGGGCGGTGTCCCTGCTCGTCGAACGAGGCGCGAGAGGGAGACCGTCAGAGGTTCAAGGATGGGTTCTGAAAGCGAAGGCCCCCTCCGAAGAGGGGGCCTTCCAGCAGCGAAGATCACTTCTTCTTGTTGACCTCGTCGTACTTCTTCAGGAAGTCGGCGGAGGCGTGCTGCCGAGTGTGCTTGTCGAGCGCTTCACCCTTGAGCTTCTTCTCGAACGCCTCGTTGACCCAACCGGGGATGCGTCCCTGCGCCGCGACCGGCAGGGCCGGCTTGCTGAGCGTTGCAGCCCAGGCGCGTACGTCGGAGGCGTCCGGGCCAGCGGAGGTGGACGGCTTCTTGGCTGAGGCCGGCCGTGCCGTGTAGCCAGGCGCCGGCGTGCCAGCCAGGACGACACCGGCTTCACTCAGAGCCTCAAGGAGTGCTTCCCGCGCCTTCTGGTATGCCCTATCCAGCTTGTCAAGGTTCGCAACCACCTCGGCGTCTTCGACCTTACCCTCGTAGTCGTCGCCTTCAACGGTGAGTTCAACGAGCTGTGAAACCCTCACGATCACTCCCTGTTGGTCGAGTGGGTCGTAGCAGAAGTGTCACAACCCAACTACGGCTTAGCCTACCGAGCGGAGCTGGAGGGCATCAACCCCTCCGTGATCCTGGTACACGATCCGATGAACCCCAGCCGACTTGATGAGCTTCAGGCAGTCCTTACAAGCCGACCTGGTTATGTAGATCGTGGAGCCTTGGCACGAGGCCCAGTCAGCGTAGAGCAGCGCATTCGCCTCGGCATGTGTTTCAACACAGTACTCGTATGAGGTGCCGGAAGGGACTTTCGAGAGGCACCGCGGGCATTCTCCAGCGCTGCACGACGGGCCGCCTGGATACGACCCGTTGTATCCCGTAGAAACGATTCGCCGGTCAGGGCCGACCACCACAGCTCCGACACGACACCGGCAGCAATCGCCTCGTGCAGCGACAGCCGTAGCGATTCCGATGAAGTATGTATCCCAGTCTGGGCGAACATCGAGGTCGCTCACTGGCCATTCTCGCGATTCTTCTGGTCGTAGTCGGCTGAATCGATCAGCATTTGAAGGGTGACCTCGTTGTCTGCGCAGCAAGTACAGCCGCCTTCGGCCACGGTTTCCCCGGAGGGATCATGAATGAGAGCGGTGTATCCGCATTCGTCGCCCTCCACGTAGTAGTCCGCGTAGCTCACTCGCCGGCCTCCACGATCTGAGCGGAGGAGGGAATCATGATGATCTGCCAGACATTCGCAGCCATGCCTTCGGCCAGATCCTTCGGGAGGCCGCACTCCCTTGCTTCCTTCATGACTAGGCCGCTTAGGCGGGCGGCCTTGAAGGCGGTGGACGCAACGTGCTCCAGGGCCTTGCCCTCCAGCTCCTTGGCGAATTCGCCAATCAGATCCTCGAAGCCGTCCATCTCGCTCATGCTGCCTCCCTGTGAATCGTGTTGCACAGATCGCAGAACTGACCTTCGGCCATGTATCCGCAACCCCAGCTCTTTCCGTAAACCGACACGTCGGTGTCGATGAGTACGCCGCTCATGACTTCCTTCATGATCTGAGCGGCCTTTTCCGTAGCCCTGAGAGCCTGCTCCTCCGGGAACTGGAAGATCACTTCGTCATGGACCGGCAAAAGCATGAAGGGGCCATATCCCGCTTCAACGAGCCGGAGGATTGCTCGACCGGTAACGTCCCGGCTCGCGCTTTGCACGGAATAGTTCAGGGCGGCGTAAGGGCGCCGCTTGTCCACGTACAGGCGTCGGCCGGTGTTCGTGGTGATGTAGCCCTTGCGGCGCGCTTCACGCTGAAGCTCCTCGGAATACTTCTCGACGCCAGGGAAGACCTTGAAGAAGCCCTTGATGGCTCGCTCAGCGACCTCCCGAGTGACGCCGGCCTGGCTCATCAGTGCGGCTGGACCGCCTCCGTAGACCGTGAGGAAGTTCGTCATCTTCCCCGTCTTACGGTCCACCTCAGCGGCGTCCGCGGTGATCTGATGCAAGTCGGCTTCCTCTCGGAAAGCCTTCTTCATCGCTTTGTCTCCCGACAGGGCTGCCAGAACTCGAAGCTCCTGCGCCTTGTAGTCAACAGCGCAGATGACCATCCCTGGATCGGCGACGAATCCCCGCCTAACCAGCGAATCCCCGGAGGGAAACGTCTGTGCCGGTATCGCGCCGGAGATTGACATCCTGGCTGTCCTGGCTCCCGTCGAGTTGATCGAGGCATGGAGCCGGTCTTCCGAGTCCCGGTTGGTCAACGCGTTGTCGAACCATGTGCTCTTGGCTTTGGCCGCCTTCTTGCCTCGGTAGATGGCCTCGCACAACGGGTCATCCATGTGAGCCTTAAGCAAGTGGTCGTCCACCTTGGGCTGTCCGGTCGGGGTCGTCTCGGTGGGGATGACGCCCCGGCTGATGACTGCTGCCCCGACCTGCTTGGGGCTGTTGATGTTCTCCAGCCCGAGCTTCGCCGCGATGTCCTTGTAGTGGTGCTCCGTGGAGGCCAGCTCGGCTGCTCGCTCCTCGATGTACGGCACGTCGGCCTTGATGCCGCGACGCACCATGTAGGCGCAGGCGGCTGCCAGTTCGTGTTCGTACCGGACGAGCTTGCGGGCCGTGGCCGGAATCTTGGGCTTGAGGAGCTTCACCAAGCGGTAGGACAGGATCGGGTCCATACCGGCGTAGAGGTTGAAGCCCTCGTGCTCCAAGGGGATCACCGGCCATATGTCGGCCTTCTTGACTCCCAGCTCCTTGGCGATGACGGTCATGCTCGCCTTCACCTCATCGGCCACCGTCGCGGAGACGTAGTGGCGGGTGAGTTCTTCGAGCGAGTGACCTATACCGCCGTCCTTCCGCCCCCTGCTGTCTACGAGGTGGGCGGTGATACGGGAGTCCACGAGGCGGGGGAAGACGGACTCGGCCGGCACTCCCCAGACTCGGTCCATGCAAAGGATGTCGTAGGTGCCGTTCTGCATGGCCAGCTTCTCGACCCAGCCAACGGCTTTGATGGCGTCTTCTTGGAAGAGGCCACCCCTCTCGGTGGGGAGGACGTAGCTCTCGTAGGCGTTGCCGAACTGCGCAAGGCGAATACGGAACCCGTCCTCCCACCAGGAGAGGCCGTCGGTCTCAGTGTCGAAGCCAAGGGCTTGACGGTTGTTCACCACAAAGCGGCGAAACTCGGGAAGATCAGCTTCATCCTCGACTACGTTGATCCGGACTTCGGAGCCGTTGATGTCGTAGTTGATGACCTTCATCCAGTTCCTCCGAGAATCACATCCCAACTTGATGGGGTTAAGAGGAAGGCTCCGCAGCCTGCGAAGCCTCACGCTCTGCGACGAGGGCGTTGCACGTGGCTTCCAGCTCCGTGTACTCCTGGACAGCGATGTCCAGCTCGGCTTCTAGGCCGTCGATGTACTCGTTGAGCCGGTTGTTGACCTTCTGGAAGTGGGCGTTGGTTCGGTTGGCCATCTCAACTTCCAGGCGGAGCAGCCGGATTTGCTTTGTCTTCTTTCCGAGCATCAGTAGGCCCCCTCCAGGATCGAGGGGAACTCGGGCTCGGGAGTGTCAGGGCCAATGCGCCGTTCGACGGTCATGTTGTTGTGGTCGTAGACCCAGAGGGGGATTTCGTCCCAGCTATCGAACACTGGCAGCTCCTTTACGGCGCGACGCGCCCATGCTTGGCGAACATCTCGTGAGTGACGGGCATGAGGCGTTTGAACTCCGCCTCCATCTGGTCGGCCACCATCTGAATCTCGACCTGGGGGAAGCTCTTGTACTTGGCGTCGTCGCTCTTGGCGCGGAGCGAGAGGAAGTGCATCAGCGACCGCGGGTTGCAGGTGACGTAGAAGGTGCTGAAGGTGCCGACCGGCAGTACGGAGCGGGCGATTTCGCGGGCGATGCCCTCGGCGAGCATGTGCTGGTACTGCTCCCAGGCGACTGCGTAGGCGGTGCGCATGGCCTCGTCGGTGGTCCACCACTGGCCGAAGGTGCCCAGCTTGAAGTCGTAGGCGCCGGCCTTGCCGAACTGGACCAGGGGCCGCTTGTCGGAGGGGACGTAGAAGACGGGCTCCAGTTCCTTGTAGCGGCCTGACTCCTCGTTGTAGGACATCCCGGCTCGGTGCCGCATGAACTCGCGGACGACGAAGATGGGGGCGCTGATGCGGAAGGTGAAGGTGCCGTGCTCGAACGGGCTGCCGTGCCGGTCACGCATCAGGAAGCCGATGAGGCCCCGGTTCCTCTTGTCGTCGTAGTCCTGGACCTGGTTGCCGATGGTGCTGACGCGAGCTGCCATGCAGATCATCTCGTCCGTGGCGAGCTGCTGTACCAGCTCCACGTCCATGCTGCTCTTGAACTTCACGATTGCCTTTCAGGGGACTAGGGGCCGGGTCGGTTTACCCGACCCCTAATGTCACATCACAACCTTGGGAGCAAGCGAACGGCTAGTTCTTCAGTTCAAACTTGCCGGACTTCTTGTCAAGGAAGGCGGGGGCGCACTTATCCTCACCCTTACGCTCGTCGGCGTTGCAGAAGTACGCCTCCCAGCCGTTCTTGGCGACATGAGTCCGACCGTGCTCGCAGTCGGTCACGCCCCGATGCTCGCCACCTCCGGAGTTCTGGACCTTGCCCCCGGAGAAGCTGTTCTTGCCCGAGGGCTTGGCCTTGGTCCCCTTGCCCTTGAAATTCAGCTCGGAGTTGAAGGACTGGATCTTGGCCATGCGCTTCATGAGAGACGCGAGGGCGCCGGCCTCCTCGTCGAGCATGGCGTCCATGTCGGAAACGGTGGCTGCGCGAAGAACGAGGAGTGAGGCGTCGTAACCCTCACCACCCTTGAAGCTCAGCGTTACGCCTTCCTGAGTGTGGGTGGTGGGATTAGTCATGGGCGACTCCTTGTGGTTATCGACGGTGTTCTCGTTCTCGACGTTCAGCTCGTCCCAGGGGGAGCTTCCGAAGGGATTTTCACTCATGAATGAATCCTCTCAGAGAGAGTGTCACATCTCAACTTGATATGCTGTGAAATGAATCTCAGATTGGGCAGGCGCCGGAAGCGCAAACCTCGTCGTATCCGGTATCCGATGCTGCTTCACCGACGATGGCGACTTCATCGAGATATCGTTCCTTTGAGATCCGCTCGTAGGGGGTTTGGGGTCGGCTCATCTCCGGGAAGATGGTCGTCCCCTTCAGCACTGGCATGAAGCCGAGCATGATCCGGCTGACGTCGGTCTGGTCGTACGTCTCGGGATCGACGGAGGCCGTGTAGGAAACCGCCTGGTCCGCCCACAGCTCCTGGTACAGCTGCTGGACCGCAAGCATCTGTACGAGGTCCAGCTCCCCAGCGTGCTCGAAGGCGTCGCCCAGCTCGGGGTGCTCCACGAGGAGCGGGTCAATGGTCGGGATCTCGACCACGGACGTGTTGGCGCCGTAGACGCACGGCTCCACCTTGTAGCCCCGCTTCCGATAGTCCTCGACCTGCGCGGCCTCGGAGGGTTCGATGTCGGAGAAACGGATGCGCCGCAGGAAGTACGCCGCGAACGGTGCGTGGATGCCTTCGCCGCTGACGGATGCCAGCTTGCTCGTGGTGCCGGTCGGGGCGATGACGCGCTTCTTGATCGGGACGGGGATGCGCAACGTGTTGGCGTACTCGGCTGCGGCCTGATCCACGGTCTGAGCCATGAACTTCAGGTCCGAGCGAACCCGCGGATTGTAGGGAGCATTGCTGTACTTGACGCCCTGCTTGAACAGGTAGTCGGCAAAGCCCAGATGGCCGACACCGATACGCCTGTACTTGCTGATCGCCTCCTGCGACTTGGCGTCCGCGACCTTCGCGAACGTGGCCCGGATCAGGTAGCGGGTCGCGTAGCGGTGGGCATCGTAGAGGCCCTGGACGTCCGCCCGGCCTCCCTTGATGAACTGGCCCAGGTTGACCGACCCGAGGTTGCAGGGCTCCCAGGGGGTGATCGTGGCCTCTCCGCAAGGATTGGTCGTGTAGACCCCATCGACTTCACCGACTGCGGTCAGGGAGCTGTTCCAGAAGCCGGGCTCCCCGTTCTTCAGGGCTCCCTCGGCAAGGGTCTCCATGACCTTGACCGCGTGCTCCTGGCCGTCCTCGACGGCCGTCAGGAAGGCGTCGTCCACCTCCACGCTGATGTTGGTGGTCCACATGGCGAGCTGATCGCCCTTGGCCTTCAGGAACTCCCAGACGAGCTGATCGTTCCACGCCATGATGCTCATGCGCGCCGAGCGTCGAACTCCCCCTGCAACGATGGCCATTGCTATCTGGTGGTCGATGGCCATGGCGTCCATGCCGTTGAGGGGCCAGCCAGCGGCGTCAGTGAGGATCTTGCCGACCTCGACCATCATCCGTGCGAACGGTTCAGGCCCCGAGGCCGTACCGCCGAAGGACCGGAGCGGGACGCCCTTTCCTCGGACGCGGGACACGTCGTAGACGCGGTTCTCGTGCTTGGTGTCCGGGCAGTGGGCCGTGTCGATCAGATCGCCCAGGGCGGCAGCCCAGCCCTCCCGCGAGTCCTCCACGCTGTAGGCGCCGGCCCACTCGTAGTCGTACTCGGTGCTGATCATCCCGGCCTCGACCAGATCCAGGTAGTCAGGGTGCGCCGGGTCGCAGACGATGTGGACGTGAACCCGGTTCTCGATCACGGGGAACCAGCTGAAGTACCGGCTGCTGTAGTTGGCGCCGACGCCGCCGCCCTCGGCCAGGCGGAGGAGCGTGAAGCGGAAGTGCTCGGCGGGGTCGCTGCTGTCCCAGCCACTCGCCCAGCAATTGTTCAGCGCGAAGTCATTGACCCCGCTGCTCTTGAGATGGCGGCCGGCGGGGAGGAATCGGAAGCTCTCGATCAGCTCCACGAGGGCTTCTCGCTCGCCCTTCTCGATGTAGCGATCGGGCACCAGGGCGAGGTTCCCGTCCACGACACGGCGAACGGTTTCCGGCCAGGATTCCATCTCGCCGTTGGACTTCTTACGCGAGTAGGTTCGCTTGAAGATGGTTTCTGCGGTCTCGGTCTTGAACAAGGGTATTCCTTATCGGGTGGTGTTGGTCTGGTTGAAGGCTTCCTTCACCATGTGGTTCAGGTGAGGGAGGTCTCGGCGGTCGAGATTCACCTCGAAGGACTCCTGCGCGGTGTGAACCCCGAGGTAGATCTTCGAGAGGGTTCCGGTGTCGTAGACGACCTCGATCTGAACGTCATCTCGCTTGTAGACCTTGCGAGTTTCGATCATGCGTGAACTGCCTTCCTGCGGATGCTGCGGTTCATCTCGTACGAGAGGGCGATGACTCCGCGCTGGCACGCCTTCTTGTCGGCCTCGCTGCCGATCGGGAGACCGAAGACGTAGTGGGACATGAGCAGTCGCTGATACCGGTCGCTGAGCTTCTTGAGGCCGGCCTCGGCCTCCATGCGCGCTGTGTGCAAGTTGTCGGTGATCTCGCAGTGGTTCAGCATGTCCTTCTTGCCGATCATGTTGGCGAACTCGTCCGTGGTGTAGATCAGGAGCTTGAGGGCGTTCCTGGCCTCGTCCGCGGTGTAGAAATATTCGCCGTCCATGAGGTCTCGATAGACCCGCTCACGGGCCGCGTAGCGCTGGCCGACCGTGTAGAAGATCTTGCGCATCATGCGCTCGTTGTCGGCCACGGGAGCGATGTTCTTCCGCTCTCGAAGCGCGTGCTCCAACATGGCCTGCTTCACGTCGTCGGCCTCAACGATGTGCCACCGCTCGGCAACGACGTACGCGACTTTGCCCGCCAGGTCGGCAAGGTGCTCCCAGTCGATCTGGTTGTCCTGCAAGGCTCCCCCTACTTGATGGTGGTGAGTTCGGACGCGTCGAGACGCTTGTTGCCCCGGCTCCACCTCCCGCAGCTCTCGCAGCGGTAGCGCTGGTAGACCGTCACTGACGTGTACGCCCGGCCTTCCTTCTTCAGGTCCTCAGAGCCGCAGTTGGGGCACTGGTGCCCGTCGCCCTCGCCGTCGTAGAGCCTGTGGTTGGGGTGGGTAGGAATCCACGGCAACAGGTAGTCGTAGAGGTCTTCAGTGACCCGTACGTCCTGGCAGTTGTACTTCCGCATGAGCCGCCACGCCTTCTCGTCGCCCGAGAGGCAGTCCACCCAGAGCTGGTGGCCGGTGTGCGCGGTCTTCTTGCCGATCCCGAGCTTCTGCACCACGTAGTCGAGCTTGTTGCTCGGGAAACGGAACTGCTTCCTGACGACCTTCAGGAGATCCACCTGAGCGAACGGGGCCGGAGGAGCGAGGCCGGCCTCCAGGAACTCTCGGTTGAGGTGCGGTATGTCGAAACGCTGACCGTTGAAGTGGACCACCGCGTCTGCTTCTTCGAGCAGATCATGTGCGGCCTGGATCATCTCCGCCTTGCCGTGCTCGTGGCCGCTGTAGAACATGACGTTCTTCGAGTCGTACCACTTGGCTGCGAAGCAGATGACCTCACCAGATTCGAGGAGCTGGCTCATGCCCACGTTCTGATTCCAAAGGCCCCATACGTGCGCGAGATTCGGAGAGGTCTCCAGGTCAATGGTCAGAATATTCACGCGGTCTCCACTCGGATGTTGGCGATGTATTTCTCGGCGTACCAGATGAGCTTCTTCAGATCCTCGGAGCCGCCGTCCTGATGCTTGTGCTGGCAGCGCAGGAGATACTTGGTCATGTTTCCGAGGAGGTATCCCTGAAAGCCTTCGTGGCTCATGGATGCCTGGATGATGTCGATGACCTCGTACTTGCCCTGGGTGTAATGCGCTGGGGAGTTGATGTTGTCAGGCTTCTCGTATCCCACTCGGGGCTCCGCGGTGATCTCGTAGGCGGGGAATGCGACGGTGTGACTGTCCTGGAACTTCAGGTCGTAGAAGTCCACGCCGTCTTGATGGCTGGGGTAGAACGCTTCGACGGTGGCCGGGTGCTGCTGCACGTAGACCGTCTGTCCGATCTGGTAACTCATTCCAATCCGCACTTCTCTCGGAGGGCCTTGGGGCCGTTTTCGACTACAAACTTGTTCGTGTCCGACTTCTTGCCGAACTCGATGGGGACGACGTTGGGGAGGCGATCGGCCAGCATGTGTACGAACTTCTCGCCGGGCTCATCGCCGTCGGTGAAGGCGAAGACGACCTCGTATCCGAGGAAGGCCGGGTCGAAGTGGTCTCGCCAGCTGGAGACTCCGGGGACGCCCACGGTGGGGATGTCGGCCAGCTCGCCGCTTGCAGCATCGAACTCGCCTTCGCTGATCCCTATGTACCGGGAGGGCTTGATAAGCGCCCGCGTGTTGTAGAGGAGCGGCTTGCTGCCAGGAAGGCTCTGGTACTTGCCGTGGCCTTCGTGCAACTCTTCGTCCCGCCAGGAGCCATCCGGGTGTTTGAGGCAGGTCCAGTTGACGCACCTGAACCGGATGGTGGCGACGGCGAATTCGCCACCGGCCGGCCTGATGTACGGGATGGCCAGGCGCCCGAGGTGCTTCTCATGCCCCGTAGCGGGGGCCGCGACGTACCCGAACCCCAGCGAGGTCGCGAGACTGCCCAAACCGCGGTAGTTGATGTACTGCTCGGCGGGGCTTCCCTGGTAGCTCCTGCTGTAGCTCTGGGCTATCTCCACCATGGAAGCGGCCTGCGGCGAAGTCTTGAGCAGCACGGAACCCGATTCCTTCCTTTCGCATGATCACGTCGTAGCTGTCTTCGCTGATGTCGCAGGCGAAGCAGTGCCAACGGTTCTTGAATGAACTAACCGACGCTGACGGGTTCTCTTCTGGGTGCTCAGGGCAGTGGATCTTGTGCCAGCCGTCCCTCTCCTTCAGATCAACCTCGGGGTAGTAGTGCCGGAAGACGTCAGCGATGTCCGGCTTCCACATGTCACATCCCAACCCTTACGGCGCCCTCAGGGCGGATCTGGTCGATGGCGTCGGCTTCCTGCTTCACCATCTGGGCAAGGGTCTCGATGGGCATGACCTGACGGAGTACTCCCTTGCGGCACTTGTAGACGACCGTGGCCTCCTCGTGCATCCCGAGTGTGGCCTCGGCCTCCAGCAGTCGCGCGAGCTTGTTCAGTCCGGTCTTGCGAGTGAGGGTGACGTGGAGCAGGCCGCCGCCGTACGAGATCACTTCTTGCCGTCCTCTCGGTGGTACCGCTTGCCTATGAAGCGGATTGCAGGGGGGTCTTCTAGGTAGTCAGCCGCATTACGGAGAATCACTGGGGAATCCCTCGCGCCGCGGGCTATCAGTTGTGAATTGCAGCGCCGGCACAGGAGTCCACGAACCACTCCACTCTTGTGGCAGTGGTCGACGCTTAGCCTCTGCTGCCTCGTTTGGCGGCAGATGGCGCACTTGCCGCCCTGGAGTCGGAACATTTCGGCATACTCCCCCGGGCCAAGTCCGTATGTCGCCTGCACCCTGGTCTCGTGTGCGCTCGCGCTGCGGGTCTTTTTACGACACGAGGAGCACACCTTGCCACGCGCGGAGGTGAAGAACTTCTCCGCTCGATTCCTTTCGCACCTCTGGCACTTTCGGAATCCTTTCCTTGGGGGACTCATGCCCTCCGCTCTCCTGAATCCAGTATGTCACATCCCAACTTCAGGGCCAAATGAAGAGGTTGTGAGTCAGAACACCTCTTCATCCAGGTCGGTTATCTGGAGGTTGGACGTATTGACCTCGAACGAGGCATACGTTTCCCCGGAGGGGTCGGTGAAGCCTTCACGGTTCTTGACCGGCGAGATATGCAGGGTCCTGCCCTGCATTCCGTCCACCTCGGCGTGGATAGTGAGGACGACGGAGGGGACGCGCCCGATCTTGCCCTTCACGCCGTCGAGCGGGATGGGCTTGATACCGGAGCTGTACTCGCCCACGACGTGATGCATGGCCATGACGTGTGCGCGGGTCTCGCGGGCCATCTCGTTGAAGTAGTCGCACAACCCCTCCAGCCCGAAGGTGTACTCCTCGGCGTTCGAGGAGCCTCCCCCGTCCACATTGGTGATGTTGTCGATGACGACCAAGTGGGGGTAGCAGCCGAACACCTCGCGGTAGCACTCAAGGTGCACCTCGATATCCCTTGGCGTCGGCCTGGCGCTGTAGTTGAACCGCAGCCACCACCGCTTACTCAGGGCCTCCTCGTACTTGGCAAACGAGCCGTCGTCCGCCACAAGAGCCTGCTTGACCTCACGGGCGTTCTCACCTGTGATCATGGCCGTAGCCCTGGAGAGCTGCGTGGCAGCCGTGCTGTCGGCGCTGAAGTACAGCGTGGGGACGTTGGACCAGGTAGCCAGGAAGAGGGCAGTGAGGCTCTTGCCCGTGCCACCTCCGGCGCACACCACAGAGAAGTCCCCGCGCCTGAACTCGACCTCCAGCTTCTTGAGCCCCTTGTACGGGGACGGGATGGGTTCGCCGGCCGCCCCTCGGACGAGGACGGACTGATTGAGGCTGAACAACGGTTCTCCTTCCTACTGAATGTCACATCTCAACTTCGAGAGCGAAAAGAACAGCCATGGGACACATCGCAAAATCGACATCCGAAGCCCGGCTTCGCCGGGAAGGCTCCGGACTTCACGCCCTGGTCCATGGCGACGATGCGCTCGGTGATCTCGTCCTGGTCGGCGTCGGCCATCTTGACGGGCCGGGAGAGCCGGTGGTCCTTGGCGAGGTACCAGTCCCCGTTGGTCACCTGCTCGTCGGGGTAGAGCTGGTTCAGGGCCAGACCGTAGACCCAGAGCTGGAACTTTGACTTGGTGGAGCCGGTCTTGAGGTCCCGAACCCGCAGGGTCTCGTCCTTGTTCAAGACAACCTGGTCGATATAGCCGCGGACCTTGACGCTCTCGAAGTCGGCCTTGAAGTACATCTCGACGGCGGGCACGCCGTCGTGGTTCCAGAGCACGGGGGCCTGGTCCTGCACGTACTCGACGTAGCGGCGCGTCTGCTCGGTTCCTTTGGCGAAGCGCTCCTCCAGGTCGTCAGCAGCCGTGCCGCGATTGGCCCTCATCCACTGGTCAATGTCGTTGAGCTTGCCCAGGTCACGGTTGATGCCCTTGCTGTACTCGTCCTGGAAGACGTTGACGGCTTGGTCGACCGTCATCTCCCGGCCGGACTTCTCGAAGTGCTCGGCGGCCACATGGAAGGCCGTGCCGTGGGTACTCCACGCGGCCGGCCTCGGCTCGACCCGCTCGACACGCTTTAGCCACGCCTTGTACGGACACTCCTCGAACTCTGTGATCTGGCTGACGGAGCGGGGCATCTCTGCCCACCGCTCGTAGTTGGCCTCGACGGTCATACATACTCCTCGAAAATCTCGAACTGGATGAAGCAGGTGGAGCCCTTCATCTGCGGGTGCGGCCAGTCGCACTCTTCGCGAAGGATGATCTCGGCGTCCCCGAGACAGCAGCCGATGCGCGCTTCAAGTTCCATCAGCATCTTCCGTTCAGGTTCTGCCATGTTGTCCGCAATGGTGACGCAGGTGACGCTCCCAAGACCATGAGCTGTCATGGCCACAACTCCGGAAGCTGCGGTGTATACACGACTATTGCACGTAGTGTCTACCGTCGATATCGCCTTCAGGATCTCGCCCGCGCGGTCGCTGGTCTTGAGGTTCTTGAAGGTTTGAAACACTCTCTGACGGCCTTTCTTTTGTCGGGCCTATGCGACCCAAGCCACTCTAAAGCAACTCTAAAACCACTCTAGGGCACCTGCGACAGTTTGTATCACATCCCAACTGTGGCGCTCACCACGGCCCCCTTCCCCCATCCACCCCCTCACCCGCCGCAGCACGTACCCCGCATATCCGACGACGAGATGACAGGCATGCACACGACATATTCACGCCTCGTCAAACGATCCAGAAGGGGCAATCTGCTGGTCAAGGGCAGGTATAGCAGGACAAGGGCGGCACTTTCTCACCGGTAAGCAGTCACCGGTAACTTTTTACCGGTGATCACCGATGTGTGACCTTAATCCCACATTCACTGGGATATGCCGTTGCAACCAACAGTTCGGGTGATCAGTCTGCATATGGTGGGAGCTACGCGTAAGCAAACATGGAAGGCACATCGGGTGAACGAGCAAGCCCATCGGTACGAGGTGTCCGATCTCATCGCAGCGTCGAACCTGACGAGGTACCTGAAGTCATGGCGTGCGGCTCGCGGACAGGAGCTGGGGCTGAACGGACCGCTGCCGCAGTCCAAGGTCCAACAGGCCAGCGGGAAGAGCGACAAGTGGTATCGCACGTTCGAGGCCGGCCTGCCCGTGAAGTACGACGCCGATGTGCTCCAGCGAATCGCAGACTGCCTGGGCCTCGGTCCCGCAGAACGGATGACTCTGTTCTTGATGACGATGGGCGTCCCCAGCCCCGTCGGCGTCACGTCCCATCGAGACGACCCCAAGTTGCGGCCCATCTCCTGGGTACTCAACCACCAGGGCGAGCGACCCGCATACGTATCCGACGAGGATTGGAACATCGTCGCGTTCAACAAGGCGTGGGGGAACTGGGCCCCGTGGGTATACGAGCCTGACGCCAACCTGATGCGCTGGGCGTTCCTCCACCCCGACGCCCGGAAGGAATTGGTGAGCTGGGAGTCGCACTGCCGGGTCTATCTCGGCATGATTCGCATGGACATCGCCCGCCGAGGGGCAGACACAACCATCGCGCGTATCCTCCTCGCTGCCCTGGAAGATCCGATCATCCGCGCGTTCTGGGAAGAGGAGACCACGGTAGTTTCCAACCGGGACGGACATCATTTCCGAGCCCGGCTCCCATACTTCAACTACGAGCCGATCGACGCGATCAGTCAGGTGTTCACACCAGCCAGCCTCCCCAGCCTGCGACTCGTACTCCTCACATGGCCGGATGACATGGATGGGTTCAAGACCCCGGGAAACACCGAGGAGCAGCAGTGACCCGTTACATACACTCGTGCCCTCTGCGGTGGGCCGACATGGATGCCAACGGCCACGTGAACAATGCCGTCTATGCCGTCTACCTGGAGGACGTCCGATTCCGGATGTTCTCCGAACTCATCCCGGATGATCCCTCTGAACGGCTCGCCTCGAACTTCGTCGTGCACGAGCAGACACTCAGGTTTGTCCGACCTCTGGTGTACCGAAGCGAGCCAGCGACCATAGA
Organism: Streptomyces sp. IMTB 2501; assembly: GCF_001953885.1. Taxonomy (GTDB): domain Bacteria; phylum Actinomycetota; class Actinomycetes; order Streptomycetales; family Streptomycetaceae; genus Streptomyces. Next base: position 163,195 of record NZ_MQUS01000001.1, on the reverse strand, counting down.
AGCGTGGGTAGAAAACGTGAGGGGCGCGTCGATCACGCTCTGCTGCGAGATCAAGGATGGCGAGGACGTATATGTAGCGTCCCGTTCCGTGATCGCCGCGTTCGATTCCAACACTGGCCGGGTCCGCCGCTTCTCAGAGCACGAGCGAAACGTCTTGACGTCCTACGCGACCTGACAACACCAACGAGGCCCTCACGGTGTCACCGTGGGGGCCTCGTCGCACCCTGTGGGAAGTGCGTGGGGACTAACCTTCATCGAGGGTGATGGCATGAAGGATCTTCCCCTCCGGCAGGTCTTTGCCGACAGGCCAACGGAAGATGAGAGCGCCGTCCCGCTCCTCCCTGTCCTCCAGAATGAAGCCGTCCTTGCTGTGGGAGTCGTAGTCGATGACCTGGTCGTCACGGAGCAGCCGTGCGCGTAGGCGCTTGGCAGCCAAGCGGTGACTGTCCTTGGCTGTCTCATCCCCCATGGCCACACGCAGGTACGCCATGACGGACTTGCCCAGGTACGAGTTGTGGTGGCTGCCAGCCGCCTCGGTGCGCTTGATGGTCCAGGGGATGGCCTTCTCGATCACTTCCCTGGAGACGGCCTGGGTGTAGTACCCGCCCAAGGTCAGGGCCTTGTTCACGGCCTGGCCGCTCACGTTGTACCGGGCGCCGATCTGGTCATCCGTGAGGCCTTGCTCCTTCAGGCGGACCAGCGCATTGAGGTCTGGAAGAACCTTCTGCACCCGACTCGCTCCCCTTTGTTTGCTCCACTCAACTAACTTGGCCACCCGTGACCCTAACATCGGACATCGCCGAGGGCCTATCGGAAGGTTCGGATCACATCCCAAAGTGAGACACACCTCACACGCTACTCACCCGTAGAGTCTAGCGCAAGAGACCTGTGTCACATCTCTACTTATACTTGTCCCCTGACTACCCCAGAGACACCGACATTTATAGTGAGAAGAAGAAAGAGAGAAGAAGTTAGTTAGTTAGTAGTTCTTTAAAGAACAGGTCAGGCCAGACCTACTCTTTGAAAGGTTCCTTCTTGTCAGACCTCCCGTTGAGTTCTTCCGGTAGAGGTCCAGGAAGGCATTGGCCCCGGCTGCCAGATCAGAAACCAGCCGGGGCCACTCATTCGACCGGCCAAGGCTGATCCCCTTCGGCCGGCCAAGGTCGGGTAGCTCCCGGCTGGAATCGCGGTGTAGGAGCGCACTCCTCCCTGTCCGGGAGGCAGGTCAGGGTTCGAGTCCCTGTCGATTCACCGATCCCGATGCAGCAGCGCATCACACACAGACACCAGAACCGGATGGTCCGGACTCATCGGGATTTCAACTTCATAGGGGGTGAGCCCATGCCTCGTGCCAAGAGCGTCTGCTACGTCAGCGGCTGCACCAGGATCACGGTCCGCTCAGGGCGGTGCGAGGAGCACGCTCCCCCCGCCCGTAAGGGCTGGGACAGGAAGTCCGCCCGGAACAACTCCCGTCCTGGGAACTGGACTTCGCGTAGGGCCAGAGTTCTCGCCCGCGACCGGTTCACCTGCCAGAAGTGCGGCACCAGGGAGAACCTCCAGGTCGATCACATTGTCCCCGTGAGCCGTGGCGGCTCCTGGGACCTCGACAACCTCTGGGTGCTCTGTGGCAAGTGCCACGCGCTCAAGACCTACTACGACGACCGTCGCTCCTGGTGAGCGACGGTTGGTTCATTCATGGAGTGATGATGCGATGACCACCGGCGCCTTCGACTCCTGGGCCGACGACTGCGACCACGAGCAAGCCCGTCTTCGAGCCCAGCGCCCGTCGAAGGCCGCGCTCAAGCGCGAGTGGCACCGCTCCGCGGTGGTCGAGCTGGAGGAGCTTGGCGAGCTGTACGGAGTCTCCCCCGAGGTCCTGAAGGGGGCTCGCTGATGGCAACTCGACGCGGGCCGGCGCCGAACTCGAACGCGGTTCGGCGCAACAAGGATCACGCCCTGGGTGAGAAGAAGCTCTCCGGTCAGTCCGGGGAGGGCAGGGAGCTGCCGAAGGCTCTGGGGATCTCGACTGCCGGGGCCAAGCGCTTCTGGAAGACGTGGTCATCCGCTCCTCAGACCGAGGACTGGATGGAGACCGACTGGGCCGAGCTGGAGATCGTCACCAAGCTCGTGGATGCCTTCTACCTAGGCGACATGAAGTACGCCGGGGAGATCCGTCAGCGGGTCGGCAAGTGGGGCGCCACCACAGAGGATCGCGCCCGCTTGCGCATGTCCTTCGACAAGTCGGTTGAAATCGAGAGGGCCCAGGACGGGCCCAAGAAGCTCACGGATGAAGACATGGACAAGGAGCTGTTCAAGCTGCTTTCAGAGGGTTAGAGGTGATGTGCCGTGGCTCAAACGGGCAACCTGCCCAAGGGAGTTCCGGCACCGAACGAAACCCTCGGGTACCAGATCATCAGGTGGGCGCAGAAGTACATTGTCCAGCCTGATGGCGATTCCGCGGGCGAGCCGTGGAAGTTCACGCCGGAGCAGTTGAAGTTCGTTCTCTGGTTCTATGCCATCAACCCGGATGGGACTTGGAAGTACGCGGCCGGCACTCTTCGCCGAGCAAAGGGCTGGGGCAAGACGCCGCTTCTCGCCGCGTTGGCGATCGTGGAGTTCATCGGGCCCTGTCGCTTCTCCCACTGGGATGAGGACGGGATGCCGGTGGCGAAGCGCGTACCGCTTCCGGTAGTTCAGCTCGGCGCTACCGCGCTCGACCAGACGCAGCAGACCCTCGACATGATTCGAGGGATGTTGTCGGAGTCTGCGGCCGAGAAGGAGTACGGCCTTGAGATCTCCAAGTCCATGGTCCAGTTCAAGTCTGGCAAGCCGGGAAGCATCTCTCCGAAGGCCACGGCGGGCCGAACAAATGAAGGAAACCGGCCATCGTTTTGCGTGATGGACGAGGTACATCACTGGGTGGGAAGCACGGGAGGCCCGGACTTCTACCAAACCTTGAAGCGCAACATTGAAAAGACAACTAAGGCCGGTTCAAGGTGGGTTACGACCACCAACGCCTTCAATCCCAACGAAGATTCCGTAGCGCAGATCATCTTCGAATCCGACATGGTCTCACAGGGCTTCTGGCTCTACGACTGCCTTGAGGGCTCGATCGCTGTCGAGGACATCCGAGACGAGGAGAAGGTCAGGGCCGCGCTCATCGAGGCGTACGGCGACGCCCACTGGGCGGACATCGACGGTCTCACGAAGACCATCCTGTACGACCGCACCACTCCGGACAGCACGTACTGTCGGTTCTTCTTCAACCAGATCGCTGAGTCCAGCGACGGGTGGATGAACAAGGCCGAGTGGGATGCCTGCGAGTCCATCAACGACATCAAGCCTGGCGAGCAGATAGCCATTGGCTTCGATGGAAGCGTCCGAGGAGACGGCACAGCCTTGGTCGGCATCAGGCTTCACGACGCGAAGCTGTTCACCCTCGGACAGTGGATTCGACCCGAACACGCCAAGGACGACTGGGAAGTTGATGTGCTCTCCGTGGAGGCCGCGGTGAAGCGCGCTTTCGAGACCTATCGGGTGGAGTGGATGTACGCAGATCCTCCGTGGTGGCAAGAGAACATCGGCCGCTGGGCGGTCGAGTGGGGCGACGACTACGTATTCGAGTACTGGACCAACAAGCCCACGCGGATGGTTCAGGCCGTGGAGCGTTTCCGCACGGCCGTGATGGTCGGAGACCTCTCTCACGTCGGTGAGACCGAGCTGACTCGCCATGTCCTTCAGGCGGTTGTTCGGGAAGTTCCTCAAGGCGATCTCATCACTAAGGACTCGCCGCGATCCAAACGAAAGATTGACCTCGCGGTGGCTGCCGTACTTGCACTTGAAGCACGCGCTGACGCGATTGCGGATGGACGTCTCCAGATCAAACGGAGGCGAGTAGTCGGTTTCTGAGCCCCGCTCGAAAGGGGACCAGATGGCTACTGCCGCGCTCGACACTCCTGGCAATGAAGGGGTCATGTCCCCGCCATCTACACCGCAGATGTGGATGGACTATCTTGCCTCGAAGCTCGCTTCCCGCTCCGGCAACTACAAGCGCTTTGGCGAGTATTACGACGGCAAGCACCAGAAAATGCTGTTCGCTCAGTCCAAGTACCGGACCGAGTTCGCTCATATCTTTGAGCGCTGGAACGACAACTTCTGCGGCCTGATCATCGACTCCGTTAATGAGCGCATGTTCATCGACGGCTTCCGCCTGTCGGAGGAGCCGACCGAGGACACGATCGCTCGTGAGATCTGGCAGCGGAACCGGCTCGACTCAGAGTCCAACGCAGCGCACCTGGACGCGATGATCCAGGGTGCGGCCTACGCGGTGGTGTGGGCTGACGATGAGGGCAAGGCCGTCATCTCCATCGAGTCCGCGGAACACATGGTCGTCCAGTACAAGCCGGGCTCGCGCCACGAGATCGAGGCTGCGTCCAAGTACTACGTGGACGACTGGGGACGGCAGTTCTGCACCCTGTGGTGGGGCGACAAGGTCTACACCGGGGACTGGAAGATCGGGGGCTACTCGATCGACCGGACGGAGCCGAACCCTCTGGGCCGGCCTCCAGTGGTGCCGATCCAGAACCGAGCCCGCCTGGTGGGCGAGCCGATGTCGGATCTGGCGACGGTCATCCCGATCCAGGACGCGATCAACAAGACCGTCGCTGACTCGCTCGTGGCGTCGGAGTACGCGGCCTGGCCCCAGCGGTACGTGACGGGTCTGGAGATCCAGGAGGACGAGAACGGCAATCCCATCGAGCCGTTCAAGGTGGCTGTAGACAAGCTCCTCCAGGCCGAGGACCCGGCCGCCTCGTTCGGCCAGTTCGCCGCTGCTGACCTGAGCAACTACGTGGATCTCGTAGACATGCTCGTTCAGCACATGGCGAGCATCAGCCGCATTCCCTTCCACTACATGCTCAAGGGCGGCCAGCCGCCGAGCGGTGACGCGATCACCTCTGCGGAAGCAGGTCTGGTCTCCAAGACCAAGGAGCGGATGCTGCACTTCGGTGAGGCGTGGGAGGAAGTCATCCGCCTGGCCGTCGAGGTCGAGAAGGGCGGCAAGCAGGAGGAGTACGCGGCTGCGGAGGTCATCTGGCGTGACCCGGAGAACCGCACCGAGGCCCAGCACATCGACTCTTTGCTGAAGCTCCAGCAGCTCAACGTCCCGAAGCAGCAGCTCTGGCAGGACGCGGGCTACACGCCGTCGCAGATCGCTCGATTTGACCAGCTCCTTGAGGAGGAGGCCCGCACCGAAATGGAGCGTGCCGACAAGTACCAGACTCAGGAGCAGAAGCAGCAGATGGCGATAGCCCAGCAGGGTGCCGACGACAAGTCGGCCATGTCTGAGGCGAAGCTCAAGAAGGAAGCCCAGAAGCCCCCGCAGGGCAACTCGGGCAACGCGAACCGGAGCCGGTTCGAGAAGTAGTCCCGCAATGGGGCTTTTTATTTTCCCCCGAAGTTGGCATGTGACACTTCGGCCGATCCGAAATGGATGATCCGCATGGACGAGAACAAGAACGACGTGGTTGCCGAGGCCGGCTCGACCGGTGAGGCCACGCCCGAAACGGCTGCGCTTCAGGCGGAGATCGACAAGTGGAAGGCTCTTTCCCGCAAGAACGAGGACCGTTTCAAGCAGGCGTCCACGGAGCTTGAGGGATTCCGACAGTCCCAGATGACTGACACCGAGAAGGCTATCGAGGCCGCCAAGGTGGAGGCGCGCAATGCGGCCCTCTCTGAGGTTGGGACCAAGCTCGTGAATGCCGAACTGCGTGCGGCTTCCTCTGCGGCCGGCGTGCCCCTTCCCGGTGCCGAGTACCTGAATCTCGACTCGTTCGTGGGCGAGGACGGCAGCCCGGACTCTGCCCGCATCGAGGCGTTCGTCTCGTCTCTCCCTAAGCCGAATTCCGCGCCCTCCTACGCGCAGAACATCGGCCTGGGTCGTCAGGGGAGCCCGGCCGCCGGCCAGCTCACTCGTGAGGACCTTTCCCGCATGTCTCCGAGGGAGATCAACGAGGCCCGCAAGGCGGGCAAGTGTGATGCCCTCATGCGAGGCGAACTCTAAGCAGGCCCCTTTTTTGCGTCTCAAGTTGGGATGTGACATGCGGGCCTTCTGTGATCTTACTAAGGAATCGATATGGCTGGTAACGACTTCACGACTCAGGCAGCTTCCGGTCTTCTGACTGGCGGCCCTGCGGGCGGCGACCCCGTTCTCAAGGGCAAGGGTGTCTTTGTCCCCGAGCTGTGGACTGCTCAGCTTCTCCAGGACCTTGAAGACAACCTGATCCTTGGCTCTGCCGAGATCACGAACCGTAACTACGAGGGAGAGTTCCGGCGCGAGGGTGACCGGATTCGCATTCCCCACTTCGTTGACACGGTGACCGACAAGGGTCTGGTCAAGGCGTACGGTGAGATCGGCGACAAGGACCACGCGGCCCTTGAGTACATCCCGATGACCGTGGGCAAGGGCTCCAGCTTCCACATCGAGATCGACGCCCTTCACCAGCTCCAGACCAAGGGTGGCATCGACCTGATGTCCGAGCTGGTTCGTCAGCGGGGCCGCCAGGCCGCGGTGACCATGGACAAGATCCTGGCGCAGACCATCACGGCGGCCGTCGCCGGTAAGGACCTGAATGGCGCCGAGACGATGCCGGCCGACGTGAGCACGCTGCCCGCGCTGCACGGCAAGATCGACTCCGTCAAGCACAGCGCTCTGGACACCGAGTCCATCGGCGTCTATGACTACGTGGTTGCGATGCTGGAGAACCTGGACCTGAAGAACGCGCCCGACAGTCGCTACCTCTTCATCTCCCCGCGCCTGCGCTCGCTGCTTCTGCGCGACCCCAAGTTCATCGACGCCGCCCACTTCGGTGGCGGCGCGGTCATGCCGTCCGGCGTCCTCGGCACCATCCTCGGTATCCCGGTCCGCGTCTCGAACACCCTGGGTGCGGCTCGCGCGGAGGCAAACACGCTCGTCAAGGGCCGCCGCCACGACGCTTTCAAGAACATCGACATGTTCATGGGCTCGACGTCTGCCACCAGCCTGGTCATCCCGTTCGCGCAGATGGAGGCGTACAAGCCTGAGCGGTCGTTCACCGACGCCATCAAGTCGCGCGTGATCTACGACGCCAAGGTCATCCGCCCCGAGCAGCTGCTTGTCGCCACCGGGGTCGAGGAGGAGATCCGCAAGCACAACCAGGCAGCCACGGAGAAGAACCGCACCGTTGCGGTCAAGGAAGCGGCTCCGACTAAGTAACCCCCCTCTTTTGCCCCGAAGTTGGGATGTGACAAATGAGCATCACTGTCCCGGACATCGAGGTCCGGCTCGGGCGCAAGATCGAGGACGACGAGAAGCCGAGGGTGGAGGCGTTCATCACGGATGCCTCCGCCCTCGTGGCGGACTACTGCGGCTCCGGGTACCGCGAGGACGCCCCCGGTATCCGGGCGGTCGTCTGCGCTGAGGTCATCCGCTGGCTTGCCGTCGCTCCAGGGATCGTGTCCGAGAAGGTTGGCGACATTCAGGTGGAGTTCGGCTCCACTGCCACCACGCAGTCCCTCTCCCCTGCTGCCCGGACTTCGCTGAAGCGGTACCGGCGCAAGCTCACTTCCACTCCCCTCCAGATCGACACCCCGGCCTGGGACGGAATCTTGGTCGAGGGCTCCAGCGTTCCCATGCGCCCGATGAACGCGGAACGCCCATGAAGAACCTCTTCACCGACCCGGTTCGCATCATCCGAGCTGACATCACCAAGGACGGGCCGTACACCAGGAAGCGGGACTGGGCGAACCCCCGGACCGTGTTCGAGGGCCTGGCCTGCGTCCAGCCTGATCGAGCCTTCGAGGTTCGCTCGCCGGAGCGCGAGACGGCCCAGGAGCGGCTTCTCGTGTACCTGCCGGCCAGGACGGACGTGGACTCCGCGGACCGCGTTGAGTACCACGGGCTGACCTACGAGGTGGATGGCGATCCGCTGGAGTGGCGGCACCTCTCCCTTCGGCACGTGCGCATTCGAGCTTGGAGGGTGGAGCACTGATGGCTTCTCGGTTCAGGCTCGTTCTCAACGAGCACGCGCTTGAGCGAGTGATGTCTTCAGGCGAGACCGCGAAGCTCCTGTCCAAGAAGGCGTCCGAGGTCGCTGCCGCAGCTCGACATGACGCCCCGAAGAACAGGAAGGGCTCGTGGAACATGTACGCCCGCTCCCTGTCCATCACGGCCTGGGAGGAGAACGGGGTCGTTCACTCTGCGGTCCAGGCGGACCGTCATGCCCTGCTCATCGAGTACGGCTGGCGAGACAAGGGCGGTCGCCGCCACCCCGGCAGCCACGCCTTGAAGAACGCCCTGATGAAGGTGAGGGACCAATGAGGATTGATCCCGTCACCGTCGTCTTCGACTTCCTGTCGGCTCGCAAGGACCTGGCCACCTATGTGACTGGCGACCTGGTGGGCCGCGAGCCCGACGAGACCACGATCTATCTGGAGCACGCCGGGGGCTTCCGAGCGATCCGGTCCTGCATGGATCGAGCCGACATCACGTACCAGGTCTACGCGGAGGAGCGCTCGGTGGCCGCCGAGCTGGCATACGTCGTGCGCGAGGCCCTGCTTGAGGAGCTGCCCGGCCGAGCCGTCGGCGAGGCCCTGGTGCTGGACGTGGCCGAGGCGATCAGCCCCCGCTACTTCCCCGACAGCACCTCGCGCGAGCACACGTACCAGGGCGAGGTCACGCTCTTCATCACGGACTCGTGAGCCATCGGCTCCTCTCCCTTTCCCTCGAAGTTGGGATGTGAGACATCCCTGACTCAGCCCCCTCCCACGGGGGCTTTTTTCATGCCCAGATTCAGGAGACCCCTATGGCTGATCAGACCGGTAACTCCGGTAACGCGAAGAGGATTCGCTTCGCCCCGCAGGGCGAGATCTATGTTGCGGATGCACATACCGTGAAGGAGCTGCCTCGCGATTGCACTCCGATCGCCGAGAACGACGTCTTCAAGGCCCTCGGCTACGTGGATGAGGGCGGCGTCACCATCACCCCGAGCATCGAGACCGACCCCGTGAACGTGTGGCAGTCCGCGGTGCCCGTTCTCTACAACGTGAAGAGTGCGTCCTTCCAGATCAAGGCCACTCTCATGGAGACGAATGAGCTGACCACTCAGCTATTCTTCGGCGCCAAGTGGGTGCAGGCGAAGGACACTGACGGCTCGGTGATCGACGGCGTGTGGCGCCTCGACCTGAAGTCCACTCCGGACCTCGATGAGCTGGCCATTGTCGTTGACTGGTCTCAGACCGTTGACGGGCAGCCGGTTCGCTACCGCTGCGTTATCGGTCGCGCGATGATTTCCGACCGTGGCGCTATCCAGCTCCAGCGCGCCGAAAACGGCAAGTTCGAACTCACCATTGAGGCGCTTGACCACTCCGGTTCGCTCGGCTACGTCCTGACGGACGACAAGATCAAGAACGACCCCGTAACCGTTCCGATCGAGGTCACGCTCCAGCCGAGCACCGTTTCTCAGGGCGGCCACTTCGACGCGGTTGGCAAGGGCTTCCCGAAGGGAGAGACCGTCACGATCACTGTCTCCCCTAGCGGCCAGAAGTTCACCGCGACCCCGAAGGCTGCGAGCGAGGACGGCACGTTCACGATTCCGGTGGTCGTTGCTGACGATGCCCCCGTTGGTGCGGACTACGTGGTTTCCGCGAAGGCCGGCGTCGCCGAGAAGGTCACCGCCAAGGACAAGCTCAAGGTCGAAGCCAAGACTCTGACTTCCTAACAGCCCCAGCGCCGGAGACGTCCGGCGCCTAACTGCATGTACCCCCGTGGCGGGGAGGGAGAAATCCCCGCCCTCTCTCATCTACACCACCCCAAAGGTTTCTGGAGTCCCCCATGGCTACTGCTAAGACGAACACCACCGCGAAGGCTGCTGAGGCGAAGGCCGAGGCCACCCAGTTCGACTTCAAGGGCGAGACCTTCGTGATCCCGGCCCCGATGGATCTCTCTGACGATGTGCTCGATGTGATCGAGGAGGGCGGCGGTGAACGTGCCATTGCCCGTGCGATCGTCGGTCAGGAGCAGTGGGCGACGTACAAGAGCCTTCGCTGCACGATCGGTGAGTTCAACGACTTCCTGGATCTCGTCAGCGAGGCTGCCGGATTCGGTGAGTCGGGAAACTAATTCAAACCGCCCGCATCCTCCGGGACCACAGTGACCCCCTTGAGGCGGACCTTCTGTCTCACTTCGGCGTTGACTTGCTGGACCTGTGGCGTGGGCGGATGTCATTGAGGCGTCTTCACGTCCTCATTCAGGGCCTGTTCAAGAAGCCTGGTGAATCTCTCCTCCTCATCGACCTCGATGAAGCCACTTCATGGACTGAGACGAACCACATCCTTGCTCGGATCAGCGATGGCTTGGAGCTGTCGAACTATCTCTTCATCAAGGCCAATTCCGCAGAGGAAGACAACCTTGAACCTCCGAAGCCACTTCCCCGGCCAGGTCAGGTTGCTGAGGAGCCGAAACCTCAACTCGCTCTTGCCTCCGGCGAAGAGGTGGCTGATTTCTTCACCAACTTCAGCAATCTCTAGGAGGCCGCATGGCTACACGAGGAAGGGCGCCGGTCAAGATCGGCTCGGGTTACATCGAGATCTACCCGGAGCTGTCTAAGACAGGTCTGTCGAAGATGCGGGGCGACCTGACTCGTCAGATGACCCGCATGGGAGAGCAAGCCGCCAAGTCGTTCTCTGCGTCGGCGGGCAAGGGATTCTCCACGTTGGCTTCGGCTGCCTCCAAGGCAGCCAAGTCGGCTAAGGCCGCCACGGAGAAGGAGACGGTGGACACCTCCAACAAGCTCCGGCAGATCGAGCGGTCCCTGACCCGCTTCCACGGCGACGAGGCCGGCAAGCAGTTCCGGACCTACCGGAACCTCGCCAAGCAGCGCGAGCAGCTTGAAGAAGGCACCTCCCGGGCAACCAGGAAAGCCATCAACGACACGGTTCGAGCGAACCGGCAGGCGACCCAGGAGACCCTTCGGGAAGCTCGGCAGCAGGAGCAGGAGAAGGCACGGCTCCAGCGTGAGGGGCTGGCGGAGACTCGTCGTCGCATCCAGGCCGAGAAGACCGAGGAACGGGCTCTGGCCGCCGAGGTCCGGCAGGTCAAGCAGCAGCAGGCAGCAGCAGCCCGTCAGGCCGCAGCCGAGCAGAGGGCCGCGGAACGTGAGCTGGCCGCAGCTGCGCGACAGCGGTTGGCCGAGGAGCGCGCCGCCCACATGGCCCGTCAGGGCTTCCTCCGTGACGAGCTTCGGGGCCTTCAGCAGCAGCGATCGGAGTTCGCTGCCACGATCGCCGCCAACCGCCGTCAGATCGCAACCTGGGATCGGGATCACAGGACCTCAACTCGCTCCGCTGGGCAGCAGTGGAAGCAGCTCGGGCAGGCCACGGAGACGTACGGCCAGAACCTTGAGCAAGTTGGTCGCTCGATCAACCAGAACCTTGTGATGCCTCTGGCTGCGGCTGCGGGCATCATGACCAAGATTGGTGCCACCAGCGCCGATATGCAGTTCTACTCCTCGGAGGGCCTGAACCGGGCCGGCTTCAATCAGAAGGAAGTCGCCAAGGGGATTCAGTCCATCCAGGACTTCGCCGTCAAAACCCCTTTCTCGCTTGAGGACATGACGGATAAGTTCTCCCAGGTGGCTCGCAACTTTGAGTCATACGGAGATTCAACTTCCAAGTCGCTCCAGAAGTCCGAGCTTCTCATCAAGGGCATCGCGGATTACGCGGCATCCTTTGGTGTCACGAACCCGGAGAAGGTCAAGGGCGGCATGATGGCCGCCGACATGATGATGGACCAGGGCAAGTTGTCCACCCGTTATCTCCGTCAGTTCGTTCGCGGCACCGGCATCCCGATGAACGAAATCGGAAAGATCGCCGGTTACAAGGGGGGCCCTGACTTCCTCAAGGAGGTTCAGGACCCCAAGGGCGGCGTGAACTCGCGCGAGTTCTTTGACAAGTTCATCAAGGAATACCAGAAGGCTCCGGGTGTCAAGGGTTCCGCCGAAGCTCTGGGTACCGGCTCCATCGGGGGCCACTTCACATCGGTGAAGGAACAAGCTCAGCTGAACCTGGGTAAGTTGTTCGGCCAGTTCAATGAGGACACAGGGAAGTTCGAGTGGACCGAGCTGGGCCAGAACACCCACAAACTGGCCGACCGGCTCGGCAAGCTGATCGAAGACCCGGACTTCAAACAGCTTTCCGGGAGTCTCACCGGAAACCTCGTTCGTGCTATCAACCTGCTGATCACCGGTTTCGAGAAGGTTCAGGGGTTCCTCAACGACCACCCGGCCCTCAAGAGCCTCGTGGCTCAGGTCGTCAAGCTCGCAGTGGTCCTCGGTCCCCTTGCCATTGCAACAGGGCTACTGACCAAGACCTTCGGCAAGATCATGAAGTCCGTCTCGCCACTGGTGAAGGTCGGTGACGGCATAGCCAAGGGTGCCCGCGGTGCCTTCCGGACGACCAACCAGTTCCTCTCCGGCGTCCAGGCCGGCCGAGGTGGCTTCCGAGAGGCGTACCGGCAGCGTCGCGCCGACTACCACGATGGGGACGACCGTTCGGTTGCTCGACGGGGCCTGGATCGAGTGCGTGGGCAGGACAGCCGCTCGACGCAGCTCACAGTGCAGACGAGCGAGGCCGAGGCCGCGCTTCGTCAGGTGGATCAGAAGATCCAGGAGATTCAGAACCGCATCCACAACCTGAACCAGGAGCGTCTGACGCAGCTCGCGTCCGAGCTGGGTGGCGAGGGCGGCACTTCGGTTCGCGGTCGGGCCAGCAGCGCGGATCGGGAGATCGATCAGGCTCGGCTGTCCGTCGGCGAGCTGGACCGATCTCCGTTGACCGAACTCGGGCAGCGGCTCATATCCCTCAAGGAGAAGGCCGGGACGGCGGAGAGCGGCATCAAGCAGGTCCGTCAGGCCGTGAACGACCTCAATGACGCCAAGCTCGGCATGGTCCGCCAGCAGTTTGAGTACCTGAAGGACAAGTCCGACACTTCCCAGCGGCACATCAGCGCTGTGTCCCGAGAGATCCAAGAGGTCAACGGCCGTTCCCTGGAGCAGATCCGGGGGCGTTTTGGCTCCGGTCTTACTCCAGCGGTCAAGGGCTCCTACGCCCAGGCCAAGGACCTCAACGACCGGATCAAGGACGTCAACGGGCGGGGACTCGGCTCGGTGACGGGCAAGGTCCGCACGCTGGCCGATGCCCTGGAGAAGGCCGAAGGCAAGGCCGGCGGTCTGGAAGGCAAGCTCATTGCGGTCAACGGGCTCACCGGCTTTGGTGGGGGCGGCGACAACAAGGGGAAGAGCAAGGGCGGCAAGAAGCACGCCCTGGGCGGCGTCATTCCCGGCTACGCACCGGGGGTGGATAACTACCACGCCATCCTCTCTCCTGGTGAGGCAGTGCTGCGGCCGGAGGTCGCCAACGCGCTTGGTTCCGACCGGATCAACCAATGGAACTCGGCAGCAGCCCGTGGCCGTATCTCGCGGCACGCCAAGGGAAAGGCGGGCAAGGGCACCTCGAAGAGCGGAACTTGGCCGCTGTCGATCCTGGAGGAGCTGTACGACATCGTGAACATTGGCCCCGGAATTGGGGCGTTCACGAGCGGCATCGGCATGGCTGGCGCAGGCCAAGCCATCGGTGGTTCTACGGGTTCGAGCGTCCGCCACTGGGGCGCTCAGGCTGGCGGTGATGGCGCCGGCCGACTGGTGAACGACCGCTTCGGCAGGATGAAGGACTTCATTCTTGAGCGGGTTCCCTCGTTCCTAACGAAGGCTCCCACTGGAATCGGAAATCTCATCGGAATCGCCGCAGGCGGCATCGCGCCGACTGCTGGCCAGCTTTTCTGGGATGACGTCTGGAAGGGTGACGGGAACATCCTCCAGCGTGGCGGTCGGTTCATGACCGACATGGTGAAGTCGATACCTAAGATTCTGAAGGATCTTGTATCGAATATCTGGGACTCCGGCGCCGAGATCCTCGGTGCTTTGAAGGACGCGATCTCTGATCCAGTCGGCTTCTTCAACGATGCACTGTCATCGGTGAAGGAGATGTTCCAGGGCATGGTCGACCAGGTTCGTGAGATGGTCCGCCTGCTCCAGGAGATCTGGTCGAATCCGTCCGAGTACGCCGAGGAAGTCTTCGACAACTTCATCGTGCGTGTGCAGGAGCTGATGCCCAACACCACGGGCCTCTTCAAGTTCGCGGATGGCGGGATCGTTCCCGGCTTCGCGCCGGGCGTCGATTCGGTTCCGGCGATGCTCTCCCCAGGGGAAGCGGTTCTCCGCCCGGAGGCTGCTCGCCACCTGGGCCACTCGATGGTGCAGAAGCTCAACTCTCAGGCGAAGGCCGGTACCCTCCCGAGTTCTTCTTCCAGCTCTACAAGTTGGGATGTGACATCTCCTCCTGACGCGAAGGCGTACGAGGAGGCCGTAGCCGCGATCAAGGCTGCCCTGGACGACTTGACCAAGGCAGTGGGGGCTCACAGCGCGTCGGCTCGCACCGACTGGACGAAGGTCTCCGACTCGGTTCGCGTAGCGGTGGACAGCGGCATCAAGCCCGCTCAGCAGCGCTGGATTCAGCACCTTCAGGGCCCGCTCTCACAGGCCGAGAGGAACTTCCAGAACGCGAGCCGGTCTACCTGGACCAACGTGGCGTCGCAGGTCTCCTCGTCGGTGTCCGACACCAGCAGCTCGTTCGCGCGACTGCGCTCGAACCTGGACGACCTGAAGCGGTTCTTCGAGACCAGCTCGACCCGCATCAAGGACGTGTGGCGGTCGGCCATGTCCTACGTGGACAGCTCGACCAGGAGCACGGTGGACGGCCCGTACAACCGCGGCGCCGTCAGCATGATGTCGTCGATGGCGAAGCTTGCCGGGACGAACGCTCCGCTTTCGGCTCTGCACTTCTCTACCGGTGGTGTTGTTCCGGGTTACCGGCCGGGTGTCGACACCGTTCCCGCGATGCTTTCCGAGGGCGAGGGCATCCTCCGCCCGGAGGTTGTTCGCGCACTGGGCACAGAAACGATTCATCGTTGGAACGCCCAGGCTCGTAGGTCCGGAAACATCTACGCCAACGGCGGGGTTGTAGGCCCGGCTTCTTGGTCTGGTGCTTCCGGCTCGGACTGGGTGAAGAAGCACAAGGACGACGACTACGACGGCTACACCTCCGCCCTCAAGGCGGGTTGGACGTCGGTCGTCAAGCCGATGCTCGACACCGTCAAGCAGCGTTTCGGGGCTGCGGGCTCTCTTGCCTCTGGAGGCTTCGAGAAGGCACAGCCCTGGCTCCAGAAGTGGACTTCTTGGGTCGATCAGCACACCTCCGGTGGGGGCGGTGCAGTCGTGAAGAAGGCCATCGAGGAGTACCAGAAGGAAGCCCCGATGGTGGGCGGCTCGAAGTACAACCTCGGCAACGGCGAATCCTGGTGTGCCGACTTTGTCTCCTACGTGGTGGACAAGGCCGGAGCCACTTCGGCTTACGGCAACTCCCCCAAGGGTGCTCCTCAGAACCGGTGGCCGGCAGTGGCTACCTGGAACGCGGCAATGCGCCATGTTCCGGTTTCCCAGTCGCAGCCCGGCGACCTTCTGACCTACAGGGGCGACGGCCACATCAACATCAAGACCGGTGCTGATGAAACCATTGGTGGCAACGAGTCCAACTCCCTCCGTCGCCAGCGTGGTTACTGGCGTTCGGCTACGGCTGCTCTCCGCCCATCGGGCGGCGTGGCCTCGTCGGACGGGCCAGTTCTCAATCCGTGGCCAGGCAGTGTTCCGAAGTTCTCGGGGACACTCGGTGGCGGTGTTGATGGGGAGATCGCCAAGGCCATCGCCAAGGCCATGTCCCTCACCGGGGTCAGGGGTTCCAAGTGGGCTGACGGCATTGCAACGATCATCCGTCGTGAGTCCGGAGGCAATCCACGGGCCATCAACAACTGGGACTCCAACGCTGCGGCAGGGAACGCTTCTCGCGGTTTGATGCAGGTGATCCCGACCACCTTCCGTGCCTATCACCAGGCCGGTACGAGCTGGGACATCTTCGATCCAGTGGCGAACATCGCCGCCGCGATCAACTACATCAAGTCCAGGTACGGAGACATCTCCCGAGTGCAGCAGGCCGACCCCAGCAAGCCCCCGAAGGGCTACTGGACAGGAACGAACTATGCGTCTCCTGGCTTGGCGCTCGTGGGCGAGAAGGGACCCGAGTTGGTGAACTTCCGTGGTGGTGAGCGGGTCTACAACAACGCGGAAACCCGCGATCTCCTCGGACAGCGCTACGAGATCCACATTCATGAGGCCAAGAGCGAAGACACGACTCAGGCCGTGATTCGCGGCCTCAAGTACGTGGAGACCATGTACGGCATGTAACAGATGGCATGAAGGGCCCCGGCTTCGGTCGGGGCCCTTTGTGTTGTCCGGATAGCGAGGTGTTCAATGCCAATTCCGGGTTACCGGCTCCCCAGTTGGGAGGACAATGCCCCGATCATCGGAGTCCCCCCGGAACCGGATCACTGGGGCCATACCAAGGTCACGATCACCGGGGCCAACGGCACGGGCGAGGAGATCCACCTCACCGACTTCTCCGGCCGGGCCTGGCCGGCCGTCTTTCTGCAGGACGGTGCAACGGGCCTCGACATGCCTCCGATGGAGGTCTACGCAGACACAAGTCCTAACCTCGACGGGGGCTGGTTCCGCTCCACGAGGGCGGCCGAGCGGGCGATCCTGCTCCCCCTCTACCTGTACGGCATCGACCGCAGGACGATCCTCAACCTGAAGCGGAAGCTCTCCCGCACGCTCAACCCGAAGAACGGTTACTGCGTGCTGCGCTTCACCGAGGGCGACAGCACATCCCGATACCTCACCGCCTACTACAAGGGCGGCATGGAGGGCAACGAAGGCTCGGACAATGCCGGGTTCACCTGGTGCCGGTACGGCATCCAACTCACAGCCTTCGACCCCTGGTTCTACGGGGACCGCGACGTCATAGCCGAGTGGAAAACCGGCGTCGGCAAGGTCTTCCTGAAGGGGGCGGACAAGCCGTTCCTCCCTCTGGCGATCAGTGAGGGAACTATCTCCTCGCGCGGGGTCGCCATCTTCAACCCCGGCGACGTGGAGGCATGGCCGGTCTGGGAGATCGGGGGCCCGGTTCGTTCGTTCACGATCTCCAGTCCTGACGGCCGGAAGTTCGGCATCAACCCGAAGGACCCCAGCGTTGATCTGATCAGCACGGGCGAGACGCTGACGATCGACACACGTCCCGGCTACAAGACGATCACCCGCTCCAACGGAGAGAACTTCTGGCCGCGCCTCGACCCGAACCCCGCGATGTTCGAGCTGCCTGCCGGTGAGTCGAAGGTCAACGTCCAGATGAATCCGGGTGCGTCGAACGCGGCTCTCCGCCTCCAGATCTCCCCTCGCTTCGAGAGTTACTAGGAGGGGCGATGGGATACAGGATCTTCGTCCGGGACTCCCCTGGAGCGGACGGCAGGATGCCGCTCCTGGGCGAGATAGACACCTGGATCAAGCTCGACTTCACAGTCCGCTTCAACCAGCCAGGCTCCTGGCAGATGCTCGTCCGCGTCGGCACGCCACACGAGCGGCTGCTGAAGCAGGGCCGCGGAATCGTCATCTACCAGGACGGCGTACCCGACCCCATCTTTAGCGGGAGCATCGAAGCCTTCGAGAAGTATTGGACGACCGAGCAGCACACGGAGCCGGGCTCGGTGTTCATCGGCGGGAAGTGTGACAACCAGATCCCGTTCAACTACCTGGCCTTTCCCTCGGTGGTGGGTGAAGGGACGGACGCGATGAAGCTCCGGCCCATCTCGAACCAGTGGGATGGGATCGACAGGCGACCCGCAGGCGGCGCCGTGGGCCAGGCCGTGTGGGTCGAATGCGACCTCGCGTTCGGCGCCCGCGCACTGCCTGACCGTGCGCTTCCCAGTGTGGTCGTCGGTGCCAACCCGAACCTTGGCAACGAGATCAAGGACACGCTCCGCTACGACAACCTTGGCACCAAGTTCGGTGACTGGCTCAAGGACAAGCGGACCGGCTTCCGGTTCCTCTACAACCCGATCTCACAGAAGATCGAGCTGAAGATCGCCAACTGCCGTGATCGCGGGGGGTTGATCCGGTTCTCGCCTGAACTGGGCAACATCAAGCAGTACACCTGGCAGCTCAAGGCCCCCACAGTGACCCGAGCCATCGTGGCCTGCCAGGGCGAGGGCAAGGAACGGTACATCTTCCAGGCCACCGACACCGAGGCAGAGAAGGTCTGGGGCTCGGTGGTCGAGCTGTTCGTGGACCGCCGCGACATCCCTCTGAAGACCGTCAACGGCAAGGTCGAGCTGGCCGCCCGCAAGAACGACGACGGCACCGAGGACATCGGCACCGGCCCGGACGGAAAACCGTGGCCCGGCAAGTCGCCGGCCGAGCAGAAGGCAGCAGCCCTCAATCACTACGTGAAGGCTGTCCAAGATGCCGCGAAGGCAGCCCTCAAGGAGGGCGAGAAGTCGGGCCACTTCCAGGTTTACCCGATCGACACCCCGCAGTGCATGTACGGCAGGGATTACGTGGTGGGCGACATCGTGACCGTGGAAGCCGATGGTCAGACGATCACGGACAAGGTGAATGAAGTAACCATCACGGTGGACGACGGGGGTCGTATCGAGTCGGTGACTCCGAAGATTGGCGATCAGGGAACTGGTCAGCCTTTGAACCTCTACAAGCAGGTCTTTGAAATGCGAGAGAAGCTGCGCAAGTTGGAAGCGAGGATGTAGATGGCTGAGATCAGTTATCCGTTCGACAAGGACACCAACATAGGCAAGCCCGAGGAGGGTGGAGGTCGAGCCGCGGTCACTCAGAACGACTGGCAGAACCTCGCAACACAGTTTGCTGATGACCGGATTGACCACGTTCTGAATAGCGGAAACATGGTCGCTGAGTCGATGCCCTTCTATGCCGAGGTGTACGACGTGAACACCATCAGGGTGCAGCGGGGCGAGGCCACGGTCGGCGGCTTCTACTACAAGCTGGACGCGCCGACGACGGTTCGCGTGGAACACAACCTCGACCAGAAGTACGACCGCCAGGACCTTCTTGTGATCCGGGTTGATCTCGCTAAGGGTTACGGCAAGGTGGAGGTTTCCCAGGGAGCGGCTACGGCCAACCCCCAGGTGCCGAAGGTGCTCAAGGAGCGCGGAGGCCGGTGGGAGCTTCCTCTCTATGTGATCCGTGTCCCCAAGAAGCAGGGCCAGCCGGTCATCTCCCCTGTCCATCCGTACAAGGCCCCGGAGGACGTTTCCGCGGTGGCCCCGGCCCAGTCGGTAGCCGCACACCAGGCGGAGGGCTCGTTCATTCGCAACCTTGCCCCATCGGCCGGCGGTGGCCAGTACGAGGCGTTTGCCGGTGCCGACGGCTTCGCCATCACGCGGGACCTGGGCGATACGAGGACGTACACGCCGGAGATTCGGTACACGCGGGTTACGCCCAGGGGGCTGGTCACCAGGGGGCGATACCGGCGTATCGCTCCCAACCTTGTCTGGTACTCCGCCGATATCAACAACCCGACCAATACCGACTATTGGAATGACGCGCAGGACAACTGTATGGCGTTTACTCTCCCCAAGGATGCCCAGCTTCATGGCGCCAACGGCCAGGTGTTCTCGGGGGTCATGGTGAACGGCGGATACGACGCCGGTATGCCGAACTTCGTAGACCTCCGCGGCTACACGTGGGGTGGCCATAAGGGCGACTACGTTCGGATGCTTTATCAGAACCCGAAATACCTTCACGAGGGCCTTGATTACCTCCGTGTCTTCCCTCGCAAGTCGTACATCCTCTTCTCCGGCGTCTACGAGACGCAGGGCCTCAAGTAACCGGGAGGGCACATGACACGCAACGTATTTGGTGGCACGGCTGCGGACGCGGCTGAGAATGAATCTGGTGGCCGCCTACCGAACCTGAAGGGGCGGGTCTACCTCACGGAGGAGGACCCGAACGAGGTGAAGGATCTCCTCGACATGGCGGGCAACGAGTTGAAGGACGGCTTGCTCACCGATGAGCGAGGCATGATCCCGATGTTCCAGGGCCCGTATGGGATCGAGCAACTGTGGGTGGACTTCAATGCCGGCCGCGTGATGCTGACACCGAATGACGTCGGCAAGCGGCTCCAGTCGCACCTTGTACAGGATGACCCACACGGCTCGAAGCAGTACACCAATGACCGGCTGGGGAACTATGTCACCCTGCCCGGCACCAACACCATTCCACTCGAAACGGGGCGCAGGTGGCTGGAGATCTTCAGCCAGGGCACCGCTCCTAGTGGTGACACCCTCGTGCAACGACAGGCCGGCGACGACAAGTTCAACTTCGCCCTCCGGCAAAATGGCAGCGTTATTCACGTTGCGCACTCCGCCAACAACATTCCGCTGGAGATCCAGGCAGGCGACAAGCCGCACAAGTACGCCATGGTCATCAACGATGGAATGCGTGGCAACGCGGACTCCGCCTTCAAGGTGGACTTCGCGGGCAATATCGACAGCAGCGGCAACGTGACAGTTGGTGGAGACGTCGCGGTCGGCGGAACTGTGGCGGCAGCAAATATCGGTACAGCCCGAGTCTTTTCCGGGACGGTTGATCCTGCCACTCAAGGAGTCACACTCAAGCCCGGCGATATTTGGGTTCAGTATGGCAGCTAGCTATAACAAGGTTGTTCTCTGGGATGGAACCCGATGGACTGAGCTGCCGAAGAAGATGTGGGACGGGCAACAGTGGACCGCTAAGCCGAAGTTCCGAGTATGGGACGGCGCGGAGTGGATGGCCAAGTATCCCGACCCCGTGTACTACCCAGCCTGGCTGGACTCCAACGGCGGCATCAAGGACGGCGAGTACCGGACCTTCAAGCTCCCCCAAGGGATGCGCCTCGGGGACTTCGTGATCACCCTGTGCGTGTCTCGCGACTCCATGCCACAGCTCCTCAACCCGGCCGGGAACCTGACCGCCACGAAGCAACTCGCCTCGGGGACGTGGGTCTCCGCGGTGATGTTCCGGTACGACGGCGAGTGGAACCTCCGCAACGGTGACTCGGTGCGCTGGAGGGTTCCTGGTGGTGGCGGTGCCTCGATCGCGAACTACGTGTACCGGGGTGCCGAGACCCGGGACATTCCGATCACCCCGTTCCACGAGGTGAAGGAGTACGCGAACGTCAGCGAGGTCCCCCTGAACTCTCCCGCAGGGAACACGACCCTGTTCCTGGCGCTGACCGAGGCGAAGAACCTCACGCACGTGAGGTTCCCGGAGGGCGTGACCTCCCACAAGCCGCCGCTCCAGGGCTCGTTCGGTGAGTTCCAGCTCCTCATTCATTCGGGCGACATGCCTGGTACGGGCAGCACGGGCTTCGGCAAGGTCCTCTTCGATACGACCGTGCCGGCCGCTTCCGTGATCACGATCAAGATTCCAGGTGACCCCAACGGGCAAGGGGTCTGGGTCCTCGGTGACCCTGTGGCTTCTGTCCTCGGTAAGACGACGTATCTCCTGTGAGGTGAACCATGCCCAAGCCGAATCTGACCTCGTGGGGCAAGCGGGAGGTGGTTGCCCCGAAGACGATGATGGACCGCATCACGACCCCGCAGAAGTATTACGGCAAGATGCCGTACTTCTCTGCACGCGGGTGTGCCAGCAACACCACCAACCCCCGGAGCGGGATGGCGCTCTATAAGGGCCAGTTCGTAGATGTTCTCTGGCCCGCGGCCAAGGTGAAGAACTTCGGGTTCACGACTTCACCTGATGGGAAGTACTTCATCGTCCCCGAGGACGGCATTTACCACATGCACTTCCAGGCTGCGACGTACGGCGACAAGAACCGTACGACTGGAAACAACATCAATGTCTATATCGAGGCCGAGAACAACGCTGCCGGTAACGGCGCTATCGGTGAACTCGGTGTGGTGATTCAGCAGCATGTGACGACGAACTACTACCACTCGACGCCGGTAGGGGTTACCGAGTTCCTGACCAAGGGCACGAAGCTCAAGGCGAAGGTGTACCTCGACGGCGGCGCCGAGGGGCACTGGGTCATCTCGGATGGCGCAGTGGATACCTCCTTCCACGTCTTCATGGTGGCCCCGAGTTCCGAGGGCTGGCACTACGCGACCCCCGGGCCAGCCCCGACCATGAAACCCTGGGCGGACGACGAGGGCCTTGACGAGCAGCGCATGAACGAACAGACCACCAGCCAGTTCAACGCCCTGGAGAACCGGGCGCGAGTGACCGGCCGCGGAGTCGCCTTCAACTGGAAGGGACAGCGCGAGGACAAGAACGCGGTCACCTGGGCTGGCATCTACCGAAACAGCACCCGGCCCGGCTGGCTCCAGGAAGCGGAAGCCGACCCCGGTTGGGGCGCCAAGACGGCCGTGGAGATCCCCTGGGACGGCATCTACCTCGTCTCCGTCATCGGCAACGCCCGCCACAGCGCCCAGCCCATCGCGAACGTCCAATACATCTACCAGGTGGCCATCTACGACAGCGGCGGGGCTGCCGCGAAGCCGATCCTGCTCAGCCAGGGAGGCAACGCACGCACGGACCACGAGTCCGGTCAGCTCATCAGCGACGTGGTGTTCCTCAAGGCGGGCACCAAGCTGAACGTCCGCTTCTGGGGGGCCAATTCGGCAACGAACTGGGACTCAGGCCGTGATGGTGGATCTTTGGGCAGCCCGCGCTGGTGGAACTTCGCGGTCACCTATCTCGGAAGGGGGACTTATGGCAGCGGTGGATGAGAAGTGGGCTAGTCGCCAGAAGGTTGACGCAGCCACACTGAACCGGGCTTCTTACGCTCCTATTCAGGTGCTGGCCAACCCCCCGGCTTTCCGGGCGGTCGGCATGACCAACGACAACGTGACTGCTGAAGCGCCGATCGCTTGGAGGCAGTACACCCCCACGGGCGGGTTCACGAGCAAGGACCGGATTGACTTCAAGCCCCCGGTGCCCGGCCTCTACTGGGTAACCTGCACAGCCACGTTGACCACCCCAGCGAACTGGGATGGACTCACCAATACGGGAACGCTGCTCGTCCAGGTGGGAACCGCAGAGGGATCTTCGGCTACGACCGTCATGAAGGGCTTCACCTCGACCAAGGTGAAGGGAAGCTACCAGGCTGCCCACACCTCCGGCCTGATGTACCTGAACGCCAATCAAACCCTGCGGGCATCAATCCTGGGCTA
Source organism: Streptomyces sp. IMTB 2501 (assembly GCF_001953885.1). Taxonomy (GTDB): domain Bacteria; phylum Actinomycetota; class Actinomycetes; order Streptomycetales; family Streptomycetaceae; genus Streptomyces. The sequence continues at coordinate 139,956 of NZ_MQUS01000001.1, read as the reverse complement.
CGGAGGAACATGGACCAAGGCCAAATCCGGCAACCCTGAAGAGTCGCTTTCCGCGCTCTCCGCGGTCCTCATAGCCCCCGACGCGACCAGTTAGTGAGGCCGCATTGAATACCACAACCTTCATATTGAATCTCTTCGGGATCGCAGGAATCTTGGCCACCGTAGTCGGTGGCTTTGTTGTTGTCCGGGCAGCCAGGGAAGTCAAGACGGCCGAGGTCTGGAAGGCCGAAGCCGAAGCACAGAAGGCTCGCGCTGATCGCCTCCAGGAGGACCTGACCGAGATCAAGGACCGCCTTGGACGCATCGAGGAGGAGAACAAGCGCCTGGTGCAACTGGTCTCAACCATCGACCCCGAACGACTGAACATCTTCCGCCACCACTGAATGAACGAACCGTCTGCAACCAGTTAGTTCACGCAGGGGCCGTCCGACTGGACGGCCCCTTTTCCATGCCCGAAAGGGGGCAGCATGAGTCAGGTTTCGAAGGTCCTTTCCATAGCCGCAGGTGAAGTCGGCTACCGGGCCGAGCGAGCGCCCGGTGAACGGCCGTCCGGCCACCAGAAGTACAGCCCAGAGGTTCCCGGCCTGGAGTGGTCGCAGTACCAGCCCTGGTGCGCAACGTGGGTTTCGTGGGTCGCGATGAAGGCCGGCGTGGTGGATCTCTTTCCCCGTACGGCCTCGGTATGGACCGCTATGCAGTGGTTCAAGAACAAGGGCCGGTGGAGTGCCTACCCTGCTGTGGGTGCCCAGGTCATTTACGGCACGTCGGGCAGCACGCACACCGGTCTCTGCGTCGGATTCGACTCGACGTGGATCTACACCGTGGAAGGCAACACGTCGCTCACCAACGACGCCAACGGCAACGGCGTCATGCGGCGGCAGCGGCGGCGGCGCGACGACTACGTCCACGGCTACGGTCTACCCGCCTACAGCGAAGGCATCGTCACCGCGGACCCTGCCCTGAAGGGCAAGCCCGGCTACACCTACGCGACGCAGGCTTCGGGCCCGACCGGCAGCACGGGCGACTCGTCGGGCGCAGATAAGTACAAGATCAAGAAGGGGCAGACGCTCGCGGGCGTCGCGGCGCTCCTGGGCGTGAGCCTTGCCGCACTCCTGGCGGTCAACCCCCAGATCAAGGACCCAGACGTGATCCGCCCTGACCAGGAGATCAACGTCCCCAAGCAGACGGAAAAGCCGAAGCCCCCGCCCGAGAAGCCCACACCGAAGCCGGAGCCAGAGCCGTCAAAGCCTCCGAGCGGTTCCTCGACGTACATCGTGCAGAAGGGCGACACCCTTGGGGCCATCGCGCACAGGCACGGAATCTCTCTGGCGCAGCTCCTCGCGTGGAACCCCAAGCACCAGGCGGACCCGAACCTCGTCGTCGTGGGCCAGGTCGTCTCCGTGAAGGGGCCGGCCGCTCCGACGAGCACTCCGCGGCCGACCCTTCGGCCGGTAACTCCCAAGCGGATCGCGCCTGTTGTGGAGCAGCCGTCGAAGCACGGCAAGCACTGTGAGTGCTGCGGCCAGCTCGACGGCATCAAGAAGGAACTCGGCGACATCAAGAAGGAACTCAAGGAGATCAAGGAAGTGGTGAAGCCGAAGCCGACCCCTCCTCCGACTCCGGACCAGAAGCCTGAGCCCCCGGCCAAGCCCAAGCCTCCGATGGAGACCAAGCCTCCGGCACCGGTCCAGCCCGAGCAGTCCAAGCCGACCGACATCCCGGTTGTACCGCAGCAGATCATTCCTACCCCGGAGGTGCACCTTGCTCCGTAACCACATCGTCCGTTTCCTCGGTGTCCTGGCGGCCTTCACTCCGCTCCTGGTCGCCCTCGTCCCCCAGGTGGACTGGGTGACCCTGATACCCCTGTCCATCGCGCTCCTCGGTGGCGCCGAGGCCGCCCAGCGCATGGAGGACAGGAAGACTGCGGAGGCTCTTGCCGAGCCCGCCCCTGATCTGGCTGCCGAAGTGGCGCAGGCACGACTTGCGCTCCTTGAGGTAGAGCACGCCGCCACGGTGGGGACCGTGAAGGAGTAGATGAGAACGCCCGCGAATGAATGAACTAACCGCAGCACAATGGTTGGTACAATGTGGGCACAAAAAAGAGCCGGGGCCCCATGAGGGGCCCCGGCTCTTTGTGTATCCATTAGTCCTTGAAGTGCTTCACGATCTTGACCGGAGGACCAGCCTTGCCCGTTCGCTTGGTTTCGACCAAGGCTCCGATACGCGCTGCTGCGGCTTCAACGTCCGCCGACCGCGCCCCGAGCTGCCGGAGCACGAACGACCAGGTGACTCCATCCGACCCGGCCTCGGTCAGAATCTGCCTCAACTGTGTGTCCAGCATCAGCCTTCCTCCACCTCATCCATGTTGATCCAAACGCCTGGGGCCCAGCGTCGCGCCAGGGCCGCGTACCGCCCCCGCACGATGCGGTTGGGTCGCCTCTGGGGCATCTGACCCGGGTTCACAGCAGGTCAGCCATCGGGTTCTTGGGCGTCTCTTCCTTTTTCCTCGCAAGAGCCGTCTTCTTGGCAGTCGGCCGCTTGGGACCTGTGCTGGCCGCCCGCTTCCGCGGTGCCGGCCGTTCCCTCTGTGTAGGGACAACGGCGAGCTTCGGCCGCTCCTCGGGCTCCTCCTGGTGCTCGGGCTCGCCCTGCACCTGGTCGTTTTTGGCAGGGTCAACGAACCGGATCACAAACGTGGGGGCGCCGCCCTTCGCTCCGGAACCCTTCCGCTCCATCACCACATCCGGCATCTTCTCGACGGCGGCCGTCAGCGAGTCGGCGTTGCCTCGGGTACCGAGCGACCGAAGGATGAGCGTCCGGGTCGCCTCTCCGCCGAAGCGCTGAAGCGCCTCTCGGATGATCTGCTCCACCGACTTCATCTGTCGGCCCGTCCCGGCCTGAGCCTCGTTGATCAGCTTCTCCGTGCACGCCATGCTGTACTCGATCAGGGCGTGAGCGGCCTTCCAGGCCCGAAGCGGAACCACGGTCTTACGCTCCGCGGCCGTCAGCAGACAGGCGATGCGGAGAAGGTTCTCGTCCCCACGCTCGATGAAGCAGGACACCTCCTCGGGCAAGGACGCGCACCGGTCATCGAACTCCAGCCGGTACGCATCGTGCACCTTGGCCGCCTCCGGCGACAGCTCCATTTCCCTGGCCTTCTCCCGAGCCCACCGGTACGCCTTGGTCAGTGCCGGGGTCTCCTTCACCGCGTCGAGCGGTCGCTTGATGTCGGAGGGCAGGTTCTTGGACTTCTCCACCAGGAAGTGCGGGATGCGGTTGAAGGCGCCGCCGAGTGCAACCTCCGGCTTTACCAGCGGCGCCCAGCGGCCCGGCTGGATGTGCGCGTGGTAGCCGAGGAGTGGGCGCTCGATCCTCTGTTCCTCGCGCTTGCCGCCCTTGCCCTTGGTGGTGTTGGCGACAGCCACGCCATCCCATGCGTTGATGAGCTGATCGTGGTAGGTGGCATCCCGATTCGCCCGCTTGAGGATGGACGCCCACTCGTCTTCCGCGACCATCACTCGACCGTCCCGGCCGTCCTCAGAGGTAAGCGACTCCTGCTCGACCTCGAACAAGGTCGTCACAAGCGCCGGCCCGGACGAGATTCCCTTACGGCTCCTAGTGGAAAGGAAGGCGCCGATGGATGGATCAACGATCGCGCGAGCGGTCGCCAGGGCGAAGCCCTTACGCCCGATCTTGGACCGTCCCACGAGGGCCGACCAGAACACTGTGGGCCGCCCGTTGGGCTGAAGCACCTGACCGTTCACGGCGGCCGACCACAGAGACAGTGTGGCCGCGTACACCCCAATGGGGTCAGCCTCCGTGTGTGGCATCGCTGCCATAACCGCCTTGCCCAGGGGGCCGTACTGCATCGTCTTGAACTGATCATTCATGGCTGTACCGTTCTCCTTTGACTAGGCCGCGACGGCTTCGGCTGTGTTGGTGGTGAACAGCTCCGCGAAGTGCGCGGCGAAGCGGTCGGCGTGCTCCTGGCACAGGTCGTAGGAGTCCGAGCCGATCGTCAGCTCCGTGACTCCCTCGGCGGTTTCGCCCTTGGCTGTGCACGCGTCGCAGGTGATTTGCTCGATCATCTTCCTTGCCATCGTGGTTCCTTTCGCCCGATGAGCCATGAAGAAGGGGCCGCCGTAGCGGCCCCTCAACAGAGCTGATCGGTTTTGCGTTTGTGGTCAGCCGCGCACCGCGTAGGCGTACCGGCCGAACGCAGTGATCTCGTGGTCGTCGTCGATGAACTCGAAGTTCCGGAGCCGCGTACCCGAGGTGCCGAGTCCCTTGATCTTTCCGCCCTTGCCCGTGGGGCGGTCGCCTGCCATCTGGCCCAGCACGTTCAGGTTGAAGTCCGTCAACGTGTGGACTCGCTCAAGGAGCGTCATCTCCTCGATGCGTGCCGTGCGCTCGCAGCCCGAGCCCTCGCGCTTGTGCCAGTTCTTCTCGCGCCCCTTGGGGACGGGCAGCTCCTCGTAGTGCTTGGCTGCCTCTTCTTCGCTCTCGATGACGTCAGACTGCGAAATCGTGGCAGGAGTGGCAGGCGTGGTGACCGTCGAGCCGTTCATGACCGCCTGGCGGTACGCCTCCTGGATCTCGACCGGGATGCGGCCACGGTCGTTGACCTCGTAGCCGTTTTCCCGCGCCCAAGCCCTCACCGTTTTGGTGTCGAGGGTGATTCCGCTGCGGGCCGCCGACCGCTGGGCGGGGCGGCCGGCCTCGCCTTGAGCCTTCCGTCCGGCAGCCACGTACGGGGCCAGGAGCGTGCGAAGCTCCGCCTCGTTCTCTCCGGTCAGGTCGATCTCGAACGAGGCTCCGTCGAGCCCGAAGGTGATGGTCTGGATAATGCCGGGCTCGGCGCTCTCCGTGCCGTCCAGGTCGTCAACGTTGACAATGAGAACCTTGGTAGCCATGACTAACTGCTCCTCTTCATAGGTGGGTTGGGATGACCGACCGGCCATGGAAAAGGCCCCGACCGGAGTCGGGGCCTGACCAAAGCCCAACGGGCTAGTGAGTGAACGTGTTCAGCGTCGGTTCCCTCGGTAGATGTCGCCCTCTATGTAGGTGATCGCCGAACCGTCCGGCGCCCTCATCGCGTAGTAGTAGTCCGCCTCTGACCACAGGAACGACCATCCGGCCGTGAGCAGGGAGTCGTACACGGTTCCATCGCCTCCGGACCCCGCGAAGAACCCATCGCCCACGCAAGATTCACTTGCCAAGATGCGAATCACATCGTCCGCCCCTTTGGCGCCCTCAAGCTCCTTGAGCTGCGCGTCGATCAGGTCCCAGAACTTGTCAAACACCCTCAGTGTTCCTTTCGTGGATACAACAAAGGCCGGGAATGATCCCGGCCTTGAACAACGAGAACCGACTAAGCCGATCGGCTGGGCGTCGCCCTCCGTATTGCGATGACCTGCACTTCATCCGCCCGGCTGGCCGTGCCCGTGTAGGCAACTGCAATCATCCGGGGGAAGTCTTCAAGCGGGTTCCGCCCCTCTTCGAGGATGCAGGGGCGGGATATTGGCGTGTCCTCGCCCTTCAGACGGAACTCAACGTGCCAACGGGTCAGGTCGTCCACGTCAGTCACACTCCACGGGGGTAAGAACGATCTCCTGGCCGTCGTCCAGGACGTACACCAACTCGTCGCCCTGCATGTCGAGCACTTCGCAGATGGCTGCGATGTCATCGGACGACAGGCAGAGTCGGGGGCGCCTGTTGGTGGTCATCATTGGTGCACCTCGTAGGGCTGTGCTGCGAAGAACTTCATGTGAAGTGCCTTGATTTCCTTGCGCCTTGCTCGACGCTGCGGGCGGTTGAGGTCACCGGGCAGTACCAGGACCGCCCGATCTATGAGGAGGTGGGGCGAGCGGTTCCGCACGTGCACGGCGCACCGCTCACAGGACGCCCAGGGCTCAGCGAACACACGGGTATAGGGGCCGTCGAACATCACGATCGCTTTGACGGTTGCGAAGGCCGTCGTGGGCAGGTCCGCGGAGCAGAAGTCGCAGACCCCCCTCAGCCGGCTGGGGTCCACGGGTACGGGCTCGGGGTCGTGGTCCCACTCCTTCCCGACCCACGCCGGGTGCTTGTAGGTGACGACCCCGGTTGCGAACGGCATGTACGGGTCGAGCGGGACACAGCAGGTGTCGCACATCATCGGCGGGAACATCAGGCGGCCGTCCTCATGTCCGCGTGCAGCTCACGCCTGGCGTTCACGTAGGTCTCAGCGGCCCGCCGCACGAGGATGCCGACGACCTTCGGCTTGTCGTGGAAGCGTGAGCGGTTGACGTGCTCCCCGATCGCCTCGAACAGGTGCTGTATCGCCCGCAGTCGGGTCTTCACGTCCTCGTGGTGGGCGGCGTCCTCTGCCGCGTCCAGCACGGAGTCCTCCAGCTCGATGTAGTCCTTGATGCGGCTCACTTGTCCGCCCCCATGGACCACGCGTTGAACTGCTGCTGAATCAGGCCCATGACCCGCTGCATGGTCTGTGCGTCGCGCCAGAACTCCACTCGGCTCGCCTTGCCCACCCAGTACAGTTCGCGGCCGGTGAGGACGAACGACCCGTCAGGGTCGGCTGTTTCCAGGGCCTTCCACGCGTCCCAGAGGCCGTCCGCCTCCTGGTCGGCGGTGCAGTTCCGGCGAGCGGCTGCAACCGCGCTGTGGAGGCTTTCTCGTGATCCGTCATCGAGCTTGAAGCGGATGTGTTCCACGCTGGACATCGGTCGTTCCTTCCTGTCTCGGCTCTAGGCGTGCCCTAGAAGCTCGACACCAGGGGCTCACATCCCAACTTGAGCCCCTGATATCCAGCCGCTAAGCGTCAGTAGTTGCGTACGAAGTGCCAGGTACCCCGGCCCTCGTAGAGGGCCAATTCGCCGGAGAGCAGCCGGTCTTGGGCCTCGCTTACCGCGATGGCTCGCATGTGACTCTGGTACTCCTTCGGCAGACGCTCCCAGTAGTGGTCTTCCTGCTCCAAGATGTACGCGGCGTATGCGTTCTCCTCCGGGCCTATCTCTTCCTCCACCGTCCCGATGAACCGGTCTTCGCACGTCTCGTACAGCTCTTCCACGCTCACCTCTCCGTGGAAGTGCGCCACCACCACGGCCGGGAAGTCGTCCAGTGCCAGCGCGATCAAGTGGAGGTCATCAATCGACTCGTACTCTCCGAGCTGGATACCGCCAAAGTCCTCGTAATCGTGGATCGCGAACTCTTCCGCGCCAGGTATCGGGGACGCTTCCAACATGAGCTGGATCTCACGGTTGATCGAGTCCGGGTCTTGCGTGGCGTCAATCCATTCGCCGTGCAACATGCCGTTGTTGTAGGACGCGAGGCACGCGGCGTAGATCTGGTGCATGGGGTTAGCTCCTGGGCTTTCGAGCGTCGGCAATCGGGATGATGTCGGGGGAAGTGATCAAGTGCGGCGGTTCGCCCCTGCTGGCCGAGTACCAGTCCTGAATGACTAGGTGCGTGATGTTGTCGCGCTTCATCTTGGGTTCGCCGTACACAACCCCAATGACCACGCCGCGCGATCGGCTGCGGCTGTACCGGGTCCGATACTCAACCCACATGCCGACCTGGAGTGTTGAGCGGCTTACCATCCCGACCACCATGAGCGGACCTCGTCCGGGTCCTCGTCGTAGCACTCGGTTATGACCTCATCCAAGGTGTAGTGCGGGTTCTCCAGAAGGGTCATGACCGCGTTCACGACCATGTTCATCAGGTCCGTATCCCGCTCACCCCCGGCGAGTTCATCCGCCACCAGGTCCATGCCGTTGTTGACCGCGCTGGAAATGTCCTCGCGGGTCCACACGTAGACAGGTTCGTGAACGTCTCCGGACAGAGCCGCCGCCCGCTCGCCCACCTTCACCACGTGGGAACCGATTACACGGGTGATCTCTTGAGTCATCGTCATAGGGATGTCCTTACTCTCCGTCTCGAACCAGGGGCGCGTGTCCATGAAGAACTGCAATACTCTTGAGGTATACGGACGCTTCCTTGAAGACCGCTTCCGCCTTGTCTTGCGCTACGTCGCACGCATCCGACGCATTGGGCGCCCACACGTGAAACGTCACGGGGTCGTCTTGGCCGTACTCCCGGAAGTCGTCCGCGCCCGACTCCCACCAATCCGATTCCCAGTCCAAGACCACGGTGTAAGGCAGGTCACCCCCACGGCCGGCCTGGGCCTGAGCCTGGAACTCCCCCAGCAGTGACCGCAGTAGCTCTTGGTGGTCCGGGCCGTTGCCCTTCATCCGCCACTCGAACTCGTGCCACTTGATCCGCTCGATCGCATCGCGGAGCGTCTTGGAGGCAACCGATTCGTTGACCGGCTCCGGGCATACGTGCCGCTCGTTCTCGCAGTGACCGCAGTACACATCGTCATCCGGGCCTGCGTCGTAATCGGAGGGGTAGGCCGCAAGGTCCATCCGGCATTCCGAGCACTCAACCATTCCGGTCCACTCGTTGATCCGCATCACACGTCCGCCTTCACGGTCAGACGGTCGATGAACGAGTCGTCAACGTCGTAGAGGTATTCGTGTTCTTTCGACGCGGGAAGCGTCCTCCAGAATTCGCCTGCCGCATCCTCCGCCACGTCCTCGTTCTCTGCCTGTACCTCGAAGCGGTAGGTGGCCGTTTGGAAGTATTCGATCTGGTACGTCTTCACGTCAGCGGCCCTCAATCCATACGCCGTTGTGGTTGATTCGAGCGGCACCGGTCAGGAAGCCGTCCGCCGCACCGTGCCCCTTGAAGGGCACCCAGATGCCCACGTGATCGCCCTTGATGTACTCGATGGACCCGCGATAGGTCCCGGCCTCGCGGCCGGTGTACTGGCAGTACGGGAGCTTTACCCGCACTCGCTTACCGACCTTGAAGCCGGTCATGTCGAGCGTGGCCATGTGCCGCGTTGCCGCCATTTCGTCTCACCTTTCCTTGCACTCTCTTCGGTTCTGAGAGTCCATAGACCGGCTCACATCCCAACTTGTGAGCCCGCCTAAAGCACCTCAGCGGTGCGGCCACACGGTCCCGACCTTGAACGAGGCTCCGCCAGGAGCGACGAGGCGGACATGTCCGCACAGCGCCCACGGGGAGCGGTTCACGCGCCACTGTGCAGCCGTCTTGGCTGCCTCAAAGGTCCAGTAGGTCATCCCGTATTCCTGCACATCGAAGACCCCTTCAGAGTCCCGTGTGTTCACCGTGATTACGTAAGTGGAGTCGGGGTTGTCTACGGCCCTAACGGCTTCGATCATCTGACTCACTTCCGTATCCGAATATCCGTATCCGGATCGGTGGGTGTTGTGGTCCACGATGATGTCTCGGATTGCATTGTGTGCCATGTAATCCATGTCAGACCCCCAGCTTTGCGCGGCCGTGCGGCCAGCGGACCGGGTAACAGGTCTCGCAACCGCGCTGGATCTCTCGCAGATCAGATGCGGTCGGATACAGGCTCATATTACGGAGGCCGTCTACGTAATTCGGGATGCACTCGCAGTCGCCCTCTCGCTCGCGGTCCGCGCAGTCGTAGCAGACTCGATCCGACGGGTACTCACCCGTCTTGAGCCACGTGTCACAGTCCATGCATTGCGAGTATTCGAGCGATGCCATCGCGTCTTCAACATCGCAGGATGAGCAGTTAGAGCAGTGCGGAACTTCCGGCATTTCCCGGATCACGTCGTCGCCGGTCACACCCTCGGGGAGACGGTACAGATCTTCAATCATCCGTACAGCGTTGTCCCATTCGAGTTCAGACAACCGCTCATCATCCAAGACGGGATAGTCGGCCAGCGCCGCGCCAATCTTCCGCGCTATCTCGTGCCCGGCGCGACTGGACGCGTCCCACACAATCCACCCCTTGTGGCTGTAAGTCTCCACACCAGCGACCTTGAATGCGGCGAGCGCGCTTTCACAGTTGACCCTGATCCGATTCTCGGAACAGTCGCAGTTGTAGTAACTGTGGACATCCCACACGGTCAGGGGCTCGCCCGTACCGTCATCCACCATTCCGAACCCTCGCCAACCGAACTCGAAGGCGAGTTCAGCCATGTCATCAAGGTCGGGGGCATACCGCGAACTGTCGGCGTACCCCCGTGCGAAGTCGTTGAATTTGACGTCAATGATCACACTCATGGCATGTACCCTTCCTAGTCACTCTCGCCTGTTACTAGAGCGCCATACTCGCACCCTCAAGTATCACATCCCAACTTGAGGGCATGAGTAAAGCGCGCTACCGCGTAGCTATGAGAGTTCCCCTGTGGATCTTTTGAGCCTGTCCACGCAGTAATCTCCAGTGGTTATCGGCATTCACCATGCGCAGCCATGCGCCGCGCCTCATCAGAAGGATTCCCCGTACTGGACTCCCCCAGTGAGTTCAACATCCCAGCCATCCCATATAGTCGGAGCCTTGAACATCTCTTCCCGCACACACTTGAGCGCGTCTCGACTGGTCTCCGCCCACACATGAGAGGGGATGTCCCGCTCATTCTGGTTGGGGTGAGAGAACGTCACGTAATACTGATTCGCAACACCCTCAGTCGGGCAAGGGTGGACAACATCAGGGATGAGACGGAACCCGTCACGCTCCAAATTGATGCCCGCCATGCACGCTTTGCAGCGTCCATGTTCTCTGCCACTGTCAGACCATGGGCCTACATATCGCGCCGCGCGCTCGATACCCCACATCCCACAGACCGCACAGTTCATCTCTGCGCCTTTCTCTCTTGGTATCAGCCCATCACTGACACTCACCCCCACACACTCACTCTCAGGCGCTTAGAGACGCACTGCGGGCCGTTGCTCATGGCTTTGCCCCTGTGCGCTGGACACGTCGTGTCGATTGGGTGTGTGAGAGTCAATCTCAGATGGTTACGGGGGTAGCTTCCCCGCTAGCTTGAATGTCTGACCTATCCATTGCGGGCCGGTCAATCTCCCGCTATCCGCTCACGTAGCGCGCCGATCATCGCAGGATTCACCCCGCTCCGGTACGCACTCACTCCAGGGTTATTCGCTTCACCCCGTGTGGCCTATGTGATGTCCCTAGTTGGTATCCTCATAACCCCATTCTGGGGTCTTACATGAGGACCTAGCACTAGTTCCTAGGTGGTTTGGGTTCGCCCATTCGAGGGGCGTTCCTATCGCTGTACGCATCCCCGGTGTGCTGATCTCCCGTTCCGCATTCTCGCTTGGCGAGTGGTACTAGGGGCGCTTCCCTGTGGGGCGTTCCTTGCGATGACCCAAAGGTGTCACATCCCAACCTGGATTGCAACTCACATGGACACGTCAATACAGACATCACCTCGCGCCAAACCCCTTGATTTCAAAGGAGACGTGCGCGATTACATAAGCCGCGCGTTCAGGCAACATCCAGATGCATGGCATGCGTCACATTCCAACTAGCTAAACAGACCCTGGATGCACAGTCGTCACGGATAAGCAAGAGCCCAAAGGGCATATCTGATGTGGTTAGCGCCACACGCCTACACCCGCTTTAGAGCCCTTCTTGTGTCCTATGTCACACCCATGGAGCGCTTCACCGGCCTAGTAGTCACGCCCCAATGAGACTGATGTCACATCCCAACCTGTGCGTACGACATTAGCGGCTATGCAGACAGCGGTATGACTATGACGTAACGCAACGCTCGGGTCTCGTTACCCACGGAATACAGTTAGTTCATTCATTCCCGAAAGGTATTCAGCACTAGTCCGAATGCCCCCATGGATTCCTGGGTTCATTCACGCCTATTCCATGCACGAACTAACCATAATGCAATGCATGATACATAGACGGGGGTAATACCTGTGCATTCATTCAAAGGACCCACCAGGGGTGCCTTCCTCCGAGCGTGTACGGGTATGAACGAACCACTCCGTCTCGTCAGGCCCCCACCCCGCCGGCCTCACCTATCCCGCTCGGCCGGCCTTCGGGTCGATTAGGGGCACCAAATGGCCCTCTGGAGGTGATCTGGGCCACTCTTTATGGGTTTCGCGTCCCCTCTGGCCCCAGGTGACACCGACATTAATAGTGAGGGGGTTATATACCCCGAACGTTCTGGCCAGGTCTGGCCTCGTTGGTCAGGTTCAAGTCTCGCCACCCTCTCTCGGGGGAGGTTGGGAGCGCCTACATTGAGGCAAGAATGAATGAACTAACCCTGTTACAGATATAGATACAAAAGCCCCCGCCCGAAGCCGGACAGGGGGCTGTGTTCTCACCTAGGGTCTGGGGGGCGATTGCCTGGATTTCGATGCCGTGCGGTGCTTCGAGACTCAGTTTCCAAATCCTTTTGTATGTTTCTCGATGCCGATCGCGTGTCGGGCATCGTCATCGTCAATTTCGAAGGAGACATAGTTTCCCTTTTCCAGCCAGATGCGATCCTCTTCTGTGTCGATGTCCTTCGACGAGAATTTCAGTGGGTCACCGCCATTGGCGTCTTGGATCTCGCCCTGGCCCGTCTTCACATCCCATTCGCTGACAAAACCTTGAGGCATAGACGTGTCTCCTTCGCTCGGTGGTGTTGATCCCCCTGGCCACAACCCAGGGGGCTTAATCCCCATCGAAACCGAACCCATGTGCTGTGGCGAGCGCTGCAGGCCGAACGGGTGACACCAGTGACGCGACCCGTCGGACAGGCCCTAACTCTGCGCCTGATCGCCCAGGAGCACGCCGACCTCGCTCAGGCTGCTGCCGCTGCTGACGTGTACTCACGCAGACGGTCGATCATGTCGTCCGGAAAGCCGAGCGCCATGCGCACGGGGTTCTCCTTCCGTCCTCGTTGGCCACGTTGAGGTCTTGCCACCCTCCCCCAAGGGAAGGTGGGAGTGCCTGCATTGAGGCAAGAATGAATGAACTAACCCTGATACAGAACGAGGTACAAAAGAAGGGGCCCCTGAAGGGCCCCAGATCTTGTGTCGTGATGAGTGAACTAACTGCGCTCGCACGGTGCGGGAAGCGGAAAACAGTGCATGCCCGGCAACGGGCTCCCGTGCTCACTCGAACGGCGGATGCTGTGGCGCCATGCCGCCTGCGGGATGAGTTTCTGGGAGAGGATGCACCCCGTTGATGTGTGGGGTGCCCGGTGGGGGCATGTGGCTTGATGAAGGGCGGAGAAATGACAGGTCGCCAGGCACTGCGCGTGCTAGCGAGGAACTATAAGCTTCCCTCAACGTTGAAGCGCAAGGGCAATCCCCAGATCCGTGTCCGGCGGCGGCATTACTCCATGACGTACATCGTGACGGCCTGGGCTGGGAGGCAGACCGACGCGAACGATGTGGCGTTGCTCAAGCCCGCCGTCCTCGCGCTGCCGAGTGACGGGGCACCGCTTCCGGCGTACATCCCCAAGAACTTCACGAAGTCTTTGAAGGAGGGCGACTGGGTGGTGGTCCGCGCGGCCAAGCACAGCGCAAAGAAGGGCCTACCGACGGACGTGGATCTCCGAATCGTCAAGCTGGTCAAGCCCGGGAGCAAGCGGGCATACGTGACCGACCCGGCTGCCGGGAAAATTTTGGGTCATCAATACCGACCGCGCTGCCAGTAGCAAGACATCGTGACCTCCGACTGCCCTGGTCGGTAAAAAGCGGCGCATTTCGTATACGTGAGTGACGGATGGTTGGGGGCGTTGGGCTTACCGCGAGAGTGAATGAACTAACCATGGTGCAGATGTGGGCACAAGAGGAGGGGGCCCTTGAAGGAGCCCCCTCCTCTTGTGGCGGTGAATGAACTAGGTTCTGCCTCTCCGATCACGATGAGAGAGACGCAACCCCAGGTTTCCCTCGCGGACGGTACGCGGCGGGTAGGCGCTGACTTCGCGGCATGACGTCGTGTTTACGGAGCGTCGCAGCAGCTCATACTCTCCGTGTTCTGACCTTGTCGAACCTCAGGAGGGTCCTCCCATGAGCGTTACCGTCGATGTCCCAGCACTCCGCTTCTTCCAAGTGGTCGGGACGGTCGATGAGAAGATGGAAGCCGATCTCGTCCTCTACATGACGCCCCTGACGGAGGAGGAACGTAAGACGTTTGAGGAGGGTGTGGAGGATGATGAGGAGGTGAAGCTGTCGGGGGAACGTGTGGAGATCGGGAGGTTCGCGGGCCAGCTCTACGTCGGGATCGAGACGGAAATCGACGCAGAGACGGCTAAAGGGAGGGTCACGCTCTTTGCCGATGTCAACAGGTCAGACGGCGGCCACGACCTCTATGGCAAGTTCGACCTTGAAGGCGAATCTTTCGGAAGCATTAACACCTGCGATATCCGGATCGCGAAGCTGAACATCTGACAGGCGCCTCAGGGCGGTATCGCAGCCAGACGAGGAGGCTGCGGCGAGTGCTGTCGGCCGAACGGGGGACACCGGTGACGCAACCCGTCGGACAGGCCCTAACTCTGCGCCCGCTCACCCAGGAGCACGCCGACCTCACTCAGGCTGCTGCCGCTGCTGATGTGTACTCACGCAGACGGTCGATCATGTCGTCCGGGAAGTCGAGCACCATCCGTACGGGGTTTCCTGTCTGGCCTGTGGGCCAGAACTGCGCGGTCACCCCGCACTCCCTCAGCAGGTCTCCGCGGCTGACCCAGGACAGCTCTTCCCAGCTCTCCCGGTACGTCTTGCCGGTATCAACCCACTCGTAGTGCGGTTTGATGGCCTCCTGCGCCTCCAGGGAGACCTTCCGGTCCGTGAGCTTCTTCAAGCGGCCCAGGTAGTCTTCCTGGCCTCCCTGGTAGCGATACAGGCCGGCGTCCTTCTCTGCCCGGATGTCCAGGATCAGAAGGTTCACCTCTTCCAGCCGCTCTCCCACGTCGTTGCCCGGGTGGTACTCGCGCCTCATGGCGGGCTCGTCCCCGACGCGGGCGAGGAAGTAGTCCTGGATGAGCTTCTTCACCTCGTCCATGTGGACCGTCTTGACCTCCGGGTGGCACTTCCGGGTGCCGTTGGCCGAAGCACAGCGGAGGTACTTGTAGTCCACGTGCCCGTCTGCGCCTCGGTGACCGACGACGCCGTACCCGGGGCGGTTGCAACTCAGGCAGAAGGCCACATCGCGAAGGAACATTGACCCCTTGGAGGCCGCGGCGTTTCCGGCCAGCTTGGAACGCGAGGCTCGCTTCTTTTGAAGTGCCTCGAACCTCTGCTTCGTGATGAGCTGCTGCGCCCGCATGACGACCTCGCCTTCGTCGTTGCGGACGGGGCGGCCGTCGTGCCAGGACTCCCCGGTGAGGACGCGGTTGGTCAGGATGGCGTGGACGGCGCCGGCGTGCCACTGTCCGGGGGCGCGTCGTGCCGCTTCTTCCTCGGTCAGCAGCCCCGCCTTGATGAGGCGCTTGCGCTCCTTCCATTCGGCCGGCGCCACGGCACCCTTCTCCTCCAGGAGACGTGCAATTTGACCGTCCGAGTGCCCGTCCCAGGACAGGTTGACCATGAGTTCGACCCAGCGAATCGTGGCTTCCTCGAAGAAGAGGAAGTACTTGCCGTTCCGGTTGGGGTCGCGCACGGCCGCCCAGCCGTAGGCGACCGGGCCGCCCTTCCAGTACCCGAGGGTCCGATGCTTCCGGGTGGCGTCCATGTTGCGCTCTTGGATCGCCTGCCACTCCCAGGACGCGACCATGGCCATCATCTCTGCCATGACCTGTCCGCTCTTGGTGGTGGTGTCGATCCCGTCATCGGTGATGATCGCCTTCCCGTAGGTCTTCATCCAGTCCATGACGATGTGGAAGTGGATGGCCCTTCGGGTGATGCGGTCCATCTTCCAGGCCACGATGGCGTCCCACTGCCCCATGCAGGGGGCGTCGGGGGTGTGGTCGCACGTGCTCGTCTTGCAGGCCGGGGTGAGGTCCCGGAACCAGGGGCCCAGACCCTCTCGCTCCATCGGGTGCGTCGTGCCGGAGACGTTGAGGTCTTCGGCCACGTCGATGAGTGCGCGGTCGTCGCGCCCCGTGATGCGCTGAAGCGTGTCGTGCTGCCGCTCGGGGCTCGTGGTGTGGTCGCCTTCAAGGGAGAGTCGGACGCTGCCGAGGCAGCGTATTACCTGGTCAGAGGGGGTGGCGCGGTGGAACATACAGGTATCCTAAGTTGGGATGTGACATTTTTGTCAAACCACTCGGTACCTGGACTGGCTGATGTGGTTCGCGGCGCTGTCCCCCGCCTATGCCGGCGACTGGTTCGGCGGACTGGTGGAACGCCTGCTGGAGAACGACCGTGCCACTCTGCGCCTGCTGCGCCGCTCCCCCTTCCCACCGGACACCCCGCCCCACTACATCCGGGCCCGTCTCTTCCGCTACCGCTACACCACCTGGCGGGAACTGCGTGAGACGGGCGCGTGCTGGGAGCGGACGTATGTGCGCGAGTATCTGCCGCCGACCAGGCTGGCGCGGGCGGTTCAGAGGTCGTAGACGCGGGTGGCCGTGCCCTCGTGGACGGCGGTGCGCTCCGTCGCGCTGAGGCCTGCGGTCAGCTCGGCCGTGGTGTGCAGCGCTACGGCATAGGTGGCCGCCAAGGTGCACACCGGCCAGTCCGAGCCGGACATCAGCCGGTCGGGGCCGAAGGCCTCCATGGCGATGTCCGTGTACGGCCGCAGGTCGGCGGTCGTCCAGGAGGCGGGGTCGGCCTCGGTGAGCAGGCCGGAGAGTTTGGCGGCCGTGTTCGGGCGGGCGGCGAGTGCGCGCAGGGCGGATGCCCAGGGTTCGCGCGCTCCGGAGGCGATCGGCGGTTTACCCAAGTGATCAAGGACGAACGTCAGTTGGGGAAGGGTCTCGGCGGCCTTGGCACAGGCCGGGAGCTGGTGGGGCAGGACGACGAGGTCGTAGACGAGGCCCGCGTCCGCGAGTGCGGTCAGGCCCCGGAGTACGTCCGGACGCAGCAGCCACTCCGGGTCCGGCTCGCCCTGCACCTGGTGCCGGATGCCCTTCAGGTGGGCGCCGCCGGGGAGTGCGCGCAGCCGGGCCAGTTCGTCGGCGATGTCGGGGCGGGTGAGGTCCGTCCAGCCGACGACGCCCGCGACCAGGTCATGTGCGGCCGCCAGGGCCAGGAACTCGGGGGTCTCCTCGGGCACGGTGACCGTCTGGACGAGGACGGTACGGGTGACTTCGGCCGCGCGCGCCTCGGGTTCGAGGTCGGCGAGGGTGAAGTCCCGCCTGAGCGGGCTGTGTTCGGGGATCCAGTCCTGGTCGCGGACCGACAGGTCCCAGACGTGGTGGTGGGCGTCGACGGTCACGGCAGCTCCCAGACGACCGGCAGCCCGGCTTCCGCGCCGTCGCGCGAGTAGTCGTGCACGACGTCGAGCAGCTCGGCCATGCGGGCCTGCCAGGCGACGTTGACCGGCAGCTGCTCCAGTTCGGCGAGCAGCCGGGCGTAGTCCTCGCACTCCAGCAGGTGGAACAGGTCGGTGCCGCTGCGCCAGATGGTCCAGGAGGTGGCGCCGGCGGCGCGGATGGCCGCGGTGAGTTCCTTCGGGACGTCCCGGTGGGCGGCCTCGTAGGCGGCGATGCGGTCGGGGCGGACCTTGGTGTGCAGGGCGACTCTCATGACAGCTCCTCTTCGCCGGGCAGCAGGCCGGCCTCCCGTAGCTCAGGCCAGAGTGCCGCAGGCACCGCTGCCGCGAACTGGTCTGCGCAGTCCTGCACTTCGGCCGCCGAACGGGCGCCGACCAGCACGGTGGCGACGGCCGGATGGGCGGCGGAGAAGGCCAGTGCGGCGGCGCGCAGGGTGGTGCCGTGCCGTTCGGCGACCGCCTTCATGCGCAGGGCTCGGTCCAGCAACTCGCCTGGCGCCGGTGTGTAGTTGTACGTCGAACCGGGCTTCGGATCGGCCAGCAGGCCCGAGTTGAAGACGCCGCCGAGGATCACGGACACCCCGCGCTCGGCGGCAGCGGGCAGCAGTTCGGTGGCGGCGCTCTGGTCGAGCAGGGTGTAGAGGCCTGCGCACAGGACCACGTCCACGTCGGTGTCGCGGACGAACCGGGTGAGCATCCCGGTCTGGTTCATGCCCGCGCCGATCGCGCCGACGACGCCTTCGGCGCGCAGCTTCTCCAGGGCCGGGTAGCCCTCGCGGAAGGCCTGCTCGGCGTGGTCGTCGGGGTCGTGCAGATGGACGACGTCGACGCGGTCCAGGCCGAGCCGGTCCAGGCTCGCCTCCAGCGTGCGGCGGATTCCGTCGGCGCTGAAGTCCCATACACGCCGGTGGGTGGCGGGTACGGCGAAGCCGTTGGCCAGGTCGTCGCCCGTGCCGTCGGAGGGGTCCAGGCGGCGGCCGACCTTGGTGGAGACGGTGTAGTGGGCGCGGTCGTACGCGCGCAGGGCCGCGCCGAGCCGGCGTTCCGAGAGGCCGAGGCCGTAGTGCGGGGCCGTGTCGAAGTACCGGATGCCCCGCTGCCAGGCGGCCCGTACCGCCTCCCCGGCCTGTTCGTCGTCCAGTGGGGTGAAAAGGTTGCCGAGCGGCGCGGCGCCGAGGCCGAGCGGAGTGACCTCGACGCCGCTGCGGCCGAGCCTCCTCACCGTTCCACCGGCCGGAGCCTGAGGCCCTGCATGCCACCGTCGATGGCGAGGGCGATGCCGGTGGTGGCGCCGGACAGCGGGCTCGCCAAGTAGGCGATGGCGCCCGCCACTTCGGCGGCAGAGACCAGCCGTCCGGTGGGCTGGCGGGCCTCCAGGGCGGCGCGTTCGGCGGCCGGGTCGGGGGCCGCGGCCAGCAGCCGGCCGATCCATGGGGTGTCCACGGTGCCGGGGTTGACACAGTTGACGCGGATGCCCTCGCGGACGTGGTCGGCGGCCATGGCGAGGGTCAGGGAGTACACCGCGCCTTTGGTGGCGCTGTACAGGGCGCGCTGCGGGAGACCGGCGGTGGCCGCGATGGAGCAGGTGTTGACGATCGCCGCGTGTGAGGAGCGGCGCAGGTGCGGGAGGGCGGCGCGGGCGGCGCGGACCATACCGAGCACGTTGACGTCGAAGACATGCCGCCACTCGGTGTCGTCGTTGTCCTCGACCGTGCCCCGGGCGCCGATCCCGGCGTTGTTGACCAGGACGTCCAGGCCGCCGAGGTCCTCGGCCGCCCGCTCCACGGCGGCCCGTACCGAGGTGTCGTCGGTGACGTCGGCGCGGTGGGCGTGGAGCGGCTTGTCGACGTCCGCCGGATCCCGGTCGAGGACGGCGACCCGGGCTCCGCGGTGGGCGAGGAGGTCGGCGGTGGCCCGGCCGATACCGGACGCCCCGCCGGTGACCAGGGCCCTGAGGCCCTCGAAGTCGCTCATGCGGCCTGTCCCTTCCGGGGGTCGGGGGCGGCGGCCCAGTAGGTGCCGCCGGGGAACGTGTACCGCGCGAGGGACTCCGGGCGAAGGGCGGCGGAGAAGCCGGGCGCGGTGGGTGCCGAGTAGTGGCCGTCCTGGATGACGACCGGGGTGACGAAGTGCTCGTGCAGGTGGTCGACGTACTCGATGACCCGGTCCTCGGTGGTGCCGGAGATCGCCAGGTAGTCGAACATCGACAGGTGCTGGACGAGTTCGCACAGGCCGACGCCGCCGGCGTGCGGGCAGACCGGGACGCCGAACCTCGCGGCGAGCAGCAGGATGGCGAGGTTCTCGTTGACGCCGGCCACGCGGGCCGCGTCGATCTGGACGATGTCGAGGGCGCCCGCCTGGAGGAGTTGCTTGAACACGACCCGGTTGTGCACGTGTTCGCCGGTGGCGACCTTGACCGGGGCCACCGCGCGGCGGATGGCGGCATGGCCGAGGACGTCGTCGGGGCTGGTGGGCTCCTCGATCCAGTACGGGCCGAACTCGGCGAGGGCCCGGGTCCAGCGGATCGCCTCGTCCACGTTCCAGCGCTGGTTGGCGTCGACGGCGAGGCGGATGTCGGGTCCGACGACCGCGCGGGCGACCCGGCAGCGCCGGATGTCGTCGTCGAGGTCGGCGCCGACCTTCAGCTTGATCTGCTTGAAGCCGTCGGCGACGGCCTGTGCGGCGAGCCGGCCGAGCTTGTCGTCGTCGTAGCCGAGCCAGCCCGGTGAGGTGGTGTAGGCGGGGTAGCCGCGCTCCAGCAGCCGGGCCCGGCGCTTCGCGGCGCCTTCCCTGCCCCGACGCAGCAGACCCAGAGCCTCCTGAGGGGTGAGCGCGTCCGCGATGTAGCGGAAGTCGATCTGCCCGACCAGCCACTCGGGTTCGGCGTCGGCGAGCAGCTGCCACAGCGGCTTGCCGGCCCGCCGGGCGGCGAGATCCCAGACGGCGTTGACGACGGCCCCGATCGCCATGTGCATCACGCCCTTCTCGGGGCCGAGCCAGCGCAGCTGGCTGTCGCCTATCAGGTCCCGGAAGAGCGAGCCCGGGTCGGCGCACAGCTCGGCCACGTCCCGGCCGAGCACATGGTCCCGCAGCGCGTCGATCGCGGCCACCTGGACGTCGTTGCCCCGCCCGATGGTGAACACGAACCCGTGTCCCTCGTGCCCGTCGGCGGCGTCGGTGCGCAGCACGACGTAGGCCGCCGAGTAGTCGGGGTCCGGGTTCATCGCGTCGGAGCCGTCCAGCTCGCGCGAAGTGGGGAAACGGATGTCGTGGGTGTCGACCGCGGTGACGCGGGCGGGGGCCTGGGACACTGAAGTCCTTTCGGTCGTGGAATGCCTGTCTGCTCGTCAGTCCTGAGCGCGGCCCGTGGTCACGCGGGCGATCACGAGGGCGACGAGGATGATCCCGCCGTAGATGGCCTGGATCCAGAACGACGGGACCTGGGCGAGGGTGAGCAGGTTCTGTACGACGCCCAGCAGAAGGACACCGGTCAGGGCGCCGGACATGGTGCCCTTGCCGCCGTCCAGGCTGATGCCGCCGATCACCGCGGCCGCGAACACCGTGAAGATCATGTTCTGGCCCTGGTTGGCGCTGATCGCGCCGACGTAGCCGGTCTGCAGCAGGCCGCCGACCGAGGCGAGCACGCCCGCGACGACGTACACGCCGAGCATGATCCGGTCCACCCGGACTCCGGCCGCGCGGGCCGCGTCCGCGTTGCCGCCGATCGCATAGAGGGCACGGCCGGTGCGGTGGTACTTCAGGACGAACCCGGTGACCGCGAAGGCGACCGCGGCGAGCCACACCGACATGGGCACGTTGAGGAAGGTGGTGGTGGCCAGGGAGTAGAAGCTGTCGGGCATGCCGAACAGGGTCTTGCCCTTGGTGGCGCCGACCAGCAGGCCGCGCAGCACGATGAGCATCGCGAGCGTCACGATGAAGGCGTTGAGCCGGAACTTCACGACGAGGACACCGTTGAAGGCGCCGATGACCGCGCCGGCCACGGGGATCGCGAGCAGGGCGAGCGTGGCCGGGAAGCCGGTGCCCCAGCCGGACTGGCTCGCGGGCAGCACCAGCAGGGCGCCGACGGCCGGTGCGATGCCGACCACGGACTCCAGCGACAGGTCGAACTTGCCGGTGATCAGGACGAGGGACTCGGCGAGGACGACCATGGCGAGCGCGGCGGAGGCGCCGAGGATCGAGATCAGGTTCCGCTCGGTGAGGAACGAGTCGTTGACCACCGTGCCGAGCACCATGAGCAGCAACAGCGCGGGGACCAGGGCGAGTTCACGGGCCCGGCGGAGCAGGACGGTGCGGGCCGAGCGGGCGTCCGGGGTCTTCGGGGGTGCGAGCGGCGGGGCGGCCCGGGTGTCAGCCATGGTCAACTCCTTCGATGGAGGCGATCAGCTCGTGGTCACGCCAGCCGGCCCGGTGCTCGGCGACGACACGGCCGTGGAAGAGGACGAGGACGCGGTCGCAGCGGCGCAGGTCGTCGAGTTCGTCGGAGACGACGAGGACGGCGGTGCCGTCGTCGCGGGCGCTGTCCATGCGGGCGAGCAGCGACTCCTTGGACTTCACGTCCACCCCGGCGGTGGGGTTGATGAGGACCAGCAGGCGCGGGTCGGAGGCGAGGGCACGGGCCATGACGACCTTCTGCGCGTTGCCGCCGGACAGGTCGGACACGGGCTGGTCGGGGCCTTCGGCGTGGATGTCGAGGCGCTGGATCAGCTCGGCGGCGAAGCGGCGTCGCGCGTCGGTGGCGACGAAACCTGCCCTGCCGAGCCGGTCCAGCACGCTCAGCGTGGCGTTGTCGCCGATGCTCATGCCGGACACCAGTCCCTGCTCGTGCCGGTCGCGCGGGACACAGCCGATCCCGGCCCGCAGCGCGGCCCGTACATCCCCGAACGGGAGCCCCCTGCCGTCGAGTTGCGCGCTGCCGCCGGTCGGGGTGTGCAGTCCGGCGAAGGACTCGGCGAGCTCGGTCTTGCCGCTGCCGCTGGACCCGGCGAGTCCGACGACCTCGCCGCGGCGCACGGTGAGGTCGACGCCGTCGTATGCCGGTGAGGTGAGCCCGTGTGCTTCCAGAAGGACCGGAGCGCCGGCGTCGACTGTCCTTTCCTGAACGGCCTGTTCGGTGATGGACTCCCCCGCCATGGCCTCCACCAGGGCGGCCTTCGGCAGGTCGGCGACGGGTGCGGTGGTGATCCAGCGGGCGTCGCGCAGCACGGTGACCGTCTGGCAGACCTCGTACACCTCCTGGAGGTGGTGCGAGATGAACAGGAAGGTGACGCCGGAACCTTGCAGGGAGCGCATACGGGTGAACAGCCGCTCGATCTCCCGGCTGTCGAGCTGGGCGGTGGGTTCGTCCAGCACGATGAACCGGGCGCCGAAGCTCAACGCCCGTGCGATCTCCACCATTTGACGGTCCTCGACCCGGAGGTCGGCGGTACGCGCCTCGGGGTCGACGCGCACGTCCCAGGTGTCGAGGAGTCGGGCGGCCTCGCGGCGCAGTCGGCGCCAGTTGATGAGGCCACGGCCGGTCGGCTGCCGGTTCAGGAACAGGTTCTCGGCGACCGTCAGCTCCGGGACGACCGTCGGCTTCTGGTAGACGCAGGCGACCTTGCGACGCCAGGCGTCCCGGTCGGCGAGCGGGGGCGCGGGCACGCCGTCGAAGCGGACGGTGCCCGCGTCCGGCGCCTGCAGGCCGGTGAGGACATTGACCAGGGTGGACTTGCCGGCGCCGTTGCGGCCGACCAGGGCGTGGGACTCGCCGGGCAGGACGGTGAGCCGTCCGTCGGCGAGGGCGAGGGTGGGGCCGTACCGTTTGACGATGCCCTCGGCTTCGACCAGCGGTGTACTCATTTGACCGTGTTGCCCCACAGCTTGGGGTCGTCGACGTCGGCCTTGGTGACCAGCGGCGCGGGCAGCTGGTCCTCCAGGATGCCGCCCGGCAGCCTCACGATCGTGGAGCCGTGATCGGTGGGCCCGGGCTTGAACGTCTTCCCGGCCATCGCCGCCTTGATGTAGTAGAGGCCGTACTGGGCGTAGGCGTCGGCGGGCTGGGAGACCGTGGCGTCGATCTGGCCCTTGCGGATGGCGTCGAACTCCTGCGGGATGCCGTCGTTGGAGACGATGGCGATGTGGCCCTGCTGCCCGGCCGGTTTCAGCATGTTCTTGGACTTCAGGGTCTGCAGGGTCGGTGCGAGATAGACGCCGCCGGCCTGCAGGTAGATGCCCTTGATGTCGGGGTTGGCGTTGAGCAGGGTGTCCAGCTTGGCGGCGGCCGTGTCGGACTCCCACTTGGCGGGGATCTCCAGCACCTTGAGCCGCGGGTACTTCTTCTTCACACAGGAGCGGAAGGCCTCGGAGCGGTCGCGGCCGTTGACCGAGGCCAGGTCGCCCATGATCTGCACGACCTTGCCGCTGCTCACATGCTGTCCGAGGTAGTCGCAGGCCTTCTCGCCGTAGGCCACGTTGTCGGCGCGGACGACCATGGCGACCTTGCCCTTGTCGGGTGCGACGTCCACGGCGACGACCGGCACGCCCTTGCGTTCGGCCTGGTCGAGTCCGGCCTGGATGGCGGCGCTGTCCAGCGGCGCGACCACCAACCCCTTGACCCCCTGGGTGAGTTCGTTGTCGATGTCGGTGATCTGCTGGGAGGGGTCGCTGTTGGAGTTGACCGTCTTCAGCACCTCGACGCCCTCGGACTTGGCCATCTTGGGCACGTAGTCGTTGTACGACTGCCAAAACGGCGAGGTCAGCAGCGGCAGGATGACACCGACCTTGCCGGTGCCTCCACCGCCCGGGCTCGCGGTGTCCTTGGTACTGCCGCAGGCGGCGAGCATGAGCGAGGCACCGGCGGCCAGAGCCGCCGCGCCGATGATCCGGGACCTGCTGCGCTTCCTGACAGTGCTGGCGGGCATCTCGCGGCTCCTCGTTGAGGGTGTTGTCGAGGGTTTTCGAGCAGACGCCGCATACTTATCAGACCAATGAGCGAAGACAACACCCTCGTGCAGGGAAAATCCGGGAGTCCGACCCATAGTGGTCGGACCACTTGGGTGGTTAGACTGCGTCGCGCCGGGTGACCGGCCGTCGGCACGGGGTGACTGGAGGAGTGGCGTGGACGAGGAAGCCCCGCAGAAGGGCACGGTGACCCAGCGCGCCATCGAGGAGATCAAGGCGATGATCGCCGAGGGCCGGCTGGAGCCCGGCCAGCGGCTTCCCACCGAGCGGGATCTGGCGGCTCGGCTGGGCATCTCCCGCAGCTCGATGCGGGAGGCGATCCGCGCCCTGACCGTGATGGGCGTCCTGGAGGCCCGGCACGGCTCCGGGATCTACGTCACCGCGCTGGAGGCCGGCGACCTGCTGGAGACCTTCGGGGTGGTCGCGGACCTGTCCCGGGGCCCACGGCTGGTGGAACTGCTGGAAGTACGGCGGATCCTGGAGTCGACGGCGACCGCGCTGGCCGCGGCCCGCATCACCGGGAACCAACTGGCCGCGGTCGAGAAGCACTTGGCGGCAATGAACGCCACCGACGACCCCGAGGAGATCCTCGCCCACGACCTCGCCTTCCACCGCGAGATCGCCGCCGCCGCGGGCAACGAGACCATGGCCGCCATCCTGGACGGCCTGTCCTCCCGCACCTTCCGCGCCCGTGTCTGGCGCGGCTACCAGGAGGAGGGCGCGTTCGCCCGTACCCGGCGCGAACACGCCGCCATCCACCGCGCCCTCGCCGCGCGTGATCCGGAGGCGGCGAGGGCTGCTGCCGCGGCCCATGTGGGCGAAGTGGAGGAGTGGCTGCGGGCGCAGCTCGCGGGGCGGACCGGGGAGGAACCCGGGGAGTAGCCCGGGAAGTGGATCAGACTCGTACGGGCTGAGCGTCCTCGGTGCCGGCGGGGCTCTGGACGCCGCCCTCGATGCCAGGAGCAGCGCTGCAGGATCATGAACTCGAAGGTGTGGCTGTGCAGACGGAGGGGGTGGATGTCGTCGCAGGCGTCGCGCAGCCGCATCCGGTCCCGCTTGCCGCGCTCGCGTGCGGGGAGGCCGGTTTCGTGCCCCGGACCTCTGACGGAGCTGGTCGTGCGCGGTATGTGAGAGCGCGGCTCGTTGGCCGTTACGGCCCTCCGCGCCGGCCCCTTGTCCCATGATGTACGCGTGACGGGAACATTCTTACGAGAGAGACCGGGCGGGCTACCCACCGATGGGCCGCACTGGCCGGAACTCACCCGGCCCGAAGAGGACTTGCTCGCTCGCCTGCGGCTGCTCGCCCGCGCGGACGGCGCCGAACGGCGTTCCGAGGTGCTGCGGGACGAACGCACCGGCGCCGCGCGCGCGGCCCTGCTGGAGGAGTGCGGCAGCGGGCGGTGGAGCAATATCCTGAAGGTTCATCAACTCGGCCTGCTGGCCTGGCTGCTCGGTGTCGAGATGGGCGACTCGGCGGAACTCGGCGTCGCCGCCGACTGGTTGTTCATCGTCCACCGGTGTGATCCGGCGCTGCTGCCGGCACCGCTGCGGTCGGCCCGGCCCGAGCAGTTCACCGCGGACGGCCTGGCCGCGCTGCTCGACGCCACCGGCGGCCGGGAGCACGCGCTCACCGCTGCACAGGAGTTCATCGCGGGCGGGCTCGGCTGGGCGGCGACCCCCCAGGAGGCCGAGGCGATCTCGGTCTATGTACGCGGCCGTGATCTCTCCCAACGCGACGGCACCGAGCACGAGGCGGACGAAGCCGCACGGCAGGCGCTGGCGGCCCTTCCGGTACGGCACTGGCTGCGCCCGTTCGCCCTCGAACTCGCCGCCTCCGCCCGTGCCTTGCTCGCCCTGGCCCAGGGGCTGCTGGGCTCCGAGGAGGCCGAGCGCCTCGCGCGGCAGGCGATCGAGGCGGTCCCCCGGCAGCACCCGCTGCTGCCGAGGCTTCTCGCCGCTCTCCAGTCGTACCGCGTGCTGGCTCTGGGCCTCCTGCTGATGAACTCCGAGTCGGGCCGCCTCGACGTGCTGCCGCAGGACGCCTGCCGGGAGGCCGTGGAGCTGGGCCGTGAAGCACTCGGGCTGCTGGCGGAGGACGACCCACGCGTCGACAACGCCCTGCCGATCCACGCCCAGGCGGTCTTCCTGCTCCTGTGCGGTGACCCGCACGACCGGCCTCTGCGGGCGGAGCTGCTGCGGCACGGAAAGATCGCCGCCGAGCGGTGCGCCGGCTCTCCGGACAAGGAGGCCGCCCGGTGGCTGGAGCTGGGCAACTCCCTCAAGGCCCTCTTCCTGTTGACGACCGACCCCGAACTGCTCCGGGAGCTGATCGATGCGCTCGGCACCGCGAACCGGTTGGCACCTCAGGGGTCACTCGCCGCGGCGAAGGCGGCTCGCGCCCTCGGCTGGGCCGAGTTCCGGCGGGCGGCGGGACTCGGTGACCTGCCCGGCCTGAACGCGGCTGCGGACCACTTCATCCGGGTCACCACGGACCTCGGTCTCCCGGTCGCCGAGGACACCCCGCAGGAGGCGGCGGAACGGGCCCTGGCGCGCGTCGAGGCGCAGAACGAACTGCAGGGGGTTCTGGTGACCCGCTCGGAACTCACCGGCGACCTCGGCTCCCGCTGGGAAGTGCTGTCGGCGCAACCCGAGCCGCTGCCCGACATCCGCACCGGATCCGGCGACTTCCACGAGGTGATCAGCCTGCGCGAGCTGGCCAGCGCCCGGCTCGACCAGGCCCAGAAGCTCTTCACCGCGCAATGGCTCCAGGCCACCCGGGACAACAGGCCGAAGACCCTGCTCAGGGCGGCGGAGCAACTGCGCGCCGCGGCGGACGAGTTCGCCGCGGCGGTACCGGAGTTCCGGCATCTCGCCGACGGCACCCACCGGACGGCCGCGGCCGCCGCTCGGCAGGCCGACGCCATGGAGAGCGGTACGGCCGGTACCGCCGAGGAGATGACGGCCGAACTGCTGACGGAGGGCTCCCCGGACCTGCTGCTGGACGACACCCTGTTCGGCCGGGAGGACGACGCGGATCAGGACGTCACCGCGGCCCCGGCGAGTCCCGAGGGGCCGCGGCCGTCCTTGGACGGAGCGCTCGCGCTGCGGCACCTCAAGGGGCACGAGGTCGTCCGCCTCCGGCTCACCGTGGCCCGGCAGGAGGCCGAGCGAGCGGTCGGGGAACGGCAGCGCGGTGTCTCGTACGCCGACGCCTGGTCCCGGGCGCTGGCCTTCTGTGCGAAGGCCTACGCCGATCCGGCCGCGTCGCCCGTCGAACTGCTGCCGCACGCACGGTTCATGGCCGAGGCGGCCGCGCGGCTGGACGACCTTCCGGCCGTGGCGCCGCTGCTGGCCGCCGCCGTCCGGATGTCGGGGGCGCTGGCGTCGCCGCGTTTCCCGCGCGCCGAACGGGAGGCGCTGCTGGCCGAGTACGCGGGCGGGCTGGGCGATCTGGCCTGCGCCGCCGCACTGTCGGCCGGCGAGCCAGCCGAAGAGGCGCTGGCCGTCCTGGAGGCGGCCCGTGGCCTGCTGTACGCCAACGCCCTGAACTCCATGACCGAACTCGGCACCCTGCGCCGGGACCGGCCCGAGGAGGCGGCCCGCTTCGAGTCGGCCACGGCCGCACTGGTGGCCGCCCAGGAGATCCCCGCCTCGTCCGGTCTGGAGGCCGTGACGCTACGCCACCGGGCGACCGACCGCTGGGAGGCCGAAGTCGGCCGCATCCAGGGCCTCGCGGGCTTCGAGGACTTCCTGCAACCGCTCACTCCGGCGAGGGCACGCGCCCTCGCCGATCGTGGCCCGCTGGTCCATGTGACCCTGCATGCCCTGCGGTCCCATGCCCTGCTCGTCACCGCCGACGGCGTGACGGCCGAGCCGCTGCCCGGTGTCTCCCCGTCCCTGGCCCAGGAGTGGACCGCCCGGCTGGAGCGGGCGGGAGCCGACACGGACGCCGCCGCGGGTGAGGTCCGGGCCGTGCTGGGCGAGCTGTGGGACGCGGTCGCGAGTCCCGTGCTCGGTGCGCTCGGCTTCACCGGCCCGCCCGAATCGCCGGCCGACCGGCCCCGGGTGTGGTGGGTGCCGTCCGGACCGGCCGTCTTCCTGCCCCTGCACGCGGCGGGCCGCTTCGGCGGTACGGCGGACACCCGGCACCAGGTCCCGGCCGGCACCGAGGACGCCGGGGGCCCGGCCCACCCGGCAGCCGCCCCGCGCCAGCTCCCCGGGGCCAACGTGCTCGACCGCGTGGTCTCGTCGTACATGCCGACCCTGCGCGCCCTGCGCCACGCCCGGCTGCGGCCCGACCCCAAGGGCCGGCCCAGTGTGCTGGCGATCGCGGCCCCAGGCGCGGCCGACTCCCCCGGCCGGCTGCGGTGGGCCGTCGACGAGGCGCTGGACGTCCGGGACGCCGTCGGCGCCGGACGCTATCTGCCGCCCGAGGAGGCGACCCTGCCCACCGTCGGGCAAGCCCTGTCCGAGCACCCCTGGCTCCACTACGCCGGGCACGGCGCGCACGGCGCACTGGCACTCGGCGACGAACTACTCACGCCCTCGGCCGTCGACCGCCTGTCCCTGCCCTCGGCCGAACTGGTCTACCTGTCCGGCTGCGACACCGCCAAGGGCGCCGCATCCCTCGCCGACGAATCCCTGCACCTCGCGTCCGCGCTGCATCTGGCGGGCTACCGCGACGCGGTCGGTACCCTGTGGCGCGTCCGCGACGACACAGCGGCGCAGATCACCGAGGACTTCTACAGGGAGTTGCGCGGCGCGGCCGGCCACCATCCGGCCGCGGCCCTCGACGCCGCCGTCCGCGCGGCCCGGCGGCGCGCACCCGACCGCCCGGACCTGTGGGCCGCCCACCTGCACATCGGCCCCTGAATCGCCCCGAGTGAACCAGTCGAACCGAGACGGACATGCACACGAACGACGAACTCCACGCGCGCTACGCCGCCCTGATGTCCCATCACGATCAGCTATCCGACGGGATTCAGGAGGGGGGAGCGGCGGTCACGACGCTCGCCGTCACTCCCGGCGACCCGCCCACCCGCACAGCCCTCAGAACCCGGCTCACCGACCTCTTCCGCCGTCGGCCCGACCTGCGCATGGTGATCCTTACGGCGGGTGAGGACACCCTCGGCGTCGTCCACCGGGACACCCTGCGGCCGGACGAGCCGGACGAGGGCCGTATGACGGGCGTGGACGGTGCCCAGCCCATGCCGGGCCCGCCCGTCCGTGCCCGTGCCCGGTATTTCGCGTGCACCGAGGCTCAGTGCGAGGAGTGCACCGGGGGCCGGTGCTCGGCCGCGGAGTTCGTCCTGTTCGGCGACGGACGGCCGCCGCGATGCCCGCATGGGCACGGCCCGATGACCGAGGAGGAGTGATGCGCCGGTGAACCTGTCCGCGCTTGCGAAACCGGCCGGACCGTCGTTCAGCGGCAGGTTCTTCCTGGTCTCGACACTGCCCACGACCCTCGTCGGCGTCTATCTGCTCGTTCTGGTGTGGGCGGGCGCGCCCGGCCCGGTGCGGTTCGGGCGTGCCTGGCGCACCGCCGCAGGACTGGGCGCCGGCCCGAGCCTGCTGCTGCTCCTGCTCGTCACCGCGGTCGGTGTGATCACCATGCCGTTGCAACTGCCGTTGGTGCGCTGGCTGGAGGGCTACTGGCCGCGACACCTGGAACGGCTCGCCCGCTGGTGCCGGAAACGCCAGAAGGACCGCTGTGGGGACGCCACCGGCACGCTGACCCGCGAGGACGCGCACAACCCCGAAGTGGTCGACCGGGAATTCACGAGGGGATACCGGCAACGGCTGCGCTACCCGGTCGATGAGCCGCACCTCTTCCGGCCCACCGCCCTCGGCAACGCGCTCACCGCCGCCGAGTCCCGGGCGGGACGGGCGTACGGTCTGGACGCGCCGGTGTTCTGGACCCGGCTGGAACCGCTGCTGAGCGGCCGGATCGCGGCCACGGTGACCGAGCAGCGCGACGCGATGGACGCGGCGGCGCGGCTGAGCGTCACCGCCGCGCTGTGTGTGCCGCCGACGGTCTGGCTGCTGTGGCGGTCCGGCTGGTGGCTGCTGCTCCCCGCGCTGCTCACGGTCCTGTCCCGGCTCGCCTACGTCGCCGCCGTCCACGCGGCCGTCGCCTACGGCCAGTACGTCGAGGTGGCCTTCGATCTGCACCGCTTCGACCTGCTCAGCGCTCTCCACCTCCCGCTCCCCGCCGACCGGGAGGAGGAGCAGCGGTCCAACGAGGACCTCGGCGGGCTGTGGCGGCAGGGCCTGCCGACGAGATCCCCGCTGCGCTATGTGCACCCGTCCGGGCCCGAAGACCCGTCGCCGCCCGCGTCGCCCCCGGCGGACTGACGCGGGCGGTGCCCCGGTCAGCGCCGCAGCCTGAGCGTCACCAGCTCGAAAGGCCGCAGTCGTACGGTGATCCGGTCGCCGTCGCGCTCCGGCGGCTCGGTGTCGTCGGACGGCCGTTCCAGCAGGTCGGTCACGGTGACGTCCGCGACCTCGAACCCGGCCGTGAGGGTGGCGCGGGCCCGGCCGCCGTACGCCTCGTGGAACCGGACCACCACGTCCCCGCTGCCGTCATCGGCCAGCTTCACCGCCGTGACGACCACGGCGTCGTTGTCGACGGTGACCAGCGGGGCGACCTCGTGGGCGCCGGTCAGACGGCGTTCGGGCACGTTGATCCGCCAGCCCTCGCGGACCGCGTCGGCAATCGAGGCACCCGGGATCAGGGCGTGCCGGAAGCGGTGGACACCCTGGTCGGTCTCGGGGTCGGGGAAGCGCGGGGCGCGCAGCAGGGAGACGCGCACCGTGGTCGTCGTACCGCGGTCGCCGTCGGTACGCACGGTGCGGGTCACGTCGTGGCCGTACGTCGAGTCGTTGACGACGGCCGCGCCCCAGCCCGGCTCCTCCAGGTGGACGAACCGGTGGTTGCACGCCTCGAACTTGGCGGCCTCCCAGGAGGTATTGGTGTGGGTGGGGCGGAACACATGCCCGAACTGGGTCTCGGAGGCATACCGTTCGGCGTGCAGGTCCAGCGGAAAGGTCAGCTTCAGGAACTTCTCCGTCTCGTGCCAGTCGACCTCGGTGTCGATCACCAGGCGCCGCTCGCCGGGCGGCAGGGACAGCACCTGGGTGACGCGGGAGTCGCCGAAGGCGCGCGCGATCCGCACCGACACGCCGTCCTCACCGGCCTGGACCGACTCCGCGCCGGTGAGGTCCGTGACCGTGTTCCGGTAGAACTCGTCCACGTCCCAGGCGTCCCACATGTTCGGGAAGTCCTGGTGGAGTTGGAGCAGGCCCGCGGCCTTGCCGGGGGCGATGGTCTCGCGGTCGGCCTGGATGTCGTAGGCGGAGACGATCAGCCCCAGGGCGTCGATCTCGACCCGGAGCAGGCCGTTGGCCAGGACGAATCCGCCGTCGGCGCGTGGCGCGAGGCTCGTTCCCCGCGGCAGCAGGTGTGCTCCGGCGCCACCGGCCGGAACCCCGGCGCGGCGGTGCGGCGCCGCGTTGAAGACCAGCTCCCGGTCCCCCGCTCCGGCCAGGGCCCGCTGGGCGGCAGCGGTGATCTCGTCCAGTTCCGCGGTGATCCGCGCGTACGTCGCCCTCGCTTCCCGGTGCACCCAGGCGATGGACGAGCCGGGCAGGATGTCGTGGAACTGGTGCAGCAGGACCGTCTTCCAGATCCGGTCCAAGTCCTCGTGGGGGTAGCGGAATCCGGTGCGTACGGCGGCGGTGGCCGCCCACAGCTCCGCCTCGCGGAGGAGGTGTTCGCTGCGCCGGTTGCCCCGCTTGGTCCTGGCCTGGCTGGTGAGGGTGGCGCGGTGCAGTTCGAGGTACAGCTCGCCGACCCAGACGGGCGCGTCGGGGTACTCGGCCTCGGCTTTCTGGAAGAAGGCGCGGGGTGTCTCCCAGATGACGGTCGGCGAGCCTTCGAGGTCGCGCAGCCGGGCCGCCTTGGCGACCATCTCTCGGGTCGTGCCGCCTCCTCCGTCGCCCCAGCCGGTGGGCGCGAGGGAGTGCCGGGCCCGGCCCTTGTCCCTGAAGTTGCGTGCGGCGTGGGCGAGTTCGCCGCCCTTCATGGAGCAGTTGTAGGTGTCGACGGGCGGGAAGTGGGTGAAGATCCGGGTGCCGTCGATGCCCTCCCACTGGAAGGTGTGGTGCGGGAACTTGTTGGTCCGGGACCAGGAGATCTTCTGCGTCAGCAGCCACTTGCTGCCCGCGGCCCTGATGATCTGCGGGAGTCCGGCGGCGAAGCCGAAGGTGTCGGGCAGCCAGGCCTCCTCGTTCTCGACGCCGAACTCGTCGAGGAAGAACCGCTTTCCGTGCACGAACTGACGGGCCATGGCCTCCGAGCCCGGCATGTTGGTGTCCGACTCCACCCACATCCCGCCGGCCGGTACGAACCGCCCTTCCGCGACGGCCTTCTTCACCCGGGCCCACACCTCGGGCCGGTGCTCCTTCACCCATGCCCACTGCTGGGCCTGGGACATGGCGAAGACGAACCCCGGCTCGTCCTCGATCAGCGCGGTCATGTTGGAGGTCGTACGGGCCACCTTGCGGACCGTCTCGCGCAGCGGCCACAGCCAGGCCGAGTCGATGTGCGCGTGCCCGACGGCGCTGATCCGGTGCGCGGACGGTACGGCGGGCGCCGACAGCACACCGGTGAGCCGCTCCCTCGCCCGGTCGGCCGTGCCGTTCACGTCCTGCAGGTCGACGGCGTCCAGGGCCCGCTCCACCGCCCGCAGGACGTCGTGCCGGCGGGCGGAGTCCACGGGCAGCTCGGCCATCAGCTCGCCGAGCACCTCCAGGTCCATGACCAGCTGCCAGACGGTCTCGTCGAAGACGGCGAGATCCATGCGGGTGAGCGTGTACTGGGGCTCGCTGCCGGCCGTCTCCTTGTCGCCCAGCCGGGTGGGCAGGAAGGGGTGGTAGTCGAGGATGACGGGGTTGGAGGCGGCCTCGATGTGCAGGCACACCTCCTCGCCGCCCTCGGCCGGCGCGCCGATCCGCACCCACTGGTTACGCGGGTTCAGACCCTTCACCGGGGTGCCGTCGGGCCGGTGGACGAGGCCCTCGCACTGGAAGCCGGGCATGTTCTCGTCGAAGCCCAGGTCGAGCAGGGCCTCGACGGTCTTCCCTGCCCACGCCTCGGGCACGGTCCCGGTCACCCGGAACCAGCTCGTGCCCCAGGGAGCACCCCACCGGGCGCCGACCTCGATGGGCTCCGGCTCGGCGGCGAGTCCCTCCGCGACCGGTACGGGCTCGCCGGGCGCGTGCCAGACCGCGACCCGCAGCGGCAGGGACTCGGGGTACACGGCGGGGCGGATGCGTTCGTCGAGGACACGCCTGAGGCGGGCTTCCACCAGAGTGCGGTCGTCATGCATGCGAGGTGCTCCCTGCGGGTTCCGGGTGTTTGCGGATCCAGGTGTTTGCGGTTCCGGTGCTTACCAGGTGTGGCTGACGGTCACGGGAGTCGAGGCGTTGTAGAGCTCCCCCACAGCGCGCAGTTCGAACCGTGCGGTGCTCTCCCCCGGTGCGGGCTGCAGGCCGGTGAGGTAGTAGGCGCGCTGACAGGTGCCGCCGAGGAAGCGCCGGGTGCCGTCGGGCAGGAGGCGGTGCAGCTCGTAGTGGCGTACGGCGCCCGGTGCGGCGTCCCAGGCGAGGCGCAGATCGCCACCGGTCGCGGCGGTGACACGGGCACCCGTGGGGGCCGCCGGGGCGGTGACGGCGTCCCCGACGGCGAGGCCGCCCAGCCGCCAGCGCACCGGACCCGCCGTGGCCGTGAGTCGCACGCCGAGGGCGTGGACGGTGCCGGTCAGCCCGGTGAGCGGAAGCGTCACGGCCTGCCAGCCGTTGACGCCCTTGTTGACCGAACTCACAGGCAGATATGTGTACGGCGGAGTCGCCCCGGCCCCGCTCGGCTCGGCCGTCGCCACGGCCAACTCGACGTTCACCGCGCCGGCGTCGGTCCGGTAGGTCAGCTGCACCATCGTGTTCCCGCCGATCGGCATCCGGGTCGCGTACAGGTCCACCACCACGGGTCGGTCCAGTGCACCGTCCACCAGCACACTGCTCCCGCCCCGCCAGGCGTCGGTGAAGTCGAAGGCCACCGCCGGCCGCTCCCCCGCCGTGCGCACCACCCACCGCCGCGACGGCAGCCGGTCCTGCAGCCCCAGGTGGTTCCAGGCGGCGTCCGAGGTGACGGCCCCTTCCTCGTACCAGCGCAGCCCGTGTCCCGTGTTGAACACGGTCGCGAACGGCAGCGAGGTCGGCGTCGAGCGGTCCGCGACCGACACCGCCGGCGCCCGCCAGGGGTCACCCGTGTCCGGCCGGGAGGGGTCCAGTGAGCGCCCGGTCCAGAACCGGTCGTCGGCGGCGTGGAAGTCCTCGGGCGCGCGTTGACCCGCGGGCAGGTGGTTGCGGGTCCACTCCGGCCGGTAGAAGCCGATCGAGGTGATGTGCGGCTGCCCGGACGGCACGATCGCGTCCCAGTTCACGGAGGTGTCGGACCCGTTCGACTCGACGTCGACACCAGCCCACAACGCATAGCGGCCGCGCCCCAGCCGGTCCGCCTTCGCACCCGAGGACGCGAGCGTGCCCGAGCTCCACCGGAAGTCCACGAACATGGCGTCGGCGGCCTGGAAGAACGCCTGGTTCTGGCTGTTCAGGGCGCCCTGCCAGCTGACCGTGCCGTTCACGGTCATCGCGTCGTACCAGGTCACCCGCTGCCCCTTGGCCGTCGCGAGCGCCTTCAGCTCCTTGACGAAACCGAGCATGGCCTGGCCGAGGGCGGTGTTCCCGCCGCCCGTCTCGGCGTTGACGAACCAGCCGTCGAAGCCGTAGGCCGCCGCGACCGCGACGAGTTGCGCGGCGAGCGGATAATGTCCGGAGGCGTCCTTCTGCACCAGGTCCCGGGTCCACTGCAGCTGACCGCCGTACGCGGTCGGCGGCAGGAAGATGTTCCCGAGCACCGGGACGCCGTGGCGGTGGGCCGCGTCCACGATCGGCGCGTTCGGCGCGAGGATCAGGCCCTCGCCGGCCGA
Source organism: Streptomyces sp. IMTB 2501 (assembly GCF_001953885.1). Classification (GTDB taxonomy): domain Bacteria; phylum Actinomycetota; class Actinomycetes; order Streptomycetales; family Streptomycetaceae; genus Streptomyces. The sequence goes on along the minus strand of NZ_MQUS01000001.1, from coordinate 104,709 downwards.
GCCGCCCCAGAAGACCAGCTCGTCGAGGTAGGCCCAGTGCGTCAGGGCGTAGTAGTCGGCGGTGGCCGCGCCCTGGGACGGATTGCCGGAGGTGGGCGCGAAGGACACGAGGGCCTGGATACGGGCCTGGCCGGAGCGGGCCGTGGTGTTCGCGGGGGTCGGCGTGAAGCGGGCGGCGAGCGGCACGGACGCGGCGTTGAACGCGAGGTCGGCGTCGTCGGCCACGCGCCAGCTCTTCAGGCTGCGCCAGGTGATGCCGGTGCCCGGACTGCCGGCGGGGAGCGAGTCCGGGTACCAGTAGGAGGCGTACGGCGCAGTCGCCCCGGTCTTCGGACGGGTGGCAGCCAGGGCCGGAGCAGCCGGGAGCAGGGCGGCCGCGCCGGCGGCGATGAGGACCGTGCGTCTGGTGGGGTTCACGAGCGGGTGCCTCCGTGTGGGGTGGGGAGTACCTGGTCGGGAGTGACGACTTCGGTGATGCCGCGCGCGGCGAGGTGGTCCTTGTCGTCCGCGCGGGTGTCGAGGACGGTGGTGGGGCGGGCGCCGTCGGCGACGAGCCGGAAGTAGGCGTCGAAGACTGGTCCGCCGGGGGCGCACCGGGAGCGGCGGGCCGGATCGTCGGGCACGACGAGGGCGGTGGTGCGCGCGGTGGGAGCCTCATGGATCCGGTGAGCCGCGTCGCCCAGCACACGGGCGATGTCCTTGGGCTCGCGGCTCCGGGTGAACAGGCCGAGGCCGTATTCGAGTTCGGGGAAGTCGGCGAGGTCGCGCGAGACGTCGTAGGAGCACCACCAGGTGATGCCCCACAGGTCGGGGCAGTCGAGGGCGTGGGTGATGGTGGCCTCGGCGAACGCTGCGGCGTGTTCGGCGGGTACGAGCGGTGCGGGTGCGCCGACCTCCTGCAGCCACACCGGCCGGTGGGGTGCCTGAGCCCAGGCCTTGCTCAGCTCCACGAGGTAGGCGGCGTGGTGCTCGGCCTGTACGGAGGTACGGCCGTGGCGCTGGGCGGTGCCGTTGAACACCCAGGAGTGCACGGCGGTGACGTCGCCGAGCCGGGCGGAGTGGCCGGGGGTGAAGGGCTGGTCGTCCTGGTACCAGGCGGCGTCGTAGGAGGCGTGCAGATGGAGCCGGTCCGGGGCGCCCTGGGCACAGGCGGCCAGCATCCGAATGAGCCACCGCTCGGCTTCCTCGGAGGTGATGCGGTCAGGGTCGGGGTGGGGGTCGGCGGTGAACTGGTTGACCTCGTTGCCGACGGTCATGCCGATGAAGTTCGGTCGGTCGGCGAGGGCGGCGGCGAGGGTGCGCAGATAGGCGGCCTGGCCCTCGACCACGTCGGGGTCGGTGAACAGGTTGCGCCGGTGCCAGGTGCGGGTCCACGCGGGCAGGAAGTCGAAGCTGCTCAAGTGGCCCTGCAGGCCGTCGACGTTGACGTCCAGACCGCGTTCGGCGGCCGCGTCGGCGAGGGCGACGAGCTGGTCGACAGCGTGCGGGCGGATCAGGGTGCGGTTGGGCTGGAAGTAGGGCCACAGCGGGAAGACGCGGATGTGGTCGAGGCCGAGCGCGGCGATCGCGTCCAGGTCGGCGCGCACCGAGTCGAGGTCGAAGTCGAGCCAGTGGTGGAACCACCCTTCGCTCGGGGTGTAGTTGACGCCGAAGCGCACGGCAGGAGGCATGGAGTGTCCTTGTGACGTACGGGTGTTCAGCCCTTGACGGCGCCCTCGCCGACGCCTCGGAAGAAGTACCGCTGGAGGCACGCGAAGAGGGCGATGAGCGGCGCCACGGCGATGACGGTGCCGGCCGCGACGATGCGTTCGTCGTTGGCGAAGGTGCCGTGCAGATAGTTCAGGCCGATGGTCAGGGTGAACTTGGACGGGTCGCTGAGGACGATCAGCGGCCACAGGAAGTCGTCCCAGGCGCCCATGAAGGCGAAGATCGCGACGACGGCGACGGTCCCCTTCACCGAGGGCAGCGCGACGCGCAGGAACCGCTGCCAGACGTTGGCGCCGTCGACATAGGCCGCCTCCTCGATCTCGTACGGCAGGTTGCGGAAGGCGCCCCGCATCAGCAGCACGTTCATCGCGCCGATCGCACCGGGCAGCACGACGCCGATGAGCGTGTTGTTCAGGCCGAGTTCGCGCATGGTGGTGAACTGGGCGATGACGATGCCCTCGACGGGCACGAGCATCGCGAGCACGAACACCAGCGTGGTCCCGCGCCGGCCGCGGAAGCGCAGCCGGGCCAGGGCGTATCCGGCGAGCGCCGAGCCGACGCAGTTGGTGACGACGTTGGCGGTGGCGACCTTCAGGGAGTTCAGGGCGTAGTCCCAGACAGGGATGGTGTCGGCGACCCGGGTGTAGTTGTGCAGCGTGGGACGGGCGGGCAGGAAGCTCGGCGGCGAGCCGTAGATGTCCTCGGTGGGGCCCTTGAGGGAGGTGGAGAGCTGCCAGAGGAAGGGGCCGACGGTCAGCGCGAGGACGGCGAGGAGCAGCAGATAGCGCCAGACCAGCTCGCCGACGCGGATACGGCGGCCGTGCTCGTCGGTGACGCGCGGCTCCCGCCGCACGGTGCCGGGCGGCTCGGGCCGTACCCTCTCCAGGACGCTCACGACTCCTCCCTGCGGTCGGCGCGCAGCACGAGCAGCATCAGCGCGACGGTGACGACGAACACGACGACGGAGAGCGCGGAGGCGTAGCCGACCCGGCCGGTCAGGCCGGTGCCGGTGCGCTGGACGAGCATGACGAGGGTGGTGTCCTCGCCCGCCGGGCCGCCGGTCGGGCCCGCCATCAGGTACACCTCGGAGAACACCTTGAACGCGGCGACCGAGGACAGGGCGGCGACCAGCACCATCGTGGAGCGCACGGCGGGCACGGTGACCGAGCGGAAGCGGCGCACGGGCCCCGCGCCGTCCACCGCCGCGGCCTCGTGCAGTTCACGGGGCACGTTCGCCAGCGCCGCCAAATAAATGATCATGTAGTAGCCGAGGCCCTTCCACACCGTGACGGCCATCGCGCTCAGCAGGAGCAGCCACTGGTCACTGAGGAACCCGATCCGGCCGATCCCCACGGTCTCCAGCAGCGAGTTGACGAGCCCGCGTTCGTCGAGCAGCCACACCCAGATCAGCCCGACCACCACGATCGAGGCGACGACCGGGGTGTAGAAGGCGGAGCGGAAGAAGGTGATGCCGGGGATGTTCTTCTGCACCAGCAGCGCGAGCAGCAGCGGCAGGACGACGAGGGCGGGTACGACGCCGAGGATGTACAGGGTGCTGTTGCGCAGCCCGGTCCAGAACATGTCGTCGTGGAGCAGCTCGCGGAAGTTGGCGAGGCCCACGAAGTGCCCCGGCAGCAGGGTGCGGCGGTCGGTGAAGGAGTTCACCAGGGTGGAGACGAACGGGTAGAGCACGAAGGCACCCGTCACGAGCAGTCCGGGTGCGGCGAACAGCCAGGGACTGTACGGGAGTTGGCGCCGAATCCTCGCCGGTGGTCGGCGCCTGGCAGGGACCGGGGTGGCCATGGCCGCTCAACCCTGCTGGAGAAGGCGGTTGGCGGCGTTGACAGCGTTGTCGAGGGCCTGCTTGGGGCTCTCCTTGCCCTGGAGCGCCTTGGCCACCTCGTTGCGCAGCGCTGTCTTCATCTGGTCGCTGAACAGGACGGGCGTGTAATTGACGGCGCTCTCAAGGGACTTGGCGGCGGCGATGCGCACCCGGGTCTCGTCGGTGCCGTCCTCCTTGGTGAAGTACGGGTCGTTCAGGGACCCGGCGGTGCTGGGGAAGATGGCGACCTTCTTCGCGAACGACATCTGGTTCTGCGCGTCGGTGACGAAGTGCGCGAAGGCGACGGCGGCCGGGGTGTGCTTGGTACGGGAGTTGACCATCACCCCCATCACGTACATGTTGACGTGCCCGGTGCTGGTGATCTGGTCGGTGATGCCGATGTTCCGGTACAGGCTCGGGGCGTTCTTCTTGAAGTTGTCGAGGTCGAGGGCGCTGCCGGGGTTCATGGCGACGGCGCCGGTGAGGAACTTCTTGCCGGAGGACTCCGGGGTCGCGGTCAGCGCCTGCGGGTCGAGGGCCTTGGCATCGTACAACTCCTTGTATCTGGTGAGGAGTTCGACGCCCTTGGTGTCGTTGAAGGCGAACGCGCTGCCCTGCTGGTTCATCAGGGTGACGCCGTAGCGCCCGAAGTCCTCGATGGTGGGCACGTTGGCGAGGGTGGCGACCTGGCCGCCGCTCTTCCTCGCCATCTGCAGGGCGTCGGCGAAGAGTTCGTCGTAGGTCTTCGGCGGCCGGCCGGGGTTCAGTCCGGCCTTGGTGAACAGGGCCTTGTTGTAGAAGAGCGGGCCGGTGTTCAGGTACCAGGGGAAGGCGTACGTGCCGCTCATGCCCGGTATCCGGTGGCTGGCCCAGGCGCCGTCCAGGTACTCGGATCTGTACTTCCCGGCGGCCTTGTCGAGGTCCAGGGCCAGCCCGGCCCTGGCGAGCGGGGCGACCAGGTCCGGGGAGACGTTGACGACGTCGGGCAGGGTGCCGCCGCCGGCGTCGGCGCTGAGCTTGTCGGGGTAGCCCTCGGCGGGCTGGTCGACCCATTTCACATGCGCGCCGGGGTACTTCTTCTCGAAGTCGGCGACGAGCCCGTCGAAGTACGACTTGAAGTTCGCGCGCAGGTTCCAGGTCTGGAAGGTGATGTCGCCCTCGACCTTGCCTGAGGCGTCGGTCGAGCCGCCGCCGTCCCCGCCCGAACCGCAGGCGCTCAGCGGCAGGACGAGGGCGACGACAGCGGCGGCGAGGGCTCTGCGGGGCTTGGGCACGATGACACGGCTCCCTTGCTGTGTCGGGCTGTCGGGGTGCCAGAGACCTTGCCCGCGCCGTTCGGAGAAAGTCAATGCAGTCATCCGAACTAAAGAAATAGGTGATTCATTAGTGCAGGTCAGAGAGTTCTGTACGGGAACTTGCCGACATTCGCTAATGCGCTTTAGGGTCTTGACACTCAAGCGCATTAGCGAACACTGCCAGGAAGGGGGAGAAACGTGCCGCCCAAGCGGTCCCCCGCACGCCGGCCCACGATGAAGGACATCGCCCGGCGGGCCGGAGTCTCCGAGAGCGCGGTCTCCTTCGCGCTGAACGGCCGCCCCGGTGTCTCCGAGGCCACCCGCGCGCGGGTCCGCCGGGTCGCTGAGCAGCTCGGCTGGCGTCCCAGCACGGCCGCCCGCGCCCTGTCCGGCGAGGGCGCGGCGACGGTCGGCTTCGTCCTGGCCCGCCCCGCCGACACCCTGGGCGTCGACTCGTTCTTCCTCCAACTGGTCTCCGGCATCCAGGAGGTGCTCGCCGAACGGCATCTGGGGCTGCTGTTCCAGGTCGTGGAGGACGTGGCCGACGAGTGCGCGGTCTACCGCCGCTGGTGGGCGGAGCACCGGGTCGACGGCGTCCTGGTGGTCGACCCGCGCGCCGACGACCCGCGCCCCGACCTGCTGGACGAACTCGGCCTGCCCGCCGTGGTGATCGGCGGCGCACCCGACGAGCGCCACCCCGAGCTGTCGACGGTCTGGGCGGACGACGCGGGTGCGATGGCCTCCGTGGTCGACGAGTTGACGGCGCTGGGCCACCACAGGATCGTGCACATCGCCGGGCTGCCGGGCCTCGCCCACACCCAGCGTCGTATCCGGACCCTGCGGGCCGAGGCCGACCGGCGCGGCCTGACCGAGGTCCGCTCGGTCACCACCGACTACTCCGACGCGGAGGGCGCGGCCGTGACCCGCCGCGTGCTGCGGGCCGGCCCGCCTCCGACGGCCCTGATCTACGACAACGACGTGATGGCGGTGGCCGGGGTCTCGGCGGCGGCCGAACTCGGCTACTCGGTACCGGCGGACGTCTCCGTCGTCTCCTGGGAGGACTCGGCCCTGTGCCGCATGGTCAAACCCTGGCTCTCCGCGCTCTCCCGCGACAGCGCGGAGTTCGGCCGCACGGCGGCCCGGGAGCTGACGGCCCTGCTGGACGGGGGTTCGGCGCGGGCGGTACGCGTGCCGGTGCCCCACCTGACGGTGCGGGGCAGCACGGCGGCGGTGCGCCCCGACCAGCCGTCTGCTTGAAGAGCGCAGCCATCGCCGTCAGTTGCGCGACCGGTACAGCCCGAACTCGGCGATGTGTACGGCCGCCCGGGCCGCGGTGACCCGGACCCGCCACCGTCGGGCCCGTACCGGCGCCGCCAGCAGCAGGATCCGGCTCGCGCCCACCGTCCCGGCGGCGGCCACCTGCGACCACTCGCCGTCGGTCTCGGCCTCGACTGCGAAGCCCTCGATCTGCTGCCCGTGCCGGATGTCCTCCGCCAGCCGGATCCGGTCCACCTCCCGCTCCATGCCGAGGTCGACGGTGAGGCACCCCGGTGCGGCGGCGGTCCGGGCGCCACGGGCCAGGTCCTCGGGCAGCTCCCGGTCGATACGCCCGCGGAACTCCCGCAGCCGGGCCACGTCCGCCGCGGGCAGCAAGCCGTCCGTGTCCGGCGGCACGTTGAGCAGCAGCACCGAGTCGCGGCCCACGGACCGGAAGTAGATGTCCGTCAACTGCTCGACGGACTTCGGCCGTTGGCCGCGTGGTAGAACCAGCCGTCCCGGATGGACACATCGCACTCGGCGGGCCACCACTGCAGATAGTCGGCGACGTCGCGGGCCGCGAGCAGCGCGCCCCGGCTCCCCTCGTCGGGCGCGTCGTACGGGTCCGAGCAGCCCGAGTCTTCTCCGGCGGCGCTCAGTCGTGCCACTCCACCTTGAACACCCAGGCGTACCGGCCGGCCTTCCGGGCGGCCTCCGGTACGTCGATCACGAGTGCGCCGCCCGTGACGGTCCAGGTCAGGGGCCGGTCATGGCCGAGCATCGTCACCTTGTCGCCGGGGCGCACCGGCACCGGGGCCTCGACGGTGAGCTTCGGGCCGGGTGCGGCGAGGGAATGGATGTAGAAGGCCTCGCCCGGGCGGACGGTGAACCGCAGGTCGTCGCCGAGCTGGGCCGTCCGCGACCAGTAGGTGGTGTCGTAGATCGCCTCCCCGTTCGTCTTGAGCCACGCGCCCGTCTCCCGCAGCCGGGTCTGCATGATCTCGGGGATGGTGCCGTCGGCGCGCGGGCCGATGTCGAGGAGGAAGTTGCCGTTCTTCGAAACGATGTCGACGAGAGTGTGGACCACCTCCTCCGCGGTCATGTAGGCGGAGTCGGGCGTCGCCTGGTTGTAGCCGTAGGAGAACGGGTCCAGGCCCCTGCTGGCCTCCCACTTGGCGACGACCGTGTTGGCGTACGTCGTGTACTCGGGCGTCGTGAAGTCGTGGGAGGCGATGCCCGAGCGGTCGTCGACCGTGACGTCGATCGGCCGGGGGCGGTTCTTGGCGTGGTTGAAGTACTCGGCGAGGACGTGGACGCTGTCGTTCACGCCGCCGATGTCGCACCAGATGATCTCGGGGTCGTAGCCGTGGATCAGTTCGAGCATCTGCGCGGCCTGGTAGTCGTGGACGTAGTCCTTGCCGGCCGTGTAGCCGGTGTACGGCACCGGCTGGAGAGTGTACGGGTTGCGCGGGGCGTGGCCCATCCAGGGGTTGTCCGGGTTGAACCATTCGGGCATGGAGAAGTACAGGCCCCGGTGGAGTCCGGGGGTGTAGCGGCGGCTCGCCTCGAAGAGTTCCCTCACCAGATCCCGTTTGGGGCCCATCTTGACGGCGTTGCGGTCGGAGACCTTGGTGTCCCACAGGGCGAAGCCCTCGTGGTGCTTGGAGGTCAGGACGTGGTACTGGGCGCCCGCGTCCCGGAACAGCTCCACCCAGGCGCGCGGGTCGAACCGCTCGGCGGTGAAGCGGGGGATGAAGTCGTCGTAGGCGAAGTCCTCGCCGTAGGTGTCCCGGTGGTAGGCGTACACGGCGCCCGCCGGATCCTGCATGTGGTCCCAGTACCACTCGGCGTACTGCTTGCCCACCGGTGACCAGGCGGGCACCGAGTAGACGCCCCAGTGGACGAAGACGCCGAACTTCGCTCCCTGGAACCAGTACGGCGCCTGGTGCGCCGATAGGGAGGTCTCGGTGGGCTGGTAGTCGGCGGTGCCGAGGGTCAGCGTCGCCCGGGACGCGGCCGCTCGGGCCCCTCGGCCGGTGACCGTGACCGTGCCGTCCCCGCGGGTGCCCGGCTCGGTGCCCGGGGTGTTGCGGATGCCGATGCGGACGCGGGCCTGTTCGCCGGGGTCGAGGCGGCGGATCCGGGCGGGCTGGACCGTGCGGGCGCCCGGTGCGTCCACGGTCACCGAGACGCCGTCCGCGGCCAGTACGGCGACGGTGCCCGCGTTGACGACGGTGGCCTCCACGCTCTGCGCGCCGGACGGTTCGAGCAGGGAGGGGGTGGAATGCGGGGCGCGCAGCGTCAACGCCCGGCCCTCGGCGACGGGTTGCAGGGTGAGGGCGAAGAGGTGCAGGGAGGCCTTGTTCGCCTCGGCCGGGTTGGTGACGGGGAGGGTGAGGGCGACCGCTTCGCGGCGCGGGTCGAGCCAGATCTCCGCGACGCCGATACCGACGCCGTGCTCGTCCTTGCCGCCGTCGGGGCGGTAGCGGTAGGGCGCCGACAGCGGGCCGCCGGCCGAGTACCAGTCCGCGCCGCCGAGGCCGGCGGTGCTGGTCGTGCCGTCGGCGTAGTGCACGGTGGCCGTGCCGGAGGCGTTGCCGTAGCTGGCCGCGGTGAGGAAGAAGGCCGACAGATAGCGGCCCTTCGGCAGGTCGAGACGCTGACCGAGGGCGACGACGTTGTTGCGGGTCCCCGCGGTCGAGGCCGGGAACCGGAAGGGCACGCCGGCCACCTCGACCGGGCCGGCGGGGAGCTCCTCGCCGGGGAAGGTGTAGCCGGAGCCGTCGAAGTCGCCGCCGCGGGCGGAGGCGGTGTCGATGCCGTCGTTGTCGAAGAGGGCGTCGAGCGCGACGGGCACCGGATCGGGGACGGCGGCCCACGGTCCCTGCTGGTCGGCGGCCCGCGCGGGGGTCGTGGTGCTGAGCGGCAGGGCGGCCGCGGCGGTCACGCCCGCTGCCGCGCCCAGGATCAGACGTCTGGGATACGTGCTCATGAGCGGCTCCCATGCACTCCGATTCATCGGACGTCTGATGATTGTGGGGCGGCCACGAGACTGTCAACGGGGGTGCAGCGGGCTGCACTTGGCGCATTGATCGGACGATCAGTGCGTTGTCGAGAAGGACCTCTCGACGTACCGCGCCCGAGCGGGCACAGTTCTCCCTGCGCCGTGATGGATACCGGCGAGTAGCCGACGACCGAGCGAGGAGTGCCTGTGGGTGACCGGGCCGGGCGGACCGCCGCCGAGACAGCCGCCGACGTACGCGCCAAGGAGGTCACGCCACGGGAGGTGGTGGCAGACTGCCTCGCCCGGATCGAGCGCCTCGACGGACGGATCGGGGCTTTTCGCACGGTGCGGGCCGAGGCGGCGCTGGCCGAGGCCGACGCGGTGGCCGCCCGTGCCGATCTGGCCGAACTGCCGCTCGCGGGCGTGCCCGTGGCCGTCAAGGACAATCTGGCGGTGCGCGGCGAGTCCCACCGCGACGGCTCCGCCGCCACCCCTGACACCCCGGCCGCCGAGGACCATGTCACGGTGGCCCGGCTGCGGGCGGCCGGCGCGGTGGTGGTCGGCCTGACGAACGTGCCCGAGCTGTGTGTCTTCGGCACCACGGAGGGCGTCTTCGGCATCACCCGCAATCCGTGGGACACCTCCCGCACGGCGGGCGGTTCCTCGGGCGGCAGCGCGGCCGCGGTGGCCGCGGGCCTGGTGCCGGTCGCGCTCGGCAACGACGGGATGGGCTCGCTGCGCATCCCGGCCGCGAACTGCGGCCTGGTCACGCTCAAGCCGGGGCTGGGGGTGATTCCGGCGGGGATCGGCCAAGGCGACTGGTTCGGCATGGCGGAGAACGGTCCGCTGGCCACGACGGTGGAGGATCTGCGGCTGACGCTGGGCGTCCTCGCGGGCGCCGAGGTACGCCGGCCCGGGCAAGAGCCGGCGCCCCGGCGGATCGCGGTGGCCCTGCGCAGCCCGCTGGCCGGGGTCGGGGTGAGCAGGCCGTATACGACCGCGGTGCGGGAGGCGGCCGGGGCGCTGGCGCGGGCCGGGCACCGGGTGCGGCGGGCCGAGCCGCCGTATCCGCTCTCGCTGGGCGTGACCGCGCTGCGGCACTGGACGGCCGGGACGGCGGTGGACGCCGCGGGCCTGGACCGGGCGCGGCTGGTCCGGCGGACCCGGGTGCACGCGGATCTGGGCCGGCGGTTCGTCCGCTCGGTGCGCGCCGGAGACAGCCGGGAGCGGCTGCGCGACCGGCTGACGCCCTTCTTCACCGAGCACGACGTCCTGCTCACCCCGGCCCTGGCCCGGCGCTCCCCCGCGGCCGGGCCGTGGCACGAACGCGGCTGGCTGCGCAACATCCTCGCCAACACCGCGTACTCCCCGTTCACCCCGCCCTGGAACCTGACCGGCTGGCCCGCGATGTCGGTTCCGTTCGGCACCCTCCCCTCGGGCGCCCCGTGCGCCGTACAGCTCGTCGGCCGCCCGGGTACGGAGGCGGTCCTGCTGGAGCTGGCGGAGGAACTGGAGCGGCTGCGCCCCTGGCGGCGGACGGCACCGATGGCCGACTCCTGAGCCCTGCCTGTCGGGGCACTAGGTGAGCGCCCGGTACATGATGTGCAGTCCCACCCTGCCGTCCCGGGGGTGGTCGTAGGCCTCCGGGATCGTGGCGAGGACGGTGAAGCCGAGGGAGGTCCACAGGGTGACCGCGGGATTGGTCTCGACCACGGCGTTGAAGACCATCGCGCGGTAGCCGTGGGCCCCGGCCTCGGCCAGGACGTGTTCGGCGAGGGCGCGGCCGATGCCCTGGCCTGCGCGATCGGGGTCGACCATGAAGCCGGCGTTGGCCACGTGGGAGGCGGGGCCGCCGTAGTTGGCAGCGAGATAGGCCGAGCCGACCACGCGTCCGGCCGCGTCCTCGGCGACGTAGACCCGCTTGGCGGGGTTCATCCAGAGCGCGCGGGCGTCCTCCTCGGAGGTCTCCGGGTCCCAGGCGTAGGTTTCGGCGGCGGCGACGATCCGGTGCCAGAAAGGCCATATCCGCGGCCAGTCGTCGGCCACGGTTTCTCTGATCAGCATGGGCGTGAGTCTGTCAGGTCACGCCCATGCGCGGCGATCGCGAAGGTCCGACCCCCGGGTCAGTCCACGCTGGGCAGGATGTGGGGTTCGGCGAGGTCGTCCTCGTAGCCCGCGAGGCGGATCGGGGCGGAGCGGGCCCACACATCGAGGCTGCCGAGCTCTCCGGGCCGCCGGCCCACGCGCTCCGTGCGTTCCTTGGGGCGCTGTTCGCGATTCGTCTTGTCCGGTGTCACCGCGCACTCCTTATGTGTCGGTCACCCTCGAGGGCATGCCGGACAGCCTGCGTTTCGGCACTCGACGCCCGCTGGGGTTCTGGTTGCAAGTCCAGTTCGGACGCGGTTGCGCCGGTACGGACGTTGGGTCTGGGTGGGACCCGGTCCTGCTGCCCGTCTCTCCAGATTACCCAAATGAGCGGGTGCGCGCTCGATCGGGAGTGCAAACAAGGTGTAACTATGAGAAGTCGTTTGACCCCGAATACCTTTCAATATGCGGCTATTTACCATGACCTGCTCACCCGACGGTCCGGGCGATTCACCCACTCGGCCCACATGTGGCTCAGTTCAGGTGCCGTTGGCCCGACCGCAAGCTCGTCATGATCTGCTGATGTGCGGCAACGGCTGTCTCGCGGAAGGACTGACGCATGGAGCTGCGCAGCGTCGAGGAGCTGATGGATCTGCTGTACGCCGGCCGGTACCAGCACGCGCTGAGAACCGCCGCGCTGCTGCGCCGCAGGCGCCCCGCCGACAAGGAACTCCAGGTCGCGGGGCTGGTGCACGGCATAGGCCCGGTGCTGAGCCCGGGCGACGAGCCGGGCCGGGTGCTCGGCGCGGCCGAGGCGGTGCGCGCCCTGCTCGGGGAGCGGGTGTTCCACCTGGTGCGCGGGGACGCGGGCCCCGCCGACGACGATGTGCTGCGGCTGCGCCAGGCGGATGAGGAGAGCCGGACGGCGGGCTTCGACGCGGGCGTCCTGGAGGACTGGCGGACGGTGCTGGAACTGGTGGCGGCCCGCCATTCACGGCTCGGCGCCGTCGACTGACGTCCTGATGTCCGGGTGACGCCCAGGGCGCGCGACCGGGGTGACTCACGACCGGGTGACGTCCAAGGCGTCCGGCCCCGGACCGGCTGACGGCCCGTCAGCCGGCCGTCGGTGCGCAGTGCCCGAGATCGAGGCGGCTACGCGATGGCCCGAAGGACCCGCGGTCCCGCAGGGGTCCTGCTGATGGATCACGCGGCGTGGGGACACCCCCAACGGCGTTGTCGCATCGGCCGAGGTCAGCGGCGGGTGACCGGCGGAATCACCACTTGCCGGGTGCGTAGTCCTTCATGAAGACGCCGTACAGGTCCTCGCCCGCCTCGCCGCGGACGATCGGGTCGTAGACGCGGGCGGCGCCGTCGACCAGGTCGAGGGGCGCGTGGAAGCCGGCCTCGGCGAGGCGCAGCTTGTCGTAGTGCGGCCGCTCGTCGGTGATCCAGCCGGTGTCCACCGAGGTCATGAGGATGCCGTCGGCGTCGAACATCTCCTGCGCGCTGGTCCGCGTGACCATGTTCATGGCCGCCTTCGCGGCGTTGGTGTTCGGGTGCCCGGCGCCCTTGTATCCGCGGCCGAAGACCCCTTCCATCGCCGAGACGTTGACGACGTACGCGCGTCCGCTGGCCGCCTTCTTCGCGGCGTCCGCCATCGCCGGGCGCAGGGCGCTGATCAGGATGAACGGCGACGTGTAGTTGCACAGCTGGGTCTCCAGCAGCTCGACCGGCGAGATCTGGTCGATGGTCTGCACCCAGGTGTTGCTGTCGACGACGTCGGGGACGAGGCCGCCGGCGTCGATGGCGGTGCCCTCGATGTGCCGGGCGACGCTGGCGTTGCCCGCGACGAGGGCGAGGTCGGCGACCTTCTGCGCGTCGAGGCCGCTGGTGCCGAGGGGCAGCGCGGCGATGCCGTCGACGGCGCCGGAGTTGAAGGCGCCGATGACGTGGTGGGCGGGGAGTTCACCGGCGGGCAGCGGGGCGGTCTCGCCCTCGACCAGGGCCGCGTAGGCCGAGGGCAGGCGGCGTACGGTCTGCGTGGCGTTGTTGATCAGGATGTCGAGCGGTCCCGCCTCGGTGATCTGCTCGGCCAGGGCGACGGACTGCGCGGGGTCGCGCAGGTCGATGCCGACGACCTCCAGCCGGTGGATCCAGTCCGCCGAGTCCTCCATGGCCTTGAACCGGCGGATGGCGTCCTTCGGGAACCTCGTGGTGATCGTGGTGTGCGCGCCGTCGCGCAGCAGCCGCAGTGCGATGTACATGCCGATCTTGGCGCGGCCGCCGGTGAGCAGGGCCCGCTTGCCGGTGAGGTCGGCGCGGGCATCGCGCCTGGCCCGGTTCGTGCGGGCGCAGTCCGGACAGAGCTGGTGGTAGAAGTAGTCGACCTCGACATAGCGGGTCTTGCAGGTGTAGCAGGAGCGCGGGCGCTGGAGTATGCCCGCGATCCTGCCCTCGTCGACCTTGGAGCTGGGCAGCAGGCCCTCGGTCTCGTCGTCGATGCGCTCGGCGGAACCGGTCGCCGTGGCCTCGGTGACAGCGCGGTCGTGCGCCGTCTTGGCGGCCCGGCGCTCCTGGCGGCGGCGCTGCTTGACCGTGCGGTAGATGCCGGCGGTGGCCCGGCGCACCGCGATGGCGTCCGGGTGGTCGACCTCCAGCTTGTCGAGTTCCTCAAGCACGCCGAGGCAGACGGCCAGGCGCTCGGGGTCGATGCCGGGGCCGTACACGACCTCGTCCGTGGCCGTACGGCCGTCCTCTGTCACCGTCATCGCGCTGTCGCTTCCCTGATCACCCGTGCAGCGCTCCGACTCGCGCCCGCATTCGAACGGGGCATTTTACGAAGTGCGGGGGCCTGGGTCCAAACCGCTCACGGGACGATCAACGGACACCCCTGGGCCGCCCCACGGGAGGCCACCCGCACCCGGCCGCGAAAGCCGCACGGACGGTGCGGGTGGGAACCCTCAGGCCTCGCAGAGCGACAGCAACGTCTCGACCTCGGCCGACACCGCGTACGCGAACCGGTCGAGGTCCGGCACGGCCTGCGCGTCGGCGACGAGCCCGTAGTGCACACGGCCGCGATACGTCGAGATCGCCACCGCCAGCGCCTGCCCCGGCGCGAGCGGGGCGAGGGGATAGACCTCTCTCAGTTCGTGTCCACCCAGCCGCAGCCCCAGACCCGGCAACGGCACGCTGGTGACGAGGATGTCGAACCACAGCCGAGCCGCCTGGCCGACCAGCGGCCCGCCGAGCCGGTGGCCGAGGGCCGGGACATGATCGGCGAGCAGCGCGACGGCGCCGGCGCCCCGGTTGGGCCCCGCGTCCTTGTTGCGGACCATCGCGGTGCGTACGGAGTCGAGGCGGCCGAGCGGATCGGGCTCGTCCACCGGCAGCCGTATGAGATAGCCGGAGAGCCGGTTGCCCTGCGGATGCGCGGTGCGCGGCCGACGCCGCGAGACGGGGACGAGGGCACGGGGCGCCACTCCCTTGCTGCCGTCGCCGCGCTCCTCCAGCCAGCGGCGCAGGGCACCGGCCACCACGGCGATGAGCACGTCGTTCACGGTGCCACCGGCGGTCTTGCGCACCCGGTGCACATCGTCGATGTCGAATACGACCCCGGCGGTGCGGCGGGTGCCGGTCGGGGCCGCGGTCAGCGCCGAGACGGTCCGCATGCCGAGGGTGGACCGGGCCAGCGAGGCACCGATGTCCAGGGCCCGGCCCACGTCGGACAGCGCACCCCTGACCAGGCCGGGCACGAGCCCCGGCAGTTTGCGTACGTCGGGCAGGAGGCCGCGGGGCGGCTCGATGGCGCGGGGCGCCCGCTCGGGCAGGTCCACCGGGTCGAGGACACCGGCGGCGAGTTTGAGTGCGCGCAGCCCGTCGGCGAGGGCGTGGTGGAACTTGAACAGCACAGCGAAGGACACCCCGTCCTCGCCGGGCATCACATGGGCCTCCCACGGCGGCCGGCCGCGCTCCAGGGGGCGTTCCATGAGCCGCCCGGCGACCGCGTGGAAGTCTGCGGTCGGTGCGTGCAGCCGTACATGGTTCAGCGGATCGAAGTCCGGGTCGGTCTCCCGGGCGGCGCCGCCGAAGGCGAGCGGCTGCCACACGTCGCGGATGCGCAGGCGCAGCCCGGGTACGGCGGCGGCCCGGGCTGCCAGCAGGTCGGCGGCATGGGCGCCCGCCGTGGGCGAGTGGGCGCCGAAGACACCGAGCGCGCCGAGGTGCATGGGGTGCCGGTCGGACTCGATGTTCCAGAACGCCAGGTCGAGAGGAGCGAGCAGGTCGGAAGTCAAGGGCTTGCCTCACGCGTCGACGACGGGTGGATGTGCAGTCACTCGCAGTCAATCTCTGCGACCCGATTACGGTCAAGTACGATCAGGCTACGCTCAGTTAACAGCAGATTAAGTCCCGCCCCTGCAAAAGGGGCGGGACCTAGGAATACGTGAGGTCACTTGAGAACGGGTTGCGCCGCCTTGGGTGACGTACCCCACTCAGACGGGCGCGGGCCGACCGTGAAGTCGAGCGAGCGCAGGGATCGCAGCACACCCGTCGTCAGATACGTCTGCCCGTGCGGGACTCCGTCGGCGCGCACGGACTGGATGTAGCGGTGGGCGGCGGAGGTGCCGGGCGCGGCGATCGTCAGGTTGCCGCTCTTCCAGTACCGGCGGTCCAGGGCGAGGTCGACGCGGTCGAAGACGGGCGTGGACAGGCCCCAGGTGTCGTAGCCGGGCTGGATCGGGAAGAGGCCGATGGACGACAGCACGTTCCAGGCGGACATCGTGCCGAGGTCGTCGTTGCCTGTGATGCCGCTGGGCCCGTCGGTGAACAGGGTCAGGGCGGCGTGCACCACGTCGGTGGTCTTCCACGGCTGCCCGGTGGCGAGGTAGGTGTACGGCGCGATGAGGTCGGGCTCGTTCATCGGGTTGTACTTGTCGGCGTTGTAGTACGCGTACGCGTTGCCGTGCACCCACGACTCCCGGGCGGTCTTCGCGGGGTCGGCGAGCAGCTTGTCGTAGGCGAAGAAGGAGTCCAGCCGGTCGTTGGCCGCGCGTTCGCCGCCGATGAGCCGCACCATGCCCTGCACGTCCTGCGGCACGAGCCACTGGTACTGCCAGGCCGTGCCCTCGTGGAAGCCGGTGCCGCGGGTCGGGTCGGCCGAGCCGGTGAAGGCGCCGGAGGCGTCGCGGGCGCGGAAGAAGCCGGTGCTCGGGTCGAAGATGTTCCGGTAGTTCTGCGCCCGGGCCGCGTAACGGGTGGCGTCGGCCCGGTGGCCGAGGCCGCGGGCCATCTGGGACAGCATGCCGTCGGCGAGCGCGTACTCCAGCGTGACGGAGGCGCCGTGGTGGTAGTCGGAGTCGCCCATCTTGACGTACGGCCGGTCCTGGACGAAGGGCGCGTAGCCGTGCGCGAGGTACTCGGCATTGGCCTCCCGGCCGATGCCCGGATTACCGGCGGGCGGGACGCCGTCGGCGTTCTTCTTCAGCGCCCGGTAGGCCCGCTCCTCGAAGCCCTTGAGCAGGCCCATCTGGTAGGCCGTCGTCAGGAACGGGGTGACCGGGTCGCCGCTCATGACGTTCGTCTCGACGGGGCCGTAGCCCCACTTGGGCAGCCAGCCGCCGTTCTCGTCGATCGCCACCACCGAGCGGGCCATGTCCCGTGCCTCGTGCGGCGCGAGCAGCGCGAGGAGCTGGGCCTGGGTGCGGTAGGTGTCCCACAGCGACCAGTTCTGGTAGTACGTGAACCCGTTCGCGTGGTGGATCCGGCGGTCCCAGCCGAGGTAGCGGCCGTCGGTGTCGCCGCCGATGTTCGGCGCGAGGTACGACCGGTACAGCGAGGAGTAGAAGGTCCGGCGCAGGGTGCTCGTGCCGCCCCGCACCTGGACGTCGGCGAGCCGCCTCTCCCACTCCTCGCGGGCCCGCTCGCGTACGGCGTCGAAGGACCGGCCGCCCTCGGCGCCCAGGTTTCCGGCCGCGCCGCGCGCATCCACGTACGACATCGCGGTGGTCGCCTCGACCGTACGGTCCTTGGTGGTGTCGAAGCGGACATAGGCGCCGCCGGGTCCGCTGCGGGAGCCCGGGGTGACGGCCTGTCCTTTCCAGGTGCCGTACGCGGTGAAGGGCCGGCTGAAGCGGGTGATCGTGTAGACGGTGTAGGGGCCGGTGTCCCGGCAGAAGCCACGCCCGGTGATCGCGGTGCGCACGGTGTGGTCGTCCAGGATCTGGACCGAGCTGGAGACCGACTTGTGCAGCGACTGGGCCGCGTTCAGCAGGACGTTGGCCTTGTCGGTGGCGGGGAAGGTGTAGCGCTGGACACCGGTGCGGCGGGTCGCGGTCAGCTCGGCGCGAATGCCGGAGGAGAGACCGACCCGGTAGTAGCCGGGGCTCGCCGCCTCGTCCCGGTGCGAGAAACCGGCCGCGTACTTGGTGTAGTCCGTCTGTGTGACGTCGCCGGTGGTGGGCAGCACGGGCAGGTCGCCGCCGAGGCGGCAGCCGACACCCGAGAGATGGACCAGGGAGAAACCACGGATCCGGTTCTGTGTGTAGTCGTAGCCGGTCATGTGCCCGGTGTCCGGGGAGAGCTGCACCATGCCGAAGGGCACGGCCGCACCGGGAAAGGTGTTGCCCTCGTTCTGGCTCCCGATGAACGGGTTGACCAGGTCGGTGAGGTGGCCGTCGGTCCGCTCGGCGGCCGGAGCGGCAGGGGTGGCGATCAGCGCTGACGCTGCCATCACCCCGGCAAGGCACAGCCGCGTGCGCCGGGTCCCTCTCATGTCGGATGACCTCCCGCAGGTTCGACATCGTTGTCTGCATCCTGAAGGTCGAACGACACAAATCCGGGCAGGGTACGGTCATCGGGCAGAACGCGTCGCGCCTGTCCCGGTACGGAGAGTGACGCCCCGTCAGCGAGCGCCGGCTCGAAGGCGGGCGCCGTGTCGGGCTCGGGTCCTACCCCGGGCTGCCGGAGGGCCAGTAGTGGTGCGGCGGGTCGTCCTCGGCCTCGATCAGATCGTCGGCCACCGCGTCCAGTTCCCGCCGGTCGCACTCCGAGTGGAGAGCCGGCCCCGCAGGCCCTGTCGTCGAACTCCCTCCCCCACGCTCGCCCTAGGAGACCCGCTGGCCCTTCCCCAGGGCGATCACCCCGCCCTTGGAGACCGTGTACAGGTCGGCGTCCCGTTCCGGGTTGACGCCGATCGTCGCGCCGGGCGGGACCTCCACGTTCTTGTCCAGGACCGCGCCGCGGACCACCGCACCCCGGCCGATGCGCACGTTGTCGTGCAGCACCGAGCCCTGGACCACCGCACCCGGGTCGACCCGTACGCCCGGGGAGAGGACCGACCGGGTGACCTGACCGCGGATCAGGCAGCCCGCGCTGATGATGGACTCGCCCGCGATGCCGCCCGCGTTGAAGCGGGCCGGGGACAGTTGGTTGGAGTGGGTGTAGATGGGCCACTGGCGGTTGTAGAGGTTGAACGCGGGGCGCTCGGCGATCAGGTCCATGTGCGCCTCGTAGTAGGCGTCGAGGGTGCCCACGTCCCGCCAGTAGCCCTGGTCTCGGCTGGTCTCGCCGGGCACGTGGTTGTCGCCGAAGTCGTACAGCTGGGCCTCGCCGCGCGCGGTGAGCTGGGGCAGGATCGAGCCGCCCATGTCGTGCACCGACCGCGCGTCCTCGGCGTCCCGGTGCAGCGCCTCGACGAGGACCTTCGTGGTGAAGAGGTAGTTGCCCATCGAGGCGAACACGGTCTCAGGGTCGTCCGGCAGACCCGGTGGATCGGCCGGCTTCTCCAGGAAGCGTTCGACGCCACGGCCGTCCGGGCCCGGTGTGATCACCCCGAAGGACGAGGACTCCACGCGCGGTACCCGGATTCCGGCCACCGTGACGCCCGCGCCGCCCTCGATGTGCTGCCGGAGCATCTGCCGCGGATCCATGCGGTAGACGTGGTCGGCGCCGAACACGGCCACGTACTCGGGCTGTTCGTCATGGACCAGGTTCAGGGACTGCAGAAGCGCGTCGGCACTGCCCAGGTACCAGCGCGGGCCCAGGCGCTGCTGGGCCGGGACCGGTGTGACGTAGTTGCCGAGCAGGCTGGACATCCGCCAGGTGGTGGTGATGTGCCGGTCCAGGGAGTGCGACTTGTACTGGGTCAGTACGCAGATCCGCAGGATGTCGGCGTTGACGAGGTTGGACAGGACGAAGTCGACGAGGCGGTAGGTGCCGCCGAAGGTGACGGCTGGTTTGGCGCGGTCGGCGGTCAGCGGCATCAGGCGCTTGCCCTCGCCGCCCGCCAGTACGATCCCCAGCACCGAAGGCCCTCCACGACGCATGGCCGCTCCCCTCACCCTGGATGAACCATGGCTGCCCCGCGCGGACGGGACTAAGCCTGTTTGCGGATCTCCTCGTACAGCGCGGCCGTGCGCCGGGCCACCGTGTCCCAGCCGAACTCCAGGGCCGCGCGCTCCCGTCCGGCCTCCCCCATCCGCCGGGCCGCCGCCGGATCGCCGAGGACGGAGTCCAGGGCCCGGGTGAGGCCCGCTTCGAAGCCGTCGTCCGTGTCGACGAGGAGGCCCGTCCTGCCGTCCTCCACCACCTCGGGGATGCCGCCGACCCGGGAGGCCACCACGGGCGTGCCGCAGGCCATCGCCTCCAGGTTGACGATGCCGAGGGGCTCGTACACCGAGGGACAGACGAACACCGCGGCGCGGGTGAGGAGTTGGATGACCTCCGGGCGCGGCAGCATCTGCGGGATCCAGAACACGCCCGCGCGGGCCCGGCTCAGCTCCTCGAACAGCTCCCGGAACTCCCGGTCGATCTCGGAGGTGTCGGGCGCGCCCGCGCACAGCACGACCTGGGCGCCGGGATCGATGTCCCGTACCGCGCGCAGCAGATGCGGCACGCCTTTCTGGCGGGTGATCCGGCCGACGAACAGGACGTACGGGCGGTCGGGGTCGATGCCGTGCCGGGTGAGGGCGTCGGTGCCGTGGTCGGGCCGGTAGAGGCGGGTGTCGATGCCGTTGTGCACGATGTGTACGGCGGCCGGGTCGAGCGCCGGGTAGCAGGCGAGTATGTCCTCGCGCATGGCGCCGGACACGGCGATCACCGCGTCGGCGGCCTCGATCGCGGTGCGTTCGGCCCAGCTCGACAGCGCGTATCCGCCGCCCAGTTGCTCGGCCTTCCAGGGGCGCAGCGGCTCCAGCGAGTGGGCGGTGACCACGTGCGGGATGCCGTACTGCAGCTTGGCGAGGTGCCCGGCGAGATTGGCGTACCAGGTGTGGGAGTGGACGAGTTCACGGCCTTCGAGGGCGGCGGCGACGGCCAGGTCCACGGAGAAGGTGCGCAGCGCGTCGTTGGCGCCGTCGAGCGCGGACCAGGGGCGATGGCGTACGACGCCGACGCCGCGGCCCTCGCCCCAGCAGTGCACCTCCAGGTCCACCAGCGAGGACAGCTCCCGGGCGAGGAACTCGACATGGACACCGGCGCCGCCGTACACGTCCGGGGGGTACTCCCGGGTCAGCAGTCCCACTCGCACCCGACAACCCCCTTGTAACGGCGGCAGGTTCCTCCATGGTCACCCAGATGCGGCGCCCGGGGAAGAGCGCGGAGGCCGGGTGAAGCAGCAGTCGCCGCAGACTCCGCCGCCGGGGACGCGGTAGTACAGGCAGCAGCTGCGGCGGCGGAAGGCGGTGCCGGTGCGGGTGCCGGTGGTGCGCAGCAGGGGGTGGGCGAGCAGTTCGTCCGTCAGGGCGCCGGCCCGGGCCGCCGCGTCGGTACAGCCGTGCGCGCGGGCCCAGCGGTCCAGTTCCCGGGCCGCCCCGGCGAGCGCGGAGCCCGCGTTGCCCCACAGCAGTCCGGGCGCGCACCCGAAGCGGGCACTCAGGGTCTCCCCCAGGGGACGCAGATGTCCGTGCAGCACGCTGGCGGCGAGGGTGGCGGCGTCGCCGGGCAGCGGGCGCAGCCCGGTCAGGAACAGGTCGTCGGGGGCTGCGGCCAAGGGGTCCCAGCGCAGCAGGCGCGGGTCGAGGTCGGGCAGTTGGCCGTACAGGGCGGCGCAGCCGAGGGCCGCCGACCACAGCCGGGCGGCCAGCCCCTGCTGCGCGATGGACGCGGCGACGCGCGGCTCGCGGGTACGGAGCCGGTCCGCGACCACGGCAACGCGTGTCGTCAGGGCGTCCGGTGTCACCCGTTCGTAGGTCTCCGCGAGTGTCGGCAACCCTCCGGGGTCCGGTCCGCCGGCTGATCCGGCCGGGCCCGTGCGCGTGCGCAGGACGAAGAAGCCGCCGAGCGGGCGGAGGGCGGCGAGAGCGGGGTCGAGGTCCACGACATGTACTGGTACCAGGCGCGTTCGGGAGCCGCCGCGCAGGGTGTCAAGACGCGTATCACCCGTCCCGAGGATGATCGCGCGGCTGGTGTACTCCATCGGCAGTAGGACGCATTGTGTGCTCAGGGACGACGACGGGAGGAGCGCGGACGGGCAGAGTGTTGGCCATGGAAGCCGACCGAACGCCGCGCCGGACAGGCGGGAGTTTGACGACAGGGCCCAGGGGCACCGGCCTCACGCAGGGGAGACGCGGATGAGCGCCCTCGCGTTGTCCGTGCTCCTGTCGTTCGTGTCCGCCCTCGCCTACGCGGCCGGCGCGATCGTGCAGGAGCAGGTGGCGGTGTCCTCCCCGGACAGCGCGTACATGCCGGTGCGCCGCCCCAGTTGGTGGGGGGCGCTGGCGCTCAACGGTCTCGGCGGTGTGCTGCACGTGGCGGCACTGGCCTACGGCCCGCTGAGCCTGGTCCAGCCGCTCGGCGCGCTCACCATCGTCTTCGCACTGCCCATGGCGGCACTGTTCGTCGGCCGCAGGGCCGGGGCGACCGCCTGGCGCGGTGCGGTCATGGCCACCGTGGGTCTCGCCGGTCTGCTGTCCCTGGTCGGCTCCTCCGACGCCCACTCCCTCGACGCGGCCCAGCGGGTCGCGGTCGCGCTGGTCACCGGCGGCGCGGTCGCGGCGCTGATGTGCGCCGGGCTGGCCGCGCACCGGCACCCGGCGGTGCGCAGCGTGCTGCTCGCCACCGCCTCCGGCATCGCGTTCGGTATGTCCTCGGTGTTCACCAAGACCGTCGCCGAGGACTGGACCCACGGCATCGACCTGGACGACCTGCCCTCGCTCGCGGCGATCGCCCTGTTCGCGGTCGGCGGCGTCGTGCTGTCCCAGGCCTCCTACCGGGGAGGCGGACTCGCCGCCCCGCTGGCCACGCTCACCGTGGTCAATCCGGTGCTGGCGGCGGCGGTCGGCATCCTGATGTTCGGCGAGACGTTCCGCCACGGCGGTACGGGCGCCGTTCTCGCCCTGTGCTGCGGGGCGGTGGCGGCGGGCGGCCTGGTCATGCTGACGACCGAGCGGATCGGGTGCACCGAGGCGCCTTCCGTCCCGGACGAAGCCGGGACGGAAGCCCTGCTGGGCGTGCCGCAGCAGCGAGGGGCGGCGGAGGACGAGGCGGAGGGGGCCGAGCGGGGCGGGCCGGCCGAGGGCGACGGCGGGCCGACCGAGCCCGTGCTCGACGAGCCTGCGCTGCGGGGCCTGCTCACACCGGCACCGGGTGGCACCGGACAGGGTGCTGACGGCGACGGCGGCGAACCGTCGGCCGACCCCGCACCCGCGCTCCCCGCGTGGTACGCCGCGCTGCCCGCGAGTGCCCCGGTGCCGCTGCCGGTGGTGGTCCGCCGCCGTACGCGGGTCAGATCCTGACGCCGCCGGCCCGCAGATAGGCGAGCGGGTCGATGTCCGCGCCGAAGTCGGGTCCGGTCCGCACCTCGAA
Source organism: Streptomyces sp. IMTB 2501 (assembly GCF_001953885.1). GTDB lineage: Bacteria > Actinomycetota > Actinomycetes > Streptomycetales > Streptomycetaceae > Streptomyces. The sequence goes on along the minus strand of NZ_MQUS01000001.1, from coordinate 81,740 downwards.
GTGCAGATGCGGACCGGTGACGTTTCCGGTGGCTCCGGAACGGCCGATGCGCTGGCCCGTGGCGACGTTCTGCCCGATCCGCACCGCGATGGCCGACAGGTGGGCGTACTGGGTGTAGCGGCCGTCGGCGTGCCGGATGACCACCTGGTAGCCGTACGCGCCGCCCCAGCCCGCGGCCACCACCTGCCCGGTCTCGGCGGCCTGCACGGAGGTGCCGGTGGGCACGAGGAAGTCGACGCCGGTGTGGTAGCCCTTCGACCAGTGCGAGCCCGCGACGCGGTAACCGGTGCCGATGGGCGCGTCGACCGGCGCGACGAGTGTGCGGCCGGTGCTCCCGGTCTTCCGCGGCGAGGCCTTGTGCCCCGAAGGGGCTTTCTTCTCATGGGACTTGGTGCCGGGCGCCTTGGTGCCGGCCGTGCCGCGCAGGCTGAGCCGCTGACCCGGCAGGATCAGGTCTGGATCGGCGCCGATGACCGTGCGGTTGCCGGCGTAGAGCGCGTGCCAGCCGCCGAGGACATGGTGGTCCTCGGCGATTCCGGAGAGCGTGTCGCCGTGCACCACGGTGTACATCTCGGTCCGGCCCGCGCGGGACTGCGGGGTGGTCTGCGGCCGTACGTCCCGTACGGAGCTCTTCTTCTCGGCGGTCACGGGCCGGGTCGCGGCGCTGTCCGTGTGCACGTTCTCGGTGTGCCGGCCGGGTTCGGCGTCGCCCCGGGTGAGTCCGGCCCGCACCGAGCACACCGGCCAGGCGCCCGGCCCCTGCCCGTCGAGGACCTTCTCGGCGACGGCGATCTGCTGGTCCCGGGTGGCGAGGTCGGCGCGCGGCGCGTACCGGGTGCCGCCGTACGCCTCCCAGGTGGACTGGGTGAACTGCAGCCCGCCGTAGTAGCCGTTGTCCGTGTTGATGCTCCAGTTGCCGCTGGACTCGCAGGCGGCGACCTTGTTCCAGGTGGAGGCGTCGGCCGCGTCGGCCGTGCCGGCGGCGACCAGGGGGATCGCGAGTCCGGCGCCGCCCGCCGTGACGGTGAGTGAGGCGCGGTTGATCCTGTTCGGCTGGTACCGGCGGTGCCGACCGCGTACGGCCATGTCCGACTTCCCCTCGGCATGCGTCAGGAGGGGCAAAAGTAAGCGCCGCGAACAGGCCATGACAAGACGGAAAACCGGCCGCACGCACCGCTCAAGTGGCCGGGAAAGGCCCCCGCTTGGCCTGATTCACGGAAGACTGAGGCCTGCGGGGCCCGTGCTGCGTACCCAAGCCTGGCGGGTCGGATGTGCGCTCGTCATGGGGGCACGTCAGGATGGGCTAGGGCCCGTACTGACGGAGCCGTAGTCACGAGGCAGCCAGGGAGCAGGCGGTATGAGCACTTCAGCGCAGATCGGTGTCACGGGCCTCGCGGTCATGGGCCGCAACCTCGCCCGGAACTTCGCCCGCAACGGCTACACGGTCGCCGTGCACAACCGTACGTCGTCGCGCACCAAGGCGCTGGTGGAGGAGTTCGGCAGCGAGGGCGACTTCATCAAGGCCGAGACCGCCGAGGAGTTCGTGGCGGCGCTTGAGCGCCCGCGACGGCTGGTGATCATGGTGAAGGCCGGTGAGCCGACGGACGCCGTGATCCAGGAGTTCGCGCCGCTGCTGCAGCCCGGTGACATGATCATCGACGGCGGCAACGCGCACTTCGCGGACACCCGGCGCCGGGAGAAGGCGCTGCGCGAGCAGGGCATCCCCTTTGTCGGCATGGGCGTCTCCGGCGGCGAGGAGGGCGCGCTGCACGGGCCGAGCATCATGCCGGGCGGCCCGAAGGAGTCGTACGACTCACTGGGGCCGATGCTGGAGAAGATCTCCGCGAAGGCGAAGGACGGCGCGCCCTGTGTGACGCACGTGGGCCCCGACGGCGCCGGGCACTTCGTGAAGATGGTCCACAACGGCATCGAGTACGCCGACATGCAGCTGATCGGCGAGGCCTACCAGCTGCTGCGCGACGTCGCCGGGTACTCCCCCGCCGAGATCGCGGACATCTTCCGCACCTGGAACCAGGGCCGACTCGACTCTTACCTGATCGAGATCACGGCCGAGGTGCTGTCGCACGTGGACGCGGCGACGGGCAAGCCGTTCGTTGATGTGGTCGTGGACCAGGCGGAGCAGAAGGGCACAGGCCGCTGGACGGTCCAGATCGCCCTCGACCTGGGCGTTCCGGTGTCCGGCATCGCCGAGGCGGTCTTCGCGCGCTCGCTGTCCGGGCACGCGAAGCTCCGCGAGGCCTCGCGGGGGCTGGCGGGGCCGCAGGCGGTGCCGCTGGGCAAGGAGGAGGCGGCGGCCTTCGCCGACCAGGTGGAGCAGGCGCTGTACGCGTCCAAGATCGTGTCGTACACGCAGGGCTTCCACGAGATCGCCGCGGGCAGCGAGGAGTACGGCTGGGACATCGACCTCGGTGCGGTGTCCTCGATCTGGCGGGGCGGCTGCATCATCCGGGCGGCGTTCCTGGACCGCATCCGCGCCGCGTACGACGCCCGTGCCGATCTGCCCAGCCTGCTGTCGGACGAGACGTTCGCGCGCGAGATCGCCGCCGCTCAGGGGGACTGGCGGGGGGTTCTGATCGCCGCTACGGAGCAAGGGGTGCCGACGCCCGGGTTCGCTGCGGCGCTGGCGTACTACGACGGGCTGCGGGCGGAGCGGTTGCCTGCGGCGCTTACGCAGGGGCAGCGGGACTTCTTCGGGGCGCACACGTATCGCAGGGTGGACCGGGAGGGGTCCTTCCACACGTTGTGGGGTGGGGATCGGTCGGAGGTTTCCGCGTAGTTCGTGCGGCTTAGTCCTTGTGCGCCCAAGGGAGGCGGGGAACTCTTCCGTCGCGCGGCTGCAGGTGCGCAGTGGCTGGTCGCGCAGTTCCCCGCGCGCCTTGCCGTAGTGCCCGGTGTTCTCAGGTGAGAGGTGGACCTGGCTCGGGGTTCGGTACCGGTTCCGGGCCCGGCGGGATCGGGGACGGGGAGGGTTCCGGTGGGCCCGGGGGTGGGGTGGGCTCCGGTGGAGGCGGTGTGGGTTCCGGTGGGGGTGGCGTGGGCTGGGGGCCCGGCTCGGGGGGTGGGACCGGGGTGGGGTAGGGGTCCGGGGCCGGACCCGGTGGGACGGGATCGGGGAACGGGTGTGTCATGGGTGTCCTCCGGGCACTCGCGGGGCGTCGCCTCTGGACTACTCCCCCACCTACCCGACCCCCGAGCGGCCACTCACCCGACAGGGCGAGCCACCGGCTCGGCACCGGCCGGAACGCGCGCCCGCTCACGCATGGTCGCGGCACGCTCCCGGCCGGTTCCCGACACGGTCCCTGATCGGACCGGGACGGACTGAGAAGGCGGCGCTGCTCAGGCAGGGACGGACTGCGGGCTGCGCTGCTGGTCGGAGCCGGGGACCGGCTCGGACGGGTCAGCACCGAGGGATACGATCCGGTTGCCGGCGTCGACATGCACGACCCGCGGCTTCAGCTCGCGCGCCTCGGCGTCGGTGACCTGGGCGTAGCTGATGATGATCACCAGGTCTCCGGGACGGACGAGATGGGCGGCCGCCCCGTTGATCCCGATCACCCCGGACCCGCGCTCGCCCTCGATGACGTACGTCTCCAGCCGGGCGCCGTTGGTGATGTCGACGATGTGCACCAGCTCGCCCGGCAGCAGGTCGGCGGCGTCGAGCAGCTCGGCGTCGATGGTCACCGATCCCACATAGTGCAGGTCGGCCTGGGTGACGGTGGCTCGGTGGATCTTGGACTTGAACATTGTACGAAACACGAGGAAACTCCCGTTTTGTCTGCTCCCTGCCGGCTTTTTGCAGGTCAAGGGCGATGTTCGGAGGCTACATCGTTTCGCATGTGTGGTCAGGTGTCGCCAGGTGTTTGAGGACTCACACTGACCTGTTGCTGACTTTCCTGACGCCGTGCCAGTTGAATACTTCGCTGTCAGTGTCGGCTTCAAAAGGAGATCCACACGCCTGCGGTGGGCCTCACGGCGCCGGCCCATCTCCTGCCGGAACGCAGTTCAGCGCGCTCGTCGCAGGGGGTCCTGATTCCTCCCTGGGATGGCTGGTCTGCCCTTCCTCGGTCATGCCGTTACCGGTCCCGTTCGTCCGGCCTCCGAAATCTGCGAACCAGTCCAGCATGTGGCCATTGGTAACGGCGCCCGGACCGGTGACGTCGGACACGCGCGCGCCCTGCAGCAGCCGTTTGACCGGCACCTCGAGCTTCTTCCCGGTCAGCGTGCGGGGCAGCGCGGGCACCCGCACGATCACATCGGGCACATGGCGCGGGGACAGCTGCTGCCTGATGGCCGCTGTGATCCGCTCCCGCAGTCCGTCGTCGGTCTCCTCGCCGTCGTCGGTCACGACGAACAGCGGCATGAAGTAGCCGCCGTCGGCCTGCTCGACACCCACGACGAGGCTGTCCGCGATGCCGGGGAGTTGCTCCACCACCGCGTAGATGTCGGCCGAGCCCATCCGCACCCCCATGCGATTGAGCGTGGAGTCGGAGCGGCCGGACACGATGACCGACAGGTCCGCTTCCATGGTCGCCCAGTCGCCGTGCCGCCACACGCCCGGGTAGGTGTCGAAGTAGCTGGCCCGGTAGCGGGCGTCATCGGGGTCGTCGACGAAGCGCAGCGGCATGGACGGCAGCGGCGCGGTGACCACCAGCTCTCCCTGCTCGCCGGTCAGAGGCCGTCCCGTCTCGTCCCACGCGGCCAGCGCCACGCCGAGCGCAGGGCACTGAATGCGGTCTGCCCGCACCGGGAGGAGAGGGGAGCCGCCCGCGAGCACGGAGCAGAGGTCGGTCCCCCCGCAGATCGACTGGAGCCATACACCGGGGGTGAGCCGGTCGTGGACCCACCGCCACGTGCTCGGCGCCATGGCCGACCCCGTCTGCAGGACCGAGCGCACGGCACCGAGTTCGAGCTCGGCCGCCGGATGCAGACCCGACTTCTCCACGGCCGCGAGATAGGCCGCACCCACCCCGACCATCGTCGCCCCGGTTCGTTCAGCGACGCGCCAGGCGCCGGCGGCGTCGGGAAACGTCGGGCTGCCGTCGTAGAGGACGATCGTGCTGCCGTGCAGCAGGCCGGCGACCAGGAAGTTCCACACCATCCAGCTCGTGGAGGTGACGAACAGGTAGCGGTCCTCGGAGCGCAGGTCGGCACCGAGCCCCAGCGCCTTCAGCAGTTCCACCACTATGCCGCCATGGCCCTGAACGATCCCTTTGGGGACACCGGTGGTGCCCGACGACCAGAGAATCCACAGCGGGTGGTCGAAAGGTACGTCGGCGAACTCCGGAGCCCGTTCGGTGACCGGCAGCGCGGACCAGTCGTGCACGGTCACGCCGGATCGTACGGACCAGGCGTCGGTCTGCGGTGGGAAGATGTTGTCGACGGCCAGGAGGTGGCGGACGGTCGGCAGTCCGTCCAGGAGCTCGGTGACCGCGGAGTGTCTGTTGTGCTCCTTGCCTCCGTAGCGGTAGCCGTCCGCAGCGACGAGGACCGTCGGCCGGGCCTGCCTCAGCCGGGCGAGCACGCTGGGGGTGCCGAAGTCAGGTGAGCAAGCCGTCCACACAGCGCCGATCGCCGCGGTGGCCAGCAGCGCCACCACCGCCTGCGGCAGGTTGGTGAGATAGCCGGCCACGCAGTCGCCGGGCTTCACGCCCATGCGCCGGAGCGCGGCCGACACGTCGGCGACCTGCCGCCGCAACTCAGCCCACGACGTCTCGACGGGTTCGCCGTTCTCAGTCACGCTCACCAGCGCCGGTCGTGCGTCGGTGGCCTGGGCGAGACATCGTTCAGCGAAGTTCAGGCACGCGCCGGTGAACCAGCGGGCTCCCGGCATGGTGGCATCAGCCAGCACCTCGTCGTACCCGGAGACGGCGTCCAGCCCGTAGTACTCCCACACCGCCGACCAGAAGCCCGCCAGGTCGGTGGAGCTCCACCGCCACAGCTCGGCGTAGTCGGCGAAGTTCAGACCGCGCGTCTCTTCCAGCCATTCCATGAACACCGCGACGTTGGAGTCCTCCAGCTCCCGGCGCCCCGGTGTCCACAGCAGTTCGGCGTCCGGGCTCATGGGTGCCCTCCGGCGGACGTCGCCCCGAGCGGTGCGCTCGCGGTGCCGGACTCCAGCACGCGGATCAGCTCCTCCGCCTGGGACCACTCGCCGTATCCCGAGGCCGGGTTGAGGTGGCCGACCGCGCCCAGCTCCACAAGGCGGCTGCCCCAGCCGCGGGCCAGCTCGGCGACGCGCTCGGGTGCACCCAGCGGGTCGTCCGCGCTCGCGGCGACGATGCTGGGGAAGGGCAGCGGCACCCGGGGCACGGGCGTCCAGCCGTGCCCCGCCAGTTCGGCGGGGGTGGGATGGCCGTCCGGCAGCGGTGTTTCGAGGTCCGCCGGCGTGGCGAGCAGCGCACCGCGTACATCGGCACGGTGGCGGCGGGCCCAGTGCACCGTGGTGATGACTCCGGCGCTGTGGGCGACCAGCACGACCGGACCGTCCAGGAGCGCCAACGTCGCGTCGAGGCTGCCGACTCGGACGTCCAGGTCGAGTCGGTTCCCCGCCGCCGGGGGGACGGTGCGGACGGTGCGGCCGGCCTCGGCGAGCCGTTCGGCCAGCAGGGTCTGCCAGTGGTCGGTGACGTGGTCGCGCAGACCGGGGACGATGACCACGGTGGGTTCCGCGGTGGGACTCATGAGGGGACCTCCGACGGGTGCTTGGGCTCCGCCTGCGTGGTGAGGTCGGCGAGGCGGGCGAGGTCGCGTTCGTACCAGTGCCTGCCGACCAGGAACGCGACGGTGGCCCCGAGCGCGACGAGGGGCACGATGCGCAGGGCACCCAGCAGGCCGAAGCGATCCGCGAGCGCGCCCGTGACCGCGGGACCGGGGGCCAGCCCGAGCAGGCTGTTGGCCAGAGTGAGGGTGGCGAACGCGGTCGCCGCGATGGAGGCGGGGGTCAGGTTGGCCACCATGGCCGCCGCAGGTCCGGCGGAACCGGCCGAGAGCAGGCAGCCGACGGCCAGAGCGAACAACTGGGTTGGTCCGATGGGAAGTTGGAAGGCGAGGGTCAGCAGGAGGAGCGCGCCGAGGCTGCAGCCGACCGCGACGGCCCATTTGCGGATGGGGGCGGTGGAGCTGATGCGGTCGGAGGCCACGCCCCCGAGGATCATCCCCAAGCCGATGATCATGGCGAAGCCGCCGGCGGCTGCGCCCGCCTTGGCCGGTGCCATGTGGTAGTAGCGGTTGAAGAAGCTGGGCAGCCAGGACAACAGCGCGCCGGCGATGAACAGTTGCAGTCCGCTGCCGACATAGGCGCTGATGACCGAGACGGACGAGAAGAGGCGGGGCAGGTGAGTGCGCAGCCGCCCGCGCGCTTCCGCGCCGTTCCCGCCGCCGGAGGGGCGTTCTTGCGGCGCCAGTCTGCTCTCCTTGACCACGACCCCGTACATGGTGGCGAGTACCAGGCCGAAGATGCCCATCACGGCGAATGCCCAGCGCCAGCCGGCCGCCTGGGCCACGGCGCCGCCGACGGCGACGCCGAGCACCGAGCCGAAGGCGCCGCCCGCGATGAAGGCACCGGAGAGGGTGGCCCGCAGGGCGACCGGGAAGATGCTCAGGACCACGGCGATCCCCACACTGCCGTACGCCGCCTCGCCGATGCCGACGAAGAGACGGCCGACGAACATCTCCCCGTAGTTCGCGGATATGGCACAGCCGAGAGTGGCCAGGCTCCACATCGTGGCGGCGAGCAGCAGGCTCCGCACCCTCCCCCACCGGTCGGCCATGAGGGACATGGGGAAGGTGAGCACCCCGACGGCCAGGGCCACGATGCCGCTGAGCGAGCCCAGGGAGGCATCGGACAGCAGCCATGCGGCCTTCAGCATCGGGAAGACGGCGTTGAGGACCTGGCGGGACATGTAGTCGGACAGCAGCAGGCCGAAGCCGAGCGCGAAGACCGTCCAGGCATAGCCCTTGGACACGGGCCATTGCGTCGCGGACGATGCCGGGTCAGTGGACTGCGCAGTGGTGTGAAACTCCATTGTCATCACCTCGACTGCTCGAAAGGGAAGGTCAGAACGGCCTGTCGCCGACGATTCCGGCGCGCTCCATCTTGCGGACGGCGGGCCAGTAGTCCTGGACGGCGTAGTGCTGGGTGGAGCGGTTGTCCCAGATGGCCACGCTGTTCGGGCTCCAGCGCCAGCGCACCTGGTACTCGGGGATGGCGGCCTGGCTGATCAGGTAGGTGAGCAGCTGGCTCGCGCCGGGCGCGTAGTCCTGGCCGAAACGCACGTTCTCGGGCGTGTGGTAGTTGACGAAATGCGTCGTGAACGCGTTGACGAAGAGGATCTTCTCGCCCGTCTCGGGGTGGGTGCGCACGACCGGGTGCTCGGCGTCCGGGAACCGCTCCTTCAGCGCGTGGCGCTGTTCCTCGGGCATCACGGCGCCAAAGGTGGCCTCGATGCTGTGCCGTGCGCGCAGCCCCGGAATCCGCGTCCTGATGTGCTCGGGAAGCCGGCGGTAAGCCTCGACCATGTTGACCCAGATCGTGTCGCCACCGACCGGGGGCGATTCGACGCAGCGCAGTACGGCGCCCATCGACGGGTTCACCCGCCAGGTACCGTCCGTGTGCAGCGCGTTCTCGTAGTGCTCCGCAGGGCTGTCCAGGTCCTTGTAGATCCGGACCAGTCCGGGGTGGTCCGGGTCGCCGCCGGCGACGGGGTGGTCCTCCAGCGCACCGAAGCGCGAGGCGAACGCGACGTGCTCGGCACGCGAGATGTCCTGGTCCCGCAGGAAGAGGACCTTGTACTCCAGCAGCAGGCTTTTGATCTCGGCGAACAGGTCCTCGTCACGAGCCGCGTCGGCGAGGTTCACACCGGTGAGTTCCGCACCGATGGTGCAGGTCAGCGGCTCGACCTGGATCGAGGTGCGCCGTGCGGCGGAGCGCACCGGAGACGAGAGGATGTCGGGCATGGGTGCTCCCTCCATGGGAGGTGGGTCGAGGGTGCCGTGCTCACAGGACGAAGACGGAGGACCCTGTGGTCCGCCCGGCTTCCAGGTCGCGGTGGGCCTGGACCGCGTCCGCGAGCTCGTAGCGCTGGTTGATCTCGATGGCGATGCGCCCGGAGGAGACGTGATCGAACAGTTCTCCTGCCAGAGCACCGCGTTCGGCGGGATCGGCGATGTAGTCGGCGAGGGCGGGCCGGGTGACGAACAGCGAGCCACGAACCGCGAGTTGCATGGCGTCGATCGGTGGTACGGGACCGGAGGCGGTGCCGAAGCACACCAGCAGTCCGCGGCGGGCCAGCGAGGCCAGCGAGCCGGCGAAGGTGTCCTTGCCGACGCTGTCGAGCACCAGCGCTACACCGGCGCCGTCGGTCAGTTCCCGCACCCGCTCGGCCACGTCCTCCTGCCGGTAGCGGACGACGTGCTCGCATCCGTGTGCGCGGGCGATCTCCGCCTTCTCCTCGCTGGAGACGGTTCCGATCACACGGATGCCGAGCAGTGCGGCCCACTGGGAGACGATCAGGCCCACGCCGCCCGCGGCCGCGTGCAACAGCACCGTGTCCCCCTCCCGCAGCGGGTGGATCCTGCGCAGCAGGTAGGCCGCCGTCAGGCCGCGCATGGTCATCGCGGCCGCCGTCTCGCAGCTGATCTCCGGGGGCAGCTTGATCAGGTGCGAGGCGTCCATGACCCGTTCGGTGCTGTAGGCACCGAGGGGGCTCCCGGTGTACGTCACGCGGTCCCCCGCGGCGACATGGGTGACGCCCTCCCCGACCGCCTCCACCACCCCGGCGGCCTCGACGCCGATGCCGTCGGGCAACCGGACCGGGTAGAGCCCGGTACGGAAATAGGTGTCGGCGAAGTTGAGGCCGACGGCGTCGTGCCGAATGCGCACCTGGCCCGGTCCGGGGTCGCCGACGGGCACCTCCTCCCATGTGAGGACGTCAGGGCCACCGGTTTCGTAGAAGCGGACGGCGTGTGCCACGGAGAGCTCCCTGAGGGTTCGTAAGGGTGGGGAAGAGGGCGGTCAGGCCGTGACGTCGCGGAGCATGAAGCCGCGCTGTCCCGGGCGGCGGTTGGGCACCATGCCGAGCCGGGCGAGCGTCTCGTCGGCATCCGCGTAGTACTCGCCGAGCTTGTAGATCCGCTTGGCGTCCGCCCCGGTGGCGATCTCGCGGCCGAGCGCCTCGGAGATCCTCACCATCTGCTCGACCTGGGCGACGGAGGACATCCGCTCGCCCTTGGCGCGCCAGAGGTTGTCCTCGTTGCCGACGCGCACGTGCTGGCCGAGGGCGATGGCGACGGCGTTCATCGGGGCCACGGCGCGCATGGAGCTCTCGATGGTCAGGACGGCGCCGTCCGGCACACGGCGGATGAACTCGACCAGATCGGCCGGGTGCCGGCCGGCGAAACCGCCGCCGATCGCTACGTAGTTGAGGATCAGTGGCCCGGTGTAGACGCCCGCGCGGATCAACCGCTCCACGGTCTCCAGCTGGGCCAGGTGGGCGAGCTGGAAGTGCGGCTGAATGCCGTTCGCCCGCAGGCGCTTGAGGTGCTCCAGGTAGAACTCCGGACCGGCCTCGACGACCATGTCGCGGTAGGCCCGGTAGTAGTCCGGCTTCGCGATCGACGTCCCCTGAAGGTCGTCATCGTTCATGATCTCGACGATGTTCATCTGGCTGGTGTTGATCGCGATCGTCACCTGGTCCGGCGCCGGGGTGAGCTCGGCCAGCAGGTGGCGGGTGTCGTAGGCGAGCCACTTGGCGTCACCGCCCTCGCCCTCGGGGGCGAAGGAGATCGAACCGCCGATCTGGAGCACCATGTCCGGCACGGCCTCGCGCAGCCGCCCGAGCAGTTCGTTGAACATGGACATCCGCTTGGAGCCCTTGCCGTCGAGCTCACGCACGTGGATGTGGAGCACCGTCGCGCCGGCGTTGTAGCAGTCGACGGCCGCCTGTACGTGCTCGTCCATCGTCAGGGGCAGGTCGTCCGCGTCCCCGGGAAGCCACTCGGGGCCGTAGGGAGCGGCCTGGATCACCAGCTTCTCCTGGTTCTCCGGGAAGAGTGAGTCGTCGTGGAAATGCACGGGGCTTCTCCTTGGCGTAGGGGTGATCGCGTCACGGAGCAGGCAGCGGACGCGACGACAGGACTGCGACGGCGTGCGTCCGGGCCGGTGGCCACAACTGACCCAGTGGTCGCGGGCCGGTCCGGAGGGAGTGCCCTCAGGGGAGCTGCAGAGCGCTCCCTCCGGAGGCCGACCGCCTGCGCGGTGGTGCCAAGGTAGGGCGGGCGGCACGCAGCCGCTTTGCCTGTGGTGACAGGTGACTTGCCAATCGGGGACATACGGCAGGGCCCATCGTGGGACCGCCGGCGTGCGCCCCGCGGGTTCAGCTTCCGCCGGGCACTGCCGGGCCGCCCCGGCTCCTGCGCCACTCCCGCGGACCGGTGCCGAAGTGCTCGTGGAACCAGCGGGAGAATGCACTCAGCGAAGAAAACCCCAGCAGCGTGGAGACCTCGGTCAGGGAACGGTTGGGGTTGGCGACGAACTGCTCCGCAAGCGCCGTGCGCGTCGATTGGAGCAGTGACGAGAACGTCTCTCCGGAGCGGGCCAGGTGGCGGTGGACGGTGCGCCGGTCGACGCCGAGGCTGCGCGCGATCTGCTCGATGGAGCAGCGCCCGGTCGGCAGCAGCGCCTCGATGAGGTCGCGCACCCGGTCCACCTCGGATGCTTCCCTGGGGGCCGCGATGGGCTCGAAGTACTGCCTTGTGTAGCTGCGCAACTGGGCGTCGGCCATGGCGTTGGGGGCGTCGAGGTCCTCGGTGTAGAAGACGATACCGTTGAAGTCGCGGTCGAACTCGGCCGAGGGCCCGAACAGGCGGCGGTGGCCGGCGGTGTCCCGCGGCGCCGGGTGGGCGAAGCAGACCGCCGAGGGGCGCCAGTGCGGGCCGAGGAAGCCGCTCAGCACGCGGTGGAACGCGCCCACGGCGAGTTCCGTGCCCTGCCGGGCCGGTTGCGGTTCGCCGAGCCGGAGGTCCACCTTGAGCGTGGCCACCCCGTTGCCTTCCGAGAGCCGTGCGTGCAGGACCTCGTTGTAGGTGTGCTGATGGCGGATCAGCAGGGCCAGAGCACTGCGGACATCGGGCTCTTCACGAACGAGCAGGCTGATGGGGCCGAGGTTGGAGAAGCGCCGCCGCTCGGTCAGCAGCAGACCGAAGTCCTCGCGCCCTGAGGCAGCAGCCGACAGCTCCAGCAGTCCGACCACCGCCGTGCCGGAGATCCACCGGTCCTGCACGGCCAGGTCCGCGGTGTCCAGGCCGACGCCCTTCATCAGTGCACGGGGATCGAGGCCGAGGGACCGGCTCAGCTCGACGTAGCCGTTCAGCGCGGCGGTGCGGACAAGGGGCCTCATGGGCACGCTCCAGGGGCGGCAGGTCCCCAGAAGTTAAGTTTCATGTCCCCACACGTCAAGCATGACGAGCGTGTGATTCGTAGCATGCCCGTTCAACGCGGCCCGTGCGGCGGCGCGACGGCCGTGCCGCCCAGCCAGGACACCGCCGGAAGAGACCGCCCGACCCACAAGGACCTTGCGGAGGCGACCATGGTCGAAACCCCAGATGCACCGACGGTGCCGGCCGGACCGTTCACGGACCCCGCCCTGTGGTATGGACCCGACCTGGCGGGCCATGACGACTGGGTCCTCAGTCTGTCCGCCGAGACCCGTGAGGAATTGCGCACGGCGCTGCGCACCGCCCGCGCTCGCTCCGCCACCCTGCTGCGGATGACCGTCGCCGACTTCCCGCTGCCCACGCTCGCCGCCGAGCTGAAGCGCGCCGCGGGAACCTTGTCCGAGGGACGGGGCTTCCTTCTGATCAAGGGCATCCCGGCGGATCTGCTCGGGGAGGCCGAAGCGAGCACCGTGCTGCGCGGCATCGGCCAGTACCTCGGCAGACCCGTCCCGCAGACCGCCGACGGCCGCACCCTCTGTCACATCCGGGACGCCGGCCCGAACCTGGACGAACCTGCGCCGCCCGCGTATCTCACCCGGGCAGCGCTGCCGTTCCACACCGCGGAGGCGGACCTGCTCGGCCTGCTGTGCCTGCGGTCGGCCCGCTCGGGCGGCCGTACGCTGCTGGCCGGCGCGGCCGCCGTGCACAACGCCGTGCTCGACACACGGCCGGACCTCGCCGGGCGGCTGTACCGCAGGCACCTCTTCGACGGTCCGTCCGGTGAGGGCGCGTACCTGGCCTCCCCGCTTGTCACCCGGCACGGCGACAGGCCCAGCATGCGCTACGACCGGGTCCGCCTGGGCAACGGCGCCCGCACTGCCTGCGACGGTGGTCCGGACGGCGCACGGGCCGCCGACAGGGAGCTGTACGACCTCATCGACACGACGGCCGCCTCACCCGCCGTACGGCTCGAACTGGATCTCCAGCCCGGTGACCTGCTGCTGCTCGACAACCACGTGGTACTTCACGCCCGCTCGGCGTACGAGGACTTCGACACACCGGAGCGCAGACGCCACCTGCTGCGCATGTGGCTGGCCCGCGACGAGGACGCCGCCCCGACCGTCCGCTCAGCCGGACCGCACTCCCGCCCCGTGCCGCGCACCGGCGTCACCCCGAGCGACGTCATCCGTCCCCGGAGCCTGCGCAGAGCACGCCCCGGCTGTGACTTTACGCCGCTGCGCACCCACTGATACGAATCGAGGACACCACGGTCATGCCCAATCTCGCCACGCTCCTGGTGAACTCCGCCGCCGTGCACGGATCGCACGTCGCCGTACGACACGACGACACCACCCTGACGTACGAGCAGCTCGACGAGGCGAGTGCCCGGCTCGCCACTGTTCTGCACCACCGGGGTGTCCGGCCGGGCGACGCGGTCACGATGACCATGCCCAACGTGCCGCTCTTCCCGGTCGTGTACTACGGCATCCTTCGGGCCGGCGGCGTGGTGGTGCCTATGAACCCCCTGCTCAAATCCCGAGAGGCAGCCTTCGTGCTCCGTGACTCGGAGGCCCGGACGGCAGTGGTCCACCCGATGTGCGCCGACGAGGTCGCGAAGGCGGCGGCCGAGACCGGAGCGGCGTGCCTGGTCACGGATCCCGACGCCTTCCACACGCAGTTGCTCGCTACCCTTCCCCTGCCCGGAGTCGTCGATCGGGCCGACGACGACACCGCCGTGATCCTCTACACCTCGGGTACGACCGGCACCCCCAAGGGAGCCGAGCTGACCCACCGCAACCTGCTGACCAACACGGCCACCACCGCTCAGACGCTGCTTCGGCTCGGTCCGGAGGACGTCCTGTTCGGCGGGCTGCCGCTGTTCCATGCCTTCGGGCAGACCTGCGCCATGAACACCGCCGTGGCCGCCGGCGCCACGCTGACCCTCCTGCCCCGCTTCGATGCGAGCCGGGCTCTGGAGGTCATGCATCGGGACCGGGTCACCGTCTTCCTCGGCGTGCCGACGATGTACTCCGCACTCCTGCACACCGAGACACCGGACGGGCCCGGCACGCCCAGGCTCCGGCTCGCGGTCTCGGGCGGTGCCGCGCTGCCGGTCGAGGTATTGAACCGCTTCGAGCGCGCATTCGGAGCCACCGTGCTGGAAGGTTACGGCCTGTCGGAGACATCTCCGGTGGCCGCCTTCAACCATCCGGACCGCCCGCGCAAGTCCGGATCGATCGGCACACCCGTTCGAGGGGTCGAGATGAGACTCGTCGGCGACGACGGGTCCACCGTGGAACCCGGCGCGGTCGGTGAGATCGCCGTCCGCGGGGAGAACGTGATGAAGGGCTATTTCCACAACCCCGACGCCACCACTCTCGCCGTGCGCGACGGCTGGTTCCACACCGGCGATCTGGCACGCGTCGACGAGGACGGCTTCTACTTCATCGTGGACCGGAAGAAGGATCTGATCATCCGGGGCGGCTACAACGTGTACCCGCGGGAGATCGAGGAGATGCTGTACGGGCACCCCAAGATCGCCGAGTGCGCGGTCGTAGGTGTTCCCGACCCGCTGCACGGTGAAGAGGTGGCTGCGGTCGTGGTCCTCCGGGCCGGCGAGGAGGCCACCGCGGAGGAGATCCGCGACTACGCCAAGGAGCGCGTCGCGGCTTACAAGTACCCGCGCATCGTCACCCTGACCACCGAGCTTCCCAAGGGTCCCACCGGGAAGATCCTCAAGCGGGAGCTCACCGTGCCGCCGCTGACGAGCCGAGTACCACTCCAGCACTGAGTGGTACTCGTCGAGAGGAAGCCTCGGGCTCCGGCAGCGGCGTCCGAGGACATAGCACCTGGTCAGCGCGTTCCTGCGGCCTCTGGGACGTTCCGGCGCCTGCTGAGAAGCGTGGCGATCGGGAGAACCGCCGCCAGGCCGCTCAGGAGGATCGCGGCGAGTGCGCCCAGAACGGCGCTCTGGTCGGCGAAGGCGAGGCCGATGGCGGCCAGGGCGGGGCCGGCGTTGCGCACCGAGGCGATGCCTCCCATGGTGGTGCGGCGCGTCGTCGGACCAGTGGCCAGCAGCGTTCCCACGGCGAAGGCGAACACCGCCAGCGGGAACCCCGCGAGCAGGGCAAGTGAACCGAAGAGATCGACGACGTCCCGCCAGTTTCCCAGCAGCATGCCCGCCGGCACGACCAGGAACGTGACGTTGGAGATCGCGGCCGCCGTGGGGTGCCACGACTGTGCGGTGGGTTCGGCGTAGCGGCGCAGGAGCAGGCCGATGGCGAACGGGACGAGTTGCAGGAGCGCCACCGTCCGCACCAGCGCGCCGACGTCGAGGGAGACCTTGGTGCCGACGTCGGCGGCGGTGCGGATGGCGTTGGCCGTGGGGGCGAAGGTGAGGCTGCCGATGGAGGCGAGCAGCACCTGCATCGCCGCGCCCGCGACGACGTCGCCCTGCTGCACCGTCGCCGGCTTCGCCCCGAAGGGGCCGCCCGGGGACGAGGCGATCAGGATGAGCGCGATGAAGGAAGCCGAGGAGAGGCCGAACAGCGCGCCGATGCCCCAGCCGAGCAGCGGGATGACCACCATGTTGGCGATCAGCGCCAGCAGCAGGAGGGGGACGTCGGTGAAGACGCCGCGCAGTGCCGGGACGGTGGCGCGCAGTCCGGCGGCGAACATGGTGGCCGCGATGAAGATGACGGTGACCGCGTTGAGGACGAGATGCAGTGCGTCCATGGTGCTTGCCCGCCCTGTCAGTCGCGAAGGTCCCCGAGCCAGCGCAGGGCGCTCAGGCTCGGCAGGAAGCAGTACTCGCCTCCCCGGGTGACGACGAACCGGGGCAACGGGGCGAGGCGGCGACGCACCGGCCGCCGGGGAATGGTGTAGCCCGTCTCCCCGTCCGCGGATCCGACGACGGGGTCCGTCGCGTTGCCCGCCCCGAAGAGGACGCCGTCGTTCATCCACTCCGACTGGACGAACTCGAACTGCCGGCCCAGGTGGGCGCCGATGAACGCGAACATCAGACCCCGGTCCACCCCGTCGTCCTCCAGCATTCCTTCGGGCAGCGGCGGACCGTAGACGGCACCGCGCCGGATCATGCGGTGCAGACGCACCTCCCCGGCCACCGAGGAATCACGCGGGTTGGCCCGGCGGATGTGGCAGCAGCCTGGAGTGGTGAACCCCGTCGGATCGTCCTGCTCGTACAGGAAGGTGTTGCCGCGGTGGGGGTCGGCGCCGAGTGCGGGGTCGTCGTGCTGCGGGGCCAGCGCCAGCGGGGCCCCGCTGCGCCAGCGCCCCATGATCTTCGCCGCGATCAGCTCCTCGTCCTCGGCCCCGGCGGAGTTGTCCCTCAGACACCGCCTGAACCCGGCGACGTCCTGGTGGAGTTTACGGAAGACCGCATAACTGCCGTCAAGTAAGGACCTAGCGCAGCTTCAACGGCGCGAGCAGGTACGGATCCTGTTCCAGAGCCTTGGCCAGCGAGTAGCCGTACTCGCGCATCGCATCGGCGTGGCCGGGCTTGACCCGCGCGACGATGGTGAACCCGTTGCATGCCGGCGTCCTGGGAAAGACGGGACCGTACTTCCCCTGTTCGAGATGATCCGTCTCCTTGGGGAGGACGACCGCCTGCGGACTGATTTCCATGTCCGCTCCTCCCGCCATTAAGTGGCCGGGACACGGATTCATCTTCCCGCCCGGTCACCGGGCGCGCCTGCTGAGCGGGAGGAGATCGGCGTTGCCTGGTCGTGGCAGTCCGAGGTCGCCGTGTCGGGAATGCCGAGGTAGACCGTAAGGGAGGAATGCCTGATCGGCTCGTGGTGGGCTACCGCCGTCGGGCGGCACCGGAGGTGACTTCCATGGCGGACCGTGCTGGGGTCGGGATTGCGGGTGACGCCGGGGCGGTGATGCTGGATGCCCTGTTCACCCAGTCTCCGGTCGGCCTGGCTGTACTCGACACCGAGCTGCGAGTGGTGCGGGTCAACACCGCCACGCCCGCCATGCGGGGCATGCGCGAGGAAGACGTCGTGGGGCGCAGGTTTCCGCGTTCGCACTACGTGGTCGAAGAAGAAACGGCCGAGGGTCTCGTACGGGAAGTACTCGACACCGGTGTGCCGGCGCGGGGACACATACTGCGGGCGCGGCCCCCAGCCCATAGCGGCCGTGAACGCCTTTATGAAGTCTCGGTGTTCCGTCTGAACAATCCTCGCGGCGGGGTACTCGGGGCGGCCATCACCGTGGTCGATGTCACCGAGCGGGAAAGGGTCCGCAATCGTCTGGGCATTCTCGATGCGGTGCACGAGCGCGTGGGTCGCACCATGGATGTGGTGGTGACCTGCCAAGAGCTGGCTGAGGTGCTCGTGCCGGCATTCGCCGACGTCGCGGTCGTGGAAGTGGTGGATTCCGTCATCCGGGGCGAGGATCCGCCGCCCTCACCCCTCCCCCGTGGAGTGCCGCTCCGGCACACGGCCTTCCGCAGCGTCGTCGGTGGTCAGCCCGAAGCCCAGTCTGTGGGGGACGTGCGGAGCCTGCCCGCCCCGACCCCCTTCAGCCAGGCCCTGGCCGACCTGCTGCCCCGGGCCGTCGCCCTGGACTCCGGCCTGCCGTGGCTGGCCACCGACCCGGCCCGCGTCTGGCCGATCCACGACTCCGGCGCACACACCCTCCTCGCCGTCCCCCTGGCCCTGCGCGGCACCGTGCTCGGGCTGTTGAGCCTGTACCGCAGCCGGTCGCCCAGCCCGTACGACGAAGACGACGTCGCACTTGCCCGCGACGTCGCACGCCACACCGCGTTGTGCATCGACAACGCCCGCCGCTACACGAGGGACCACACGGTCGCGGCGACCGTCCTGCACCGGATGCTCCCCCTCCGTCCCGCCTCCCACACCGCACTGGACGCCGCTGTCACCGCACGTCCCGGAGACGGCGGCGCCTGGTACGACACCATCGCTCTGTCGAGTGCCCGTACCGCGCTGGTCGCCGGGGCGGTGTCCGGGCGAGGCATCCACGCCATGGCGACGATGGGGCAGTTGCGCACCGCCGTCCGCTCCCTGGCCGCCCTGGACCTGGACCCGGAGGACCTCCTTGCCCGTCTGAACGACACCGCGACGTTTCTGGCAGCCGAGCGGGCCTCACTACCGTTTCCGGACCTGCGCCATCGCAAGCCTGGCACGGCCAGTTGCGCGTACGCCGTGTACGATCCGCTGTCGCTGACCTGCACCGTTGCAGCGGCCGGTCACCCGGCGCCGGTCGCCGTACGCCCCGACGGCACCGTCGCCCACGTCGGGACGACAACCGGGCCGCAGCTGGGCAGCACCGACCAGTCACCCTTCGCGGCCACCCGCATCCAGCTCCCTCACGGCAGCGTGATCGCCTTCCCAGACACGGTCGGCCTGGCCGCGCGCCTGTCCGATGCCGAGAGCCCCCTGCGCACGGCGCCGGCTTACGCGGACCGCCCACTGCAGGATCTGTGCGACGACATCCAGTACAGCCTTACGGCCGACACGGAGACAGACGGCGCTGTCCTTCTGCTGGCCCGCACACGTCCCTTCCCCGCCGACCGTGTCGCCACCTGGCCTCTCGACCACGAGCCGACCGCCGCCGCCACAGCCCGGGAATGCGTCAGTGGCCAGCTCGCCGCCTGGAACGTGGGCGAAGAACCCGCGTCCAACACCGAACTCATCGTCAGCGAACTGGTCACCAACGCCGTCCGCTACGGCAGCCCCCCGCTGGAGTTGCGCCTGATCCTGGACCGGGCGCTGACCTGCGAAGTCAGCGACTGCGCTGCCACAGCACCACGCCTGCGGCACGCCCGTACCACCGACGAAGGCGGGCGCGGCCTCTTCATCGTCGCGCAGTTGGCCCAGGCATGGGGAGCCCGCTACTCGGCCGACGGCAAGACGATCTGGACCGAGCAGACGCTCGCGCCACCTTGATCGAGCCGCACCAACGCCGCCGTGGTGTCTGCCCGGCGTGGCGTGCCTGGCGCGCGCAGACGGACAAGAACGTCGCACACGGACAGCCCGCGGCGGGGGGACGGCGAGGCGGGCGCTGCCATCCGGTCGGCCCTACGCCCGGGCCGGCCGCTCGCCGACGACCGCCCGGCGGGCCACCGTGACCAGTTCCGCCGCCGGCCCCACCAGGCGCCGCCCAGTCGGCCAGACCGCGCGCAGGTCGCGCGTGAGGTCCACGCCCGCGACGTCGACGCCAATCAGCCGGCCCTCGGCGATGTCCCCGCGGACGGCCAGCTCGCTCAGGACGGACGGCCCGGTGCCGGCGATCACCGCGCCGCGCACGGCGGCTGTCGAGCCGAGCTCCACCAGGGGCCGGACGCGTTCACAGCCGGCCAGGTGCAAGGCACGGTCCAGGGTCTGCCGCGTGCCGGAACCGCTCTCCCGCAGCACCAGTGGCGCACGGGACAACTCCCGCGCCGACAACGGCTCGCGGCGCCGCGCCCAGGGGTGGCCGGGATCGACCACGACGACGAGCCGGTCCTCAGCCACCTGCCGCGTGGACATCACACGGGACAGGCGGGGCCCCTCGATGAACCCGATGTCGGCCTCGCCCGACTCGACCAGCTCGGGCACCTGCTCACTGTTGGTCACCTGCAGCCCGATGTACAGCTCCGGCCGGCGAGCGCGCAGTTCGCTGATCCACGTGGGCAGCAGGTACTCCGCGATGGTCAGGCTCGCCGCGACGCGCAGTTCTGCCTCCCGCCGGTCGCGTAGTCTGTCGGCTCCGGCGAGCAGTTCGTCCAGTTCGTCCAGGACTCGCCGGGCGTGGCCGGCGACGGTCTGCCCGGCCAGCGTCAGCCGGGATCCGCGACGGGTCCGGTCGACCAGCACCAGGCTCAGCCCGCGTTCCAGCGTGGAGAGCCGGCGGCTGGCGGACGGCTGGGAGATCCGCAGCCGCTCGGCCGCCCGGCCCAGGCTGCCCAGGTCGGCGACGAGGACGAGGAGCCGCAGCGACTCCAGGTCGGGCGTGCGCAAGGGGAGGGAAACGGTACGGGGATCCGGCACGGAGGACTCTGTCACAGCGCCAGCGTATGAGTCTCCCATACGCCAGGGCTATGACCTCTTGCTCGATCAGGGGCTACAGGGCTGGCAGGGCGCCGACCAAAGTGGTGATCATGAAGGACGCCAGCCTCTCCCCGTCAGGGACCACCCGCCTTGCCATCGTTCGAAAGCCCGGCGCCGTCGTCGCCGCCCGGCTGCCCGGGCTCGCCCTCGTCGTCGCCGTCGCCCTCGTCGCGACCGCGCTGGGCCGACTGGTCCCCGTCCTCGGCGGACCGGTGAGCGCAATCGTGCTCGGGGTGCTGGTGGCGGTCGCGGTGCGCCCCGGGGACCGGATGCGGCCCGGCATCACCTTCGCCGGGCGCGCAGTGCTCCAGACCGCGGTGGTGGTACTGGGCGCGCAACTGTCCCTGGGCCAGGTTCTACGGGTCGGCATCGGCTCGCTGCCCGTGATGATCGTCACCCTCACCGTCTGCCTGGCGGCGGCGTATGGAATCGGACGCCGCCTGGGCGTCGTCCGCGACCTGCGCACCCTGATCGGTGTGGGCACCGGCATCTGCGGCGCCTCCGCGATCGCCGCCGTCACGCCGGTCATCGGCGCGGCCGAGGCGGAGGTGGCCTACGCCGTCTCCACGATCTTCGTCTTCAACATCGCCGCGGTACTGACCTTCCCCGCCCTCGGGCATCTGCTGGGCATGGGCCAGCACACCTTCGGCCTGTTCGCCGGCACCGCGGTGAACGACATGTCCTCGGTGGTCGCCGCTGCCACCACCTACGGCGGCCCCGCGGCCGACTACGCAGTGGTGGTCAAGCTGGCCCGCACGCTGCTGATCATCCCGATCTGCCTGGGCCTCGCCGCCCTCGTCCGCCGCCGCGCGCGGACCGCGGACGGGGCGACCGGCGTCGACGTAGCAGGCGCTCTGCCCGGCCCGGTGCGCGTCGGCCGGCTGGTGCCGTGGTTCCTTGCGGGCTTCCTCGTCCTGGCGGCCGTGAACACCGCCGGCCTCGTCCCGTCCGGCGCCCACGGCCCGCTCAGCGCACTCGCCGTCTTCCTGATCACCGTCGCCCTGTCCGCAATCGGCCTGTCCACCGAACCCGCCAGCCTGCGCAGGACCGGCCCCGCGCCCCTGCTGCTCGGGGGCTGCCTGTGGCTCGTGGTGTCCGCCACCAGTCTCGGCGTCCAGTTCCTGGCCCGGTACCTGTGACCGTCGGACCGAGCGCGGCAGGGGAGGTCGCCCGACCACCGCCCTACACCGCCGCTTCCGGCCAGGGCAGCAGCATCGGCACTGCTGGCGTCTGTCGCGGACGGCTCCTCACCGCAGGCTTCCGCGTCGGTCCGAGTCAGACAGGTACCCATGAGGCTCCGCCTGTCCATCAAGCCGCTTCCCACAGACCGGCGTCCAGGATGCGGGCTGCCTTCGTAATGCTCCCAGGCATCAGGTGCCGGTAGGATCCGCCCGCCGGGCTAGCCGATCGCGTCAGCCGCAATGACCTGCTCCGTCCAGATGATCTTGCCGGTCTTCGTGTACCGAGTGCCCCACCGGCGGGCCATCTGGGCGACGATCAGCAGGCCCCGTCCCCCCTCGTCAGTGGTCCGCGCGTGACGCAGGCGTGGCGCGGTGCTGCTGGCGTCGGAGACCTCACAGATCAGGCCGCGATCCCGGATCAAGCGCAGGCAGACCGGTCCGGCCGCATGGCGGATCGCGTTGGTCACCAATTCACTGACGATGAGTTCCGTGGTGAAGGTGAGATCGGGCATGCCCCACTCCGTGAGCTTCTGAAC
This sequence comes from Streptomyces sp. IMTB 2501, assembly GCF_001953885.1. Taxonomy (GTDB): domain Bacteria; phylum Actinomycetota; class Actinomycetes; order Streptomycetales; family Streptomycetaceae; genus Streptomyces. The sequence continues at coordinate 59,495 of NZ_MQUS01000001.1, read as the reverse complement.
GGCGAGGTCGCGGGCGTGCGCGACGGCAGCCGGATCACTGGGAAGGCTCCAGGAGGCGACGCGATCCGGGGCAAGGACACGGGTACGGGCGAGGAGCAGGGCCGCGTCGTCGGCAGGCGGACCCGTCAATAGGCTGTCGATCACTCGTTGGCCGGTCTCCGCCAGGGTCGGCAAGGGCATCGCGAGGGCATCGCCCAGCCGGGAGAGCCCGACGTCGATGTCCCGGTCGACGGACTCGATGAGGCCGTCGGTGAAGAGGGCGATGAGGCTGCCGTCTGCCAGCTCGGTCTCGATGGACTCGAAGGGGAGGTAGCCGAGGCCGAGTGGTGGTCCGGCGGGCAGGTCCAGAATGTCGGCGGCACCATCGGGAGCGACGATCATCGGGGGGAGGTGACCTGCTCGGGCCATGGTGCACAGCCTGCTGACCGGGTCGTAGACGGCGTACAGGCAGGTGGCGCCCAGGAACGCGGTGCCCGTCGTCTCACCCTCGGCCGCCAACGGTATGTCGATGTCGTGCGCTCCCATGAGGCCGATGACCAGATCGTCCAGATGGGCCAGCAGTTCGTCCGGAGAGAGGTCGAGGTTGGCAAGCGTGCGTACCGCGACGCGCAGGCGCCCCATAGTCGCCGCCGCGTTGATGCCGTGCCCGGCCACGTCCCCGACGACCAGCGCGACCCTTGCCCCGGAGAGCGGGATCACGTCGAACCAGTCGCCGCCCACACCGCTGGGGGCATCCGCCGGGAGATACCACGAGGCCACGGCGAGAGCGGACCCTCCCGTCAGGTCTTGCGGCAACAGGTACCGCTGCATGGAGCGGGCCGCGGTGCGCTCGCGGGTGAAACGGCGTGCGTTGTCGATGCACACCGCCGCACGGGAGACGAGTTCCTCGGCGAGGCGGACGTCGTCGTCCTCAAAGGGGCCCAGCCGCCGGGACCGGGCGAACGTCGCCACGCCCAGGGTGACGCCGCGCGCCCGCACGGGGACTACCATCATCGAGCGGGCGTCGTAGTGGAGGAGCGAGGCGCCGAGCGTCTCGTCCACGGTCACCCACGGGCTGTCGGTACGGTTCAGGACCCGTTCGACCAGGGTCCTGCTCTCCAGCAGACAGCGGGTCACGGGGGACGAGGGGGCACGCTGGACTGTCTCCCCCACGGCCAGTGACGCCTCGGGACAGCCCTCACGGACCGACTGCTGGGCCGCTCGGCGGATGACGGGCGACATCCCGACCGGCCCGGGTGCCGGCTCCTCGCCCCTCATCACCGAGTCCAGCAGGTCGACGGCGACGAAGTCGGCGACGGCCGGTACCGCGTCGTCGGCCAGTTCCTGCGCGGTCCGGGTCACGTCAAGGGTGCTGCCGATACGGGCAGCGGCGTCGTTGAGCAGGGCGAGGCGTTCCTGCGCCCGCCATCGCTCGGTGACGTCGATGATCATGTACCAGACGCCCACGGTCCGGCCGTGGCGGTCCTTCATCGCGAAGAAGGAGGCGGAGATCGCGCGGTTTCGGTCGTGCACCGTGTAGCCGGCGCCGCGGTACTCGAAGTCCATCACCGGCGCGCCGGTTCGAAGAACCTCGCGCATCTTCTCCTCGAAGGCGTCGGCCTCGGCTTGCGGCAGGATCTCCGCCATCCGCCGCCCCAGCCGCCGCTTCAGCGAGATCTGGCCGTCCAGCGGCTCGTTCACCCAGACATACCGCAGATCCGTGTCGAGAACGGCGATGCCGACCGGTGCGTGGCTGAGGAAGGGGGTGAGCATCAGCTGGCTCACGCCGCCGCCCGGCATCCGCCAGAAGGCCCGTTTCGGAGGCCGGCCGACGAACCTGCCGAAGATCAGTGCCGCGAGCGTGGCGACCAGGACGCCCGGAATCATCTCGTAGATGCCCGACCAGAAGGGGCCGTGCAGCGGCTTGACCACACGCCACAGGAGCACCGTGACTGCGCCGGACACGATCCCGGCCATGGCTCCCGCCCAGGTCATGCGCGGCCAGTACAGCGAGAGCAGGACCACCGGGCCGAAAGCGGCCCCGAAGCCCGCCCAGGCGTAGCCCACGATCCCCAGTAGCCCGCCGCCCCTCAGCGCGATCACGGAGGCCACCAGGGTCACGGCGACGACGGCGGCGCGACCCACCCACACGAGTGCCTGGTCCGAGGCGCGCCGCTTGAGGAACGCGTGGTAGAAGTCCTCCGTGAGTGCGACGGACGACACGAGGAGCTGGCTGTCCGCGGTCGAGATGATCGCGGCGAGCACCGCGATCAGCATCACGCCGGCGCCCCACGGACTGAACAGGGTCTGACTCAGAGCGATGTAGACCGTCTGCGGGTCATGGAGTGGTGTGCTGAACTGCGCGATGCCCAGCAGGCCGACCACTGTGGCACCGGCCAGCACCACGACCACCCACCCGGTCTCGATACGGCGGGCAGCGGGTACGGCACTGGTGCTGCGGATGCCCATGAAGCGGGCCAGGATGTGCGGCTGCCCGAAATAGCCGAGGCCCCACGAGAGCAACGAGATGATCGAGACGGCGCCGAGCGACCCGCCGCCTCCCAACCACCGTCCGTTCACGAAGTCGACCTTGGCTCCCATGTCCAGCAGGCTGGGCGTCTTGCTGTTGAGGGAGTCACGCAGCGCACCGAAACCGCCGAGCGTCGCGATACCTACGACGGGGAGGACGAGCAGGGCGAGGAACATCAGCGTGGCCTGCATGACGTGGGTCAGGCTCACGGCCAGGAAGCCGCCCAGGCATGAGTAGACGACGATCACCAGGGCGGTCAGGGCCACCCCGAGCCGGAAACCGGCGCCGAAGATGTGCCCGAAAAGCAGCCCGCCGGCCACCAGTCCACTGGCGACGTACACGGTGAAGAACACGAGGGTCACCGCCGCCGAGACCATCCGGAGCATCCGTGTGCGGTCCTCGAACCGCTCCTCCAGGTAGGCCGACAGGCTCACCGCGTTCCCGGCGCGCTCCGTGTAGGTGCGCAGCCTCGGCGCCACGAACAACCAGTTGAGGTACGTACCAAGCACAAGGCTGACCGCGATCCAGCTGGCGCCGACACCGGCCGCGTACACCGCTCCGGGGAAGGCGAGGAACAGCCAGCCGGACATGTCGCTGGCCCCTGCGGACAGGGCGGCGACGAACGCGGGGAGCCTGCGGCCGCCCAGGGCGAAGTCGGCGAAGGTGTGCGTACGGCGGTAGGCCCAGACACCTGTTCCGATCATGACGGCCACGTACACGAGGAACGTGGCCACGATCGGCGCACTCAAGTCGGACATACTGCCTCGCCTGCGAGGTTCATGAGCACGGAACTGCAACCGCGCGACTGACAGTCGCGATCCCTACTGAACAAATGTACAGATTCCGGTCGCTGTCGGCGGCCGGTGCCGCCCGCGCCGGTGCCGACACGGGCACTCCGTCACGCCGAGGTCGAAGAGGACCGCCATCACAGCGATCAGGCACGAAGGCTTCTCCCTCCGGCATGGGCAGCCCGATCAGGAGCAGTGTCACGTCATCGTCATGTGTGGCCGTGTCTGGCGGGAGGGTCTTGATCAGCAGGTCGGCGGTCTGGTCGAGGCTCTCCTGATCGGCGGGTACTCCTTTCAGCGCCGTGTCGAGCGTGCGAGCGAGGGTGTGGATCTGGGTCTCGATGTCGGTGCCGGGCCTTTCGACCAGTCCGTCGGTATAGATGGCCGGCGTGGTGCCCAGTGGTGCCGGTCGGGTCGCCTGCTGGAACGGCACCCCGGCGCCGCACGGATCGTTGACGCCCAGCGGTACCCCGACCGGCGTCTGGAGCATTCGGGCGGGCCCGTCGGGGGGCAGGGCGATGACCGGGAGGTGTCCCGCCGAGCAGAGGGTGACTTCATGGGTGCTCTGGTCTACCACCAGGTAGACGCAGGTGACGAGCTGGTCCGCCAGGTCGGCCACGAACGCGTCGAGCCCGGTCATCCGCCGGCTCGGCGGTACGTCTGTGGCGGCCAGTGCGTGGAGGCAGCGCGCATCTGGCCCATGACGGCCGCCGCCTCCAGGCCGCGACCCATCACGTCGCCCACGACGATGCCGGTGCGGTGAACGTCCAGCGGAATGATGTCGAACCAGTCGCCGCCCGCTCCAGGGTCCTGGACGGACGCCAGGTACCGGTGGGCGGCGGGCAGGTACGGCAGGGAGGACGGCTCGCCCATGAGGCTGTGCTGCAGGGTGCAGGCGATGCGTCGGTGCTCCTCGTAGCGCTCGGCGCGTTCGACCTCGGCGTGTCTGCGCTCGGTGATGTCCCGTACGGTCAGGAACACCTGCGTCTCCTTTTCTGTCCGGAGACTGCTCACGCTCACTTCGCCGGGGAACTCCGCGCCGTCGCTGCGCAGCCCGTGGAGGCCGTGGTCCAGGACGATCGGCGCTGGTGGTGAGGGCCCTACTGGTCCTGACGCACTGCGAAGTCGACCGCTGACCCAACGTTCTTGACGGAAGTCATCCGCCTGCCGGCCCGGAGCACCCCGAAGCCCGCGCACACCAGACCCGCGACCAGCAACTTCACGCTGCACACCGCTCATTGCCCTATTGGTCCGCGATCCGCAGGAACCCTCCGGCGTTGCACGCCTCCAGCCGGCGCCCGCCGAGCGCCTCGACACGCTGCTACTCGGCGGGCGGGTTGGGTGGGGTGATGTCGAAGTGCATACGGTTCTTCACTGACTTGGGCTCGCCGGTTCGCTGGACAACCGCACATGTCCTGGGGTTCGCAGAGTGGGTCACGGCCCGACATGGACATGGGCTGCCCACAAAGACGGCGTCTCGACGTATCTGTCGCGTTGCGCGCGCATCGTGTGGTGCAACGCAACGGCGACCTGTCGTCTTCGACCCTGTCCGTAAGGTCGAGCAGACTGGCGTAGAAGCGGTCGGAGACCCGGGCGGCCAGCCTGTCGTTCACTTCCCAGAGAGTGCCGATCACGTGGCGGAATCCGGCGAGTGGGAATGCGCGTCGCCGCCTCTCGCTGGATGTGTGCGACGTCGACCCCACCGCGAACACCATCGAGACCGAGGACACCAGGACCGGGACCACACGGCAGGCTCTCCCGGTGAGCGAGCGTGTGTCCGGCCTCGCACGCAAGGCCATCGGTGAACGCACCGAAGATCCCCTCTTGATCACACGGCACGGAACCCCGCTCAGCTGCGAGATGGCCACCCCGCTTCGCCCGCAATGCAGGGCCCCTGGCATCCCTGCCTTCCGCACCGGCAGCCCGGCGCACCCGCACCAGAGGCAGTAGACCACCGGACGGGAGCCGATCACGGCAGAGCCACTCCAAGTGGGTGACGTCATCCACTACGTCAACCGGCCGCGCTCCGCCGAACCTACGGCCCCGTCACTGTCTGGGACATCAAGTGCGTCACCAGCACCCTGGGACTGGAGATCCATATCAACCCCGGTGCCGAGGACCAACCATTCCCTCTCGCCTGGCAGACAGTGACCATCACCCAGCACTGGCCCACCTGCGCCCGCCGGGTGTCTGTCCGCGCAACAGAGCTACCGATCGACGTCCGGTGTTCAAGGACTCACACCGACGCACACGGCGGCGTTCCGCCGGCCTCGTGCGGCAGCCGCTCGGGCGCCGCGGGAGTGCGCCGCACCAGGTGAGTCGACGCGCCACTCCATGAGTCGCATACGCGCGGGTGAGTCCGTTCCGTGGCCGACGGGGAACTCATGGGCCGGAGCCGGGCCGGAGCCTCGACGCACGCGACGCCCGTCGGCCGAGCCTCAGGGGCTGCGGGTGGCCGCGGGGATCCGGCGGGGTCCATGCGCTCCTCGCCGTGCCCGAGTGGACCAGTCCGTCCCGGTCGCTTCGTGGTCGGCCACCCAGAAACGATAGAAAGGGAATATGAGCGGAGTCTCAGGTGAATCCGGGCAGGATGTGCCTGACGCGTCCATGAGGACTCATCGGCCCGGTCGGCCACGTCGGGTGAGAGAGGCGTGGCGGTCGGGTTCGCTGCTGAGCCTGCGCAGCCTCGCGGGCCAGGTCTTCCTGCTCCAGCTGGCGGTCGTGATGCTGCTCGTCGCCGCCGCCCTGGTGGCGCTCGTCGTGCAGGCTCAACGCGACGTGATGGCGGACGCCCGCCACCGGACGCTCACCGTGGCGCAGACGTTCGCGAACTCCCCGGGGACCGTAGCGGCACTGACCAGCACGAACCCGACCGCGGCACTGCAGCCGCACGCCGAGGCGGCCCGGAAGGCCACAGGCGTCGACGCCGTCATCGTCTACGGGCTGAACGGGATCACCCTCGCCCACAGCGACCCGCGTCAGGTCGGGAAACGCGTCATCGGGCCCTACGCGGCGGCGGCGACCGGCAAGCCGTTCACGAGTACGTTCAAGGGCTCACTGGGGCTCTCCGTGATCTCGGCGGTGCCCGTCAGGGGTCCCGACGGTTCGGTCATCGCCATCGTCTCCGTGCCCGTCACGGTCGAGAGGGTGCAGCACAGGGTGAACCGGCAGCTACCGGTCCTCCTCGGCGGCGCCGCCACGGCCCTGGTCGTCGCCGCAGGCGGGTCCGGCCTGGTGAGCCGGCGGTTGCGGCGGCAGACCCACGGCCTGGGGCCGACCGAGATGACCCGGATGTTCGAGCACCACGACGCGGTGCTGCACGCGGTGCGGGAAGGAGTGCTGATCGTCGGCGGTGACGGCCGACTGCTGCTGGTCAACGACGAGGCACGCCGGCTCCTGGACCTGCCGGCGGACGCGGAGCGCCGGTACGTCACCGATCTGGGGCTGGACGAGGACCTCGCCGGGCTGCTGGCCTCGGACCGCCCCGCCACCGACGAGGTGTACCTCGCGGCCGACCGGCTGCTCGCGGTCAGCAAGCGGCTCACCGCGCCTCACGGACCGGTCGGCAGCGTGGTCACGCTCCGGGACACCACCGAGCTGCGGGCCCTCTCCGGCCGGGCGGAGCGGGCGCGCGAACGGCTGCAGTCGCTCTACGACGCCGGACTGCGGATCGGCACCACGCTCGATGTGAAACGAACGGCCGAGGAACTGGCCGAGGTGGCGGTGACCCGGTTCGCCGACGTCGCCACCGTCGATCTGCTGGACCCGGTCCTGCGCGGCGAGGAGACCCCCGGTGCGCCCGCCGGGATCACCGAGCTGCGCCGCACCGCCGTCGCCGGTCTCGACGCGGGCCACGCCCTCGACCCCGTCCGCGAGCTGCTGCGGCTCGTCCCGGCCCACCCCGTCTCCACGGCGATGACCGAGGGCCGCCCGGTCCTGGTCGGGGACCTGCGCGCGTCCGACGCCTGGCGGGCCCAACAGCCCGAAGGCGCCCGGCGGATCCTCGATCACGGCATCCACTCCATGCTCGTGGTGCCCCTCCGCGCCCGCGGCGTGGTGCTGGGCGTGGTGAGCTTCTGGCGCGCGAAGGGCTCCCCGCCGTTCGAGGACGAGGACGTGTCCTTCGCCGAGGAGCTGGCCGCCCGGGCAGCGGTGTGCATCGACAACGCCCGTCGCTACACCCGCGAACACGCCATGGCCGTCACCCTGCAGCACAGTCTGCTGCCCCGCGCGCTGCCCGAGCAGTCCGCCGTCGAAGTGGCCTACCGCTATCTGCCGGCCCTGTCCGGAGTGGGCGGGGACTGGTTCGATGTCATCCCGCTGTCCGGTACCCGGGTCGCGCTGGTCGTCGGCGATGTCGTCGGCCACGGTCTGCACGCCGCGGCGACGATGGGCCGGCTGCGCACCGCCGTGCACAACTTCGCCAGCCTGGACATGCCCGTGGAGGAGCTGCTGGGCCGGCTGGACGAGCTGGTCGCGCAGATCGACGCCGAGGAGGTCACCGCGGCGGAGCACGGGCAGGGAGTGATCACCGGGGCGACCTGCCAGTACGCCGTCTACGACCCCACCTCCGGGCGACTGGCCATCGCCACCGCCGGCCACCCGGGGCCGGCGGTGGTCCGGCCCGACGGGACCGTCGACTTCCCTCAGCTGCCCGTCTCGCCGCCCCTGGGACTCGGAGCCGGCCTGCCCGTCGAGACCGCCGAGGTCACCGTGCCCGAGGATGCCCGGCTGGTGCTCTACACCGACGGGCTGATCGAGGACCGCACCCGGGACCCGGGCGCCGGTATGGAGGCCCTGCGCGACGCTCTGACAGGGCCCGCTCGCACGCCGGAGGCCACCTGCGCGGCGGTGATGGAGGCCATGCTGTCCGACCGGCCCCGGGATGACATCGCGCTGCTGGTGGCCCGTACGCGCCGGCTCGGACCGGATCAGGTCGCCGAGTGGGAGGTGCCCCGTGACCCGGCGGCGGTGGCTCCCGTGCGCACCGCCTGCGCCCGCCGGCTGGCGGAGTGGGGGCTGGAGCGGGTGGGTTTCACCGCCGAACTCATCCTCAGCGAGCTGATCACCAACTCCATCCGCTACGGAGCCGAGCCCATCGCCGTGCGGCTGCTCCGCACGGAGCCCGTCGGCAGTCCCGATGCGGGCGCCCTGATCTTGGAGGTCGCCGACGGCAGCAGCACCTCGCCGCGGCTGCGCCGGGCGAAGGTCACCGACGAAGGCGGCCGCGGACTCTTCCTGGTCGCCCGCTTCGCCGAACGCTGGGGGACCCGCTACACAACCACCGGCAAGGTCATCTGGGCCGAGGTGTCCCTGCACCACGACGCCACGCCGGAGGCGGAAGGACTCGACGAGCTGCTGCTCGGCCAATGGGACGACACGGCGCTGTGAGGTGAGCCGGTACGCCCCGTCCGGAGAAGCCGAGCCCCGGGGGGAAAGACGGTGATCCCGGGCTTCCCGGGCGGCATTACGCCATCGAGGCGGCCGGGTACCCTGGCCTCGATGACCCCTTCGTCGGCGCCGTGGAGCCGAAAAGGCCCGGAGGCATGGCGGGAGGCCCGCCGCTCCGGACCCCGTGGCGCCGCCGGCAGCCGGTCGAGGTGACCACCTTCCCCCCCCACGTCCGGGAGCAGCCGTGACCACACCGTGTGCCCGAGCAGCGGCGGTCCTCGGCTGCTCCGCTCTCGTGGCACTGGGCCTGAGCGCCTGCGAGAACACACCGGCCGCCGGCCCCGCGAAGCCGTCGGTGGCCACGTCCGCCGAGAGCATGGGCGGCATGCACGCACTGATCGCCGCGGCGAAACGGGAGGGCACGCTCAGAGCGATCGCGTTGCCGCGTGACTGGGCCGACTACGGCGGCCTGATCAACGGCTTCGAGAAGAAGTACGGGATCAAGGTCACGGTCGAGGATCCGCTGGGCCACAGCGAGGACGAGATCGACGCCCTGAGGAAGAGGGGGAACCGGCCGACAGCGCCGGACGTGATCGACGTCGGCGATACGTTCGCGCGCAAAGCAGCGGCGCAGAATCTTCTCGCGCCGTACAAGGTGGCCGCTTACGATTCGATCCCCGGTGACCAGAAGGACTCGAAGGCCCGCTGGTCCAACAACTACGGGGGCTACATCTCCATCGGCTGCGACGCCAACCGGGTCAAGCCCTGTCCGGAGACCTTCGCCGATCTGCTGAAGCCCGGTTACAAGGGCAAGGTCGCACTCGAAGGCGACCCGCCCCGGTCGGCCACCGCCTTCGCCAGTGTCTACGCGGCCGCGCTGGCGAACAACGGGTCGTTCGACAACGTCCAGCCCGGTCTCGACTTCTTCGCGAAACTCAAGCAGCGCGGCAACTTCAACCCTCTCGCTTCCGACTCGGCGACGGTCACGAGCGGCCGGACGCCGATCAGCATCAACTGGGACTACATCAACCTCGGCTACGCCGACCAGCTCCGCGGCAAGGGCGTGAACTGGCAGGTCGCGATCCCTTTCGACGGCAGCTTCGCCCAGTACTTCGCGCTGGCGATCAACAAGTACGCCCCGCACCCGGCGGCTGCCCGCCTGTGGCACGAGTACGTCTTCAGCCCAGAGGGCCAGAACCTCCGGCTGCGTGCCTATGCCCGCCCGGTGCTCATGGACGCCATGCGGGAGGACGGCACCCTCGACAAGGCCGCCGCCGCACGACTGCCGACGGTTGAGGGCACACCGCAGTTCCCGACGGACGCGCAGCTGGAGAAGGCGAGGGAGACGGTCACGCGGGGCTGGGCGAAGGCCGTCTCCGGCTAGCCGGGTTGTTCCGCTCTCACGGTCGGTGACGGGCTCGGGTCAGCCGGCCGGCCGGCGGTAGCGCAGTTTCTCCTACGCCCGTGCCCGCAGTCGGTCGTAGAACCTGATCGCGTCGGTGTTCCAGGGCCGGGTCTGCCACCGGACGTGTCCGAGTCCCAGGGCGCGCGCTTCAGCCAGCACGGCCTCCACCAGCAGCGGGCCCACCCGCAGACCCCGGTGACCGTCACGGTCGTTCGACTCGGCGGCGAAGCACCGCAATCGCGGGGTCTGCGTACCGAACAGCAGTCTCTCCAGCCGCCGCGCCAAGTCCGGTGGCGGAGCCGCGGCCTTCTCGAAGGCGGCATGCTCGGCTGCCGGCCGGACGACCTCAGGAAGATCGGCAGCTCGTGCACGTCGCACCCGGCAGACCACGGCTGCATCGACGGGACCCCCGGCCGGGACGGCTCAACCGCACTTGTGCGGACGGCACTTGGGGCGGGCCGTCGGGAGGCCCGGCCTGGGGGCGGCTGTGCCGGTCGTGCGCCCGCCGGGCCTGCCGACGCGCTTGGCGGCATGCTTGGCGGGGGCGGGAGAGGCGGAGGGGACGCCGGGCTCGTCGGTGCCACGACCGAGGGAGGCGGGGGCGGGGAACGGGAGGTCGGGCAGGCCGGACAGAGCGTCACTCATGTACCGGGTCCAGATCTCGGTCGGGATGTCGCCTCCGAACACCTTCTGGAGGCCGCCCACCCCCGCCAGGGACTGGAGCTGGGGATGGGCCGGGTCCTCCTTGAACAGCACGACGGAGGTGGCGAGTTGGCGGGTGTAGCCGATGAACCAGGCCGACCGGTAGTCGTCGGTGGTTCCGGTCTTGCCCGCCGCGGTCCGGCCCAGGGCCTGGGCCTTGGTACCGGTGCCCCGGGTGATGACGCCCCGCAGGACGTCGGTCACGTTGTCGGCGACCGCCGCCGGCAGGGCCTGTACGGGGGCGGGAGCCGTGAAGCCGGGCAGTACCGCCCCGTCGTGGGTCACCTTGGTCACCGAGTACGGCGTGACCTGCGTCCCGGAGGTGGCGAACGTCGCGTAGACACCCGCCATGCGGATGGCGCTCGGGGTGGAGGTGCCGATGTAGAAACCGGCGCTGGGCGCGGCCAGGCTCTGCGGGCGAAGGCCCAGGGCCTTCGCCGTCCGGGCCACGTCCGGGTAGCCGACGTCCTCGCCCAGTTGCACGTACGGCGTGTTGACCGACTGCTCCATCGCGGTGCGCAGCGAGATGTTCCCCCAGCGATGCGTGGTGTCGTTGTGCTGGTGGAGCAGGCCCGTGGGGTCCTTGTCGTCGGTGACGTCGTTGCCCTGCTGGTCCTTGATCTGGATGCCGTCGTCGCCGTTGAACTTGCTGGCCGGGGTGATCGGCGCCGGGGAGGTGCCCGGTTTCAGGACGGCGCCGTGCTGGAGCGCGGAGGCGAGGACGACCGGTTTGAAGGTCGAGCCCACCGGGACGCCGGAGGTGTCGGCGTTGTCCGCGTAGTGGGCCTGCTCGTAGCCAGGGCCACCGTAGACGGCCAGGATCCTGCCGGTCGCCGGGTCCACCGAGGCCGCGCCGGCCTGGACGTTCCGGTCGGTCGCCCGGTGGACGGGGTCGATGCGCTCCGCGCGCACCTTCGCGACGGCCCTGGCCAGTTGCGCCGTCTTCCTGCGGTCGAAGGTGGTGCGGATCTGGTAACCGCCCCGGCTCAGGCTGCTGTCGGTGACGCCGGGGTCGTGCTGCTGGACGTACGAGCGGGCCAGCTGGACCAGATAGCCGGCCTGGCCGGTGAGCCCCGCGCCGGGGGTCCACTTCCTGGGCGCCGGGAAGCCGGCCGCCGCGTACCGGGCGCGCTGCGCCCCCGTCAGCCTGCCGGTCTGCACCATGCGGTCGAGCACCCAGGACCAGCGCGTCTGCGCCTGGGCCCGCGCTTCGGGGTCGGAGTCGGCGTACTGGAAGAGGCTCGGCTCGTTGACCGCGGCGGCGAGGAAGGCGCCCTGGCTCACGTTCAGCTTCTCGACCGGGAGGTTGTAGTACACGCGCGCCGCGGCCTCGATGCCATTGGCCCGACGGCCGAAGAAGCAGGTGTTCAGATAGCCCTGGAGGATCCGCTGTTTGCTCAGGCTCGCGCCGATCTTGGCGGAGATCAGCAGTTCCTTGAACTTGCGGGACAGCGTCTGCGACTGGTCGAGGTAGGTGTTCTTGACGAACTGCTGGGTGATCGTCGAACCGGACTGGACGGAACCGCCCTCGGCCATGTCCACGAGGGCGCGTGCGATGCCTTGCGGGTCGATGCCCGGGTCGGAGTAGAAGGAGGCGTTCTCAGCGGCGATGAAGTCTCCCTGGACGCCCGGCGGGACCTGTGCCAGCGAGACGTTCTGCCGGTTGACGCTGCCGTCGGTCGCCAGGACGGTGCCGTCGGACCAGTAGTAGACGTTGTTCTGGAGCAGCGTCGAGGGGTTGGGATCGGGAATGGTGATCGTGGCGTAGGCGTACCCGACGGCCGCGGCCACCGCGCCGGCGCAGAGCAGCAACGACGCCAGCACCTGGCGCCACGACGGCAGCCAGCGGCGCACGCCCGCCCGGCCCGCTCGCGGATAGTCGATCCAGCGCCTGGGCGATGCGGTGCCTGACCTGCTGCGACTCCCCGCCGCACGGCTGCCGGAGATGGTGCGCTGCGGCGGTCGACGCCGGGTTCCGCTCATGGGCTCGGATCACTCTGCTTTCAGTACCAGCGGGTGGTGTCGTGGGGCGCGGGCCGGGAAGGGGCCGCGTACGGCCCTGGCTGCGGGTGGGACTCGTACGGACCTGGCTGCGGGTGGGAGACGTACGGTCCGGGCCCCGGGGCAGCTGCGTACGTTCCGGGGTGGGAGACGGCCGCGTACGGTTCCGGCTGCGCGACGCCCTCGTACGATTCCGGTTCCGGCCGCGCGGGGGCAGCGGTGCGGTGCTCTCCGGGAGGCTCCGTGCCCGCCGGCGCCCGCAGGCTGCCGTAGCGCTCCATGCGCTGCCAGCGCAGGCGCGAGCCGGACACGGCGGTGAAGACGGACTGGATCACCACCAGATACATGAGCTGCCGGTAGACGAACTGCTGCAGCGGCAGGCTCCACAGCGTGCCGGGGCGTTCGCCGTCCAGGCGGAACGCGTACAGGCCCATCAGGAGTTGCAGGAGAAGGAAGGCCAGCCACAGGCCGGTGATCCGGACCGGGTCCAGGAAGACCAGGCCGTACAGGGCGAAGATGTCCACGACCGGCGCGAGCAGGGGCAGCAGCACCTGGAAGAGGAGCAGGTAGACCAGGCCACGGCGGCCCAGTTTCCCGGCGGCGCCGCGCTGGACCAGTGCGCCGCGGTGCTTCCACATCGCCTGGAGGGTGCCGTAGCACCAGCGGTACCGCTGTCGCCACAGGGCGTTCAGCGACGCCGGTGCCTCGGTCCAGGCGACCGCCCCCTCCTCGTACACCACGCGCCAGCCGGCGCGGCACAGCGCCATGGTGAGGTCGGTGTCCTCGGCGAGGGTGACGTCGCTGACGCCGCCGAGGTCCAGCAGGGCCCCACGACGGAACGCGCCCACCGCCCCCGGGACGGTCGGCATGCACTCGGCGAGGTCGAACAGGCGGCGGTCGAGGTTGAAGCCCACCACGTACTCGATGTGCTGCCAACGGCCGAGCAGACCACCGCGGTTGACGACCTTGGCGTTGCCCGAGACGGCACCCACACGAGGGTCGGCGAAGGGCTGCACGATCGCAGGGACGGTGTCGGGCTCGAAGACCGTGTCGCCGTCGACCATGACCACCAGGTCGCAAGTGGCGGCGGAGAGGCCGGTGTTGAGGGCGGCGGGCTTGCCCGCGTTCTCCTGCCGGATCACCCGTACCCCCGGCAGCCGGAGCGACTCCACCAGGTCCGCGGTGCCGTCCGTGGAGCCGTCGTCCACCACGATGATCTCCACCGGATGGTCAGAGGCGAGCAGGGACCGCACGGCCGCCTCGATTCCGGCGCTCTCGTTGTACGCGGGGACGATGACGCTGACCGGTTCGGTCACCGGCGGCCCCCAGGACCTGCCCCGGCGCCTCGCCCTGCGCAGCCGCCGGTGCCGGCGGGCCGCGATCAGCACGACCGCCGCGCGCAGCACGCTGATCGCTCCGGCCGCGTACATCAGCACACCCAGCAGCCATACGGCCCAGTCGCCGGCCTGCAACACGTCGACGAGGGCCATTCCCTGGAGGTGGTCGCCGAGGCCGGCGGGCTGGACGGGGCCGCCCATGCCGACTGCGGCGCCGACCGTCGCAAACCGGAAACCCTGTGCCTTGAGCCGCGGGATCAGGGTGTTCAGCGCGGCGACGGTCTGGGAGCGGTCACCGCCGCCGTCGTGCATCAGCAGGATCTGCCCGGCGTGCCCGCGCGGGGTCGCGTTCGTGAGGATGCGGGCGGTGCCGGGACGCTGCCAGTCCTCGGCGTCCTGGGTGGAAAGCACCGTGACATAGCCCGCCGCGTCGGCCTGCTTGAGGACGGACCAGTCGGCGTCGTTCAGCGCGTCGTTCTCCGAGGAGTACGGCGGCCTCAGCAGCGAGGTGGTGACCCCCGCGGCGCCGGCCACCGCCAGCTGTGTCTCGCGCAGTTCCAGGGAACGCTGCCACGGGGCGAGGCGGGACAGGTCGGGATGGGTGAAGGTGTGGACGCCGATCTGATGGCCGTCGGCGACGATCCGGCGGACCAGTTCCGGGTGGTCCACGACCTCGGTTCCGACGACGAAGAACGTCGCCCGCACCTGATTGCGGCGCAGCACGTCGAGAATGCGCGGCGTCCAGACGGGGTCGGGGCCGTCGTCGAAGGTGAGGGCGATGGTGCGGTTCAGGGGCCGGGCGGTGTGCACGGCACCGGCGGCGTTCGCGATCACCGGGCCGCCGTGGGTCACCTGGGCGGGCACCGCCTCGCTGCGTCCGCGGGCACCGGTCACGTCGTCCGGCGTGATCCCGAACATGTGGTGGGTGTACCCCTGGAGCAGCAGGGCGGTCGACAAGGTCACCGCGAGCACGCTCAGCAGCAGCCAGTGGGCGCGGGGGGTGATCTGGCGGGTACGGCTGTGGCGGCGAGGAGCGGCGCGGTGGCGATCGGTCACGTCAGGGCCTTAAGTCACTTCACGGGCTTGTGGGACGAACCGAGGGCGCGCCCCTTCGAGGTGCGGGTGGCAGTGGGAGTCGGGGCGGTGGTCGTGGTCGGCGCCGCAGTGGTCCCGGGTGTGGTGGCGGGGGCGGCCAGGGCTGCTGCGCGGCCGGCCGGGCCGGAGCCGGGCCGCGGCACTGCGGGACGGGCGTCCTCGTGTGCCGCCGCGGCGCCGAAGCCCCCCGCCGAGTGGCCGGTGCCGGACGCGGAGTCCGGGACGGTCACGCGCGGCGTGCCCGCATGGGTGGCGCCCGGCTGCGGGACGAACGGGGCACTGATGCCGGAACCGCCCAGCATGGTGCTGATCAGCAGGGCGACATAGCCGCCTGCGGGGATCACCAGCAACCGGGCGGTACGCAGCACGAGACGCTGGCGTCGCCCCGAGGAGTCCACGAAGACCGGCCGCACCGGCTCGTCCTCCGGCGTGTCCGGGTCCGGCTCGGATTCCGGTACCGGCACGAATGGGATGGACTGCGTGTCGATCCCCTGGGCCGGCACGGCGAGGAGGTCGCCGTGGGCGGCGTCCCACGTCGTCGGGTGCGGCTGCGTCCACTGCGCGTGCTGCACCGGATCCCAGGTCAGCGTGGCCGTGTCGCCGCCGTACCCCTCGCCGCCGTACCCCTGGTGGCCGTAGGTGTACACGTGCCCGGCGCCACCGTACGGATCCTCGCCGTACGCTCCGCCGTTGTCGTTCGTCCACTGCACGAGTCGTGTCCCCTGTCCCGGTCGGCCGACGCGGCCGCCCGCATGAAGAGAGCGCGGCGGGCCGGAACTGTTACACCTCATGCACAACTCACGCCTCGGACAGCCACTTCACCACCGCGTCTCCGTACTCGGCCGTCTGCGCGTAGAACGCCCTCAGCTCCTGGTGCGCCGCCGCGAACGCACCCCATGTCTCGGGCTCCGCGGTCTCGCCGCCGTAATGCGGCAGCAGTTGGTCCCGCGCGGAAAGCCACAGCGCGTCGAAGTCGGCCGTCGCCAGGAACCCGGCCACCCGGCGGGCCTGGGCCGCCGTCAGCACCAGCAACGGCGGCCCCGGCCGGCCGGCACGGAACACGGGCCGGCCTCCCAGCACCGCCTCGATCCGAGGCCGGTCCCCGGGTTCGTGTGCGGGAGCGCCGGCGTAGATGCGCTCCTGGTCCAGACAACGCCGGACGGTCTCGGCGCCGTCGTCGAAAAGCCGTTCCAGCCAAGTCGCGCTGTTGCGCAGCGCCGGGGGCGGCACCGCGCGCAGACGGAGGTAGGCACTCATGCCAGAAGGAGCGCACGGGGGCGCCTGGGCATTACGCGGGGCGGACGGATTCGGGGTACGGACCGGACACCGCCGGTCCGTTGGGGGTGCGAGGGGCCGGAACCCCGTTCAGAGGGGCCGGAACCCGTTCAGTGGTCGGGGTCC
This sequence comes from Streptomyces sp. IMTB 2501, assembly GCF_001953885.1. Lineage (GTDB taxonomy): Bacteria > Actinomycetota > Actinomycetes > Streptomycetales > Streptomycetaceae > Streptomyces. The sequence continues at coordinate 42,866 of NZ_MQUS01000001.1, read as the reverse complement.
GGCCGCGCCGTCCCTCTCCGTGCCGTCCACGGGGGGAGTCACGAACGGCACGGAGAGGGGTCCGTGGCGGGCTTCGGCGCCAGGCACCGGGGGACGGTCGCCCGGGGCCTGCCCGGGCACCGACCCGGTATTCCGCCAGCGCACGGCCCGCCCGAAACGTCACCCGCCCGTGCTGCGGGGAAACCGGCGAGGACATGAAGGACGCCTGATGCGTTGTGACACTTCCGTGACGGCAGACGCTGGTCATCATGGGCCGTCGTTGCGACCGGAGCGCGGCGGACGGAAGGCACCCGCTATGAACCGGCGTGAACGAGGACGATCTTGGGCCAGGTACGGCAAACCCGGCGCGTGCAGGCGCGCGACGGGGAACTGGGCGCGGCGGTCGCACGGGCCCAGAACGGCGACGAGGCCGCCTTCGCGGTCGCCTACCGGATCGTTCAGCCGGGCCTGCTCGGCTTCCTGCGCGGCATCGTCGGCGAAGACGCCGAGGACGTGGCGTCCGACGCCTGGCTGGAGATAGCCCGCGACTTCGGGCGTTTCAAGGGCGACGGCGCGGGCTTTCGCGGCTGGACGGCGACCATCGCCCGGCACCGGGCGCTGGACCATCTGCGCCGCCAGCGTGTGCGGCCCCGGGCGGGAGGGACCGAACAGGACGTACTGGATCTGCCGGGTCCGCACAGCACCCATGAACAGGCGCTGGAGTCCCTCTCCACCGAGCGGGCACTGGAACTGGTCCGCGGACTGCCCCGGGACCAGGCCGAGGCCGTGCTCCTGCGCGTGGTCGTCGGCCTGGACGGTCCCGCCGCCGCACGCGTCCTCGGCAAGCGCCCGGGAGCGGTGCGCACAGCCGCCCACCGGGGCCTGAAACGCCTCGCCCGCCAGTTGGGCGTCGGCGGCGAAGCGGAGGCGGGTGTGACGGATGGGGCCTGTCGCACGCTGGGGGAGTCGACATGAACGACGACGGCAGCCGTCCGGCTGGCGGGCAGCCCGGCCTGGAAGGCCGCGTGCGGAGAATCTGTGGGACAGGAACGGAAGCGGACATGGGTGAAGGGCTGAGCGGCGGAGTTCCGGGCCCTCGACGTGAGCACGGCAGTGCCCTGTCCGAACCTCGGTACGTGCGTGATACCGCCGCTCTGGAAACGGCTCTGGCCACCACCATCCGTGCGGACGACCTCGACCTCCAGGCCGAGCAGCGGGCCGTGGCCGCCTTTCGCACCGCCCGCGACGCGGGCACGCACCGGGCGCGCGCCCGGCGCCGGGACGACTGGCGACCGCCCGAGGAGCGGCGTACCCGGCGTTCCCTGAAGATGACGTTCTGCGCGGTGTTCGCCAGCCTCACGCTGGGTGGTGTGGCCGTCGCGGCCATCGGTTCCTCCTCGCACGGTGGCGGCGCCGGCCGCGGCAGCGCGCGCTCGTCGGCGCCCGCTCCGGACCGGCCGGGCGGTACGCCGTCGTCGGCGCCCTCCCGCAACTCCGGGCCGACGGACGGACCGGCCCACGGCCGGGACATCGAAGCCCACTGCCGCGCCTACGAGAACGTCCAGGGCCATGGCAAGGCCCTCGACGCGAAAGCCTGGCAGCAACTGGTCACGGCCGCCGGCGGCAAGGCCAAGGTCACCGCGTACTGCTCCGAGCAGCTGGCGCGGGCGACAGCCGCGCCGGGCAGGTCCGCCGGCACAGGCAAGTCCGGCGAAGGCGCCGCGGACGCCCGCCAGGGAACAACGGGCAGGACGGGCACCTCCGGCAACGGCACGGCCGGGAAGGGCCGGGCGGGCGGCGGCAAGCACAAGTAGCCTCCCTCCATGGCCCGTCCGGGCCCGCACGGGCGGAGAGTCCAGCACACCTGCGAACACGCCCGGCGGCTGCCCTGCCTTTCCCGCCCGCAACTGACGCGCCCGGACGGGCACCGTCCGCGTCGACTCCGAGGAGGAGGGCTGCTGCTGCCAGGGCGTGGCCGAGACGGGCATCGGCCAACTCGTAGCCCCTGCACTGCCCTTGGGCACGGCGACGACGATGCCGCGGTCACGCAGGCAACCAGGTGCGAGGGCTCGGCCCGAACGGGCGAGGCCGTCGGCGCCGGTCGCGATCGCCTGAACTGTCAGTGCTCGTGCCGGCCGGGCCGGTGAACGGGACCGTGGGCGTCGTCGCAGTGCTCTGTGCGCTGTGCCGTCGGCGGCGTGGTGATCTGGAGCAGTTCCGCCGCGTCCGTGTCCTCTCCGAGGTGGTCGACCTGGAGGGTGGCGTGGCCGATGCCGTGCTTGTCGCGCAGCAGTTGCCGGAGGTGGCGCCGTACGGCGTGGCAGTCACCGCCGGGTTCGACCAGGACGTGGGCGGAGAGGGCGGGTTCGCCGGAGGTGATCGTCCAAATGTGCAGGTCGTGGATCTCCACGACGGAGGGCTGTGCGGCGAGTTCGTCACCGATCGCGTCCGGGTCGAAGCCCTCAGGGGCGGCTTCCAGGAAGATCCGTCCGGAGTCGCGTACGAGTCCGTAACCGGCCTTGAACATCAGGGCGACCACAGCGAGGGTGGCGATGGCGTCGGCCCGGGCGAACCCGGTGAGGACGACGATCAGCGCGGCGATGGCGGTGCCGATGAAGGCGAACAGGTCGTTGAGGATGTGCTGGTAGGCACCCTCGACGTTCAGAGAAGTGCGGTTGGCCTTGGAGATGCACCAGGCGGCGGCCACGTTCACGACGATGCCGACGAGCGCGGTCGCCAGCATCAGCCCGCCCTCCACCTCGGGCGGGCTGATGAGCCGCCGTATCGCCTCGTACGCCAGCCAGGCCCCGAGCAGCAGCAGAGTCAGTCCGTTGGCCTGGGCGGAGAGGATCTCCGCCCGTTTGAGTCCGTAGGTGAACCCGCCGCGGGCGGGGCGGGCCGACAGGCGCATGGCGACGAGGGCGAGCACGATCGAGGCGGCGTCGGTGAGCATGTGCGCCGCGTCGGAAATCAGGGCGAGTGAACCGGCGACGATGCCGACGGTGACCTCGGCCGCCATGAACACCGTGATCAGAGTGAGCGCGAGGGCCAGCCAGCGGCGGTCGGTGTCCGCCGACACACCGTGCGAGTGCCCGGCATGTCCGCCGGCGCCGTGAGCGTGCCCGTGCCCATTGCTTTCGTTCTGGTGGCCCGGGTCCTGGCCGTGGCCCCGGTCGTGGTCGTGGTCACTCATGTCGTACGCATCCCCCTCGCGTCGGGTCTCTGGCCGCAGTGAAACGCACGATCGACGCATTCGCCAAAGGCTGCACCGGTGACCGTTGTCATCTTCTTTAACACGGCCCTGACCTGCGGAAATGCCATCAGGTCGAGTGGAAACGAGACCGGTTTCCAACATCGTTCCGCGCCGCCGCCGACTCCCGCGTCCACCACGGCGACCAGTACGTGAACCCCTTCTGGGACGACAGCTGCTTCTGCATGACCTACGGCGACGGCTCCGGCAACAACCACCCGCCCACCTCGCTGGATGTCGCGGGCCACGAGATGAGCCACGGCGTCTACGCCAACAGCTCCAACGAGCCGGGCAGTTACCGGATCGGCCAAGCGATCAACATCAACGGCGACGGCACCCCGCTGCGCTACATGGACCAGCCCAGCAAGGACGGCAACTCGGCGGACTCCTGGTCCTCCTCCGTCGGCAGCCTGGACGTCCACTACTCGTCCGGTGTCGCCAACCACTTCTTCCACCTGCTGTCCGAGGGCAGCGGCAGCAAGACGATCAACGGGATCAGCTACGACTCCCCGACGTCCGACGGCTCCACGGTCACCGGCATCGGCCGGGGCAAGGCGCTGCAGATCTGGTACAAGGCGCTGACGACGTACTTCACATCGACCACCGACCACTCCGGTGCCCGCGCGGGCACCCTGTCGGCGGCGGCCGACCTGTACGGCTCCGGCAGCACCGAGCACCACACGGTGGCGGCGGCCTGGTCGGCGGTCAACGTCAACCAGCTGTGGACGGGTTGGCCGTACCAGGGCGGCGGGAACGGGCGAGTCGGCGCCAGGCGCACGAGAATTTCCATGCAAACATTTGATCCGATCGTAAGAAAGTCATTAAGGTCTTGCTCCGACCCCCCGCTCCGGTGATCACTCAGCAGGAGTGACGGTGGAGGGCACCGCCCACCGATGTGACGGCAGGCGGCTGAAGGAACAAGGAGCTCGCCCCTGTGGCGTCCCACCGTCGACCCAAACAGCCAAGCCGCACACGCGTCACCGTGCTGACCACCGCGGCCGCCGCTGCCGTCGCGCTCAGCGCGAACGCCGCCGACGCCGCCCCGAGTCAGAAGCCCGGCAAGGACGAGGTCAAGGCGAAGGTCGACAAGCTCTACGAGCAGGCGGAACAGGCCACCGAGAAGTACAACGGGGCCAAGGAGAAGCAGCAGAAGCTGCAGGAGGAGATCTCCACGATCCAGGACAGCGTCGCCCGCGGCCAGCAGGAGCTGAACAAGCTGCGCGACGGCCTCGGTTCACTGGCCACCTCCCAGTACCGCTCCGGGGGCATCGATGCCTCGGTCCAGCTCTTCCTGTCCTCCGACCCGGACGACTTCCTCGACAAGGCCTCCGCGCTCGACCAGTTGAGCAGCAGGCAGGTCGAGACCCTGAAGAAGATTCAGGACAAACAGCGTGAACTCGCCCAGGAGCGCGCTGAGGCCACCGAGAAGCTCAAGGACCTCGCCTCCGCCCGGACCGAGCTTGGCGACAAGAAGAAGGACGTCCAGAGCAAGCTCGCGGAGGCGCAGAAGCTGCTCAACACACTGACCGCCAAGGAGAAGGCCGCGCTCGCCGCCGAGCAGGCGCGGGCCAGCCACTCCTCCACCGAGCGCGTGGATCTCGGCAACGACGACTCCGCGTCCGGCCGGGCTGCCGCCGCCTTCTCCGCCGCTCAGAGCCAGCTCGGCAGGCCGTACGTCTACGGCGCCTCCGGCCCGTCCTCCTTCGACTGCTCGGGCCTGACCTCCTGGGCCTACGCTCAGGCCGGCGTCTCCATACCGCGCACCTCCGAGTCCCAGACGGGCATCGGCACCCGCCTCACACGCGGCCAGCTCCAGGTCGGCGATCTGGTCTTCTTCTTCAACGACCTGCACCACGTCGGCCTGTACGCGGGCAACGGCCAGATCCTCCACGCTCCTCGGACCGGCACGGTCGTACGGTACGAGTCGATGGACACCATCGGCGGACCGTTCATGTTCGGTGTACGAGTCTGACCCACACCCCGCCAAGGACACCATCGTCCGGGGAAATACAGGCGTACGGGATCAGCGCCCGTGGTTGTGCATCACGTGCTTGGTGCGCGAGTAGTCGTCCAGCGCGTAGATCGACAGGTCACGGCCGTAGCCGGAGCCCTTGAAGCCGCCCCAGGGCACCTCGCCGGCCAGAACCGGATGGGAGTTGACCCAGACGGTTCCGAAGTCGAGGCGGGCGGCGATGTCGTGACTGCGGCGGGCGTTCTCGGTCCACACCGATGCCGACAGTCCGAGAGGGACGTCGTTGGCCCGCCGTACCGCCTCCTCCTCGTCGGCGAAGGTCTCGACCGTGACCACGGGGCCGAAGATCTCCTCGCGGGCGACCTCGGCTCCTTCGGGTACCTCGACCAGCACGGTCGGGGCCACGAAGTAACCGGGCCCGTCGACGGCTCCGCCTCCGGTCGCCACCCGGCCGCCCTCCTTCTGCGCGCGCTCCACATACCCCATGACGCGGTCGAAGTGGGCCTTCGAGACCATGGGGCCGACCTCCACGTCATCCCCGGCGGCGGGCTCGCCGACGATCAACGACCGCACCTCGCCCACGAGTTGCTCGATGAACTCCCCGGCGAGCGGTTCGTGGACGAGCACGCGGCAGGCGGCCCCGCACCCCTGCCCCGAGTTCCAGAAACCGGCGACGCGCAACGCCGATGCGGCGGCTGCGAGATCGGCGTCCCGGAAGATCACCACCGGTGCTTTGCCGCCGAGTTCGAGGTGTACGCGCTTGAGGCTGCCGGCGGCGGCGCCGTAGCCGTTCACCACGTTCACCACTCCGGGCGGCAGGAGGTCGGCGACGAGTTCGGCGAGCTTCAGGGTGGTCAGCGGAGTCTGCTCGGACGGCTTGAGGACCAGGGTGTTGCCCGCGGCGAGAATGGGCGCGATCTTCCAGGCCGCCATGAGCAAGGGGTAGTTCCAGGGGGTGACCACGCCGATCACACCGAGCGGTTCCCGCAGGAGGACCGACAGGTGGTTCTCGGCGTAGTCACCGGCGGCCATGGAGGTGGTCGCGCGCAGCGCAGGTCGACGGTCATGGCGACGTCGTCCCGGGACACCGCGAGCGGCTTGCCGGTGTTCGCCGATTCCAGCCTGCTCAGCGGCTCGGTGTGCTCGGCCAGCCGGTCGGCGACGGCGTGCAGCAGCTCGGAGCGCTCCTTGGGGACCAGCCGCGCCCACCGGGCCCTGGCCCTGACGGCGGCGGCGACCGCTCGGTCGACGTCCTGCGAAGTCCCTTCGGGGATCCGGGCGATGACGTTCTCCCTACAGGGGTCGACGACGTCGATGACGCGCTCGGTCGACGCCTCGGCGAAGGCCCCGTCGATGAAGTGCCCGGCCGGAGGCAGGTCGGTCCCGGTGACCAGGCGCGGGGCGTCCGCCGCCCGGCGAACTGTGGTCATGGTCGGTGACTCCTTGAGTGTGGTGGGGCGCCGGCAGCCGCCCGCAGACCGGGCCGCTCGCGCGGCCCGGGCGAGCGGCGTGGCACAAGACGGTGTCGGGGTGGCTCAGCGCGCGCCCGACAGGTGTGGCAGCGCCTCGACGAGGGACGCGATCCGGGCGGTCGTGGCGGGGCCGAGAGCGAGGTCGCGGCGAAGGACGTGCTGGATCTCTACGCCCTGCGCGCCAGTCTCGGCGCGCTGCTCATGCGCCGGATCGCCATGCTCGGGCGCGAGCACCTCGCTCCGGCCTCGGCGGCCCTGACGGAGGTGCGCGCCGCCGCGCGTGACCACGATCATGTGCGCATGCGCGAAGTCGACCTGCGGTTCCAGGACGCCCTCGCCCGGATCGCGGACTGCCGCAGGCCGCCCGGACCTTCGAACGCCTCACGGCTCGCCTGCGCATGTCCGTGACGGTCCTGGACATGAACTACAGCCAGGCCTGCGACACCATCACCGACGAGGACGCCGCCGTGTACGACGCGTTGTGCGACGCCGACGGGAACGAGGCGGCGCGCCTGTGGCGGGTGAAGATCGAGCGCTGCGTCCGCTACATGATCGCCCAGCTCCCCGAGGACGCCGCCGAGCCGTATCTGTGGACCACTTTGGCGGGCAGGCCCCGGTTGCGCCCGGGGGACTCGCGTGGCCCGGTGAGCTGACGCGGAGAATCGCTGTCCCGGCAGCTGACCAGCGTGAGAAGGAGGCGAGTTGCCAGTCGCGCGGCGCCGTCTCAGACGGCGTCGCGAACGGCGCGCTCGAAGCCCTCGACATGGCTGCGGGCGAGTCGTGCCGCCGTGTCGGGATCACCGGCGACGATCGCCTCGATCAGCGGTCCGTGTTCTCCGACATGGCCGGCCATGTCGGAGAGCCGGTCGATGAACAGGCACCAGATACGGGTGGCCAGGTTGTCGTAGCGGACGAGGGTGTCGTCCAGATACGGGTTGTGCGTGGCGGCGTAGACGGCGCGGTGGACCTGAAGGTCCAGGTGCAGGAGCCCGGCGGCGTCGCGCCGGCGGGAATCCGCGCTCTCCAGCTCCTGTCGCAGGGCCGTCAGGGTCGCCCGGTCCGTGGCCGTGGCGCGCCGCGCTGCCTGGGCGGCGGCCAGGGGCTCCAGTTCCTGGCGCACCTCGGAGATATGGGCCAGGTCGGTGATGTTCACTTCGGTGGCGAAGGTGCCGCGCCGGGGGTAGGTCGTGATCAGGCGCTCGTACTGGAGCCGTTTCAGGGCCTCGCGCACCGGCGTCCGGCCCACACCGAGGGACTGTGCCAGCTGGTCCTCGTTGATCGGCGCGCCCGGGCGGATGTCGAGCATGACGAGGCGGTCACGGAGGGCGCGGTAGGCGCGCTCGGCGAGGGACAGCTCGGCCCCGGGCTCGGTCGCCATCTGCTGCATGAAGCCCCCTTGGCCCTCTTGACCTGTACGGCGAGCTCCCATACCTTACCGCACAGACTGATATATCAGTTGGCTATTAGTCGTCTCCCAGGATGGTGTACAGATGGCAACCACCCCGTCGACCACGGCCACCTCCTCCCTCTCCCGCCCGCTGAGCGAGCTCGATCCGGAGGTCGCCGCCGCGGTGGACGCCGAGCTTCGCCGTCAGCGGTCGACGCTCGAAATGATCGCCTCGGAGAACTTCGCCCCGGCCGCCGTCCTGGACGCCCAGGGCTCGGTACTGACGAACAAGTACGCCGAGGGCTACCCGGGCCGCCGCTACTACGGCGGCTGCGAACACGTCGACGTCATCGAGCAGTTGGCCATGGCGCGGGTGAAGGACCTGTTCGGCGCCGAGGCCGCGAACGTGCAGCCGCACTCGGGCGCCCAGGCCAACGCGGCCGCGATGTTCGCGCTGCTCCAGCCCGGCGACACGATCCTCGGCCTCGACCTGGCGCACGGCGGGCATCTGACCCACGGCATGCGCCTCAACTACTCCGGCAAGCTGTACAACGTCGTGCCGTACCACGTGCGCCAGTCCGACCTGCGCATCGACATGGACGAGGTCGAGCAGCTCGCCCTCGCCCACCGGCCCAGGATGATCGTCGCCGGCTGGTCGGCCTACCCCCGGCAACTCGACTTCGCCGCGTTCCGGCGGATCGCCGACGAGGTGGGCGCCTACCTGATGGTGGACATGGCGCACTTCGCCGGGCTGGTGGCCGCGGGCCTGCACCCGAGCCCGGTGCCGTACGCCGACGTCGTCACGACCACCACGCACAAGACCCTCGGCGGCCCGCGCGGCGGTGTGATCCTCAGCCGCGCCGGCCTGGCCAAGAAGATCAACTCCGCGGTCTTCCCGGGTCAGCAGGGTGGTCCGCTGGAACACGTCATCGCGGCGAAGGCGGTGGCCTTCAAGGTGGCGGCGAGCGAGGAGTTCAGGGAGCGCCAGCAACGCACCCTGGACGGCGCCAGGGTCCTCGCCGGCCGGCTGCTGGCCGACGACGTGGCCGAGGCCGGGATCACGGTACTGACCGGTGGCACCGAGGTCCACCTGGTCCTGGTCGACCTGCGCGACTCCGCGCTGGACGGACAGCAGGCCGAGGACCGGCTGCACCGCATCGGCATCACCGTCAACCGCAACGCGGTGCCGTTCGACCCCCGCCCGCCGATGGTCTCCTCGGGGCTGCGGATCGGTACGCCGGCCCTGGCCACCCGCGGCTTCGGCGCGACGGAGTTCCGCGAGGTCGCCGACATCGTCGCCGAGGCATTGAAGGGCGAACAGGCCGACGACGAACTGCGCGACCGGGTCGAGAAGCTCGCAGCCGCCTTCCCCCTCTATCCCCACCTGAACGGAGCCGCGGCATGACCGCCGAGCCGCTGCCGGAGCATCCGGACTTCCTCTGGCGCAACCCCGAGCCGCGCTCCTCGTACGACGTCGTCATCGTCGGCGCGGGAGGCCACGGCCTGGCCACCGCCTACTACCTCGCCAAGAACCACGGCATCACCAATGTCGCCGTCCTGGAGAAGGGCTGGCTGGCCGGCGGCAACATGGCCCGCAACACCACGATCATCCGCTCCAACTACCTGTGGGACGAGAGCGCGGCGATCTACGAGCATGCCCTCAAGCTGTGGGAAGGCCTCCCGGCGGAGCTGGACTACGACTTCCTGTTCAGCCAGCGCGGCGTCCTCAACCTCGCGCACACCCTCCAGGACGTCCGCGAGGGCGTGCGCCGCGTGGGTGCCAACCGGCTCAACGGAGTCGACGCCGAGTGGCTGGAGCCGGACGAGGTCGCCGAGGTCTGCCCCATCCTCAACGTCTCGCCCCGCACCCGGTATCCGGTCCTCGGCGGCACCTTCCAGCCGCGGGCCGGTATCGCCAAGCACGACCACGTCGCCTGGGCACTGGCCCGTCGCGCCGACGAGCTGGGCGTGGACCTGATCCAGGGCTGTGAGGTCACCGGTTTCCTCAAGGACGGCGACCGGGTCGTGGGCGTCGAGACCAGCCGCGGCCGTATCCTCGCCGGCCGGGTCGGACTCGCGGCCGCCGGGCACAGCAGCGTGCTGGCACGGCTGGCCGGGTTCCGGCTGCCCGTGCAGTCCCACCCCCTCCAGGCGCTGGTCTCCGAGCTGCACGAGCCGGTGCACCCCACCGTGGTGATGTCGAACCATGTGCATGTCTACGTCTCCCAGGCGCACAAGGGCGAACTGGTGATGGGCGCGGGTGTCGACGCCTACAACGGCTACGGACAGCGCGGCTCCTTCCATGTGATCGAGCAGCAGATGGCAGCCGCCGTCGAACTGTTCCCGGTCTTCGCCCGTGCCCATGTGCTGCGCACGTGGGGCGGGATCGTCGATGTCACCCCGGACGCCTCCCCCGTCGTCGGCAGCACCCCCGTCGAGAACCTCTACGTCAACTGCGGCTGGGGCACGGGCGGTTTCAAGGCCACCCCGGCGGCCGGCTGGACCTTCGCGCACACCATCGCCACGGGCGAACCGCATCCGCTGAACGCCCCCTTCGCCCTCGACCGCTTCACGACGGGCGCGTTGATCGACGAGCACGGCGCGGCAGCCGTGGCCCACTGAGGAGGACCTGGTGCTTCTGATCACCTGCCCGTGGTGCGGTCCTCGGGACGAGACCGAGTACCACTACGGGGGACAGGCCCACGTGCCCTACCCCGAGAACCCCGCGGAACTCTCCGACGCGCAGTGGGCCGAGTACGTCTTCTACCGCGACAACCCCAAGGGCCGCTTCGCCGAGCGGTGGGTGCACAGCACCGGCTGCCGGCGCTGGTTCAACGTCCTGCGGGACACCGCCACTTATGAGGTGCTCGCCTCCTACCGGCTCGACGAGCCCCGCCCCGGAGGGAACCGATGACCGACCAGCACTTCCGGCGCCGGCAGGGTGGCCGTATCGACCGCGGCACCGTGCTGCGGTTCACCGTCGACGGGCGGGAGCTGACCGGGCACCCCGGCGACACCGTCGCCTCGGCCCTGCTGGCGAACGGCCTCGCCGAGGTCGCCCCGTCGCTCTACCGCCACCGCCCGCGCGGCATCGTCTCCTCGGGCGTCGAGGAGCCGAACGCCCTGGTGCAGTTGGCGGGCCCATGCTCGGAGGGCATGCTTCCGGCGACGACGGTGGAGCTGTACGACGGCCTGTCCGCCACCAACCTGTCCGGGATGGGCCGGCTCGACCCGAGCCCCGACCCCGCCGTCTACGACAAGAAGTACGTCCACACCGACGTCCTGGTCGTCGGCGCCGGACCCGCCGGGCTCGCGGCCGCCGCCGCTGCCGCAGGCTCCGGCGCGCGGGTCGTCCTCGTCGACGACCAGCCCGAGCCCGGCGGTTCGCTGCTCTCCGGCCGCACCGAGAGGGTCGGCTCGCAGACCGCCCTCCAGTGGGTCGCCGACGTACGCGCGGCACTCGACGCCGCACCCGAGGTCGTCGTACTGCACCGCACCACGGCCTTCGGGTCGTACGACGACAACTACGTGCTGGCCCTGCAACGGCGTACCGACCATCTCGGAGCCGAGGCCCCCGAACCGTCCGCGGGCGTCTCCCGCCAGCGGCTGTGGCACATCCGGGCCCGCCAGGTGGTTCTGGCGACCGGTGCGCACGAGCGCCCGCTGGTCTTCGCCGGCAACGACCGCCCCGGGGTGATGCTCGCCGGAGCCGTGCGCTCGTACCTCAACCGGTACGCCGTGGCTCCGGGCACGCGGGCCGTCGTGAGTACGACCAACGACAGCGCCTACGACACGGTCGCCGATCTGCACGCCGCCGGAATCGGCATCAGCGCCGTCGTGGACGCGCGCCCGGAGCTGTCCCACCGGGCCGCCGAGACCGCCGTGGCGACCGGGGTGCGGGTGCTGACGGGCAGTGCGGTGGTCGGCACCGCGGGCGGCGGCCGGATCACCGGTGTCACCGTCCGGGCTCTCGACGACAGCGGTCAAGTCACCGGTGATCCGGAGTCGTTCGCCTGCGACCTGCTCGCGGTCTCGGGCGGGTGGAGCCCGGTGGTGCACCTGCACAGCCAGCGTCAGGGCCGGCTGCGCTGGGACGCGGACCTGGTCGCCTTCGTCCCCGACGGCACCGTGCGGGACCAGCAGGTCGTCGGTGCGGCCCGGGGGACGTACGACCTCGACGGCTGTCTGGCCGAAGGGACGCGGGCCGGTGCGCGGGCCGCCACGCACGCCGGCTTCCCGGTGCCCGTGCCGTCGCCCGGCGATGCGCGGCCCGGGCCCGGGCCGGTGCGCGCACTGTGGCTGGTACCCGCCCCTGACGGGGACCCCGGCAGCTGGGACACCCACTTCGTCGACCTGCAGCGCGATGTCACGGTCGCCGACATCTGGCGGTCCACCGGCGCCGGCATGCGGGGCGTCGAGCACGTCAAGCGCTACACGTCGCTCGGCACGGCGAACGACCAGGGCAAGACGTCCGGTGTCAACGCGATCGGCGTCATCGCCGAGGCCCTCGGCGGTTCACTGGGAGAGATCGGCACCACGGCCTACCGGGCGCCGTACACACCGGTGGCGTTCGCCGCCCTGGCCGGGCGGGAGCGCGGCGACCTGTTCGATCCGGAGCGCACAACCTCCCTCCATAGCTGGCACGTCGCTCAGGGCGCGGAGTTCGAGGACGTCGGGCAGTGGAAGCGCCCCCGGTACTACCCGCGGCCCGGTGAGGACATGGACACGGCCGTGGCCCGTGAATGCCGCGCCGCCCGTGAGGGCGTCGCGTTCATGGACGCCTCCACCCTCGGCAAGATCGAGATCCGGGGCGCGGACGCGGGCGAGTTCCTCAACCGGATCTACACCAACGCCTTCAAGAAGCTGAAGCCCGGCATGGCCCGCTACGGCGTGATGTGCAAGCCCGACGGCATGATCTTCGACGACGGTGTGACGCTGCGCCTGGACGACGACCGCTACTTCATGACCACCACGACCGGCGGCGCGGCCGGGGTTCTGGACTGGCTGGAGGAGTGGCTGCAGACCGAGTGGCCCGAACTCGACGTCCACTGCACCTCGGTGACCGAGCAGTGGGCGACGATCGCCGTCGTCGGCCCGCAGTCGCGCGAGGTCGTAGCCCATCTCGCCCCTGAAGTCGACCTGTCGAACGACGAGTTCCCCTTCATGGCCTTCCGCGAGACCACCCTGGCCTCCGGCATCCCGGCCCGTATCTGCCGGATCTCCTTCTCCGGTGAACTGGCCTACGAGATCAACGTCTCCGCGTGGTACGGCCTGGCGGTCTGGGAGGAGGTGTACGCGATCGGCCGACCGTACGGCATCACCCCGTACGGCACCGAGACCATGCACGTCCTGCGGGCCGAGAAGGGCTACATCATCGTCGGCCAGGACACCGACGGCACCGTCACGCCGCACGATGCGGGGATGTCGTGGGTGGTCTCGAAGCAGAAGGACTTCATCGGCAAGCGGTCCTTCTCCCGCGCCGACACCTCCCGCACCGACCGCAAGCAGCTGGTCGGCCTGCTCCCGGCCGACCGCACGACCCGGCTGCCCGAGGGCACCCAACTCGTCGCGCCCGACGTGCCGGTCACTCCCGGGGCCGGGCCGGTCCCGATGCTCGGCCATGTCACCTCCAGCTACCACAGCCCTGCCCTCGGCCGTCCGTTCGCCCTCGCCCTCGTCGCCGGCGGGCGGGCAAGGATCGGCGAGACCCTGCTCGCACCGGTGGACGATGACCTGGTGCCCGTCGAGGTGACCGACTTCGTCCTCTACGACCCCGAAGGGACCAAGCGCGATGGCTGAGCCGATGATCGACACGGGCGCGGGCCCGGTGGCGCTGCGCACCAGTCCGCTGGCACATCTGGAGGAACGGATGCGCGCCGCCGGCGTCACCGGCGCTCGCGGCGTCGCGCTGGCCGAGTGGCCGTTCATCACCATGGTGAACCTTCGCGTCGACCCCGCTTCCGAGGCGGCCGACCGGATCGGGAAGACCCTGGGGGCGCCGCTCCCTCAGCAGTGCGGCAGCACCACCGCATCCGGCCCCCACACGGTCGTCTGGCTCGGCCCCGACGAATGGCTCGTGCTCTCCCAGGCCGACGGGACCGCTGTGGCCGCCGAGTTGCGGCAGGCGCTCGCGGGAGACCCGGGCTCGGTCGTGGACGTCTCGGCGAACCGCACCACGCTGGAGCTGAGCGGCCCGGCAGCCCGGCAGGTGCTGGAGAAGGGCTGCCCACTGGACCTGCATCCCCGCGCCTTCGGGCCCGGCCGGGCGGTGTCGACGACGGTGGGACCGGTCCCCGTGCTGCTCTGGCAGACCGACGGCCGGCCGACGTACCGTCTCTTTCCGCGTTCCTCCTTCGCCGGCCATCTGGCGCACTGGCTCATCGACGCGATGAGCGAGTACCGCGGCCCGGAGGTCCCCTGAACGGGGCGGAGTGCGGGATCAGCAGATGAACTTGTCGGCCAGCAGACGCGCGATGGCCCAGTCCTGCATGGCGACGCCCACGCTCTTGAACACCGTGTGCTTGCCGTGACCGGCGGGGGCGGAGGTGAGGGCGGTGCCCAGGTCGGTGAGGTCGTCCCGGGTGAGCGCGCCGGCCCGGAGGGCATGGATGATCTCGCCGGACTCCTCCAGGACGGCACCGAGTTCGTCGATGAACACACTGCTGCCGGCCAGCAGTTCGTCCGGAAGTTCGCGCATGGTGGGGCGGAAGGCGCCGATGGCGTTGACGTGCACCTGGGCGGGCAGGGCGGATGCAGGGAAGAGCGGGCTGGTCGCGGAGGTGGCGCAGCACACGATGTGGGCGTCACCGACAGCGGAGGCCGGGTCGGTCGCGATGCGGATCTCGGTGCCGTCCAGCTCGTCTCGGAGGGTGTCCGCCAGGGGCCGGGCGCGTTCCTCCGTGGTGCCGACGATGGTCAGGCGGCGCAGCGGGCGGACGGTGTGTACGGCGCGGACCTGGTCGGGGGCCTGGCCGCCGGTGCCGATCAGGGTGAGCCGGTCGGCGTCGGGCGCCGCGAGGAGGTCGGTGGCGACCCCGACCGCCGCGCCGGTGCGCAGCGTGGTGACGGCGCCGGCGTCCGCGATCAGATGGTCGAGCCGGTCCAGGGTGCTCCATACGACGGTGCCGGCGATCGCGGGCGCACGGTCGAAGTTCACGCTGAGGGTCTTGACCATGGCGGACCGGGTCGGCCGGTGGTGGGCGGACATCACGAGGAACCGGCCGTCCCGCAGCGCGGTGCGCGTGGGCATCTCGAACTCCCCGCGCGCCAGCCCTGCGAAGCCGTGGCGCACCGCGTCGATGGCCTCGCGCATCGACACGGCCGCACGGACCTCGTGCTCGCTGAGACTGATGGTCTTCATGGAACTCCGTCCGTCGTGATCTCATCGTCCGCGGTCGAGCAGGCCGCACGCGTAACCCCTCAACACACGACCAAGGTATGACACGGGAGATCAGCGGATCCCCACGACCACACAGCTGTCGCCGTACTGCCAGACGGCACCGGCACTGCCGAACCCCGCCTGCCGCAGCAGGCCGAGATGGACGGGCAGGGACAGACGGGCGGTGCCGCCGGTGCCGGTGGCGGGCTGTCGGGTGCGGCGGGCGGTGAGCAGGCCGGCCAGCTCGGGGTCCTCGGCGACGGCCGTCCACCAGGAGGACCAGTCCTCGTGGGCGAAGACCCGCTGTCGCTCGGCCCGGCGGCGTCCGATGTGCGCGGAGATGCCGGCGAGCCCGGCTTCGCCCTGGGGCAGATGGTCGCCGTTGACGAGGACACCACCGGGTCGCAGCAACCCGGCGAGCTGCCGGTAGGTGCGGCGCAGGCCGTCCGGGGTCAGGTAGTGCAGTGCCGTCGTCGACACGGCCGCGTCCAGCGGGCGGTCGAGGCCCAGCGACTGCGTCCAGCCGTCCGCACCGATCACCGCGTCGACATAGCGGGCCGCGTCCGGGTGGTGGGTGCGGGCGAGTTCGAGCAGCAGCGGGTCCCGGTCCACGGCCACGATGTCGGCGTCCGGCAGCCGCCGGGCCAGCCGGGCCGCGAGCGACCCGGGACCGCAGCCGAGGTCGACGACGAGGGGCCTGCCGCCGGCGCTCGCCGTGATGTGCTCCACGACGTCCGCGATCACCGTGAAGCGCTCCTCGCGGTCGACGGCGTACCGCTGCTGCTGGCGCTCCCAGCGCTCCACCCATCGCTCGGCCGTGGCCAGGCTCAGCCCCATCGGGTCGTGCCACCTCGCTGTCTCGCATCCACCGCTGCTTCCGAGTCGAGACCCTACTGGTGGAAACGGTTCCCATTACGGAATCCGGTGCCACGTCACCCGAGCGAGGTAAGTACGGACAGCAGCCGGTCGACCTCCTCCACGGTGGTGTAGACGTGCAGGCTCACCCGCACCGAGCCGTACCGCTCCCCCGCCTCGCCCTGGCAGTGGCTGTCGGAGCGGACCATGAAGCCGTGGCTGAAGAGGATGAACCCCAGGTCGCCCGAGTCGATGTCGCGGTGCCGGAAGGTGACGATGCCCTGGCGCTGCTGTACGAGTGAGTCGGCGGCCAGGCTGGTCCGGCAGCCCAGGATCTCGTAGGCGTCCAGGTGGCGCAGTCCGTCCGTGAGCCGGGCCGCCAGGGCGACCGTCCATCGCTCGATGCGGTCGGTCCCGGCGGCCTCCAGCCAGTCCAGCGCCGCGGCCAGGGAGGCGATGCCGACGGTGTTGGGCGTGCCCGGCCATCCGCCGGGCATGAACGCCGGTCCGCGTGTCTGGCGTGCCCAGACGGCCCCCGAGCCGGGCAGGGCCATGGCCTTGTGGCCGGAGAAGACGAGGAAGTCGACGCCGAGTCGGGCCGCGGACACGGGCAGGTGGCCGACGCTCTGGGCGGCGTCGAGGCAGATGACGGCGTCGGGGCCGACCGCCCGGCGGATGCGGTGGAGGTTCATGTCGCCGCCGTAGACATGGTGGACGTGGGTCGCGGCGACGAATCTGGTGCGCGGTCCTGCGAGGTCCGCCAGGGCCGTGTGGTCGTAGTCGCCCGATGCCCGCTGGTACGGCATCGGCAGGACACGGACGTGCACTCCCTGGCGGGCCAGCTGTTGCCGTGCCTCCAGCCAGGGCGAGATGTTGGCCTGGTGGTCGGCGAGCGGCACCACCATCTCGTCGCCGTCGGTGAGGAGTTGGGGGAGCCAGTCGCGGGCGATGGTGCGCAGCCCCTCGGTGGTGCCGCTGGTGAAGTGCACAGCGGACCGCTCCGGGTCCGGGGCGTCGAGGAACCGCTTCACCCGTTCCCGGGTCTGCTCGACGAGGGCTGTGGTCCTGTTCGCCCAGGGATAGGTGCCCCGCCCGGCGTTGGCGTTGGTCGTGGTGAGGTAGCTCTGGACCGCGTCGAGTACGGGCTGCGGTTTCTGGGCGGTGGCCGCGCTGTCCAGGTACGACAGCTCGGGGTGCCCGGTGAGGATGGGGAACTGGTCGCGCAGGTCGCGCTGCCACTCCCCCAGCTCCTCGATGACCTCGGTCGGCTGGGTGCGGGTCCTGGATGCCGTCATGGTCGTCGCCGCTTCGTGTCGGGGGTCAGTCCCGCACCAGGGGTGCGCCGGCGTCGCGCCAGGCGATGATGCCGCCGGTCAGGCTGCGGACGTCGGGATGTCCCATGCGGGTCAGCAGTGCCGCGTACCGTGCGGACTTCTCGCCCACCGGACAGACCAGCAGCACGGGACGGCTGCGGCTGAACGGCAGTCCGCCACGGAGGAGTTCCTCGAACAGCTCGTCGACGATGTTGACCGAGCCGTCGATGTGCAGGGCGGCGTAGGCGAAGGAGCTGCGCAGGTCGACGACCAGGGGCGGCCTGCCGCTGTCGAGCCATGTCCGTGCCTCCGTGACATCGGCGGACGGGGCCTGGTGTACCTCGGCGTCGGACAGGTCGGCGGGGGAGTTCGCTCGGCGGGGGCGGCCGAAGAGGTCGGGGCGCCGTTCCCGCACATAGCCGAGGTAGCTCTCGACGCGGTCGCAGACGATGAAGACCGCCGATCGGCGCTCCGTCAGTTCGGCGTCGGCGGCGCGGAGTTGACGCAGGGCGCCGAAGTAGGCGGCTCCTCCGGTGGGTCCCGCCAGGATGCCGCACCGGCGGTTGAGGGTCAGCATGCCCTCGATCGCCTCGTCGGAGCCGACCGTCTCGATCGAGTCGTAGGTGCCGGGATCGAACAGGCCCACCTCGTGTGCCTCGTCGATGGTGCGGATGCCGGGGACGAAGTCGGACTTGGCCGCGACCAGCCCGACGACCCGTACGGAGGGATCGTGTTCGCGCAGCACCCGGGCGACACCCGTGGAGGAGCCGGCCGTCCCCACGCAGGCGATGAACCAGTCCGGGGCCCGCCCGTCCAGGTCCTTCACGATCTCCGGGCCGGTGCCGGTGAGATGGGCCTCGGTGTTGCGTGGGTTGAAGTACTGGTCGGTGTGCAGACAGGCGGTGCCGGGCTCGGACAGCGTGCGGTGGAAGAGGGTCAGCGGATCGTCGGTGGCCGTCGGGTCGAGACACTCGCTCTGGCCCGGCAGCTCCTCGATCTCGGCGCCCAGCAACAGCAGCAGGTCCTTGATCTCCGGGATCCGCATCCGGTTGGTGACGCTCTTGAAGGTCAGGCCGTGCATGCCCGCCAGGACGGCCAGGGCCTTGGCGGTGTTGCCGCTGGACAGCTCGACGACCTGGCTGCCGCGCTCGGTCGCGGCGGCCAGAAGCGGGCGCGCCATGTTCCAGGCCGCACGGTCCTTCACCGACCCGAACGGGTTCAGCAACTCCAGCTTGGCGTACAGGTCGATGTGCGTGAGACCGTGCACATCCGGGTCGATGCGCACCAGCGGGGTGTTGCCGATGGCTTCGGTGATGCTGTCGTACCTCACTGGGCTCCCCCCACGGATATCGGCCAGTACTCGTCGTCCAGGCACCACCGCCATGAGCCGCCCTCCTGCCAGACGGCGACCTTGCGCGCGACGGGCTGGTCCTGGGCACGCGTGGCGTGGAAGTCCATGCAGTAGCCGGCGGTGTTGGCGAAGGCCAGCAGGTCGCCCGGCTCGGGGCGGCGGGGCAGGTGGACCGTCCGGCGCGTGATCAGGTCGGTCTCCAGGCACAGACTGCCGAAGAGCTGGACCGCGGCTGGTTCGGCAGGGTCGCCGGAGGGTGCGGCGTGCCGGGGGACGACGATCGGGTCCATGAGCACCCCGTGTTCCTCCAGCGCCACGTCGTCGGCCTTCGCCGCCAGCCGGACCAGCAGCGGCCCGCCGTCCCGTGGGGTGCGGACCTCCAGCACCTTCGCCAGGGTCGTCCCGCACTGGTCGAGCAGGGCCCGCCCGGGTTCGGCGTACAGGTCGTACAGGTGCTCCAGCAGGAGTTCGGCCAGGGGGCGGCCGCCGAAGGAGGGGGCCGGGTGGGTGAGCAGCTCGTCGAGGTAGCGGGCCCCCGCCGCGGGCCGGTGTGCGGGGTAGAGACCGAGTGTCCCGCGGAGGGTGCCGCCCTCGTTGCGCAGGCCGTAGCCGTGCCCGCCCCGGGTCAGGGGCGGTCGGGTGCCCAGCACCGCGCCGGTGAGCTCGGTCGTGTACCGCTCCCATTGCCCTCTGTCGGCAAGGTAGTTGACCCCGAACCCGCCGCCGACGTCCACCGCCCGCGGGCGCAGACCGCGGCTTCTGCACTCCTCCAGCGCCCGCAGACAGCCTTCGAGCGCGGTCGCCTTCTCGGTGACGCTCGTGGTGTCCAGGTGGTACCCCACCCCGGTCAGGTCGACCGCGTCGGCATACCGCTCGATCATGTCCAGCACGGCGGCCAGCTCCCGTACGGGCGTGCCGAAACGGCTGCGCCTGCTCAGCACTCGTACGCCGGCGGCCTCGAACCCCGACAGCCGCAGCAGGATGCGGACGCGCGGCAGGCTGTACGTGCGTACCAGCACGGCGAGTTGCTCCAGTTCCTCCGGGGCGTCGATCCCGACGGTGACCGCGCCGCGCGCGGCGAGCCACAGGAATTCCGGGTTCTTCGGGCCGGTGGCCATGATCCGGTCGGGTGCGAAGCCTGAGCCCAGCGCGCGCTGCAGCTCGCCCAGCGACGCGACGTCGACACCCGCGTCGGTCGCGGCCAACCGCCGCAGCACGGCGCTGGACCGGTTGGCCTTGTGGGCGAAGAACACCTGCCCGGACAGATGATGTCTGCCATAGGTTGACCGAAAACCATCGAAGTTTTCCACGATCTGATCGGGAATGACGACATGCAGCGGAGACCCGAGGGCGTCCGCGAGCATGTGCAACCACCCGGGCGACTCCAGGACGGAACGCAGCCGCCGACCCAGCCGCGGTTCGAGATACAAGGGCTGCCCGCCCATACCCGGCCCCTCCCCCACCACCCGCCGCGCCCGACGTCCCCGGCCCGGCCGACCGCTCCCCGCGGTGCGCCGTACGGCACCCTTCCCACCCACCGTCGGGTCATTCCCGGCACGTCCGCAAGTGGGCGGTACATCGGCGCGATCCGGAAACAGCCGTCGCACCCGGCGGGCAGGGGTCAGAATCCAGCCGTCCCGTCGGACACGGGACACGGGACACGGCACGAGGGTGCCGGTGTTCTGGTCGATCCGCAGCGGGGGCCGAGGGGGTGGGGCGGCGCGTCGAGGGCAGTCGAGGCGTTCGCAGACACGGCAGCCCATGCCGATGGGCGTGGCAGCGGAGGCGTCGGCGAGGTCGAGGCCGTCGGAGCAGACGAGACGATGCGCATGGCGGATCTCGCGGCCGAGGCCGATGGCGACGGTCTTGCCGGGTTCGCCCCAGCCCCCGCGGTGCCGGGTCACGGCCCGCGCCGTCCACAAGTACCGCTGTTCCGTCGGGGGTTTCGGCGATCTGGACGTGGCCGGGGGCGGCGAACGCCTCGTAGATGTTCCAGAGGGGGCAGGTACCGCCGGCCACGCCCCGCAGCTGCGGACGCCGGCGGTGGCCACGGCGGCGCTTCCAGGCGAGCTCTGCGAATTCTGCGGATGCTATGTTCGCGACCGAGGCGACCGAGACAGGCGAGGCAAGGAGGTGCGCATGGCCCGGCGACCGGCCGACCGCAAGGTCCACGCCCACGCCGGCTGCGCCGCGAGCACGGCATGACCCAGCTCGAACAGAGCCGGCGCCCGCTGACGGGACCCGTGCTGCTCCGGACCGCCGAAGTCCTTGATGCCGACCCGGAGTTCTTCTCCGAGGCCGAACGCCTCGCGGCGTCCTTGGCGCTACGGGACACCGGGCTGCTGTTCCTCTCCCCGTGGCTGAGCGACGGCCTACGAGCCTTGCAGCCGGCCACCCGGCCGGCGCTGCTGGAGCACCGCCCGTTGCTCGATCAACTCGGCAATGGGTCCCATGAGTTGGCCTCGCCGCAGTCGGCTGCACCTGCCCGCTGTGGACGGTGTACCACGCCCCGCGCGCCGGGTTCGCCGTCGCGCTCGGCTGCGAGCTGCGGCATGCGCACCGGCTCGTGTCGCCGAGGGGGTAGCCCTGGGCGACCCTTGAGCCGCGACCCCCATCGGACCGGCGTACGTATGCGCCGTACCCGGTCGAGTCCCGTACCCCATGACACCGCTGACACGGACCACAGGAGCAGCCGCGTGACCAGCCGCGTGACCCTCGTCTCGCCCGCCATGAGCCCGTCGCTGCGGCAGGCCCGCTTCTACGACGGCGACTCCGTCGACGACCTCGGCGCGGCCTGTGCCCGTGCGGCGGCCGGGTCGCTTCCCTCCCCTGCCCGGGTGGTCACTTCCCCCGGTGCGCGCTGCCGGGAGACGGCCGCGGCACTGGACCTCGACGCCGTACCCGTACCCGAGTTGACAGGTCTCGATGTGGGCCGCTGGCGGGGCCGCACCCTGCAGGAGGTGGGGGCCACGGAGCCGGAGGCGGTGAGCCACTGGCTCACGGATCCCGGCTGGGCGGAGCACGGTGGGGAGTCGGTGCGGGACGTGTGCGAGCGGATCGGCCGCTGGCTGGACGCCGCCCAGGACACGGACGGCCGTACGGTCGCCGTGGTCGAGCCGGAGGTGATTCGGGCGGCCGTCGTCGAGGCCCTGGGCCTGCCCGCCTCGGTCTTCTGGCGCCTCGACGTGCCACCGCTGACCGTGACCGAACTCAGCGGCCGGGCCGGGCGGTGGAACCTGCGACTGGGGCGCCCACTGGCCGCCCCCGGGGAGGACTAGTGTCCTGAGTCAGAGGTCCTTCTTCAGATCGGTCAGAGTGCGACCGATGCCCGAATGCCCTTCCGGAAGACTTCCGACTCGGGACACCGGGTCGTGTCCGGCGGATCCTTGGCAGGCGCGGGGCCGGTGAGGCACCGTCGTGTCCTGCGACCCGATCCGCCGGGCAGGCTCTAGCCGGCCGAGGGCAGGGTGAGTTGCTGGCCCGGCTGGATCACATCCGGGTCCGGGCCGATGACATTCCGGTTGGCTGCGTACAGGCGCTGCCAGCCACCGCGCACGGCGGCCTGCCGGGCGACGCCGGACAGGGTGTCGCCCTCGCGCACGGTGTAGGTCGCGTGGGAGCGTTGGCCGGTGCCGCCACGCGAGTGGGACGAGGCCGCGGCGCGCAGGGGAACGCCGGGATGCTGGGCCGTGGCGCTCTGCCCGCCGTCTCGCGTGAGGTGCGCCCGCACCGAGCAGACCGGCCAGGCGCCCGGCCCCTGCCGGGCGAGCACCGCTTCCGCCACGTTGATCTGCTCCGCCCGGCCGGCCAGATCGGCCCGCCGCGCGTACGCGGTTCCGCCGTACGCCACCCAGGTGGGCTGGGTGAACTGCAGCCCTCCGTAGTTGCCGTTGCCGGTGTTGGTGCTCCAGTTGCCGCCGCTTTCACAGGCGGCGACCCGGTCCCACGTGGTCGCGGAGGCCGCTCGGCTGACAGCCGGCGCGAGGAGCGGCAGGACGATGCCGAAGCTGGTGACGGTGAGGACGGTGCGGAGCGACGGCAGGAGCCGTGAGGGCGTGGTGTGGCGGTGCCGCGGTCGTGCGGTCATAGGCCTTCCTCTCCACTGCGGTGCCCGCCCACCGGTGGTCCCGGCGGGCTTGTAGGCAGTACGGCAGCGACGGCCGATGACTCACAGGGCGCGAAGAGCTCACGGCTCGTCGTGCGCCGTCACGTGCCACCGCCCGATTCAGTGACGACCCGTCAGGTCGGGCGGGGTCGGCGCACACAAGTTGGCACGGGCGCACTGGAGTTGGGTCGCGCGCTCGGGGTCCCGCCGCCTCGCCGGAAGACCGGGCCGCAGGGGCGGCGCACGCCTACGGCGGGGTGGGGCGGCGCTCCACCCGGATACGGCGGCCGGTATGGCACCGTCGCAGTACCGGGCGCTGCGGCGAACGGGCGAGGAGGCGCACGCGATCACCGGTCGCGCGATGATCCGCGTCTTGGACAACACCAGGGTGCCGGCCAAGAGCAAGGACCTCGCGATCCCGTACGTGGATCAGGTAAGGGAATATAGGTCAACGCTCACCTTCCTTCTTGAATGAGGCATCGGCCGCCCCCGTACTCACAGGTGCAACACAAGACGAACTGTCCGGCGATCAGCGCCGGTTGACGTCCCCTCAGGAAGGAATCGAGTCATGTCCTTCGCCAAGATCACGCTGGCCAAGAAGGCCAAGAAGAAGGAATGCGGTGGCGCCGCCAAGGCCAAGCACCACAAGAAGCACCACCACCGCAAGCACAAGAAGGCTGCCGCCAAGTAGTACGGCGGCGCGGAACACGTCCACACAGGCAGACCGTGCCGGGGTCCGTCGCGCAGCACACGCGTGCGACGGACCCCGGCACGCCGTCGGATCGGGCAGTGCCCAGGAAGCGCCGGCCATGCACACCGCAGCACCCCTCACCATGTCCGTGGCCGGATCCGGGGCGGAAGCCGCGGCCGGTGCCTCGTCCCGGATGCGCCACGCGCGTATCTCCCCGCTGGCCGCGTTCCGCACGTTCTGGCCGCTGGTCAGCGTCAACCGCGCCGCCGTGCTGGTGTCCGCCGCGCTGCTGGTGGTCTCCGCGGGGTGCGACGCGGGCGCGATCGGAATCGTCGGCGTCCTCACCGACGATGTGCTCGCCCCCGGACGCCTCAGCGCCTTCTGGGGGCCCGCCGCCCTCTGGCTGGGGCTTGCCGCGGCCGGTGCGGTCGCCTCCGCGGCGGGCGGCTGTCTCGCCGGGTGGACCAGCGAACACTTCCTGCTCGGCCTGCGCGACCGCGTCTTCCGGCATCTGCAGCAGGTGCCCCCGGACGCCCTGGACCGCTTCGGCACCGGTGACCTGGTCTCCCGGCTGACCGGCGACATCGAGACCGTCGAGTCGCTGGTGGCCTCCGCGCCCGTCGAACTGATCACCGCCGCGGTCGGCGCGGTGGTGTTCGCCGCGGCGGCCCTCTGGACCAGTTGGCAGCTGGCCCTCATCACACTGGCCGCCGCCCCGTTGATCTGGTTCGGCGCCCGGTGGTTCGGCACCCTCATGCGCTCCGCCACCCGCGCCGAACGCGACAGCAACGGCCGGCTGGCCGGCCTGCTGGAGGAGAGCCTGGCCAACATGGCCCTGGTGCAGGCCTACGGCCGGCAGCAGGCCGAGAGCAGCAAGCTGCATCGCGAAGGACGCAGTTGGATGCGCGCCGGACTGCGGCAGATCCGGCTGTCCTCGGTGTACGGCCCGATGGGCGAACTGATCGAGACCCTCAGCGTGCTGGCCGTGATCGGCGCCGGGGCCTGGCAGATCTCCGAACACCACCTCAGCGTAGGCGGCCTGCTCTCCTTCGCCGCCTTCCTCGGCTATCTCCACCCCAAGCTCCAGGAACTCGGCGAACTCGTCGTCAGCGCGTCCTCCGCAACCGCCGCCTGCGAACGCCTCATCGAGGTGCTACGCACCGGCACGGTCCAACAGACGGCTCCGCGGCCGGACGTCCCGCCGCTCGCCGAGCCGGTGCGTGGCGCCGTCACCTTCGAGGACGTCGGCTTCTCCTACCCCGGCAGCGGCGAGCCCGTGCTGAACCGGGTGCGTCTGGACATCGCCCCCGGCCTCCTCGTCGCGGTCACCGGACCCAGCGGCACCGGCAAGTCCACCCTCGGCAAGCTGCTGCTGCGGTTCCACGAACCGTCCCGGGGCCGCATCCTGCTCGACGGCCGGGACATCGCCGAACTCCCCGTGGACGAGGTGCGCCGGCACATCACCCTGCTCCCGCAGGACAGCATGCTCTTCGACGGCACGGTCCGCGAGAACATCACCTACGGCCGTCCCGACGCCACCGAGGCGGAGGTCCTCGCCGCTGCCGTCGCGGCCGACGTACACGGATTCGTCGGCATGCTCCCCGACGGCTACGACAGCCCCGTCGGCAAACGGGGCAACAATCTCTCCGGCGGTCAGCGCCGCAGGATCGCCCTCGCGCGGGCCATGCTCCGCACCGCGCCCGTCCTGATCCTCGACGAGCCCACGGCCGGACTCGACGACGACTCCACGGCCCGCATCATGGCGCCGCTGCGCCGCCTCACCGCCGGGCGCACGACCTTCCTCATCACCCACGACCTGCGCCTGACGGCCCAGGCCGACCTCGTCCTGCACCTCACCGACGGCACGGCGGACATCACGGCCCCGGGCCGGTCATCGACAACCGGGGCGAGGCCGGGGCACGAGGCGGCCTGAGCCGACAGGCCGGCGTCGGCGGTTCAGGCTGCCGGATCGCGGTGACGGCGCAGCAGTGCCGCCACCGCACAGCGCAGACAGGCGGCCCCGGCGGCATCCGCCACGAGCGCGCCATCGGGGCATGTCGCCGGTGCCCTGTACGGGTGTTCCTGGCGGGCGTCGTCCCCTTGGGGGTGGCCTTGGCAGGCGTGCCCCTGGGTGATCATCAGTGTCTCCAGGTCGTGCAGGAGCCGTTCGGCGCGCTTGGCCTGCCGGGCGAGCACCCGTACGCGGGCGCTCTGGCCGCCGATCTGGCGGCGGCTGGCGACCAGTTGCTCGTACTCCTCCAGGGTGAGAGCGACCGCCTCGCGGCCGCCGAGGGTGATATGGCGCGGCTGAGGGGGTCTGGCCATCCGGTTCCTCCGCTCCTCGCCCGGGTGGTGTGCGTCCGCTCGGCGGCTTCTCCTGTGCCCTGCCCGTGGTGCCGTGCGTATCGGTGTCCGGAGAACGCCAGAGGGCCCTCGGAAGGTTCCGAAGGGCCCTCTGCTGTCCGGAAGGAGTCAGCGCCCGGCCGGAACCGCCCGGCTGTTCGGGGCCGTGGCCGGCTTGGGGTTCAGCACCCGCTCGGCCAACTCGCCGAAGACGAGGCCGAATCCACTCCACAGAACGACCTGGATCGCCAGGGCCGCAAGCCGGAACCGCCACAGCAGGGTGGCCGAGAAGTCCTTCGGCACCTCGTTGACGACGGGCAGGAACTGGTAGGCCAGTCCGATCACGACGGCGAACGCGGCCACCGCGGCCACGGTCGCCCACCAGGTGCCCAGGCTCGGCGCGAGCCGCTTGCCCAGGATGGTGGCGGCGATCGCCAGGAGGACGCTGAGCACCATCATCAGGAAGTACAGGGTGGTCCGCTCGCCGATGGTGTCGGGGTTGCCGACCGACGGCGGACCGGCCGGGTACTTCAGGAACGGCACGACGTACACGGCGAGCAGTGCGCAGCCCGACAGCAGCAGTGCCGTGGCGCGGGGGCTGAAGCGGCCGACACGGCCCAGGGCGAAGCAGAAGGCGAGCGCGGCGATGCCGCCGAAGGCGACCCCGTAGACGAGGACGCCGGTGGCGAGGCCGGCGGTGGACTGCAGGGAGCGAGAGACGACCTCCATCTCCGGCCCGTGGGAGTGGGCGTCCTCGTAGCTGATCGCCTTGTCGACGTTCGGCTCACCGAGGAGATAGGCCGCGATCAGGGCGAGCACGCCGGCCGCGAGGCCGGCGAGCATGCCCCGTACGAGAAGGTTCCGTACGGTTGCGGAGTTCATGGGCGTGCGGCGTCCCCGCGTCAGTGGCAGGGGAAACCGAGCAGGTGGCGGGCGTCGTGCACCCACTCGTGGACGCCCGTGCCGTTGAACACGGAGGTGGCGCCCTGCTCGGCGCCGATGAAGTAGAGCAGGATCATCATGAGGATGCCGAAGAAGACCGCCCAGGGAGCAATCGCCTTCAGCGGCAGCTTGGCGGGAACGACGGGGGTGGTGGCTGTCGGCTGGGCGACGGTCTGCGCCATGGCAGGACCTCCTCTGGGAGTTCGCGTCCCATCTCGGTGGTGCACATGACGACGGCCACGGGTCTGACTCGCGAGCCCCCTGGGGGTCCCGCATACAGTGGCGCGACCGTGCCGGATTCTCACCAGCTTCCGTGTCGCCGTCGTCGATATCGGACCGACCGTACCGCCTGACGCGCACATGGCCAAGACCGCCTCCGCCCGACGTGATCTTCCTCTCCCGCCGAGCGGGGCGGCAGGGGGCCGGTGGGTCAGCGGTGGCGGAATCCGGGCGGCCGTTCGTCGATGAAGGCCGCCATCCCCTCCTGCTGGTCGGCGGTCGCGAACACCGCGTGGAACAGACGCCGTTCGAAGCGGACGCCTTCCGCGAGGGTGGTGTCCGGTCAGCGTATCCCGCCACGGCCGCCGCGATCGGCGTACGGGGCTGTCCGAACCGGTCCCAGGGGAGAACGAGTCGACGGTCTCGTATTCGGCGGCCGGGTGCGTGCTCATGCCTGTGCTGCGCTCCGGTCCCTGGTGGTCGGCGGCGGGTCTGGGGGTGCCCGGCGCCCGGGGACCGCCGCAGTGGACCGCCTTCTTGCCCGTGGCCTCCAACAGGGGCCGCGCCCCGGCGAATTCGGCCTCTCGTCCGCCGGACATGGACGTGAGCGTGCCGGCCTCGGCGTCGGCCACTGCGCCGGAGACGGGCGCGTCCGGGGCCCGCATTCCGGCGGCGGCCGCGCGGGCGTGGGCGGTGCGGGCGTCGGCGACGCCGATGGTGGGGCAGTCGACGGACAGGGTGCCGGGCCGCCGGGAGGGCGGTGCCGTAGAGGCCGAGGACCTGGCGGCCGGCGCGGAGCACGGTGACGACCACCTCGGCGTCCGCGTCGGCGGCCGAGGGCGCGGGCTCGCCCGCGTGCGTGGCACGGCCGAGGAGCGCCGACGCGAGGTCGTGACCGCTCAACCGGTGGCCGGACCAGACCAGTTTGGCGGCCCTGGGGCGCCCATGTGCCCGAGTCCGATGACCCCGGCCATCCCGCTCACCAGGGGATCTCCTGGGCGCAGTCGGGCCCGGCGAGCCCCAGTTCGCGGTCGCCGAGCGGAACGAAGAAGCGGGCCACGTCGGCGTCGGAGACCTCGACGAGGGTCGCCGGGGACCAGCGCGGATCGCGGTCCTTGTCGATGAGCTGGGCACGGACGCCCTCCACCAGGTCGGGTGTGCTCAGCGCGGCGCAGGAGACGCGGTACTCCTGGTCGAGGACCCGTTCCAGCGAGCCGAGGCGCCGGGCGCGGCGGACGGCGGCCAGGGTGACCTTGAGGGCGGTGGGCGACTTGGCGAGCAGGGTCTCGGCGGCCTCCTTCGCCTCCGGGCCGCCGTGGGCGAACAGCCGGTGGACGATCTCCTCGACCGAGTCGGCGGCGTAGCAGGCGTCGATCCACTCACGCCTTGCCGCCAACTCCCCTTGCGGCGACGGCTGTACGTGCCGGGCGAGGACGTCGGGTACGGGCATCTCGGCGAGGTCGTCGACGAGGGAGCGGAGCGCGGCGGACGGTACGCAGTGGTCGGCGAGGCCGCACAGCAGGGCGTCGCCGGCGCCGATCTGCGCGCCTGTCAGCGCGAGATGGGTGCCCAGTTCGCCCGGGGCGAGGGCGAGCAGATAGGTGCCGCCGACGTCGGGCACGAAGCCGATGCCGGTCTCCGGCACGGCGACCCGCGACCGTTCGGTGACCATCCGGACGCTGCCGTGCGCCGAGACGCCGACCCCGCCGCCCATCACGATGCCGTCCATGAGCGCGACGTACGGCTTGGGGTAGCGGGCGATACGGGCGTTGAGGTGGTACTCGTCGCGCCAGAACGCGGCCGATGCGGTGCCGTCGCCGTCCCGGGCGTCGTCGTGGACGGCGCGGATGTCGCCGCCCGCGCACAGTCCGCGCTCTCCGGCGCCGGTGATGACCACGGTCTCGACGGCCGGGTCGTGTTCCCAGGCGGTCAGCGCCGCGTCGATACGGCGCACCATGGTGTGGGTGAGGGCGTTGAGGGCCCGGGGCCGGTTGAGGGTGATGTGGGCGGCCCGGCCGGTGGTGTGGAACAGGACGGGCTCTTCGGTGCCGGTCATCCGAACGCCTCCGTCAGGCCGCGGGCCACAATGACGCGCATGATCTCGTCGGTTCCTTCCGGGAATTGATGGACCCGCAGGTCGCGGACGTTCTTCTGGATGCCGTACTCGCTGAGGCAGCCGTGGCCGCCGTGCCGTTGGAGCGCGCGGTCGGCCACCGAGTATCCGGTGTGCGCGGGCGGCGGCCGGCTCGGTCGCCCTGCCGGCGAGGCGGAAACGCGGTGCCTCGGCGTCGAGCAGGCGGCGATGCCGATCCGGCCGCCGTGCCGGCCGTTCATCGCGATGCGGAAGCCGTCGCCCGCGCGGCCGAGGAGCCAGCCGGCGGGCAGCAGTACGGCGTCCAGGACGGCCTGGCGCGTGGGCTGGGCGTCCAGCGCGTCCTGCGCTCGCCGCGGTGATCGCGCCACGCTCACTTCACGCCGGGGGATCCGCGCGGCGCCGGGGCGGCGTGAAGGTGTACAGGTCGAGGATGTCCGGCCGGGGAGCCACGCCCGGGCCGCCGGCGCGCACCCAGGTGACGATGTCCTCGGTCGCGTCCGCGTCGTTGACGAGCCCGAGCCAGACCGGCCGCGCACCGGCGGCCCGGCCCGCGGCCGAGGGCTGTACGACGATGACGTTGGCCTGGTCGCACACGTCGAGACACCCGGAAACACGGACCGGCATCTCCGCCCGCAGCCGCGCGGTCTGCGCCGCGTGATCGACCCCGGTCACCTTGGGGCTGCCGCAGCAGCAGTCCCGGCACACCACGACCCGGCACGGTGCCGCACCGCCTGATGCTCTCCGCGTCGGCCTCTCGGGCACGCCGCACCACTCCCCTCCCGGGGAGATCCGCCCCGGTGTCCGTCGAGGAGGCGACCGCGTGAGTCTCCTGGCTCCCGGGTCGCCGCTCGCCCCGCCTTCCCACCCCGGACGGGGCGGTGGCCTGCCGGAACTCGCTCACCGGTCACAGTGGCGGGACCGCGCCGGATTTCCACCGGCTTCCTCGGACCGCCGTCGCCTTGATGTCGTCGATCATCATCCCATCACCGGCGCCGCGGCCGGAAGGCGCCCTCGGGCGCATGCTGTGAGTGAGGCTGTCGTGACCTGTGTGCGGTCTCGCCGCCGTTCGGGGGGATACAGAATGTGATCGAGCTGTCGCTTTCCGCACCGAATCCTGGAGCCGTGGATGCAGAAACAGGAACAGACCGTCGTTCACCGTGGCAGGACCCTGGCGTGGGAGGGGTTCGTCACCGGGCCCGATCTGCTCTCGGCCGAGGAACTGGAGCAGGTCTCACGGCGTCTGCTCGGGACGGATCTGGCCGGTGCGAAGGAGGCTGCGGGCAAGGAGCTGCTGCCGTTCGGGGCACCGCGCGGCCAGGTACCGGCCATCGTGCTCGGCACCGCGTCCACGCTGAAGGGCTGCTTCGAGGCCGACGTGGCCCAACTGGCCCTCGGCCGCTCGCCGGACGACTTCTCGGCCTACAACGAAGCGCGGGCGGTGTATCTGGCCGCGCCGGGCGACCTGGTCGTGGGCCGGGGCGAGCCGTGGCGGCAGGCGGTGGCGGCGTCCGAGGCGGTTCCCGTGGAGGTACCCGAGCTGCGCTACTACTACCTGACGCACGCCCTGCTCGCGATGGCGGTCGACTCGCTCCCGGACCGGCCGGCCGGACCCCTGGAGCGCCTGGTCCGGCAGCTGAGCGCGGCACCGGAGACGGTGGTGCGGCTGTTCGCGATCGACACCGAGGCACGGGTGCTGCTGCTCTGGCTGAAGCGCGCGGCGGGCCTGGAGCAGCTGCGGGTGGACGCCAACGGGCCGGAGGTCGCCGAGCGCTGGAACCGGAAGACGACGCTGTACCCGACGGTCGAGGACGCGGTGGGCCTCGCCGCGCCGGGCGCGGAGCGCGCGCCGGAGACCACCTTGGCGGCCGAGGCCGAAGTGACCGCGTTCCACCGGGAGTTCGGTGTCCTGCTACCCCGGCTGCCCGGCTACTCGGTGTCCCGGGCCGGCGCCGACGAGGCGCTGCTGCGCCACCGGGTGCACACGGCGGCCCGCCTGCTGCGCGAGCGGTACGGGCTGGAGCTCGGCTGCTTCAAACCCGCCGAGGCACTCACCGGCAGCAGGATCCGCATGGCGGTGCCCCTCGCCGACGACGCGGCGCTCGACGCGCTGGCCCGCCAGGCGATGGAGACCGAGGAGGACTACGTCCTGGAGGCGCACACCCACTATCTGCGCCACCGCGTCCCCGGCTACGAGTTCATCCTGGCGCCCTCCGCCCATGTGGTGGCCGGGCAGCCCGCCGAGGGCGGAACGGTGCAGATCACCCGGGGCAGCGTCTGGGAGGGCAGCGTGTACGTGGACGAGGAGACCTGCGCCCGGTTCGACATCACGGCCGCTCAGTTCCGTGCCGTACAGGAGGGCATGGCGGCATTGCACGGTGCGTTCCAGGGTTCGGGGCGCGATCTGGGGTTCGTCAAGGGCGGCGTGGACTTCGCCATCGCCCGTCTGGGTGGCCGTTTCGGCCGGCGGACCGTGGTCGCCATGCAGGATCTGAACCTTTCCTCGAACGGTGCCGAGTACGTGCGGGCGTTCCTCGCCGAGGCGCGGGAGACGCTCGGCAGGCGGCAGGGGGTGTACGCGGCGACGAAGGTGGTGCGGCCGACGCCGGAGACGGATCTGAAGCGGCTGGAGGACAGCGTCGAGCGGCCCGGGCACGAGGGGTGGGCGCGGGCGATCACCTCCGTGGCCGGGCGCTGGGGTCTGATCGGGGTGGCCGCTCCGTGTCCGCGGCAGGCGGCGCAGGGGGTCCTGGAACTGGAGCAGCGGCTGCACCGCGCGGGGCTGCTGCGCACCAGCGTGTGGGACGAGTCCGTGCGGCCTGCCTGAGGCGGGGCCGTCAGGACCGCTTGTCCTGATGCGCTGGGCGGGTCTCCTCCCGGCCGCCTGCCGCGGGCTCCGGAACACGGTCCGCCCCGCGCTCCACGGGCACACCGTCCCCCTCCGTGGCGCGGCGGGCGAGGAGCAGTGGTCCGGTCATGACAGTGGTCAGCACTGCCATCACCACCAGGATCGAGTAGAACGCCTGGTCGATGAAGTGCAGTTGGAGTCCCACGGTGAGGATGACGATCTCGGTGAGGCCACGGGTGTTCATCAGCACCGCGACGGTCCGCACCTCCCGCCGGGGCAGTCCGGCCGCGGCGGCACCGAGGCCGGCACCGGCCATCTTCGTGACGACCGCCACCGCCAGCATGACCGCCAGCTCACCGAGGTGTGCCGCGCGGAACGTGGTCAGATCTACGCGGGTACCGGCGACCACGAAGTAGACGGGGAGCAGGATCTGGGTGGCCGACTTCTCCAGTCCGTCCATCACGGAGACCCGCAGCCGCTCCCCGGCGCCCTCGCGTGGCATGACCGCGCCGAAGGCGAACGCCCCGAAGACGAAGTGGATGCCGAGCCATTCCGTGGCCGCGCAGGAGGCCATGAGCCCGGCGGCCACCACGACCACGGCCGCCGCCGGGTCCGGTGCCCCCGCCCCGCGCCCGCGCAGCAGCCGGGCGGTCAGCGGGCGCACCACCCAGATCAGCAGCGCCAGATAGAGGGGGACGAACGCCATGTGCCAGGACTGGGTGCTGGTGAACAGCGCGGCGACGACGGCGAGGCAGGCCCAGGCGACGAGGTCGTTCACGCCCGCGGCGGCCATGGCGATCCGGCCGATGGGAGTGTGGTTGAGCCGTTGGTCGGCGAGGATCCGCGCGAGGACCGGGAAGGCGGTGACGGACAGGGCGACGCCGATGAACAGCACGAATCCCGGCGCGCCCGAGGGCGCGTGGTCCGCCGCGAACGGCAGCGCCGCGAGGCAGCCGCCGACCAGGGGCAACACCACCGAACCGGTCGCCACGCACAGGGCGGTACGGCCGCTGCCGCGCAGGAAGGCCGGGTCCATCTCGTAGCCGATGACGAACATGAACAGAGCCAGACCGACGTTGGCCAGCGCCCCGAGGAGCGGCTGGACCTCGTCGTACGGGACGGCGTGCCGCCAGCTCCAGGTCTGGGACAGCAGCGTCGAGCCGAGCAGCACACCGGCGACGATCTCGCCGACCACGGCCGGCTGCCCCAGCCGGCGGGAGCCCGCGGCGCACAGCCGCGCCACCCCCAGCACGAGGGCCAACGCCAGGAAGAAATAAGCCGTTTGATTGCCCATCACTTCCCCTTCGCCGCCGAGCTCCGGTCGGCGGGACGGTTGAGCACCGCCCGGCCGATGAGGTCGCGCATCACCTCGCTGGGCCCCGCGGCGATGGTGGCGGCGCGGGCGTCCCGCTGGGCGCGGGCCGCGTAGGAGGTATCCAGGTAGCCGTGCGAACCCTGCAGTTGCAGCGCGGTGTCGGCGAGCCGGCAGGCCAGCTCGGTGGTGTGCAGTTTGGCCATCGAGCACTCCACGGCGGGCAGTTCGCCCTGTTCGTACAGCCACGCGGTGTGGTGCACGAGCTGCCGTGCGGCCGCCAGTTCGGTCGCCAGGTCGGCGACGCGGTGCACGAGCGCCTGCTTGTGCGCGAGTTCCTCGCCGGCGACTTCGCGTGCGCGCAGGAAGGCGCGCAGCTCGTCCAGGGTGCGGTCCATGCCGCCGAGGGCCAGGGTGGCGGCGACCAGGCGTTCCAGCTGCAGTCCGCGCATGAGGTAGTAGAAGCCGTGGTCGAGCCGGCCGATGAGCCGGTCGGCGGGGATCCGCACCGCGCCGAAGGTGACGGTGGCGGTGCCTGCGGAACGCCAGCCGAGGGTGCGCTGCGGGGTGCGGGTGACGCCGGGCAGCGCGGTGTCGATCACCAGCAGGGACAGCCCGGTCGCGCCGCGGGGTCCGGATCCGCCGGGGGCCGTGCGCACCGCGGTGACGAGGAAGTCGGCGGTCATGGCGTTGCTGACCATCGACTTGGTGCCCTCGACGACGAAGTGGTCGCCGTCCCGCACGGCCGTGGTGGCCAGGCCCGACAGATCGGCCCCGGCGCCCGGTTCGGTGATCGCGAGGGCGGCCACCCGCTCGCCCCGCACGGCCGGCGCCAGGTACTCCTGGCACAGGCCGGGCCCGCCGACCCAGGAGAGGTAGTGCGTGGCCATGTAGGCATGGACGGAGACGGCCGCCCGCAGCCCGCCGAACCCGGTGCGGCCGAGTTCCTCCAGGAAGACGACGGAGGTGAACAGGTCGCGTTCGCCTCCGCCGACGGCACGCGGGTGCAACAGGCCCAAGTAGCCGCGCTCGCCGAGGAGTTTCCACACCGGAGTGGGGACGGTGTCCTGTTCCTCCCAGCGGGCGGCGTACGGCATCACCTCGGCGGCCAGGAACACGCGCACCTCCTCACGGAAGGCGGCGTGGCCGTCGTCGAAATAGGGTGACCTCACGATCCGTCGCTCCTTCGTCGCTCCGCCAGGCACAGCGTGATCTCGTCGTCGAGCAGCCCGAGCAGGTCCCGGGCACGTTCGTGCAGGAAGAAGTGGCCGCCGGCGATGGGGTGGGCGCGGAAGCCGTGCGGCGCGAGGGTCCGCCAGGCGGCCACCGCGTCCGGTGGGGCGACGTCGTCGTCCTCGCCCCAGAACGCGGTGACGGCCACGGGCAGCGGATCCGGTGCCGGGCGGGACCAGGTCTCGGCGAGCCGGATGTCCGCACGGAGCATCGGGTCGAGCATGGCCATCAGACGGGGGTCGGCGAGGACGTCGGCGGGTGTGCCGGCGAGTCTGCCGAGCTCCGCGCGGAATCCCTCCGGCGGCAGGTCGTGGATGGCGGGCAGGGCACGCGGCACATGCGGTGCCCGGCAGCCGGACAGCAGGACCCGCTCGGGCGGCCGGGCGAGAGGCCGTACGACGGTCTCGTAGACCAGCATGGCGCCCATGCTGTGCCCGAACAGCAGGTAGGGGGAGGCGACATGCTCCTCCAGCGCGGCGGCGAAGTCCGCGGCCAGCGACGGCCAGTTCGGCGGGACCCGCTCCCGCAGCCGGTTCTCGCGTCCCGGCAGCCGTACGGCGACCAGCTCGGTGTCGGCGGGGAGCCGCTCCGCCCACGGCCGGAACACGCCGGCTCCGGCTCCGGCGTAGGGGGCGCAGACCAGTCTCAGGCGGGCTTCCGGCCGGGGCAGCGGACGGTGGAACCAGCGTCCGGACTCCACGGTGCGGGTCCCGGCCGTGCCGGTCATGTCGGGTTCCTGTAAGGGTGTTGCGGCTCGGTACGGGTCCGGGCCGTCCCTGTCATATCCGGCTCCTGTCGGGCAGCTGCTGGGACTCGGTGCGGGCCGGGGTGGGCGGGGTCGGTGGGGCGGGGCGGTGGCGGGTGTGGGTCACGAAGGCGGTGCACAGGCCGGCGAGCAGGCCCCAGAAGGCGGAGCCGATGCCGAGCAGGGTCACGCCGGAGGCGGTGGTGAGGAAGGTGACGACGGCTGCCTCGCGCCATCGCTCGTCGGACAGCGCGCTGCTGAGCGAACCGCCGATGGTGCCCAGCAGGCCCAGCCCGGCGATGCCCGCCACGAGCGCCGGGGGCAGGGCGGTGAGCAGGGAGCCGACGGCTCCGCCGAAGACGCCGACGCAGAGGTAGAAGATGCCGGCCCAGACCGCCGCCGTATAGCGCCGGCGGGGGTTCTCGTGGGCCTCGCGGCCGGTGCAGATGGCAGCGGTGATGGCGGCGAGGTTGAGGCCGAACAGGCCGAGGGGCGCGAGCAGCAGGTTGACGCCGCCGGTCCAGCTGATGAGCGGCGACACCGGGACGTGGTAGCCCTCGTTGCGCAGGACCGCCACGCCGGGCAGGTTCTGCGAGGCCATGGTGACCACGAACAGCGGCAGGCCCACGCTGATCAGCACCTGCCAGGAGAAGTCCGGTGCGGTGAGGACGGGCGAGGCGACCTGGAACCGCACCCCGCCCAGATCCAGCGAGCCTCCCGCCGCCGCGGCGACGACTCCGGTGACCAGTGCCGCGATGACGGCGTAGCGGGGCAGCCAGCGGCGGGACAGCAGGTAGGCCACGAACATCGGGAAGACCACCGCGAAATCACCGTGCATGCTGCTGAACAGCCGGGTTCCGAACTCCAGGAGGACTCCGGCGAGCAGCCCGGCCGCCAGCGGCACGGGTATGCGGTCCATGCCGCGTTCGAACCAGCCCGTCACCCCGCACACGGTGATGAGGGCCGCGGAGAGCAGGAAGGCGCCCACGGCCTGGGCCATGGTCGCTCCGTGCAGACCGGTCGCCATCAGCGCCGCGCCCGGCGTCGACCACGCCGTGACCACGGGCACCCGGTAGCGCAGCGACAGGCCGATGCAGGTCACGCCCATGCCGACGCCCAGCGCCAGCATCCAGGAGGTGAGCTCGGCCTGGGTGGCGCCCGCGGCCCGGGCGGCCGTGAAGACGATCGCCGCCGAGCTGGTGATGCCCACCACGACGGCGATCAGCCCCGCCGCGACGGCCGACGGGGGCGCCGCCCGTCGCAGCAGGTGGTGCATGGAGCTCATGTACGCGCTGTCCTTTCGGGATCCCCACTTGCCTCGACGGCGGCGGCCAGCGCGCCGAAGGTGCTGTCGGTGAAGATCAGATCCGGGGTGAGGGCGTCCTCACCGAGTTCGCTCTCCAGGGTCGCCATCAGGCGTACGGCGGTCAGGGAGTCGCCGCCGAGGTCGAAGAAGTCCGCGTCGGGCCGTACCGCCTCCGGGCCGAACAGCTCCGCCCAGATCCGGGCGAGCACGGCGATCCGCGGGGAGGCGGGGACAGTCCGCTCCCGGGCGGGCCCGTGGTCGTCGGTGTGGGTGGTGAGATCGGTGGTGAGGGTGTAGTGGCCGGGTCCCGGCACCGAGGGCAGGCGCCGGGCGACGAGGTCGCGCAGTTCCTCCTCCAGCCGGCGCTGGGTCAGGCCCCCGACGGGTGCGGTGGGGGTCGTGGGCGCGGTGTCGGCCCGTGGGCGCCGGGCGTAGATGTTGTGACAGGGGGTCAGGGCAAGCCGCGCGTCCTGTTCGTGGGTGACGTCGAAGCCTCGGCCCCGCAGTTCGGCGAGGACGGCGGCGAGGCGTCCGTCGACGTCGTGGACCTCCAGCACGATCCGGTCGATGCGCGGCCACAGCTCGTCGTCGATGCCGTCCAGGACCTCGGCCTCGGCCTTCTCCACGTCGATCTTCAGCAGGTCGATACGGGCGAGGCCGTGTTCGTGGACGACGGCGGTGAGCGTGGTCACGGGTACCTGGCGGGTCTGCGCGGTCATCCGGTCGGCCGCGAGGCGATCCAGGTGCTCGCCCTGCTGTGCGTTCTCCCCGGTCAGCAGATAGCCCTTGAGTACCTCCAGGTCCTCGGCGGTGTCGGCGAACCGGCCCGACATGACGCTGTTGTGGGGGTAGAAGGTGAACTCCGCCAGGCCCTCGGCGCGGCCCAGCGCGGTGCGCAGGACGGTGGCGTCCACCTGGTGCAGCTCGGCGTTGACGGCGACCGCGTCGGCCAGCTCGGCGACCGGCTCGACGGCGATGATCCGGGCGCCCGGACTGCGCCGGGCCACGCAGAGCGTGAACATGCCGATGTTCGCCCCGACGTCCAGCACGACGGCGCCGGCGGGCAGGGTGATGCCGTGCCGGAAGTAGGCGTTGTCGGTGAAGATCTCGCGGTGGAGGAACTCCGTCTCGCTGCGGTTGAGTCCGGCCACCCGTACCTGTCCCGCGGGCTCGTGCCAGCCGAGGGCGGCACCGAGCCGGCCGGCCTCCTCCAGGGCGACGGAGCGGTGCAGCACGGCGGCCGCGGCGGGGTCGGGCACGATCCGGGCGTGCCCGTCGCCGCCGGTGTCGCCGGTGACCAGCGCGTCGGCCACCGCGGGGTGTTCCCTGAGCACCTCGGCCAGTTGCTTGTGCCGGGCGCTGTCGGCGATCTCGTTCATGTGCCCTTCCGTTCGGGGACCGTCACGGAGTGCAGGAATTCCCGGGCGAGCGCGACCAGTTCGCCGCCTCCGTCGAAGGCGGTG
The DNA here is from genome assembly GCF_001953885.1 of Streptomyces sp. IMTB 2501. GTDB lineage: Bacteria > Actinomycetota > Actinomycetes > Streptomycetales > Streptomycetaceae > Streptomyces. The sequence continues at coordinate 4,610 of NZ_MQUS01000001.1, read as the reverse complement.
AGGTGGTCGCCGTCGGGCATCGTGCGCAGTTCGGCCCGCGGCAGGCTCGCGGCGACGAACTTCGAACCGGCGGGGTGGGCCGTGGTGTCCCGGTCGCTGGTGACGACCAGGGCCGGCTGCGGGGTGTCGAGCAGCCCACGGCAGTCGGCCGACATGATGGCCCCGTTCAACAGCCCGTACCGGCGCAGGAGTTCGGGGGTGGCGTAGGGGTGGATGAGGTAGTGGGCGATGTCCGGGCGCAGGGTCTCCAGTGTGCTGGGCCGGCTGATCAGCCGGTGCATGGCCGCCGCCTGGGCGCGCCCCCGGGAGACCATGGTCAGCAAGGACTCCACATCCCGCTGGTGAGCCGTCTTGGGTGCCTCGCCCCCGAGTTCGTAGTCGCCGTGCCACAGGCTCAGGGAGGTGATCCGGTCCGAGCGGGCGGCCGCCGCGAGCGCGACGACCGCTCCCCCGCACAGCCCCAGCGCATGGGCTTCGGCGATGCCGAACCCGTCGAGGACGGCCAGCACGTCCTCGCTCTGGGCGTCGAGCGTGTGGTCGGCCAGGTCGCCGAGACCCGTGCCGTCGGCGGCGGCGAACAGGCCGCGGCTCTCCCAGGTCACGACCCGGTACTCCGCGGCCAGGGCGCCCAGCCAGCGCGCCACCAGTCCGACGGGCATGCCGCAGGCGCTGACGACGGCGACAGCCGGTGCGTTCTCGGGGCCGGCAACCCAGCACCGGAGCGGCGTACCGTCCCGCGCGGGCACCAGCACGGCCGGCCCGGGAAAGGCGGCGAGCGCCGACCGTACCGCCTGCTCCTGCTCGCCGTCGGCGACGGCGCCCGGTGCGCGCAGCGCCAGCCGCCGGCTGACCGCGAGTTCCACCGCGGTCAGCCCGTCCGGCTCGCCCACCACCTCGACCTCGGGCAGGCCGAGAGCGAGGGTCACCCGGTCGAGCAGTTCCTGGGCCGCCGAAAGGGTCCCGGCGGGGAGGGGTTCGGCGGGCGCCACCCGCATGCGGTCCGGTACGGCGCGGGTGATCGACGCGGTGTCCAGCAGGGCGTGGGCGAGCGCCGCCGGCGAGCCGTCGCCGGGCCTGCCGCCCGCCGCGGACGGCGTCGGCATCAGGCCCCCGCCGGTGACTGGGTCACGAAGGGATGGTCGCGGGTGGTGCGGGTGGCGATGCGGTTGTGGCCGTACTTGTCGGCGCCGCTGACCAGGACCGCGCCGTACCGGTCCAGGCTGACCCGGCCGCCGTACTCCTCGATCTCGTCGGTGCCGGGGTAGATCTCCACGGACGTGGGCACATAGCGTGCCGCGAACCCCATCCGCATGTCCCGGGTGAGGCCCTGGTGCGGATGCGAGGCATGCATCAGGGTGGACCAGAACATGATGAACTGCCCCGCCCGCATCTCCATCGAGACGGCCTGGGACTCGTCCGGCTTCCAGTCCGGGTCGATCTGCAGCTCGCGGTAGTCGTAGCCGAAGAACCCGCGGCGCACGCCGTCCTTCTGCACGCTCGTGTTCCGGTCCGGCGCGTAGTGCATCCGCTTCGTCTCGTCGTAGAACATCGTGCGATGGGTGCCCGGGATGAACTGCAGACAGCCCATCTCGGCGCTCGCCTCGGTGAACGCGCACCACACCGTGATCGTCCCGCCGAAGTCCGAGCCGCCCGGCCACTGGATCTGCGGGGTGCCCGACGCGTTGGCGAAGGTGTCCGCCTGGTGCCAGTCGGTTCCCTCGTCCCCCGGGTGCTTCGGGAAGAACTCCGTGCGCCAGCACAGCACATCGGGGCCGAGCACCGAGGCGACACGGTGCGCGATCTCCGGCCGGGTGATGTGCTCGGCCAGGAAGGCGTGGTCGAGATGACGGTCGTAGTTGGAGATGTTCGTCGCCGCGGACACCGCCGCGTCGTCGCTGTAGACAGCCGCGCTGCGATCCAGCAGCTCCAGCCGGGTACGACCCCAGGTCTTCTTGATCTCGTCCGGCTCGTACAGCGTGAACGGACCGGCGAAGCCGTTGCGGTGGAAAGCGGCGAGGTCCTCGGGGCTCAGCGTGAAATCGGGCATGGTGCTCATGCGTCCCTCCGTGGTGGAAGTGGTACGGCAGGCCGGTGCGCCCGCAGCTCAGGCCGTCGGGGCCGTGCCGGACAGCGCCGCGTCGACATGGCGGGCCAGGGCCTCGACCGTCGCCCCCTCGATCAGCACCGTGATGTCCAGGTCCGTGCCGAACTCCTCGTTGACCTGGCCGAACATGCGCAGCAGGGAGAGCGAGGTGCCGCCGAGGTCGAAGAAGTCGGTGTCCCGGCCGACCTCGGGCAGTTCCAGGACTGACTGCCAGATCAGGGCGATCCGCCGTTCGCTGCCGGTGAGTTCGCCGGCTGTGTCCGGGGTGACGGCGACCGGGGCGAGCGCGGCCTCGGCGGTCGGCTCGGGCAGCCGGGCCTTGTCGACCTTGCCGTTGAGCGTGAGCGGCAGTTCAGGCAGGACGACGTACGCCGAAGGGCGCATGTGCGGCGGCAGGACGGCCGCGGCCCGCTCGCCGAGCCGGGGCGCGAGGACGTCCGCGGGGGTGCCGGAGGCGACATGGGCGACGATGCGCAGGTCCCCGGCGCCGTAGTCATGGGCGACCGCCACGGCGGCCGACACCTCCGCGTGCTGCACGAGGACGGCCTCGATCTCGCCGGGCTCGATCCGGTAGCCGCGGATCTTCATCTGGTCGTCGGCGCGGCCGAGATAGCCGTAGCCGCCGTCGGCCAGTGCCCTCACGCGGTCGCCGGTGCGGTAGCAGCGCAGCAGCGTGCCGTCCGGGCCGGGGACTTCGACGAACCGCTCCTTGTTCAGCTCCGGGCGCCCCAGATACCCACGGGCCAGCCCCGCCCCGGACAGATACAGCTCGCCGGGGGAACCGTCGGCCACCGGCCGGCCGTGCTCGTCCAGCACATGGAAGCCGAGGTCGGGCAGCGGCACACCGATCGGGCTGACCCCCGATGCGCCGATGTCGTCCGCGGTGACCGGCCGGTACGAGGCATGCACGGTCGCCTCGGTGATGCCGTACATGTTGACCAGACGCGGCCGTTCGCCGCCGTGGCGGTCGAACCAGCCACGCAGGGCGGCTGGTTCCAGCCGCTCGCCGCCGAACACCACGACGCGCAGGGCGGTCAGCGGATGCCGGGCCGTCTCGTCCACGGCGGCCAGCCGGACGAACGCCGACGGTGTCTGGTTGAGGACCGTCACGCGCTGCTCCCGGAGCAGTTCGTGGAAGGCCTCCGGGGACCGGGCCGACTCCTGCGACACGACCACGAGACGCCCGCCGAACAGCAGCGCGCCCCAGAACTCCCATACGGAGAAGTCGAAGGCCACGGAGTGGAACAGCGACCAGACGTCGTGCTCGTCGAAGCCGTACCAGCCCCGGGTGACGTCGAACAGCCGGACCACATGGCGGTGTTCCACCTCGACGCCCTTGGGCACACCGGTGGACCCGGACGTGTAGATCACATAGGCCAGATCGCCCGGGCCGGCATCGGCGGGCGGCTCCGACGCGGTGGCCGACTCGTCGAGGACCAGGACATCGACGCCCAAGTCACCCAGCGGCCCGGAGAGTTCGTCGGTGGTGACGAGGTGGGTGACGCCGCTGTCCTTGAGGGTCCAGGCGATCCGCTCCCGCGGATAGCCGGGGTCCACCGGGACGTAGGCGGCACCGGACTTGAGGATGCCGAGCAGACCGACCACCAGTCTGCTGGTGCGCGGGACGAGCAGGGCGACCAGGGAACCGGTCCCCACGCCCGCCTCCCGCAGCCGCCGGGCGACCGCTGCCGCCCGGTGATCGAGTTCCTGATAGGTGAGTTCCCGGTCTTCCGCCGTCACCGCCACCCGGTCCGGGAAGCGTGCGACGACATCTTCGAACAGCTCGGTGAGTGTGCGTTCCCCTGATTCCACTCTGATTCAATCCTGTTCGACGGACTGTATCCGGCGCCATGGGCCTGTGAAGTGCCGGTGCGGGCGCGCGCCACCATGTGGTGATCTCAGAAAAGGCGCGCCTGAATACGTCTACGCCTCATGGCTCGTTCAGCATACTACGTGGGCACATTCTGACCACGGTGCTTCCCCTTCCCTGAGCATGCCTCGGAGACACTCCCTCACGACGTAATGCACGCCACACGAGATTCGGGAACAAGACCGAGACCTGGGCGAACTCCGGCCAGCCTGACGGAAGATAGGGGTTGATAGGGGCAACTATCAAGCCATTGGCGGGAACTGGCTTGTTTCGGAATGATCGGCGAGCCGGCGAATTGATTCGGCCATTCCGACGTTCAACCGGAGATCGTTGTTTCCGGAAGCCCTTATTCAGAAGGACGGCCTGCCGGGGCGGGAGTGTGACAACAGGGCCGTGGGCACGGCCGGATCGTCAGAAGGGTGAGAGCCGTATCCGGGACGCGGACCGAAGTGCCGTATCTAGGTCCTCGGTGAGCCGGGCGGCCGTGTGGGCGGCGCCACCGGTCAGCCTGACCGTCTCCCGGAGGGGCTGCCACACCACGTGCCGGGCCGCCGACGGCTGCTCGCGGCGCGCGGGCCGGTACAGCTCCAGGGAGCTTCTTCAGCGGTGACTCTCCAGGGTGAGGACGGCCTTGGT